>CAWCRI010000012.1:0-194254 GCA_963797935.1 Vulcanimicrobiota bacterium
CACCACATCTGGAAGAGATACGCGCACCCGCCGAGCAGCAGCGCGAAGAAAACCAGCCGGATGATGAAGCCCGCCATCGCTAATGCAGGAAGTACCGGTAGGTGGAGAACACGAGCGCGATCCGCGGTCGTCCGCCGCCGCGATCACCTCGGCGTCGCGAATCGAGCCTTGCGGCGCGATGACCGCGGTGCAGCCCGCTTCCGCCGCGGCGACGAGGCCGTCCGGGAACGGAAAGAAGCCGTCGCTCGCGCACGCAGCGCCGTGCACGAAACCGTGCGCGCGGTGCGCCGCGATCTGCACCGCGCTCACGCGGTTCGTCTGCCCTGCGCAGATGCCGCGCGACACGCCGTCGCGCGCGACGACGACGCCGTTGGATTTCACGTGCCGCACGACGTCCCAGGCGAAGACCAGATCGCGCCACTGCTCGTTCGTCGGCTGCCGTTTCGACACGACCGTCCAGCGCTCGGGCGGCGCCTGCGGATCGTCGTCCTCGGCCAGCACGCCGCCGAGCGCGCTGCGCACGCGCAGCTCCGCCGCGATGCGCTCGGGCGCGCCGGCGCGATAGCGCATGATGCGCAGGTTCTTCTTCTTGCGCAAACGCTCCAGCGCGTCGTCGTCGAACGCCGGCGCGGCAACGATCTCGAGAAAAAATCCCGCGAGATGCTCCGCCGCGGCGAGATCGAGGCGCGCGTCGACGGCGATGATGCCGCCGTACGCCGAGACCGGGTCGGCGTCGAGCGCCTCGCGCACCGCATCCGCGACCGTGTCGCGCTCCGCGACGCCGCACGGCACGGTGTGCTTCACGATCGCGGCGCGCGCCGGCGCGGGACGGCGTACGGCGGAACGCCGCCGGTTCCGGCGGCGATCTCCGCCGGCGTCGATGAACGAACCAGCAGCCGCAGCGTCGCGTCGAGATCGAGCAGGTTGTTGTACGAGAGCGCCTTGCCGCCGAGCTGCTCGGGGAGCTGCGCCTCGCGCGCGAGGTAGAACGCGGCGCGGTCCTGCGGGTTCTCGCCGTAGCGGAGCGGCTGCTCGATCGGGATCGTCAGCGCGAGCGATCCCGGCAGCTCGTTCGCGAGCAGCCCGGACTCGAGGTAGCGCGCGATCGCGCTGTCGTACTCGGCGGTGCGCTCGAACGCGCGCGTCGCGCAGCGCCGCCGCGCGGCGTGGTCGAGCCCGCCGTGCGGCAGCGCGGCGACGAACTCGCCGTACTGCTCGGGATCGCTGAGCACGGTGACGTGATCGAAGTTCTTCGACGCCGCGCGCAGCAGCGACACGCCGCCGATGTCGATCTGCTCGATCGCCTCCTGCAGCGTCGCGCCCTCGCGCGCGACGGTCGCCTCGAAGGGGTACAGGTTGACCACGACCGTCGATATCGTTGGGATGCGGTGTTGTTGCGCCTCCGCGCGGTGGACCGGGTCGTCGCGGTCGTGCAGGATGCCGCCGAACACGTTGGGGTGCAGCGTCTTCACCCGCCCCGAGAACAGGGACGGGTAGCCGGTGAGCTCGCCGACGTCGCGCGCGTCGACGCCCTGATCGCGCAGGTGCGCGCGCGTGCCGCCCGTCGCATAGACCGGCACGCCGCGCTCGGCGAGCGCGCGCGCAAGCGCCACGACGCCGGTGCGGTCGTACACCGAGATCAGCGCAGCGCCGCTAGACGGCGGCTGGTTCACGTTCCGGCTCGACCTGCGGCGGCGCGACCGGCCGGTCGTCGAGCGTCACGCTGACGATCGAGCTGACGCCGGGCTCCTGCATCGTCACGCCGTACATGCGCTGCGCGAGCTCCATCGTCTTCTTGTTGTGCGTGACGATCAGCATCTGCGCCGTCGCCGACACGTCGCGGATCTTGTTCGACAGCCGCTCCACGTTGGCATCGTCGAGCGCCGCATCGACCTCGTCGAGCAGGTAGAACGGCGACGGTTTCACCGCGATCAGCGCGAAGATCAGCGCCGACGCCGTCATCGCGCGCTCGCCGCCGGACAGCGCTGCGAGCGCCGTCATCTTCTTGCCCGGCGGCTGCACGGAGATCTCGATCCCCGTCTCGCTCAAGTTCTCCGGGTTGGTCTGCCACATCCGCGCCTCGCCGCCCGGGAAGAGCTGTCCGAAAACTTCGGCGAACTTCGCCTTGACCGCGTCGAACGTCTCGTTGAACTGCACTTGGCACGACGTCTCGATCTCGGCGATCGTGGCGAGCAGCGTCTCGCGCGCGCGGTGCAGATCGTCCATCTGCTCGCGCAGGAACCGCTCGCGCTCGACGAGCTCGTCGCGGTCGGCCTCGGCGTTGAGGTTGACGTTGGCTTGCAGCCGCACCAGCTCTTCGCGCAGCCGCGGCAGCTCGTCGAGGATCTCGTTCGCTTCGTCCGCATAGCGCGCGAGCACATCGTCCTGCTCGTCGCCCGTCGCGGGGTTCTGCGCGAACGTCTGCTGCAGCATGCCGAGCTCCGCATCGATCTCCGCGAGCCGCATGCGACCCGACTCGCCCGCCGCGGTCGCTTCGCGGTCAGCGCTCTGCGCGGCGCGTTCGTCCGCCTCGTGCTGGGCGGCCGCGTCAGCCGTCGACTCGCGACGTTTGCGCGCGTCGTCGACCGCTGCGTCCGCCGCCGCGACGCGCTCGCGCGCGGCAACCAGCGCGGCGTCCAGCTCGGTGGCGCGCGCACGTAGTGCTTCGAGCTCGCGCAGCATCGTCTCGCGCGCCGCGGCGGCGCGCTCGGCGTCCGCGTCGAGCAGGCCCAGCCGCGTCACGGTGCCGTCGCGCTCCGCGCTCAGCGCGGCGATCTGCTCGCGCAGCGCGCTCGCTGTCGCAGCGACCTCGCTTTGTTCCGCCTCGACCGCAGCGATGCGCTCGCGCGCAGCCGCCAGCGCGCCTTCCAGCGCCGCGCGCTGCTCCGAGAGATCGACGTGATCGTCGGCGACGCGCTCGAGCGCATGCAGCCGCGAGCCGGCGTCCTCGCGCGACGCGTGCAGCACCGCGATGCGCGCGGCGTTCGTCGCGACGGCGGCGTCGAGCCGCTCGATCTCGACCGCGAGCCCTTGCAGCTGCGTGCGCACGTCCTGCAGTGCGACCTCCGCGTCGCTGGCGAGCGCCGTCGCCTCATCGCGCTGGGCGCTCGCCGCGTCGAGCTCCGCTTTCGCGGCGATCCCGTCGCGCTCGATCGCCTCGAGCTGCGCGCGCAGCTGCGGGATGCGCTCGCGCAGCGTCTCGGCCTGCGCGCGCCGCGCGAGGATCGAGCGCTCTTTGCGGAAGCGGCCGCCGGTGATCGCGCCGCCGCCCATGATCTGGTCGCCGTCCAGCGTGACGATGGAGTCGCGAAAGCCCTCGCCGCGCGTGAGCGTGATGCCGGTGCGCAATTCGTCGACGACGAGGATGCGCCCGACGAGGAACGCGACGATCCCGCGGTAGCGCGGCTCCGCGCGCACCAGCGTGTGCGCGTAGCCGATCACGCCGGGCCGGTCGCGCAGATTGCCGAGATCGCGGCCCTCGCGCTGCGCGAGCGTGTCGAGCGGCAGGAACGTCGCGCGCCCGAGCTCGCGCTCGCGCAGGTACGCGACGGCGGCCTCGGCGTCTTCGGACGTCTCCGCGATCACGTTGGACAATCCCGCGCCGAACGCGATGTCGAGCGCGCGCGCGTAGCGCTCGTCCGTCGAGATGAGGTTCGACACGACGCCGTGCAAGCCGCGCAGCCGGCCGTGCTGCGACGCCTCGACGATCGATTTCGTGCCGTGCGCGTGGCCCTCGAGCGCCGCTTCGAGCTCTTCGATGGTGTGCAGGCGCGACTCGGCGCCCGCGATCTCGGACGCAACCTCGCGGTGGCGGCGCTGCAGATCGGCCACGCGCGCCGCGGCGGCGTCGCCCTGCTCGCGCGCGACGCGGGAGCGCTCGCGCTGCGCCGTCGCTTCGGCTTCGTAGCGGGCGATGAGGATCTCGCGCTCGCCGAACCGTGCGCGCGCCTCGTCGGCGGCTTTCGCGTGCTCGTCGCGCTCCGCGAGCGCGGTCGCGTGCTCGCGTTCGAGCCGCTCGACGTCGGCGCGCAGCGAGTGGATCTGCGCGCGGCGCTCCGCTTCGTTCGCCGCGCGCTCCGCCGCCAGCGCCTCGACGGCGCGCAGCTCTTGGTACACCGCGTCGAGCGCGCCGCGCGCCGCGGCGACCGCCTCCGACGCGGCGAGCTCGCGCTCGCGCGAGCCTTCGGTCTGCGCGTTGAGCGGCGCGAGCCGTTCTTCGAGCGACGCGATCGTGTCGCGCAGCGTGTCGCGCTCGCTCTCGACGCGGTCGCGGTCCGCGATGACGGCGTTGGACTGCCGTTCGAGCCCGTCGCGTCGCGCGACCGCGGCCGCCAGATCGGCCTCGATGCGCGCGAGCTCCGCGCGCGCGGTCTGCGCGTTCGCGCGGTTGCCGTCGAGCTCCAGCTCGATCGTGTACAGCGACTCGCGCAGCGTCGCGATCGCCGCGCCGAGCTGCGCCGCGCGCGCGGCCGCGGCGGCCCGTTTGTTCTCATGCAGTTCCAGCTCGGCGGCGACGCGCTCGCGCTCGGTGCGGCGCGTCGACGACGCGCGCAGGTACGACAGGATCTCGAGGTCGCGCACGCGCGCGGTCACCCGGCGGTAGCGTTTCGCGCGGCGCACCTGCGTGTCGAGCTCCGGCACGCGCCGTTCCAGCTCCGCGATGAGGTCGTTCACGCGGATCGCGTTCTGCTCGGTGGCTTCCAGGCGGCGCAGTGCCTCGTGCTTGCGCGCGAGGAACTTGCCGATGCCGGCCGTCTCCTCGAACAGCGCCCGGCGCTCCGTCGGCTTCGACGAGAGGATCGAGTCGATCTGGCCCTGCGACACGATCGCGTACGAGCCGGGGCCGAGGCCCGTGCCCATCAGCAGCTCGTGCACGTCGCGCAGGCGCACCGGCTCGCGGTTGATGTAGAACTCCGACTCGCCGACGCGGTACGCGCGGCGCGTGATCTGCACCTCGCCGAAATCGAGCGGCAGCACGCGCTCCGTGTTGTCGAACGTCAGCGACACCTCGGTCATGCCGAGCGGCTTGCGCGTGTTGTTGCCCGCGAAGATGACGTCTTCGAGCTTCTGCGAGCGCAGGCTGCGCGACGACTGCTCGCCGAGCACCCAGCGGATCGCGTCAACGAGGTTGGATTTGCCGGAGCCGTTCGGGCCGACGACGGCGGTCGTGCCGTCGACGAAGTCGAGCGTCGTCGCTTCGGCGAACGTCTTGAAGCCGAAGACCTTGAGAGATTTCAGACGCATTCGGGTTAGATCGGCGCTCCGGGCGTGCGGGGGGACGGTGGGCGGCGCCGCTTGTCGAGCGCGATCACCCGGCCGTCGTCCTTCGACGCGCGCGGCTCCAGCGCTTGCGGGTGGCGGTGGCGCAGCGTGTTGAGCGCCATTGCGGCCGCGCTGAGCTGCGCGGCCTTCTTCGAGGGGCCGATCCCTTCGCCGAGGATCTCGTCGCCGACGCGCACCTGCGTGGTGTAGCGGCGGTCCTGCGGCGCGCCCTCGGCGCGGTCGATGTAGATCGGCGTCACGTGCAGCGCCGCCTGCGCGAGCTCTTGCAGCGCGGTTTTCGCGTCGGGCTCGCCGGTGGCGCCCTTGTCGGCGGGCATGAGGTGCTCGCGCTCGACGAAGCGCGCGACGCGCTCGAGGTCGGACGCGCCCGCGAGGATCGCGACGAAGGCTTCGAATGCGTCCGCCAAGATCGTGGAGTTGTCGGAGCCGCCGCTGTTCGACATCCCCTGGCCCAGCACGATCAGGTCGCCGAAACCCAGCCGCCGCGCCGTCGCCGCGCACGCGTCGCCGCTGACCAGCGCCGCCTTGCGGCGCGACAGCTCGCCTTCGCTCGCATCCTTGTACTTCGCGACGAGCCAGCGCGCCGCGACGAACCCGAGGATCGCGTCGCCGTAGAACTCGAGCCGCTCGTTCGACGCGCCGCCGCCCTCGCGCGACGCGCTCTCGTGCACGAACGCCTGCTCGATGAGCCGCACGTCGATATCGGCCGCACCTGCGGTTTTCAACAGCGAACGCAATTTCGCGCGCCGCTTCTCCCCGGCCATGGTCACGTGCCCGGCGGTTGTTCGTGGCGCGCGAACACCACCGTCGTGTTGTGGCCGCCGAAGCCGAAGCCGTTGCTCATCGCGACGTCCACCTGCGCTTTGCGCGCCACGTTGGGGACGTAGTCCAGCGTGCACTCGGGATCGGGCACTTCGTAGTTGGTCGTGGGCGGCAGGATGCCGCGCGCGAGCGCGAGCGCCGTCGCGATCCCTTCGATCGCGCCCGCGGCGCCGAGCAAGTGGCCGTGCATGGACTTCGTCGACGACACCGCGAGCTTGCCGCTCGTCGCATGCTCCCCGAACACGCGCTCGATCGCCTGCGACTCCGCCACGTCGCCCAGCGGCGTCGACGTGCCGTGCGCGTTCACGTAGCCGACTTGCTCCGGCGTGACGCCGCTGCGCGCCAGCGCGCGCTCCATCGCGAGGATCACGCCTTTGGACTCGGGATCGGGCTGCGCGATGTGGTACGCGTCAGCGGCCTGGCCGTAGCCGAGAACCTCGGCGTAGATGCGCGCGCCGCGCGCGAGCGCGAACTCGCGGTCCTCGAGCACCATGATGCCGGCGCCCTCGCCGAGCACGAAGCCGTCGCGCTCTTTGTCGAACGGGCGCGACGCGTGGGTGGGGTCATCGTTGCGCGTCGACATCGCCTTCATCGTGCAGAAGCCGCCCATCGCGGTGGGGATCACCGTCGCCTCGCTGCCGCCCGTGACGACCGCGATCGCTTCGCCCAGGATGATCTTGTCGTACGCCGTCGCGAGCGCGTCGTTGCCGCTCGCGCACGCGGATGCGACGGCAAACACGGGCCCGCGCAGACCGTACATCATCGAGATGTGCGCCGACGCGGCGTTGGCCATCAGCATCGGCACGAAGAACGGCGAGATGCGGTCCCACTTCTCGCCGGGCCCGACCTCGAACGTCGTGTTCTCCACGGTGATGATGCCGCCGATCCCGGTCGCGACGATGGCGCCGGTGCGGGCCCGCACGTCGGGGTCCTCGGGAAACTTCGCGTCCTCCATCGCCTCGCGCGCCGCGACCAGCGCCATCTGGGCGTAGCGGTCCATCCGGCGCGACTCGCGCTTGCCGATCAGCGCCCCCGCGTCGAAGTCCTTGACCTCGGCGGCGATCTGCGTGGTGAGCTTGTGCGAGTCGAACGCCGTGATCGGCCCGACGCCGCTGCGCCCGGCGACGAGGGCGTCCCAGAAGGCTTCCCGAGAGTTCCCGAGCGGCGTGACGGCGCCCAGACCGGTGATGACGACGCGGCGTTTCTCCAAAACGCAATCCGGTTCTACGGGTCTACTTCCAGGCCTCCGGGCCGACGGCGAAGCGGTGGTAGAGCGCTTCGAGCAGCTGCGCGTTGCCGGTCGCCAGGTAGTCGAAGGCCTTGTCCCACTCGTCGCCGGGCTTCCAGCCGGTCTGCGCCAGCCGTACGGTGGTCGCGTTCGCTCCGGCCGCGTCGAACAGGAACACGGCCGTGGTCCGCTCCCGCCGCACCGTCGGGAACTGCGTGGGCGCCATCGCCGAGAGCGCCAGCAGCGACTTGGGCTGGTAGAGCAGCACGTTGCCGCCCGCCGCGGCCCCGTCCGCCGTGAAGCTGACTTGCCACGGGCCGCCGACCGCCAGCTCGACCTTCGCAAACGGCGCCAGCCACGCCGTCATTCCGGCCGGCGTCGTGAACGCGTCCCACACCTGGTCGACCGTCGCGGGGACGGTGACCGCCATGTCGAGCCGCTTCGGCGCGTCCGTCGTCGTCACGTGGACGTGTCCGACGTCGAACGAACGCGCTTGCGCGAACGCCGGGAATATCGTCGCACCGAACGCGAGCGCGGCAACGAATAACGCGCGCATCTTACGCCGCCGCCTCGCCGCGCCGGCGGAAGAACGTCACGACCGCAGCGCCGATGACGCCCGCGACCACCGACGAGATCGTTCCGAGCGCAAGCAGCATCGCGGGCACGTCGCCGAGCAGCAGCGCGATCAAGATCCCGACGAACGCACCGACACCGCCGGCCAGGGCGCCGGCCACGAGCGTCTGCGACCAGCTCGTTTGCGCCGCAAGACAGCCCACGACCAGTGAGATCAGCATGCCGCCCGGGGCCCACCAGGCGCGCAGCGGCGGGATGAAATGCCCCGCGACGACCATCGCGATCTGCAAAGCCGTACCAACGGCGATCCACGTCATCATCGTTCGATCCTTTCCAGCGTGTGAAGATACGCGCGCAAGTGATGCACCGAATCGTCGTAGCGCGCGATCTCGCGCTCCGCGGTCGCCTGCATGACGCCGCCTTCCATGACGGTGAGCACGAACGTCGCGAGCGATTCCGCGTCGACGCCGTCGCGCAGCACCGGCGCCGCGTCGCGCACGCACTGCGCGATCGCCGCGCGCCAGCCGGCGAAGTTCTGCCGCACGAGCTCGCGCGCGCGCTCCGATGCGTTCTGCATCTCGAGCGCGAGGCTGCCCACCGGGCAGCGGTACCGGAACTCCGTCGCGAGGATGCGCGCACGGTACCCGTCGAGCACCGCGAACACCCGGCCCACCGGATCGTGCGTCGACGCGAACGCGGGCGCCATCACCTGCGGCGTCAGCGCCTCGAGGTAGCGCTCGAGGACCGCCGTCAGCACGTCTTCCTTGGTTGCGAAGAAGTGGTAGAGGCTGCCGCTGCGCACGCCCGCGGCCGACACGATGTCGGCGATCGCGGTGCGCTCGTAGCCGTGCTCCCAGAACAACCCCATGGCGGCCTCGACGATCCGTGCTTTCGTCCCCGGCAAAGCGGGCATGAGGGTTTGTTGGTTGATCGACCAACCAAATCCTGCGTGCTTGCTTTCGAACTTCCACGGACTACACTGGCGCCATGACCGCCGCCGCGACGCCGCGCCGTTTCCCGCCCGGGCCTTCCATGCTCGCGGCGATCGCCGGCATGGGCGGCAGCGGCGGCTTCGCGCGGTTGCCCCGGTTCCTCGAAGGCGTCGCGCGCGAGTACGGCCCGATCGCCTCATGGCGGCTGCCGCGCGCCCGGTTCTGGTTCCTCGACGACGCCGCGCTGATCGAAGGCATGCTCACCGCGAGCGGCTACGACGCGATCAAGGGCCGCGGGCTCCGGCGCATGCGCCGCCTGCTGGGGGAAGGGCTGCTCACCAGCGACGAGCCGCTGCACCTGCGCCAGCGCCGCTTGGTGCAGCCCGCGTTCCACCGCGAGCGGGTGGCGGGCTACGCCGCCACGATGATCGCGCTGGCCCGGGCCGCCGCGGACCGGCTCGAGGACGGCGAGACCGTCGAGGTCGACGCGCAGATGAACAAGCTGGCGCTGCGGATCGCGGCCGCGACGCTCTTCTCCGCCGACGTGGACGACGACGCCGACGCGATCGGCGCCGCGGTCACCGGCGCGATGGAGGTGTTTCCGGCCAGCCTGGGCCCGCTCGCGGAGCTGCTGGACCACGTCCCGTTCCACCCCGCGACGCGGCGCTTCGGCGCGGCCCGCAACCAGCTCGACGCGGTGATCTACCGGCTGATCGAGCAGCGCCGCCGCGAGGGCACCGACCGCGGCGACCTGCTCTCGATGCTGCTGTCGTCGCGCGACGAGAACGGCGCCCCGATGCCCACCGAACTGGTCCGCGACGAGGCGCTGACGCTGCTCCTCGCCGGCCACGAAACGACGGCCAACGCGCTGGCCTGGACGTGGGACGCGCTGGCTCGCAACCCCGCAGCCGAGACCCGCCTGCACGCCGAGCTCGACGCGGTCTTAGGTGACCGCGACCCGAACCCGGACGACATGCCGCGCCTGCCGTTCACGCGCGACGTCGTGGCGGAGGCGATGCGGCTGCGCCCGCCGGCGTGGATCCTAGCCCGCCGCGTGATCCGGCCCATGCGCCTGGGCGACTGGGACGTCCCGGCCGGCGCGGTGCTGCTCACGGCGCAGATCGTCACCCACCGCAACCCGCGCTACTGGACGGACCCCGAGGCGTTCCGCCCCGAGCGCTGGTCCAACGGCGAGACGGCGGCGCTGCCGAAGTACGCCTACTTCCCTTTCGGTGGCGGCAACCGGATCTGCATCGGCGAGAGCTTCGCCTGGACCGAAGCGGTGCTCGTCCTGGCGACGCTGGCGCGGCGCGTTCGCTTCCGCGGCCTGGACTCGGCGCCGGTCCCGCTGGATCCGCTGGTCACCTTGCGGCCCGGCCGGCCCATCCGGATGCGCGTCGAGGCCCGCCGGGCCGAGGTTTGCGTTTGACCAGGTCCCGGGCGTCTGGTATGATCCCCCGGCTATGTTCCGGTTCGATCTCCAGCTCTTCGCGTCCAAAAAGGGCGCAGGCTCCACGCGCAACGGCCGCGACTCCAACGCCCAGCGGCTCGGCGTGAAGCGCTTCGGCGGCGAGCTCGTCATCCCGGGCAACATCATCGTCCGCCAGCGCGGGACGAAGTTCCACCCCGGCCAGGGCGTCGGCATCGGCAAAGATCACACGCTCTTTGCGCTCGTCGAAGGCCACGTCACGTTCACCAGCTCCCGCGACAGGAAGCACGTGAACGTCATTCCAGCCGCTGTCTGAGCCGGCTCCGCGCAACCGCCGAGAAGAGCCGCCAAAGCGGCTCTTTTTGATTGTGTAGCGCCGTGCAGTTCATCGACGAGGCCGTCATCAACGTGTCCGCCGGCAATGGCGGCGACGGCATCGTCGCGTGGCGGCGTGAGAAATACGTGCCCAAGGGCGGCCCTGCGGGCGGCGACGGCGGGCGCGGCGGCGACGTCGTGCTGGTCGCGGATCCGGAGCTCGGCACGCTGGTCGACTTCCGCTTCAAGAAACAATTCGGCGCGGAGTCGGGCAAGGGCGGCGGCCAGAACAACAAGGCCGGTCCGGCCGGCAAAGAGCTCGTCATTCGCGTGCCCGTCGGCACGCTCGTCACGCGCACCGCGATCGACCACGAAGGCGCGCGCGGGCACGCGCGGCTGTTCGCCGATCTGAGCACGCCGCACGAGCGCGTGCGCGTCGCCAAAGGCGGGCGCGGCGGTCAAGGCAATCAGCATTTCGCGACCGCCGCGCGCCAGGCGCCGCACTTTGCATACAACGGCGAGCCCGGCGAAAAGTGCGAGCTCAAGCTCGAGCTCAAGCTGCTCGCGGACGCCGGCGTGATCGGGCTGCCGAACGCCGGCAAGTCGACGCTGCTGTCGGTGGTGAGCGCGGCGCGCCCGAAGATCGCTGACTATCCGTTCACCACGCTGGAGCCGCAGCTCGGCGTGGTGCGCGTGGCGGACTTCGAGTCGTTCGTGATGGTCGACGTGCCGGGCTTGATCGAAGGCGCGCACGAAGGCGCGGGGCTCGGCGACCGTTTTCTGCGCCACGTCGAGCGCACGCGCGTGCTCGTGCACCTGATCGACGGCGCGAAAACGCCGGACGAAGCACTCGCCGACAAAGCGACGATCGAGACGGAGCTGCGCGCGTGGAACGCCGCGCTGCTCGACCGGCCGGTGATCGTCGTGATCACGAAGCTCGATCTGCCCGACGCACGCGCGACGTTCGAAGCGCTGCGCGGCCGCATCGACGGCCTGCGCGGCATCTCCGCGGCGACCGGTGAAGGCGTGCGCGAGCTGATCTACGCCACGTGGGAGACGATCAAGTCGACGCCGGTGCCCGAGGTCGCGCAGCCGGAGCCCGCGGAGATCCAGCTCACCGCCGACGAGCCGTTCGCGATCGAGATGGACGACGGCGTGTACGTGGTGAGCGGCGACCGCGTCGAGCGGCTCGCGCGCATGACGGACTTCGACAACGACGAAGCGCTGGCGCGCTTCGAGCAGATCCTCGCGAAGATGGGCGTCGACAAGAAATTGCGCGAGCTCGGCGTGCAAGAAGGCGATACGGTTCGTATCGCGGGCGTCGAGTTCGATTACAGCTAGATGCGGCTCGGCATTTTCGGCGGCTCGTTCGATCCCGTTCACAACGGGCATCTCTTCGTCGCCGAGGCGGTGCGCGAAGCGTGCGCGCTCGAGCGCGTGCTGTTCGTGCCGACGCGCGAGGGCAAGCACTATCGTGACGGCGCGATGAGCGCATCCGTTGAGCACCGGGCTCAGATGATCCGGCTGGCGATCGCATCCAACGTGACGTTCGCGCTGGACGAAAGCGATCTCGCGCCGGACGCGACCGGCTACACCGCCGATCTGCTGCCGCGCTTGCAATCGCGCGCTATCCGGACGCCGTGCTGACGTTCGTCGTGGGCGGCGACTCGCTCGTGCGCTCGCGCTGGCAACGGCTCGACGAAGTCATCGACGCGGTCGAAGCACTCGTCGTCGCGCCGCGCGGCGACGTCACGGAAGCCGACGTCGACGGTGCGCTCGCGGGCTTGGCGCAGGAGCGCCGCGCGAAGGTTCGGATGCTGGGCGATCTCCCGCTCGTCGACGAGTCGGCGACGTCCATCCGCGCACGCTTGCGCGCGCAGAGCAGCGTGCGCTATCTGGTGCCGGAGCCGGTGTACCGCTACATCGCCGAGCACGGGCTCTACGCGCGATGACGGCGCCGGAAACGTTCGCCGTCGACAAGACGCTGGGCGGCGTCTCCGCGCGCGATCTCGCCGACGCGTACGGCACGCCGCTGTTCGTCATCGACCTCGACGAATTGGATCTGGAGATCGACCGCTTCGTGCGCGCGTGCGCGCCGCACGGCATCGCGATCGGGTACGCGGGCAAAGCGTTTCTGTGCGGTGCGCTGGCGGAGCATCTCGCCGCGACGCCGCTGCGCCTGGACGTGTGCTCGCTGGGCGAGCTCGTCACCGCCGAGCGCGGCGGCTTTCCGGCGAACCGCATGTACTTTCACGGCGTCGGCAAGAGCGCCGACGAGCTGCGCGCGATCGTCGACCGGCGCGTCGCGTTCGGCGTGATCGACAACCACGAAGAGCTCGAACGGCTTGCCGCGCTGGCGTCGCAAGATGCTCCGGCCGACGTGATGCTGCGGGTGAACACCGGGATCTCCGCGCACACGCACGCGTTCGTGCGCACCGGCGGCGAGAACACGAAGTTCGGCGTCGCGATCAACCGGCTATCGGGTTTCTTCGCGCGCATCGCGGCGCTGCCGCAGCTGCGGCTGATCGGCCTGCACGCGCACATCGGCTCGCAGATCTCCGAGGTCGCCCCGTTCCTCGCGAACGCCGACGAGCTGCTCGCCGCGGCCGAGCTCGCAACGGCGGCCGGACTGCCGGTTGCGGAGCTGATCTGCGGCGGCGGGATCGGCGTGGAGGAAGCGCCCGACGACCCGCGCCCGCTCGCCGTCGAAGACTTGGCCGCCGGGCTTGCCGAGCGGGCCGCCGGCCGCGGTCTGCGCCTGGCGATCGAACCGGGCCGCGCGCTCGTCGCGCGCGCCGGCTCGTCGCTGTACCGCGTGATGGCGGTGAAGACCCAGGGCCGGCGCCGCTTCGTCGTGGTCGACGGCGGGATGGCCGACAACCCGCGCCCGCTGCTGTACGGCGCCCGCCACCTGCCCGAGGTGCTGGCCTCGCGTCGCGGGGGGCCGGATGAGCCGGCGACGCTGGCCGGGCGGTCGTGCGAGAACGACGAGCTCGGCGATTACATCCTGCCGCGCGATCTCGCCGCCGGTGATCTCGTCGCGATGCGCAACACCGGCGCCTACACCTACAGCATGGCGAGCAACTACAACCGGTTCGGGCGCCCGCCCGTCGTCTTCGTGCGCGACGGACACCACCGGCGCGTCGTGCGCGGCGAGTCGCCGGAGGACGTGACCCGCCTCGATCTCGTGTGACGTCGAGTGACATGCGACAGATTTCGCCAAAAACGTTGTCTTGGTGCGCGAGCGCACGTTACACTCGATGCATCGAACACGCTGCCCCGCTCCATGCCGTCGCGCTTGCCAGCGCATCACCCCGCCGACGCGAGTTACTCACGTCGCTCGGTTTGCGCGTCACGGTGATCCCGAGCGCGTACGACGAGCGGCCGCTGCCCGGCCTGGATCCCGCTGAGACGGCGCTGCTTCACGCGCGCGGCAAAGCGAGCGGCGCGACGCCGTCGGAGCAGCTCATCATCGCCGCCGATACGGTCGTCGACCTCGACGGCGAGGCGCTCGGCAAGCCCGCCGATGCGGCGGAAGCGCGCGCGATGCTGCGCCGGCTGTCGGGCCGCTGGCACGTGGTGCACACCGCGTTCGCGCTGCGCGACGACCGGACGGGCGCGGCGTTCGATCAGACGGTGTCGACGCGCGTCCGTTTCGCCGATCTGGATGAGTGGACGGTCGACGCATATGCGGCGAGCGGCGACGGGGCGGACAAAGCCGGCAGCTACGGCATCCAAGGCTTCGCCGCGACGCTGGTCGAGCGCATCGACGGCGACTATTTCACCGTCGTCGGCTTCCCGCTCGCCGCCTTCGCGGCCGCGCTGCCGCGACTCGGCTACCGCCTCACCCCCGCGCACTCGGAGGTTCACGCGCGATGACCATGGCAGGGACGCTTCGCGCGACCTTCAGCCCCGACATCGGGATCGATCTCGGCACCGCGAACACGGTCGTCTACTCGCACGACGCGGGGATCCTCGTCAGCGAGCCGTCGGTGGTCGCCTATCGCGCGAGCGACGACGCGATCATCGCGGTCGGCAAGGCCGCCAAAGAGCTCGACGGCCGCAGCCACGGCCGCATCCGGGTGGTCCACCCGCTGCGCGGCGGCACGATCTCCGACTTCCGCGGCGCGCACACGCTGGTCAAGACGCTGGTCGACCGCGCGATGGCCGCCCGCCCGCGCGTCGCGCCGCGCGTGATCGCCTGCGTGCCCGGCTGCGCCACCGACATCGAGTGCAAGGCGGTCGAGGAAGCAATCCGCGCCGCGGGGCCGCGCACCACGGAGTTCGTCCCGCAGGCGGTCGCGGCCGCCGTCGGCGCCGGGCTCGACATCACCAGCACACGGCCTGCCATGGTCATCGACATCGGCGGCGGCACGACCGAGATCGCCGTGCTCACCCTGTGCGGCGTCGTGGCCATGAGCTCGATCAAGGTCGGCGGCGACACGTTCGACGCCGCGATCGTCAACCGGCTGCGCCACGAGTACTTTGGGATCGGGCCGCTCACCGCCGAGCGCCTGAAGATCGAGCGCGGCTACGCCGGCCGCCCGCCGGGCGCGGAGCCGTACCTCATCGCGGGCACCGACATGCAGAACCTGCGGCCGGGAAAGCGAGCGGTCGACGAGACGCTGGTCGCCGAAGCGATGCGCGACGGCATCGACCGCATCGCGCGCGCCGCTTGGGCGATCCTCGAGGCGACCCCGCCGGATCTCGCGGGGGAGCTCATGGAAGCCGGCATCATGCTCACCGGCGGCGGCGCTTTGATTCCGGGGCTCGCAGGCGAGATCGCCGCGCGCACGAACGTGCCGACGACGGTTGCCGACGATCCCCTGGGATGCGTGGCGCGCGGTGCCGGCGAGATTCTTGCGTCGCCTGATGTGCTCGAACGGCTGCGGCCGCACGCAGATCGGTTGACGAGGTGGTATCAATCCTTACGAATCGGGATGAGAGAAAGCTATTCGCGATAGTCGGGGCGGTCGTCGTGGCCGCTCTCGTCGCGCTTCTCCAGCTCGATTTCGCGCGCGCCGGTAGAACGTCGCCGCTGACGGCCACCGTCACGGCGGCGAGTACGTTTTTTCAGCTCGCGCTGTCGGTGATCGTCAACGGCGCGCGCACCGGCTTCACCAACGTCATGCGCACGCCCGAGCTTGCGTCGGACAACGGCCGCCTGCGCGGTGAGAACGCGGTGCTGCGCGCGCAGAACGACGAGCTGCGCGAACGGCTCGCACGCACGCCCGCCGCCGCCGATCTCGCCGCCGCGAAGCTCGCGCACCCCGACGGCATCGAAGCGACGGTGATCGGCTACGACCCCGAAGCGTCGCTGCGCATCGTGACGATCGACGTCGGCGCGAAAGACCACGTGCGCCGCGATGACGGCGTGGTGACGGGCGCGGGCGTCGTCGGCCGCGTCGTCGAGGCGGGTCCGTTCTCGTCGAAGGTGCTGCTCGTCACCGACGCCACGTCGAAGCTGCCCGCCGTCGTGCAGCACGGCCGCTGGTGGGCGATCGCGGTCGGCACGGCGACGCGCGTGAGACTGCAATACGTCTCGCAGGATGCCAAGCTGCACGTCGGCGACCGCGTCGTCACGGGCGAAGGGCGTTCGTTCCGCGCGGGCGTGCTCATCGGCCGCATCAAGCAGATCGAGCCGGCTCCGGCGGGCGCGCTCGATCAGGCCGCCATCGTGCAACCAGCCGCCGATCTCTCGGCTTTGTCGCGTGTCGTCGTTCTACCGCAGAAAATATAGGAGCATGGAGATCACGGTCGGCCCGGCCTATTGGCCGGTGCTGGGCTGGACCGCGCTCCTCACGTTCCTCCAGACCGTCGTCGTGCCGCTGCTCGCTTTTCGCGGCGCGGTGCCGTCGCTCGTCACGATCGCCGTCGTGCTGTACGCGTCGCGCGCGGGCTCGCGCCGCGGCGCGATGCTCGCGCTGCCCGCGGGAATGCTCGAGGACGTGTTCGCCGGCACCGCGGGCGGCTGGACGGTCTCGACGACGATCGTCGCGCTGCTCGTGGGACTGGTGTCGCGCCGGATGTTCGCCGACGGTGCGTTCGTCCCGGCGGTGCTGTGCGGCCTCGCGGTGCTGGCGCGCGACCTGATGTTCTGGTCGATCATGCGCATCGAAGGCTTTCCGCCCGGCTTCGCCGTCGCGCACCTGCACACGTCGCTCTGGCGCGCGCTGCTGACGGCGCTCGTCGCGTTCGGCTGGCTGGTCCTGCGCGGCCGGCTCGTCACGGACAAGACGACGATCGAACGGTACGGGTACACCTGATGGCGGCCGTCGAGCGTCTGTCGGGCGAACGCCCGCTCCAGCGCGTGGTGTTCTTCTGCGTCGCCCTCGCGCTCGCGCTCGTCGCGGTCGTCGTGAAGCTCGCGCAAGTGCAGCTCGTGCAGGGCGAGACGTTCGCCGCCGCGGCGCGCGCGAACCAGATCGAGGTGATCCCCGTCGCGGCGCCGCGCGGTTTGATCGTCGACCGCCACCACGCGGTGCTGGTGCGCTCGCGGCCGTCGTTCGTGTGCGCGCTCGTGCCGTCCGAAGTCACCGACGTCGACAAGACGCTCGCGACGCTCGCCGACGTGCTCCGCGTCCCCGAAGCGAAATTGCGCCAGCGTTTGCTGCACCACCACGGCAAGACGTACGCCGACTTCGACGCGGTCAAAGCGGACGAGCCGAACGGCCCCGTGATCCTCGCGAGCGACCTTACGCCGGCGCAGACCGCGCGGCTCGCGGAGACGCAGAGCAGCCTGCCCGGCGTCGACATGGAAGAGCAGCCGGTGCGCAACTACCCGTACGGCAAGACGGGCGCGCATTTGTTCGGCTACGTCGGCGTGATCGACGAAGACGAGTACAAAGCCCGCAAGAAGATGGGCTACTCGCCCAACGACGTCACCGGCAAAGACGGCCTGGAGAACATGTACGACAACGACCTGCACGGGCGCGCGGGCGGCCTGCAGGTCGAGGTGAACGCGTCGGGTTCGCTGGTGCGCAGGCTCAAACCGCTCGATCCGGTCCCGGGCAACACGCTGGTCACCACGATCGACTGGCGCTTGCAGAAGATCGTCGAGAAGAACTTGCGCGCGGAGCTCGCCAAGTGGGGAAAAGGGCGCGGCCAGCGGCTTTCCGGCGCGGTCGTCGTGATCGACCCGTCCAGCGGCGGCGTGCTCGCGCTCGCGTCGATGCCCGAGTTCGATCCCAACGAGTTCGCGACGCCGATCGACGAGAAGAAATACGCGCGGCTGCTCAACGACAAGCTCAACCCGCTGTACGACCGCGCGATCGGCGCGGCGTCGCCGACGGGGTCGACGTTCAAGATGGTCACCGGCTCGGGCGCGATCTCCAGCGGCGTGATCAAGCCGAACCAAGTGCTGTACGACTCGGGCGCGTGGATGTGCCACGGCGTGCTGTTCCGCGACATCGCCGCCGGCGGGCTCGGCAGCGTCGGGTTCGTGCGCGCGCTCGCGGCGTCGTCCGACGGATATTTCTATCAGCTCGGCTTCCGCCTCGGCCACGAGCGGCTGCGCTACTACGCGATGCAGTACGGGCTCGGCTCGCGGCTGGGCGTCGACTTGCCCGGCGAGTTTCCCGGCAACTGGCCGACCGAAGCGTGGACGCAGAAGAATTATCACGTGCGCCTCGAGCCCAGCGACGTGTGCCAGCTCGCGATCGGGCAAGGCGCGATGCAAGCCACGCCGCTGCAGATGGCCAACGTCACGGCGACGGTCGTCAACGGCGGCACGCTGTACCGCCCGCACATCGTGCAGAAGATCGTCTCGCCGCGCGGCCGTGTGCTCAAGACCTTCGACCATCAGGTGTTGCGCAAGGTGAACGTGACGGCCGAGTCGCTGCGCGAGGTGCACTCCGGCATGGACAAAGTCACCGATCCCGGTGGAACGGCGTACGGGCTTGCGATCGCCGGGCTTCCGTTCGGCGGGAAAACCGGTACCGCTGAAACCGAAGGCGGGCACGGGCCCAATACGACGTGGTTCGTCGCGTATGCGCCCACGAAGAATCCGAAGATTGCGCTCGCCGTGTACATGGAGAAGTCCGGCAGTTATGGTGCTACCGTTGCTGCGCCGATTGCGCAGCACATCATCGCCGAGTATTTTGGGCGGAAGATTCCGCCGATCTGACCTTTGGGGCAGCGGAGTGCGGGACGGTGCGGTGGCGGGGACGCTCCCTGCGGCGCATCGTGCGCCTCCGGGAGCTCGGTGCTCCGTTCGCTCTCGCCATCCTGGCTTCGCGAACTCCGCAACGCCCCGCCGCCGCACCGTCCCGCACTCCGCCTGGCACGATCGTTGTTTGGCGAGAACTCGCGGTTGCTACGTTTAGGTTAGGAGTTCTAGGACTCGGCGGATTTCGTTTGCGCCTTCGTCGATGCGGGCTACTAAATTGTTTTCTATGACGTCTTTTCGGCTTGCGCGTTGTAGGCCGTATGCCGCTGCGAGGGCGACCGTCGTGTCCGCGTCGTGCAGGGCGCGTTCCAGCAGCTTGATATCGGCGCGGCGTGAGGCGCCGTCGACGGCGGCGTAGCGCTCCGCGACGACGTCGGATGCGTACGCGCGCTGCAGTGTCGGGGCGACGCTCTCGACAGTGCAGTGGCCTAGCGATTCGATTGCGGCGACGCGCAGATCGCCCGTTTCTTCTTCGAACGCTTTGGCCAGGATGCTTGCGCACCACGTGTCGCCGACGATGCCCAAGCCGTCGATCACGCGGCGGCGCTCGGCGTCGTCGAGCACGCCGGCCGCGGGGTCGACGAGCGCCGGCCATGTGATCGCGTGCGCGACGATCTCCGGCACGGGCGGTGCTTGCGGCTCCCACGTTGCGTCGGGCTCGCCGAGTGCCAGCGTCTCGACCGGCGACATGGCGGTGACGATCGGCTCTTTGGTCTGCGGGAAGAAACGCGCGATCGCGATCAGCCCCGTCCCGACGATGAAGAAAAAGATTCCGAAGACGAGGAACTCGCCGTGCGGGAGCTCGACGGCGAGCACGCTTATGCTTTTGCGGCCGCCGCTTCGAGCACGTCGCGCAACGCCGCACGTACGTCGCGCAACGCGGCATCGAGCGCAGCGTTCTGCGTCCCGGCAAGGACGCGGTGGAACTCTTCGCTCGGCAGCGCCGCGACGTTGTTGAACGTCGAGATCAGCGCGCTGCGATAGGCGTTCATGGCCTCGCCGCCGGGCGGCGTGACGAACGTGGACGGCAAAAGCTGTGCGAGGATCAGCCACGGGCGCGCGCTGCCGAGCGGATCGGACTCGAGCACCGTGGCGAGCGCGACGAGCCGCGCCGTCTCGATCGGGCCTTCGAGCACCACCGTCGCGTCGCCGGCGTTGGACTCGTCCGCCGGGTGCGCGTCTTGCAACGATCGCACGAGATCGACGAGCGCCGCGCGGCTCGAACGGTCTTCGAGATCTTTGCCGGTCAACGCGTAGCGCGGCATTCGCATCTTGATGAACAACCGGTCGACGACGCCGCGCAGCGCCTCGCGCTCCGCCGCAAGCTTGCCCGGGACGTCGCCGTTCACGCCGACGAACGCCGTCGGCAGCAGCGTGCGAATCGCGAAGAGATGGGTGATGAGGCCGCCGTAGTCGGACTGCTCGAGGAAGCGCAGCGCGCGCTCGAGCGCGTCGTATGCGAATACCAGCCGAACGCGTTGACGGACGGCCGCCGGCTCGGGCGGCGGCGCCGGTGCGGGTGGCGGCGCGACGGCGGCGACGACGGGCTCCGGGGTCGGGGGCGGTGCGAGTGGTTGCTCAACGGGAGCTGGCGCCGCAGCCGCGCCCTGCGCGCCTACATCTGCAGCTTCGGCGACCGGCGCCGCCTCCGCGACGAGCGCCGGCTCTGGGGCCGGCGGCGCTTCCGCGACGGGCGCTGCTTCAGCGACCGGTGCTGCTTCGGGGATGGGTGCTGCCTCGGCGGCGGGCGCTGTGGCCGCGGCTGCGGGCGATACCTCGGCTACCGGCTCCGGCTCCGGGGCGGGTGCGGCTTCGGCGACCGGTTCAGGCGGAGCGGGACGGGTCGGAGTGGTCGGGCCCTGCGCCACGGCGACGTCGTCGACGTGCTCTGGCTGCTCGGGGAGTGCCGCCACGGCGCCGGCGGCGACGTCCGCATCCGGCATCGCGAACTCGGCCGCTGGTGCGGTTTCGGCGCGCGGCGGCTCGACGACGGGCGGTGGCTCCGGTGTCGGCGCGACTGCTTCGGCCGCGTAGATCTCTTCCGGCGGGACCGCAGGCGCGGGCGGAGGCGCAACCGGGATCGGCGGCGCGACAGCCTGAGCCGGTTCGACGACCGGCGGTGGTGGCGGAGCGGCGGCTTGCGGGGGTTCGACCACCGGTGGCGGTGGTGGAGCGGCGGCCTGCGGCGGCGCTACCGGCTCCGGCGACGGCGCGGCCTGCTGCGGCGGTGCGGCGGGCTGCGGCGGCGGCACAACCGCTTGGGGCGGCGGGGCAACCGCCTGGGGCGGCGCGACTGGGGGCGGCGCGGGCGGCGGGGGGGCCGGTGTGAAGCGTGCTTCGATCGCTTCTTCGTCGTAGCGGAAGGTCGCGCGTTCCGGGGACGGCGGCGCGGGGGCCGGCGGCGGCGCGGGCGGCGGTTCGGCGAGCGGCGGCGGCAGGGCGGCGAACGGCGGCGGGAGCTGGATCTGCGCGGCGCGGCGCTGCTCGGCGATGTCTTCGAGCACGTCCGCGGTGCGCGGGGCGATCCCGGAGACCGAGAACGGCAGGCCGCTTGCGCGCACAGCGAAGGCCGGCGTCGAGCGGACGCGGACCGCGGGCGAGGAGATCGCGAGCGTTCCGCCGCCGTCCCAGCCCAGGTCGAGGTGCGCGTCGATCAGGGTGCCGGCGGCGAGCGGCGTGTTGACGATCGTCCCGTAGCGGACGACGACCTCGACCCCGGGGTCGACGTCTTCGAGCACCAGGCCCGGCTTCGACCATAGGACGGAGCCGCCGTCGACGTCGAGCAGCGGCACGTCGTTCACCAGCGTCGAGCCGGGCAGGTACGCCGTGTGCGGGGGGAGCTGGCCGCGCAGCACGAGCCGGCTGGCCGCGCCGTCGCCCGTGTTGCGGACGCTCAAGCGAACGTAGAGCGGCTCGCCGGCGTCGACGGTCTCCCACGGCTGGGTGCGCAGCGACGCGCCTTGATCGAACCGCGGCTCAGCGACGGTCGGGATCGTGACCGGCGCGAGCGCGAGCGGCAGCAGGCCGACCGCTTCGAGCCGGCCGTTGACGGTGATCGTCGTCCCGCGGGCGACCAGGCGCGCGAGGCGCAGCCGCACCGTCGCCTCGGCGCGCGCGCCGGGCAAGATGTCGCCGAAGAGCACCGACGTTCCGACGCGCGTCGCGCCGTCGACCGCCTCGATGCGGGCGTCGTCGGTGATGTCGAGGTGCACGCGCGCGTCGCGCGCGGCGTCCGTGCCTTCGTTGACGACGACGACGTGCACGTCGCCGTGGCCGCTGGGGCGCAGCGCGTCGCCGGCGGGATACGCGAGCCCCGATGAGCCGGGCGCGAAGCGCGGGCGCGACCGGACGAGCAATTCCACTTGGCCGAGCACGGCGGCCGCGGTCTGGTCGTTTTCCAGCCGCGCGCGCAGGCGGATCGCGAAGCGGTCGGCGATCGGCGAAGCGACCGTGCCCACCAGCGCGAACGTGCGCGTCGCACCCGGCGCGAGCGTGCCGACGTCGATGCCGGCGGGCTGCACGCGCGCTTCGCCGCCGCCGTCGGCGTAGCGCAGCAGCTGCAGCACCGGATCGGCTTCGATGACGACGCGCACGCCGGTGGCTTGCGCCGTGCCGTCGTTCGCGATGCGGATCGTGCCGCGCACCTCGCTCCCCGGCGTCACTTGCGACGAGCCGTCGAGCGTCAGCGTGTTGCGCGCTTCGAGGAACCGCGGCGAGGAGCGCACCGTGAGCGTGCGCTCGAACGTGCGCGAGCCGGTGGACCACTGGAGCGAACCGCCGACCGGGAGCGGCGTGCCGTCGACCGCGGGCGACACGACGTACGCGTCGATCGCGGCCTCGACCCGGCGCCCGGCGTCGATGCGCGCGAACACGAACGAGCCCGGCGTGTCGCTCTCGCTCACCGACCGGCCGTCGACGGCGCGCGAGCCCGGCGCGTAGCGAAGGCCTTCCGGCAGCGTCAGCCGCACGCGCGCTTCTTCCGCGGCGCAGGTTCCGTTGTTCTCGGCGATCAGCCCGACGCGCACGCGCCGGCCCGGCTCGACCTCGCTGGGAGCGTCCACCACGAGCCGGGTCGCCTCGGTGTCGAAGCGGCTCGCGCTGCGGACCGTCAGCTCGGCGCGGGCCAGCTCGAACTCGGCCGTCTCCGCCGACGCGACCGCGCCGCCCAGGACGATGCGCGTGTTGTCGTCGAGCGGCGAGTCGATCCGCGCGCGGTACTCGACGACGAGCGTCGCGCCGGCGGCGAGCGCGGGCGATGCGACCGTGGCGTTGCCGAACCCGAACGGGTCGCCGCCGCGCTCGTCGATCGGCACCTCGCGGCCGTCGATGCGCGCGCTGCCCTCGATGTACGCCGTGCGGTCGGGGACCGGCAGCACCACGACGACGTCGTGCGCGGTCGCGTGGCCGCTGTTGCGCACGCGGGCCGTCGCGACGATCTCCTCGCCCGGCTCGGCGACGCGCACCGCTTCGAGCGACGCGACGGTCTCCGGGTTCTCGAGCTGCGGCGCGCTGCTCGCCACCAGCCGCACGACGTTCGAGCCGATGACGTCGGTCTCGTTGCTCGCGAGCGCCGCTTGGAGCTCCAGGACCGCGCCGTTCTCGATCGTCGGCGCCACGACGTAGGCCAGCGCGATCCGCCGCTCCACGCCCGGCGGCACCTCGCCGACGTCGGCGCCGTTGGGGCT
Organism: Vulcanimicrobiota bacterium; assembly: GCA_963797935.1. Lineage (GTDB taxonomy): Bacteria > Vulcanimicrobiota > Vulcanimicrobiia > Vulcanimicrobiales > Vulcanimicrobiaceae > Vulcanimicrobium. The sequence continues at coordinate 23,435 of CAWCRI010000012.1, forward strand.
GAGCAGGCTCGTCTCGCCGCGGTTGTCGTCGAGCGCGCGGTCGTCGACGCGCGCGCTGCCGGCGACGTAGCGCAGGCCGTCCGGCAGGTTGAAGCGGACGCGCAGCCCGGTCGCCGCGGCACCGCCGAAATTGTAGAACGCGAACGTGGCGCGGACCGTCGTTCCAGGTTCGACCGTTCGGTCGGGAGAAACGACGAGCGTTCGTAGCCCTTCCGGTAGCGACGGCGCGCCCGGGGCGAATACTTCCGTCAGCGTCCGCATCAGTCTCGCCCCGTTCGGCGATCTCCGGTCGCCGACCTCGCTTGCAGGTTCCCCATGACGACCATCGCTCACCACTCCGATTATCTCTGCGCCGCCGCGTCCCGGCTCGGGTCCGAAAGCGCCTTCGAAGTCCTCGCTCGCGCGAAGGCGATCGAGGCCACCGGACGCCGCGTCGTTCATATGGAGATCGGCGAACCCGACTTCGATACGCCAGACCATATCAAGCGAGCCGGCATCCGCGCGATCGAGGAGAACTACAGCCACTACACGCCCTCGGCCGGGATCCCCGAGCTGCGCGACACGATCGCCGCCTATGCGAGCGCGTTCCGCGGGCTCGCGGAGCCGTATACCCGCGAGAACGTCGTCGTGGGCGCCGGCGCGAAGCCGATCATCTGGAACCTGCTCTCGGCGCTGCTGGACCCCGGCGACGAGCTGCTCTACGCCGACCCGGCATATCCGGCGTACGCGTCCGCCGCGAGCTATCTGGAAGCGAAGGCGATCCCGGTCCACCTGCTCGAGTCGCGCAACTGGCGGCTCGACCTCGACGAGCTGGCCGCGAAGATCACGCCGAAGACGAAAGCCGTCGTCATCAACTCGCCGCACAATCCCACCGGCGGCGTGCTCACGCGCGAGGACCTCGAGACGATCGCGGCGCTCGCGCAGCAGCACAACTTTTTGGTGATCGCGGACGAGATATACTCGCGCAACATCTACGGCCCCACGTTCGAGTCGATCACCAAGATCGACGGGATGCGCGACCGCACGGTGATCGTCGATGGCTTCTCCAAAGCGTACGCGATGACGGGCTGGCGGCTGGGCTACTGCATCGCGCCCGCAGAGATCGCCCAGCGCGTGACGCTGTTCAACAACAACACGTTCTCGTGCGTCGCGACGTTCGTGCAGCGCGCCGGCATCGCCGCGCTCACCGGCGACGACGCTCCGGTGCAGAAGATGAACGCGACGTTCCGCGAGCGGCGCGACGCGATCGTGTCCGGCCTCAACACCATCCCGGGCGTGTCGTGCACGATCCCCGAAGGCGCGTTCTACGCGTTCCCCAACGTCTCGCAGCTCACGACCGACGACAAGCACCTCGCGAAGTGGCTGCTGGAGAACGCGGGCGTCGCGTGCCTCGGCGGCTCGAGCTTCGGCGCCGCCGGCAAAGGCTATCTGCGGTTCTCCTACGCCGCATCGCTCGACGACATCGGCTGGGCGCTCGATCAGCTGCGCGAGGCGCTGCCGCGCTATCACGCCTGAACGCGGTTCGGTGAACGCAGCGGAATCGAGCCGGAACGACCCGGCGCGCCCCGTCGTGTTCTCGGGGATCCAGCCCACCGGCGGCATCCACATCGGGAACTACTTCGGCGCGATCAAGCACTGGGTGAACGGACAGGACGATGCGCTGAACATCTTCTGCCTCGTCGACATGCACGCGCTCACCCTGCCGCAAGATCCCGACACGCTGCGCAGTCAGATCATCGAGACCGCCACCGTGCTGCTCGCCGCGGGGATCGATCCGGTCAAGTCGCGGCTGTTCGTGCAGAGCGACGTGCCCGAGCACGGCGAGCTGACGTGGTATCTGCTGTGCGTCGCGTCGATGGGCCAGCTCAACCGCATGACGCAGTTCAAGGAGAAGTCCGCGGCGCAAAAAGGCGAGGTGCGCGCCGGGCTGTTCACCTACCCGGTGCTGATGGCCGCGGACATCCTGCTCTATCGCACCACGCACGTGCCGGTCGGCGAAGACCAGCGCCAGCACATCGAGCTGACGCGCGACCTCGCGCAACGCTTCAACGCGTCCTACGGCGACGTGTTCGTGCTGCCCCAAGCGACGATCCCCAAGGCCGGCGCGCGCATCATGGGATTGGACGATCCCACCAAGAAGATGTCGAAGAGCGCGCCAGGCTCGGCGCATGCGATCCGCGTACTCGATCCGCCGGACCGCATCAAGAAGACGGTGATGTCGGCGCAGACCGATAGCGGCCGCGAGATCCGCGTCGACCCTGCTCGCCCCGGCGTGACAAACTTGCTCACGATCTACATGGCGGCGACGGGCGCGTCGGCCGACGAGGCCGAGGCCCACTTCGCGAACGCCCGCGGCTACGGCGACTTGAAAAAAGAGCTGGTCGACATCCTCGTCGAGACGTTGCGCCCGCTGCGCGAACGCTACGCGGAGCTTTCCGCGGATCCGTCGACGGTGCGCGAAATCTTGCGCAAAAGTGCCGACGCCGTGCGACCTACCGCGCGCGCGACCACGGACGCCGTGAAACGAGCGATGGGTGTCGGCAGCGGCTGAACGGTAGCCGCAGCGCGCTCACAGTATCGGTAGCGGCGCGCCGCTGCGCGCTCACGGTATCGGTAGCGGCGCGTTGCTGCGTGCTCACGGCATCGTGAGTGGCGCGACGCGCGTGCCCGCGAACGGGACGCCGTTCGCGATCGCATCGCGAACGCGCACGCGCGCCCGCTCGATCGCATCGGAAAGCTGCGCGCCGCGCGCGAGGTCCGCAGCGATCGTCACCGCGAGCAAATCGCCGGTTCCGCGTAGCGTTTCCGCGAGACGCGGCGCGCGAAAATCGCGCGCGTCTTGCGAGCCGGCGTGCGCGAGGACGTCGATCGCGTCGCCGGCGAGGTGGCCGCCTTTCACGAGGACGGCGCGCGCCCCCGAATCGAGCAGCGCCCGCGCTGCCTCGCGCATCGCCGCGACGTCGCCGATCGGGCGGCCGAGCAGTGCGCTCGCTTCATCGAGGTTCGGCGTGATCAGCGTCGCGCGCGCGAACAGCGTGTCGAGCAGCGCGGTTCGCGTCGCGTCGTCAGCGAGGCTGTCGCCGCCGCTCGCTGCGAGCACGGGGTCGACGACAGCGGGGACGTTCGGGTACGACGCGAGGCCCTCGGCAACTGCGCGCACCGCGTCTGCCGAGACGAGCGCGCCCACGTGAAACGCCGCGACGCGCGCGTCGCGCAATGCGTCGAACTGCGCGCGAATCGTCGCGGCTTCCATCGCGACCGCTGCGTGTACGTGCGCCCCGTCTTGCGCCGTGACGCCCGCGATCACGCACACCGGGCGCACCCCGTCCTCGGCGAGCGCGAGCATCGCGAACGTCAGGCCGGCGAATGCGAGCGGATGCGTCGTGCCCACCGTCGCGACGACGGTCATGACGGGGGCGCCGACCGTCACGACCTTGGGCCGTTCCAGCGTTCGACCAGCTCGCGGGCCGCGGCTTCCGCGTCGTCGCGGATCAGTGCGGACAGCACGGCCGCCATCGGTGCGCCGGTCTCGTGGATGCGCGCGACGTTGCTGAGATCGATGCCGCCGATCGCCGCGCACGGGAGCGCGGTCGCTTCGACCACCGCGCGGATGCCGCTCAGGCCGATCGGGAGGCCCGCATCGTATTTCGACGGGGTCGCGAACGCGGGCCCCACGCCGATGTAGTCGACCAGCGCCGGGTCGGCGGCGCGCGCTTCTTGCGGCGTCCCGCACGACAGGCCGATGATGCCGTCGCGGAGCGCCGCGCGCAGCGCGCGGAGGTCCAGGCCCGCCGCGTCTTCTTGGCCCAGGTGGACGCCGTCGGCGAGGCGGGCCAAGCGCACGTCGTCGTTCACGATCGCGACGCCGCCCGCCGCGCGCACGCGGCTCACGACGGCGATCAGCGTGGCGCCGTCGATGCCGTTCTTCGCGCGGATCTGGATCAGGCGGATCCCGCCGCGGAGCAGCGCTTCGGTGAAGGCGATGGGTTCGGCGCGGTCGGGGTCGACCAGCGCGTAGACGCCCCGCAAACGCGAACGAGGAGCGTCGCCGCTCCTCGTCGTGCTCATGCCCGGAGTGTCCTTAGTTCAGCGGGGCCTGCGGGTCGACCACGGCGACGGTGATCGAGCCGGGCGGGCCGGTCGGCGTGAAGGTGGTCGCCAAGCCGGAGCCCGTGATCTTGCCGGGCTGCGCGTTGACGATGACGCAGTACGGGAAGACCCGGCTGATCGACGTCGCGCCCGCCGGCAGCGGGATGAGCGTCGGCGGGAAGAAGATGATGTTCGCCTCGTTGACCGGATCGATCGCGATGTAGATTCCGAAGTCGGCGGTGTACGGGGTCGTGATCCCGCCGGTCGTGGTCGTAACCGGCACGCACGGCTTTGTCACACCGAGCGCGTTGATCGTGTACGTGCCGCTCGTGACGAGCTCGGCGCTCCAGCGGTAGTTGTTGCCGGACAGCAAGCCGTTTTGCGAGCCGTGCACCTGGACCGCGCTCAGCGCGATGCCGGCGCCCGGCAGCACGCGCGCGATGTTCGACGGCGCCGACGTGGTGATGATCACGTGATCGGGGCTGGGGTTGTCTCCGCCGAAGCCGAGGACCGAGCCGCCCCCGCTGCAAGCGCTCAGCGCGGCTGCGCTCAGGACGGCGGCGAGGGAGAGGACGAAGCGACGCATGGATGCGACTCCCGTGAGAACGGAAAAACGTCGGCGCCCTCTTCCGAAGGCCGCCGCCGGGCGGTGCGACCGTTCCGTAGCCCGGAAGTCGGTTCCTCTCTCGGCTAGGTCGACGGCGCGATCGGGACGGTGACGTCGAACGGCTCGTCGGCGCCCTCGCGCAGCGCGGGCGCGACGGTGAGCGACCAGGAGCGTTTCACGTCGCCCAGGCGCGTCGCCGTGAAGGCCAGCGACCCCGTATACGCCGAGTTCGGGGCCAGCGGCACGCCCTGGAAGAGCGGCTTGTCGGTGATCGTCCAGTCCTTCGTCGCCAGGATGCGGTACACGCCCCCGCGGTCGTCGCGCAGCACACTCTTGCCGTAGGGCAGCAGCGTGACGAAGTTGTCGCCGAGATTCGCGAACGTCACGACGACATCGATCCGGTCGGGGAAGAAGTCGACCTTTTTCACCGTTACGCGCAAACCCGAGACGTTGACGGTCGACGCGGACGCGAACGCGCGATACGGTTTGCCGGGATCTTTCACGTGCAGCACGCCGTGCTCGGGCAGCACGCCGATCGGGACGGTGGCGTCCACCTCGCGGCGCTTGTCGGTGGCGTGGTCGACGTACGCGATGCGCTCGCGCACGAAGAACACCCGGCCGCGGTCGTCGCCGCGCGCGCCCGCGAGCGTCGCGCGCTCGAGCACGACGCCGTCGGCGGTGAAGACGCTGCGGTACGCCGCCGCGTCACCGTAGTATTTGCGCTCGTCGTCGGTGAGCATTGCGAACGCGGCGTCGTACCGCGCCGCGCGCAACGCGTCGACGTATTTTTTCACGAGCGCGCTTTGCGCGTTGTTCGGCACCGGGCCGTACTGGATCGCGCGCCGCGGTGCAGGCGCGGGCGTCGCTCCGAGCGTTGCGATGCAGAGCAGTGCGCACGCGGCGCGCGCGAACGTCGTCACGACGATTCTCCCAACAGCAGATCGGCGATGCGCAGCAAATCGGATTGATCGGAGTAGCGCAGCTCGATCGTTCCGCCGCGCTCGTGCTGCACGATGCGCACTTGCGTGGCGAACTTGTAGCGCAGGCGTTCCACGAACGCGTCGTGGTCGCTGCTCGTGCGCTGTGCCGTTGCGTTCGCGCGTGCACGTTTCGGTGCGACGTCGTGCGCGAGCTTTTCGAGCGCGCGCACCGACAGATCTTCGTCGATCGCGCGGCGCGCCATTGATTCACGCCGCTCCGCCGGCAGCGCGAGGAGCGCGCGGCCGTGTCCCGCGGTGAGCTTGCCGTCGCGCACGAATTGTTTGATTGCGTCCGGCAACGACAGCAGCCGCAGCGCGTTCGCGACCGCGGGCCGGCTCTTGCCGACGCGCTCGGCGACCTGCTCTTGCGTGAAGTCGTGCGCTTCCATCAGGTGCGCGAAGCCCATCGCTTCTTCGAGCGCGTCCAGGTTCTCACGCTGCAAGTTTTCGATGATCGCGACTTCGAGCGCTTCGCGGTCATCGGACGGCCGCACGAGCGCCGGAATCGTCTGCAAGCCCGCGGCCTGCGACGCGCGCAATCGGCGTTCGCCCGCGATCAGCTCGTAGCCGTCGCCGCGCTCGCGCACGATGACCGGGACCAGTACGCCGAACGCGGCGATCGACGCGCGCAGCTCGTCGAGCGCGCCGGCGTCGAACGTCGTGCGCGGCTGGTGCGGGTTGGGCCGGATCTTCGCGATCGGGATCTGCTGCAGGTCGCGCTTCGGCGGCGGAGCCGACGTCATCACGTCGGCCGTGCCGCCGCTGCCCAACAGCGCGCCGAGGCCGCTTCCGAGTCCGCGCTTGCTCACGCGACGAGTTCCTTTGCGAGAGAAAGGTAAGCCTGCGCGCCGCGGCTCTTCACGTCGAAGAGGATCGCGGGCTTGCCGTACGACGGCGCTTCCGAAAGCCGGATGTTGCGCGGGATCTGCGTCTGGAACACGCGGTCGGGGAAGTAGCGGTGCACTTCTTCCAGCACCTCGGTCGCCAGCTTGGTACGTCCGTCGAACATCGTGATCAGCACACCCCGGATCGCGAGCTCCGGATTGAGGCCTTCCTTGATGCGCCGCACGATCGCGACGAGCTGGCTGAGGCCTTCGAGCGCGTAGTACTCTGCCTGCACCGGGATGATGATCTCGGTGGCCGCGGTAAGCGCGTTGATCGTCAGCAATCCGAGCGACGGCGGGCAGTCGATCAGCACGTCGTCGTAGTCGCGCAAAATCGCAGAAAGCGCCGTTTTCAAGCGGTTTTCGCGCTGCATCGCCGACACGAGCTCCACCTCCGCGCCGGCGAGATTCAGCGTCGCCGGCACGATGAACAGGTTCTCGACCTCGGTCGGGCGCGCGACGTCTTTCACCGCCGCGTTCTGCAGCAGCACGTTGTAGATGTCGCGCTCGACGGCGCGCTTGTCGACACCCATTCCTGTCGTGGTATTTCCTTGCGGGTCGATGTCGACGACGAGCACGCGCCGGCCCAGCAGAGCGAGGGACGCGCCGAGGTTGACGGCGGTCGTCGACTTCCCCACCCCGCCTTTTTGGTTGACGATCGCGATCACGCGGGCCGTCGTCTGCTCCGGAACCACCAACGAGGCGAACCTTACTTCAGGACGCGCGGAAAATGCTCGTCGATGTAGCGTTCCGCACGCTCTGCGAGCAAGCCCGCCTCGTTCCGAGACGGGTCGTCGGTGACCTCCTCGAACAGCGCGTGGAGGACCTCGCCGACGCGCCGGTCGCCGCGAAATTCCGGCGGGGCGAGTTCTGCCCTCACGAGCATCGCGACCACGTCGTCGCCCGAGATCGCCAGGTCCTTGATGCGGAACGGGGGCGCCTCCGCCAGCACCGCGGCGATGCGCGCCTGGAAGCGTTCGTTCGAGTCGTCGCGCTTGGGCAGGCCGGAGCCGTCGATGTCCGCCCACCGCAGCGCGAAGAGCCGGTCGAGGTGCTCCGGGCCGATCCGCCGGATGAACCGGCGCAGCGTCGTGTCCTGGAGCTCCGGGTCGGCGGAGTACATGTGCTGGCGGACCAGGTGGGCGACGGTTTCCACGGTGTCGTTCGGCAGCCGCAGGCGTGCGAGCATCGGCGCGACCATCTCGGCGCCGACCTGCTCGTGCTGGTAGAACGTGTTCCCGCGCCCGTCGGGCCGAGGCGCCGCGGTCCGCGGCTTGCCGACGTCGTGCAAGAGCGCCGCGAGCCGCAGCGTGACGTCCCCGGCGGGGGCGGCGTCGAGCGTCGCGAGGTTGTGCCGGTAGACGTCGTACGCGTGCCAGTCGTTCTGGTCGACCTCCAGACCTTCGAGCAGCTCAGGCCAGACGTGCGCGAGCACGCCGGTGGTCCTGAGGATCTCCAGGCCGACCGAGGGCGCCGGCGCCGTCAGCAGCTTGGCGATCTCTTCGCCGACGCGCTCGGCGGAGACGGTCGCGACGAGGGCAGCGGACGCGCGCATCGCGGTCTCGGCGCGCACGGTGAGCGTGTAGCCGAACCGGGCGGCGAACTGGGCGGCGCGCAGCAGCCGCAGCGGGTCTTCCTCGAACGTCGCTTCGTGAACGATGTCGATCCGCGCCGCCCGAATGTCCGCGACGCCACCGTGCGGGTCGACGATCGCGCCGTCCGCGAGGCGCCGGGCGATCATGTTCATGCGGAAATCGCGCCGGCCCAGGTCGTCCTCGAGCGGAACGTCGGGCCCCGCCTCGACGGCGAAGTCCTTGTGCCCGACGCCGGTGGATCGCTCGCGCCGCGGCAGCGCGATGTCGGCTTGGCCGGCCGGGTGCCGGAATTTCAGCACGGCAAAGGACGCGCCCACCACATCGACCCGCCCCACGGCCTGCAGCTTTACGAGCAGGTCGGCTTGCGAGAGGCCGGTGACGACGTAGTCGAGGTCTTTCGGCGGCCGCTCGACGCCATCGAGCCGCGCGCGAAACTCGTCCCGGACACGGCCGCCTACCGCATAGACGTTGGCCGGGGCGAGGGCGGCAACCAAGACGTCGTCGAGCGGATGGCGCACAGGCGTCCATTCTAGCGCACGCGGCGAAAGGCGTCTCGGCCCTTTCGGTCTGCTCAGTCCGAATGTTTCCCGCTAAACATTGCTCTGCGAAGCAAAGGAATGTTCAGCGTGGAACATTCCAGACGCCCGAACGGGGTGGCGCACCCTTCGACAAGCTCAGGGTGACATAATAACCGGCGCCCGGCGCGCCGGCAAACGCAAGAGTGGGGGCGTCATGCCGGCGCGCGGACGGTGCCGTCACACGCAGAGCGGACGCTTGGCCGGGACGCCGTTCTTGCGCGGAAAGCGTGCGCTTGTGGCGGCGCATTTTTCCAGGATCACGATGCGGCGCTCGCCGTCGACCGGGCGCTCCTCGACCAAATCCGCGCCGAGTACCAGGGCTGCGTCGGTCACGGCATTGCGTTCGGGCGTTTCGAGCGAGCCGCGCTGGAGGAGCGCTCGGCCGCCGATAGCCAGGAACGGCACCGTCAGCTCCGCGACCGTGGGGGCTGCGGCGACTGCGCGGGCCGTCGCAACGGCGAAGCGCTCGCGGTAGGCCGGATCGCGTGCCGCGTCCTCCGCGCGCGCGGCGACGGCTTCGCCGTCGAGGCCGAGCTTGGTGAGCGCATCGGCCAGGAACGTCGCGCGCTTTTTGATCGGCTCCAGCAACGTCACGCGGACACCGGTCGCCAGCGCGAGCGGGATGCCGGGGACGCCGTTGCCGGAGCCCACGTCGATAAGCGGGCCGGTGACGTCCGCCGCGAGGGTCAGTGCATCGAGCATGTGCGCGGCGAATGCCGCGCCGTCTCTGGCGCCCGTGAGGTTCACCCGGCGGTTTGCGGCCAGGACGAGGGCCGCATAGATCGCAAGGCGCTCCGCCAACCGTTCTTCGACGCCGGCGTCACGCAGCGCCCCGAGCGCCGCCGCATCGGGCAGCGGGGTCACGCGATGTGCCCCTTCGGGTCGATCACGCGAGGACGGGGACGATTGCCGCCAAGCGGTGGACGTGGACGCCGACGAGCGCGACGTCCGACGGCGAGATGCCCGGGATCCGCGCCGCAGCGCCGAGCGTCCGCGGCCGGGCGCGCTCGAGCTTCTCGCGCGCTTCGCGCGACAGCGCTCGGATCGACGCATAGTCCAGATCGTCCGGCAGCACGACGGCCTCATCGCGGCCCGCCCGGTCGATCGCCAGCTGCTGGCGGCGCACGTAGCCGTCCATCTTCAGCTCGATCTCGACCCGTGCCGCGATCTCGGGGTCGGTGTCCGCCGGAAAGCGATCGAAGACGTCGCCGATTGCGACGTCGGGGCGCCGCAGCGCGTCGGCGAGCGTTGCCCCGGGAAGAAGGTGGTTCCTGCCAAGGACTATCGCGCCGAGGCGCAGCGTCTCGGCGTGCCGGCGGCCGCGCTCGAGCGCTTCGCGCCGCTCGACGAATCGCTCCCACGCCGCGTCGTCGATGAGGCCGAGCTCGCGGCCGACCGGCGTCAGCCGCAGATCGGCGTTGTCGTGGCGCAGCACCACGCGGTGCTCCGCCCGCGACGTCAGCATGCGGTACGGCTCGTCGACGCCGCGCGTGACCAGATCGTCGATCAGCACCCCGATGTACGACGTCTCACGGCCGAGCCGCAGCGGCGCGTCGCCGTGCGCGCGGCGCGCGGCGTTGATCCCCGCGACCAGGCCTTGTGCTGCGGCCTCTTCGTAGCCGCTCGTGCCGTTGAGCTGGCCGCAGTGGAACAGGCCAGCGACGCGGCGCGTCTCCAAGCTGGGATCGAGCTCCGTCGGCGCGACGAAGTCGTACTCCACCGCATAGCCCGCGCGCAGCATCACGACGGAATCAAAGCCGGGCAGCGTGCGCAGCATCGCGAGCTGCACGTCGGCGGGCAGCGACGTCGAGAATCCGCCGACGTAAAACGTCGGCTCGTCCCAGCCTTCCGGTTCCACGAAGATTTGATGCGTCGGGTTGTGCGCGAACTTGACGACCTTGTCTTCGATCGACGGGCAGTAGCGCGGTCCGATGCCGCGGATCAAATCGAGGCCGTACAGCGGCGAGCGGTGCAAGTTCTCGCGCACGAGCGCGTGCGTGCGTTCGTTCGTGTCGACGATCCAGCACGGCAGCTGCGGGCCGGCGAAGGCGCGCGGGCTCGCGTACGAGAACGGCAGCGGCGTCGCGCTCGGCATTTGCACCGCCATCGCGGACAGATCGAGCGACGTTCGGTCGACGCGCGGCGGCGTGCCGGTTTTCAAGCGGGCTAAGGGAAATTCGAGCCGCGCGAGCGCCGCGCTCAAGCCGATTGCCGGCGCTTCGCCGAACCGTCCTTCGCTGCGCACCTCGTCGCCGCGGAAGGTCTTCCCGCCGAGAAACGTCCCCGTCGCGAGCACGACGTTCGGCGCGCGCAGCACGCGGCCGTCAGCGAGCGCGACGCCGCGCACCGTGCCGCCGGACACGACGAGATCCTCGGCCATCCCGCGCACCACGGTGAGGTTCGGCTGCGCGGCGATCGTCGCGTTCGCCACGCGCACGTAACTCGGCTTGTCCGCGAGCGCGCGCAGCGCGCGCACCGACGGACCTTTCGATTCGTTCAGCACGCGCGAGTGCAGCGACACGCGGTCGGTCACGCGCGCCATCGCGCCGCCGAGCGCGTCGATCTCGCGCACGAGCTGGCCCTTCGCGCTGCCGCCGATGGACGGGTTGCAGGCGAGCGTGCAGATGCGATCGGGATCGCCGGTCACGAGGAGCGTTTCGGCGCCGAGGCGCGCGGCCGCGAGCGCGGCTTCGAAGCCGGCGTGGCCGCCCCCGACGACGATCACGGCAGCGTCGTCGCCCGCGTGGGTCGATGGTGTTCACGGTGTCGCGACGGCTTCGCCGCGCGCGCCGCGTTCGCCGCTATCGCACGGCCGCGAATCGCGATCTCGCCTGGCTCTGCCGCCGCCGTGGAGCGCGTCCATCTCGGCGCTCGGCTCCCCGCCGCGCGTTCCTTCGCTGTACCTTCGCGTCTACGGGGCGAAACGGACGTACAGCGCGGCGTCGTCGAATCCGTGGGGCGCCCAGAGCCGTTCGCGCAGCCTCGCCTCGAGCGCAAACCCGGCGCGTTCGGCCACTGCACGGCTCGGATGATTGTCGACTGCGACGAGCACTTCGAGACGGTGGATGCGGTGCTGGGTGAACGCGAGCTCCGTCACGGCGCGCACCGCACGCGTCATGATGCCGCGCTTCCCGTACGCTGAGCCGAGCCAGTATCCGAGCGCGCCGAGCGCGTGCCCACGATTGACGTCGTGAATGTCGACCGAGCCCGCGAACGCGCCGTCGACGACGATCGCATAGTGGTCCCCCAGGTCGAGCGCGCGCCGCTCCTCGACCGTCGCGTAATAAGCACGGATGGCGTCGGCGCTGCGGCCGTCCTCGACCCACGCCATCCACCTCCCCATGCGCTCACGGTCGCGCTCGACGAGCGCGGCAGCAGCATCGGCAAACCCGGCGTTGATCGGTACGAGCTCGATGTCGTCATCGATGCGGACCACGGCGAACTGTGGGCGGCTACCGCGTCGTGATCTTGACGTCGCCGATGCTGGTGCGCGCTTCGATCACCGGGGATGCGACGTTCGCGCTGCCGAGCGCGTTGTGCACGTCGCCGACGCTGGTGTGCGTCTCGACGTGCGCGCGCAGGCCGGGCGGCGCGTGCACGCGCACGTCGCCCGTCGACGTGCGCGCCGTCAGCCGCAGACCGTGCCAGCCGGGCACGAGGTCGACGATGACGTCGCCGGTCGAGGTCGTCGCGCTGGCATCCGCCGCGACGTCGTGCAGGTGGACGTCGCCGGTGGAGCTGCGCGCGTCGATCGCGCCGGCGATCCCGCGCACGTCGAGGTCGCCGGTCGACTGATGCGCGGTGACGGCGCTACGCTGCGGCACGCGCACGACGAGGTCCACGGAGATGCGGCGCCGGTCGAAGATCCAGTGCAGAAACGACGGCGAGCTTTCGGGGACGTTCACCGTGACGACGCTCTCGTCGCCGCTGCGCGCGACGCCAACTTCGACCTTCGCCGCAGCGGCATCGCTCGACGCGCGGATCCGCGCGGTCACGCGGACGGTCGTGCCGTCGTCGCCGATCACCTGCACGTCGCCGGTCGAGCCTTCGATCCGCACGTGCGCCGCGGCCGGTGCGGATCGCTCGACCGTCCGGCGAACGGGCGTGTCGGCCTGCGCGGCGACGGGCGGCAGGACGGCGGCGCACACGAGCGCCAGCGCGGCAACGGTCGTACGCATGCCCGAAGATACGGCGCGCTCGCGCCGGTGTTTCGTCAGGTGCCGCGCTCGCGCGCGAGCAGCGCGCGCTTGCGGTCGATCCCCCAGCGGTAACCCGCGAGATCGCCGTCCTCGCGGACGACGCGGTGACACGGGATCGCGACGGCGAGCCGGTTCGCGGCGCACGCCGCGCCGACGGCTTGGGCCGCCTGCGGGCTTCCGACCGCCCGCGCGAGCGTCGCGTAGCTCACCGGTTCGCCGGGGCGCACCGCGCGCAGCGCGTTCCACACCCGCTGCTGGAACGCCGTGCCGCGCACGTCGAGCGGCAGCGCGAAGGGCGCGGCCGGATCGTCGACCAGCGCGACGACGGCGCCGACGGTCGCCTGCAGCGCCGCGTCGTCGCGCCGCAGGTCGGCGTGGGGGACGTGGCGCCGCAGCGCCGCGACGACCGCGTCGTCGTCGTCGCCGAGCTCGATCGCGCACACGCCGCGCTCGGTCGTTGCGGCGAGCACGCGACCCAGCGAACACGCTGCGATCGCGTAGGTGACGCGCTCGCCGCGGCCGCCCGCGCGGTACCGCGTCGGCGTCATGCCGAGCGGGTCGCTCGCGTACGGCCGGCTCGCCGAACCGTAGCCCGCGTCGTGGATCGCCTCGGTCACCGTCGCGCCGGACGCGAGCCCCGTGCGAAACCGCGCGTCGCGGCGCGCGCGCAGATACTCGCCCGGCGTCACGCCGGCGACGTGGCGGAAAACGCGCTGGAAATGGAACCGGCTGAGCCCGACCTCGCGCGCGACCGCATCGAGCGCGGGCGGCGTTTCCGCGTCGAGCAGCGCGCACGCGCGGCGGATCAGCCGCACGCGGTCGGCGTCGGCGGCGACGTCGTCGGGCGCGCAGCGCTTGCACGCGCGAAAGCCGGCTTGCGCCGCCGCGGCGGCGTCGCCGAACGCGAACACGTTGCGGCGCGCCGGCGTGCGCGACGGGCAGCCCGGCCGGCAATAGATGCTCGTGGTGCGCACCGCGAACACGAAGCGGTCGTCGCTCTCGCGCGCCCGCACGGTCTCCCAGCGCTCGTCGTCGATCGGTTCCATGACTAGCATTTCCATGACCCTAGCCTAGCGGCTTCGGAGTCACGACGCGCTCCGTGCATTGCTCCGACATGCCCCCCAGGCTCTGACATGCCTCCCAGCCTTCAAATCCCTTTGAACATCAAGTGAGCCGCAGGCGAACGCGGGACTCGCTCCGCGAGTCCGCGCGAGTCCTACTTGCCGATGCAGAAGCGGGCGAAGATGCCGTCGAGGACGGCTTCGGTGGCCGCGGCGCCCGTGATCTCGCCGAGCGCCGCGACGGCCGCGAGCAACTCCGGCGCGATCAGGTCGACCGGTTCGCCGGCGGCGAGCGTTGCGCGCGCGTGCGCGAGCGCCTCGCGAGCGCGGGCGACCGCGTCGGCCTGGCGCGCCGATGCGAGGTAGGGGCGCGCGAGGTCGACGGACTCGCCGTGCCAGCCGATGGTGGCGATGGCGCGCCGCACCGCATCGAGCGTGTCCGGTTCGAAGGCGCTGCCCGACACGGCGTCGCGTTCCGCAGCGTCGCGCGCGTCGAAGCCCGCCGTGCCGAGATCGCGCTTGTTGAACAAAACGACGCGCTCGCGCTCGCGCGTTGCGCACAGCACGTCGCGCGCGTCGGCGTCCAGCGCGCGCGAGCCGTCGACGACGACGAGCGCAACCGCGGCCGCGTCGAGCGCGCGGCGCGCGCGGCTGATGCCGATCTTTTCGATCGCATCGTCGCTGGCGCGCAGTCCCGCGGTGTCGAGCACGCGCACCGGGACGCCGTCGATCGCGAACGTCTCCTCGATGACATCGCGCGTCGTGCCCGGCACGTCCGACACGATCGCGCGCTCTTCGCCCAGCAGCGCGTTGAGCAGCGACGATTTTCCGGCGTTGGGCGGCCCGACGATCGCCAGCGACACGCCCTCGCGCACGACGCGACCGCGCTCCCAGTCGCGCACGAGCGCGTCGAGCCGCGTATCGACGTCGTCGACCACGGTTTCGATGCGCGCGCGCGGCGGCTCGGGCACTTCGTCGGGGTAGTCGATCGCGCCGGCCAGCTCTTCGAGCACCGTCGAGAGCGACGCGCGCACGACGTCGACCGCCGCGCGCAAACCGCCCGCGAGATTGGCCTGCGCGGCGCGCGCCGCCGCGCGCGACTCCGCGTCGATCACGTCGGCGACGGCTTCCGCCGCGCTCAGATCCAGCTTGCCGTTGAGAAACGCGCGCCGCGTGAACTCGCCCGGCGCCGCGGCGCGCGCGCCGGCGTGCAGCAACGCGCGCAGGGTCTCGCGCGCGACGACCGGGCTGCCGTGCACGTGCAGTTCCACGACGTCCTCGCCGGTCACCGTGCGCGGCGCGTCCATCGCGAGCGCGAGCCCGCGGTCGATCACCACGCCGCCGACGTCGACGATCTCACCGTACGTCGCGACGCGGTCGTGCAACGGCTCGCGGCTGCGAAACACGCGCGCCGCGATCGCGCGCGCATCGGGGCCGCTGCAGCGAACGATCGCGATCGCGCCCTTGCCGGGCGGCGTCGCGACCGCCGCGATGGTCTGGTTCGTTCGCTACTCCGCTTTGGGGAAGACGACTAATCGGCGTTCGGGCTCGACGCCTTCGGACTCCGTGCGCACGAACGGCGAGTCCGCCAGCGCGAGGTGGACGATCTTGCGTTCCGACGGCAGCATCGGGTCGAGCTTGATCGGCTTGTTCTCGCGCACCACGCGCTCGAGCGTCGCGAGCGCGAGCGTCTTGAGCTGGTCGGCGCGGCGCGCGCGGTAGCCTTCGGCGTCGATCGTGTAGTAGCGGCGGTTGCTGCGCACGCCGGCGTTGATGATGTTGTTGTAGATGAGGTTGAGCGCTTCGAGCGTCTTGCCTTCGCGGCCGATCAGGGAGGCGAGCAGCGGCCCGCGCACCTCGAAGTACTCGCCCTCGCTGCGCGCGATGTAGACGATCTCGACGTCGTCGAGACCCATCCGCGCGAGGATCTCCTCGAGCAGGACGCGCGCGGGCTTCGCCGCTTCGGGCTCCGGTGACGGCTCGACGTCGGCCATGGGCCGGTCGCGCGGCGGACCCGAACGCCGGGGCGGCGGACGCCGGTCACCGCCGCCGCCGCTGGGCGGGGCCGACCGCGCCGGTGGTTTCTCGAGCGAGCGCCCTGCGCGGCGCCGCTGACCGTGGCCGCGTCGGCGGCCGCCTTCGTACTCTTCCAATGTATCCTTCGTCTCGCTGGGGCGGCTCAGCGCCGCGCCCGTCTCTTCGGGCGATAGGCGCGCTTTCCGTTCGTGGCGGCCGCCATTTTCTTCGTGTCGATCGCTTTTTGGGCCGCGGACGGCGGATCGGGCGGGAGCGGCGGCAAGACCAACGCGGCTGCTTTGTTGGGGCCGATGAGGCCGTACCGGCGGAACATGTAGAACTGCTGGGCCACCGTGAAGACGTTGGTCGCCAGCCAGTAGATGTACAGCGCGGACGCCCAGCGGTACTTGAAGCCGAAGAACGCGATCATCGCCGGCGACAGGAACGCCATGATCTTCTGCGTCTGCGCCTGCTGCGGGTCGGTCGACGGCGGGCTGCCGTAGCGCACCGTGAAGTACATCGAGATCACGTAGAGCACCAGCAGCGCGATGTCCGGCACGGCGAGATTTCTGGCGAAGATGTCCGGCCAGCGGTCGGAGATCGACGACCCGATCCACAGCCAGTGCTCCGGCTTGAACTGGTCGATCTGGCCCTGGATCGCCCAGTACAGCCCGATGAGGATCGGGAACTGGATCAGCATCGGGACGCACCCGGCGAGCGGGTTGACCTTGTGCTCTTTGTAGAGCGCCATCATCTGCGTGTTGAGCGTCTGCGGGTCGCCCTTGTACTTCGCTTGCAGCTGCTTGACGAGCGGCTGGACCTTCTGCATCTCGGCCATCGAGCGGAACTGGATGGCGGTCAGCGGCCACAGCACGACGCGCACGACGAACGCCAGCGCGATGAGCGCCCAGCCGTACGACGGGATGACGTGGTGGATGAAAGTCAGGACCCCGCCCAGCGCGTGGACGATCGGATCGAAGAGGGCGTTGGCGGCGAGGAGCACGGGCGTTCAGGAGGCCTTTCGAGGGCGATTCGGATCGAGCGTCTGTTCGAGGGCCTGGTCCCCAGGCACGATCGTCGAGAACGCAGACGAGAGGTGAGTCGCCCCATTCGGGACCGGGTCGTAGCCGCCCGGGTTCCAGGGTCCGCACCGGGCGAGCCGGCGCACGGCCAGCGTACCGCCGCGCAGGATTCCGTGTTTCTCGATCGCCTCGGCGGCGTACTCCGAGCAGGTGGGCACGAAGCGGCAGGCGGGCGGGAGAACCGGTGAGATGAAGCGCTTGTAGAGTCGCAGCGCGCCGACCGCGGCCGACCGGGCGATCACGCCGCCGCCGGGAAGACGCGGGCGAGTTCGTGGGCGAGCGCCGGGGACCGGAGCTCCCCCGCGCCGGGCCGGGCGATGAGGACGACGTCGCGCCACGGAGGCGTGTCGAGCGGATAGCGGTCGAGGATGGCTTTGATCCGGCGGCGCAGGCGGTTGCGGACGACCGCCCCGCCGATCGATCCGCTGATCGTGATCCCGATCCGGGTGCGCCGGCGCCCGTCGGCGACGAAGCAGGTGAGGAAGGTTCCGCCCGAGCGCCGGCCCCGCCGCGTGACGCGCGCGAAATCGCTGCGCCGGCGGAGGGGGTCGTACGCCCGCACGGCCTAAACCGTCAGGCGGTGGCGGCCCTTCTTGCGGCGGGCCGCGAGCACGCGGCGGCCGTTCTTGGTGGACATGCGTTCGAGGAAGCCGTGGACGCGTTTACGGCGCCGATTGTGCGGCTGATAGGTCCGCTTCACGAGCGAGTTCTCCTGACTGGCGGGGGCGCCGACGCGGGCCCTCGGGTGCGACAAGACAGTATACGGGCCCACCGCCCCGAGCGTCAAGGAATTCCAGCAATGTGAGAATCGTTCCTGACTTCTCCACAGCTGGGGATAGAGCTGTGGACGAGGGCCGGGGGATCTGACCCGCCGACCCGCGCCGGAGGCGGGTTCCTGCCCCGATCCGTGTTGGCGGGAAAGTCGTGGATACGTTCATCCGGCCTCGTCCGCACGCGACCGAGCGCCCTGTGCAGAAGTGGATAATCCGGAGGAAAACACCGCAGGAAGCCACCCCCTCCGGGCCAATCCCCATCGCTCATTCTCCCCCGGCGCGTACTCTGCTCGCCGGCCCGGACTATGCGGACGGTATTAACGGCATGCACTCAACCAGCACGACGGCGACGGCCCCGCAGGACCTCTGGACCGCGGCGCTCGAGCGGCTCGAACCACGCTACAACAAACCGGTGTTCGAGATGTGGCTCAAGCCGATGCGGCTGGTCGAGCTGACGCCTTCGGAGATCGTCCTCGCGGTGCAGACCACGTTCGCGCGCGATTGGGTCGAAAACCGGCTCAAGTCCGATATCACCAGCGTGCTGCACGAGCTGCTCGGTGCCGAGATCGCGCTCCGCGTGGTGGTCGATCCCGGGACCGGGACGCAGACCCCCGAGACCGCGGTGGCGCCGGCCGCCCGGCCCGTGACCACGGACGACCTGCGGCCGGGCAACCTCAACGCCCGCTACACGTTCGACGACTTCGTCATCGGCAATTCAAACCGGTTCGCGCACGCCGCCGCCCAGGCCGTCGCCGAGGCGCCGGCCATGGCGTACAACCCGCTTTTCTTGTACGGCGGCGTGGGGCTGGGCAAGACCCACTTGATGCACGCGATCGGCCATCGCGTGCTCGAGCGCAACCCCAACGCGAACATCGTCTACGTCTCGTCCGAGAAGTTCACCAACGAGTTCATCATCGCGATCAAGAACAATCAGAACGTCGAGTTTCGCAACCGCTACCGGCACGTCGACGTGCTGCTGATCGACGACATCCAGTTCCTCGAAGGCAAAGAGCAGACGCAAGAAGAGTTCTTCCACACGTTCAACTCGCTGCACGAAGCGCAGAAGCAGCTCGTGATCTCCAGCGATCGCCCGCCAAAAGAGATCCTCACGCTGGAGAACCGCTTGCGCTCGCGGTTCGAGTGGGGTTTGCTCACCGACATCCAGCCGCCCGACTTCGAGACGCGCGAAGCGATCTTGCGCAAGAAGGCCGAGACCGAGAAAGTCCCCGTCCCCGACGAGGTGCTCGCGTTCATCGCCAAGGTGATCCCGTCCAACATCCGCGAACTCGAAGGCTCGCTGATCCGCGTCGTCGCGTTCGCGTCGCTCACCAAGGCGCAGATCTCGGTCGAGCTCGCGGCGGAAGTGCTCAAGAACGCGGTCGCGCAAGCGCCGATGCACCGGGTCACGATCCCGGGCATCAAGGACCGCGTCGCCAAGCATTACGGCATCTCGATCAAGGAGATGGAGGCGCAGCGGCGCGACCAGCGCGTGACGCTCCCGCGCCAGATCGCGATGTACATCTCGTGGCAGCTCACCGGCGCGTCGCTGCCGCAGATCGCGCGCGAGTTCGGCAAGAAAGACCACACCACGGCGATGTACGCTCGCGACAAGATCGCGGACATGATGGACGCCGACGAAGCCTTCCGCAACAAGATCCGTTCGATCGTCGCGCAAATCCAGTCGGAGTGAAGCGCCGTCATTCGTCGCAGCGGTGCGACGAACGTCGGCCATGAGACTTTTACCGCGGTGCGTACGCCGCGTTCGTTGTGGTACGATACCTCCGAGAGGCCGGTGCGCCAGCGCGCCGGCTTTATGCATGCACTCCGGAGGCCTCTTTCATCCCCATGCGTTTTCGTCGCACGGGCCGGCTTTGGGCCGGTCCCATTTTTCTCGCGTGTGCCGCGCTCGCGGCATGCAACGGTGGCTCGTCGACACCACCGCCGTTTTCAACCGGTACCGCGACGCCCACGGCGCCGCCCGCGGTGCCGACGCTCGCTCCGGCCGCCGCCGCGACCAGCGTTCCGCTCGCGTCGGGCAGCGCGCCGGCGCAGCCGGTCACCATCCCACCGGCCGCCGGCCTCTCGGGATCGTTCACGCTGCCGGCGGCCACGCTGCCGGCCAACACGACGCTGGCGGTCACCACCACGACGACCATCCCGGCGGGGGTCACGCCTCTCGATGCCGGGCGCCACGTGCGCACGACGTCGAGCGGGCTCGAGGTCCTCTACTATCAGGGCTTGCAGTTCAACCAGAGCGTCACGTTCCCGGCGTTTCCCGCGTTCTCGATCGCGCTTCCGTCCGGCTATAACACGTCGCAAGGCGTGTTCGAGCTCGCGTTCTACGACGGCAGTGGCTGGACGTATCCGCTCGGCTCCGCGGGCGTGCCGAACGGGCAAACCCTCACGTTCAGCAGCGCGTCCGGCCCGGTGACCTATCAGGCCGACCGTCCGTATTATTTCGCGCTCTACTATGCGCCGACACCGCCTGCGCCGACGCCGACGCCCACCGCAACGCCGGTGCCGACAGCCAGCCCGACCCCGACACCGGGGCCGACGAGCACGCCGACGCCGACGCCCACCCCGACGCCGACACCCGGTCCGCTCAGCGCAGCGCCGTCAGCGCTGGCGTTCACCGGCACGGGCAGCGATCTCGCGCAGACGGTCACCATCAGCGAGTCTTTTGCCACGGGCGCGTTCACGGCATCGGCCTGCGTCAGCACGCCCGCCGCCGCCAACCCCGTCGCTTCGGTGAGCGCGGTCGCCGCGAACGGCACGTTCACGGTCACGCCCACCGCTCCGGGCGCGTGCACGATCACGATCACCGACGCCAACCAGCAGCAGACGCACGTCACCGTCACCGTGGCGACGTCCAGCCTTACCATCAAGTCGAGGAACCACTAGCATGCGCCCGTCCATCCTTCGCATCCTCGCCGTGACGGCTCTCGGTGGCCTCGCCGCGTGCTCCGGCGGCGGCAGCGTCATGCCGGCACCGACTGCGACCACCGTCCCGGCCGGCACCGTGCCCGCAGCCACCGCGAGCGCGACGCTCACGTTCACGCGCCGGATCCCGGCGAGCTCGCTCGGCGAAACGTCGGCCGCGCGCAAGACGCGCGAGATATCGTACGCTGCCAACAGCTTCGTCATCGACGCGGCGCAAACGGGGGCCGCACCGTATCACGCGGTGTTCGACATCAGCGGCGCCGTCATCGGCAACGGCGTGAACTGCACTACCGATGCGTCGAGCATCTATCAGACCTGCGTCATGCAAGTTCGTCTGCCGGTCGGCAACGACACGCTCACCGTCGCCACGAACTCGGCGCGCGACGGCTCCGGTACGACGCTCGGCGGCGCGACGATCGCGGTCACGATCAAAGATCAGCAGGACAACCCGATCGCGATCACGCTCGACGGCGTTCCGAAATCGATTCGCGTGTTCGTCAGCGATCCGAGCCCCGTCGTCAAGAGCGCTACGCAGTCGCTCGCGCTGACGGTGCAGCTGTACGATGCCGCCGGCGCGATACTCCTCGCACCGCAGAACTTCACCCAGCCGGTGGTCGTCACCGACGGTGACACCGGCAGCGGCACGTCGCTGTTCACGGGTCAGTCGCAAAACTCCACGCAGCGCTACAACGGCACGGCGCCGAGCCCGCAGCCGACGACCGCGCCGGGCGCCAAGACCATCTCGGTCCCCGACCGCTACACGGTGCCGTACGTCGCCCTGTACAACGGCATGGCCTCGCCCTTCACGATCACCGCGACGTTCGGCGCTCTGAGCGCATCCGTAACGATCACGCCGCAGGCGGCGGCGAGCGCGGCAGCGCGACCGGCAGGCCTGACGCCGGTGACGCACACGCTCGCGAACACCGTGCGCACCTACGACCCGATCTTCGACGCGAGCGGCAAGCTGTGGGTCACGCAGACCGGCGGCAAGATCGCGAGCATCGACACCAGCAACTACACGGTGACCGGCACGTACACCGTGACGACCGCGACCACCACGCGCTCCTTGCGCGGGCCCGTACTCGGGCCGGACAACGCGATCTACATCTCGTCGGCCACCGTGTCGAACGGGGTCGCGACCGCGCCGTACTACGTCACGCGCTTCGATCCCGTCTCGCATGCGTTCACCGACTACGCGAGCTCGGACCAAGTGCTGCATCTCACGCTCGCCGCGGGCGCGCTGACGGGTGCCGAACGCAACACGCGGCAGGTGTGGCGCCTTCCGTTCACCGGCACGACGCCGGGGACGCCGGCGGAGTTCTCCGTCTCGGCGCCGGCGGTCAGCGATCCGGCGCCCGCTCTGCTGCCGCTGCCGACGCGCGTCTTCCCGAGCTCCGACGGCAACCTGCTCGTCATCGAGACGTCGTACGCCGCCGTCGACGGAACGTGGATCGCGAAATACTCGCCGAGCGGTACAAAGCTCAGCGAAACGATGATCACGCCCCGGCAGCAGGCGCTCGAGCTCGATGCGCAAGCGATGGATGCGAACGGCTCGATCTGGTTCGCCGATCTGCTCACGCAAAACCAGTATGTGCGGATCGACACGCCGGAACAGCCGAACACGCTCGCGACGTACGGTGTGCCGCGCTTCTACGGGAACGATTCGGTCAGCGAGTTGACGAACTACGCGATTCTCGATGCGGGCGGCAACCTGTGGTTCGTGTCGTATCTCGACAACGGCATCCGGCGCATCGACCGCGCCACCGGCCGCGTCGATACCTTCAACGGGGCGACGGGCGGCGGCAATCAATACGGTCTCGCGATCGGCCCCGACGGCACCCTGGTCCAACCGGGATACGGCAGCGGACCGTATCTCTACACCAACAACACGAAGTAACGCACGCGACGGCGAGCACCTCGGGCGGGACGGCACCAAGCCGTCTCGCCCTTTTTCGTGTCGCTCCGCGGCCCGAAAGAGGCACGACCTGCCCGTTCCACATTCGCGTTCCCCCGGCGGGGCACAGGGCCTGCCCGACGCGGTGGAAAAACGGGATGCGCGCGCACGTCAGGGATCGCGTGGACAGGGAACGGTTTTCGTCCACAGCCCGAATCGGGCGCCAGGCCACGGCTCGCACGGTGTCCGGCGGTTCTCCCCGTTGTTCACCGCCTTACTGCTGGTACGACGATCTTTCTTTATACTAAAGACCCGGCCACGGACGGTTCTGGAACGGTGGATCAGTGAAGTTCACGTGTAGTACCAAGGACATCGCATCGGCGGTCGGCGCCGCGAGCAAGGTCGTCAACGCGCACACCACGGTGCCGATCCTTTCGAATGTCCTGCTCACCACCGACGACGGCTCGATCCGTGTCCGCGCGACGGATCTCGAGCTCACCCTGGAGCAGTCCTTTCCGGCCGAGGTCGGCGAGTCGGGTGCGGTAACGGTCCCGGCGCGGCTGTTCAGCGGCTACCTCGGCAACTTGCCGGCCGGCTTGCTGGAGCTCACGGGCTCACCGTCGCGCGCGTCGGTCAAGGCCGAGCGCTCGAACTACGATTTCCACGCGCTGCCGGCCGACGAGTACCCGCCGCTGCCGACCGCGCAGAAGGGGCAGTCGTTCGCGGTCCCGGCCAAGCGCTTTCGCGAAGGCGTCGCCGCGACGATCTTCGCCGCGTCGAACGAGGAGGCGCGCGGCGCCGTGCTCATGGGCACGCTGATGGAGCTCGACGGCGACAAGATCACGCTGGTCGCGACCGACGGGTACCGCCTCGCGCGCTGGACGTCGACGCTCGAGCGCGGGATCGAAGGCACGGCGAAGTACATCGTGCCGTCGCGCGCGCTCAACGAGGCCGCGCGCAACCTCGGCGCTGCGGACGTCGTGGAGGTCACCGCACTCGGCGCGCAAGCGAACCAGCTGCAATTCACCGCGGGTACCACGTCGATCGTCGTGCGCCTCGTCGACGGGCAGTACCCGAACTACCAGCAGGTGATCCCCGCGAAGTTCGACCGCCGCACCGTCGTCAACACGCAGGGCCTGATCGGCGGCCTGCGCCGCGCGGAGCTGGTCGCGGGCGACCGCGCGTCGATGGTGAAGCTCGAGATCGCGAACCAGACGCTGATGATCACCGCGAAGTCCGACGTCACCGGCAACGCGTACGAAGAGCTCGAAGTCGAGCAGACCGGCGAAGATCTCGCGATCGCGTTCAACGCGCGCTATCTCGTGGAAATCCTGAACCACGTCGACTCGCCGCAGAC
This sequence comes from Vulcanimicrobiota bacterium, assembly GCA_963797935.1. GTDB lineage: Bacteria > Vulcanimicrobiota > Vulcanimicrobiia > Vulcanimicrobiales > Vulcanimicrobiaceae > Vulcanimicrobium. The sequence goes on from CAWCRI010000012.1 coordinate 47,490, forward strand.
CGTGCTGGAATTTCTCGGCCCGCTCTCGCCGGCGGCGATCAAACCGCTCGAGCTGGGCGAAGGCTCCGGCGAACAGCTCTACGTGCTGATGCCGCTGCGCCAGTAGGGCAGCGCGCTCGGGCGGCGCGATGAACCTCTTCACGGCGATCTACGAGCTGACGACGTTCGATCACGCGGCCTGCGACGCGCAGATCGTATCGCACGGTTTGCATCCGATGGTCGTCAAGGCCGGATCGAGCTTCGAGGGCGTGTCCCTCGGATCAGCCTTCATCGCGGTTTGGTCCGTCGTGGTCGTCGCTCAAACGGTCCGCGCCTTTCGCAATCGCCGCAACGGTTCGCGCACGGATCGTTCCTGGTTGTGGGTGGGCCCGGTGATGTGCGCGTTCGCAGCCGTCAGCATCGTTGCCCAGTCGCGAGGGGTGATCGAATACGCCGATACGTGTCGCTCGCTGCTGCACCTGACGTGAAGATCGAGCGCATGCGGCTGTCGGAGTTTCGGAATTATGCGAGTCTCGACTTTGAGCCCGAGCCGGGTCTCAATCTGCTGGTCGGCCCCAACGCGCAGGGCAAATCAAACTTGCTCGAAGCGTTGGCGATGCTCGCGACCGGGAAATCGTTTCGCGCGCACCGCGAGAGCGAGCTGATCCGCGGCGGCGCCGAGCGGGCGGATATTGCCGGCGACGCGCGCATCGCCGCCGGCGAGATTCGGTTGCGGTGCTCGATCGCGCGCACGCCGGCCGGCACGCGCAAGAGCTTCGAGGTGAACGGCGGCGCCGTCGGCTTCGCGCGGTTTCTCGGGCGCACGCGCGTCGTCACGTTCGTGCCGGCGGATCTGCAGCTCGTGTCCGGCGGGCCGGCGCTGCGGCGGTCGTTTCTCAACGGTGCGCTCGCGCAGCTGTCGCCGACATATTATCGCGATCTCGCGCTGTATCAAAAAGTCGTGCAGCAGAAGTCCGCGCTGCTGCGCGGGGCGATTGCGCCGGATCGCGATCTGCTGCTCGCGTACAACGACGAGCTGGTGCGGCCCGCATCCGCGCTGATCGCCGCGCGGCGCGCGTTCGTCGACGAGCTCGCTGCTGCGACAGCGGAGATCTACGCGCGCTGGCGCGGGACGCGCGAACGGCTCGGCGTGACGTACGCGCCGAATCCTGAAGGAGACGTCGGCGAAGCGCTCGCCGCTGCGGTCGAAAGCGAGGTGCGGCGGCGCACGACGCTGGTCGGGCCGCATCGGGACGACCTGCGCCTGCTGGTCGACGGGAAGCCGCTCGCGGCGTTCGGGTCGCAAGGTCAGCAGCGCACGGCGGTGCTCGCGCTCAAGGTCGCCGAATACGACGTCATGCGCGCCCGCACCGGAGACGCCCCAATCCTGCTGCTCGACGACGTGCTCTCCGAGCTGGACGCCGAACGGGCCGGCGGTTTCCTCACGGCGGTCGGCGATTTCGAGCAGGCCTTCCTCACCACGACAGAGCTTCCGCGCGACGTCGGCGCCGCGGCGACGTGGGCGATTCGCGCCGCGACGGTGACCCGGCTCGACGTGAGCCCCCAGGAGAACGAATAGCGTGCTCAAGCTCGGCAGCGTGCTCGACGCCTGGCGGCCCAAGCCCGGACCCGGCTCCGATCCGCTCGTCGCGGTGCGGGCGGCCTGGGCGGACCTCGTCGGGGCGGACGTCGCTCGCGCAGCCCAGCCGGTCGCGATCGAGCGCGACACGCTGATCGTGCTCACGCCGTCGTCGTCGTGGTCGCACCAGCTCGCCTTTCTGGAGCCCGAGATCGTCCGCGGGCTGCGCGCGCTCCCGGAGGCGCGCGACCTGACGCGGCTGCGCTTTCGGATCGGCAAGCTCCGGCGGCCGGTCCCGGTGCGCGACGGGCCGGGCGGGCCGCGGCGCGCCACCGGCGACGTCGCCGCCGAGCCACCCGCCAAGACGCTCGACGACGCGCTCGGCCGCCTGCGCCGCGCCGTCGAGCGCACCCGGGGGGCGCACCGCGTGAACGGCGGCGCGTTCTGCGCCGCCTGCGATGCGCCGGTCGATGCCGGCACGCCGATGTGCCGGCCGTGCGCCGACGACGACGAACGCCGCCGCCGATACGCATGCGAGCGGCTGCTGTTCGAAGCGCCGTGGCTCAGCTCCGACGACGTGCTCGCCGCGGTCGGCGGCCTGAGCCCCGAAGCCTACGACACGATCCGCCGCCGCCTGCTGCAGTCGTGGTGGGACGAGCTCTGGCGCGCCAACAAGCTCCACAAGCTGCGCCAGCCCCTCGACCGCGTGCGGTTGCGCAAGCTCGCGAGCTCGTTCGTCCTGCTGGAGACGCGCATCGACCCGAACCGGCTCGAGATGGACTCCGCCGTCCGCAAAAATGCGCTCGGAGATCTCTATGAATTCGTGCGCGCAATCGAGACCGGCTCGTGACGCAAGGTGGTGAATTTGTCCCCGTTGTCGAAGCTGTAGAGTCGAATGAACGACTATACCGGCGACCAGATCGAGGTCCTTAAAGGTCTCGAGGCGGTTCGCAAGCGCCCCGGCATGTACATCGGCAACACCGCCGAGCGGGGCCTCCACCAACTCGTGTACGAAGCGGTCGACAACGCGGTCGACGAAGCGCTCGCGGGCTACGCGCACAACATCGCGGTCATCCTGTTCAAGGACGGCTCGGTGAGCGTCGAGGACGACGGCCGCGGGATCCCGATCGACATGCACGCCGAGGAGAAGCTCCCCGCGGTCGAGGTCGCGATGACGATCCTGCACGCCGGCGGAAAGTTCGGCAAGGGCGGCTACAAGGTGTCGGGCGGCCTGCACGGGGTCGGCATCTCGGTCGTCAACGCGCTCTCGCAGTTCATGACCACGCGCGTCAAGCGCGACGGCTGGCTGCACGAGATCAAGTTCGAGCGCGGCATCACGGTGCAGAAGCTGCGCAAGGTCGCGCGCGCCGAGGGCACCGGGACGATCCAGTGGTTCAAGCCCGACCCCGAGATGTTCGAGACGCTCGAGTACTCGTGGAAGATCCTCGAGGCGCGGCTGCGCGAGCTCGCGTTTCTCAACCGCGGGCTGTCGATCACGCTGCGTGACGAGCGCCCCGCCGAAGCCCCGCACGAGCGCACGTACATGTACGAAGGCGGCATCGTCTCGTTCGTCGAGTGGCTCAACGAGAACAAGGACGCGCTCACGCCGGTGATCTCGACCAACGGCGAGCGCGACGACATCGTCGTCGAGTGCGCGTTCCAGTGGCAGGACGGCTACAACGAAGTCGTCTACTCGTACGCCAACAACATCAACACCATCGAAGGCGGCATGCACCTCACGGGCTTCCGCACCGCGGTGTCCGGCAAGGTCAACGAGTACGCGCGCAAGCGCGGCATGCTCAAAGAAGCGGACGCGAACCTGTCGACCGACGATTGCATGGAAGGCCTCACCGCGATCGTCTCGGTGAAGCTGCAAGAACCGCAGTTCGAAGGCCAGACCAAGACCAAGCTCGGCAACGCCAAGATGCGCCCGCTCGTGAACGGCCTCGTCACCGAGCGGCTCGAGTTCTTCCTCGAAGAGAACCCGAAGTTCGGCCGCGCGATCGTCGACAAGTGCATGCAGGCCGCGCGTGCCCGAGAAGCCGCGAAGAAAGCCCGCGACCTCACCCGCCGCAAGAACGTGCTCGAAGGCAGCGGTCTGCCCGGCAAGCTCGTCGACTGCAAGACGCAGGACCCCGCGCTGTCGGAGCTCTTCCTCGTCGAGGGCGACTCCGCCGGCGGCACGGCCAAGGGCGGGCGCGATCCGAACACGCAAGCCATCCTGCCGCTGCGCGGCAAGATCCTCAACGTCGAGAAGGCGCGGCTCGACAAGATGCTCTCGAACGAAGAGATCCGCACGATGATCACGGCGTTCGGCACCGGGTTCGGCGAAGAGTTCAACGCCGAAAAGCTGCGCTACCACAAGATCATCATCATGACGGACGCCGACGTCGACGGCTCGCACATCCGCACGCTGCTGCTCACGTTCTTCTACCGCCAGATGCGCCAGATCGTCGAGCGCGGTTACGTGTACATCGCGCAGCCGCCGCTGTATGGCGTGAAGAAGGGCAAGAAGCAGTGGTGGGCGTTCACGGACGCCGAGCTCAACGGCATCTTCGACGGCGCCGACCCCAAAGAGTTCACGATCCAGCAGTTCAAGGGGCTAGGTGAGATGGACGCCGAGCAGCTCGCCGACACCACGATGGATCCGCAGTCGCGCCGGCTCAAGCGGGTGACGCTCGAAGAAGCCTCGGAGGAGGCCGAGCGGATGTTCACCACCCTCATGGGGGACAAGGTCGAACCGCGGAAGCTCTTCATCCAAGAGCACGCCCGCACGGTCAGAAACCTGGATCTGTAGGGCTCGCGAAGCGAGCCCCGCGTTCGCCTTCGGCTCACTTGATGTTTTGAGGGAGTTGAAGCCTGGGAAAACTCTCAGGCTTGTGACGGGCTGCCAGGGCTTCGCGTTACGTTTGCCGTGACGGTAGGTCGGGGACGTAGGAAGCGGTGTTTCGCGTGAGAGCGTCGCGTCGCGTGGTGGTCGTCGCCGCGACGGTGGCGGTGCTGCTCGTCGTGCTCGTCGCTGCGCGGCACGTGATCGCGCGCAGCGTCCTGCAAACCGTGCTCTCCAGCACCACCGGCTACGACGTGCGCATCGGCTCGCAGGCGCTCGGCTCGCACCACGCGGTGCTGTTCGACGTCCACGTCGTCAAGAACGGCGACCCCGTGCTCGACGCGCAGCGGGTCGATGTCGACTACGCCCTGCGCGACATCTTCCCGGGCGGGCAACACCGTTTCGGGTTTGCGGCGATCGCGATCCAGCGGCCGGTGCTCACGATCACACGGCACGCGGACGGCACGCTGACGTTCAACCGCGCCGGCGGGACGTCCGGCGCTCCCCCGACCGCGACGCGCAAGGCCGCGGCGCCGTACTACTTCACCGCGCGCGTGCGCGACGGCGTCATCCGCCTCATCGACGTCGCGCCGCTGCAGCCCGACCTCGCCGTGCAGACGATCGAGAACGTCTCGATCGACGCGTCGGTGAAGTCGGACGCGCGCACCACCGCGCGCGTCGACGGCGTGCTGCTGGGGCGGCGGGCGCCGGGCGCGCCCGTCACGCGCTACCCGCTCGCCGAGCGCACCGTCATCGACGTGCAGCGCGGCATCGCGCTCAACCGCATCACCGCCCGCGAGCTGCCGCTGCGCGGCGCGCTGGGGTACTTCATCCACGCGAAGGCGTTGCGGTTCGACGACGGCGTGCTCGACGACGTCGACGCGCAGTACTTCGCGCTGGCGCCGAAGGCCGGCATGGAGTTCGCGTACCGGCTGGGCGGACACGCCGACTTGCACGGCGGGCGTATCGCCGTCGGGCCGCTCGCACACGAGGTGCGCGACCTCGAGGCGCGTTTCGTGATCACCGACGACATGCTGGCGACCAAGTCGATCACGGCGACGCTGGCCGGCGTCCCCGCTCACGGGCGCGGCGCGATCTACGACCTGTTCGGCACGCCCTCGATGCGCATCGCGCTCGTCGCGAACGACGACCTGCGCCGGATGCGCGCGCTGTTCGCGTTCTCCGCGAACTTGCCGCTCAGCGGCGGCACCCGCATGCAGACGCTGCTCGAGTCGAAGCTGTCGCAGCCGCTGATCCACACGTGGCTCGGCGCAGGGCGCATCGCGTACGACAAGTACCCGATCGACGGGCTGAACGGCTACGTCGACTACTACGACAACGCGGTGACGATGGACGCGCTGCGCGGGCGCTACGGCGTGGCCGACGTGCTGCTGGGCGGGCGCGCGCTGTTCAGCGACGCCGGCAACGACTTCACGTTCGCGCTCAACGCGCGCGGGCCGGGCTCATCGATCCCGTACGCCGACGTGCTGGCGCCCGACGCGGGCGTCATCGCCACCGCGCTCATCGAGGCGCCGCCGAAGCAGTCGTTCCGCGCGCGCGGCACGATCGGCGCGGTCGGCGCGACGACCGGCAGCGGCACGTTCGCGGTGGACCCGAAAGGCGTCGGCGAGTTCGGGCCGTTCGAGTTCGGCCGCGCCGACGGCTCATCGCTCGCGGGCGGCTTCGAGCTGCAGCGCCCGATCTCGCAGAGCGCGGGCTGGGTGCACGCGCGCGGCTTCCGGCTCGCGCAGGTGAAGAACGCCGCGGCGCTGCCCGGCGCTTCGATCCCGGGCTTGCCGCCGCTCTCGGGCACGATCGACGGCGACCTCGCCGGCGGCGGCACGCCGGACTCGTTCGGCCTGGCGGGCGTGCTGCGCGGCAGCAACCTGCGCGTCGCGAACTTCGCGGTCGGCAGCGGCAGCGTGCGGCTCGAGGGCACGCTGAGCGACGTGCGCCTCGCCGACATCGCCGTCGACGGGCCGCTGGGGCGCTTCATCGGCAACGGCGCGTACTCCAACGGGCTGTTCGCGCTCGACGGCACCTACGACGGCGCGTTGGAACGGCTCGCGCAGTTCACGTCCGACCCCACGGCGCGCGGCGAGATCCACGGTCCCGTGCGCGCGACGATCGCATCGAACCACATCGTCGTGCAGACGACCGGCGCGGGCATCGCGGGCGGCAGCGTGCGCGGCGTCGCGGTCGACGGGCTCGCCGGCACGATCGCGATCGACAACGGCACGTCGCTGCGCGTCGTCGCGGTCGACGGCTCGATCGGCGGCGGCCGCGCGGTCGCCGCGGACGCGGGCGGCGCGTTCTTCGTGTCCGCGCCGGCGCTGCCGGTCGCGGCGCTGCGCGGCGCAGGGCTGCCGCTGCAAGCCGGGACGCTCGCGCTCTTCGGCCTGGCCGACTTGCGCGGCACCGGCGGGCCGTCGTTCGACGGCGTCGTCACGCTCACGAACGGCGTCGCGGCAGGCTATCCGATCAGCGGCGGCGCGGACCTGTCGCTCGCCGCCGGCAGCGCGAGCATCCGCACCGGCGTCGCAGCGCTGGGGCAGACCTACGGCAACTTCACCGGCCGCGTCGACGGCATCGGCGGCAGCGGGCGCAACGCGCTGGCGTACGACCTCGCCGCGAACGTCCTGATCGGCGACGTCGGCGAAGTGCGCGGCGCGCTGAAACTTCCCGTGAAATATCTGGAAGGCAGCTTCTCGGCGAACGTGCGCGTGCGCGGCAGCGGCGCGCGGCCGCGCGTCGACGGCGACGTCGCCGTCCCCGAAGGCTCGTACAACGGGCTCGCGTTCCATGCCGCCCGGGCGGGCGTCGACATCACGCCCAGCGCGCTGTCCGCGCAGAACGGCGTCGTCACCGTCGGCTCGACGCACGCGCAGGTGACGGCCGCGATGTCGGTCGCGAACCGCGCGTTCGCGGTCGACGTGCGCAGTGCGGATGCGAACCTCGCCGACTTCAACGACTACTTCGACGAGGCCGAGACGCTGGACGGGCGCGGGCGCGTCGCGCTCGCGTTCGCGAACGACGGGCGCACGACGCGCACCACCGGCAACGTCGACGTGACGGGCTTTCGCTACCGGCGGTTCGCGTTCGGCGCGACGGCGGCGACGTGGTCGCAGCACGGCGGTGCCGTCGACGGTGCGCTCAACGTGCGCGGCGCCCACGGCGCGCTGCGCGCGAACGGCACGATGGTCGCCGCCGCGGGCGATCCGCTGCGCGCGTTCGAGCGCGCGACGTATCGCGCGAACCTGCAGGCGCAGCGCGTCGACCTCGCCACCTGGCTGCCGCCGTTCGGCATCACGGCGCCGGTGCTCGGCCAAGTCGACGCGCGCGGCTCGGTCGCCGGGCGCTGGCCGCGGCTTGGCGTGAACGGCGACGCGTCACTCGCCAACGGCTCGCTGTTCGGCTACGCGGTGCGCGACGGCCATCTTCACGCCGCCAGCGACGGCGCGCGCGTCGCGCTGTCGAACACCGTGCTCGACCTGGGCTTCGCGCGCTTCGACGCGAGCGGTTCGTTCGGTTTCGCGACCTCCGACCCGCTCGCGCTCGCGATCCACGGCCAGACGCCCGACGTCGCCAAGGCGCTCGCGTCGGTGTTCCCCAGAGGCCCGCGGTACGACGTCGGCGGCGCGCTGCAAGCGACGGCGAGCATCGGCGGAAGTTTTGCGAAGCCGCGCGCGACGGCCGGCTTCGAGCTGACCAACGCGCGCTACACGTCGCTCGCGATCCCGCGCGTGCTCGGCAACGTCAGCTTCGACGGCAAGACGCTGCTCGTCAACGAAGCACAGGCCACGTTCGCCAAAGGCACCGCGCTCGTCGCGGGCTCGCTGCCGTTCTCGCTGCAGCCGCTGGGCGTGAACCCCACCGCACCGCTCTCGTTCACGCTCGCACTCGGCGGCGTCGACCTCGCGCCGTTCGCGCCGTTCGTGCCCGGCCCGCAAACGAAGCTCGGCGGCACCGTCGACGGCCGCGTCGCGATCGAAGGCACGCTGCGCGCGCCGCGCGTGGTCGGCAGCGTCGCGCTCGCGAACGGCTCGTACGTGTCGGGCCTCGACCGCGCCGCGATCACCAAGGCGAACGCGATGCTCGCGTTCGCGGGCACCAGCGTCGCGCTCCAAGCGCTGCACGCAAACGTCGGCGGCGGCACGCTCGACGGCAGCGGACAGCTCGACCTGCCGTTTCCTGACGTGCACACCAGCAACTATGCGATCGCGCTGACCGCGCACGGCGCGCGCATCGACTCGCCGCAGTTCGGCACCGGCACGATCGACGGCACGATGTCGCTGCGCAACGCGAAGCCGCTGCCGGTGCTCTCCGGCGACCTCGCGCTCACCAACGCGTCGATCCCGATCCTGTCGATCTACCGCAACACCAGCGGCGCGAGCGGGAGCGGCGGTGCGGCGTCAGGCGGCGGCCCGCCGCTCAACCTCGCGTTCGACCTGAGGGCAACGGCCGGCAAGAACGTGCACGTGCAAGCGTCGTCGCCGTTCATCGACGTCGGCGCGACCGGCCAGCTCGCGCTGACCGGGACACTCGCGTCACCGAAGCTCGGCGGCGTGCTCACCGCGACGCCCGGCGGGATTTTCTCGACGTACAACCGCGCGTTCCGCGTGCAGCAGGCGGTGGTGACGTTCGACCCCGCCAACGGCGTGCTGCCGTACATCGACCTGCGCGCGTACGCGCACGTGACGAACCCCGATCCCGACCCCACGCGCAATGCGGTGGGCAGCGCCGACATCACGGTGACGGTGAGCGGTCCCGCCGACGAGCTCGCGGCGGGCCGCGGCGGCGGGATCACCTACGCATCGAACCCGCCGTACTCGCAAGAGCAGATCATCGGCTTGCTGCTCGACGCGTCGCTGTTCGGCGCGGTGAACTTCGCGCAGCAGCAGAACGGCACGACGCTGCGCGGCGCGCCCGGCGAATCGAACCCGCTGCTGCCGCCGGGCGTCACGCCGTACCAAGTCGGCGTCATCAACTTCAACCAAGAGGCGTTCTCGGTGCTCAACGGCCAGTTCACGCACCGCATCTTCGGGCCGATCGAGCGCATCTTCACCGGCCGCTTCGGGCTGACGGATTTCGAGCTCACCGTCGACTACGGCGGCGGCATCGGCTACAACGCGCTCAAGCAGATCGGCCACCGCGACGTGTACGCGAGCTTCGGCCAGACGCTGTCTAGCCCGGTGCGCTCGACGCTCGGCTTCACCGCGCGCCCCAACGCGACGACGGCGGTCCAGTTCAACTACTTCCAGCAGAACGGCGACCCGGCGTTCACCAACAACGGCAACGGCTCCCAGGCGTTCAGCACCGCCCAGCGCTTGCGAGGCATCCAGCCGGTCTCGAACCGCAAAGGGTTCACCTTCTCGATCGTTCGGAAATACTGACACAAGACCGGCGCGGGGCGGGCCGTAAAGGCGCTGACAAAGGCGTGTCGTACCCAGGGGACCGGGAACGCGCATGGTCCGTCTCGCGTTACACCCCCACTAGTAAACCCGTCGGTCGCCCACGGCGCCCGGGTCCAACCACATCGTACGAAGGACGTCTTCCCCTTGTTCGAACGGTTTCGCCGCACGCCGCGCACCGTGCTCGCCGTGCTCGCGTTTTTCGGTCTCGTGATGCCGGCGGCGAATTCCGCGCCGGCTGCCCCGCCCGCGCCGACCGTCGTGTCGGTCGCGGTCACCGGAAACGCGCACATCCCAACCGACCGCATCCTTTCCGTCGTCAAGACGAAGGTCGGCGATCCTTTCGACCCCGCCGTGGTGCAGCAGGACCTGCGCGCGATCGCGGACCTCGGCTTCTTCGCCGATCAGGCCCCGCCGATCGTCAAGCAGCGCCCGGACGGCGTCGCGGTCACCTACCGCGTCATCGAGAACCCGGTCGTCACGTCGATCCGGTTCGAGGGCAACAAGAGCGTCTCGGCCGACACGCTGCTCGCGCTGATGGACACGGCGCCCGGTCAGGTCTTCAACATCAAGACCTACCAGCAAGACGTCCTCAAGCTGAACAGCTACTACGACAAGATCGGCTTCGGCGGCCAGCTGCCCTCGCACGTCACCGACGTCAACATCGCCCCCGACGGCGTCCTGACCCTGAAGGTCCAGGAAGGACTGACGGTCCGGCAGATCATCATCACGGCGCCGCCCGAGGGCGACCCGCTGCTGCCGCAGACCGTCATCATCCCGGCGCTCGTGACCAAGCCCGGCAGCCCGTACTCCGAGGCGCAGCGCGACAAAGACTACGACGCGCTCAAGGCCCTCTACGAGAAGTACGACCTCAAGCTGGGCGACGTCGAGGCCGGCGTCGATCCCACGTCGGTCGACCAGAAGGCCGGCACCGCGGACGTGCGCTACACGATCAGCGTGCTGCGCGTCGGCGCGGTGGAGATCACGGGCAACACCGTGACCCACGACGACGTGATCCGCCGCGAGCTGCGGCTGCGGCCCGGGATGGTCGTCACCGACAGCGGCCTGCGGCGCGACTACGACCGCCTCAACAACCTGGGCTTCTTCGAGAAGATCGACTTCCAGGGCAAGCCCGGACCCGATCCCAAGCGGCCTGGCCTGATCACCGTGAACTGGCAGGTCAAGGAGCAGCGCACGGGCACCGCGACGCTGGGCGCCGGCTACTCCGGCGGCGTCACCGGTCAGGGCCTCACCGGCACCCTGTCCTACCAGCAGAACAATATCAACGGCACCGGCAACGGCGCCTCGATCCGGCTCGAGCGCGGCTCGCGCGTGAGCGACGCTCAGGTCTCGATCACGATCCCGTACGTCGGCAAGTCGGAAAAATCGCAGAAGTACAGCTTCGGCGCGACGCTGTTCACCCAGCAGCAGACGAACTTCTATCCGGTGTACCAGGCCTGCTCCGGGACGGCGACCGCCACGACCGGGACCACCACGACGACGGGCACGACGGCTTGCCCTGCCAGCGGCCCGCTGCCGGTCACGATCGTCCCGGTCGACGTCACCAACAGCCAGATCGTGGACGGCGTCGTGTCGACGTACAAGTCGCGCGCGACCGGCATCTCGGCGACGCTCGGCCGCCGGCTCAGCGACGTCTACACCATCAGCGGCGGCTTCAACATCCAGAAGGTCGCGGCGTCGGCCGACCTGCCGAGCGGCTACGTCTTTCCGACCGCCCCGGTGGTCAACCCGCTGCCGAGCTCGACCGCGTCGCCGTTCAGCCCCAACGACCCCAACAGCCCCAGCTCCGCGGTCGGCATCACCGCGCCGTCGCTGGCGCAGATCGACTCGACGCGGCCCTACAACGTCCGCAGCCTGCTGGCCGGCTTCCACGCCGACTCGCGCGACGACGTCTTCAACCCGCGCCACGGCATCAATTTCAGCCTCAACGACGAGTTCAGCACGCACTCGTTCGGCTCCGACTTCACCTACCAGCTGATCACGATCGACGGCGCGAAGTTCTTCCCGATGCCCAAGAACGCGACGCTGGGGATCCACGGCCGGGCCGGGATCTCGACGGGTGCGATCCCCACCAACAAGCTGTTCATCTTCTCGGACCAGGACCTGCGCGGGTACTCCGACCCGTTCTACGGAACCGACATCCTGCTCGGGCAGGCCGAGCTGCGCGTCCCGCTCACGCAGGACCGCAAGTTCGCGGTCGTCGGGTTCGTCGAGAGCGGCGGCACGCGCATCCGCGGCGGCAAGTCGGTGACGACGGACGTCAGCGGCCTGACCACCACCACCTTCGACCTCAACCGCTACACCTTCCACAGCGACGTCGGCCTCGGGCTGCGGTTCGACGTTCCGCAGCTCGGGCTTCACACGATCCGGCTCGACTTCGCGAAGGGCAGCAACGGGACGCACACCTCGTTCGGAATCGGACAGAGCTTCTAGGAATGAACCACCTCCTCACGCGCGGCCGCAGCGCCGCGCTCGCCCTCGCGCTCGGCGCCGCGATCCTCGCGACGCCGGCGAGCGGGGCGAACGACCTCTCGGACATCGGCTCGCTCGACCAGCAGGCGCTGGCGGCGCTGCCCGCGTTTCAAGCCGCGAACCGGCAGCTCAACGCGTACGGCGCCGGGCTGCAGAAGCAGTACGTTGGGCGCGCGAAGCGCGCGTCGCAGGGCGAGCAGCAACGGCTCGCGGGCGAGTTCCAGGGCAAGATGGCCGACAAGCAGCGCCAGCTCTTCGGACCGCTGTTCGGCCGCGCGCAGGTCGCGATCGCGTCGGTGGCGTCGTCGAAGAACCTCACGGTCGTCGTCGACAAGCGCATCGTCGTGTTCGGCGGCCAGGACATCACCAGCAGCGTCAAAGACCTGCTGACCGGGGTCGGCGATCCGGTCCCGCCCGTCAGCACGCCGCCGCCGTCCAAGGTCGGCTACGTCGACCAGTCCGCGATCGACCAGACGCCCAAGGTCAAGTCCGTCACCGACGACTTCTTGAAGTTCAAGCAAGAGCAGGACAAGGCCGCCGCCGACAAGCTCAAGGGCGCGAAGACGCCGGCGGACCGCGACAACGTGCTCAAGGATTACCGCAAGACGCTCGACGACCAGCAGACCAAGACGCTCAAACCGATGGTCGACAACACGCGCGCCGCGATCGCCGACATCGCGAAGGCCAAAGGGCTGATCCTCGTCGTCGACAAGGGCAACATCGTCTTCGGCGGCGTCGATATCACCAAAGACGTCACCGACAAGCTGAAATGATACATTCGGATTCCGCCTTCGGCGGAACCCGGCGCGCCTTGGCCGCTGGCCTTGGTGCTCTTGCGCTCACCGTATGCGCGCCCGCCTTTCTTTTGCTTGCAGGATGCGGGCACGGCGCCACGACCGCGCCTGATCCCGGTGCTTCCGGGAAGGGCACCGTCGGGTACGTCATCATGGACGAGCTGGTCAAGAAGCATCCGCTTTACGATCAGCTTGCGCGGTACGACCGGAGCATCGAGGCGTTCGATCTTACCGCGACCGCGCCGCAGGTCGCGGCGGCCGATCCTACGCTCGCCGCGCGCGAGCGCGAGCTGCAGAAGCAGCTCGACGATGCCGCGGCGCGCACGCGCAAGCTCGTCGACCAGAAGCAGAAGCAGTACCAGCAGCAGGAGTCCGCGGCGATCGCGGCCGCGCTGCGCGGCGCCGGCGCGGGCGGTCCCAGCGCGGCGCAGATCGCCGGCAGCGTCAACGCCACGGCGCGCCAGCAGCAGAGCGGCGTCGCGGTGCAAGCGCAGCGCGATCTGAACACATACCGCACGACGCTCCAGAAACAGGACGCCGCGCAAATCAACGCGGCGCAGAAGGCGCTGAGCGACCGCGCCGACCGCACCTATCGCGCGAAGGCCGACGAGCTGCAGTCCAAGGAGTCCGCGCTCTCGCTCAAGATGGCGAGCGAAGACGCGCCGCAGCGGCTCGCGCTGCGCACGAAGCTCACGTCGCTCGCGCTCGACGACGCCGCGCGCGAAGAGGCGCAGAAACAGCTCGCCGCGATCGACCGCAAGGAAGCCGACGCGCTCGCGGCCGCGCGCAATCGCGATCAGCAGACGCTCGTGGCGCTGCAGGGACAGCTCAAGGACCAGGTCCAGACCGATCTCAACGCGCAGGTCGCGGCGATCCGCAATCGTTCGCTGGGGTCGCTCGCGCAGCGGCAGCAATCGCTCAGCCGGCAAGTGTCGCATCTCGGCGGCCCGGCCGTGGCGACAAGCGTCGTGAACGGCCGCGTGCAGCAGTCGGTCAACTCGAACTTGCCGCCGGCGCTGCGCGCGCGCATCGAGCAGCTCCACAACGACTACCAGAAGCGCTTCCAAGACGACGCGAAGACCACCATCGCCGACTTCAACAAGACGCGCAACGATCTGGGCAAGCGCTACGCACAGCTGCACGGTCTCGACGGCGCGTCGCAGCAGGGCGCGCAAGCCCAGATCCTCTCGCTGCGCAAGAAGCGCGACGACCTCTATACGCAGATCAAGGAGCAGATCGATCGCGAGGTCAGGCTGATCGCGCAGCAGCGCGGCATCTCGGTGGTGCTCACCAACATCGTCGCCCCCGCCGGCGGAGTCGATCTCACGCCGGACGCTCTCAAGGACATCGAAAGCCTGCACGAATGAAGATCACGAACATCGCGCTGCGCGCCTTCGCCGCCACCGCCGCGCTCGCGGCGCTCGCCGCGTGCGGCAACAAGTCGGCGTCCGACTCCGACATCGGGCTCGTCGACGTGCAGCGCATCTCGCAGAACTGGCCGAAGTTCCAGAACTACCAGAACCAGCTCGCGAACGACGCGGCGACGATCGAGCACTCGCGCAAGTCCGACCGCGACAAGGAGCAGGCGAAGGCGCAGCTTCAGGCGCGCTTCGCGAAGGCGCAAACGGAGCTGAGCGTCGACGTGACTACCGCCGCGAAGCAAGTCGCCGCGGACAAGCATCTCAGCTACGTGTTCACGCGGCAGTACGTCGGCTTCGGCGGCGTCGACATCACCGCGGACGTGGAGAAGATCCTCAAGATCGAGGACAAGAGCACGCCGGCGCCGTGAGCGCGCACGCAGCGTGAACTCGCTGGGGACGCTCGCGGAGCTGGCCGAGCGCACCGGCGGGCGCGTCGTCGGCGATCCCACCGTCGCCATCGAGCGCATCACCGCGGTCGACGAGGCCGATCCGGCGACGCTGACGTTCGCGGTCGACGAACGCTACCTGCGCACGGCGCTCGGCTCGCGCGCGGCCGCCGTGCTCACCGACGAGGCGCTGCTCGACCCCGCGGAGACCTACCCCAAGCCGATCCTGGCGGTGCCGTCGGCCCGCGTCGCGCTGGCGGCGCTGCTGGCCGAGCTCGAGCCGCCGCGCCCGCAGGGACCGTTCGTGCACCCCATGGCCGCCGTCCACCCGAGCGCGCACGTGGGCGAGGCGGTGTGGATCGGGCCGCACGTCGCGGTCGGCCCGGGCGCACGGATCGGCGACCGCACCGTGCTGCTGCCCGGCGTCGTGGTCGGCGCGAACGCCGTCGTCGGCGCCGACTGCCTGTTCCACCCGCGCTCCTATCTTGCCGACAAGTGCGTCGCGGGCGACCGGGTCGTGCTGCAAGCCGGCGCCGTGGTCGGCAGCGACGGCTTCGGCTGGGCGTTCCTCGACGGGCGGCTGGTGAAGATCCCGCAGATCGGCAACGTCACGCTGGGCGACGACGTCGAGATCGGCGCGAACACGTGCATCGACCGCGCGCAGACCGGCGTGACGTCGATCGGGACCGGCACGAAGATCGACAACCTCTGCCAGATCGGCCACAACGCGAAGATCGGCAAGCACACGGCGATCGCCGCGTTCGCGGGGATGGCCGGCACGACGACGATCGGCGACTACGGCCGGATCGCGGGGTCCGCGCTGTTCCCCGGCCACACGACGATCGGCGACCGGGTGACCATCGGCGGCGGTTCCCACGTGTGGGGCGACGTGCCCGACGGCGCGTTCGTGACGGGCCAACCGGCCCAGAACCACCGCGACCACGTGCGGCTCCAGGCGTATCTGCGAAAGCTGCCGAAATTGTACGCTCGGGTCGACGCCTTGGAAAAGCGAGAGCCCAAGAGGGTCGAAGAGCCCAAGCGCGTCGAGGACGCCAAGTAGAGCTTATCGTGCAGTATCAAACGACGTTGCGCGACACCATCGCGTTCGAGGGCGCCGGCCTCCACACCGGAGCTCCCGCGCGAGTGCGCATCCACCCCGCCCCCGCCGGTCACGGCCTCCGCTTCCGGGTGAACGACGCGGTCGAGTTTCCCGCGCGCGCCGACTACGTGGTCGACACCGTCCGCGCGACGGTCCTCGGCGTGGGCGAGCACCGCGTCTCGACCGTCGAGCACCTGCTCTCGGCCCTGCTCGGCTGCGGCGTCGACAACGCGCTCATCGCGGTCGACGGCGGCGAGATCCCCGTCGAGGACGGGAGCGCGAAGGTGTTCGCCGACGCGTTCGACGCCGTCGGCTTGACCACGCTGCACGACGCGCGCGCGCGCTGGATCCCCACCGAGACGCGCGTGTTCCGCGACGGCGACAAGCTGCTGGTCGTCGCGCCCGCGTCGGCGTTTCGCGTGCGGATGCTCGTCGACTACCCGGCGCCCATCGGCACGCAGTACGTCGAGGCGGAGATCGCGCCCGACACGTATCGCAGCGAGGTCGCGCCCAACCGCACGTTCGGTTTTTTGCACGAGGTGGAGGCGCTGGTGAAGCGGGGGCTCGCGCAGGGCGGGACGCTCGAGAATGCCGTCGTGTTCGGGCCCGACGGACCGCTCGCACCGCTGCGCTCGCCCACGGAGCCCGCGCGGCACAAGATCCTCGACCTCGTCGGCGACTTCGCGCTGCTCGGCGCATACCCGCAGTGCGAGGTGATCGCGGTCAAGAGCGGTCACAAGCTGCATTGCACGGCCGTGCGCGAACTGCTCGGCGACGCGGCCGGCGAGTCGACCGCGGTCTCCGCGACCAGTTAGTTAGGAAGGCCCCCTCCTTGCCGATCCTCGACGTGCGCGAGATCATGAAGATCTTGCCGCACCGTTACCCGATGCTGCTGATCGACCGCATCACCGAGCTCGAGCCGATGGTCCGCGCGCGCGGCTACAAGAACGTCACCGCGAACGAGCCGATGCTCGCCGGCCATTTCCCCGGCAACCCGCTGTTCCCGGGCGTCTACATGATCGAAGCGCTCGCACAGCTGGGCGGCACGACGATCCTCGAGCCCGGCGACATGGCGCGCAAGGTGCCGTATCTCGCCGGGATCGACAAGGCGAAGTTCCGCCGCCCCGTCGTGCCGGGCGACCGGCTCGACATGGAAGCGCGCGTGATCAAGACCAAGCTCAACATCGGCTGGGTCGCGGTCGAAGCGAGCGTCGACGGCAAGAAAGTCGTCAGCGCGGAGCTCACGTTCTCGATCTCCATCGATCCGTCGGCGTTCGCGCACGACTCGTCGGTGCTGCATCTGTGATCCACCCCAGCGCGATCGTCCACCCGAACGCGAACATCAGCAAATCGGTGGACATCGGCCCGTACTGCGTCGTGGGCAAGCACGTGACGATCGGTGCGCGCGCGAAGCTGCTCGCGCACGTCGTCGTCTCGGGGCGCACGACGATCGGCGAGGACACGACGATCCATCCGTTCGCGACGATCGGTGCGCCGTCGCAGGACCGCAAAGCGGAAGAAGGCGAGATCTCGTACACGACGATCGGCGCGCGCACGGTGATCCGCGAGTACGCGTCGATCCACCGCGGCAGCGCGAACGCCGGCGGCGTCACGTCGGTCGGTGACGACTGTTTGCTGCTGGCGTACACGCACGTCGCGCACAACTGCCGCGTCGGCAACCACGTCACGATGTCGAACCTCGCGCAGCTCGCCGGACACGTCGTCGTCGACGACCATGCGCTCATCGGCGCCATGGCCGGCGTGCACCAGTTCGTGCGGATCGGCAGCTACTCGATGGTCGGCGGCTACGCAAAGCTCGGTCGCGACCTTCCGCCGTACTTTCTGTGCGACGGCGACCCGCCCGTCGTGTACGGCCTCAACGCGGTGGGCCTGCGCCGCGCGGGCTTTTCGCGCGAGGCGCTCACCGAGCTCAAAGAGGCGTACAAAACGATCTACCGTTCCGAGAAGAACGTCTCGCAGGCGATCGCCGCGCTGCGCGAGACGGTGCAGACGGAAGAGGGCCGCAAGCTGCTCGCGTTTCTGGAAGCCGGCTCCGAGCGCGGGATCCTCAAATAACGGCGCCCCCCGCCACCATGCGCGTCTTCTTTTCGACGGGCGAGGCGTCGGGCGAGCTGCTCGCGGCCGATCTCGCCGGTGCGATGCGCGCGCGGGTGGCGGTCGACGCGGAAGGGATCGGCGACGTGCGCCTGGAGCGCGCGGGCGTGCGCATCGTGCAGCGCAATCGCGGCTGGGCGTCGCTGGGCGTGTTCGAAGCGCTGCGGCGCCTGCCGCTCACGTTCGGCGCCGGGCTGCGCGTCGCGTGGGCGCTGCGGCGCGATCCGCCCGACCTCGTGGTGCTGGTGGACTTCGGCGCGTTCAACCTGCGGCTCGCGCGCATCTTGCGCGCGCTGGGTTTCGCGAAACCGATCGTGTACTACGCGCCGCCGTCCGCGTGGCTCGACAGCGCCAAGCGCGCGCGCGCGGTCGCGACGCTGTGCGATCCGCTGACGATCTTCCGCCACCAGGCGGACTTCTACCGGTCGCTGGGGCTTCCGATCGGCTACGCCGGGCACCCGCTGGTCTCCACGATCGCCGCGCGCGAGCCGCGGCCCGCGCCGCCGCCGGACGGCGGCGCGATCGCGCTGCTGCCGGGCAGCCGCGCGGGCGAGATCGCGCGCCACACGCCGCGCCTGCTCGACGCGCTCGCGCGCGTTCGCGAGGTGCGGCCCGCCGTGCGCGCGGCGCTGGTCGCCGCCGACGACGACGCGCACGCGCACGTCGCGCACCTGCTCTCGTTCCGCTCGCCGCTGCCGGTGGAGATCGTGCGCGACGCGCGCGCCGCGCTGCGCGGCGCCGACGCCGCGATCATCGCATCGGGCACCGCGGTCCTGGAAGCCGCATTGATCGAGACGCCGGCCGTCGCGCTGTACGTGCTCTCCGAAGCGCAAGCGAAGATCGCGCGCCGCGTCTACCGCGGCAAATACGTCACGCTGCCGAACCTCGTCGTCGACGAGCCGGTGGTGCCCGAGCTGCTGCAAGGCGATGCGACGCCGGCCGCGCTCGCCGACGCGATCGTCGCGCTGCTCGAACATCCGGAGCGGCAGCGCGCGGGCTACGCGCGCGTGCGCGCGGCGCTGGGCCCGCCCGACGCGCTCCAGCGCAACGCGGACTGGGTGCTGGCAACGGTCGCAGAAAGCAACCCGGTCGTTGCGCGCGCCCTCGGGGAATCGCGCCTCGACGAAACGGCGAGCGCGCGCGCTGGGTGGGAGCCCCGCCTTTAAACCCATGCGCATCTATCACACGAGCGACATCCACGATCACCGGCACGTCGCTGCGCCGATGAACGCGCTGCGCGCCGCGCGGCCGGGCCTGTACGTCGACTGCGGCGACTCGCTGCGCGGTTCGCAGACCGTCTATCACCGCCGCGAGCCGATCATCGCCGAGCTCGACGCCGCGCACGTCGACGTGCAGGCGATGGGCAACCGCGAGTTCCACTACGTGTTCGGCGCGGTGCGCGCGCGCGCGGCGCAGATGCACCATCCGTTCGTGTGCGCGAACCTCGTCGACACGAAGCACCGCGCGCTGCCGTTCCGCGCCGACGTGACGGTGCAGCGCGACGATGCCGGGACGCCCTGGGCGCTGCGCTTCTTCGGCCTGCTCGTGGTGCAGTATCCGGAAGGCTCGTTCTTCGAGCGACTCTTCGGCTGGCGGTTTCTCGACCCGATCGGCGTCGCGCAGCGGATGGCCGACACGACGCCGCCGGGGACGACGCTGATCGCGCTGTCGCATCTGGGCCTGCGGCACGACCGGCTGCTCGCGCAAAGCGTGCCGCGCCTCGACCTGATCCTGGGCGGCCACAGCCACGACACGCTGCGCGAGCCGGAAGTCGTCGCGGGCGTGCCGATCGTGCACGCGGGGCCGTACGGCGCGTTCGCGTCGCGCACGGAGCTCGGCAAAGATCCGACCGGCCGTGCGCGCATCACGGATTTTGCGCTGGAGCCGCTCACGTAAGACATGCCTTCGCG
The DNA here is from genome assembly GCA_963797935.1 of Vulcanimicrobiota bacterium. Taxonomy (GTDB): domain Bacteria; phylum Vulcanimicrobiota; class Vulcanimicrobiia; order Vulcanimicrobiales; family Vulcanimicrobiaceae; genus Vulcanimicrobium. Next base: position 67,507 of record CAWCRI010000012.1, read on the forward strand.
CGCAATTCTCTTCGTCACCAACGGGCACGGTGAGGCCGCGATCGCCGCGCGCATCGCGCAGGAAGCGCGCGCGCTCGCGGACGTGCGCACCGAGCACTTCGGGCTCGTGGGCGAGCGCCTCGGCGGCGACGATTTCCCGGACGTCGGGCCGCAGCGCACGATGCCGTCGGGCGGGCTGGTCGCGATGGGCAACGTGCGCGCGTTCGCGCGCGATCTCGGCGCGGGCTTCATCGGGCTCTTCGCGCGCCAGATCGGCTTTCTGCGCGGCGCGCGCGGGCGCTACGCCGCCGTCGTCGCGGTCGGCGACGCGTACGCATGCGCGCTCGCCCGCATCGCGCGCGCGCCGCTCGCATACGTCGGGACCGCGAAGAGCGTGTACGTCGCGCGCTACGGCGCGGGCGAGCGCCGCATCCTGCGCGGCGCGCAACGCGTGTTCGTGCGCGACGCCGCGACGGCGGAGGACCTGCGCGCGCACGGCCTGCGCGCGGAAGCGCCGGGCAACGTGATCGTCGACCTGCTCGCCACCGGCGAGCGCGTCGAGTGGCGCGCGCCGGTGCGCCTCGCGCTGCTGCCGGGCTCGCGCGAGCGCGCGTACGCCGACGCGCTGCGCATCGCCGACGTCGTCGCGGCGCTGCGCGCGCGCGGCGCCGGCCTCGACGCGGTGCTGTCGGTCGCGCCCAACCTCGACGCGCGCCGCTTCGCGCCCGCGCTCGAGCGCGGCGGGCTGCGCGCGTGGACGGGCGCGCTCGGCGCGCTGCTGGACGGCGCGACGCTCGCGATCGGGCAGAGCGGCACCGCGAACGAAGCCGCCGCGGCGGAAGGCGTCCCGGTGGTCGCGCTGGAGCTGGACGACGCGCCGCGCGACGCGTGGTACCGCAAGCGGCAGATGGGGCTCTTGGGCGACGCGCTGCTGGTGGTGCCGGGCGAGCCCCCGCGCGCCGCGGACACGATCGCGGTGCTGCTCGCCGACGACGTTCGGCGCGCGCACATGGGCGCGGTCGGGCGCGAGCGCATGGGCGGCCCCGGCGGTGCGCGGGCGATCGCGCAGGCCGTCGTGGCGCTGGCGGGCGCGGCGTGACGCGCGTGTCGCGCTACGCGCTCGCGGTCCTGTTCGCGATCGTCCCGCTGTACGGTACGCTCGCCGTGCTCGACCCGGCGACGCCGCCGATCCCGCCGCTGATCCCGCGCTGGGCCGCCGTCGCGATCGCGCTGGTCGCCGTCGCCGCGCTCGCGGCCGTCGTGCCCGCGGCCGTGCGGGCCGCCCGCCGCGACGCGCTGACGTTCGCGTTCTTGGCGCCCGGAGCGGCGACGGTCGCCGCCGCGATCACGGGCTTCGACCCGCTGACGGGGCTCGGGTTCGGCATCCTCGTGACGGCGCAAGGCGCCGGCGGGCTGGCGCTCGCGCGCGAGGCCGACGCCGCCACGGTGCGCCTCTGCATCCGCACGTTCTTGTGGTCGGCGCTGCTCGGCTCGCTGGTCGCGCTCGCGATGGTCGCCGCGCACCGGCCCGTGGCGATCTACGCGTACGACAACGGCCGCGCGGTCGGGACGTTCCTGAACCCCAACGAGCTCGCCGCGTACACGCTGATCGGGCTGGGGGTCGCGCTGCCGCTCGCGGTGGGGTCGCGCGGGCGCGACCGCCTGGCCGCCGCGGTGGCGGTGCTCCTGGTCGTCACGCTGGGCGCGACCTTCTCGCGCTGGGGCGCGTTGTCGGCGGTGTGCGGGGTGGCGGCGTACGCGCTGCTCACCCGCGCCCGCGTGCTGCTCGCGGCCGCCGTCGCCGTCGCGCTCGCCGGGCTCGGCGCTGGACGCCCTCGCCGGCGCCCGCCATCACAACCCCCGCGACACCGAGGCGCGCGCCGTCGCGTGGCGTACGGGGCTGACGACCTTCGAACGGTTCCCGCTGCTGGGTGTCGGACCGCTCGCCTTCCCGAAGACCTACGACGTGCTCCGACCCCCCGACGCCCCCGGCACCCGCACCGCGGTCGCCTTCGACCCGCACTCGCTTCCGATAGCGTTCGCAGCCGACGGCGGTATCGTCGCGATCGTGACGCTCATCGCTTCGTTTACGATCGTGCTGCGCAGGGTGCTGCGCGACGCTCGCCGCGCCGCCCCGCTGCCGCGCGCGCTCGGGTTCTCCCTCGCCGCGGCGCTTCTGGCGCTGCTGGTCGACGTCAGCATCAACACGGTCAGCATCTTCTTCGCGCTCGGCCTCCAAGTCGTGCCGCTGGCGCTGGCCGCTGCGCGCACGGGCGCGCTCGAGCGGGCCGATGCCCGCGCGTAACGCTTGGGCGGCCGGGTGGGCCGCGGCGGTGCTGATCGCCGGCTGCGGACCGCAGGGCGCGCCGGTCTCCACCAGCTCGCCGGCGGCGTCGCCCAGCGCCGCACCTCCGGCGACGCCCGTGCCCGTCCACGTGCACGGCTTCGGCACCAAGGCGAACCCGTCGGTGCTCACCGGCCGCAAGCAAGGCCGGCGGATCTACGTGATCCGCGCGCTCGCGTTCGAAGGCGACATCGCCGGTTCCGCAAACGGCAGCGCCGTGCTGCAGGACCCGCACATTACGTTCGTCGACCGCTCCGGTGCGGCCACGATCGCCGATGCGCCGAAGGCGACGGTGAAACAACGCGACAACACTGTGTTTATGACCGGTGGTGTGCATGCGCGAACCGCGGAGGGCGCCGTCCTGACCTGCGACACCCTGCGCTACGACGCCGCCACCGAGCGCTTCCACGGCGAGGGCCACGTCGTCGTGAGCGGCCCCAACGGCATGCAGCTCACCGGCGACCACCTCGACGGCGACGTGCGGCTGCACGACGCGCGCGTCACGTCGGGAGGCGCGCGGTGACGACCGACCGCGACCGCATCGTGATGCGCGATCTGGTGAAGCGCTACGCGCGCCGCACCGTCGTCAAGGGCGTGAGCGCCGAGGTGCGCCGCGGCGAGGTCGTCGGGCTGCTGGGCCCCAACGGCGCGGGCAAGACGACGACGTTCTACATGGTCGTCGGGCTGATCCGGCCCGACGGCGGCACCGTCGTGCTCGAGCGCGACGGCCAGGCGCGCGAGATCACGGGCGCGCCGATGCACGAGCGCGCGCGCGCCGGGATCGGCTACCTGGCGCAGGAGAACTCGATCTTCCGCAAGCTCTCCGTCGGCGACAACTTGCGGCTGATCTGGGAGATGAACGGCGTGTCGAGCGCGGAGCGCGAGCGCCGGCTGCCCGAGCTGCTGGCGGAGTTCGGGCTGTCGCAGTTCGTCGACGCGCGGGGCGACTCGCTCTCCGGCGGCGAGCGCCGCCGGGTGGAGATCGCGCGCGCGATCGCGACCGAACCGGCCTTTCTGCTGCTCGACGAGCCGTTCACCGGGATCGACCCGATCGCCGTCGCCGACATCCAGGCGATGATCCGCCAGCTGCGCGACCGCGGCTTGGGCGTGCTGATCACCGACCACCAGGTGCGCGAGACGCTCGCCATCGTCGACCGCGCGTACATCCTCAACGACGGCAAGATCGAGGTCAGCGGGACGGCGCAGGACGTGCTGGACTCGCCGGTCGCGCGCAAGTTCTACCTCGGGGAGAGCTTCCGGCTGTGACCGACGCTCGGCGGCTCGGGCACACCGCGCCGCGCGCCCCGCTGGCGCCGACGATCATGGACCGCTATCTGGTCGCCGAGCTCGGCGGCCCGTTTCTGTTCGGGCTGTCGGCGTTCACGCTGATCTTCGTCGCGACGCAGATCATCGCGATCGGCCGGCTCGTCACCGAAGAGCACGCCCCGCTGTGGGCGGCGGTCGAGTATTTCCTGTGGGACATGCCGCAGTATCTGCTGCTGGTGCTCCCGATGGCGATGCTGCTGGGCACGCTGCTCGCGATGCAGCGCTTGTCCGGCGACAGCGAGGTCACGGCGTTCAAAGCCGGCGGCATCTCGCTCGCGCGCATCGTCGCGCCGCTGCTCATCGTCGGCTTCGTCGTGTCGCTGCTCGCGCTCGCGGTCCAAGAGATGTTCGTGCCGTTCGCCAACGACAAGGCGGCGTACGTGAAACAGCAGGCGATCGAGCACGCGAGCGCGGCAACATCGTCGAGCCTCATGTACGCGCGGCCGACACCGGGCGGCGGCAAGCAGGTCACGGTCGCCGCCGCGCTCGACGTGCCGACCCAGACGCTGCTCAAGGTGACGGTGCTGCGCTACGACCAGCACAACGCGCTGCAGGACGTCATCGTGGCGGACCGCGCGCGCTACGTCGCGCCGACGTGGCACTTCGAAAACGCGACGCATCATCACTACTATCCCGACGGTGATGAGTCGAACCTCACCGCGCCGTTGGGGCTCGACATCGACATCGGCGCGCGCCCCAACCAAATGGCGAAGCAGTCGCTGCAGATCACGGACCCCGAGCTGCTCTCGCGCGCCGAGATCAAGGAGCGCCTGAACTCCGGCCAGCTCGCGCCGCAGCAGATCAAGTCGTTTGAAGCGACGTACGCCGGCAAGCTCGCGCGGCCGTTCGCGGCGTTCGTGTTCACGCTCATCGCCGTGCCGTTCGGGCTGCGGCCGGCGCGCGGCGGCGGTACGGGGCTGGGTTTCGGCCTCGCCGTCGCGATCGTGTTCGTGTACTACGTGATCTCGACGATCTTTTTGAGCATCGGCTCCGCGACCGGGCTCGCCGGCCCCGCGGCGTGGACGCCGAACCTCCTGTTCACCATCATCGGCGCGACGCTCTTGCGGCGCGCGTCGCGAGTCTAGCGTGATCGCGAATCTGTCGGGCATCGCGCTGGTCGTCGCGATCACCGCCGTCGCCGGCGGCATCGCGTACATCGGCGACCGCGTCGGGCATCAGGTGGGGCGCAAACGGCTCACGCTGTTCGGGCTGCGGCCGAAGTACACGTCCACGATCGTCGCGGTCGCGACGGGGATGCTCATCGCGCTGTCCGTCACGTCGGTCGCGCTGATCGGCTCGCAGCAGGTGCGCACGGCGTTCTTCCGGCTCGGCCAGATCAACGCGCGCATCAACGACCTCCAAGCGCAGGCCATCGCGACGCAGAAGGATCTCGACAAGACGCGCGACTCGCAGTTCGTGGTGTCGATCGGCTATCCGATCGGCAACACAGTGCTGACCACGCGGCTGTCGCTGCCCGACGCGGTGGTGCTGGGGCAGCTCTCGGCGTTCTTCGACAACACCGTGCGCGCGGCGAACGCGCAGTTCGCGCGCCCGCCGTACGACCTCAAGCCCTATCGCAAGAAGTCGAGCGACCCCGAAATCCGGGCGGCGCTGCGCGAGCAGCTCGCGAACAACCGCGCCCAATTCCCCGCCGACGCGCCGGTCCTGTTCATGCCGCTCATCGCGCAGAATCTCTTTAAGGGCGACGTCCTGTCGTTCCGGCTGCAGCCATACGCCGACGTGCGGATAGCGGCCGCGGGCGAGCAGCTTGCGGCGCTCGACGTGCAAGGCGGGCAAGCTCCGGACAGCCTCCTCCTGCCGCTGCAGCGCCTGACGTCCGAAGCAGTCGCGGAGCTGGAGAGGCGCGGCATGCCGGCGGTATTCGCGATCAACGTGCAGCCGAGCAACAACGTCCAGGCGGTGATCAACCAGCTGAACCGTTTGCGCGGCCGCTTCCGGCTCGTGGCGAAGGCCGGGCTCGACCTCTACCCGCACTCGGGCGCGGTCCTGCTCGACTACTCGCTGGAGCCCCGATGACGGTCCTGGGCCTGGACCCCGGCACGCGCAAGTGCGGCTACGCCGTGGTGACCGGGCTCGACGCGCCGCCGCTGACGCTGGGGATCGTCCCGATCGAGGGCCTCACCGAGCGCCTCCGCGAGGTCATCGCCGCCACGCCGGTCGCCCTTGCGGCCATCGGGCGCGGCACCAACGCCGCCGTCGTCGCCGCCGTCGCCGCCGAGCTGGGCCTGCCCGTCGAGCTCGTCGACGAGCGCGAGACCAGCCTGCTGGCCCGCGCCCGGTTCTTCCGCGACCACCCGCCGCGCGGCTGGCGGCGGATCGTACCGCGCGGGATGCTGTTGCCGGACCGCCCGATCGACGACTACGCGGCGCTCCTCATCGCGGAACGCTTTCTCAAGGCTTCTTGATCTGGGCAGGAGTCCCGACGCTCGCTTCGGTATAGCGACCTCGGCATGCGTTCCGTATCGGGCGCGTCGTCGTCGTGCCCGCCGCGGTAGACACCGAGACGGGTTCTTGTCGCCGGTTCGGGGCATAGGGCCGAACGGGGACGCGGCACGCGCGAACGGAACAGCACGTCACAACCTTTCTCGGAGGAAACGATGAAGCGTCTCGCTACCCTCGTCCGAGCAGCGGTCTTTGCGATCGGCTCGCTTTTGGCGTTGGGTCAGGGCGCCTCGGCGACACCGTTCTCGGACGTGCCGGCGAACCACTGGGCGTATCAGGCGATCCAGTCGCTCGCGGCCGACGGTTTGGTCGAGGGGTATCCCGACGGTAAGTTCAAGGGCGACCGGCCGTTGACGCGCTACGAGATGGCGGTGCTCGTCGCGCGCGTCATCGCGAAGCTGCAGGCCAACAACCCCGGCTACGCTTCGAAAGCCGACCTCGACAAGTTGCAGAAGCTCATCGATGCGCTCAAGGACGAGCTGGACTCGCTCGGCGTGCGCGTGACGAACCTCGAAGACGCGCTCGACGCGCTCGACAAGCGCACGAAGTTCGCGCAGTCGATCCAGCTGCACGGCGCGATCCTCGACAACAACTCGTACCGCCAGCGCTACGGCGTTCCGCAGACGATCGCGCACGGCGCGATCGACCCGTTCGTGAACGTGTTCCTCACGTCGCCGGCCAACAACAGCCCGCTCGAGCAGGCCGGCCCCGGTAACCTCATCCGGTTCGACGACAAGCTCAACTTCACGTACACGATCAACGAGAACCTCACGGTCTCGCTGCCGATCCACATCATCAACTACCAGTACGGCGGCGAGTTCACGCCGCAGGCGAAGTACTCGATCCAGCCCGACGTGGTGGTGCACATCGCCAAGATCGGCGCGCTGACGAACGTGTACTTCCGCGACGGCCAGCTCGACAACCTCAAGTCGTCGCGCCTGGGCCTTACCTATCGTGCCCCCGACGCCACGCAGCAGGGCCCGGGCTACGAGAACCCGGTCCAGCCGTACGAGAAGGGCTTCGAGATCGGCGGCATCCTCAACGGGCTCACCGAGTTCCAGTTCTCGTGGACGCGGCTCGACCAGTCGATGATCAACACGCTCACGGGCGTCGCCGATCCGACCGGGGAGTTCGCGAACAACAACTACTTCTTCATCGTCACGCGGCCGCAGACGAGCTACTTCCAGCCCGGCGCGCCGAACTCGGCCGCGGGCGCGTCGCGCACCGATACGTTCACCGCGGCGGCAGGTCCGATCTCATCGGTCTACCTGAGCACGAAGGCGGTCATTGGAACGGTCTACGTCTCCGCGGTCAACGGCGTGCCGTGCTCGTCGGCGGCCCTCACGGCCGCCGGTGCCGCGTGCCCGATCGGCGGCGGCGCGTGGTACTACATCGACGCAACGAACCAGGTCGTGTTCACCGCGCCGCTGCCCGTCGGCAGCGTCGTGCAGATCACGTACGTCCGCCTGACGTACAACAACAACGACCAGTTCCAGCGCTATCACTTCAACGCGCGCATCAACCAGAAGATCAAGGGTCTGCCGGGCGCCGAGATCGGCCTCTCCGTGAGCCGCATCTTCGACTTCGCCGACATCAGCAACTCGCAGTTCACCAACTTCTACCAGTCGGCCCCGAACGGCAACGCGGCGGGCAACGGGTACGGTGCCGTCAGCGACACGGTGTTCGGCCTCGACGCGCAGCTGCCGCTGTCGTTCATCACGCTTGGCAGCGACCGCACGAACCATCCGGTGCTCTTCGGCGAAGGCGCGTACAGCAAGTTCACGCCGGACTTCTACAACACGCCGGCCATCACCGACAGCGCGCTGGTCGTCGGTCTGCGGCTGAAGCTCTCGACGGCGACGGCGACGGTGCAGTACCAGGCCGTAGGCCCGAACTTCATCGACGGCGGCCCGCTGCGCTACTTCGGCCCGGCACCGTCCACGTTCCAGTTCTGGCGCGGCAACTTCTTCCCGCAGTTCTTCGGCTTCGCGAACAACGTCGGCATCAACTCGACGTTCGACAACACCGTCACGCCGGGTTGCGCGGGGACCGCGTGCACCAGAAACAACGCGAACCTCACGTACATCTATCCGGTGTTCAACCCGTTCGTTGCGAGCGGACCGCAGTTCTTCAGCGCGTTCGCCCCCAACTCGCAGGGCTTCACCGCCAACATCACCGCGCCGATCAGCATGGGCAACAACGTGATCCAGGCCCGGCTGCTGGGGCAGCACCTCCAAGAGATGGTGCCCAACGGCTTCGGCCAGCTCGCGTACGGCCCCGGCTTCGCGTCGAACTTGCGGCTGAAATTCGACAAGGTCGAAGGCGGCTTGCAGTTCGGCGTGCCCGTCGGCCACACGAAGGCGGCGGTCAACCTGAGCGGTTCCGTCGAGCACCTCTTCCGCCACGACATGACGGCCTACAGCTACGTGCCCTTCAACGTGACGGCGGGCGGCCCGGACCCGAGCTCGGCCGCCGGGCTCACCACGTACCTCGGCCTGGGTAACACGCCGGTGCTGTTCTATCCGAACTACGTCGACGAATTCCACTCGACGTTCGCGGCCGGCCTCACCGTGCCGGTGACGCGCGACCTCAACCTCGGCGTCGCGTACAACACGCAGACGTACCGGGGCTCGTACGGAACGACGATCACGGAGAACATCTCGCAGCGCAAGGACATGTACGACGCGACGCTCATCTACAACATCCCCAAGACGACGAGCTCGATCGGCTTCCTGTTCCGCAACCAGAAGTACACCGACAGCGTGCTGCCGACGTACAACTTCAACCAGAACCGCGAAGACCTGAACTTCTCGATCCGGTTCTAGTGTGTTGGCGCAAAGTGCGCCAACACTCGCGTTCGGCCCTGACGGGCCGATCCGCCGGTTCTGCTAGCAGAGTGCCCCGGGACGTAGGTTCCGGGGCGTTCTCGTTGTAGGGCTGAATGGTGATGCGCACGACCGTGATCGTGGTCGGACTCGCGCTCGCCGCGCTGCTCGGCGCGGTGCAGCTCGCATCGTCCGCCGCCTACGGCGACCTGGCCGTGCGCCCGTCGTTCCCAGCGGCACTGCACGACCGCATGCCCAACCTCTTTCGGCCGCTGCTCGGCGACGCGCGCGCCCGAGCGGAAGCCGCAGTGCACGACGGCGACCTGACGACCGCAGAGCGGCTCGCGGCAGCGCTGCCGGACGACGCGGAAAGCGCCGACATCCGCGGCCGCATCGCCGAAGCGCACGGCGACCGCGACACCGCAGTCCAGCTCTACATCCGCGCGGGCGACGTGGTGCGCGCGCAAGCCCTGATCGACGCACTCGCCCAAACCCAACCGGATCGCGCGCTCGCCGACCAAACGCTCCTGATCGCAGCTCACCAGGACGACCCGAGCGCGGGCGAAGTCCGCGGCGAAGCCTGGTGGCGCCTAGGCCAACTGCAAGCAGCGGCCGGTTACCGCAACCCCGCGCAGCGCACGTCATACTGGCAAAAAGCCGAAGCATCATACGAACGCGCCCTGGCGCTGGCACCAAACGAAGAAACATACTTGCTCGCCGCAGGCTACCAATCGCTGGCAAACGGCGACATTTCCGCCGCATCACGCTGGTACACCCACGCGGCCGAAGTCGTCCCGAACAGCGCGGACGCCTACGCCGGTCTCGCCTGGACTGCCGCCGCCACCCTCGACTGCGCGCGCGCCCGCGATGCGCTCGCCCGCGCCCGCACACTGCGCGCCGCGATGACGACGGCACGGCTACGCGACGCCGTCGACGACCCTCTCGCCGGCCCGGCGCTCAAACGCTGCACGACGTGATCGTCGCGCTCGACACGCAGCTCGCCGTCGGTACCGCAACGGGCATCGGCGTCTACCAGCGCGACCTCGCAACCGCACTGCGAACCGAAAACGTGGACGTCCGCGAACTGAACGCCCCATGGCTGAACCCATGGCGCTTCGATCGCCGCGTGCTCTGGGACCAAGCCCTGCTCCCGCTGCAAGCCGCCCGCAGCGGCGCAACGCTCCTGCACGCAACCGCAGGCACGATGCCGTTCATCCGCACGCTCCCAACGGTCGTGACCGTCCACGACCTCGCCTGGCACCGCGTGCAATCCCACACCCGCTCGTACGCGCGCACGTACTTCGGCACGCTGCAAGCCCGCGCATACAAGCACGCGGTGGCGATCGTCTGCGACTCCGCCTTCAGCGCAAGCGAATACCGCGAGCTGGTCGATCTGCGGGCACAGGTCGACGTGGTGTACCCCGGCGTCGACCCGCGCTTCGCAACGCTCGAGCGCTGGAAAGACCCGTCGCCGTTCGCGCTGGTAGTCGGCACGGTGGAAGCCCGCAAGAACCTCCAGATCCTGATCGAGGCGCTACCGGCGCTGCCGTCGTTGCGCATCATCGCGGTCGGTCCCCCGACGCCGTACGCCGACACCGTCCGCGCGCGAGCCGCCGAGCTCAACGTAGCAGACCGCGTGGAACTGCGCGGCTACGTCGATCGCAAAGACCTCGATACGCTCTACAGCTGCGCAACGTGCGCCCTGATCCCATCACTCTACGAAGGCTTCGGCTACGCGCTGGCCGAGGCGATGTGCGCGGGCGTCCCGGCAATCGCCGCGCGCTCGTCATCGCTGATCGAAGTGGCAGGCGACGACGTGCCGCTGGTCGACCCGACGATGTCGCGGCATGGGCCGGCGCAATCGGCGCGCTGCTCGGCGACGTCGATGCCGCGCAGCGCCGCGCCGACGACATACGCGAACGCGCGGTCCAGCGCTTTGCCTGGTCCACGGCTGCTTCGCAGATGCATGCCATCTATGATCGCGTCGCGCGCTCATAAAAAGCGATCGTGGCGGGGCCGGGTGGCGGACGGTGCTGTGTCGGGGACGTTCCCTCCAGCGCATCCTGCGCTTCCGGTCACTCGGTTCTCCGCTCGCTCCCGCCTTCCAGGCTCCGCTCGCTCCGAAACGCCCCGCCACAGCACCATCCGCCACCCACCCCTTATCACGATCGCGGCTCGCGCGAGGCACGATGCCCGCATGCAACGCGGCAACTCCACGATCGTGCCCAGCCGTACGCCCCGATCGTGACGGAGGGGAGGGCGGTGCGCTACTGCGGCGGGGCGTTGCGGAGTTCGCGAAGCCAGGATGGCGAGAGCGAACGGAGCACCGAGCGACCGGAGGCGCACGATGCGCCGCAGGGAGCGTCCCCGCCGCAGTAGTGCGCCGCCCTCACCGAGCCACGACCTTTCGGCCTAGTAAATCGGCGACCCAGGAGCTCCGGGTGCAACGCTACCATCGTCCTGCGCGAACGTAAGCCGCAGCGGATACGAAGATCCACCCTCGGGCATCGTCACGATGCGAATGCGGCGGAACGTTCCGGCGTTGATGGTCTCTTGCCAGATCTTGAACCGCGAGAACGCTGCGAGCGCATGCGCCTGCACGAGCGTGCCGTCGATCAGAAACGTTCCCGTGGCACGGCCGCCGCGCGGGTTTGCGTAGAGCGCGATCGCGCGTGGGCCGCGCGTCATGTTGACGACGACGACGTTCATCGATTGCTCGACGCCGTAGTCGCCGCTGAGCGCTTCGCCTTCGCGCAAATTCGGAAGTGGGAGCTGGCCGATCGGGATGTCGAGGTCGGCGCCGTCGACGTCGTAGGTGCGCTCGAAGAAGAACGTCGGTACGGGGTAAACGCCGCGCGCGTGCGGTGCGCCGCCGGCGAGCAGTTGCACGGTGTCGATCGATTGATCCGTGGGTGCGAGCGCGTCTTGTGCGACCAGTGTGAGGTCGAGCGGGTCGCCGCTCACCAGGCGCAGTTGCAGGATGGCGCTGATCACGTTCGCGGCCGGGAGCGGGTGGTCGACGAGGTTCATCGTCGCGCCCGGTGCGATCGTCATCACCTGGCCCTCGTTGCGCGCTTCGCGCACGAGGAACCGTTTGGTGGAGAGGTGGCCGACCTCCATCTCGTTGGTGCCCGGGCCGGCGCTGCCGTCGATCATCTGCACGGTCGCGGGGGCGTTGGAGCTGTTGCGCGCTTTGAGCAGGATGCGGCGCGCCGGCGAGTTGGCCGGGTTGAAGTGATAGTACAGGAACCGTTGCGCCTGCGTACGGTCGAGCCGGGCGGTGAAGAGGACGCCGTTGTCGGTAAGGCGCTCGGGGTAGTCGCTCACGAGCAGGCGCGCGGGTTGAATCGCCGGCAGCGCCGTGTTCTCGACGAGCACGTGCGTGGTGCCGTTGACGGGCAGGTAGCCGTTGCCGGCGATCTGCACGGGCACGTCGATCTCCGTGCGGTTGTCGATCTTCAGGTTGCCGTGGACCACGATGGTTTCGGGCGGCACGTTGATCGACGCGCCCGAGCGCAGCGTGGCCGCGCGCGTGGCTGCCAGCGCGACCGCTTCGCGCAAGTAGTCGGATGAAGTCGGGTTGCCCGTGACGCGGAGCGACGTCTCGTCGGCGACGGTGCCGGCCGCGTAGGCGACGCGGATCGCGACGTCGCGCGTGACGCTGCGGGAATCGGTCACCGTGGCGGTCGTGGTTCCGACCTTGAGCCCGCTCACGTAGAGCACGCGCTGGGTCTGGTCGACGATCACCGTCGCGACGGTAGGGTCGGCGACCGTGGCCGTCAGCGTGCCCAGCGAGCTGTTCACGCGCGCGGTGGTGGTCTTGCCCGGTTCGACGTTGACCTGCGGCGGCTCGACGATGATCGGCGGCTGCGTCGGGGACGGGAGCGGGACGGGCGTCACCGCGGGGATCACCGTGGTCGTGCCGGGCGCGGGCGAGTCGGTCGGAGCTGCGACAGGCGTGGCGGGGCTGCCCGGGACCGGCGTCGCGACGCTGCCGGGCGGGTTGACCGGGCCGGTCGGAGGCGGTACGGGGGGATTCACTTGCGCCGCCGCGGCGAGCGCGAGGGCGCAGACGGCCGCGAGGCTAGTTAACGGCGCGATTACGCGTCGCAAGTGACTCCTTATCCGGGGTGAGAGACGTCAGGCGATCTTTTGCGCGGCCGGTTCCCGCGACACGGCCGATGCCAACAGCGTCTTGTAGCCGACGTTCGGGAACAGCACGGTGACCAGGTCCTTCTCGGCGCGCTCGACCGTGCCTTGTCCGAACTTCGCATGGTAGACCACGTCTGCTATCCGGTAGCCCGATGACGTCAGCACGCGGTGCCCCTGCAGACAGTTGTCGCACGCGCCGCAGGTTTCGGCGTCGTAGTCTTCCCCGAAGTAGTTGAGGATGAAGCGGCGGCGGCAACCGGTGGTCTCGGCGTACTGCAGCATCATCGCCAGCTTCGACTGGTCGTACTTCTTCTTGGTTTCGTAGTTGGCGAGGTTCAGCACCATCTCGCGCTGCTCGCGCGCCGCGTCGGTGAGCACGTACTTGCCGCGCATCGCGTTCTCGATGAAGCCGCTCTTTTTCAGCAGCGCGATGATCACTTTGAGCTTCGTGAGCGGGAGCTGCGTGATCTTGCGCAGGTCCGTGAGGCTCACGCCGCCTTCTTGCGCGCCGAAGATCTCGAGCGTGCCGAACACTTTCTGCACTTCCTCGACGTCGGGGTACTTGCCGGTGAGGAAGTAGTTCTGCACGCGCGTGTCGCTCATGCGGTAGACGAGCACGCACTTGGACGGGTCGCCGTCGCGGCCGGCGCGGCCGGCTTCTTGCGTGTACGCTTCGACGCTGCCCGGCAGGTCGTAGTGCACGACGAAACGGATGTTCGGCTTGTCGATGCCCAAACCGAACGCGTTCGTCGCGACGACGGCGCGGATCGCTTCCTGCATGAACAGCTCGTGCACCGCGGTGCGGTCGTGTTTTTGCAGCTTCGAGTGGTAGACTGCCGCAGGCAGGCCCAGCTCGTCCTGCAAGTATTTCTGCACTTCGAGCGCGTTCTTGATCGTCGCGGTGTACACGATGCCGGTTTGCTCGAGCTCGCCTTTTTCGAACAGCTCTTTGAGCTGCTTGAGCTTTCCCGCTTCGCTCTCGGCGCGTTTCACCACGTACTGCAAGTTGGGGCGGTCGAAGCCTTTGACGATCGGCTTGACGTTGGGGATGCCGAGCTGGATGAGGATGTCTTCGCGCACCGCGGGCGTCGCCGTCGCGGTGAGCGCGAGCACCGTCGGGTTGCGCAGCTGGCCGATCACCTTGCCGAGGTTGAGGTACGCGGGCCGAAAGTCGTGGCCCCACTGCGAGATGCAGTGCGCCTCGTCGACGACGAACAGCGGGATCGTCAGCTTCTGCAGGATGGCGACGAATGCGTCGTCTTCCAGCTTTTCGGGCGTGACGAACACGATCTTGAGCTGGCCCGACGCGATGCGCGCCATCGCCGCGAGCTCCTGGTCTTCGGAGAGCGTCGAATTCAGCGCCGCGGTCGCGGTGATGCCGCGCTCGGAGAGCATGTCGAGCTGATCTTTCATCAGCGCGATCAGGGGCGAGACGACGATGGTCGTGCCGTCCATCAGCAGCGCGGGGAGCTGGTAGCACAGCGACTTGCCGGCACCGGTCGCGAGGATCGCGAGCGTGTCTTCACCCGCCAAAATGCGGTCGATCACTTCTTCCTGGCCCGGGTTGAAGTGCTTGTAACCGAATGTCTCGCGCAGCGCTCCGCGAAGGTCCACCGTGGTCTCCATCGTTCCTCTCCGGTTGCCGCACCCCGACGACAGGCGACGCCTCGCTTGGAAAGCGGGCGTCACAGGCGTTCATAGCCGGTGCTCTTCGGGTACCCTACCCGATACTGCTTAAAACGCCGTGAACGGCGTGCAGGGTTCCCGGCTTGGCCACGTTGAGAGCCCTTCGACAGGCTCAGGGTGACAGGGGGCGAGAATCTCAGATGGTGTCGCTCTACCGAACCTGGCGGCCCCGGACGTTCGCCGACCTGGTCGGGCAGGACGCGGTGGTCAAGACGCTCACCACGGCGCTGGAGACCGGCCGTCTCGCGCACGCGTACCTGTTCTCGGGGCCACGCGGGTCGGGCAAGACGTCCGCCGCGAAGATCCTCGCGCGCTGCATCGAGTGCGTGAACGGGCCGACGGCGACGCCGGACAACACGTGCGAGAACTGCGTCGCGATCCTCGAAGGATCGGCGCTCGACGTGCTCGAGATCGATGCGGCGTCGAACCGCGGGATCGACGAGATCCGCGCGCTGCGCGACGCGGTGAAGTTCGCGCCGGCGGCGATGCGCAAGAAAGTCTACATCATCGATGAAGCGCACATGCTCACCAAAGAAGGCGCGAACGCGTTTCTGAAAACGCTGGAAGAGCCGCCGGACTGGGCCGTATTCATCCTCGCGACGACGGCGCCCGAAGCGCTGCCGCCGACGATCCTGTCGCGTTGCCAGCGCTATGCGTTCCGGCGCATCGCGATCCCGACGATGATCGCGCGGATGCGGGAGATCGCCGACGCGGAAGGCATCCCGATCGACGACGGCGCGCTCGGCGCGATCGCGTACCGCGCCGACGGCGGCTTGCGCGACGCGCTCACGATGCTCGAGCAGGTGTCGTCGTTCGCGGGCGAGGGCGCCGTCGACGCCGACACGGTCGAGGCCGCGTTCGGGCAGACGGGGCGCGCGTTCGCGCGCGCGCTGCGCGACGTGACGCTCGACGGCGACGCCGCGGCGGCGCTGCGCATCATCGACGAGGCGTCGGATGCAGGCACCGACATGAGCGGCTTGATCCGCAGCACGCTGGCGGAGTTTCGTCACCTGCTCGTCGCGCGCGTGAACGCCGAGCTGCTCGCGCGCGACCTCGCCGAGGACGACGCGCGCGCCGCGCGCGAACGCGCCGCCGCGACGCCGCAGGCGCGCTTGGTGCGCGCGCTGCGTCTGCTGGCCGACGCGCTCGCCTCCGCGCGCAACTCCGGCAACGCGCGCCTGGAGCTGGAAAGCGCGGTGCTGCGCTTCGTGCTGCAAGGCGAAGACCCGACGCTCGACGCGCTCGCCTCGCGGCTCGCTGCACTCGAATCCGGCGAACCGTCCGCACCGCGCGCACCGGCGGCTCCGGCGGCGGCCGTCGCGCCGGCCCCGCACCGCGAAGCGCCGCCGCCGCGCCAGGAAACGCCGCCGCCCCGCCAGGAAACGCCGGCGCCGTCGCGCCGGGAAACGCCGCCGCCCGAGACCACGCGCGCGGAGGCCGTTCGCACCGAGCCCGCCCCCGTCGCGGCCGAGGCCGGCGCCGGGGCGCCTGCGAGCCCGCCGAAGGAGCTTTCGCTGACCAAGATCCGGTCGCTCTGGCAGAGCATCCGGATGCGGGCGGAGGGGGAGAAGGGGTCGCTGCGGGCCGGTTTGTCGCGCGCGACCGTCGCGTCGCTCGACGGCGACGTGCTGACGCTGCGCGTCCCCGATCCGCCCGCGAGCGAGGTGCTGCGGCGCGACGCGGCGACCGTGAAAAAGGCCATCGCCGACGTCATCGGGCGCAACCTCGAGCTGCGCATCGCGATCGGCGCGGGCGCGCCGCCGGTGGAGGCCGGCGGCGGGGCGCCGCCGTCGGGCATCGCGAACGGCGGCGGCGAAGACCACGACGACCTCATGCGCTACGCGCTCGAAAAGCTCTCTTGAAGACGAGGACCGCTTGAATCCGCAAATGATGAACCAGCTGCGCAAGATGCAGCAAGACATGGCGAAGGCGCAGGAAGACATCCAGGGCGCCACCGTCGACGGCGCGGCCGGCGGCGGGATGGTGAAGATCACGATGACAGGCGACTTCCGCATGACGAAGATCACGCTCGACAAGAGCGCCGTCGATCCCGACGACGTCGAGACTTTGGAAGACTTGATCGTGGCCGCGTACAACGACGCGCGCACCAAAGCCGAGGAGTTCGCGGCAAAGCGCATGGGCGCGGTCACCGGCGGCCTCAAGATTCCGGGGATGTGACGCGATTTCTACCATCGCGGGACCGGTCCAGGCGCTCATCAACGAGTTCAGCAAACTGCCGACGATCGGTCCGAAGACGGCCGCGCGGCTCGTCTTTCATCTGCTCAACCGCCCGCGCGGCGACGCCGACGCGCTGGCGGACGCGATCGTCGCGCTGAAGGAGCGCGTGCAGCTGTGCTCGCGCTGCTTCTCGATCACCGAGCACGATCCGTGCCCCGTCTGCGGCGACCCGCAGCGCGACGCGTCCATGATCTGCGTCGTGGCCGACTCCAAAGACTTGTTCGCGATCGAGCGCACGTCGGCGTACGACGGCCGGTATCACGTGCTGGGCGGGCTCATCTCGCCGATGGACGGGATCGGGCCGTCGCAGCTGCGCGTGCGCGAGCTCGTCGACCGCGTCGCGACCGACGCGCCGGCGGAGATCGTCGTCGCGACGAACCCCAACGCGGAGGGCGAGGCGACGGCACTGTACCTGTCGCGGCTGCTGGCGCCCAGCGGCGTGAACGTCACGCGCCTCGCGTACGGGCTGCCCATCGGCGGCGATCTCGACTACGCCGACGAGAACACGCTCGCGCGCGCGATCCAAGGCCGCCGCTCGCTGTAGCGCGAACGCTCTGGCCGCGTGCAGAACACGGAACTCCGGCATACGGAATTGCGTCCGTTGGGCGCGGGCGAGCTGCTCGACCGTGCGGTCACGCTGTTCGTCCGCGAGTTCGTGCCGATCGTCATCGTGCTTTCGGCCGTGCTCATCCCGTTGGTCGTCTTCCAGGCGGTCGCCGCGCCGAAGTCGGGACAGGTCTTCAGCGATTTCGGCCGCCTCTTGTCGGCCGGTACCAACCGCGCGGCGAGTCAGGCAGCCACCGAGGCGCTCTCGCGCGACGGCGCGTCGAACGCGGTCACGGGCCTGCTGTTCGTCGTCGGCATCGTCGCGCGGCTGCTGATGTGGAGCGCGATCGTGTCGCTCGTCGCGACGGCGTACGCGGGCACGCGCATCAGCTTCGGCCGCGCCTACCGCATCGCGCTGGCACGCTGGCTCCCGCAGGTCGTCGTCGCGCTGGCGTTCGCGGTGATCGGCCTGCTGGTCTGCGTACCCATCGTGATCGCGTACCTGCTGGTGGCGATCCTGATCGGCATCCTTGCCGGATTGAAGCAGTTCATCGCGGCGGTCGTCGTCGGCGTCATCGGCGGGCTCATCGTCTTCGCGGTGATCGCCGTGGTGCTGGCGTGGATCTACATGACGTATGAGATCGCGTCCGTGGCGGTCGTCACCGAGACCGCGAACCCGATCGAGGCGATCGGTGCGGGGCTGCGGCGCGGGTTCGCGCGCGGGATCCGGTGGCGCACGGTCGTCGGCGGGCTGGTCGTGTTCGTCATCAGCCAGGCCGGTGCGTGGCCGCTGCTCGCATTGGCGGCGACGCTGACGGTGCTGACGCACGTCAACGTGCTGTACTTCGCGATCACCGGCCTCGGCAGCGTGCTGCTCGAAGGGATCGTCGCCGCGTTCGTGGTGGTGTTCGCGGTCGACATCCGCGTCCGGCGGGAGGGCCTCGACCTCATCGCCGCGGAGCCGCCGCCGGTTCCGCAGTGATCGCGTGACGCCGCCCTGGCCCCACGGCGACCCGCGCGACGTCGCGCACCGCGTCTTGGCCGAGCGCGGGTTTCACGTCGCGCCGCAGCGCCCGGGCGAGAAGTCGTGGCTGGACCTGCTGCTCGAGGCGTTGGATGCGCTGTGGCGGCGGGTGACGGATCCGCTGCAGCACGTGCTGGGAAACCAGACGCTCACCACCGCGGTCGGGCTCGCCGTGCTGGCGGCGCTGCTGGTGTTCGTCGCGATCGTCGTCATGCGGTTCGCGCGGCGCTCGCGCGCGGCGAAAGCCGTGCGCACGCGCCCGGACGCCTTGGCCCTCGGTGACGACGCCGACGCGCGCACGCTGTTCGCGCGCGCGCTCGCCGCGGCCGCGGCGGGCCGGCATCACGACGCGGCGGCGCTGCTGTGGGCGTCCGCGCTGCGCGCGCTCGACGAGCGCGGGCGCGTGCGCTACGACGCCGCGCGCACGCCCGGCGAGTGGCGGCGCGCCGTGCGCGATCCGGCGTTCGACGCGCTCGCGCGCGATGCCGTCGTCGCGCTGTTCGGCGACCGCGGCGTCGACGCGGCGCTCGTGACACGGATGCGCGAGTCGTACGACCGCGTGGTCGCCGCGTGAAGCGCGATCTCGTCATCGCCGGCGTCGCGCTCGCCGCGCTCGTCAGCGTCTCGCTGCTCGGCCACGGGCCCGAGAGTCCCAAGGCTGCGACGCACGCGAGCGGCGATTACAGCTTCGGCGGCTATCGCGCGTGGTACGAGCTGCTCCGCCGCGAAGGCGTCGACGTCACGCGGTTTCGGCTGCACCACGACGCGCTCGAGGACAGCGGCATCGACACGCTGATCGTCGCCTTCCCCGACGCGAGCGTCGGGAGTTTCTGGAATGCGAGCGAACGCGACGCGCTGCGCGCGTGGGTCCGCCGCGGCGGCCGGATGGTCGACGTCGGCGTCACGCCGCCCGCCGGCAACGGCGACGCGAACGACGAGCCGGTGTTTCTCGAGGACACGAGCGCGGACCGCGGCCCGCTGCACGGTCCGTGGGCCGCGTTCGTCGGCTCGCTCGGCGACCGCGGCAAACAGCGGCTCGTCGTCGTGAAGCCGAGGCCCGCCAAACGCGCGAAAGGCGCGAAAGGCGCGAAACGCACGCCCCTCGCGCGACCCGCGAGACCGGTGCACGTCGAGACGCTGCTGGCCGACCACGCGGGCGCGCTGGCCGTGCGCTACCGGTACGGGCGCGGCGAGGTGATCGGCGTCGCGAGCGGGAGCTTCTTCGAGAACCGCGCGCTCGGGAGCGGCGACAACGCGCGGCTCGCGTATCTCGCCGCGCGGCCCGGCCGGCACGGCCTCGTCGCGTTCGACGAGACGATCCGCGGCGACATCGTCGAGAAGGCCTGGTATCGTGCGCTCGACGCGCCCGAGCTCGTCGCGCTGGCGCTGGTCGCGCTCGCCGGGCTCTTGTGGCTGCTGTACGGCATCATCCCGCTCGGCCCGCCGGTGCGCCTGCGCGCGGCGCGCGAGCCCACGTCCGAAGAGTTCCTCGACGCGGTCGCGGCGCTGTACGAGCGCGCCCGCGCCCGCGCGCATGCGCGCGACGCGCTCGTCGCCGATGCCCGCCGCGCGCTCGAACGCGCGCCGCGCACCGCCGAGAACGCCGCATTGGCGGAGCGCGTCGCCGCCGCCGCCGGCGAACCGCCCGCAAACGACGCCGCACTGATCGCGGTCGCAAAGCTCGCAAGAACCGCTAGGGAGAACACCACGATGGTCATGGACCGATCACAGAGGGATCGCGCACCGCATCGCACGTTGTTGCGAGGGCGGATCGGGGGCCCCACGTAGTGGGGGGCGCGGGGTACGACGCAGTCGGACCACACGGCGATAGCCGTGCGAGCGAAGCTCCGGGGCCTTTGGACCCTCCGGGGGCGGAGCGCCTTGAAACCATAGCTACGCGTTTGCGCGAGGGGTTGGCGCGCGTCGTCGTCGGCGGTGAGCGGACCGGGTTTGCGCTGACCGTCGCGCTGCTCGCGGGCGGGCACGCGCTGATCGAAGGCGTGCCGGGGACGGCCAAGACGCTGACCGTGCGCGTGCTCGCGCGGCTGCTCGGCGTCGGGTACGGGCGCATCCAGTTCACGCCGGATCTGATGCCGTCCGACGTCGTCGGCACGACGGTCTTCGACCAGCGCAGCGCGACGTTCTCACTGCGCCGCGGGCCGATCTTCTCCAACATCCTGCTGGCGGACGAGATCAACCGCACGCCGCCCAAGACGCAAGCCGCGCTGCTCGAAGCGATGGAGGAGCGCCACGTCACCATCGACGGCACGACGTACCCGCTGCCGCCGCCGTTCATGGTGTGCGCGACGCAGAACCCCGTCGAGTTCGAGGGAACCTATCCGCTGCCGGAGGCGCAGCTCGACCGCTTCCTCGTGCGGGTGCGCACCGGATATCCGGCACCGGCCGAAGAGCGCGCGCTGATCGCGCGCGCGGTCGGCGGGTTCGACGCGCGCGATCTCGACGCGGCCGGGATCACGGCCGTCGTGACGAGCGACGATCTGCTGGCGGCGCAGCGCGCGGTGCGCGCGATCCACGTCGCCGAGTCGCTGCAAGGCTACCTGTACGAGATCGTCGCCGCGACGCGCACGTCGCCCGACGTCGCGCTCGGTGCGAGCCCGCGCGCGGCGCTCGCGCTCGTCGTCGCGGCGCAAGCGGCGGCGTATCTCGACGGCCGCGCGTTCGCGACGCCCGACGACGTGAAAGACATCGCGTCGGTGGTGCTGCCGCACCGCATCATCGTACGGCCCGAAGCGGAGCTCGACGGGACGAGCGCCGACGACGTCGTGACGCGCGTGCTGGCGAGCGTTGCCGCGCCGGAGACCTGACCTGCCGCGGATCGCGCCGCGCGGGATCGCGGCGCTGGTCGGCCTGGCTGCCGTCGCGTACCTGCTCGCGCGCGCGTTCCCATGGCCCGCCGCGCTCACGGTCGCGCTGGTCGCGTTCGTTGCGCTGATCGCGTACGACGTCGCGCTGCTGCGCGGTGAGGTGGAGATCGTGCGCGTCGTGCCGCCGCGGTTCGCGCTCGCGCGGCGCGACGTGCTGCGCTACGAGATCGCGAACCGCAGCGCGAGCGAACGGCGCGTCGCGATCGTCGAAGCGCCGGCCGACCGGCTCGCGATCGACGTCGACGAAGCGCGCGCGACGCTGCCGCCGCGCGCGCGCGCGACCGCGACCATCGGCGTGGTGCCGCGCGAGCGCGGCCGTACCGCGCTGCGCTCGTACCATGCGCGCATCCTGTCGCGGCTGGGGATCGTGGAGCTGCGGCGCACGTTTCGCGCACCCGTTGCCGTGCGCGTGATGCCGGACCTCTCCGCGCTCGACCGCAGCGGCGACCTCG
Organism: Vulcanimicrobiota bacterium; assembly: GCA_963797935.1. GTDB lineage: Bacteria > Vulcanimicrobiota > Vulcanimicrobiia > Vulcanimicrobiales > Vulcanimicrobiaceae > Vulcanimicrobium. Next base: position 89,427 of record CAWCRI010000012.1, read on the forward strand.
TCGCGCGCACCAAGCTCATCGAGTCCGGGCTGCGGCGGCTGCGGCGGCGCGGCGTCGGCGGCGAGTTCGCGAGCTTGCGCGAGTACACCACGGACGACGCGTTCCGCTCGATCGACTGGAAGGCCAGCGCGCGGCGCGGCAAGCCGATGGTCGCACAGTTCGAGGTGGAGCGCGCGCAGCAGATCGTCGTCGCGATCGACGCCGGGCGCTTGATGTCCGCGCGCCTGGGCGACCGGCGCAAGCTCGACTACGCCGTCAGCGCGGCGCTCGCGATCGCCGCGATCGCACGGCTCGCCGCCGACCGCGTCGGCGTCGTCGCGTTCGCCGCGAACGTGCTCGCGCGCGTGCTGCCGAGCAGCGGCGCGCAGCACAGCGCGGAGCTCACCGACGTGCTGTCCGATCTCGAGCCGCGCTTCGAAGAGGCGGACTACGAGCGCGCGTTCCTCGACATCGAGCGCACGCTGCGGCGGCGCAGCCTCATCGTGCTGTTCACCGACTTGTTCGATCCGATCGCTTCGAGCGCGGTGCTCGGCGCCGCGAAGCTGCTCACCACGCGCCATCTCGTGCTCGTCGTGCTGATGAACGACGCCGCGATCGCCGGCGCGCTGCGCCGCATGCCGAACGACGCGGAAGACGCCTACCGCGCGGCGGTGGCGGCGACGCTGTCCGACGAGCGCGCGCACGCCGTCGCGGCGCTGCGCGAGCGCGGGATGCTGGTCGTCGACGTCCCCGCGGCGGAGTTGACCGTCGCGCTGCTCGACGCCTACGTCGACGTCAAGACGCGGGGTCTGCTGTAGGCCCATCCCCCGCAGGCGATGCGTTCCGCCGTGAACCGGACCCCAGCAAATAGAGCAGCAAGCCGGCGCCGGTGATCGCGCCGATCAGGCCGCGCACGGGGATCGGCAGCCGCTGCGGCGTGATGAAGCCCTCGATGGTGCCGGCGACCAGCAGCATCAGCGCGACGCCCATGACGAGCGTCCCGGCGCGGCGCGCCGCCGCGACGAGCGCGTCGGAGCGGCGCGCGCGCCCGGGGCGCAGGTAACCGCCCGCGAGCACCAGCCCCGCGCCGCCGGCGATTTGGATCGCGCTGAGCTCGATGACGCCGTGCGGTGCGATCGTCGCCCAGAAGTCGGGCCCGAAGCCCGCATGCTGGTACATCGCCCCGAGCGCGCCGACCATCAAGCCGTTGGTGAGGATGATCCAGCCCGTCAGCAGCCCCGCCGTCATCCCGCCCGCGAACGCGATCGCCGCGACGCGCACGTTGTTCGTGATGACCTCCGACGCCACCGTCGGCGAGAACGCGCGGTCGAACCCGAAGTTCGAGTCGTGCAGCGCGCGGTCGACCGGCGGCAGCGCCATGCCGGGCAGCAGCGCGTGCACGTTGGCGGGATCGGCGGACACGGAGCCGTACGCGACGAGCGCGGACACCACCGTCACCAGCGTGCAGAAGCCGATGGGCGCCCACGACCGCCGCACCTCGCGCGGAAAAACCCGCATGACGAAATCGACGAACCGGCTCCAGCCCGTGCGCGCGGTCGCGACGTACACGACGGAGTGCGCGCGCGCGGTGAGCCGGTTGAGGTGGTCCTGGATGACGGGATCCTCGCCGCGCGTCCGCGCGATCGCGAGGTCGCTCGTCGCCGCGCGGTATGCGAGCGCGAGCTCGTCGATCTCGGCCGGCGGCAACGACCGCACGCCGCGCCGCGCGGCCCGGTCCACGAGCGCGGCCAACCGGTCCCACCGCGCCCGCCGCACCGAAACGAACCGCCGCTCCCGCATGCGACACGGCTTTCGCGCCGGACCCGCCGAACTATAAGCCCTGCCGACTGTCAGCTCGGAGGGGGGCCCACGCGTGCTGGGGCGCGCAGCCTCGGGCGGAGCGCCTCAATGCTGCGCAGCGTCGACGTTCGTACTGGCGAGTCCGTGGCGATTCGCTACGAGCTCGCGGGGCTGGGGAGCCGGTTCCTCGCGCTGATGCTGGACATGCTCGCGCAGTCCGTCATCGCCATCGTCGTTCTGTTCGGGTTCGCCTTCGCGTCGCCGGCGATCCAGCGGCTGGGCCCGTTTGCGAGCAAGAACATCTACGGCTGGGTCGTCGCGTTCGCGATTCTGATCTTCTTCCTGATCTTTTTCGGGTGGTTCATCATCTTCGAGGCGTGGTGGTCGGGGCGCACGCCCGGCAAGCGCGCGCTGGGGCTGCGGGTCGTGCGCGACGGCGGCTTCCCGCTCGACGTGGGCGCGGCGATCATCCGCAACCTGGTGCGCATCGCCGAGCTCATCCTCGGCTTCTACGCGATCTCCGCCGTGAGCGCGCTGATCTCCAAAGAGAACAAACGGCTCGGTGATTTCGCCGCCGGCACGCTGGTCGTGCGCGACCGCGCCGACGCGGTCCCCGACCTCGACGCGTACCTCGCGCGCCAGGCGCGCAGCGACATCGGGCTGTCGGCGGAGGACCGGCTCCTGGCCGAACGCTTTCTCGCGCGCCGCGCGACGCTCGACCGGACCGCCCGCTACCGCCTCGCGACGCAGATCGCGGAGAAGATCCGGCCGACGCTGGCCGCGTCGTACGCGCACCTCGACGACGAGGCGCTGCTGGAGTTCCTCGCCGGAAGCTAAGGCTTGCCGTTGCCGCCGTCGCCGTTGCGGCGGAAGCGCGCCAGGATGTCGCGCGCGAACGTCATCGCGCTCGCCTTCGCCTCGTCGTAGACGCGGGCGGCGTCTTCGACGCCCATCTGGCGGCCGTTGTTGCGGTAGTAGTACGCGACGCCTTCGCCCACGACGACCGTGCCCGCGTACGCGATCGCGCCCTTGATGAAGATGCCGCCGACCGGGATGAAGCCGGCGATCTCGCGCGCGAGCGCGCGCCAGCCGAAACCGCCGCCGACGACCGGCAGCAGCTCCCACATCGCCGACAGGTCGGGATCGCGGCCGTACGTCGCGCCGATGTTGAGCATCAGCGTCATCTGGATCCCGGTGATCGCGAACATGTCGGCACCGGACGCGAACGCGCCGAGCACGATCCCCAGCAGCGGGATGTGGTCGACCACCGCGCTGGCGCCGGAGACCTTGAGCGCGTTCATCGCGGCGTCGCGGGTGAGCTTCGCCGCGACGGTGTCGCGCAGCGCGGGCAGGGCACGGCCCACGGCGACCTCGATCCCGCGGCAGCACTCGATCAGGTGCGGCAGGAAGCGCCCGCGCAGCGTGTCGATCGCGATCCGGTCGACCACGTACTCCTCGACGGCGCCCGCGCCGGGCGCTTGCGACGGCCCGCTGGGCGCCGTGACCTCGGGGTCGACGATCAGCACGAACAGCGGCAGCTTCAGCGCGGAGAGCTTGTCGAGCCCCAGCGAGTCGCGGTCCGTGCCGCGGCCCACGCAGATCACCGCGCGCGCATCGGTCATATCGATGTTGCGCTGCGTGCCCAGCGTCTCGAACGCCCCGGCGGCGTCGGCGGGGATCGTGTCGCCGCCCTGGCCCGCCAGCAGCACGGCGCGCAGCTCGCCGAGCAGCGACGGGTCGCCGCACACGAAGAACTTGAAGGGCCGGCGCGCCCCGGCGTGGACCCGCTCGACGTTGAGCGAGCCGCGCAGGCGCTGAAAAGCCGCGGCGGCGGCTGAAGCGTTCACGCCACCCACGTACCCTAAGCGGCGGAGGACGTTACGTCGCAGGAAGGCTGACCCGCGTCGGAACGCGGGTCATGCCGATGCGTTCAGCAAGCGAAGCGAGCTGAACTACGTCCGGCCGCGCGCTTCCTTGTCGGGATCGTCCACGTAGTCGAGGTACACGAGGCCGAGGAAGATCTCGAGCGACTGCGAGAACATGCCGCGCGCGTTGGCGAGGTCGACGACGCTCTTGCCGCCGGCCTTCGCTTCGGCGAGGACCGCTTGCGGAGCGGCGTTCGTGTCGGCGCCGACGATGGTGGCCGCGGCGACCTCGCCCGGCGTCAGGTCTTGGCGCGCGAGCTGGTCGAAGTCGACGCCCTTGCTGTGGAACCGCACGTCGAGCGCCTTCTGGAACGTCGCGTAGCGGTCGGGCGACTCTTGCAGCGCGAGCATGTCGATGCGCGTCACGAGCTGGCGCGAGCGGGCCATGTTGAAGAGCTGCGACGCTTGCGTCGCGCCGACCGCGGCCTTGTTGAGCGAGTCGACGGCTTTGGTCATGGACGGCTCGAGACGGTGGTAGTCGCCGAGCACGATGTCGCCGCTGCCGTCGATGTTCACGTGGCGCAGCTCGTTGACGAACAGGTCCAGATCGCCGAGGCCGACGTCGAGGATCGCGAGCGACGCGCGCGCCGCGTCGACGCCGCGCACCATGTCGGAGTCTGCCGCGCCGATCGACGCGAACATGCGCGGGTAGGACGGCAGCGTGGCGAGCGCCTGCGGCGGCGGCGTGTCGAGCTTGAGCGGTGCGGCCAGCTCGGTGAGGATGTCGGCGTTTTCTTTGAGCAGGCCGCCTTCTTTGTTGCGCTGCAGCGAGCCGACGCCGGCGATCGTCTCGAGCGCCTTGCCCGTCGCGGTGTCGAGCGACTTCGACATCGTGTTGAGGTTGTGCAGCAGCGTGTCGAGGCGCGAGTCCTTGCGCGGCTGCAGGCGCGAGTAGTCGGGGATGCCGTACACGATGTTCTGGAGGCGCGACCGCAGCGACTTGAGCTGGTCGAGTCCCTGCTGGCGGCGCGTCGCGATCGCGGTGGACGCCAGCGTTTCGTTGCTCTGCGCGGTCGCGAGCTGCGCGCGCAGCGGCGCGAGGTCGGGGTGCAGCAGGCTCAGTTTGCGCTCCGCGTCGCGCAGCGCTTTGATGCGCACGTCGGCGAGCGCTTTGGCCTGCGGCGACACGCTCTGCGCGGCCATCGACAGGTTCTGCTCGCCCTTCGAGACTTGGCCGATCGCGAGCTGCGCCTGGCCGAGCTGGAAGCGCGCCGTCGCGTCGTCGGGGCGGCGCTTGAGCACGTCGGCAAACTTCATCGCCGCGATGTTGTAGCGCGCGGTCTCGAAGTCGTGGATGCCTTGCGCGACGCGCTGGTCGTCGGTGCGCAGCGTCGGGTTCAGCTCCGGATCGCCGTTGAGGTTCGCGAGGCGCTTCGTCGTGCCGGGGTGGTCGGCGAGATACTTCGAGATGAGGTCGTGGCTCTCGGCGTCGACGGCGCCGAGGTGCGCCATGAACGTGCGCATCGCGTCGGGATCGTAGCCCGCGCGCGACATCAGCATCAAACCGTACTTGTCGGCTTCGTTCTCGTCGTCGCGCGCGATCTTTGCCTGCAGACCCGCTTGCGCGAGCTGGCCGAAGCGGTAGACGAGCGGGATGAACAGCGACGCGACGCCGAAGATCACGTTGAGGATCGACGCCTTGTTGTTCGCGGTCACCGCGTGGCGGCGCTCGATGTGGCCGGTCTCGTGGCCGATGATGCCGGCGAGCTCGTCGTCGCTCTGCACGAAGTCCAGCGTGCCTTCGTTGATGTAGATGTAGCCGCCGAGCGTCGAGAACGCGTTGACGTCGGGCACGTCGAGGATCTTGATCGAGTACGGCACATCCTTGCGCGCCGTCTGCGCCCACAGCTTGTTCGACACGTCGTTGACCCACTGGTTGAGCAGCGGATCGGTGACGATCACGGTCGAGTCGGTGATCTGCTTGTCGTACTCCTTGCCGAGCTGGACTTCGGAGGAGGTCGGCATCGCAAACGCGGGTGCCGGGATGCTGGCACTCATCATCGCTACGGTGAGGGCGATGACGGCGATACGTCGGAACGGCATGGGGGATCCTCGGGGGCGGGCTCGTACAGCGGAGCGGGACCTTGCCTGTTCGGCGAAAGTCCGGAACTCTCCACTAGTAACGCACAAATCTGTGGGATGTATGTGGAGAACAGAACATTCCCGTGCATTCCGTGTGGACGGCGCAGGGCGGGGTTCCGGCGCCTTGGAACGGCGGGCGATCATGATCAGCGAGCGATGCCTATGAGCACCGTGCGCGGCCGCGGCCGCAACCTCGAGATCGCGGTCGACCGGGCGCTCGCCGCGGCGACCGAGGAGCTGCGCGGGCAGTTCGCGGCCCGGCCGGAGTTCTACCGGGGCAGCCGGGCAGTCGCCGACCTGGGCATCCTCGAGCCGCCCGCCGCCGAGATCGCGGCTCTCCGCGACGCGCTGGCGGAGTTCGGGATCACGCTCGACGGCGTCAGCGGGGTCGATGCGATCGCGGCAGTCGTCGCCCAGCTCGATCTCGCCTACCTCGGCAGCAGCGCGGCGGCCGACGTCGCGGCGCTGCCGCGGCCGCGCCGCCAGCGCGAGGTGCGGCTTTCGGACGAGGCGCGCTCGCTCGTCGCCGACTTCGCCGGCGCGCGCGAGGACTTGGCGCGCCGCCGCGTATCGGGTCCCGTCGCGGTGGCGTCGTCCACCGTCGCTTCGGCCGGGGTGACCTTGCCGCAGACGGCCCGGGCCGCGGTCCCGGTCGGGGTCGCGACGCTCTATCACCGCGGGACGCTGCGCGGCGGCCAGGCGCTGCACAACCTGGGCAACCTGGTCGTCATCGGCGACGTGAACCCCGGCGCGGAGCTCGTCGCGTCGGGCGACATCGTCGTCTTCGGCGCGCTGCGCGGCGTCGCGCACGCCGGCGCGCAGGGCGACCGCGGCGCGCGCGTCATCGCGCTCGAGCTCGCGGCCACGCAGCTGCGCATCGCTTCCGCGATCGCCAGCGGCGACGTCGGCACCAAGCCGCGCGGCCCCGAGCACGCATCGATCGCCGGCGACCGCATCGTGGTCGTCCCCTTCGCCGAAGCGGACCTCAGAAAAGAGAACATCGCACTATGAGCACGGCACGACGCATCGTTCTGACGTCCGGCAAAGGCGGCGTCGGCAAGACGACCACCACCGCGAACCTCGGTGCCGTGCTCGCGAAGCGCGGGCACCGCGTCGTGCTCGTCGACGCGGACATCGGGCTGCGCAATCTCGATCTCGTGCTCGGCGTCGAAAAGCGCATCGTCTTCGATCTCGTCGAGGTCGTCGAAGGGCGCTGTCAGCTGCGCCAAGCGCTGATCAAGGACAAGCGCTTGGAGAACCTTTCGATCCTGCCCGCCGCGCAGACGCGCGACAAGACGGCGATCAGCGAGCTGCAGATGGCGAACGTCGTGCAGCAGCTCGGCGAGCTGTGCGACTACGTGCTCATCGACTGCCCGGCCGGCATCGAGCACGGCTTTCGCAACGCGATCGCGGGCGCGAGCGAAGCGATCGTCGTGACGACGCCGGAGGTGAGCGCGATCCGCGACGCCGACCGCGTCATCGGCAAGCTGCACGAGCGCGGGCTGCCCGTGCGTCTGATCATCAACCGCTTGCGCCCCGAGATGGTGCGCAGCGGCGACATGCTCTCGGTCGAAGACGTCACCGACATCCTCTCAGCCGAGCTGCTCGGCATCGTCCCCGAGGACGAAGAGGTGATCGACACCACGAACAAGGGCGAGCCCATCGTGCTGCAGAGCGAGTCGCGGCTCGCCGCCATCTACGACAAGATCGCACGCCGGCTCGAGGGCGAGCTGGTGCCGTTCACGACGCTGCGCGCGCCGGGCTTCTTCGGCCGCCTCTTCGGAAAAGCGAGTTAGGTGGAACAGATGATCCAACGTGAAGAAGCGCCCGCGGTCAGCGCGATCCCGCGCAAGCGCGGGCGCGCGATCGTCGTCACCAGCGGCAAGGGCGGCGTCGGCAAGACCACCACGACCGCGAACACCGGCGCCGCGCTGGCCGCGACGGGCGCGACGGTCGTGCTCGTCGACGCCGACGTCGGCTTGCGCAACCTCGACATCGTGATGGGACTCGAGGCGCGCGTCCGCCACCACGTGCTCGACGTGCTCGAAGGCAAGGCCACGCTCGAGGAGGCGCTCGTCACCGACAAGCGCGTGCCGGCGCTGCGGCTGCTCGCGGCGGCGCAGACGCGCGAGAAGGACGACGTCGACACGCTCGCGTTCCGCGACCTCATCGCGTCGCTGCGCGAGCGCTTCGACTACGTGCTCATCGACTGCCCCGCCGGCATCGAGAAGGGCTTCGCCAACGCGATCGTCGGCGCCGACGAAGCGATCATCGTCTGCACGCCGGAAGTCTCCGCCGTGCGCGACGCCGACCGCGTCGTGGGGCTGCTCGGCGACGAGCGCAGCGTCAAGCTGATCGTCAACCGGCTGCGCCCGTCGCTGGTGCGGCGCGGCAAGATGCTCTCGGTCGACGACGTGAACTCGATTCTGCGGCTGCCGCTGCTCGGCGTGATCACCGACGCGCCCGACGTGATCGTCTCCACCAACCGCGGCGAGCCCGTCGCGCTGGACGCCGCGTCGCCGGTCGGCGCGTCGTACCGCGAGATCGCGCAGCGCATCATTGGCACGCTCACCACGCCGCCCGTCGTGCCGCGCGACCAAACGTTCCTCGAAAAGCTCTTCGGGAGCCGGAAATAGTGTTCGAGTTCATCCAGCGTTTCTTCGGCAAGCCCACGTCCAGCGCGACCGCGAAAGAGCGGCTGCGCCTCGTCCTGCTGTCCGACCACCTCTCGCTCGCACCCGACGTCGTCGAAGCGCTCAAGCACGATCTCATCGAGGTGATCTCGCGCTACGTCGACGTCGACGCGATGAACTGCGACGTGACGTTCGAGCAGCAGGAAAAGCAAGTCGCGATGCTCGCCAACATCCCGATCCTCGGCATGCGCTCGCGCCCAAAACCGCCCACGCCCGCACCGCCGCCACCCGCACCGGAACCGGTGCCGGAGCTGTCGCCGTCGCTCGACCTCGGCGGCGCGAGCGCATCTGTCGTTGCCGAGCCGGAGCCCGCCGCGGAGCAGCAGCCTCCGCAGCCGGCAGCGCAGCTCGTCGCCGAGCCCCAGCCGCAAGCAGCGGCGAGCACGGCACCGGCGACCGTGAACGCAAACGGGCGCGGCAAGCGCCGCCGCAAGCGTCAAACCGCGAGCCCGACTCCCGTCTCCGGCTCGGCGGCGCCCGGCTTCTCGGGGATCTAGCCCGCGCAGGTCGTTCTCGACCGCGACGGCGTCGTCACATACGATCCGTCGTTCCTCGACGCGACCTCAGCGGACCGCGCGCTCGCGGCGCTCATCGCCGAGGTCGCGTGGGCGCAGGAGAGCATGGTCATGTTCGGCCGCCGCGTCGCGTTCCCGCGCCTCACCGCGTGGTACGGCGATCCCGGCGCTGCGTACACCTACTCCGGCGTCCGCAACGAGCCGCTGCCGTGGACGCCGCTGCTGCGTGATCTGCGCGACCGCGTCGCCGTCGCGACCGGCGCGCGGTTCAATAGCGTCCTGCTCAACCGTTACCGCCACGGAAGCGACGGCATGGGCTGGCACGCCGACGACGAGCGCGAGCTCGCGCCGGTCATCGCGTCACTCAGTGTCGGCGCGGTGCGCACGTTCGAGCTGCGTCACCGCGGCGACCGCGAGCGCGTCGCACTGCCGCTTGGGCCTGGCAGCCTGATCGTGATGGCGGGCGAGACGCAGCGGCACTGGATGCACCGCGTTCCAAAAACTTCGCGCGCGACGGGCGAGCGCATCAACCTGACGTTCCGCTGGGTCGGGGCCGCCGCTCAGCCGCGGTAGCGGGCTGGGACCGAGCCCGGGCCGGAGAAGACGGGTCCGAACGTTGCCCGAGCCCTTGGTAGCTGATGGAACGCCCCTGGTACACCCGGTTCAACTGGCCGCTTGCGATCGCGCCCGTCCTCGTGACGCTGCTCGGGCTCGTGTTCATCCATTCCGCGACGCTGCACAAGGCGTACCTCGCCGACGAGTGGCGCAAGCAGCTCGTCTACGCGGCGGTCGGCGTCGCGCTGATGATCGGCACGGCGTTCTTGGACTACCGCGTGTGGCGGCGCTGGGCGCTGCCGCTGTACGTCGTCACGCTGGGCCTGCTCGTGTTCATCACGTTCAAGGGGCATTCGGCGCTGGGCGCGGCGCGCTGGATCGCCGTCGGACCGTTTCAGTTCCAGCCGTCGGAGCCGGCCAAGGTCGTGATCGCGATCGCGGTCGCGGCGCTGCTGTGCCGCGGAACGTACCGAAAGATCCAGGAGCTGTGGCTGCCCCTGCTCGCCGTTGCACTGCCGGCCGTGCTGATCCTCAAGCAGCCCGATCTCGGCACGACGCTCGTGATCGGCGCGATCCTCACTGCTGAGCTGTTCATCGGCCTGCCGAACCTGTTCGACTTCGCGCTCTATGTCGGCGGCATCGTCACCGCGGCGGCGTATGTGCTCACCAGCGAGCATCTGCTCAAGCCGTTTCAGCGTGCGCGGCTGCTGGTGTTCCTCGATCCGAAGCTCGATCCGCAAGGCGTCGGCTACAACCTGAACCAGTCGAAGATCGCGGTCGGCAGCGGCGAGTGGTTCGGCAAGGGGCTCTTTCGCGGCACGCAGACCCAGCTGGCGTTCGTCCCCGAGAACTCCCGCGACTTCATCTTCACCGCGGTCGGCGAGGAGGCGGGATTCGTCGGCGCGCTGGTGCTGCTCGTGCTCTACGCGGTCACCATCGGGTTCGCGCTGCGCGCCGTGTTCGCCGCGAAAGACCGCTTCGGCGTGCTGCTCGCGATCGGCTTGGTCACGATGCTCGCGTTCCACATCTTGGTGAACGTCGGCATGACGATCGGGATCATGCCGATCACCGGGATCCCGCTGCCGTTCATGTCGTACGGCGGCAGCGCGCTGATGACCGACTACATCGCCGTCGGCATCCTGCTCAACATCGTGCTGCAAAAAGACAAGCTCGTGTTCGGCGACGCGGCGCGCCGCGCATGACGGCGGAGAAGCGCGTGAAGCTGCGCGGCGTCCTCGCGCACACCGCGTCGTCCGCCGCGATCGACCGCGACGGCAACCTCGTCGTGGAGCTGTACGATTTCAGCGCGGAGGCACACCGCTGGCTCGGCAACGACGTGGCGTTTTTCCTCGAGCTCGGTCCGGCCGAAAAGAACGCTGCCCTGCGGCACTTGTCGGGTGGGCACGACGCGGCGAGCGCGCCCGACCGGGATGCGCTGCTGCTGCGGCTCGTCGCGGAGCGTTTCGACGACTACTACGCGGTCGAGCGGTGGCTCAACGAGCAGGGGATCCCGTTTCGCAAACGATTCGAGCCGTGGGCATGAAACACGGCATGAAGGAGCGCTGACGTGAACGAGGACAGTACGCCGCTCGAACGGCTCGAAGCGCACAGCATCGAGGTCGAAGCGCTCGCGACGGAAGTCGCGGTGCGGGCGAAGGCCTTCGGCGGCGATGTCGGGGCGCGCAGCCGCGTCGAGCTGGTGAAGCAGCGGCTCAGGATCGCGCTCGACGAGCTGGGCGCGTATCCGCATTCGGCGGACGACATCACCGACGAGTAGTCATGCCGCGGTCTCCGCGGGAGCGGCTTGCGCGCGCAGCGCGCGGATCGGCGCGGTCAGCAGCCACGGGATCGCGCACGCGGCGACCGCCGCGCCTGCGACCAGCGTCGGAACGATGCCGATCGCGCCGGCGAGCGCGCCGCCAAGCAGCGTACCGAGCGGCATCGTCCCCCACACGACGGTGCGCAGCGTCGCGTTCGCACGGCCGAGTTTGCCGCTCGGGATCAGCCGCTGGCGCAAGCTGATCTGCGTGATGTTGTAAACCGGGACGCAGGCCGTCATCGCCAGCTCGGCCGCCAGCAGCACCGGCAGCGGTGAGACGAACAGCGCCAGCGGCAGCAAGAACTGCGACACAACCGCGATCGTCAGCGACCACGTCATGGTCCGGCCGGCGCCGAAACGCCGCGCGATCCGCGGTGCGAACAGCGCTCCCGCGAACCCCAGGTTCGCGACCGCGAACAGCACGCCGACGATCGCCGGCGACAGGTGCAGCACGCGGTAGAAATAGAGCAGCCCGACGGCCATCATCATCGAGATGCCGAGGTTCGACGTGGCCGTCGCGGCGGCGATGCGGACGAGCGCCGGCGACGCCATGACGACCGCGATCCCCTCGCGCAGCTCCGCGCCGAACGGCGCGCGCTCCGCCGTGCGCTCGACGCGGTGCGCCTCGCGCACGCGCACGGCTGCCAGCGTCAGCACCGAGACCGCGTACGACAAAGCGTCGACGATCACCGCGACCGGGGCTCCGGCGAGCGAGATGAGCGCGCCGGCGAGCCCGTTCCCCGCGATCTGCGCGAAGCTGTTGGAGAACTCGAGCCGTGCGTTGGCGCGTTCGAGCTGCTCGGGCTCGACGAGCGAGGGCACCAGCGACTGGTATGCGACCTCGAAGAACACCGAGGCTGCGCCGACGCATGCGGCGACCGCCACGAGCTGCGCGTAGCCGAGCACGTGCGTGAACGCCGCGAGCGGGATCGTGGCCAGCGCGAGCATGCGGATCACGTCGGCGACGAGCATCGTCGCGCGGCGCGACCAGCGGTCGACCCAGACGCCGGCGACCAAACCCAGCAGCGGGAACGCGGCGAACTGCACCGTTGCCAGCAAGCCGACCGCGAACGGAGCGGCGCCGAGCGTGACGATGGCGATCGTCGGGATCGCTAAACCGCTGACCGCCGTGCCGAGAACGCTCGCCGTCTGACCGGCCCAAAGCCAGCGAAAGGCCGCCCGCCCGCTCGTCACCCTACCACCTTCGTCGCAGCGAAGGACCATTCCGAGACCTGCCGGAACTGCCCGGTTGATAGCATCCGAGGGGCGATTGCGTCGAGCCGAAGGGGTTCGCGTTGGATCGTCCGGGTGCGCTCAACAGATTTCACGATTCACAAGAAGGACGAGCGCGTCCGCCCGCGGCGCCCGCTCGATGACGCAAGCCCCTCGACAAGCTCGGGGAATCAGTTGTCGACGATGTGCGTGCGGAACGATGGCCGCGACCGTCCGTAGAGAGGCCAGTTACCACTTTGCCGACCGACATCCTCATCTCGAGCGATCCGTGGGAGAACCGCGTCGCGATCCTCGAGGAAGGCCGTCTCGCGGAGATCTACGTCGAGCGCGAAGAGCGCGTCATCGGCTCCATCTACAAGGGGAAGGTCGTCAACGTCCTCCCCGGGATGGGCGCGAGCTTCGTCGACATCGGGCTGGGGCGCAACGCGTTCCTCTACGTCGACGACATCAACAAGACGCCGCTGAACATCGGTGACGTCGAGGTCACCTCGGGCCGCACCGGCTACACGATCACCGAGAAGGTGAGCCGCGGCGACGACGTGCTGGTGCAGATCGTCAAGGAACCGCGCGGGCTCAAAGGCGCGCGCGTCTCCACCAACATCTCGCTGCCGGGCCGTTACTTGATCCTGATGCCGACCGGCAAGTTCAGCGGGGTGTCGCGCAAGATCGAGTCCGCCGACGAGCGCAACCGGCTCAAGACGATCATGAAGGCGATCCGGCCCGAAGGGATGGCGACCGTCGTGCGCACCGCGGCGGCCGGCGTGTCGAGCGCGGAGCTCATCGCCGACCTGGGCGTGCTGATCCGCATGTGGCACGGGATCCTCGAGCAGTACAAGGCGCTGCCTGCGCCGGCGCTGCTGCACAAGGACATGAACCTCGTCTACAAGACGGCGCGCGACTTCATCTCGCCGCACGTCCAGAACGTCTGGCTCGACGACGCCAAAGAAGTCGAAGACGTCAAGGATTTCATGCGGATGCTCGGCCCGCAGTTCGTCGACCGCATCAAATACTACGAGGGCGGCAAGAAGCTGTTCGCCGACTTCAAGATCGACGAAGAGATCCAGCGCCTGATGAAGCCCACGGTGAAGCTGCCGTCGGGCGGCTCCATCGTGATCGAGTCCACCGAAGCGCTGACCGTCGTCGACGTGAACTCCGGGAAGTTCACCGGCGGCAAGAACCTCGACGACACGATCGTCCGCACCAACGTCGAGGCCGCGACGGAAGTGGCGCGCCAAGTGCGCTTGCGCGACATCGGCGGTATCATCGTCTGCGACTTCATCGACATGTCGTCGGAGAGCGATCGCAACCGCGTGATCACCGCGCTGCAAGAAGGCTTGCGCAAAGACCGCACGCGCTCGACGATCCAGTCGTTCTCGCCGCTGGGTTTGCTGGAGTTCACGCGCAAGCGCGTCGGCAAAGATCTCGGCCAGCAGCTGCGCGGCAAGTGCCCGACGTGCGAAGGTCTCGGCAGCGTGATGTCGCCGGAGTCGGTGACGATCGGCGCGTTCCGCGAGATCCTGGGCCACCGTAACGGTGAATCGAAGCACGTGCACATCGCCGCAGCGCCCAGCGTTGCCGCGCAAGCGGAGTACTGGTACGAAGACGAGCGCGTGCAGCTCGCCGAGCGCGTCGGCACGGCGATCGACGTGTTCGTCGATCCCGCCGTGCACCCCGAGCGCCCGCGCATCATCTGGGGCGAGGACAAGGTCCCGACGCTCGGGCCGATCCGCGTCGGCGACGAGTTCGAGGTGGAGCTGCTCACGCTGCGGCTGCCCAATCCGACGTCGGCCGCCGCCATCGTCGCCGGCCGTTTGATCGAAGTGGAGAACGCCGCGAACGCCGCCGGCAAGATCATCAAGATCCGCATCCTCGACGTCGACGGCAGCGACATCCTGGCGGAGCCGCGCAGCCCGGTCGAGGCCGCGACGGCCATCGGCGAAGCGCGCGGCGGCAAGAAGCGCCGCCGCGGCGGCCGCGGCCGCAAGCGCGAGCTGACCCCGGCCGAGCAGGCCGACGAACTGCGCGAGCTCGCCGAGGAGGCCGAAAAAGGACTCGGCGGCCGAAGCGCCATCGGCATCTCCACCACCGAAGAAGTCGCCGCGAAGAAGACCGGCCCCAAGACCACCGCGCAGAAAGCCGCCGAAGGCGGCGTCGCGCTGCTGGCGGGCGAGTCGCTCTCCGGTTCACGACCGGCGGCGGCGACGGCCTCCGGGCAGCCCGTCGTCCTCCCGGGCGAAAAACTTTCCGGCTCCCGCGTGGGTGCCTCTCCCCCGCCGCCGAGCCCGATCCGCCCGGTGACGACGCCCGCCACCGCGGCATCCGCCGGCGCCGGCGCCGACGCCGAGAGCGAAGGACACGAAGGCCAGGGACGCAAGCGCCGCCGCCGTCGCCGCGGCGGTCGCAGCGGTGCCGGTGAGGTCGCGGCCCACGCCGCCGCCCCCGTCGGCGCGAGCGTCGAGCCCGCCGACCTGGAAGACGACGAGGACGAAGCCGTCGCCGGGCAGGCTCAGCCCGGCGCCGGCGCCGTTGCCGAGAACGGCGACCGCAAGCGCCGCCGCCGCCGCCGCCGCCGTCGTGGCGGACGCGGCGGAGCCGCCGACGGTCAGGCCGTCGCGGCAGCGGGCGACGGGCAGCAGCCCGCCGTGCCCGATCGCCACATCTTCCGGGTCGATCCCGAAGGCGCCGCCCACGCCACCGGCGAGACGGCTCCGCCCGTCCCGTCGCGCGCGCTCGCGCCCTGGAACCGCAAGCGCGGCGACGTCGCCGTCGAGCCGCCGCCGCCGAGCATCGCGCCGCCGCCGCAACGCGGCGAGACCGTGAAGACCACCCGGCCGGCGCGCCGCCGCCGCACGGGCGCTGCCGACGAAGCGCCGCGCCGCGGCGGGCAGCTCGAAGCCGGCGCGCCGGTGCGCGCGCTCCCCGCGCCAGCGCCGGAACCGGCCGCATCGAAACCTGCCGCGCCGGCGGCGGTCGAGCCGCGCCGCGGCCGGCCGCGCCGCCGCGGCGAAGCCGCTGCCGAACCCGCGACCGCAACCGCGTCGGCGGCCGCGCCCGCCCCGGCGAGCCCGGCCGCACCCGCAGCGCCGAAGCGCGCGACCCGTGCGCGGACGACGACCGCGGCGCCCGCAGCAGCAGCGCCCTCGGCCGCAGACGCCGCGCCGAAGGCGAAGGCGACGACGCGCGCGCGCAAGACCAGCCCCGCCGCGGCCGCCCCGGCGAAGGCCAAGAAGTCGGCCCCCGCCGCGGGTGCCGCGAAGAAGTCACCTGCCCGCAAGGCGACCGCGAAGAAGGCCGCCGCGACAAAACCCGCGGCCAGCGCGAAGAAGTCGACGGCGGGCACGCGCAAGGCGCCCGCCGCGAAGAAAGCGACGACGACCCGGAAGAAGCGCTGACCATTCGACAAGCTCAGCCGCAGCTGACACCACGTCCGGGCGGGCTCGCGATCTTCGTCGACTACGACGGGACGATCACCGACGTCGACACGTTCGACGTCCTCGTCCGCGCGGCGGGCGGCGATGATGCCTGGGGCGAGCTCGAGCGCGAGCTCGCCGCCGGGCGCATCTCGCTGCGCGAAGCGTTACGGCGCGAAGCCGCGATGGTGCGGCTCACGCAGCCCGAAGCGCTCGCGTTCCTGGAGTCGCGCGCGCACGTCGACCCGGCGTTCGCGCACTTCGTGCAGACCGCGCACGCGCGCGGCGCGTGGGTCGGCGTGGTGTCGGCCGGGATCGGCCAGGTCATCGGCGCGGCGCTGGAACGCGCGGGCGTCGACGTCCCCGTGTTCGCCAACGACGTCGACTTCGATCCGGCGGGCTGGCGCATGACCTTCATCGACGACTCGATGATGGGCCACGACAAAGCAGCGCGCGTGCGCGCGGCTCGTGACGCCGGCGCGCGCACGGTCTACGTCGGCGACGGGATCAGCGACTTCGAAGGCGCGCTCGCCGCCGAGCTGCGCTTCGCAAAAAAAGAACGCGCCCTCGAGCGGTACTGCCGAGAGCGCGGTGTCGCGTGTACGCCGTTCTCGTCGTTCGACGAGATCAGCCGGGAATTGTTCTCAGACTAACGTATCTGCGCTTGCGCGATGCGGCTGTTGACGAAGTTCACCGCCGCGACGAGCTGCGGGTCCTGGGTGATGTCGCCGAGCCGGATCTTCGCGTCTTTGGGGATGTCGCTCCTGATCTCGGGCTCGATCCCGACCGCGTTGATGTCGCGGCCCTTGGGCGTGAAGTACCGTGCGGTCGTGATCTTCACGGCGGAACCGTCGCGCATCGGGAAGATCGATTGCACGACGCCCTTGCCGAACGTCTTCTCGCCGACGAGCGTACCGACGCCGCTGTCCTGGATCGCGCCGGCGGTGATCTCCGAGGCCGACGCCGTGTACCGGTTGACCAGCACCGCGAGCGGGCGCGGCGCGATCGCCGTGCCGTCCGCGTCGTATTCGGTGTCGACGCCCGCGCGCGACTGCACGCTGACGATCGGGCCGCTCGAGATGAACTTCGACGACACGTCGATCGCGGCGTTGAGATAGCCGCCGCCGTTCGTGCGCAGGTCGAGGACGTACGCCTTCGCGCCTTGCGAGTCGAGCCGCTTGAGGGCCGCGTTCAACTCCGTCGCGGTCGTCTGCCCGAACACGCTCAAGTCCACGTACCCGATGTTGCCGGGCAGCATCTTCGAGGTGACGCTGGGCGCGTGGATCGTCTCGCGCGTGATCGTCACCGGCTCGAGCAGCTTGCCGTTGCGCTGCACCGTGAGGCGCACCTTCGTGCCGGGGTTGCCGCGCAGCACGCCGCTGACGATCTTCTGCTCGGCGGCGAGGCGCTTCTGCTCGTCCGTCTCCGTCATCGCGGGAGCCAGCAGCGCCGACACGGCCTTGCCATCGATCGCGGTGATCGCGTCTTCGGGCTGCAGGCCGGCCTTGTCGGACGGGCCGTCGAGGATCACGTTCTCGACGTGCAGCGTCTGCGTTTTGTCGTCGGGCAGATACGAGATGCCGACGCCGCCGAACGACGTGCCGTCGAGGCCTTCGTTGAGCGCCGCATATTCTTTGGGCGACAGGAACGTGGTATAGCGGTCCTTCACCGAGCCGAGCACGCCGGCGATCGCCGCGTACGTGATCTGCGACGACGGTGAGATCGATTCGACGGGCGTCAGCTTCGACGCGTAGTCGGTGACGGCGGTCGACACTTCGCGGTGCAGCGCTTCGGCGTTGGTCTCGTCGTCGGCGGTTGCGCGCAGCGGCGGCAACGACGCGTTGGCGACGTTGTGCTTCTTGAGATAGTCGATCATCGAGGTGCGGGCACCGTCGAGCGCGGCTTGGCGGTCGACCTTCTTGTAGAAGTCGGCCGTGAGCCGGACGTAGCTGCCGACGAGCTCTTCGGTTTGCAGCGAGCTCAGCGGCGATGCGGCGGCGGTGGCGGCGGGGACCCGGGCGGTCGCGAGCGCGAGGAGCGCCGCGAGGATGACCGGAGCGATGCGTTTCATTCGGAGGCTACCTTCTTGTTCTCGATGATCTTTTTGGCTGCGCTGAGCTGTTTGTCGGCCGGCGAGTCGATGATGCGCAGGTCGTCGACGCGCTGGGTCACGATGACGTCGGGCATGATGCCCTTGTGGTGGATGTCGCGGCCTTTCGGCGTGACGTAGCGCGCCGTGGTGATCTTGAGCGCGCCCTTGTCCGGCATGGTGTAGAGACTCTGCACGACGCCCTTGCCGAACGTCTTCTCGCCGACGAGCGTGCCGACGCCGTAGTCCTGCACGGCGCCCGCGGTGATCTCCGACGCGCTCGCGGTGTAGCGGTTGACGAGCAGCACCAGCGGCCGAGTGTCGAGCGTGTGCCCGTTCGCGCTCTTTACCTCGCGGTAGCCGGCGCGGTCGATGGTCGACACGATCGTGCCCTGCGCGATGAACAGGCTGGAGATGTCGACCGCCGCGTCGAGCAGGCCGCCGCCGTTGTTGCGCAGGTCGAGGATGTAGCCGCGCACGTTGCGCTTCTTGCCGTCCTCGAACGCTTGGCGCACCTCGTCGGCCGACGTCTGGCCGAAATCTTGCAGGCGCACGTACTCGATGTTGTTCTCGACCTTCGCGATCACGGACGGAACGTGGATCTGCGCGCGCGTGACGTGCACCGTCGTCGCCGGCGCGTCGCGGCGCTTGAGCGTGAGGCTGACGACGGTGCCGACGGGGCCGCGGATCTCGTTCTCGACGGTGTCGAGCTTCTGCCCCATCGTCGACTTGCCGTCCACCGCGACGATGACGTCGCCCGGCCGCACGCCGGCTTTGATTGCAGGGTTGGCGTCGATCGGGTTGGCGACGACCGCGCCGGTCTTCGGGTCTTGCACGATGTAGACGCCGATGCCGCCGAAGTTGCCGCCGCGCAGCTGTTCGTCGAGCCCGTTGATCTCTTGCGGCGACATGTACGTGGTGTACGGATCGCCCAGGCCGCCGAGCATTCCGATGAGCGCGACTTGCGTGTACGTCGCGCGCGGCGCGAGCTTCGCGTAGCGCGTCTGCACGCTTGCGAGCGTGTTCTCGAGGATCGCGATGTCGCGCCCGCGTTCGCCCGTGGCGGTATTGCGCGGCACCTGCGGATCGCTGACCTTGCGGGATTTCAGGAACGCCGTGAGCGCTTTGTGCTCGCCCGCGATCAGCAGCTGGTCGGCGACGGGCTTGTAGTACGTGTGCTCCACGCGCTCGTACGCCAGCTCGACGAGCTGCTTCTGCTGATCGCCGCGGCCGAGCAGGGTCGCGAGGTCGAGGCCGACGATGCGCTGCCCGGAACCGAGCACGATCGATTGGGTGGTGTCCGCCGCGGCCGCGTGGCCTGCGTACGTGGCGCCGGCGAGAGCGGCGGCTCCGACGACGAGGGCGGCGGACAACAGGCGGGTGCGGGCGGTCAAACGGCGGTCCTTAGCGGTGCGAGGAGGCGGCGGGTGCTTCTTCCTGTTGAACCCCCTCGTAAGGCGGTTTGTTCCATCGTCCCATCGGCCTCTAACCGTCCGGCCTGAGCCTTGGAGCCGTCTGTGAGCTACGGCGGCTCCCGCTTGGGTCAGTGCAGGTAGGACATCGGGTCGACCGGGTTGCCGTTCTTCATCACCTGGAAGTGGACGTGCGGGCCGGTCGCGTCGCCCGTGGCGCCGGCGGCGCCGATCGCTTGGCCGCGCTGGACCTCCTGGCCGACGGACACGAAGATCTGCGAGAGGTGGCAGTAGATCGTCGACAGGCCGCCGTGATGGTCGATCGCGATCATGTTGCCGCAGTTGCCTTGGTACGAGGCGAGGATGATCGTGCCGCCGCCTGCCGCCGTGACGGGGGTGCCGGTCGGCACGCCGATGTCGATCCCCGCGTGGAGGATCATCCGGTGGAAGACCGGGTGCATGCGGTAGCCGTACGGGGACGTGATCGGTCCGGACACCGGCCAGCTGAGCTGGCCGACGTAGACCTCGGGCGGCACGTCCTGACCGGCCAGGCGTGCGGCGCGGCGGGCGGCCTCGCGGCGCGCCTCCTCCTCTTGCTGCTTCTGGCGGATCAGCGCCTCGAGCGCCGCCTCCTCGGCGGCGTCCAGCTCGTCGAGCTGCGCGACCTCGTTCTGCACGTGCTGGCGCTCCGCGTCGGCGGCCACCAGCAGCTCCTTGCGCTGCGCCGCCAAGCCGTCGAGCGCCATGCGCTGCTGGCGCGCTTGGGCCTCCTCGCCGTTGAGTTCCGACTGCATCCCGAGCAGCCCGGACTCGATCTTCAGCACGCGCGCCTGATCGGCTTTGCGGGCGCGAATCGTGCCTTCGTTGGCCTTGACCAAAAAGCGCACGTCGTTCCAGCGCTCGACGAAGTCGCCGAAGGACTTCGCGCGCAGCAGCACGTCGATGTAGCCGAGGTCGCCGTGCTCGTACGCGTCCACGAGCCGCCGCGCGAGCGCGTCCTGGTGGCGCTTGAGCGTCGCCTTCGCGGCCGCGAGCTGGATGCGGTTCCAGTCCAGCTTCTTCTGCGTCGACGCGATGCGGCTCTGGATCTCCCCGAGCCGGCCGTTGACGGACGCGATGATGCGGTTCGTGTCGGCGAGTTGCGACGCGATGGTGCCGACCTTCACTTTGGCCTGACCGAGCTGATGCTTCTTGCCCTGCAGCTTCGCTTGCACGGCTTGAATGTGCGACTTTTGGGCTTGGATCTTGTCGTCGATGTGGCTCTTGCCGTAGCCGGCGCTCGGCACGAGCGCCACGATAATCGCGAGTGCCGCGAAAGCGGCGCGAGCGTGTCTGGAGCGCAGCCGAAGGCAAGCACCAGACATCATGCGCGCAGGTGCCTTCCGACGCTGAACCACGATGCGATGAGACCGACCGCCGCGCCGACCGCGAGCAGCTCGACCGACAGCGTCAGCTCGTTGACGCGGAACGTCACGAACGACAGGGTCGCGGCGAGCTTGGGCACGACTTGGTGCTCGGCCAGCGCGAGGACGCCGATCGCGAGCCCGGCGCCGAGGATGCCGGCGAGCATGCCTTCGGCGATGAAGGGCATGCGAATGTACATGTTCGTCGCGCCGACGAGCTGCATGATCGCGATCTCGCGGCGGCGCGCGAACACGGTCAGCCGGATGGTGTTCGCGATGACGATCGCCGCGGACAGCGACAGCAGCACGATCAGCGCGATTCCGACCCGGCCCAGCACCGCGGCCGTCTTGAGCAGCTTCTGCACGGTGTCGGCGGCGTAGTCGGTCTTCGCGACGCGCGGATCCTTGCCGATCCAGCGCGCGACGTTGGGGACGCTGTCGGCGTCCTTCGCGCGCACCTTGTACATGTTGGGCAGCGGGTTGGTGGTGAGCAGCGACGTGTCGATGTCGCCGAGCACGGCCTTCATGCGCTTGAGCCCGTCCTTCTTCGGGACGTACGACGCCGACGCGACGCGCGGGTCGCCCGCGAACTTCGAGGCGAGATCCCTGGCCTTCGCGTCGTCGACGTCGTCTTTCAGGTACACGGCGATCTCGATCTGCGAGAGCACGCCAGTGCCGAACGTCTGGATCGTGTCGCGCACGAACAGGAACGCGCCGAGCAGCACGATGGTGACCGCGACCGTCCCGATCGCGGTGAACTGCATGCCGGCGTTGCGAGTGAAGTTCGTGAGAACTTCACCCAGGAAGAACCGCAGTCTGCCCAAGTCCACGGAAGTAATAGCCTCGTTCGTCGTCGTGCAGGATGCGGCCGTGCTCCAGGCGCACGACGCGCCTGCGCATCCGGTCGACGGTAGATTGGTTGTGGGTCGCGACGACGACGGTCGTGCCCTTGAGGTTGATGCGCTGCAGCAGCTCCATGATCTCGGTCGTGTTCGACGGATCGAGATTGCCGGTGGGCTCGTCGCAGAGCAGGATCTTCGGGTTGCCGACCAGCGCCCGCGCGATCGCCGTGCGCTGCTGCTCGCCGCCCGAGAGCTCCGAGGGGAACATGCGGCTCTTGTGCGAGAGGCCGACGAGGTCGAGTGCGCGCGGCACCATCCGCATCACGTCGCGCGTGCGCGTGCCCGTGACTTGGAGCGCGAACGCGACGTTCTCCCACACCGTCTTGTGCGAGAGCAGCTTGAAGTCTTGGAAGACCACGCCGATGTTGCGGCGCAGCTTCGGCACGCGCCCGCGGCGCAGCGTGTCGACGCGGATCCCGTCGACGACGACCTCGCCGCGCGTCGGCACTTCTTCGCGGTAGAGCAGCTTGAGCAGCGACGACTTTCCGGTGCCCGAGTGGCCGACCAAAAAGACGAACGTGCCCTTCTCGATCTCGAGATCGACGTCATCGAGCGCTCGCGTCCCATTCGGATACGTGAGCGAAACGCCGCGGAGTCTGATCATGCTGAAGGCGCTCCGCCCCGGGCTCCGCGCCCCCCATGCGCGCAGCGCATGGGGCCCCCCGACGCACGCGCGCTCGCGATGTTGCTCATGTCGAGATTCCCCGAGGGCGCGCGTAACAACGTGCGCGCCGGTGGCGTGATGCCATCGTTCGACACAAGGGTTTCCGGTTCGTCCGGCTCATACCTTCGGCAGGCTATGAACTTCGATCTCACCGATGAGCAAAAGGCGATCCAGTCGCTGTGCCGCGAGTTCGCGCGCGACGAGGTCGCACCGCAGGCGGAGCACAACGACCGCGAAGAGCGGTTCCCGTACGACCTGGTTCGCAAGATGGCGGAGCTCGGGTTGATGGGCTTGCCTTTCCCGGAGAAGTACGGCGGTGCGGGCGCCGACACCGTGAGCTATGCGCTCGCCGTGATGGAGATCAGCCGCGCGGACGCGTCGACCGGGATCACGCTCGCGGCGCACGTGTCGCTGGGCGCGTCGCCCATCTTTCTGTTCGGCACCGAAAAACAAAAGGAAGAGTACCTCGCTCCCCTGGCAAGAGGCGAAAAGCTGTGGGGTTTCGGCCTCACGGAGCCCAACGCGGGGAGCGACGCCGGCGGGACGCAGACCCGGGCCGAGCTACGGGACGGCAAGTGGGTGATCAACGGAACCAAGGCGTTCATCACCAACAGCGGCACCGACATCACGGCCGGCACGACGATCACCGCGGTCACCGGCCGCGACGCCAAGGGCCGTTCCGAAATCTCCAACATCATCGTGCCCCAGGCCACGCCGGGCTTCAGCCGCGCCAAGAAGTACCGCAAGATGGGCTGGAAGGCGTCGGACACGCGCGAGCTGGCCTTCGTCGACGCCGAGGTGCCGGAGGAGAACCTGCTCGGCCCGCGCGGTCAGGGCCTCAAGCAGTTCTTGCAGATCCTCGACGGCGGCCGCATCTCCGTCGCCGCGCTGTCGGTCGGGCTCGCGATGGGCGCCTACGACGAGGCGTACAAGTACGCCAAGGAGCGCCACCAGTTCGGCAAGGCGATCTCGAAGTTCCAGGCCATCCAGTTCAAGCTCGCGGACATGGTGATGGAGATCGAGCACGCCAAGCTGATGGTGCTCAAGGCGGCGTGGGAGAAGGACGAAGGCCGGGCCTTCGAGCTGAGCGCGTCGCTGGCCAAGCTGTACTCCGGCGAGGTGTCGCGCCGGGTCGTCAACGAGGCGCTCCAGATTCACGGCGGCTACGGCTTCATGGACGAGTACCCGATCTCGCGGATGTACCGCGACCAGAAGGTCAACGAGATCGGCGAAGGGACCAACGAGATCCAACGGCTCGTGATCGCTCGGCAGATAGGTCTATAGAGGTTCGTCGGGGCGAACCGAAGCACGGCACTCGATCTGAGATTATGGTCTCGTGATCGCCCGCCAGATCGGTCTGTAGCTGCCCGGGCGGCGTAGGTTTAGAGAATCTTCAGACTTTTCGGTCAGCGTGCGAAGTGGCGCCCGCGGCGTCCAAGGCTCGAAAGGGGTCGTTCATGCGAAAGTTTGCCGCCGTGGCGGTCGTTATGCTGGCCGCCGTCGCCTTGGTCGTCGCCGGTGCGGGCCGGGTGTGCGCGCATCTCGAGCACGGTGCGACCGCGCCCGCGTTCTCGCTGCAGGCGGCCAAGGGCGGCGACGTGCAGACCGTCGACCTCAAGAGCGCGCTGGCGAAGGGCCCGGTCGTCCTCTACTTCTTTCCAAAGTCGTTCACGACGGGCTGCACCACGGAGGCGCACCTGTTCTCCGAGCACATCGGCGACTTCGCGAAGCTGGGCGCGACGGTGATCGGCGTGAGCGGCGACGACATCGAGACGCAGAAGAAGTTCTCGACGCAGGAGTGCCGGTCGGCCTTCATGGTGGCGTCCGACCCGGGGCTGAAAGTCGCCAAGCTGTACGACGCGCAGCTGGCCGACAAGTACGCGAACCGCACGTCGTACGTCATCGCGCGCGACGGCACGATCGCGTACTCCTACACCGACCTCGACGCGTCGAAGCACGTCGACAACACGCTGGACGCGCTGAAGAGCCTGGCCGCCGCTCGCAAGTGAGGCCCGGCGGGTTCGCCTCGATGCGTGCTCCCGAAATGGCCTGGTGCGCCACAAGCCGCGTTAAGACGTAAACTCGTCTAGGCGCTCCGGCTTAGCTTGACTCCACAATGTCGTTCAGCGCGAGAAGCGGCGCGAATCTTCTTGCACGATACGCTGTGGCACCAGATACGGTCGCTCCAACTCACCGATTTCGTAGCCAAACTTCCCCCCTTCGAGGAGTGGCTGCAACGGCTTACCGTATTGGCGATAAAGGTTGCCAGCGACGTCTTCGAATTCCACAATTACCTGAGCTAGCAGACCCATATATTGGTGATAGGCGCTCTTATCATCATAGCGAATTTGCCGATTGAAAGATTCATTGGCCGGAATCGGCCGATCGACCGAGTCCACAATTAAGCCGGGTATGAACGCGCGAATCTTGCTTGCTGCCCCGGTCCCGACGTTATTGATGACATACGAAATTCTGGACTCAATCGGGGGGTATTCTTGAACTTGTCCGACCACTATATTTAGACGCGGGCGAAAGGCGAATAATCGCAGGTCATCTGGAAGGGCATCATATGGCGCGCCGGGAGGTCGTTCATCTGAGAACATCTGCAATTCATTCGACGGCGCGCCTCCCGATTTTGGGGGCGTCGTCACCTCGACAATCGGCGGCTTTAAGACCCTAAGTAGCTCGTCCGCCAACGCATCGAGCGAAATAGAATCGCCGTTGATATTCCTTAAGCCTGCTAACGTGATACTGTACCGCTCGATGTCTTCTTGCGCGACACCTTTTCGCCGGATAGGTAAAATTATATTATCTCGCCGTTCAATTTGGAGCTTAAGAAAGGCATCAAATTCCATGCCAGTGTAGGCTTTTCGAAGATACTCGTCGCTGAGTACGATTATCGCGTGTCGCGAAGCTGCTACCCCGCTCTCGATAGCCTTGACGATCGAAGTTCCTACCGTGATACGTTGTTGATCATACCAGACCGAAACGCCGGCAGCCACAAGACGGTCGCGAAGTCCCTCGACGAACTCGCGGTCTTCGGAGGCATACGACAGGAAGACATCATATGCGTATTCGTTTGATCGAGTAGTAACGACAAGCTGAGTATTATCATCGCGCCCGACCGACGATAACGCGCCCTGGCTATCTGCCAGGCGCCGCTGCTTTCTCGCCATCGCGAGCATCGCGTTACCCCTGGTCGAAACGCGCGCAAAATCTGTCAATCGACCACCCGATATGCTATGCGAAAGTTCGATTAACTCGGCGTGCTCCAATAGATCGAACTCATCGCGAACCTCAGCGACGTTTGTGCCGAGCGTGGCGGCGACAAGAGAAGCAAGAAACCGGCCGTCATTCAAATCACTATCAGTGCCTCGAAGCGATTGTAGCGTTTCGAGAACTTGGTATGTGGTTCGGTCTAGCTGCGGCTCTTGATACACTCGGCCTCCAAATGACGACGTCGCTCAACTCGCGCTCCGATGCCAATGACGCTTCGCCTTAAGCCCGGCGTTGTATTCTAATCGACGGATGCCATGCGCTCGGTCACTAGGAGGTCAAGCTATCTTGAGTCCGTTCGCGGCGGGGTATTAGCGCTTCGTGGAGATCGGCTGGCCCCGCGAACTGTTCTTGATCCGGCACGCGGAGAGCGCGGGCAACGTCGCGCGCGAGCTCGCGATGGCGAGCGGGGCGCTGGTCATCGACCTCGACTGCCGCGACTGCGACGTGCCGCTCTCGCCGCTGGGCGAGCGCCAGGCGGCGGCGCTGGGGCAGTGGTGCAGGCGTCACATCGAGCCGGTCGATGCGGTGCTGTCGTCGCCGTACGTTCGCGCGCGGCAGACGTCGGCGATCGCGCTGCGCGAGGCGGGCTGGGACCACATCCCGATCGTGGTCGACGAGCGGCTGCGCGAGAAAGAGTTCGGGATGCTCGACCGGCTGACGCGCGGCGGCATCGAGCACCGCTACCCCGAGCAGGCCGAGATGCGGCGCGTGCTCGGCAAGTTCTACTACCGCCCGCCGGGCGGCGAGAGCTGGACCGACGTGATCCTGCGGCTGCGCAGCATCATCGACACGCTGACGCGCGAGTACAACAACTGCCGCGTCGCGATCGTGTCGCACCAGGTGATCGTGCTGTGCTTTCGCTACCTCCTCGAAGGGCTGACCGAAGAGCAGATCCTCGCGATCGACGCGGAGGCCGACGTGGCGAACTGCTCCGTGACGACCTACCGCTACGACGAGACGGCGCAGAAGCTCGAGCTGCGCGCGTACAACGTCGTCGCGCCGATGGAAGAGGCCGGCGAGCCGGTGACGCGCGAGCCGGACGTGCCCCTTGCCCGCAAGTAGCGCGATCGACGCGGCGCTGCTGCGCGGGTGGCCGTTGCCGGTTCCCGCGGGCGGCGACAAGAACGCGCGCGGCAGCATCTTCGTGGTCGCGGGCGCGCCGCAGATGCCCGGCGCGGCGGTGCTGTGCGCGACCGCAACGTTGCGCGCCGGCGCCGGCAAGCTGCAGATCGGCACGTGCGCGTCGGTCGCGGCGCACGTCGGGACCGCGGTGCTCGAGTCGCTCGTCGTCGCGCTCGACGAGACGCCGTCCGGTGCGATCGCAATGACCAACGTGGACACGATCGTCGAGCGCGCGAACAAAGCGGACACGCTCGTGATCGGGCCGGGCATGGTGGACGAGTCGGCGACGGCGGACCTGATCGCTGCGGTAGCGCAGGCGCTCGACGTGCCGGCGGTGATCGACGCGGCGGCGCTCGCGTGCATGCGCGAACGTGCCGATGCGCTCGCGTGGCTGCACGGTCGCGTCGTGCTCACACCGCACGCCGGCGAGATGGCGTCCATGCTGGCCTGCGAGCGCGACGCGGTCGAAGCCGATCCGGGCTCGCATGCGGTCGAGGCGGCGCGGCGGTTCGACGCGGTCGTCGCGCTCAAGGGCGAGACGACGTACATCGCGGAGCCCAACGGCGCGCTGTACCGCAACGAGCACGGCAACGTCGGCCTTGCGACGTCCGGCTCGGGTGACGTGCTGGCCGGCATCATCGGCGGCTTGCTGGCGCGCGGCGCGGCGCCGCTTGTCGCGGCAGCGTGGGGTGTGTATTTGCACGCTCGCGCCGGCGATGTGCTCGCGAAGCGGATCGGGTTCGGATTTCTCGCGCGTGAATTGTCCGCGGAGGTTCCGCGCTTGATGGCGGAGCTCGCGGTGTAGTCGATGACGGCGCGGTTGGTGGCGCACCCTTCGACAAGCTCAGGGTGACAGGAAGCTCAGGGTGACGGCAGGGTTACGCCGGGACTGGGGCGCGTAGGTCGATTCGCGTTCCGCCGGCGGCTTCGACGGCGTCGGCGAGGTCGGGGCTTGCGGTGAACAGGATGCATTGCGCGTCCAGGGCGCCGTGCATCAGGATCGGGAGGCAGCGCGTGATGCGGTCGGTGTCCCAGAACGCGAAGGGGTCGTCGAGCAGCAGCGGCGGCGTTTCCAGGCCTTCCGCGAACATGCGCGCCGTCGCGAAGCGGACGACGAGCGCGATCTGGTCGCGGGTGCCCGCCGAGAGTTTGTCGACGTCTTCGAAGCCGTTTGTCTCCGGGATGCGGACGCGGATCGCGAGCGTCGCGGGATCGAGCCGGATCTCGCCGTAGCGGCCGGCGGTGATCGTGCCGAGCACGCCGGCGCTGTACTCTTCCAGCCGGCGCGCGAACGCCGTGTGCGCTTCGTCCTTGCGCGTTGCGATCGTCTTGCGCGCGAGCTTCACCGCGCGCTCGAACGCTTCGAGGCGCGCGATCTCGGCGCGCGTCGCGGCGAGCGCTTCGTCGAGCGCGGCGATGTCGGTGACGGCCTCTTCGCCCGGCGCGCAGCTCGCCTTCGAGGTTCGCGACGGTGCGTTCGGCGTCGCGTACGCGCGTGTCGAGCTCCGCGTGCTCGCGTTCCACCGCGCGCAGCGTTTGCGGGTCGTCGTCGTCCGCGGGCACGACCCCGGCCGCGAGCAGCGCGTCGTACTCCGCTTGCAGCGCGCGGTCGTCGTCGCCGTGCAGGATGTCGCCGCGCCGCAGCTCCAGCATCGCGAGGCGCGCATCCAGCCCGTCGCGTTCCGCGCGGCGCGCGGCGCGCCGGTGCGCGGCCTCGCGGCGTTCTGCGCGGTCGCCCGCGACGCCGGGGACGAGCTCGTCTGCGAGCGCGTCGAAGCGCGCGGCGTCGGCATGGGCAACGTCGCGGGCGCCTTGCGCGCGGGCTTCCGCCTTGACGGCGGCGCCTTCGCGTGCGAGCAGCGCGACGTAGCGCGCACGGCGCCGCACGAGCTCGTCGACGTTCGCAATGCGCAACGGCTCCAGCACGCGCGCGACCGCCCCTGCCGCAGTGTGCTCCTCGCCGAGCGCCGCGTCCGCGGTGCGCTGGAGCCGCTCCGCTTCGCGCAAACGCTGCGCGCGCACCCGGCCGCGCGCGAACGCGGCGGCCGTCAGCGCGACGGCGATCGCGGCTCCGACGGCGGTCCACAGCCACGCGTGCGCGATCGCCACGCCGGCGTCGGAGATCCATGCGACCAGCGCCGCCGCCAGCAGGACGCCGGTCAGCGAGCGGGTCCCGCTGCGCTCGTGCCGCGCCACGGCGGCCGCGTATGATGCGGCAGCTGCTTTCGCCCGCGCCGCGTCCGCCTGGCCCGCGACCGCATGGAGCGCGTTGAACGCGTCGTCGTCCAGCGTGCCGGCGTCGGCGCGGCGCTCGGCGAGCTCGCGGCGTTCGTCCGCGCTCAGCGCGTGCTCCGCGACGCCGTGCGCGGCCGCGTCGGCGACGCTGTCGGCCGTGCGCCATGCGTGGTACGCGTCGTCGAGCGCACCGACGCGGTCGGCATCGAAGTCCGCGACGTCGTCGAACTGCGCGCGCGCCGCTTGCACGGCGGCAATGTCGGCGCGGTGCTCCTTGAGCGTTGCGAGCCGGGCGCGAATCTGCGCCGCGCACAGCGCGCGCTTGCGCCGATCGAGCAGCGCGGCCTTTCCGCTATCGCGATCGCGCTTCGCGCATTCGGCGGCGATCTTCTCGCGCAGCGACGCGAGCGTCTCCAGCGCGGCGCGCGCCTCGGCCGCGTCGCGGCGCTGCTGCAGTTCCAGCTCGCGCAGCTTCTTCAGCGGTGCGTTCTTGTGCGCGCGCTCCGTGCCGACGTACTTGCGCACGGCGTCGTCGAGGCGCTCCAGCGCGCCCAGCGCGGCGTCTTCTTTGGGTCCGCCGCCGAGCGCTTGCGCGAGCGCGCCCGCGACGTCGCCCGCGCTGCCGCCGTCGAGCGCGATCGCGCGCTGGCGCACGCATGCCGTCTGCAAGAACACGTCGAGCGAGATCTGCAAGTGCGCTTCGCCGGGGCTGAGCGACTTGCCGTTGCCGATGCGCGCGGCCGCGTCGGCGCCGCCTGCGTCGTAGACGCGCACGCCTTTGGTGTCGTGGTCGAACGCGCGGTGCACTTCCCACACTGCGCCGTCCGACGTCTCGTACGTCAGCCCGCTCGCGTACGCGGCGCCGCCGGACCACGGCCGCCACCGTTCTTTCTCGCCGCGCCGAAAACCGTAGAGCGACGCGACGAGCGCCGCCGCGAGCGTCGACTTGCCGGCCTCGTTGCGCCCGACGACGACGTTGAGCCCCGGCCCGAACGCGAACGACCGGTCGGCGAGCCGGCCGAAGCCCTCGACGCGCAGCGACCGCAGCCTCACGGTGCGAGATTTCCGGCGGAGAAGGCCGCGACGGTGCAGCGCAGGGCCGCGCGCGCGTCGGGATCACCGCCCGCGGCGAGCGCGAGCAGATCGGCGACGGCGCGGCCGCGCACGTTGGGCTCGTGCGCGATGGCGGCGTAATCGGCGCACGCAGTCTCGTCGATCAGCTCGATCGCGCCGAGCGCCGCCGCGAAGCGGTCGGCGATGAGCTCGCGGTCGATGCGCGTGCCGGGCGCGACCGTGCCGCACAAGCGCACGCGCAGAAAGTCGTCGCGGCCGTACGGCGCGAGCGCTTCTTCGAGCGCGCCGAGCACCGCGTGCTCGCTGGTCGCGTCGTCCAGCGCGACGTCGACGTCGGGCAAGCGCGTGCGCGCGAGCTCCACCGGCTCCAGCGCGACGCGGCCATTTTCCACCGTCACGACGAGCGCGCCGTGCGTGCCGCGCTCGCCGAACTTGATCGGTTCCGGCGAGCCGGGGTACGCGAGCCGCGGCACGCCGGCGCCGTCGGCGCGCACGGAGCCGCCGTGATAGTGTCCGGTGAGCGCGCACGTCGCGCCCGACGCGACGATCTCCGCCAGCGTGAACGGCGCGGTTGGGCGCTTGCCGGGCGGGCAGCGGTCCTCGTCGCTGCCGTGCACGAGCGCGATGCGCGCGCCGGGACGGTCGAAGCGCGCGTTCGCGAACGGCCGGCCCGGGTCGGCGGGTGCGTGACCGAAGCCGTAGATCGTGACGCCGTCGGCCAGCGGCGACGCGCTCCACGCCGGTTCGGCGAACACGTGGACGTTGGCAGGGCGGTCGTCGCGCGCGTAGAGCGCGCGCGCGGAGTACGGATCGTGGTTGCCCGGCGCGATGAACACCGGTCCCGTGAAGCGAGCGAGCTGCGCGAAGATGAAGCGCGCCGTCTGCGGGCCCGCGCGCTCGGCTTCGTACAGGTCGCCGCCGATCGTCAGCGCGTCGGCGCGGCGTTCCAGCGCGAGGTCGACGACGCGCGCGAACGCGTCCGCCAGCGCGGCCCGCCGGCGAGCGCCGCCGCGCACCTCGGTGAACGCGGTCTCGAGGTGCACGTCCGCGGCGTGGACGATCGTCGTCGCCATCGGGGTTCTCCCTTCGCCGTCACGGCGGCAGAGCTCTGCCTCGCCTGCATTCGATGCGAGCGTTCGCGGGTATCACGCACGCCAGTGGGTGCCCGCCGTGCTCGAATGCGATGCCGGGCGCCCGTCATGCGGAGGTTCGATGGCTGCAAACGGTTCGGCTGACGTCACCGCGAACGCGCGCCCCCAGCTCACGCGCGCCGTCGTCGCGAGCACGATCGGCACCTCGATCGAGTGGTACGACTTCTTCCTGTACAGCACCGTGACCGGGCTCGTGTTCGCGAAGCTGTACTTTCCGAACAGCGACCCGCTGGTCGGTCAGCTGCAGGCGTTTCTGATCTACGGCGTCGGCTTCGTGGCGCGGCCCGTCGGCGCGGCGATCTTCGGCCATTACGGCGACCGCATCGGGCGCAAGGCGACGCTGATCGCGACGCTGCTGCTGATGGGGATCGCGACGTTTCTGGTCGGCTTCGTGCCGGGCTACGCGTCGATCGGGATCTGGGGCGCGATCATCCTCACCGTGCTGCGCTTCGTGCAAGGCGTCGGCGTGGGTGGCGAGTGGGGCGGCTCGGTGCTGCTGTCGATGGAGTGGGCGCGCACGAACGGTCGCCGCGGGCTGATCGCGAGCTGGCCGCAGTTCGGCGTGCCGGCCGGGCTCATCCTCGCGAACGCCGCGGTGCTCGCGTTCAGCGCGTACTCCGGGCCCGCGTTCATCGACTGGGGCTGGCGCATCCCGTTCTTCTTGAGCATCGTGCTGGTCGGCGTCGGGCTGTGGATTCGGCTCGGCATCGAGGAGACGCCGACGTTCCGGCGGCTCGCCACGGAGAACAAGCTCGAGAAGACGCCGGTGACCGAAGTGTTCCGGCAGCACGGGAAGGACATCGTGCTGTCGGCGCTCGCGCGCATGTCGGAGCAGGCGCCGTTCTACATCTTCACGGCGTACATTTTTTCGTACGGCACGACGGTGCTCGCGCAGCCGCGTGATTTTCTGATCACCGCGGTGCTCATCGCGTCGGTCGGCTCCGCGGTGTGGATCCCGCTGTTCGGGCAGCTTTCGGATCGCATCGGGCGCCGCAAGACGTACATGATCGGCGCGGCCGTGACCGGCGTGTTCGGATTCCTGTACTTCGCGCTGCTGAATACCGGCACGCCGGCGCTGATCTTCCTCGCGATCTTCTTGTCGCTGATCCCGCACGACATCCAGTACGGGCCCCAAGCGGCGTTCATCGCGGAGAGCTTCACGCCGCGCTTGCGGTACAGCGGCGCGTCGCTGGGCTATCAGCTCGCGTCCGTGATCGCGGGCGGACCGGCGCCGCTGCTGGCCGCGTGGCTGTACGCGACGTATCACACCGGCTATGCGATCGCGGTGTACATCGCGGCGTGCGCGGTGATCTCGCTGTTCGCCGCGAGCAAGATGCGCGACTACACCGGCGCGAGCATCCACGAGGAGTACGACGACGCATCCGCGCCCCTGGAGACGCCGCTGGGCGCGTACTAGGCGCTAACGCCGCGACGGAGAGGCCGCGCGGCTCGCGAGCAGCTCGCGCAGGCGCGGCTTCTCCACCTTGCCCATCGCGTTGCGCGGCAGCGCGTCGATCGGGTAGAGGTGCTTGGGCACCTTGAAGCTCGCGAGCCGCTCGCGCAGCGTTGCGAGCGCCGCATCGGCGTCGAACGCGTCGTCGACCTCGACGAACGCGACGGGGATCTCGCCGCGCGCGGGATCGGGCTGGCCGACGACCGCAGCCGCGCGGATGCCGGGGACGCGCAGCAATTCCGTCTCGACCTCGATCGGGTACACGTTGAAGCCGCCGCTGATCACGAGCTCCTTGAGGCGGCCGTTGATCGCGTAGCCGCGCTCGGGATCGAACGTCGCGAGATCGCCGCTGCGGTACCAGCGCGGCGCGCCGTCGTCGTTCCAGAACGCCGCAACGGTAGCGGCGTCGTTGCGCCAGTAGCCCTTGAACACGTTCGGGCCGTCGACGAGGATCTCGCCCGCGTCGCCCGGCGCGACGTCTTTGCCGTCGGGATCGGCGAGCCGGATGCCGACGTGCGGTAATGGGAAGCCGACGGTGCCCGCGTGGCGCGGGCCTTCATAGCGGTTGCTCAGCGCGAAGCCGAACTCGGTGGCGCCGTAGCGCTCGAGAATCGACACGCCGAAGCGGCGCGCGAACTCTTCGTGCACCGTCGCCGGCAGCGCGGCGGAGCCCGACACGAACAGGCGCACGCGGTCGAAACGTACGTCGTCGCCGGCTTGTTCGAGGATGCGCACGTACATCGTCGGCACGCCGAAGAACATCGTCGCGCCGCCGTTCGCGAGCGCGCTCACGACCGACGGTGCGTCGAAGCGCTCGCGCAGCAGCACGCGCCCGCCCGCGACGAGCGTGCCGTTCAAGCCGGCGCCCAGTCCGTGCACGTGGAACAGCGGCAGCGTCAGCAGCAGCGTGTCGGCGCTCGTCCAGCGCCACGCCTCGGTGAGCTGATCGCCGATCGCGCCGAGGTTGCCGTGCGTGAGCATCGCGCCCTTCGAGCGGCCGGTGGTGCCGCTGGTGTAGATCAAAATCGCGACGTCGTCCGCCGCGACCGGCGGCGGGTCTGCGAGCGGCGCGATGGATGCGTCGTGCGCCCATGCCTCGACGTCCGCGAGGTCGATGACCGCACGCCCTTCCTGCGGTGGAACGAACTGCGCGCTCTGCGCGGACACGCACACGACCGACGGCGTGGCGTCGTCGAGGATGTTCGTCAGGTCGGCCGTGCGGTAGAGGACGTTTACCGTGACGACGATCGCGCCGGCGCGCAACCCGCCCAGGTACGCGTACACGAAACCGAGTCGGTTCTCCGCGTAGATCGCCAACCGGTCGCCCGGCTTCAAGCCCGCGTCGCGAAACTTCGCGGCGACGCGGAGCGACGCTTCGCGCAGCGACGCGTACGAGACGTCGTCGAGCGCGAGCGCGTCCGGTCTTTCGGCGGCGTGCGCGTCGAGCGCGTTGAGCACGGAGGTGGTCATACGGCGATCTTCGCTATGTGCCGATCTGGTCCGCCGTCGAACGGCACGATCGTGGCGCACCCTTCGACAAGCTCAGGGTGACAGTGGCGTTCAGGTCAGGTACTTTTTGAACCATGCGAGCGTGCGCGTCCAAGCGTCGGCGGCCGCGCTCGGGACGTAGCTGGAGCGCGTGTCGTCGAAGAACGCGTGGCCGGCCTCGTCGTAGATTCTCAGGTCGTGGGGCACCGTCAAGCGCGCGAACATCGCGCGGACGTCTTCCGGCTTGATCGAGGTGTCGCGGCCGCCGAAGCTGCCCATCAGCGGCGTCGTGATGCGGCGGGTGAAGTCGAACGTCGTCGCGGTCGTGGGGTCGTCGCTCTTCGTGCCGGGGCGAACGCTGCCGTAGAACATCGAGCACGCCGCGTACGCTTTCGAGTCGATGATCTGCTGCAACGCGATCCCGCCGCCCATGCAGAAGCCGGTGATGCCGATCGACGCGTCCTTCGCCTGCGCGTGGATCCAGTCACGCGCGGCGAGCGCGTCCGTCGTGACGAAACCTTGCGCGGACATCTTCGTCGCGAACGCCACGAACGGCTGGTAGTCGTCCAGCCCGTCGCCGCTGGGCGCGTTGAGCCGGCCGAACAGCTCCGGTGCGATCGCGATGTAGCCGTTCTTCGCATAGCGCCGCACCGTGTCGCGGATCGTCGCGTCGACGCCCCAGATGTGCTGGATCACGACGACGCCGGGCGTGCGCGGCGTGACGCTGCGCGGCATCGCCGCGTACGCGGGGATCGGGCCGCCGGCGCTCGGCATGAGGTGCGGGCGCGACACGACGATCATCGAGTCGTCTTCGGCGACGATCGGCGGGTGCGGCTTGCCGAAGCCTTCCGTCTGCGCGTTCGTTGCGGTCGTGCCGGCGGCCGCGATTGCCGCGCCCGCACCGAGCGACACGAAGCCGCGGCGCGAGAAGCCGGCCTTGGTGGCGTTGACGGGATCGGTCTGGTCCGCGCTCATGATGCGTAGAGGTGTCCGCAAGCGGTCGCGCGCGCGCCTTTGGCGTTCGACGAGAACACGACGAGATTGTAGTTGCCGGAGAGCAGCTTGTCTTCCGGTGCTTTGACGGTCGAGACGGACGTGCCGTTGCGCATGTCGCTCAAAAAGTATGCCGGTCCGCTGGTGCCGAGGTCGTCGCACGACGGCCCGCGGTATAGCCGCACCGACTGCACGCGGCCGGGGTCGGTGCCCTTGAGGTCCACGACGACGCGCGTGGCGGCACCGCGCCGGAACAGCGTCACCGTGCCGACCTGGCCGGAGTTGTTCACCTGCTCGATGCCGCGCTCGGTGCCCAGTCCCGGATCGTCGGGATAGGACTGCGCCGATGCGGCACCGGTGGCGAGCAGCGCGAGTGCGAGCGCGGCGACGATTCGCTTCATGAGGCCTCCTTGGGCGAGAGGCGTACGCGGTTCTTCAGCGTCCCGCGCCCACCTCGTCCCAGAGCTGCTGGGCGCGCAGGTGCAGGGCGGGCGCATCGGCAGCGAGCAGGTAGCCGTCGCGCACCAGCGCCGCGGTCGCGTCGTCGTATGCTTTGAGGTACGCGTCGCGGTCGGCGTAGCGCTCGTCGATCGACGGCCGCGGGTCGTTGCCGGCGAGGCGCGCCTCGCGCGTCGGCGCGAACGGTGCAAACGTGCCGAAGAAGTCGACGAGACGGTCGCCGAAGCCGGTCTGCGGCGTGCGCAGGTTCCAGCCCGTGTACGTCGCGAGCGGCACCGCGATCTCCGGCAGCCGCAGCGCGCCGAGATCGATGCCGTCCCCGTCGACGCGCGGCACCAGCGTCGCGTAGGGCGCGCCGACCGACGGCGGTTCGCGCTCGTCGAGACCGGCGCTCCAGCGCGTGCCGAAGTCGTAGCGCCACGTGCGGTGCAGCGCGATCGCGCTCGGTGCCGCGATGCCCGGGATCGCCGGAAACGTCCACGCCTCCGGCGCGACGAGCGTGCCGCCCGCGATCGTGGGATACACGCTGGGCGGCGGCGGCGTCCCGGTGCGCACCCAGTCGTCGAGCCGCAGCAGCAGCGCGCGCTCCACCCAGCGGTAGTCGAGCGGGTTCGTGCGCTGGCGCATGCCGTCACGCAGCGTGTCCGCCAGATTCGGTATGTGCATGCCGCCGGCGATGGCGTAGAAGCGCACCGTGTCGGGCAGTACGACGTCGCGCGCGCCGTCGTCGGTGGTGGTCATCAGCGACGCGGTGCGGCCCCAGTACTCGTGCGACGTGTCGATGTCGATCACTTTGAGCCGCGGCGGCAGCGGCCAGTCCGCCTCGCGGAACGGCGGCACGTCGGTGGGATAGAAGAACGACGAGAACGCTGCCGCGTCGCGCGACGGCTGCGCGAAGCGGTGATCGAAGCTGCCCAGCGACGGGCCGCTGACGATCGGCATAATCGCATCGAACACGGGCCGGCCCGCTTCGTCCGCGTTGAAACCGCGCTGCACGAGCATACGCAAGAAACGCCCGCTCTGCGAGACGCCGAAGCCGTATGCGCGCGCGACGTGCAGCGGCGCGGATGCGTCGTGCTTGAGATACGACACGGCGTCGCGCACCGCCGCGAGCCCGAGCCCCACGACGACGGGATCTTTCGCGCGGTACACGAGCTCGTAGATCTTCCCCGGCACGAAGCTGCCATCGAGCGCGAGCGACGCGCCGCCGTGCGTGAAGCGCCAGCGGTCGCGCGGGATCGTGCGGCGCGGCGCGATTACGTCGTCGCGCTCGGTGAGCACGTTCGCGGCATCGCTCTCCGAAGCGATCGGGTACGGCACGTGATCGCGGTCGCCGATGCCGTGCTCGCCCGCCGCGGCGTCGACGTGAAAGTCGCTGCGCACCAGGCCCGTGATCGGCTTGCCGCCCTGCGTTGCGACAGGCGCGCTCAAGCCGAGCAGACCAGGCTCGCGCGGCACGTCGAACTGCCAGCCGATCACGACGACGCTGAAGCCCTGGCGCATCAAGAAGCCGTCGCCCAACTCATCGGGCCGCGCCGGATCGCGCGAGAAGCGGCCGCGGTTGAGGGCGAGCGCGGTCGCGCCGCCGCGGTTGGGGATGTCGATCACCGCTGCACCGTTCGCCCGCGAGCGGTCGGCCGGCGCGAGGATCACGACGTCGGCGGATGACACCACGAGGCCCTTCGCGCGCGGTGCGAGCGCGATGTCGACGATGCGCCGGTTCGCGGCCGTGTCGGGGCTGTCGGCGAACCACAGCTTGCCGGTGATTTTTTCATAGCCGTACGCAATCGGCGTCCGCGCCAGCGGCTCGAAGCGTGTGACGTGGGCTGCCGCGGGGCGGGCGAGGAGTCCCAGCAGCACGGCGAGGATGATGAAGAGTTCGTACGGTCGGCGCACGGCGCTCGCCTTCGCGACAAAAGGAATGTGGCCCGCCGCAGCGGAGTAGCCTACGTGGTCCGAATGCAATGCAACACCGCAGGCGCGGTCTGAGACGCCGATGAGACGCAGCTCCTTCGTCGTCGGGGCGCTCGCCGTGGCGACGATGGCGTTGCCGCGCGCCCGCGGCGCGGCGGCAGATACGAATGCGAACGTCATCGACGAGCTCGTCACCGCGAACCGCATCCTCGCGCACGAAGGCGTCGTCGACGGCTTCGGCCACGTCAGCGTCCGCGATCCGCAGAACGCGAACCGCTACCGGCTCGCACGCAGCATGGCGCCGGCGCTCGTGACGGCGGCGGACATCTTGACGTACGATCTCGACAGCACCGCGCTCGACGCGAACGGGCGCACGAGTTACGCGGAGCGCTTCATCCACGGCGCGATCTACAAGGCGCGTCCGGACGTGAACGCGATCGTGCACGCGCACACGCCGGCGGTGATCCCGTTCGGCGTGACGGCGGTGCACCTGCAGCCGGTGTTCCACATGGGTGCGTTCTTGGGCGCCGGCGTGCCGGTGTTCGAGATCCGCGACGCGGGCGGCAGCGCGACCGACATGCTGGTCAGCACGCAGCCGCTGGGCGACGCGCTGGCGCACACGCTCGGTAGCGCGAACGTCGCGCTGATGCGCGGCCACGGCATGGTTGCCGTCGCCGGCTCCATCCCCGAAGCGGTGTTCCGCGCGTACTACACCGGCCAGGACGCGCAACTGCAAGCCGATGCGATGCGGCTCGGCACGCCGACATACCTCAGCGCCGACGAAGCGCGCCGCGCCACGCAGACCCAAGCGGGCCTAGTCTCGCGCGCGTGGGACCTTTGGAAGCGCGCGCTGCCGCCCCGGTAGCGGTTATCGAGTAGAGCGACGCCGAAGGTCGACCTCGCGATGATGAGTCAGCAGCTTTCGGCGGTCAGCGCCACGATCGTAGCGATGCCGCGCTCCGGGATTCGCGAGATCATGGACGAGGCGTGGCAGACGCCAGGGGCGATCGTGCTCGCGGTCGGCGATCCGAATTTCCCGACGCCGGCACATGTCGTCGATGCGGCAGACGCTGCGGCGCGCGCCGGCAAGACGGGCTATGTCTCAAACGCGGGAATCCCCGAGCTGCGCGAAGCGCTCGCCGAAAAGATTCGCTCGCGCAACGGGTACGACGTCAACCCGAACGACGTCGTCGTGACGAACGGCGGTGTTGAGGGAATCTTCGCCGCGCTCGCGGCCGTGCTCGATCCCGGTGACGGCATCTTGCTCCCGGATCCTGGTTGGCCCAATTTCGCGATGGACGCGACGATGCTGCGCGCGCGTACCTTGTCGTACCCGCTCCTCGCGGAGAACGGCTTTTTGCCGATGATCGCCGATCTCGAGCGGCTCTGCGACGCCCGCACGAAAGTGTTGCTGCTGAACTCGCCGTCCAATCCGCTCGGGTCGGTGATCGATCGCGCGCGGATGCACGAGATCGCTGCTTTCGCAGCGTCACGAAACCTCTGGGTCGTGTCGGACGAATGCTACGACGAGACCGTGTTCGACGAACGTTTCGTCAGCGCCGCGGCGGTGGGCGATCCGGAGCGCACGATCTCGATCTACACCTTTTCCAAGACGTACGCGATGACGGGCTGGCGCGTCGGCTATGTCGCCGCGCCGTCACGCGCGATCGCGCAGATCGCGAAGCTGCAAGAGCCGCTGATCTCGTGCGTCAACGCGCCCGCGCAATACGCCGCGCTCGCGGCTCTGACCGGACCGCAAGACATCGTCGGACAGATGGTTGCGGCATATCGCGAGCGCCGCGACGAAGTGTGCCGCCGCCTCGCCGCGGCGCACGTCCCCGCGCTGCCTCCGAGCGGCGCGTTCTACGTGTGGGCCGACGTACGCGCGAGCGAGCTTTCAAGCCGCGACTTCGCGTTCGCGCTGTTGCGCGAGCGCCGTGTCGCCGTCGCCCCTGGCTCAGCGTTCGGAGCGAACGGCGAAGGCTTCGTGCGCATCTCGCTCGCCACGGAACCCGCCGCGCTCTACGAAGGCGTCGACCGGCTCATCTCGGCGCTGGCGTAGGTGCCAGGTCGGGGAGGTAGTAGCGCATTCCGCGCCCGCTTGCGTCTGGGACGGCGGTGAGCGGGCGCGACTTCGCGCCGTACGTCAGGGTGCACGGGATGCCGTGCTGCTGCGTCGCGACGGCGATGCGATTCGGTCCGCACTCCACGCCCACGAGCATGTGGTAGCCGGCTGCTTCGAGCTTGCCGCGATAGAGATCCGCGGCGCCCGCAGCAAGGCGCTTCGTGTCGATGGCGAAGTCTACTGTTTGCACGTGGATCCCGACGGGCTCGTCGAGCCACACGTCCACCCGCAACTGCCTGCCGGCGACGCGCTGCCGGCAGCGACCGCGCCGCGCAGCGCTCAGATCCACGATCGCAGGGCACGTCGCCGCGCCGATCGGCATGCTGAGTGCGGATGTCTCGTATGCGGTCGTGCGTACGGCAATCTCGATGTAGCGCGCGATCAGCTTCCCGGGGATGATTGCCGGCCGCCCGATCTTGTGGCTGTGAAGGTACGGCGCCAGCGCCGACATGACGGGAGACGTGGCACCGTGCGGCTTGAACAAGAAGACGTGACCCGCATTGTCGACGACCTTCGCGTCGACGTGATCGGCCGGCAGCCCTCGGCCGGAGAGCGCGCACGTGAACCTCGTCCCCGCGACCGCCACGCGAAATCGCGGCGTACCGCACCGAACGTCCGCGCGAAGACCGTAATCGAATGCGAGCGACGCGCGTTCCCGCCGTTCGATGTCGCGCAGCTCGATCAACGCCTCGGCCTGCTTGACGAGAACCTTCCCGTATTCGGTGCCGGCGATCACCGCGATTCGCAACGGTATGCCGCTCGCGCGCAGCACGCAGTAACCGGTCTTTCCGCGCGAGACGTCGAGGTGCTCGGGGCATGCCGCGGGGGCGACGACCAGTCCCGGCACGCTGCGCAGCGACGGCGCGATCTGGATATCAATCGTCTGCGCGACGGCCGCCCCGGAGACGTCGTCACCGATGGTTCCTGTCCGGGCTTGCATCGTGCAGGCCGCAAGCGCCACCGCGAGGCCTAGCGCGGCTGCCACGTTCCGCATGAATCCCCGTTAGTGAAAGTTTCGGGCGCGGACCTTCTCGGCGGCGCCGTGGGCGTCCAGCGGCCAGCAGCGTTTCATGATCACGTCGACGCAGCCGTACTCTTTTTGGAGCACGCCTTCGACGATCAGGCACTGCGAGGTGCGGATGGTGCGGCGGTTGCGCTCGTAGACGTCGGGGCGCACGATCACGTTCACCAAGCCCGTTTCGTCCTCGATCGTCAGGAACACGAAGCCTTTCGCCGTGCCGGGGCGCTGGCGCGTGATGACCAGGCCGCCGATCTTGCACACGAGGTTCTTCGGCATCGCGTTCAGGCGGCTCGCGGCGAGCACGTTTTGCGCATCGAGGAACGGCCGCACGTGCGCGATCGGCTGCACGTCGCTCACGCCGGTCGCGTGGATGTCGAGCGTCGTCTGCTCGATCGCGGTGAGCTTCGGCAGTATCGCATCGGGTTCGTCGGCGATCTCCATCGCGCGGCCCAGCTCGCCGCGCGTCTCGCGCTCGTCGAGGCCGCGCAGCGCCCACATCGCTTCACGGCGCGTCGGATACCACGGGGCGAACGCGCCCGCGGCGGCAAGGTTTTCCAGCGCGTCGCGTTCGATCATCGTGCGCCGCGCGAAGTCGAGCAAGTCCGCGAACTCGGAAGGCGCCGTGCCTTCGTCGGTGGCGCACCCTTCGACAAGCTCAGGGTGACATTGGGTACCGTACGACAGCGCGCGCTCGAGGCGGTCGCGCTGGACTTCGCCCATCCCGCGCACGAGGTGGAAGCCCAGGCGCAGCGCGCCGTCCTTGTCGACGAAGCTCCACCATTCGCTCTCGTTCACCGTGATCGGCTTCACGACGACGCCGTGGCGGCGCGCGTCGTTCACCAGCACTTCCGTCGAATAAAAGCCCATCGGCTGCACGTTGAGGATCGCGGCGCAGAAGATGGCGGGCTCGTGACATTTCACGTACGCCGACGCATAGGCCAGCAATGCGAACGAGGCTGCGTGCGATTCCGGAAAGCCGTAATCCGCGAAGCCTTCGAGCATGTGATAGAGCTTGTCGGCGTCCTCGCGCGGGATGCCGTTATGCACCATTCCATCCACAAGGCGTGGATAAAGCTCGATCATACGCTCGCGCGAGCGCTTGTGTCCCATCGCGCGCCTCAAGCGATCCGCTTCTCCGGCCGAAAACCCCGCGGCTTCCATCGCCATGCGCATCCCCTGCTCTTGGAACAGCGGCACGCCCATGGTGCGCTCGAGGATCGGCTTGAGCTTGGGATGCGGGTACGTCACGGGCTCGAGACCGTTGCGGCGGCGCAAGAACGGGTGGATCATGTCGCCTTGGATCGGGCCGGGCCGAATGATCGCGACCTGCATCACGATGTCGTAGAAGCATGCCGGTTTGAGGCGCGGCAGCATCGACATCTGCGCGCGCGACTCGACTTGGAACACGCCGATCGAGTCGGCGCGCTGCAGCATCTCGTACGTCGGGCGGTCGTCGCCTGGGATGTCGTTGAGCGAGAGCGCCGGCCGCTCGGGATAACGGCGCCGGTGCAGCGCGAACGCGTCGCGCAGCAGCGACAGCATGCCCAGCCCGAGCAAATCGATCTTGATGAGCCCGAGGTCGGACAGATCGTCCTTGTCCCACTGCACGATCGTGCGGTCGCGCATCGACGCCCACTCCACCGGCGCGACCTCGATCAGCGCCGAGCGCGTGATCACCATCCCGCCGCTGTGGATCCCCATGTGCCGCGGGAAGCCGTCGATGCGCCGGCAGATCCGCATCAGCAGCGCGCCGAGCGCGCCGCCGACCGGCCCGCGCAAGTGCGCGTCGGGATCGGCGCCGTAGTCGCCGGCTTCGAACGACCACGGCGCGGGCCGCGCCGGCGGCGGCGTGTGCGCGCGCTCGTCGGCGTCTTGGAAGCCCGGTGTGTGAACGCGGCCCGGCGTTGCCGCCGGAGCGTCCTCTTCCCGCGACATCAGAATGTTCGAGCCCGCGTCGAGATCGCGCCGCTTGGCGACCGAGACCGGCAGCTTCTTCTCCTCGACGTGCGCCGCACCGACGGCGCCGGCGAGCGACTCGCGCGTGTCGTACTCGCGCACGATCGCGTCGACTTGCCCCAGCGTGAGACCCAGCGCTTTGCCGACGTCGCGAATCGCCGAGCGCGTACGGTATGTGATCACCTCCGCCGCCATCGCCGCGTGCTCGCGGCCGTAGCGCTCGTAGACGTACTGGATCACCTTCTCGCGGTCTTGGTGCGCGAAGTCGATGTCGATGTCGGGCACTTCGCCGCGCTCTTCGCTCAAGAACCGCTCGAACAGCAGCTCGCCCTTGATCGGATCGACCGCGGTGATGCCCAGCGCGTAGCACACGACGGAGTTCGCCGCCGAGCCGCGGCCTTGCGCGAGCACGCCGAGCCGCTGCGCGGCGTTGGCGATGTCCCACACGACCAGAGAAATAGCCGGCGAGGTCCATGCGCGCGATGATGCCGAGCTCGTACTCGAGCTGCCGCTCGACCTTGGGATCGAGCGGCTGCGGATAGCGCCCCTTCGCGCCGCGGTACACGAGCGTGCGCAGGTAGGAGTGCGCCGACGTCTCGTCGTCCGGGATCGGGAAGAGCGGAAACTCGCCGCGCAGCTTGTCGAGCCGGAACGCGCACCGCTCGACGATCGCAAGCGTGTTCGCGATCGCGAGCGGAAACTCGGCGAACAGCCGCGCCATGCGCGCGGGCGATTTGAGATCGTGCTCGTGGTTGGGGCGCAGCAGCGTGCCCGCGTTCTGCAGCGACGCGCCGTACTTCACGCACGTCAGCACGTCGCACAGCTGCGCATCCTCGCGCGCCGCGTACGCGACGCCGTTGGTCGCGACGTACGGTACGTCGAGCTGCATCGCCAGACGCACCAGCGCGCGGATCAGCGCGGGATCCTCCGGCCGCGCGTGGTGCTGCAGCTCGAGGTAGAAGCGGCCGGGGAAGAGGTCGCGCAGCCGCGCGCCCAGCGCGACCGCGCCGTCGTTGTCGCGCCGCAGCAGTGCCTTCTCGACGATCCCGTTGCGCCCGCCCGACAGCGCGACGAGCCCGTCGGTGCGCCCGTCGAGATCCTCCAGCCGCAGACGCGCGTCGCGCTTGCGCCCGCGCATCTGGGCCATCGAGATGAGCCGGGCGAGGTTGGCGTAG
Organism: Vulcanimicrobiota bacterium; assembly: GCA_963797935.1. GTDB lineage: Bacteria > Vulcanimicrobiota > Vulcanimicrobiia > Vulcanimicrobiales > Vulcanimicrobiaceae > Vulcanimicrobium. The sequence goes on from CAWCRI010000012.1 coordinate 133,353, forward strand.
CCGGTCTTGTCGGCGGCGATCAGGACGAGCCGCGGCGTGTCGGTCGGCACGTCCTTGGCCGAGCGCGCCGGCCGGCTGGCCCGAATGGGCTCGGCGGCGGCGGACTCCAGCGTCAGCTCGGCGCCGCACAGCGCAGCGAGCTGTGGCGTCGGCACGGCCGCCTTGGCGAAGCGGACCGCCCCGTAGAGCCCGTCCCGGTCGGTCAGCGCGATCCCGCGCAGCCCCAGCGCAAGGCCGCGCTCGACCAGCTCCTCAGGGTGCGAGGCCCCCTCGAGGAAGCTGAAGTTCGACCAGCAGTGGAGCTCGGCGTACTCGGGATCGGGCATCGGGACTCAGAGTATGCCCGAACATACGTTCGAGTTCCCGGTCGGTACGTGCGGTCATGATGTTGTTGCACGGTGTAGCCGAATTCGTTCTTCACGAACGGCAGTTCGGGCACCAAAGGCCGCGTAGCGAAAAAAAGCGCAATGGACTATCTGGACATAGTCATGTGACTACGCTAAGATAGTCATATGAGAGGCCGCGGTGACAGCCTGTTCGGTTCGGTTCTCCGAGAACGCGTCTTGAAGTTGATCGTCCTGATCGAACCGGCGTATCCACGCCAAATCGCCACGCTGCTCGGCGCACATCTGATCTCCGTCCAGAACGCCGTCGTCGCGCTTGGGGACCTCGGAATCGTGGCATCGCGCATGGTGGGGCGGACGCGCCTGGTGGAGCTCGATCGCCGATGGCACGCGGCGGCCGAGCTTCGGGCCTTACTCGAACGTCTCGCGCAGGGGGATCCCGAGATTCGCAGGATCGCCGCATCGGTACGTCAGCGACCGCGGCGACCTGGTAAGCCCGTATGATGCGACCCGGCTCATCGCTCATCGACGGCGCGTTCGCCGTCTGCACGGCGCTCGACGGAGCGGGACTCACCGCCGTATTGTGCGGGGGAAGCGCGGCGACGTATTACGCGCCCGACGCATACATGTCCGCCGACAACGATTTCGTCATGACGGTCGAAGTTTCTCGGCGTGAGATTTCGGCGATTCTCGCGCCGCTCGGATTCCGCGAGGAGGGGCGTATCTACGTTCACGACGCAGTCGCCTGGACCGTCGATTTCCCTCGCGGGCCATTGGCGATCGGGCGGGACGTCGTGACGGAGTGGACGACGGTACGGCGCCGCGGCGAGCTGCTGCATGTCATCAACGCCACCGATTCCGTTCGCGACCGCTTTATGCACTACTGGGCGTGGAACGATTACTCCGGGCTAACTCAAGCCGTCGCGGTTGCAAAGCGACAGAGTCAGCGCGTGGATCTTGAAGCGTTTCGCGCGTGGGCGAATGCTGAAATGCGCGAGACGCCGGTCTACGACCGGCGGCACGTCGACGCGTTCTTCGAGGTGCTCTCCGAGTAGCGGACTTCGATGAACACGGCTAGTCGTTGTCGGAAGAACGCGGTACGTCACGTCCGGCCACCTGGCGCCCGCGCCGTACGGCGGCGTAGATGACGACGCCGCCGGCCAGCAGAAATCCCGCCACGACGAGCACGATCAGCAGTTCGAGAAGCGACAGCATTGCGAGCATGGTCTGCTCCTTTCGGCTATTCCGCGACGAGCGGTTTGATCTCGCCGAAGCGGCCTGCGCGGAAATCTTCGAAGGCGCGTTCGATCTCGTCGACCGAGTTCATCACGAACGGGCCGTAGCGCACCATCGGCTCGTTCACCGGGCGCGCGCTCAGCAGCAGCGCTTCGAGCGGCGCGGTGCCGGTGTTTTCCAGCGCGATCGTATCGCCGTCGTCCGCGAACACGGCGTAGTCGCCGCGGCGCAGTTCGCGCGCTCCCGTGCGGCCGACGCCGTCGAACACGTACGCCGTCGCCGTCCACCCGTGCGGGACCGGCTGTTCGATGCGCGCGCCGGGCGCGAGCGTCACGTGCACGTACGTCCACGGCGTCACCGTGTGTACGGGGCCCGTCACGCCGAACGCCTCCCCCGCCAGCACGCGCGCCGTCGCGCCCGGCGACGGCTGCACGACCGGGATCGAATCGCCGCTCACGTCTTTGTAGCGCGGCGCGAGCGCTTTGTCCGCGCGCGACAAGTTCACCCAGATCTGGAATCCGTGCCGGTGGCCGCCCGCGCGTTTGAACTCCTCGCTCGGCATCTCGGAATGCATCAAGCCGGCGCCGCCGAGCATGTACTGCGCGTCGCCGGCGCGCAGGACGCCGTGGTTGCCGTGCGAGTCCAGGTGCTCCATCTCGCCCGCGAGCAGATACGTTATCAGCTCGAAGCCCTTGTGCGGATGATCCGGTGCGCCCATCGCTTCGCCCGGCGCGTGATCCATCGGTCCCATCTCGTCGAGCAGCAAAAACGGATCGACCTGCTCGACGGCGCGCGCCGGGATCGGGCGGTGGACGAGGAAGCCGCCGCCTTCGAGCGTAGCGGCGGCGGGGATCACGCGAGCGAGCGTGCGTGCGGTGTTGGTGGTCGGAGCGGACATTGCGTCGTCATAACAGGCAGGGCGGCCGAGCGGTTGCGGCCGAACGAACGGGTGCACATGGTCACCGGCATCGTGAAAGGCCTGAGCTCGGCGACGTCTTCGACGCTGCGCCGCCGGTTGGCGCTCGCGGTCCTCGTCGCGGCGGCCGTGTTCCTCGCGTTTCTCGCGTACTCGTCGTGGCGGCTCAGCCAGACCAACGACTGGTCGGAGATCTTCCGGCACGTCGGTCCGCCCGTCGGATGGCTCGTCCTCGCGCTCGCTACCGCGTTCTTCGCGGTAATCGCCGACCGCAGCGAGAAGCGGCACGCCGTCGCCGTCGCCGCCGTCGGCGCGACGGCCGCCGGAACGGACATGTCGGCGCCGCGCGTCGTCGCATCGCAGCCATGGCGCGGATCGGCGCTCGCAGGCCTGGCGGTGCTGGCGTTCAGCTTGTCCATCGTGTCCTCGTCGCAGCTCGGACACTTGCGCTCCGGGACGGATTTCAGCCTTCGGCAGAAAGACAACGTCGCGTGGTGCGCGCAGCGCGAATGTTCGCCGGCGGAAAAAGCGGCGCCGTGCAACGGTGCTACGCCGTGCAGTGAAACGGTCGGGCCGTGCACGGCGGAGCTCGTGGCACCGTCGATCGCGGCCACCGGCGAGCAGGTCCCGATCGATCTGAGCGTCTACTGCCCGCGCGCCGGACCGCAGAAGATGCCGACGGCGAACGCGCAGTACGGTGACGGGTCGCCGGCGGCCGCCGCCGTGTCGTTCGCAGGCGCGAAGACGACCTACGTCAACGAGCGCGTGTGGCGCTGGTTCGTGCAGTTTCCGAAGGACGGGGAACAGCCCGTGGACGTGCGCATGTCGTTCGCCGGTGATCGCCATCGCGGCGCCGCTCGTGCGCATTCAAATCTACAAGCCGACGACGGTCGCGAGCCTGCAAGAGTCGACCACCGCGATCGGGGGGCTGCTCACGGCGATCGTCGGTTTGTTCGGAACGATCGGCGCACTGTTCAAGGGGCTGCGCGGGCGTTCCGCGACCGTCGTCGTGCCGGCCGCGGACGCGCCGCCGGACTCCTAGCCGAGCGCCGCGTCGATCAACGGCGCGATCGCCGCGAGCGCGTCGGGCTGTTCGAACGCTTTCGGCGTGAGCGTGCACGCGAGACCGAGCGCCGCGATCGTTCCGCGCGCCGCCAGCGCGCGCAGCGCCGTCGCAACGGTGTTCGCGCTCGGGCCGCCCGGCGCGGGGAAGCGCAGCGGCGGGAGCTCGTGCGGGTCGATGACGTCGACGTCTAGGTGCACGTACCACGGCGGCGGCGGCAGCGCTGCATCCGAAAGTGCGGCGACGTCGTCGATGCGGTGTACTGCGGATGCGCCTAGCGCGTCGCGTTCGGCAGGATCGAGGTCGCGCGCGCCCGCGAGCATGCACGCGTCCTCGGCGATCGCGCGCAAGCCGATGGACTCCGCGAGCGATGCGCCCGCGCGCCCGGTGAGCATCGCGAGCGCCATCCCGCCGAAGTAGCCGCTGCGCGTGGTGTGCGGCGTGTGGAAGTCACCGTGCGCGTCGAGCCAGATCACGCCCGGTGCGAGCCCGCGCCGCTGCAAGCCTGCGACGACGGCGAGCGACGTCGTACAGTCGCCGCTTGCAATCACCGTCGGCGTTTCGCTTGCCGCGACGCGCGCGGCGACTTGGTCGTACAACCGCAGGAGCATCGCGCGCGCGGGCCCTTTCGACACGACGACGGCGTCGTCGGCGGCGAACGCGTCGGCGAGCTTCGGCAGCGGTTCGGCGTGGTGGTACGGCACGACGATGCGCCGCGCGCGCGGTGCGGGCGGTTCGCTCACAGCGTCATCGTTCCGCGCATCACCGTGACCGCCGCGCCGGCCACGGTGATGCGGCCGATCGCGTCCGGCGGATCGCCGCCGACCTCGACCTGCGCGCGGCCCGGACGGTGCACGTGCACCCCTTGCTCGACCGCGTACGTGCGTTCGCGCACGATTCCGTAGCGCGCGCAGTACGCCGCCATGCCGCCGGTTGCCGAGCCGGTGAACGGGTCTTCGATCACGTCGCCGAAGTCGCTGAAGTGCCGCGCGACGAGCGCGACGTCGTCATCCCGAGCCTCTCGAAGGGCAGTCGCGCGCGCGAACACGTGCACCGACGTCCAGTCGCGGTCGCGGCGGTACAGCGCGCGGCGGTCCGGTTCGGCGCGGTCGAGCGCGTCGCGCGAAGCGAGCGCGATCATGAGCTGCGGCGTGCCGGTGCTCACCGTCTGCGGCGTCGTTCCTTCGAGGAGGTCGGCGTCGTCCAAGTGCAGCGCCGCGGCGATCTCCGCGCGCGGCACGGTGCCGAGAAACACCGGCGGCGGCTGCGACATCGCGTAGACGACGCTGGGTGGCGCACCCTTCGACAAGCTCAGGGTGACATCGGGGCGGATCGTTACCGGGACTAGGGCGGCCGGCATGCGTAGGTGCACCACCGTTTGGTTCGGCGGGATTGCGCCCGTTTCGCGGAGTGCGTGCGTCGTTGCGATCGTGGGGTGGCCGGCGAGCGGGATCTCGCCGACCGGCGTCCAGTAGCGCACGACGAAGTCCGCTTCGCCGTCGCCCGGGAACACGAAGCTCGTCTCGGAGAGGTTGGTCTCGCGCGCGATCGCTTGCATCGTCGCATCGTCGAGCCCGCGCGCGTCGAGCACGACCGCGCATGCGTTGCCGGCCAGCGGCGTCGTCGTGAACGCGTCGACCCAGACGATCTGCAGCTCTCGTGCCATCGCGGCGTCGCTTCGACGGCCCGCGGTCTCCCGCCGCCCGCATGGGTAAGGGCCGGGGGATGGGAAAACGCGTCCTCCTCGCGGTCAACGCACGCGCTCGAAAAGGCCAAGCCGCGCGCGAGCAGGTCATGAACGTCTTCCGCGAGCGCGGTCACGAGGTGACCGAGGTGCAGCTCGACGCCAGCAAGGACGGGCTTTCGAAAGCGATCGTCGCGCACAAGGACGACGTCGACGTCGTGGTGGTCGGCGGCGGCGACGGGACGCTGCTCACCGCCATCGACGGGCTCGTCGAGACGAAGCTGCCGCTCGCCGTGCTCCCGCTCGGCACGTTCAACGAGCTCGCGCGCACGCTCGGCGTGCCGTCCGATCCCGACGAGGTCGCCGCGCTCGTCGACGACGGCGTGCCGCTCCCGCTCGACGTCGGCTGCGTCAACGGCAAGCGCTACTTCAACGAGGCGTCGGTCGGGCTGTCCACGCGCGTCACGCGCTTGCAGACGGGCGACGTGAAGAAACGGCTCGGCATGCTGGCGATCCCCGTCACGACGCTGCGCGCGCTGCGCTTCCAGCGCCCGATGCATCTGGAGATCGAATCGGAAGACGGTTCGAAGCGCGTGCTGCGCGCGCTTCAGCTCACCGTCGCCAACAGCTACCGCTTCGGCGGCGTCGTGGAGAACCCGGAAGCGAGCCTGGAGGACGGACAGCTCTGGCTCTACTCCATCGACGTGCACGGCTTCTGGCACACGATCGGTCTGCTCGCCGCGATCGCGCTGCGGCGCTTCCAGCAAGCACCGGACGTGACGGCCGTTCGCGGCAAGCGCTTCGTCGTGCGCTCCCTCCACGGCCGCCACCACCGCGTGTTCGGCGACAGCGAAGACCTCACGACCCTGCCCGCGGAGTTCAGCATCATCAACGCCGGCATCACCGTGTTGGTCCCTGAAGACCGGGTATCCAGCATACGATGACGGTGATGGACCGAGCGCAGCGTGATCGAGCCCAACCCGGATTGTCGTTGCGAGGTCGGACCCGGGGGGCCCGCGCCGTAGGCGTGGGGAGCAAGGGTTCCGACGAGTCGGAACCCACGAACGAAGTTCGTCGGCGCTTCGCGCCGGGGTGCTACGCACCCGAGCCTAGGGCGCAGCGCCGTTAAACCAACATGCTGGGATTTTTTCGGCCTACCAAGTACGCGACGCGCATCTCGCAGATCGATCCCGACGAGCTGCGGGCGCGCGGGATTCGCGGTGCGATCTGCGACCTCGACAACACGCTGGTCGGGTTCCGAACGCTCGCGCCGCTCGAAGAGGACGCGGCGTGGGTGCGGCGCGCGCACGACGCCGGCGTGCAGGTGGCGGTGCTGACGAACAACGGCACGCCGTGGGCGTCGCAGGTTGCGAAGGACCTCGGCGTCCCGTGCATCCCCCGCGCGCGCAAGCCGCTTCCGAACGGCTTCCGCCGCGCGGTGAAGGTCCTCGAGCTCGAGCCGCAAGAGTGCGTGGTCATCGGCGATCAGCTCTTCACCGACGTGCTGGGCGCGAAGCTCGCGGGGCTCGAGGTGATCCTGGTCGATCCGCTCGTGCGCTACGATCCGTGGAACACGCGCCCGCTGCGCTGGATCGAGCGCATCGTCATGCGCGGCGTGCCGCGCGTCTAGTGCGCCGTTGGTAGCCGGCGACCGCGTCGCGCGGGCGCGCGCGCGCCTCGACGCGATCCTCGCGAACGAGCGCGCGGACCCGAAGATCGCGCATTACACGCGCTGGTGGATTCGCGATGAAGTCGCGCCGACCGCCGTGCTGCTGCTGCACGGGCTGACGAACTGCCCGCCGCAGTACGACAAGCTTGCGCCGCTGCTGCACGCGCGCGGCCACGCCGTCGTCGTGCCGCGCCTGCCGCTGCACGGCTACCGCGACCGCATGACCGATGCGCTCGCCGCGCTGCGCGCGACCGACCTCGAAGCGGCTGCGCTCGAAGCCGTGGCGATCGCCGCACTGTGCGGCGACCGCGTCGTCGTCGCGGGGATCTCGATCGGCGCGACGCTTGCCGGCTGGCTGGCCGCGCGCACGCGCATCGACACGGGGATCGCGTTCGCGCCGTTCTGCGGGCTCAAGGAGCTCTACGGCGGGCTCAACGACGCGCTCGGCGCGGTGCTTCGCGTGCTGCCGAACAGATTCGGCTGGTGGGATCCGCGCGCGAAGGAGAAGCAGCCGCCGGCCCACGGCTACCCGCGCTTCTCGACGCGCGCGCTGGGCGAGTCGCTGCTGCTCTCCACCGACATCGATCGCGCGCCACGCGCGGTGCACGGGCGGCGCGCGGTGCTCGTGCTCAACGCGAATGACCCGGTGGTGAACAACGCGCACGCGCACCGCCGTTTCTCGGCGCTGCGCGGGTACGGCGTGGACTACGAGCGCGTGGTGCTTCAAGGTTTGCCGAAGATGCACGACGTCATCGAGCCCCTGCCGCAGGCGCACGCCGAGCTGGTCTATCCGGCGCTGATCGACCTGATCGAGAGATAGCGCAACATCAGCGCGAACGCCGCGCAAAGAAATGCCGTGCCCAGCAGCAGACCGCCGATCACGTCGGTGGCGTAGTGCGCGGCGAGCGCGAGCCGCGACCACGGGATGCCGGCCGCGCACACGAGCAGCACGGCGACGATCACCGCCGCCAGCGGACGCGGCAGCGGTGCGTGCCACGCGAGGATCGCGAAGCCCACGAAGAACACCACCGCGGTGACCGCGTGCCCGCTCGGGAACGAGAGGTCGGTCTCGTGGATGTGCAGCCACGCATCCGGCCGCGCGCGGTGGAACACGAGCTTGATCGCCGCGTTCGCGCCCTGCGAGAGAATCTGCGTGGCGTAGAGGATCGCCACCGCTTTGATCCCGGTGCGCAGCGCGACCGCCGTGCCGGCCGCGGCGACGCCGAGCGCCAGCAGCACGGGCCAGCGGCCCAGCGCGGTGAAGAACAGCGCGAGCGGGACGGCCGTTCCGCGCAGCGAGCCAGCGGCGACGTCGATCGCCGTCGGCGGGCGGTGCGCGAAGACTGCGCCGAGCACGAACACGGCGAGCACGCAGACGAGCGCCACGATGCAGAGCCGCAGCTCCAACGCATCAGCCATGCGCAACGCCGGACTCCGGAAGGAACACGCGCAGCGCGTTGCGCGCCACCGAAAAGCGCGCCGGCGTCTTCTCCAGCGGCGAACCGTCGATGGCGATCGGCTGGCGCGTGCGCGTGCGAACTTTGAACGAACGGGCCGTCACGACGTGCGCGTCGGGGAGGCGCGCCTGCACGCCGCGCCCGATCGCGAGATACGTCCGCGCCGCGCCGAGCGACGACGCGTTGTCGGTGGTGAACAGGTGCAGCCGCCCGTCGTCGATCGTCGCTTCGGGCGCGACCGGCGTGTGGCCGTAGAAACGGCCGTTGGCGACGATGACGTCCTGCGTGCGCACGTCCAGCCGGCCGCCCTTCCAGCGGATGCGCGCGCGAAACGCGCGGTGCGTGATCATCGGGCCGATCCCGGCCAGCGCGTACGCGATGGGTCCGGTGAACTTCTTGAGCAGTCGCGGCGTGCCGCCGGCGATCACCGATGACAGCCCGATCGTCGCGAAGTTGGCGAAATACGTGCCGTTCACGCGGCCCAGGTCCACGCGCGCCGCGTTCCCGTGCGCGATCACCGCGACGGCGGCCGCGACGTCGTCGCGCGGGATGCCGAGCGACTGTGCGAAGCTGTTGCCGGTTCCGAACGGCAGCACGCCCATGACGCTGTCGCGGTGCGCCAGCTCGTTCACGGCGTGCGTCATCGTGCCGTCGCCGCCGCCGATCAGAATCTCGGGCGCGCCCGCTTTGACGGCGTGCCGGATGAGCTTGCGGCAACCGCTCTCCGCCGTCTCGGCATGGAACGCCGCGACGCGCAGGCCGTGCGCGTCGAGCGCGGCGTGCAGCGCGTCGATCTGATGGTCCGTGCGGCGGGAATGCCGGTTCACGACGACCACGACCTCGCGCGGCGCCGCCGCCTTGTCAGCTACCGGTCGGGCCCTTCCCCATGCCCGTCTGTCCGCCGCCGACCTCGTGCTGGTCATCGCCGCGCAGGTCGCCGTCGTCGATCGGCGCGAGCGGATCCGGCTCGCCCGCGCGGCCGCCGATGTCCGACGCGCCCGCCGTCGGATCAGGGTCGTTCTCGTTCAGGTCCACGTCGCCGGTCTCGTCGCCCACGTCGTCCGACTCGTCGAGCGTCGCCTCATCCTCGAACTCGTCGGTGTCCCCGCCGCCCGTCATGCCTCGTCCTTCATGCCGCACCTCGTTCCCACAACTCGCCCGCTCGAAAGGACCACCCGGTCCGACTGGGTACGACCCGGCTCGTGCGATATCGGAACCTCGGCCGCTGGGGCGTGAAGATCTCGGCGGTCGGACTCGGCTCGTGGCTCACCTACGGCGGCAGCGTCGAGGAGGACTCGGCGCGCGCGTGCATCCGCCGTGCGTACGAGCTCGGCGTCACGTTCTTCGATACCGCGAACGTGTACGCGCGCGGTCGCTCCGAAGAAGTCGTCGGCCGCGCGATCCGCGACTTCCGCCGCGACTCGATCGTGCTTGCGACCAAGGTGTACTTTCCGATGGGCGACGGACCCAACGACCGCGGCCTCTCGCGCAAGCACGTTCGCGAGCAGATCGACGCGTCGCTGCGCCGGCTCGGCGTCGACTACGTCGACCTGTACCAATGCCATCGCTACGACGTCACGACGCCGCTCGAAGAGACCGTGCAGGCGATGGACGATCTCGTGCGCGCGGGCAAAATTCTCTACTGGGGCGTGAGCGAGTGGAACGCCGACCAGATCGCATCCGCCGTCATCCTCGCTCGCGCGCGCGGCTGGGCCGAGCCCGTGTCGAACCAGCCGCAGTACAGCGCGCTGTGGCGGCGCGTCGAGCCGCGCGTGTTCCCGGCGTGCCGCGAGTACGGTCTCGGGAACGTCGTGTGGTCGCCGCTGGCGATGGGGATCCTCACCGGCAAGTACACGGATGCGGCGAACCCGCCCGCGGGCACGCGCGCGGCGGGCCGTTCGAAAGACATGATGGAGGACTACTTCACGCAGCCCGTGCTCGACGCGGTGCAGCGCCTCAAACCGCTCGCCGAGCGCGCTCACTGCACGCTCGCGCAGCTCGCGCTCGCATGGACCTTGCGCGACGAGGTGGTGTCGTCCGTGATCGTGGGCGCGACGCGGCCCGAGCAAGTCGACGACAACGTCGTCGCTGCCGACTTGGACGTCGATCCGGAGATCTTCCGGCAGATGGACGACATCCTCGCGCCGGTCGCGCCGTTCGAACCGTACACGTCGTAATCTCGCACGGCGCGTAGCGCTGCGGCGCTACATCGCGACGCGCAGCGTCAACGACACCGAACGGGCTTCGGGATAGGACGACGGCACGTACGCGCCCGTGCCGTACGCCCACGGTACGATCTGATGCCGGCCGTCGTTGGTCGGCACGCCGTTGCCCAGCGTGTACGGTGCGCCGCCGAGCTGCTGACCGTACCACGCTGCATATTGCGCGTTGCCGCCGGTATAGCCCGGCGGTCCGATCAGATACGGATTCGACTGCAGCTGCGTGGGCGCGGACGTCCCGAAGACGTTCGCAACGTCGAGCGCCAGCGTCAGCCGCGGTGACACGGGATGCTCCACGTGCAGCGACACGAGCACCAGCGCGCCGCTGCGCAGCGTGTTCGGGTCGTCGCCCTCCGGTGTGCCGAGCGAGCTGACGACCGGGTTCGTGATCGGGTCGAACGCGGCCGCGGGATCGCGCAGGAAGTAGTAGTTGTAGCCGGGGTTGACGTGGTTGTCGTTGCGAACCTGAACCGGTGTGCGGCCGTCCGCGGCGTACGCCCAGACCTTGCGCCCGTTGCCGAACGGATAGCCGGTTTCAAACGACAGCGCGGGCACGAACGTGAGGCGGCCGGCGCGCAGCCGGTACGTCGCGGTCGCGCTGAAGTCGGGGACGTATCCCACCGGGAACAGGTGGTTCGCGGCGACGGCCGGCGCGTTGAGATCGTTGAGCGCGAACTGCGACGCGCTCGACGAGCGTGCGCGCACGTACGTCGCGCTCACGGCGAGCGGTCCGCGCGAGAATGCCGAGCTCGGCGCCGTTCGCGAGCAGCGAGCCGGCGTTCTGCGGAACGCCGAGCCCCGCGCCGGGGCTCGCGTTCGCCGCGACCGCGTTGCGGAGGTTCACCGGAATGACGTCGATGCGGTCGTGTTCCGCCTTGCTGAACAGCGTCAGCCGTACTCGCCCGTGCGCGCCGCCCCGTTCGTACGACAGCTCGTAGGCGTCGCCGCGCTCGGGCGCGAGCGGGACGAACGGAGCATCGGGCTGCGCGCTGTCCAGCCGTTCCGCCTGCAGCGGCTTCGGCGCGACGGTCGTGTGATCGTATGCGAGGCGCACGGCACCGTCGCGCAGGTGCGTGACCACCGAGAGGTGCGGATCGAGCGCCGACACGCCGTAGCGCCGCCCGTCGCTGCGCGAGACGCGCGTCGCGTTCGCGCGCAGCGCGCCTTGCACCGTCAGCGCGGGCGACGGCGACCACACGTCGGCGACGTATGCGAGCGCGGAGCTGAGCACCGGGTTCGACGTGAGCCGCTGATCCAGCGTCGGCACGACCTGGTCGAGCGCCGACACCTGCCGGCGCAGCTCGACGCCGTACGCGACCTGATGCCGTTCGCTCGCAACGCTCTTCGCGTCGAGCCCGAGGCCGGTCAAGACGGCGCTTTGACGGCCCGCGTACGACACGACGCCGTTCGGGAACGACAGGTCGTCGAAGAACGGCGCGCTCGTCGCCGACCCGTACCGCGAGCGGTACACCCGGATACGCGCGTAGCTGTGCTCGTACGTGCGCAGCAGCTGAATTTTCTCGATCGCGTACGTTCCGCGCACGCGTGTCGGGGTGCTCACCGGCGCGCCCGGTGGGGCCGCGCCGGGAAACGCCGTCGTGCTCCCGTCGAACGCGCCGTACGTCTGTCCGAGGAACGGCGTGCCGTATTGATCGTACGTGGCCTCGCCGGCGAGCGCGAGCAGCTCGACGTCGTCGCGCGCGTTGATACGGACGTGCGCGTTGCCCGAGACCGACCACGTCGCGCGCGACGCGAGGCCCAAACCGTACGTCGCGGCTTCCGCCGGATAGAACGTTCGGCCGTCGCCGTAGCGGATCGACTGGCTCCCCAGCTGCACGTCGACGGCGTATCGCCGGCTCAGCGACGGTGTCGCCCAGCGGCGCTCGAGCTCGGCGCTGCGGCCGGACGAGAGCAGCCCGAGGCCCGCCGAGAACGTCGTCTGCGCGGGATAGACACCCGTTTGCGGCGTCTCGTCGACCAGCCCGCCGAGCGCGTCGTCCGACGCGGAGGCGAAGCCGCCCGTCGTCAGCGTCGTGTAGCCGAGCCCCGTCGTCGGCAACTGCGCGCCCACCACGTTGCCGCCGGGCTCCGCGATGATCGCTTGCGGCAGCGGAACCGCGTCGTAGCTGAAGACGGTGTCGTCGACCTTGCCGCCGCGCACGACGACGTTCGCGAACGCGTCTTGCTGCACGCCCGGGATCCGCGCGACCGCGCTCTGCACCGAGTCGCGCGTATACGTCGCAAGCCCCGACGCCGATGCGACCGTCCCGCCGCGCGCGTCCGCGCCGGTGACCGTGTATGCGTCTTGCGGCGCTCCGACGGTGAAGGCGCGTTCTGTATGTGCGCTCACGCGGCCGATCTCGCTCAGCCGAGATTCGAGCGTGAACGTCAGCTGCACGGTCGAACCGGGATAGACCGTCACCCCGCGCTGCAGCGTCGCGGCGGATCCCGGCTTCTCGACCGAGACGGCGTACGTGTCCGCCGCGACCGCAGCCAGCGTGAAGCGCCCCTGCGCGTCGGAACGCGCCGTGTAGCGCCCGGACGGCGAGACCGCGGTGATCTGCGCGCCGGCGACCGGAACCCCCGCGGCCGTTCGAACGTAGCCGACGACGACGGCCGTCGTTTCCGCTGCGAACGCTTGCGCCGCGGCGAGGATCCAGACGCTCAAGAACGCGAGAGCCGCCCGCGCCCGGCGGTCGCTCACGCGGCCCGGCTCAGTTCTCGCTCGGGCGCGGCTGTTCGTTCGCTTCAGGCAACAGCGTGCCGAGGAACGCGCCCAGGATGTCCGTCGGCGCGTTGTTCTGCGGGCCGCCGATCACGCTCCAGTCGAAATACTTGTTGACGTCCGAGCGGCGCAGCGTGCCCTCCAGCGTCTCGAGCGCTTCGTCGGACGTGATCATCCACAGCAGCACCACGGCGTCGACCTCGCGCGCGCGCTCCATCACGTGATAGCGGTACGCCCAGATCACGCCTTCGTCGTCTTCGACGAACGCTTCGTTCAGCTGCGCGACGCGGTTCTGCAAGAACGCGGTCGCTTCGTCGGTTCCGAGGTCGTACCACGCGGGCCGCGGGATGAACGTCGTCAGGTAGAACTGCGGCGGCGGGAGCTCGTCGTCGTCATCGTCATCGTCGTCGAGGTCCTCGTCATGCAGATCGGCGGGGTCGGCGGGGTCGGCGGGGTCGTTCGGGTCGCGAGGCTCCAGCGGGTCCATCCCGCTCCCTGTACCCGCCCGGTCCGCGGTGCGCCTGTGTGCGCTCGGCGCACGCCTTCGCGCGTGCGAACGGTCAGTCGTACACGCCGCGCACGGTCCAGCCCCTATCTTCTTGCGCGAGGCGCAGCAGCGCGCCGTCGTCCAGGCACACGTCGTACTCGTCGCGCGCGAGCGGCGCGCCCTCGCCCGTTGCGCGCGCCCACCAGCCTTCGTCGACCCGCCACGGCCCGGCGAGCTCGACGACCTGCTGCGGCGGCGAGCCGACGAAGCGCGGCGCGCCGTCGATCATGCGCACGTCTACCGGACGCGGTTCGACGAGCCGCAGCTGCAGCGTCGCCGTTGCCGCGAGTGCGGGCGGTTCGAGCGGCGGGCCTTTGGTCGCAAGCGCTTCGACGGTGAACGGCTCGAACGTGAAGCGGCGCTCGACGCGCGGCCCCTCGACGACGCGCGCGCGCAGCGCTTTCCCTTCGCCCAGCGCCGCGTCGAGCCGCGCGAGCACGACGCCGATCGCGTCCGGATCGGGATCGCTCGCCGCGAACAGCGACAGCGCGACGCCGCCGCTCGCGAGCTCTTCGGCCGCGAGCCGCAAGCCGGTGACCGGCGCGGTGAGCACGACGCCTTCGAGCCGCGCGCGCAGCAGCTCGAACAGCGTCGCCGGCAGCGCGGTCGGCTGCGCGACGCGCGTCGTCACCTCGCGCGTCTCGCCGTCCTCGCACTCGAGCTGCAGCACCAGCCGCCCTGCGCGCTTTCCCGCCGCCGACAGATCGTCGACGACCCAGCCGACCAGCGTGCGCAGCGCGAACAGCACCTGCTCCTGCGAGCTCGCCTCGCCTTCGCCGTAGAGCGCGCGGTCGACGCGCAGCGCGCGCTTGCGTGGTTCGAGCGGCCGGTCGTCGATGCCGCGCGCGAGGTCGTGCCAGCGCGCGGCCTCGACGCCGAAGCGCCGCACGAACGGCCCGTGCGGAAGCGCCGCGAGCTCGCCCAGCGTCGTCACGCCGAGCAGCCGCAAACGCTCGCGCATCGTCGCCCGCGCCGCGCGGCTCGGGATGCTCTCGTCGAGCGCGAGCTCGATCGGCAGCGGCGCGAGGAACGCCGCGGGATCGGACTCGCAGACGAGACCATCGCCGCGCCACGTCGCCGCGTGCGCGACGAACCGGTTCGGCCCGAACCCAACCCGCACCGGAACGTCGAAGCCCGCCAGCGTGCCGCGCACCGCGCCGAGCCAGCCCACCGGGTCGCCCGCGATCCCGTGCATCTCGACGAACGCGCGCCCGAGCCCGCCGTCCTCGACGATGGGCGAAGCGGCGTCCAGCGCCTCGAGGATCTCCGCCCACACCCGCGCGTCGGCAACCGGATCGTCGAACACCGTGCGCGCCTCGACCGCGACCGCCTGCGCCTGCACGAGCGTCATCCCGGGCCGCACCCCGCACGCTGCCGCGGTCAGCGTGCAGTCGACGACGCGCCCGCGCTCGATTCGGTCGGCGAGCACCAGCGGGGCGTCGAGATCGATGCCGGGCTGGGTAAGCCGCGCGACGGCCAGCCGAAACGCCGGAACCCAAACGCAGACGACGGCCACGGTTATCGCTGAGTCCGGAATTGAATTCGGTAGTTTACAATTAGCCGGCGGGATGCTATGCTCGCGCGGCCGCCCCTAGCGGCGGCGACGCTACGACGCAGAGGAGAGACGTGAACGCTTTCAAGCCGAGCCCCGCCGTGGAGGCCCTCCGTGTCAACGTCGTCGTCGAGCGCGCGATCGCGCGGCTCTCGCAAGCACAGCTCGCCGAGCGTGCCGGCATCTCGCGCCCGACCCTCTCGAAGATCGAGCGCGGCGTCGCGCCCGACGTCAGCATCGGCATCATCCAGCGCATCGCCGACGCGCTGGGCACCAGCGTCGCGACCCTGCTCGTACCCCCACCCGACGTGCACCGCGTCGAGTCGGACGAAGAGATCGCGCACCGCATGGCGACGGCAACGGCGGCGGACTTCGTCCCCGCTCGCGTCCTCCTCGCGGCAATCGATGAGGCCGACGCCGCTCCACGCAAGCGCTACAGCAACGCCGGCCGCCCCCGCGTGGCGCGTTGACCTCCACCGAGCTTCCGGCAAGATCGTTAGCGACCATCTCACCGACCCGGCATTTCGCCCGACGCTCGAAGTCCTGATCGAAGCCCTCGAAATCGACCCCAAACGATTCCCGAAGAAGCACGGTCGCTTGAAGGCCGTCCGGGCCGCATCATTGACGTTTCGCGGAACGGCATGGCGAGCGGTGTTCACGCTGGACGAGGACGCTCGCATCGTGATGGTCTGGGCGCTCGGGCCGCACGATCGTGCGTACGCAGAGGCTGTGCGGCGGATACCGTGAGAAACGTCCGCGCTCCGCGGGAACGTTGAACCGAGCATGCTGCACGCGCTCGTTCTCACCGTTGCTTTTGCGATTCCGACGTACGGGCCGATGCCGATGCCGTCCGGAACGCCGCCGGTCCCCGCGGCGCGGGTGCCGACCGCCGCCGATGAAGCGCTCATCGTGAACTCCGGCTCGACCAACAGCGCGGGATACCGCTTGCGCGTGTACGCCGACGGCACCACCGCACTGCAGCAGGGCGACGCCGCGGTTCGCAAGCACGTGTCGCTCGCGCTGGTCAAACGCTTCTTCGCCGACTTGCGCGCGGCCGGGCCGCTCGACGCGCTGCCGCGCGCGGCGTGCATGAAGAGCGCGTCGTTCGGGACGTCGACGTACGCCGGGTACCGCGGCAAGCTGTCGCCGGATCTCACATGCCCCAGCGCGTCGCGCGCGGAGCGCGCGCTGGCAGTGGACGCCGATGCGCTCGCCGCCGCCGGCGGCGCCACGATGCTGCTGCGGCCGCAGCCCTCGCCGTAGCGTGGATGAGACCTCGCTGAGAGCGGCGTGAGCGTTCGCTGAGAACGCGTGATGCGCGCACCGCACCGTGCGTACGATGATGGAGCGGACATCGTCCGCCCAGCATTCATCATCATCTCAGGAGACACTCGATGTTCACGAAAACCCTCGTGGCCGCTGCCCTCCTCGCATCGCTCGTCGCCCCGCTCGCCGCGAGCGCCGACGGCCACGTCGAGCAGCGCATCGACAACCAGCAGGGCCGCATCCGGCAAGGCGTGCACAACGGCTCGCTGACGCGCGGCGAGTACAACCGGCTCGACAACGGCCTCGACCACATCCAGGCGCAGCGCCGCCGCGATCTGCGCCGCAACGACGGCCGGCTCACGGCTGCGGAGTCCCGCCGGCTCAACCGCGAGCAGAACCGGCTCTCCAACCGCATCTACTTCGACAAGCACAACCGCCCGCACCAGCACCGCTGACGCCGGCGCTCACAAGACCGCGCGGCGCCGCGTCGCCGTCGCGGGAACCGCGAGCACGCGCTCGCGCACGTCGGCCGGCAGCGGCCGGTCTTCGAACGCATCGCAGCGCACCAGCGCGTCGCCCACCGGGGCGGCGCGTTTGTGCTTGCGCACGGTCGCGCGCACGTCGTAGCCGGTGAGCTCGCCGAGATGGCCGGCGGGGCCGTTCCAGCGCACGCGCTCGATCGCGGTCTCGAGCCGGACCGACGCGAAGTAGCGCAGCTCCGCCGACGCTTCGTCGCCGACCGCGACGAGCAGCGCGTTGGCGCGGTGCGTCAGGCTCGCGAGCCGCGTCCAGGTGGCGGAGCCCGTGCCGCGCCCGCTCGGCAGCGTGGGGATCACGACGACGGTGAACGCGCCCGAGCGGACGACGATGTCGGCTGCGCGCGCGATCTCCACCGGCTCCTCGGCCTGAACGATCAGCAGCCGTTCGAGCCGCACGCCCGCCGCAGCGAGCGCGGGCGGGAACAAGCGCACCCCCACGATTGCTCCCAGCCCACGCCGCGTCGCCGCCCCGAGCAGGCGCGCGGCGAGCGCGCTCCGCCCGGAGCTCGGCGGCCCCTCGAGCGTGCCGATCGTCCCGCGCGGAAATCCGCCACCCAGTGCGGCATCCAGCGCGGCGATCTCGGTCCGGACCAGTGCCTCGTCGCCGAGCGCGAACGCCGCTGCCGTGACCTCACGGTGACGGCGGTCGAGACGCTCGCGCAGGGCTGCAAAGGCCGGATCGACGCCCATGGGAGGCTTACTCTATCGAACATATGTTCGATTGTCAATCCGGTTTCGCATCGTTCCGGCGGCGAACCGGCCAACCGAGTCGGGAGGACCAAAGGCCCCGTATGGGGATGAAGCGAGAGCCCGTGTCCGCTTTACCGACCATCCCCGCCATCGCGATCGACGTCGCGCCGATCGAGTACGTCGACCGCACGCTCGCCAACGGCCTGCGCGCCATCCTGGTCCCCAACCGCCGGGTGCCTTCGGTCGCGATCAACGTCGCGTACCGCGTCGGCGGCAAGGACGATCCGCCCGGCCGCTCGGGGTTCGCGCACCTCTTCGAGCACTTGATGTTCAAGGGCACGTCGCGCACCGCACCGGAGACGATCGACCGGCTCACCGAGGACGTCGGCGGTTTCAACAACGCCTTCACGTCCGAGGACATCACGAACTACTACGAGGTCGTGCCGTCGAACCACCTCGAGCGGCTGCTGTGGGCGGAGGCCGACCGGCTCGCGACGCTCGACGTGAACGCGGCCAACTTCGCGACCGAGCGCGACGTGGTGATCGGCGAGTACGACCAGCGCATCCTCGCCGAACCGTACGGCATGCTCGACGAGCTCGTCAATCGCGAAGCGTACCTGGTGCACCCGTACCGGCGCGGCGTGATCGGGAGCCCCGATGAGCTCAACGCCGCGTCGCTCGAAGACGTCGTCGCGTTCCACGCGACGTACTACCGGCCCGACAACGCGATCCTCGTGGTGGCCGGCGATTTCGGCGTGGACGAGGCGTCGCGCTGGATCGATGCCTATTTCGGCACGATTCCGACGCCGGCGACGGCGATCCCGCGCGTGCACGTGACCGAGCCGGAACAAACGGTGGAGCGCACGCTGGAGTACCGCGCGGGGAACGTGCCGCTCCCGGCCGTCGAAGAGGCGTATCACATCCCCGCGGCGTCGCATCCCGACGCGGCCGCGCTCGAAGTGCTCGAAACGGTGCTCGGCGCGGGCCGTTCGTCGCGGCTGTACACGGCGCTGGTCTACGACAAGCAGGTTGCGACGAGCGCGAACGCGTCGGCCGATCTGCGCGAGCATCCCGGGCTGTTCGGGCTGCGCGTGACGTGTGCGCGCGGCGTCTCGCTCGCGCAAGCGCGCGCCGCGCTCGCGCACGAGCTGGACCGCGTGCGCGCGCAAGCGCCCGACGAAGCGGAGCTGATGCGCGCGCGCACGCAGATCGCGAGCAGCGTCGTGCGCTCGCGCCAGACCAACAGCGGCATCGCGCTCATGCTGGTGCAGTCGACTGCCGAGCGCGGCGATCCCGGCTTGGTCAACGACGATCTCGCGCGCTATCTCGCCGTCACCGGCGACGACGTCGTGCGCGTCGCGCAAACGTACCTGCGCCCCGAGAACCGAACCGTGGTCGAGTACGTGCCGGCATGACCGAAGACGCATCGCGCGCGGCGACGGCCGCGGCGCTGCCCGCGCCTGCGGCGCCGCGCGACGCGACGCTGCCCGCGCCGGTCGAGCGCGTGCTCGACAACGGCTTGCGCGTCGTCGCGTTCGCGCAGCGCAACTTGCCGCTGGTTGCCGCGCAGCTCGTCGTGCGCGGCGGCAGCGCGGCGGAGCACGAGGACGAGGCGGGCCTCTCCGCGCTCGTCGCCGTGCTGCTGACGCAAGGGACCACCGTGCGCAGCGCGACGGAGCTCGCCGCCGCGAGCGACGCGCTCGGCGCGCGGCTCGACGCGGGCTCGGGCTTCGACGCGTCGCTGCTGAGCGTGAGCGCCACGACGCCCGCGTTTCCGTATGCGTTCGCGCTGCTCGACGAGGTGGTGCGCCGGCCGGCGTTCGCGCCCGCCGAGGTGGAGCGCGTGCGCACGAAGTCGATCTCCGATCTCGCGCTCGCGTACGCGAGCCCCAGCGTCCTCGCGCGCCTCGTCGCGCAGCGCGTCGCGTACGGCGGCGCACCGTACGGACATCCGGTCGCGGGGACCGTCACCACGCTGCCGGCACTCACGCGCGACCGCGTCGCGTGGTTTCACGAGCGCTTCTACCGCCCGGACGACGCCGTGCTCGTGATCGGCGGCGACATCGAGATCGACGACGCGTTCGCGCTCGCGGACCGCGTGCTCGGCTCGTGGCGCGCGCCCGACACGGCGCTGGACGCGCCGCTCGACGCGGCGATACCGCCGCCGCGCACGCGCGTCGTCATCGTCGACAAACCCGACGCCGCCCGCACGGCGCTCGTCGTCGGGCGCGTGTCGATCGCGCGCGGTTCGCCGGACTATTACGCGGCCACCGTCGCGGCCGCGGTGCTGACCGGCTACAGCGGCCGGCTCAACCAGGAGATCCGCGTCAAGCGCGGGCTGTCGTACGGCGCCGGCGCGTCGCTGTCGGCGCGCCGCATGCCCGGCCTGTTCAGCGCGTCGACGCTGGTCGACCACACGCGCGCGGTGGAGGCGACGGAGGTGACGCTCGCGGCGATCCGCTCGCTGGTCGACGCGCCCGCGAGCGACGACGATTTGGTGTCGCGCAAAGCGACGGTCACCGGCTCGTTCCACCGCTCGATCGAGACGATCGACGGCATCACCGGCTCGCTCGCGGAGCACGCGCTCTACGGTGTTCCGCTCGCGGAGCTGTCGGAGTTCACGCGCCGCGTGCAAGCCGTCGACGCTGCCGCGGCGCGCGATTTTGCAGCGCGCGGCTTCG
The DNA here is from genome assembly GCA_963797935.1 of Vulcanimicrobiota bacterium. Classification (GTDB taxonomy): domain Bacteria; phylum Vulcanimicrobiota; class Vulcanimicrobiia; order Vulcanimicrobiales; family Vulcanimicrobiaceae; genus Vulcanimicrobium. The sequence goes on from CAWCRI010000012.1 coordinate 153,941, forward strand.
TCCCCGACGACTTCATCGTGCTCGTCGGCGACGCGTCCCAGTTTGCCGCCGAGCTCGCCGGGAAGTATGCGGACGTGCGCGTGATCCCGTCCGCCGAGCTCGATCTCGGCTCGCCGTCGCTCGGCGGCTGAGCGCACCTCGCGACAGGCTCGCACGGCGATGTCGTTCTTTCCGGACCGTACGTCGGCGATCGCGCTCCACCGCCAGCTCGCGACGCACTTGCGCGATGCGGTCCTCGCCGGCGAGCTGGCGGAGGGCACGCGGCTGCACGCGTCGCGCACGCTCGCGCACCAGCTCGGCGTCTCGCGCAACACCGTCACCCAGGCGCTCGACCAGCTCGTCGCCGAGGGGTATCTCGAAACGCGGATCGGCGCGGGGACGTACGTCGCGAGCGGGTTGACGCCGCGCGCGCGCAGCGTTGGTGCTAGCGCGGCGGCGCCGCCGCGGCTGTCGGTGCGCGCGCAACGGCTCGTCGCGCCGGACGATCCCGACGGCGGCAGCGAACCCGTGCTGTTCCGCCCCGGCGTGCCCGACCTCTCGCTGTTTCCCGCCGCGGTGTGGCGGCGCGTCGCGAACCGCTGGCTCGACGCGAACGCGACGCGCGGTTACGGCGATCCGCGCGGCTACCGCGCGCTGCGCGAAGCGATCGCGGCACAGCTGCGGCAGACGCGCGGCGTGACGCTCGGCGCGGACAACGTGATCGTGCTCGACGGAACGCGCTCCGCGCTCGCGCTGATCGCCGACGTGCTCGTCGATCCGGGCGAACCGGTCGCGGTGGAAGATCCGGGTTACCGCGCGATGCACGACGCGGTCCGCGCCGCGGGGGGTTCGCTCGTCCCGGTGCCGCTCGACGGCGACGGGTTCGACGTCGCGCGCGCGCCCGCGGTTGCGCGGCTCGCATACGTAACGCCGTCGCACCAGTACCCGACCGGCGTCGTGATGGGCCTGCGGCGGCGGCTCGAGCTGCTCGCGTGGGCGCGCGCGGCGGACGCGTACGTCATCGAGGACGACTACGACGCCGAGTTTCGCTACGACGGCCCGCCGCTGCCCGCGCTGCAAGGCCTCGACGACACGCGCGTGCTGTACCTCGGCACGTTCAGCAAGACGCTCGCGCCCGGCCTGCGCGTGTCGTGGATCGTAGTGCCCGACGCGCTGGTCGACGCGTTCGCGACCGCGCGCGCGACGGCGTCGGGCGGGCCGCCGTTTCCCGTGCAAGCGGCGCTCGCCGCATTCGTCGCCGAAGGGCATTTCGCGCTGCACGTGCGGCGCGCGTCCGCGATCTACCGCGACCGGCGCGACGCGCTCGTGAGCGCGTTGGAACGGCGGCTCGGCGGCGTCGTGCGCGTGCAAGGCGCGGCGACCGGCCTGCACCTCGTCGCGCGGTTCGACGGCGACGACGTCGCGGTGGCGGCGGCAGCAGCGGCGGAGAACGTGGTCGCGCCGGCGCTTTCGGCGTACGCGGCCGACGGGCGGGGGCCGGCGGGGCTCGTCCTCGGGTTTGCCGCGGACGGTCCCGTCGCCATCGAGCGCGCCACGGAGCGGCTCGAGCGCGCATGTACCGCGGTGCGGCACCCGGCGGGCACGCCCGATCGGCCCTCGACCGGAACGAGCCGCCCGCGTACCATGGCGCGATGAGCACCACCGCGCCGGGTACCACGGCGCCGAACACGACCGCGCCGAACACGCGCGTGCGCCGGCTTGCGGAGCGCGCGCGGTACGAGCGTGAGGACGTCGATGCGATCCTCGATGCGGCGCACGTTGCGCACGTCGGCGTCGTGGTGGACGGCGCACCGGTCGTGATGCCGTACGCGTGCGCGCGCGTCGGGGACGAGCTCGTGCTTCACGGTTCGACCAAGGCCGGGATCTTGTCCGCGCTTGCGAGCGGCGCGCCGGTGTGCGCCACGGTCACGCACGTCGACGGACTCGTGCTCGCGCGCAGCGCGTTCCACAGCTCGATGAACTATCGCTCCGCCGTGGTGCACGGCACGGCGCGCGTCGTCGAGGACCAGGACGAAAAAGTCCGGCTGCTCGACGCGCTCGTCGACCGGCTGCTGCCCGGCCGCCGCGCCGGCATCCGCGGCATGACGCAAGGCGAGCTCGACGCAACGCAAGTCGTCGCGCTCGCGCTCGAGCACGTGTCCGCGAAAGTGCGCACGGGCCCGCCCACGGATCCACAGGAAGACCGCGACGGCGGCGTATGGGGAGGCGTGATCCCGCTCGTCCTCACCGCGGGCATGCCCGTGGCGGACGAGATAACCGCGCCGGGGATCGAGCCACCTCAGTTCGTCTAAGCGGCGATCGTGGCGCATGCTTCGACAGGCTCAGCATGACGGGAAACTCCGTGTCGTCCTGAGCTCTATGTCACCCTGAGCTTGTCGAAGGGTGCGCCACGATCGTGCGCTACGGCAGCAGCAGCAGCTTGCCGACCGTTTTGCGGGATTCCAGGTCGCGGTGCGCTTGCGCGGCGTCGGCGAGCGGGTACGTTGCGCCGATGCGCACGTGCAGTTTGCCGCTCTGCATCGCGGCGAAGAGGTCGCGCGTGCGCGTCAGCAGCTCCTCGCGTTTGGAGATGTAGTTCACCAGCGTCGGGCGGGTGAAGAACACCGAGCCTGCGGCAGCCAGCTTCTGCGGCTCGATCGGCGGCACGGGACCGCTCGAGTTTCCGAACACGACCATCATGCCGCGCGGGCGCAGCAGGCTCAGGCTGCGCTCCCACGTCTCTTTGCCGACCGAGTCGTACGCGACGTCGACCGCGTGCTCGCCGACCAGCGCGCGGGTCGCTTCGGCGAAGTCGGTGTTCGCGTACACGATCACGTGATCGGCACCCGCGTCGCGCGCGAGCTTCGCTTTCTCTTCGGTGCCGACGGTCGCGATCACGGTCGCGCCTTTTTCTTTCGCGAGCTGCACCAGCAGCGCGCCGACGCCGCCCGCCGCCGCGTGCACCAGCGCGACGTGTCCCGCGCGCAGCGGAAACGTGTCGTTCACAAGGTAGTGCGCGGTCATGCCTTGCAGCATCACCGCGGCGGCGTCGCGGTCGTCGATGCCGTCGGGGACGGGCACGAGCAGTCGCGTCGGGACGGCGTTGTACTCCGCGTAGCCGCCGAGATTCGGCGATTGCGCGTACGCCACGCGGTCGCCGGCTTTGAGGTCGGTCACGCCGTCGCCGACCGCTTCCACGACGCCCGCGCCTTCGGCGCCGTCGATGAACGGCAGCGCGCGCGGGTAGAGCCCCGTGCGCAGGTAGACGTCGATGAAGTTGACGCCGCTCGCCGCGTGGCGCACGAGCGCTTCGCCGGGGCCGGGCGACGGCGTCGGGACGTCGGCGAGCTGGAGGACTTCCGGACCGCCGGTGCGGTCGATGCGTATCGCGTTCACGCTTGGTGGTGACCGCCAAAGAGTACGGCCGGTTTCCGCGCTGCGCCCGGGGGTACGGTCCGAAGATGGAACGCCGCGATCTCTACCAGGACGACCTCACCGAAGAGCGCCAGCCGACGCCGGGCGAGCGCGAGGACGTCGCGTCGAGCGAGACGCTCGATCCCGATATGCCCGACGCTCCCCCGGCCGAGCCGCGACCGGGGGAAACGCACAGCTAGACGGAGGGCCCGCGCGTCGCCGACGTGCCGGGGATGCGCGGGATCGACGGGTCGTCGAGCGCAGCGTCGAGCGTGCTCGGCGTCGCGTCCGTGACCGCGGCGCTGCTCGTCGTCGTCGCGATGCTGTCGCGGTCGACGTCGCCGCTCACGAGCCCCATCGACTCGTCCTGCGCCAGCGTCGTCTGCCCTTTCGATGCGGCGCTGTCCGCGTGGAACAGGTAGGACGACGACGTCGGATCCAGCGCGCCGGGCGGCGCTTGCTCGACCATCGTCGCGAAGTGCTGCAGATCGTGCTGCAAGCGGCGCTCGAACTGTCCGCCCGCGCCCAGCAGCTCGCCGAGCTGGCCGAGCACGCCGGCGGGCGGGTCGTAGCTGACGTCGACCGTGACGCGCGTGCGGTCGGTGCCGACGGGCTCGAACGTGACGCGCCCGCGGTTGCTCACGCCGTCGACCGCCCGCCAGCCGATCTGCTGGTCGGGGACCCAGTCTTCGTTCACCGCATCCCACTCGTGCTTGCCGACGACGTCGACCACCCAATGGCTGCGCTCGTCGTCGAGGTACGTCACTTCTTTGACGAAGGTCATGAACTTCGGGTAGTCGTTGAAATGCGTGTAGAGTGCGTAGACCTGATGGACCGGGGCGTTGACCGTGACCGCCGCGCTGTGCTCCGCCATGCGAATCGTCTCCTTTCGCTCTGCGAGCGTTCCGATAGCGTACCCGCAAGCGCTGGGAATCGCCCAGCGCGGGTACGATAGGCCGGCTATGGCGCTGCACTTCGACGTCGGGATGGTCAAAGAAACGTTCGTGCGGTGGAACGCGGACAAGGCGCCGCGCCTCGCGGCCGCGCTTTCGTTCACGACGATCTTTGCGATCGCGCCGCTCTTCATCATCGTGATCGCGGTGGCCGGTTACGTGCTCGGCGTCGCGAACGGCACGGGACACGGGCACGGCGCCGTCGAGGACAAGATGCTCGCCGCGATCCAAGGCTCCGCCGGCAAGGGAGCGGCCGACATGGTGCGCGGCATGGTGTCGACGGCGTACAACAAGCCGCACCAAGGCCTCATCGCGTCGATCATCGGCTGGGTCACGCTGCTGCTCGGCGCGGCCGGTTTGTTCGCCGCGCTGCAAGACTCGCTCAACACCGTGTGGCACGTCGAGCCGCCGAAGAAGAAGCTGTGGGCTGCGATCCGCGACCGGCTCGCGTCGATCGGCATGCTGCTGGCGATCGGGTTTCTGCTGCTCGTCACGACCGCGCTCAACGCGGTGATCGCGTACATGTCGACGTACGTGTCGCACGCGCTGCCGTTCCCCGGCGCGGGGTTCGTGTTCGGGCTGGTCAACGTCGTCGTGTCGCTGGGCTCTGATCACGCTGCTGTTCGGGCTGATGTACAAGTACTTGCCCGACGCGAAGATCGAGTGGCGCGACGTGTGGACGGGCGCGCTCGTGACCGCCGTCGGATTCGTGATCGGCCAGGCGCTGATCGCGCTCTACCTCGGCAAAGCGGGCGTCGAGTCGGCGTACGGCGCCGCGGGCTCGCTGCTGGTGCTGCTGCTGTGGGTGTACTACTCGTCGATGATCCTGCTGTTCGGCGCGGAGTTCACGCGCGTGTACGCCGAGAAGCACGGCTCGCGCATCGGCGTCGAGCCGCACGACGTCGACCCCAATGCGAAGACGGCGCCGGATCCGAAAACGGCGGCCTCGAGCGACGCGGCGGAGCAGCCTGCGCGCGTGCCGACCACGCGCGGGGACGTCGAACCGCAATCGCAATCATCGACGCCGAGCTCGCCGGCGACGAACGGCGCGCCGCGCGCCACGGGCCGGCCGCTCTAGCGAATCGCGGCGCTGCCGCTCACCAGCCGCGTGCGCGACCACTTCTCGTACGGCTGGACGCGCCTGAACATCGAGAGCAAGCCCACGATCACGAACAGGCTCGCGACGAGCGACACGTAGCGCCCGATCGCGCGCACGAAACCCACGCGCGGATCGTGGTTCGCGCGAATGACGCGCAGATCGAGCACCATCATCCCGAACGTCTGCCCGATGAGCGCGACGAGCACGATCGCGTACGCCCCGAACGCGAGCCACAGCAGCGCGTTGTTGTTGACCGTGACGGTGGTGTGGCCCGCGCCCATCGCTTTGAGGACGCCGTTCAGCCACGACGGCGTGTCGGGATCGGCCGCAAGCTTCCTCGCGTCGACGCTGGTGAACGTGAGCTTCGTCCCGAGCGCCTGCGCGGCCGGCACGAGCGTCTGGATCACGAGGCCGTCGATGAAGAACGCGCCCGTCCGCCGCCAAAAACTTGCGTGGACCGTTTCGCGCGACTCCGCGATCGCCGGCGCGGCGGCGTTGCCGGCGAAGCGGTGCGACCACGTCTGGTACAGCGGATCGCGCGCGAAGCGGTGGAGCGCGGCGATGCGGTTCGTCGCGTACGGCGTCGACGCGGTCCACTCCGCCATGCGCAGCGACGGCTCCGCATGCAGCTCCTTGAGCTGGCCCGCGAACGCGCCGAGGTCGACGCGGCGTCCGACCGATCCGAACGCGGAGACCGCGATCGCGCGCATCGCGGCGTCGAGCGAGCCGCAGCACAGTAGGCCGATGCGGTCGGCGGTGTAGTCGATCCTGCGCAGCCACGCGCCGAAGGCGACCGCGATCACGCCGTTCTCGCGCCCGTTCGAGCTGAGCAGCGACGTGTAGCGCGTGTGGCCCGACGCGATGTGCCCGAGCTCGCGCCCGATCAGAAAGCGCAGCTCGTCGGGCTGGAAGTGCTCGACGTACTGCGCCGAGATGACGATCGCGTACGGATCGCCGATCCCGATCCCGACGACGGGCACGAACGGGTCGTCGCGGATGAACACGTGCGGCGTCGGCATGCGCATCATGCGCGCGCAGTCTTCGACCACCGCGTGCACGTGCTCGAATTGTCCCGCGTGGATGCGCAGGCCGCCGCCGAGCAGGCGGCCGCGCGCGAACGAGACGTAGATCATCGCGCCGAGCAGCAGCAGCACGATCTCCTGCCAGCTCACTTGGTGCTGCAGCAGCCACCCGAGCAGGATCACCGTGACGGGCAGCGAGCACAGCGTCAACACGAACGTCACGCGCTCGCCGCGGACGCGGAGCGACTCCCTTCCCGTGAAGAGCGTCGTCACGGTGTTCTCCTACTTCAGCATGAAACCGCTGGGGTGGGCTTGGCGCTCGTAGGCGAACTTCCCGTTGGTGATCCGGTAGAAGTAGCAGTTCGGGTCGATCACGTCCCCGCTGGACCCGAACGTGTACGAGCCGGTGACGGTGTCGTAGGCGCCGCCGTTCGCGATCGCGCGGATCAGGGCCAGCCGGTTCGCGGCGTTGGTGCGCCGCACCGCCGCGCGGATCAGCTGCACGGCGGCGTAGCCGAACGCGGCGACGGGCGTGAGCGGGCCGTTGCGCGCCTGGTAGTCCTGCACGTCGCGCAGCGCCGTCGGCGCGAGCGGGTAGTACGGCACGGTCGTCGAGACGACGAGGCCTTCCGCGTCCTTCGCGAATTGCTTGAGCGTTTGCGCGTCGAAGAAACCCTGCGTCCCGATGAACCGGCCGGTGTAGCCTTTCGCGCGCAGCACGCCCATCAGCGGGCCCATGTCGTCGACGTTGCCGGCGAGCACCACGCAGTCGGGGCTATGGCTGAGCACCGCGTCGGCCGCTTTGGTGAAATCGGGTTTGTCGAGCGAGAACACGGTCGCGTTCGCGTTGAGGTGCAGCGCGCCGGCACGCCGTACGAACGCGGTCGCGACGTCGGGCCCGTAGTCGGCTTCCTGGGTCACGACGTGCGGCGCCTTCGAGCCGGTCTTGATGGCGTACGCGGCGACGAGGCTGCCTTCGTCGGAATCCTTGGTGGGCAGACGGAACACGTTGCGGTAGCCGCGCGCCGTGATCCTGTCGTCGGTAACGGTGGGCACGATCAGCGGGCACTGCGCGTTGGCGTAGGCGGGCTCCGTGACGAGCGTCGCCGCGGAGCTGATGTGCCCGATCACCGCGATGACGTCCGATGAGCCCGTCGCGAACGAAGCTTGCACGGTGGCGTCCGCGGGCGTGTTGTGGTCGTCGTACGCGGTGTACAGCAGCACGGGCTCGTACGACGGGCGCAGGCGGTTGAACTCGTCGGTCGCGCCGCGCACGCCGTCGAGCAGCTGGCGGCCGATGCGCGCGTCCGGCCCGCTCTGCGGGCACACCACCGCGAAGCGCAGCGTCGCGGTGTACGGCGAGATCTGCGCGACCTGGGTCGCTCCAGCTGCGCCGAGGCCGGCGAGAAACTCCGAGCGGATCATCGCGCGACGTACGACGCGAGCGTCGTCCCCAGGAACGCGACCGAGAAGCCCATGTTGGTCAGGAACACGCGGTCGTTGAGCACGAACACGTCCTTGGCGAGCGCGATCAGGCGCTCTTCGTACACGGTGACGCCGAGCGCGAGCGCGACGCCCGCGTAGTACAGCCAGCTCGCGTGCGCGACCAGCCCCGCGGCGAGCAGCGCGAGCGTCATCGTGAGGTGCAGCACGATCGGCCACACGCGCGCGCTGCGCTCGCCGAAGCGCTGCGGGAACGAGCGCACGTCGTTCGCGACGTCGAAGCGCACGTCCATCAGCGCGTACAGGATGTCGAATCCCGCCACCCACACCGTCACCGCGAGGAACAGCAGCAGCGCGGGCAGATCGATGCGGCCCGCGACCGCGACGTACGCGCCCAGCGGCGCGCACGCGTCGACCGCGCCGAGCACGAAGTGCACCATCCAGGTGAAGCGCTTGCACAGCGGATAACCGACCGCGCCGAGCGCCGCGAGCGGCAGCAGCTTCAGACAGAGCGGGTTCAGCAGCGCGGCGCTCACGATCAGCAGCGCGATCCCGCCCGCGATCGCCCACAGCATCACCGACGGCCGTAATTTCCCGCTCGCCACCGCGCGCTTGGCGGTGCGCGGGTTCGCGGCGTCCATGTCGCGGTCGAAGTAGCGGTTCGCCGCCATCGCCGCCGTGCGCGCGCCGATCACCGCGAGCGTGATCCACAGCAGCTGCCACCACGACGGCAGCCCGCGCGCGGCCATCACGGCCCCGACGTACGCGAACGGCAGCGCGAAGAGCGTATGCTCGACGCGAATGTCCCGCAAGAAGAGCTTGATCACGATCGTGGCGCACCCTTCGACAGGCTCAGGGTGACGGAAATCCTCACTTCACGCGTTCCGAGCGCGGTGCGACGTCGTCCGGCGAGCCGGATGCCGATGCGAGCAGTCGTGCGAGGCGTTGCGGGCCCTGCCCCGACCATTCGTCGGGCGTGCCGATTCGGGCGAGGTCGCCGATGCCGTACTCTTTCCAGCGCGCGGTGACGCGCTCGCGGGTCGCGGCGTCCATGCGGATCTCCGGCGGCCAGTCGCGCGCGTAGCCTTCACCGGCGGTTTTGCGCGTCGCGTCGATGCCCAGCTTGTGACCGAGCGCGAGCTCGTACGAGCCGGCGTGGTCGAGGTCGTCGACGGGGCCCGGCATGATGACGAGATCGCGCGACGCGTCGATGTTGTTCAGTGCGTTCCACACGACGCCGCGCACGTCGTGAACGTCGACGTCGTGATCGACCACCACGATACAACGCGTGAGCATCATCATGTGTCCCAGGCCCCACAGCGCGTTCATCACCTTCGTGGCCTGGCCCGGATACGACTTGCGCACCGCGACGATCACGAGGTTGTGAAATCCGCCTTCCACCGGCAGATTGTAGTCCGTGATCTCTGGCACCACCATCTGAAGCAGCGGCAAAAAGATGCGTTCGGTCGCCTTCCCCAGCCACGCGTCCTCCATCGGCGGCTTGCCGACGACGGTCGCGCCCCAGATCGCGTCGCGCCGGTGCGTGATCGCGGTGACGTGAAACGTCGGATACAGATCCGCCGCGGAATACACGCCGGTGTGGTCGCCGAACGGGCCCTCGACGCGCAAGTCGTCGTTGTCGACGTAGCCTTCGATCACGAAGTCCGCGTCGGCGGGCACGTCCATGTCGATCGACACGGCTTTGGTGATGCGAATGGGTTTGCCGCGCAGAAATCCGGCGAACGCGAGCTCGTCGACGACCGGCGGCAACGGCGCCGTAGCGGCATACGTCAGCGCGGGATCGCCGCCGACCGCGACCGCAACGGGGATTCTGCGGCCCCACTTCGCGGCGTGCACGCGGCCCTGCTTGTGGCGCTGCCAGTGCATGCCCGCCGTCGTGCCGTCGTAGACTTGCACGCGGTACATGCCGACGTTGAAGCGCCGCGTCTCCGGATCTTGCGTGAACACGAGCGGCAGCGTGATGAACGGCCCGCCGTCGAGCGGCCACGTGGTGAGCACGGGCAGCTTCGCGAGATCGGGCGGGTCCATGACGACCTGCTGCGACGGCGCGTCGCCTTTCACGCGGCGCGGGATCGCGGATGCGCCCGCGCTCGCAAGCGACGCCAGCCGTCCGAGCTTGCCGCCCAGCGAGCCGGGCAGCCCGAGGTCGATCGTGCTCCGGAGGCGCTCTTCGACTTCGCGCAGCGACTTCGCGTTCAGCGCCAGTGCAGTCCGGCGCTCGGTCCCGAACTGATTCGTGAGCACGGGAAATGCCGAGCCGCGCACGTTGCGGAACAGCAGCGCCGGCCCGCCCGCCTTCACGACGCGGTCGGTGATCTCGGCGATCTCGAGCCGCGGGTCGACGGCTGCCTCGATCGTCGCAAGCTCCCCGGCGCCGCGCAGCGCCCGCACGAACGCGCTCAGCGATTCATAAGCCACCGCGCAAGCTTAGACGGCCCCCCACAGAGTTCATCGCGCTGCGCCTCACCGTCGCAGGGCGCGCTGCCGCCGAGCCTCGAATTGAGGCCGTGTTATACTGCCGGTAAGACGATGAGGGAAGCAACGCGCGAATTTCTGCGTAACCCGCCGCCCGGGTCCAAAACTCGAGCCGCGATGGATTTTGGGATCGATCTCACGCTCACGACGCGGAACATGTTCGGGCTTACCCCTGCAGAGCGTCTGGAGCGGATGCAGCGCGATCAGATCGATATGCGTCCGAGCCGGATCGGCGACAATCGACCCTCGAGGCAGTGAACGACTTTCGCCTCGTGCTGAAGATCCTTGCAGCGCATCACGTTCTCCATGTCGTCGTCGGCGGCGCTGCAATGGGTCTTCAGGGATCATCATACCGGACGCAAGACATCGACATCGTCTACGCTCGTGATCGTGAGAATATTGCGAGGCTCGTCGCCGCGCTGTCGCCGCTGAAGCCGAGGCTCCGCGTGGAAGGTGAGCCAAACGGTTTGCCGTTCAAATTTGACGCGCAAACCGTGCTGAACGGTTCGAATTTCACCATGACCACGACAGCCGGTGACATCGATATCCTCGCGACGATCGCGGGTCTGGGCGACTACGAAACCGTCGCGCAGTACGTGGACGAGATCGTCATTCTCGCAAATGGCCAGCCAACGCCGGTGCTGTCGCTCGACGGCCTGATTCGTTCGAAACGCGCGGCCAATCGTCCGAAGGACTTGCTGGTGCTTCCCGAGCTCGAATCGATGCTCGAGCTCCGCCTCATCGAGCAGCATCCCGACGCCCCTGACACAGCGTGAGCCGCGGGACGAATTGTCGTGACCTACGGGTCGGATGATCGGTTCAGGCCGGGAGCGGCTTCGCTACCCGTGCGGAGCGGCCGACGAACAGCACCATCAGCGCAGCGATCATGCACAGCATGCCCGACGTGATGAACGCGACGTCGTAGCTCGACGTCCACGTGCGGGCCAGGCCGGCGAGATATGCCGTCAGGCCCGCGCCGAGCTGGTGGCCGGCGAGGATCCACGCGAACATCGTAACGCCGGTCGCGCGTCCGAACACGTTCGTGGCGAGCTTGAGCGTCGGCGGTACCGTCGCGATCCAGTCGAGGCCGTAGAATACCGCGAACAGCGGCAAGCCGAGGATCCCGGCACCAAACGCGGTCGGCAAGAACAGCAGCGACAGACCGCGCAGGCCGTAGTACCAGAACAGCAGCCAGCGGCTGCTGTAGCGGTCCGACAGCCAGCCCGACGCGGTCGTGCCGATCAGATCGAACACGCCCATCGCCGCGAGCAATCCCGCGGCTTGCACTTCGGGGATGCCGTGGTCGCCGCACGCGGGCACGAGGTGCGTGCCGATCAAACCGTTGGTGCTCGCGCCGCAGATGAAGAAGCTGCCGCTGAGCAGCCAGAAGTCGCGCGAGCGCAAACCGCTGCGCAGCGCGCCGATCGCGTTGACGAACGGGTTGACACCCGAGCGCACGGGCGCGACGACCTCGGTCGCGCCGAGCATCGGGAGATTCATGTCCGACGGGTGCTCGCGCACGAAGAACAGCGTGACCGGCACCAAGATCGCGCACACCGCGGCGATGAACAGCACTTCGGTGCGCCAGCCGCTGCGCGTCACGAGCACGCCGAACAGCGGCAGAAACACGAGCTGTCCCGTCGCGTTGGCCGCCGTCAGCACGCCCATCGCCGTGCCGCGGTTCTTCTCGAACCAGCGGTTGACGATGGTCGCGCCCGCGACGAGGCCGATGCTGCCGGTGCCGACGCCCGCCATCAAACCCCACAGCAGAAAGAACTGCCACGACTGCGTCATGAACGACGACAGCGCCGCACCGGTGGCGAGAAGTGCGAGCGCCGCCGCGACCGTGCGCCGCACGCCGAACCGCTCGAAGATGCCCGCCGCGAACGGGCCGATCAAACCGAACAGCCCGATGTTGACGGCGATCGCGGCGGAGATCGTGGCCGGCGTCCAGCCGAACTCTTTTTCGAGCGGTTGGATGAGCATCGTCGGCGACGAACGCACGCCCGCCGCGGCGATCAGCAGCACGAACGCGACGCCCGCGACGACGTAGGCATAGTGCAGCCGGGGCTTCACGGGCGATCGAGCCGACACAAACCTACGAGACGCGCGGCTACGCCGCGGAGTTGCTCTCGACGGGGCCGCGAGCGTCGAACGCCTCTTGCGCGGCGCGCACCTCGGGCAGATGCTGCTGCGCCCACTCCGCCAGCGCGCGCAGCGGCTCGTCGAGCGTGCGGCCGAGCGGCGTGAGCGAGTACTCCACGCGCGGCGGGATCACCGGATACGCCGCGCGCACCACCAGCCCGCTGCGCTCCAAATCGCGCAGCGTCTGCGTCAGCATCTTCTGCGAGATCCCCTGGATCGCGCGCCGCAGCTCGCCGAACCGCACGGGCGTGGGCGCGTCGGACAGGATCCCGATGACGAGCGTGGTCCACTTGTCGGCGATCCCGTCCAGGAGCTCGCGCGTGGGGCACGTCTTGGAGTAAACGCCTGAGTCGCTGACGGTATCCATGAGGTTCCTACACCACTTCCGGGTGCCTAGTTGTGAAATGCGGTTCGGTATGCAATAGTGACCGAGCCCCACGATACCACATCGAGCCCCCAGCGGCAAGCAAGCCAGGAGAGCAATCCGTGACCACCACCCAAACCGCCAAGACCTATTCCATCGACCCCGCGCACACCACCGCCGAGTTCGTCGTGCGCCACCTGATGATCACGAAGGTCCGCGGCCGCTTCACGTCCATCACGGGCACCATCGTGGTCCCCGAAGACACCGGCGTGCCGACGTCGGTCGACGTCACGATCGACGCCTCGTCGATCGACACGCACGAACCGCAGCGCGATGCCCACCTGAAGTCGGCGGACTTCCTCGAAGCCGAGAAGTACGCGACGATCACGTTCAAGAGCACGGGCGTCGACGGCACCGGCGACGCGTTCAAGGTGCGCGGCGACCTGACCATCCACGGCGTCACGCGCCCCGTGGTGCTCGACACGACGTTCGAAGGCCGCGGCAGCGACCCGTGGGGCAACGACCGGATCGGCTACGAAGCGCACACGAAGATCAGCCGCAAGGACTTCGGGCTCGAGTGGAACCAGGCGCTCGAAACCGGCGGCGTGGTCGTCGGCGACGAGGTCAAGATCGAGCTCAACGTCGAGGCCATCGCGCAGAAGTAAGCTGCGGCGGGGCCCGAACGCTCGGGCTCATGGCACAGTTCATCGCCGCGGTGCGCCGCGATTTGGAAAAGTTCTCCGCCTCCGACTTCACGCCGGAGTTGCTCGAGGAAGAAGCGGAGGGCGTGCGCCGGCTCTACGCCGACGGCGTCTTCCGCCAGGTGTGGGGTCGCGCGGACCATCCCGGCGCCGTGATCCTGATCGAAGCGGCTACGCCCGACGAGGCGCAAGCGGTGCTCGCGTCGCTGCCGCTGGCGGTGCGCGAGATGCTCACGCTGGATTTGCTCGTGCCGCTCACGCCGTACCGCGGGTTCGGCCCGCGCGGCTGATCACGGCCTCGCGCCGGCTTCCGCTTCGGGCTCCGCGGCCCAGCCGAGCTCGAGCGAGATCTTGGTCGACGTCACCGGCTTTTTCGGCTGGCGCGTCGCCGCGTCGAAACCACTCGTCGCCTTGAGCTTGAGCGTCGCCGCGACCTCGAGCGCGGCGATACCGCCGAGCTCGAACGGAAACACGCGCTCCGCGGACACGTCGTCGACGGGCGACTCCGCGGCGCCGGACGCAAAGGCGACGAGGTGCGTGTTGACGCGCGCGCCGCCGACGTTCAGCCCCTCCGCGTCGACGTCGGCGGCGACGTGCCCCAGCAGGTCTGTGGCGAACGCGGTGGTGAGCGCGCGCGCGAGCGCGTCGCCGCCCGCGGTCGCGTGACCGCCGATGAACTTCGAAGCCGCCATTTCACCCAGAATCATTGCGGCCGCGGCGCCGAACGCGGCCAGACCGCTGGTCGTCGCGCGGATGACCGCGGTGCGCACGTCGGCCGCGAGATCGTCGGCGAGCCGGTCGTTCACGATGCTTTCCCCGGTGCGGACGCGCTGGTGCCGTAGCGCGTGAACGCGGCGGCGGTTCGCGCGACGGGCGGCGGCTCGGCGCGCAGCACGTCGCTCACCTTCGAACCGCCCGACGGCGTCTTGAAGACGTACACGATCACGTCGCACGCGATCGCGTCGTCGTTGAGACGTGCGACGACTTGCTCGACGCCCGTCGCGGCGAACGTGTGGGTGAAGATCGGGCCGATGCCGTGGACGTTCGGCTGCGTGGTGACCGACCACGTTATCTTGGTCGCGAGGCTCGGCGGATCGGCGTGCGCGGTGAACGTGACGGGGACGCCGGCAACGGCGATCGTCCCGTCATTCGGTCCTGCGATCGTGAGTCGGTGCATCTGCGGTGCGTCTTTCTTCTTCGAGCGAGCTTTTCTGATGAGGACGATGCCGGCGACGATCGCAAAGGCCGCGCCGAGGCCGCCGAGCGCGAGCGCCGTCACCGGCACGGCGATCGGAACGATCGCCTGCGGCGGTGGAGGCGACGGTGCCGGCGTCGGTGAGGCACTGGGCGTCGGTGTCGGTGTCGGTGCGCTCGTCGGCGGCGGCGATACGGCGGCGAGCAGCGATGTCGATGTCGGCACCGGTGTAGGTGCGGACGTTGGTGGCGGCGTCGTTGTCGGCGTGGGCGTAGGCTTGTTCGCCGGCGTCCGCGTCGGCCGCGGCGTGGGCGTCGCGGTGGGGACCTGCGACGGAGTCGCCGTCGGATGCAGCGTCGGTGTCTGATGCGGCGTCGGTGTGGGGCGCGGTGTCGGCGTCGGGCGCGGTGTCGGCGTCGGGCGCGGTGTCGGCGTTGGGGGCGGTGTCGGCGTTGCCCGCGGCGTCGGTGACGCTGTCGGCGTGGCGCCCGGCGATGCGACGCTCCCCGGGGCGAGCGCGGCGAACACGCGGTTCAAACAGATCGTGCGCACCACGCCCTGCCGGCTCAGGCATAGCGTGGTCTGCTCGCGCAGGCCCGGCCGCCCGGCGAAGCCGAGGTTGGCGAGACACTCCGCCGCGCTGGGCACCGCTGGCGTCGCGGCCGGCGGGACCGCGCCCGGAGGTTGCGCTTGCGGCTGCGCGCCGCCGTTCGCCGCGCCCGCGGCGCGCGCCGTCGCAACGTGCATGCACTGCTCGAAGCGCGCCGTGAGCGGGCTCGGCGCGACGTTGCGCAGCAGACCCGGCACCGTGACCGGCGCACCGCTCGACGGTGCTGCGAGCATGGCGGCCGCGACAGGCAGGCACGCGGCGATACCGAGCAACCCGACGCGGCGTGCGCACATGCGGCCCCCGCGCCGTCAGCGCTGCGCGGTGAAGCGGCGCATGACCAGCGCGTCGAGCGACGTGCCGTCGCGGCGCGGGATCGTGCCGCGCTGCAGCTCGGCGTCGACGAACCCGCTGGCGCGGTAGAGCTCGCGCGCGGGCTCGTTGTCCGGAAACACGCGCAGCCGCAACGCCGGCTTGCCGTTGGCGTGCGCCCACTCGATCGCCGTTGCCAGCAGCGCGCGCCCGATGCCGCGGCGGCGGTGCGACGCGGCGACGATCATGCCGAGCTCGGGGTCGTCGTGCTCGACGTCGAACACGGTGAGATCGGCGACGATGTCGCGCCCGTCCGTCGCCACCCAGCCGACGCACCAGCGCCGCAGCAGCGCGTCGCGCATCTCGCGCGCGCGCTCGCCGACGTCGAACGGCCACTCCGTCGCGATCCACCGGCCTTCGCGCGCGATCTCCGCGAGCAGCGCGGCGACACCCTCGGCGTCGCGTTCGCCCTTCGGACGAATCGCCCACGACGGCCGCGTCACGTCACTGGATGCCGAGCTTGGCGAGATACGACGGAAGCACGTCGACGGGTTCGCCGCTGTCGTTCACCGAGAGGCCGTGCCACGCAAAGCGCACGACGCCGTTCGCGTCGAGCAGGAAATCCGCGGGGATCTTGTACTTCGCCCCGGCGCGCAGCTGATCGTCCGGCGAGATCAGGGCATCGAGCTTTTCGACTGGAAAGATGGCGACCGGAAACGGCAGCGCGGCTTTGCTTACCGCGGTGCGCGCGGCCGCGTCGTCTTCGAGCACGTCGACGCCGACGAAGCGCACGCGATCGCCGAACTTCGCGTACGCACCGCGCACGAACGGCATCGCGTCGCGGCACGGCGTGCACCAGCCCGCGAACAAGAAGACGTACGTCGGTTTGCCGCGCAGCGCGTCGAACGCGAGCGCGCTGCCGTCGCCGGACGTCAGCACGACGGACGGAGCGGTCTTCCCGACGCGGTCCGACAGGTCGAACACGGTGGGCGGGCGGCGGGCCGCGCCGGTGAGCGCGAGCGATGCGATCGCGGCGAGCGCGAGCGTGCGAAGGCCGAACATGGCGAGAGCCCGTCTTGCGACGGGCTCTCCATGGGTTCCCTCTGGGCTCGGCTACTCGCCCGAGCCGCCGCCGCCGGGACGCGGACGCCGCCGGCGCGGGCGATCGCCGCCTCCACCCCGCCGCCCTCAGGGCGCGGGCCGCTGTCGCTGCGCGGGCCGCTGTCCCCGCCGCCGCTGCGCGGGACGAACTCCCGGCGCGGCGGTGCGCCGTTGCCGCGCGAGCCGCCGCCGTGATCGCCGCCGCCGGACGTGGACTCGCCGGCACCGCCGCCGAGCACCGCCTTGCGGCTGAGGTTGATGCGGCCTTGCGAATCGACCTCGATGACCTTGACCATGATCTGGTCGCCCGGCTTGACGACGTCTTCCACGCGCTCGACGCGGTCCGCAGCGAGCTGCGAGATGTGGACGAGGCCTTCCTTACCGGGCAAGAACGCGACGAACGCGCCGAAGTTCATCAACCGCGTGACGGTACCGAGGTACTGCTCGCCGATCTTCACTTCTTTGGTGAGCGCTTCGACCATGTTCTTGGCCTTCTCGGCGCCCGCGGCGTCCGGTCCGGCGATGAACACGCGGCCGTCGTTCTCGATGTCGATCTTCACGCCGGTGTCGGCGACGATCTTGTTGATCACCTTGCCGCCGGGTCCGATCACGTCCTTGATCTTGTCGGGGCTGATCTGCAGCACGATCATGCGCGGCGCGAACTCCGACAGCTCGGCGCGCGGCTCCGTGATCGTCTCCTTGAGCTTGCCGATGATGAAGAGACGCGATTTCTTCGCCTCGACCATCGCTTCGCGCATGATGTCGATCGTGATCCCGGCGACCTTGATGTCCATCTGGATCGCCGTGATGCCGGCTTCCGTACCGGCGACCTTGAAGTCCATCTCGCCCAGCGAGTCTTCGAGGCCCTGGATGTCGGTGAGGATCGCGTGCTTCTTGCCTTTGAGCACGAGCCCCATCGCGACGCCCGCGACGTGCGCCTTGATCGGCACGCCGGCGTCGAGCAGCGCGAGCGTGGAACCGCAGACCGACGCCATCGACGACGAGCCGTTCGATTCGAGCACTTCGCTGATCAGGCGCAGCGTGTAGGGGAACTCATCTTCCGGCGGCAGCACCGGCACGAGCGCGCGCTCCGCGAGCTGCCCGTGACCGATCTCGCGGCGGCCCGGCGCGCGCATCGGGCGCGTCTCGCCGACCGAGTACGGCGGGAAGTTGTAGTAGTGCATGTAGCGCTTGTTGGGGATGTCGAGGATCCCGTCCAAACGCTGATGGTCGCTGATGGAACCGAGCGTCGCGGCGGTGAACACCTGCGTCTGACCGCGCGTGAACA
Organism: Vulcanimicrobiota bacterium; assembly: GCA_963797935.1. GTDB lineage: Bacteria > Vulcanimicrobiota > Vulcanimicrobiia > Vulcanimicrobiales > Vulcanimicrobiaceae > Vulcanimicrobium. The sequence goes on from CAWCRI010000012.1 coordinate 172,060, forward strand.
CGCCCGAACCGTGGACGCGCGGCACGTAGTGCACCTTGCTCCAGATCGCGCGGATCTCGTCGGGCTTGCGGCCGTCGGGCCGAATCTGCTCGTCGACGACCATGGTGCGGAGCTCGTCCTCTTCCATGGCCTTGATGATCTTCTCGAACTCTTTGTTCTTCGGATCTTCGATCAGGCTCTGGACCGTCGCGTCGCCTTTTTTCGCGAGCTTCGCCCGCGCGGCGTCGCGCGAGAGCTTGTCGAACGCCGCGTTGCGCTCGAGCTTGTCGACGACGCGCATCGCCTTGGCGACTTCCTTCTGGAAGTTCTTGCGCACCCACGCGTCGAGCGTGGCGTCGGTCTTGAGCAGCGGGTACTCGCGCTTCGCTTTGCCGGCTTTCTTCGCGAGCTGGTCGATCGCTTTGACGATCTTCTTGATCTCTTCGTGCGCGAACGCGACCGCGTCGAGGAACACGTCCTCGGAGATCTCTTTCGCGCCGCCTTCGACCATCATCACGGCGTCGAGCGTGCCGGCGACGACGATCTCCATGCCGCCGGTCTCGTACTGCTCGAGCGTGGGGTTGGTGATGAACTCGCCGTTTTCGCCGCGTCCGACGCGGACGGCGGCGACGTTCTTGTCGAACGGGATGTCGCTCACGGCGAGCGCCGCGCCGGCGGCGCAGACGGCGATCACGTCGCTATCGAGACCCGGATCGGTCGAGAGGACCGTCGCGATGATCTGGATGTCGTTGCGGAAGCCGTCGGGGAACAAGGGGCGGATGGGGCGATCGATCTGCCGCGCGCTGAGCACGCCGTGCTCGGACGGCCGGCCTTCGCGCTTGATGTAGCCGCCCGGGATCTTGCCCGCCGCGTACATCTTCTCTTCGTAGTCGCAGGTGAGGGGGAAGAAGTCGATCCCCTCACGCGGTTTTTCGGACGCCGTAGCGGCGCATAACACGACGATCTGATCGCCGTAGCGGACGAGAGCGGACCCGTTGGCTTGCTTCGCAAGCTCCCCCGTCTCAATGACGAGCGTACGGCCACCGATCTCGAGCGAGACGGATTCTGGCACTGGTACTCCTAGATTTCAGTTTTTGCTGTTCGATTGTTTGTATTGAACAGGCGTGAGTTCGCCGAAATCCGAGACGCGGCCTCCGCACGCAAAAGAACCGGCGAGGTTTCCCCCGCCGGTTCTGGTGAGTCGTACTGCCGGCGCTCGGCTAGCGGCGCAGGCCGAGGTCCGCGATCAGCTTGCGGTAGCGGTCCAGATCTTTGTTCTGGAGGTAAGCGAGCAAGCGCCGGCGCTGGCCGACCTGCATGAGCAGGCCGCGGCGGCTGTGGTGATCCTTCTTGTGGATCTTCAAATGCTCGGTGAGCTGGTTGATCGACGCCGTGAGGATGGCGATCTGGACGTCGGCCGAGCCGGTGTCGTTGGGACCGCGGCCGTATTTGGTCGACAGGTCCGACTTTTGTTCTTTGGTCAGAGGCACGGGGTACTGAGAGCTCCTTTCGACTCGCGCGTCCGCAGACTCCGTGGGTCCGCGACGGCGACCGACGGATCATACCATTCTGGGAGAACCGCGTCAAAGCGGGTACCAGGCACGGCGGATGCCGGACCGGTCGGTGGGCTCAGTGCAGTTCGACCCGGCGAGCGCCGGCGACGGCCGCGCGCTGCGGTATTTTCGCGTGCTGTCGGAAGCCGGGCGCTTGTTCGCCGAGTCGTTCGAGCTGCAGCGCACGCTCGACGCGCTCGTGCAGCTCACCGTGCCCGAGCTCGCCGACGCGGTCGCGATCAACATCGTCGATGACGACGGCGTGACGCGAACGGCGGCGCTCGACGTGCACGACCCCGCGCACCGGGCGCTGCTCGAGCAGCTGCGCGATGCGTACGTCGTCGAGCGCGACGCCGGCCGCGGACCGCGCGTGTTCGTCCATGACGCGCCCGTGCGCGAGCACCACGCCGCGAGCTGGATCGCGCCCGACCGGTTGCCGGTGCTCGAAGAGCTCGGTTACCGCACGAGTCTCGTCGTGCCGCTCGTGTCGCACGGCGTGCTGCGCGGCGACCTCGTGTGCCACTGGTCGCACAAGACGCGCGAGTTCGACGCGTTCGCGCTGGCGCTGTTCGAAGAGCTCGCACGGCGCGCCGCGGTCGCGATCGAGAACGCGCAGATGTACCGGCGCGAGAAGCGCATCGCGGACGAGGTGCAGAAGGCGCTGCTGCCCGTCGTGCTGCCGGACGTCGGCGGCTACGCGTTCGACGCGGTCTACTCGTCGAGCGAGCGCGACGTCGAGGTGGGCGGCGACTGGTTCGACGCGTTCGTGCTGCCCGACGGCCGCGTGGTGGTGTCGATCGGCGACGTGTTCGGGCGCGGTTTGCACGCGGCCGTCGTGATGTCGTCCATCCGCCACGGTTTGCGCGTGCTCGCCCTGCAGCAGTCGCAGCCTGATTCAATGCTCGCGGTGATCGACGAAGCGCTCGCGCGCGACTATCCCGACGCGGCTGCGAGCGCCGTCGTCGGCGTGCTCGACCCCGCGGCGCAGACGCTGACGTACGCAATCGCCGGTCATCACAGCCCGCTGCTGCGCACGGCCGACGGCGAGGTGATCGCGCTGCGCGGCGTCGGCGTGCCGCTGGGTGTCCGCGGGCCGGTCAAACCCAACGTGCAAACCGTCGCGCTGCCGCTGGGCGCGACGCTCGTGTTCTTCACCGACGGCTTGATCGAGTCGGACCGGGACATCGCGCGCGGCGAGGAGCGGCTGCATGCGGCGCTGCGCAACGGCGTGATCGCGGAAGCGGCGCGTCCGGCCGACGCGATCAAGCGCCACATGCTGGCGCGCGGTGCGGACGACGACGTCGCCGTGCTGACGGTGACCGTCCGCGGCGCGATCCCGCCGCGCACCAAGGCCGCGCCGACGCCGGCGTGGGTGTTTCGCGCCGACGACGCGCGCTCGGCCGAAGACGCGCGCGCGGGCTTCATCGCGTTCCTGCGCACGCGCGGCGTGCCGGATGCGAACTACGCCGCGGCGGAGCTGGTGTTCGGCGAGCTGGTCGGCAACGTGGTGCGCCATGCGCCGGGTCCGATCACCGTGGAAGTCGACTGGAACGCGGTCGATCCCGTGCTGCACGTGATCGACCGCGGTCCTGCGTACGACGTCGAAGCGAGCCTGCCGGATGACCTCATGAGCGAGAGCGGTCGCGGGCTGTTCCTGATCTCGGTGCTCGGCGAAGATTTCTCCGTCACGCCGCTGCCGGGCTACGGCAACCACGCGCGCGTGCGCCTGCGCATCGAGCGGCTCGAGCGCATCGCGTCCCGCCGCGACGAACGCTGACGCGGCGGCGCCGCGCAGCTCCTACGACGCGAGGTCCTCGGGCGGCTCGTCGAGCGCGGTCTTGATGGCTTCGCGCAGCTCCTGCAGCTCGCTCGGCAGGCTCGTCGTCTGCTGACCGAGCGCTTCGAGCGCCGTCAGCACACGGCGCGCCTGGGCGCGGTCGAGCGGGACGTACAGCGTTTTCGCGAGCTCCGCGTCGAGCCGCTCGATCGCGCGCTTCGCCATGTTGGCCTGACCGAACGAGTACGCGTGATGGCTGGCGTTTCCGAGCAGCTTCAGCTCGGATTCGAGCCAGTCGCGGTAGTCTTTGAGCAAGACGTCCTCCTGCGGGCGCGGAACCCGGCGACGAGTGGAAGCTGACGACGACTTCGTGACGGTGGCGCGCGTCGCCGAGGTCGCGCCGGGGACGGGGACGGCCGTCGTCGTCGGCGCGCGCGAGATCGCGCTGTTCAACGTCGGCGGGACGTTCTATGCCCTCGACAACACCTGTCCCCACCAAGGCGGCCCGCTCGCCGAGGGCTGGATCGACGGCACGCGCGTCACCTGCCCGTGGCACGCCTGGACGTTCGAGCTCGCCGACGGCTCGATGACGCTGGGCGATTACGCCTCGGTCGACCCGTTCGACGTGCGCGTGCGCGGCGACGAGGTGCAGGTCAAACGCACGCCGCGCCGCGCTGACGCGCGCTCGCGTCCCGACGGCACCGACAGCCGCAGCGTCACCGATGCCGGCGGCCCGATGCGGTCGACGCTCGTGAGATAGACTTTGTCGGCGAGGTTGTCGACGGCCAGCGACAGCGCGGTGCCGTCCGCGGCGCGCAGCGTGAGCCGGCCGCCGACGAGCACGGCGCTGCCGAGCGGCTGGCGCTCGAGATCGTCGGAGAACGTGGGCCCGCTGTACGACAGCTCGACGGCGCCGGTCAGCGCGCGCACCGTGCGCTCGGCGCTCAGCGACGCGGCGGAGTCGGGGACGTACGCGAGGCGTTTGCCGATCTGCGCCGCGGAACCCACGACCACGCGGTCGTGCTGCGCCGTCGCGAAGCCGCGCACGCGCGCGCACGCGCCGCCGCGGTCGTACTCCGCGGTGTACGCGTCGGTCGCGGTGCGGCCGAAGTTCGCGCGCTGCTGCACGGTGGCGGAGATCGTCCGAAAACCGATCGCGTTGCTCACGCGCGTGCCCGTGTAGTCGAACGCGAAGCGCGCGGCCGGCGTCGCGACGTCGAAGCCGAGCTGCGTGGAGCGGCTGCGTTCCGGCACGAGCGACGGGTTCGACTGCTGCAGCACGGTGCCGATGCGAAAGCTGCGCACGAGCTCGTTCAGATACGGCGCGCGCAAGCCCGTGCCGAACGCGGCGCGCAGCGCGACGGCTTGCGACGCATCGTAGCGCAGCGCGAGCCGCGGCGAGATCGCGGCGGCGTGCCGGTCGCCCAGCGCGTGCGTTTCGATCGCGTCGTAGCGCGCGCCGGCGATCGCGCCGAACCGGTGCACGTCCCACGTGCGCTGCAGCGCGACGCCGTCGAGCCGCTGCGTTCCGGCGACGTCGCTCTGCACGGTGCCGTCGAACGCGATCTGGTCGCTGTTGCCGGTCACGATGCGGCGCTCGGCGACGAGCGCGAGCGCGCCGTCATGCAGCGCGCGGTCCCAGCGCGCGCGGCCGCCGACGTCGGACGTCGGCACGTGCTGCGTGTAGAGCAGCGCGCCCGGCGTGCCCGGCTTGTCGGCGAGGTTCACCAGCGTCGTCGCGCGCGCGAACGCGGTGACCGCGAGCGCGCTCGCGTCGCCCGCGCGCGCCCACGTGAGCGCGGCTTGGCGCAGCGAGCGCGAGAAACCGTCGTTCGGGCGGCCGTCCTGCTGCGCGTCGTCGCTCGCGAGCGCGTCGAGATCGACGGTCGCGTGCGCGGTCGTACTGCGCAAGCGCACGTGCGCGACGTCGGCGGTGCTGATCGCGGTGCGGTCGACGCGCGATGTCTGGCCGGGCGGGATCACGCCGTACGCGAGCCGGCGCGTGCCGGCGAATACCGAAGTTTGCAGCGCGCCCACCGGTCCCGTCGCGGCGAACGACGCGGTGCCGCGGTCGGCGCCGCCGGCGCTCGCGTCGAATCGGCCCGATGCAACGTTCGCGGGCGGAACCGTCGTGAGCGAGAGCGCGCCGCCGATCGCGCCCGAGCCGTACAGCGCGGAGCCGGGTCCGCGCAGCAGTTCAGCGCGCGCGATCGATGCGGTGGGAACGGCGTTCCAGTCGACTTGGCCGCCGAAACCGTCCTGCGCCGGGACGCCGTCGACGAACAGCGCGCCGCGGTCGCTGCCCGCGCCTGCAAACGATAGCCGCAGCTGGCCGTAGTTGGTGAACGGCGCGTTGCTGCGGTCGCGGTCGAACCCGGGCAGCGCGCGCAGCACCGCGTCGAGCGATGCCGCGGTGGACGCGCGCAGCGAGCGCGCGTCGAGCACCGACGCGGCTTGCGGCGCGCGGTGGAGCGATTGCGCGCTGCCGCTCACGACGGTGACGCTGCCGATCTGCGGCGGCGCGCTCGGCGACGGCGACGGGCTCGGCGACGGCGCCGCCGCGACGGCGGCGGCCACGAGCGCGGCGAGGATCACGGTATGCGCCGCGTGCTACGCGAGCGCGTCGCGCAGGCCGGCGACCGTGCGCGAGCCGCTCGCGAACACCGCGATGCGCAGCGCTGTCACGAGCTCGTCGATCAGCGTCGCGACGGCGGCGTCCGACTCGTCGGCGGCGCGCAGAAACGGCAGCGCGAGCCCCGCGAGGTCGGCGCCGAGCGCGAGCGCCTTGGCGACCTGCACGCCGTCGCGAATCCCGCCGCTCGCGACGAGCGGCACGGCGGGAAGCGCCGCGCGCACCGCGGCGGTCGCGCGCGGCGTCGCATAGCCCCAGTCGCCGAACGCTTCGGCGATGCGTTCGCGCGCCGCGTCGCCGGAGCGCTTGCCCTCGACGCGCGCCCACGACGTACCGCCTGCACCCGCGACGTCGATCGCGGCGACGCCGCAGTCCAGCAGCCGCGCCGCGGTGGAAGGCGCGATCCCCGACCCGACGCTCTTGGCGATCACGGGCACGTCGAGCGCTTCGCACAGCGCGGCGATCTTCGGTTCGAGCGCGCGGAAGTTCGTGTCGCCGCCGGGCTGGATCGCTTCTTGCAGCGGGTTGAGGTGGAGATAGAGGCCGTTCGCGTCGAGCATGTCGACGAGGCGGCGCGCGTCGTCGGTGCGCACGCCGTAGTTGAGCTGCACCGCGCCGAGGTTCGCGAACAGCACGACGTCCGGCGCGACGGTGCGCACGTCGAACGTCGCGCGCAGCGCGTCGTCTTCGAGCATCGCGCGCCCGCTGCCCAGCGCGAACGCAATCCCCGCCGCTTCCGCCGCCGCGCGCCAGGCGGCGGTTGATCTCCGCGGCGCGCGCGGTGCCGCCGGTCATCGAGGAGATCAGCAGCGGCGCGCGCAGCGGCAGGCCGAGAAACGCCGTCGTGACGTCGACGTCCGCGAGCGCGATCTCCGGCAGCGCTTCGTGGCGCAGCCGCACGGCGTCCCATCCCGCATCGAGCCGCGACGCGACGTCGTCCGCGAGACAGACGTCGAGATGGCGCGACTTCCGCCGTTCGGTCGATTCCGACATGAGTCGACAGGCGTCCGCGCCGCGGGCGGCGATCCCCTTCCGAATGGACTCCTCGTCAGCGCCTGCCTACGACGGCGCCACCGGAACCGCAGGCGGCGCCGCGTTCGGTGCGGCGCTGGTGCGGCTCGCCGCCACGAAGGACCTCGATCCCGCGGGGCTCGCCGCCGCCGCGGAGCTGGACCCGGCGCTGCTGGAACGCGTGATCGCCGGCGAGGCGCGCCTCGGCGTCCCGGCGCTCGCGCGACTGGCGAAGGCGCTGCGGCTGCGCCCGATCGGCTTTCTGCAGCAGACGGAGCTGCTCGGCCTCGGCGTCTACGCCTTCGGGCTGGACCCGCTCTACTTTCTGCCCGACGGCCCGGTCCGGTACGATGCGCGCATCTACATGCGCGAGATCAACCCGCGCCACGCGGTCCCCGAAGGCGACATGACCAAGCGCAACCCCGTCCTCAAGGCCCTGACCGACGACACGGTCCTCGACCCCCTCGGCAAGCTGGAGGTGGAGCTGGCCTACCTGCTGCGCGCAGCCGTCCAAGGCACGGGCGGTGCGCTGTAAGGGAAGCAAGAGGCGGGGTGGGTGCGTGGTGAGAACGCCCGATCCCCTATGGAAATCGAAGGTAAGCGAATCGCCGCTCTCGTGGGCGACGGGTTCGAGGAGTCGGAGCTGATCGAACCGCGCCGGGCGCTCGAGGAGTCCGGTGCGATCGTCACGATCGTGGGCGTGGACGACCGCGCGCTGCAGAAGATCCGCGGCAAGCGCGGGCTCGACGAAGGTCAGAGCGTCAAAGCGGAGGAGCTGGTCGCGGACGTGACCGCCGACGACTTCGACGCGCTGCTGATCCCCGGCGGACAATCACCGGATCACATCCGCACCAACAAAGACGTGCAGCGCTTCGTCAAGGAGTTCGATCAGGCGAAGAAGCCCATGTTCGTGATCTGCCACGGACCGCAAGTGCTGATCTCGGCGCAGCTCGTGCGCGGCCGCACGCTGACTGGCTTCGCGTCGATCGCCGACGACATCCGCAACGCGGGCGGCCTGTACCGCGACCAGCCCGTCGTGCAAGACGGCAACTGGGTCACCTCGCGCAACCCCGGCGACCTGATTCTGTTCAACCGCGCGATCATCGAGAAGCTGGCCGCACAGAACGCACCGGTGTAATCGAACCCATCGTCGACATTGTCATGCTGAGCTTGTCGAAGCATGGGCCACGATCGTGGCGCACCCTTCGACAAGCTCAGGGTGACATTGATGCCTACTCGACGGCGCTGAGCCGCGGGTTCGGGCGTTCCGGGCGGCCCACTTTGTGGCACTCTTTCCAGCCGTCGCCGTCGTCGATGGCGACGATGTCGGCGGTGAAGTCGAACGAGCCTGCGCCTTTGAAGAACGCGCTGCCAACCGCGTAGGCGTCGGCGGGGACGCGGTCGTCCTCGAACTTCCGGATGCGGGCTGCGTCGAACCCGCCGCTCACGACGATCTTCACCTTGCGAAAGCCTTCGCGGTCGAGCGCGTCGCGCACGTTGTGCACGAGCTGCGCGTTGACGCCCGTCGGCGGGAACGTGCCCATCTGCGGGATGACGCTCTTGTCCACCAGCGTGCCCGACGTGTCGAGCCGCACGCCCCAGAGCCGGTCGCCGAGCGCGCGCGCCGTCGCCACCGACGTGCCGGCGCAGTCGTTGTCGAAATCCACCAGCGCGATGACGTTCACCGACGGGTCGATGTACTGCGCGAACTTTTCCGTCGCGCGCACCGTGTCGCCGCCGTACGCCGCGATCAGCGCGTGCGGGACGGTCCCCATCCCGCGCGAGCCCCACCACTCCGCGTTCGCGTCGGTCGACACGCCCAGCGCGCCGGAGATGTACGCGGCGTAGCCGTCGCCGGTCTGCACGAGATGGTGGTCGAACCGGGCGGGAAAGAACAAGACTTCTTTTCCGCCCGCCGCATCGACGATCGCGCGCGCGTTCGTCGCGATGCGCGAGCGGCGCGCGAGCACGCCGAGATACGGCGTCTCGAGGTGCGCGAACAGCGCGTAGTCGCCCTCGATCGTCATCACCGTCTCGAACGGCGAAATCGGGTCGCCGTCGTACAGCGCTTTCACCGTCAGCGCGTTCCAGCCGTCTTCCCACGTCCCGTCGGGGCGGTGGCGGCCGCTGCAGAGCTTGAGGATGGCGATCGCCTCGTCGATGCCGCACAAGATGGCTTGATTGCGCTGGAACACCTGCATGCGCACGCGCGGGTGGTAGCGGTCGGCTTCGAGGATCTCGCGCGCCCGGTTGAAGTACGTGTCGGAATAATAGCCGTCGCGCATCTTCTCGACCGGCAGGTTGAGGATGTCGGGGTCGAGGCGCAGGCGCTCGGTGCGCAGCATGGGACGCCCGTACGCGGGCGTGGAACGAAGTCCTCGTCCTTCGACGAGCTCAGGATGACACACATGGCTACCCGGACCAACGGCGAGATCGCCAAAGACCTGCGCGAGATCCGCACCCTGATGGAGTTCGCGGGCGAGCCGTTCTTCAAGTTCATGGCGTACGAGCGGGCCGCCGAGACGCTGGAGAACGCGCCGCCGCTCGGCGGCGGCGACGGCATCGACGCCGCGCGGCTCGTGGAGCTGCCGGGCGTCGGCAAGACCATCGCCGGGCGCATCGTCACGCTCGCGCAGACAGGGAGCGACCCCTACCTCGAAGAGCTGCGGTCGAAATATCCGTCGACGCTGCTGGAGCTGCTCGGCGTCCAAGGCGTCGGGATGAAGACGGCCCAGCAGCTGTTCGAGCGGCTCGGCATCGCGTCGCTGGCCGACCTCGAGCGCGCGCTCGCCGACGACGCGCTCGCCGCCATCCCGCGCTTGGGAGCGAAGTCGATCGACAACATCCGCCGCGGCGTGCTCGCGTACAAAGGCCGCACGAAGCGCACGCCGCTCGGCGTCGCGCTGCCGATCGCGCACGAGGTCATCGCGTACCTGCGCAAGCTCACCGGCGCGCAGGACCTCACCGCGGCCGGCAGCGTTCGGCGCCAGGAGCCGACCGTCGGCGACGTCGACATCATCTGCACGTCGGAGAACGCCGAGTCCGTCGTGACGGCGTTCACCGCGTGGGACCGCGCCGAGGCCGTGCTCGCCGAAGGCCCCACGAAAGCCAGCATCTGGCTCGCGGGCGGCTTGCAGATCGACTTGCGCGTGCTGCCCGCGCATCTGTACGGCAACCTGCTGCAGCACTTCACCGGCTCGCGCGAGCACAACATCCAGTTTCGCGAGCTCGCGGTGCGCAAGAACTTGCGCGTCAGCGAGAACGGCATCGTCGACCTCACCGACGGCCGCACCATCACGTGCCGCACCGAAGAAGAAGTGTACGCGGTGCTCGGCATGCCGCTCATCCCGCCGGAGATGCGGCTCGGCATCGGCGAGATCCAAGCGGCGCTCGACGGCTCGCTGCCGCGCGTGGTCGAGCTGTCCGATCTCAAAGGCGACTTCCACCTGCATTCGACGTATTCGGACGGCCGCGACACGCTCGAAGCGATGATCGCCGCGTGCGCCGCGCGCGGCTACGCGTATCATTCGATCAGCGACCATTCGTGGGGGCGCCGTTCGATGGGCCTCGATCCCAACGATCTGCGCGAGCAGCGGCGGCGCGTGCGCGAGCTCGGCGACCGCTACGGGATCCGCACGCTGTGCTCGTCGGAAGTGGACATTCGCGCCGACGGCTCGCTCGACTACGACGACGCGATCCTCGCCGAGCTCGACGTCGTCGTCGCGTCGGTGCACTCCGCGTTCAACCAGTCGCGCGACGTGATGACGGCGCGCTTGCTGCGCGCGATCGAGAACCCGTACGTGAACATCATCGGGCACCCGACGGGCCGCAACGTCGAGACGTTCGCCGGCTACGACTTCGACCACGACGCGGTCTTCGCGGCCGCGGCGCGCACCGGCACCGCGCTGGAGATCGACGGCCAGCCGAGCCGGCTCGACCTGCCCAGCCCGCTCGCGCGCCGCGCGCGCGAGTTCGGCGTGACGTTCACCTGCGACTCCGACGCGCACGGCGTCGCGCAGCTCGAGAACGTCGCCTACGCGGTGGGCCAAGCGCGCCGCGCCTGGGTCTCTTCGGCCGAAGTTCTCAACGCGCGCCCGCTGGAGGAAGTCCTCGCGTTCGTCGGGGCGAAGCGTCAGCGCATCGCCGATGTCCATCCCCACGCCGGATCCTCCGTCTGAGGAGCGGCGGCTCGCCGCCCTCTACGAGTACGAGCTCCTCGACACGCCGAACGAGGCGCTGTTCGACGCGTTCACGCGGCTCGCCGCGCAGCTCTGCGACGCGCCGATCTCGCTGATCTCGCTGGTCGACCGCGACCGCCAGTGGTTCAAATCGGCGCTCGGCCTGGACCTCGGCGAGATGCCGCGCGAGCTCGCGTTCTGCGCGCACGCGATCGTCGACGACGGCATCTTCGAGATCGACGACACCACCGCCGACGCCCGTTTCGCGCAGAACCCGCTCGTCACCGGCGCCGAAGGGATTCGCTTCTACGCCGGCTACCCGCTGCGCTCGGCCGACGGCCACGCCGTCGGCACGCTGTGCGTGCTCGACCGCCGGCCGCGCGTGCTCTCGCGCGGGCAGCGCGAAGCGCTCGTCGCGATCGGCGACGCCGTCGTCGAGCAGTTCGAAGCGCGGCGCACGCTGCTGCGGCTGTTCGACAGCTCGCAGACGGAGATGTACCACGTCGACGTCGCCACGCAGCGCGTGCTGTTCGCCAGCGACGCCGCGCGCCGCAACCTCGGCTACAGCACCGACGAGCTGCGCCACTTGCCGCTGCCCGAGCTGTTGCCGGCGCTGACGAAAAAGGGCCGGCTCGCCGAACGCCTCCTCGAGCTGCGCGCGAATCCCGGGCGGCGGCTGAACATTCGCACCGTCGCGCGGCGCAAGGACGCGACGACGTATCCCATCGAGCTGCGCATCGAGCTCGTGCCGACGCGCGACCGCGAGATCGTGCTCGTCGTCGCGACCGACCTCACCGAGACGGAGCGCGCGCAAGAGCGCATCAACCTGCTCTCCGCGGCGATCGAGGCGGCGCAGGACCCGATCATCCTCGCCAAGCCCGGCGCGCTCCCGGGCGATCCCGCGACGATCGTGTACGCGAACGAGGCGTTCATCCGCCAGAAGGGCGCGGCGCGGCCCGACGACGTGATCGGCCACCGCGCCGAAGAGTTCTTCGGCCCGAAGACCGACCGCTCGCGCCTGGTGCACATGCGCGAAGAAGTCATGGCGGGGCGCCCGGCAAAGGTCGACTACATCTCGTACCGCGCGGACGGCTCGTACTACCACACCGAAGCGACGGCGCGGCCGCTGCTCGACGAGTCCGGCCACACCACGCACTACGTCGTGGTGCAGCGCGACGTGACCGAGCAGGTGCTGCGCGGCGTGCAGCTGACGATGCAGAACGAACGGCTCACCGCGATCACGTCGATCGCGCGCACGCTGTTCGCGTCGCTCGAACCGTCGGTGCTCGTCGACGCGCTGCTCTCCGGCGTGCACGAGCTGGTCGACGGCCGCGCGACGCTGTATGCGCCGCGCTCGCGCGGCGGCTTCGCGGCGACCACCGACTTGTCGTCGAACGACGACGCCCCGCCCGGCGACGACTTCGTCGCGCTGGCGTCGCGCAGCGACGTGTGCGTGCTCGACGAGCTGGAGCACCGCGCCGCGGTGCGCGTGCCGGGCTCCGGCGGCGGGACCGCCTTCGTGCTCGACGTGCAGCGCGACACGCAGCTCGGCACGGCCGACGTGTTCGCGCTCGGGCTGCTGGGCCAGTACTTCGCCGTCGCCGCGCGCAACGTCGAATTGTACAAAGAGCTCGCGTCGCGGCGCGATGCGGTCGTGGAGCTCAACCAGGTCAAGAACGACCTCATCGCGATGCTCGCGCACGACTTCAAGGGCCCGCTCACGTCGATCGTCGGCTTCGCCGACGTGCTCGCGGAGGACGACCGCTTCGACAGCGAGTCGCGGCAGTATCTCGGGATGATCTCGTCGAGCGCGATGCGGCTCGCGTCGCTGGCGACCGACACCCTCGCGCTGTCGCGGCTGGAGCAGAACGAGCTCGCGCTCGTGCTCGCCGACGTTGACTTCATCGCGCTCGTGCGCGACGTCGTGCGCGTGTTCTCGGTGACGCGGCCGATCGATCTGCGCGTGTCCGGCGCGCCGCTGGTCGTCAACGGGGACGACGCGCGCCTGCGCCAAGTCGTCGAGAACATCGTCGGCAACGCGATCAAGTACTCGCCGGGCGGCGAGCCGGTCGAGGTGGCGCTGCGCTCGCGCGTCGGCGGCGTGGAGTTCACGGTGCGCGACCGCGGGATCGGTATCCCCGAGGGCGAGCGCGGGAAGCTGTTCGGCCGGTTCGCGCGCGCCAGCAACGCCCGCGCGCTGGGTATCGGCGGCACGGGGTTCGGGCTCTATCTCACGCGGACCATCGTCGAGCTGCACGGCGGCACGATCGGGGTCGATTCGGTGGAGGGGCAGGGCTCGACGTTCCGCGTGTTCGTGCCGGCGCGGCCGGCGCACCGCACCGTCGCATCGCGGCGCATCGCGCTGCTCGACGTCGACGGCGACGCGCGCTCGTACGTCGCGCACACGCTGCGCGACGACGGCTACGCGGTCGCGGTGGCGACCGGCGGCGACGAGCTGCTGCGCACGATCGCCGACGGCCACTTCGACGTCGCGATCGTGGATGCCGACCGGCTCGGGATGCCCACCGAAACGTTCGTCGCGCGCGCCAACGGCACGCCGCTGGTGCGCATCGGCGTGCGCACCCCCGCGGCGCTCGACGGATGGGATGCGTTTCTCACCAAGCCGTTCCTGATGAAAGATCTCTACGGCGCCGTCGATGCCGCGCTGGAGCGCGCCGGCGGGCACGCCGACGGCCGCGGATGAACGCCGTTCAGTCGCTCACGCCGTCGCAGCTCGCGACGTTCTTGCTGCACGTCGCCGTCGTGCGGCCCGTGTTCATCTGGGGACCGCCCGGGATCGGGAAGTCGGCGCTCGTCACGCGCTTCGCGGAAGATCTCGGCATGCCGTGCGTGTCGCTGCTCGGCAGCCAGCTCGCGCCCGAGGATCTCATCGGCGTGCCCCAGATCGTCGACGGCGTGTCACGCTTCTTCCCGCCCGCGATGATCGCGCGCAAGGAGGCGTACTGCCTGTTCCTCGATGAGCTCAACGCGTGCTCGCAGGAGGTGCAGAAGTCGTTCTACAGCTTGATCCATGACCGGCGTGTCGGCGAGTACGTGCTGCCCGCGGGCTCGGTCGTGATCGGCGCGGGCAACCGCGCGCAGGACGCCGCGATCGTCAAGCCGATGTCGTCGGCGCTGATCAACCGCATGCTGCACGTGCACTTGAAAGTGTCGGCGGCGGACTGGCTGGCATGGGCGCACGAAACCGCGATCCACCCGCGCGTCCTCGAGTATATCACGAACCGCCCGGACCATCTGTGGAGCCCGCCGCCCAAGCACGAGGAGCCGTTCTCGAGCCCGCGCGCGTGGCACATGGTGTCCGACGCGCTGCACTCCTTCGGCGACCGCATCACCGACGACGAGCTCGCGATGACGGCGTACGGCGCGCTCTCGCCGCAGCACGCCGGCCAGTTCCGCGCGTTCACCAAGCAGATTCGCGGACGCTTTCAACTCGACGCGATCCTGCGCGGCGACGTCGGCTGGCCGTCCGACGCCGGCGACCGCGACGTGCTGTACTATCTCGCGCAGTCGTTTCGCGCGCGCCTGATCCGCGAGCTGCCGAGCGACAAGACGCAGCTGTCGGCCGCGGGGCAGACGCTGACGCACGCCGGAAAGCGCTTGCTCAAGGAGCTGAGCCAGATCTCGATGGAGGTTGCGCAGACGGTGGTGCAGTCGGACAACGATGCGGCGCTGCCGGACTGGTTCATGCTGGAGATCATGCGCGATCTGCCGCGTCTGGTCGAAACGAAGAAACCGGCGTAAGCCGGCCACGCGAATGGCGCGGAAGCGGCGCAACGCGGACGACGATCCGGCACTGCGAGCATTCTTGGCCGGGCGCGGACTGGTGTGGCAGCACCCGCTCTTCGGAGCGCTCGCGAACCATGCCAACGTGTACCGGCGGGACGCAGGGCGGGTTCGCGACGACGGCTGGGCGGTCGTCACGTCGGACGGCGACATCGACGTGCACCCGCGGCGGCGGCAGACGCCCGAAGAATGGGCGTACGTCATCGCGACCGGGATGCTGCATCTGGGCTTCGACCACTTCACGCGCGACCGCCCCGACGATCCGGTGCTGTGGAACGCCGCGTGCAGCGCAACCGTTGCGCGGTTCTTGCGCGACGTCAAGTTCGGCAAGCCGCCGTTCCCGGAACGCGGCATGATCTTGCTCGCCGATCTGCCCGCGCGCAGCGAGCACGCATGGTTCGCGTGGTTTTCGCGCGAGGGGCTTCCCGAGTCGTTTGCCGACATCTCCATCGCCGGTCCGGGCGCGCAGCCACTGTCGACGACGACGAGGCGCGCCGGCGACCCGCCGAATTGGCCGCGCCTGCTCGCCGACGGCGTGCGCGATGCGGCGCGGCTTGCCGTCGAGGTCGCGTCGGGCGCGCGCCACTCGCTCCAAGGCGAACGCGAGCCGAGCTCGCGCGTGAAACGGGCGCGCGAATGGTTCATGAGCAGCTATCCGCTGCTCGGCGCGCTCGCCGCGCATTTCCGGCTCATCGAGGACGCGGAGATCTGCCGGCGCATGGGCATCGCGATCGCCGCCGTCAGCGAGCCGATGGAAGAGATCTACGTCAACCCGGCCGCGGCGCTTTCGGACTCCGAGCTCGTGTTCGTGTACGCGCACGAGCTGCTGCACGTCGGCTTGCGGCACCACGACCGGTGCGAAGGCCGCGACCCGTACCTCTGGAACATCGCGTGCGACTTCGTGATCAATCAATGGCTGTGCGAGATGGACGTCGGCACGATGCCGGATCGCGGGCTGATGCTCGATGCGGAGCTCGAGGGCTTGTCGGCCGAGAACGTCTACGACCGCATGACCGCCGACATGCGCGTGTACCGCAAGCTCGCGACGCTGGCGGGCACGTCCGTGGGCGACATGCTCGACAAACGCGGCGGGCCACGGCGCGGCGACGGGCCCACCGATCTCGACGAATTCTACCGCTCGGCGCTCGCGCGCGGCTACGAGCTGCACAGCGAGCAAGACCGCGGGCTGCTGCCCGCCGGCCTCGTCGAAGAGATCCGCGCGCTCGCGACGCCGCCGATCCCGTGGGACGTCGCGCTGGCGCAGTGGTTCGACGAGCGGTTTCCGCCGCTCGTCAAGCACCGCACGTACGCGCGCTTGTCGCGCCGCCAGTCGTCCACGCCCGATATCCCGCGCGCGCACTGGATCGTGAAAGAGCTCGACCGCCGCACGTTCGGCGTGGTGCTCGACACGTCGGGCTCGATGGACCGCCACCTGCTCGGCAAGGCGCTCGGCGCGATCGCGAGCTACGGTGCGGCACGCGACGTGTCCGTCGTGCGGCTGGTGTTCTGCGATGCGCGGGCGTACGACGAAGGCTACGTGCCGATTGAGGAGATCGCGACGCGCGTGCGCGTAAAAGGCCGCGGCGGCACGGTGCTGCAGCCGGGCATCGACCTGCTGCAGACGGCGCGCGACTTCCCCAAAGACGGCCCGATCCTGGTGATTACCGACGGCGCGTGCGATGTGCTCACCATCCGGCGCGACCACGCCGTCTTGATGCCGCCGGAGGCGCGGCTCCCGTTTACGCCGCGCGGCCCGATTTTCCGGATCACGTGAGCAATTGGCAGGCCCTGAAAAACGACGAGTACCGTGTCCTTGCGAACGCGGTACCCGCGGTGGTGAGGCGATGCCTGAGCACGCGCACCATACCACGCCAAGACCGTCGGGACAACCCGGTGTGTTCGGTATGGGGGCTAGAGCCCATCGCGACGCGGTCTCGACCACGCTTGCCCGTCAGCTGAGCGCGAACTCTCGCTCGGCCTCGAACCATCTGCGCGATTTGTCGCCCATCCACGCGCACGACAGCGTGCCGTCCGGCCGGAACACGAGCGTCGTCGGGTAGATCAGCGTCGACTCCTTGAAGATCGCCGGCACGGTGGCGCGGTCGCGGTGCATCGCGATCGGGTACGGGATCTCGTACTTCTTGCGATACGCGCGCACGAGATTGTCTTCTTCCAGTATGTCGACGCCGATCACCGCGGTGTCGTCGGGGTGCGCGCGCGCGAAGGCGACGACCACCGGCTGTTCTTCGTTGCACGGACCACACCACGTCGCGAACAGATTGACGAACACGACTTTCCCGCGGTACGCGCTCAGCCGGAACGCGGGGCCGTCCAGGACCTCCATCTTCCACTCGATGACCCGGTGTTCCGGGATGCGCGTGAGCCCGTTCGAGCCGTGCACGTGGGGTTTCGCCGACGCGCGCGGCGCCGGCGACGGCGACGGCTTTGCCGATGGCGCCGGCATGGCTGACGGCGCCGGCGTCGCTTCTTCGTCACTACGCGCGACCACCGGCAGCGCGGCAAGCCACGACGCCGCGCCGAGTACGAACTGCACCCGCGAGATCATGCCACAGAATACGCCGCACGCCGACGCCGCTCCCGGCTCCGCAATTGTGGGGGATTCGCTGGACTCCGCGCCGCCTGCGCGCTAGGCTTGAAACTAAGGCGGCCGCTCGGCCGCATGTGACCGAGGGGGATTTTTCATGACCGAACGCCGCCCCAACTACGCCGGCATCATCGCCGGTACCATCGTCTTGTTCGCGTTCGGCGCGGTGTGGTACATCGCGCTCGGCGGTGCCTGGCAGGCTGCGGTCGGCACGCCGAAAGAGGTGCTCGCCGGCGCCGGCTTCATGCCGTACGTCATATCGCTCGTCGCGGGCCTGCTGATCTCGTATTGCTTCGACAACATGCTGTGGCACTACGAACGTGCCGACGCGTCGAAGGGCGCGCAGGTCGGCGTGCTGATCGCCGTGTGCGTCTACGTACCGATGGTCGCGATGCTGTATGCCTACGCGCAGCGCCCGGTGGCGCTGTTCCTGATCGACGGCGGCTACGGCCTCATCGGGTTCGTGATCACCGGCGCCGTCGTCGGTATCCTCCGCGGACGGCGCCGCGCTTCGACGTCGTAGAAGCGAACGAGGGCACCGCTCACGCGACGCCCTCGTCTCGGACCCGTCGGTTCGGGCGGTCGACCGTTCAGGCGCGGAGCTCTACGGCGCCGTCGAGACGGCGCTCGACCACGCGAACGGCGGCTGATTCAGCGCACCGATGAGCTCCGCCGGATCGGCATAGACCGCCTCGGCGTCGCGCAGCGTCGCCGGGTCGTTACCGCCGCACAGCAGCGCCACGCACGGTACGCCGGCGCGGTGCGCGGCCTCGACGTCGTACCGCGTGTCGCCGACCATCACGGCTTCGTCCGCAGCGACGCCCGCCTTTTTCAGCGCCGCGCCGATGATGTCGGGGTCGGGCTTGGAATCCTCCGCGTCGTCGCCCGTCGCCGCGACGTCGACGAGCGGGCCGAGGTCGCCGCACGCCAGCAGCCCGTCGAGCTCGGATTTCTTCGCGGACGTCGCGACGACGACGCGCGCACCCCGCGCGCGGACGGCTTCGAGGAGCTCGCGCGCGCCGCGGGTCGGCGGGATCGTCTCCAGCTCGCGCTCCTTGAAGATGCGTTTGCGCGCTTCGCCGATCGCCTTGCCCTCCGGGCTGTCTTCCTTCAGGCCGGGGACGAGCTCCGGAAGCACCTTGTCGCCGCCCATCCCGATGAGCGGCCGGACCCGTTCGAAGGGTATGGGGTATCCGGCTTCGGCGAGCGCCGCTACCCATGCTCGGGCGTGCTGGTCGTTCGAGTCGATCAGCGTTCCGTCGACGTCGAAGAGTACGGCCTTGGTCATTGGGACGCTCTACCCGCCGCCGCGCATACCGACGCAATCGAGGTGACCGTGTCCGATCGCAAGCCCGTCATCGATCTCACCGCGCTGCTCGGGCGCGCGGCGAGCGCGCTGGGCGAACGGGCCGGCATGAACCCAAACGTGCTCTCGCATCGCTCGCACACGCTGCGGCCCCGCATCGCCGGCAAGAAGAAAACGCCGAGCGTCTGTCCCTACTGCGCGGTCGGCTGCGGCACGACGGTCTACAGCGACGGCGACACGATCGTCGACATCGAAGGCAACCCGGACTCGCCGATCAACGCCGGCACGCTGTGCCCCAAGGGTGCCGCGACGTACCAGCTCCACGTCAACGCGAATCGCTGGACGACCGTGCGCTACCGCGCGCCCTATGGGAGCGAGTGGACGGACGTGCCGTACGCCTGGGCGATGGAACGAATCGCCGAGCGCATCAAGGACACGCGGGACCGCACGTTCTCGGAGCACGACGAGCAGGGGCGCCGCGTCAATCGCACGACGGCCATCGCGTCGCTCGGCGGCGCGACGCTCGACAACGAAGAGAACTATCTCATCGCCAAGCTGTTTCGCAACGTCGGAACACCGTTCATCGAGAACCAGGCCCGCATTTGACATAGCGCGACGGTGCCCGGTCTGGGCACCCTCTACGGTCTGGGCGGCGCGACCACCCACCTGATGGATCTCCAGCACGCGAACCTCATCGTGATCCAGGGCTCGAACTTCGCGGAGAACCATCCGGTGGGCTTCCGGTTCGCGCTCATGGCGAAGGAGCGCGGCGCGACGATCGTGCACGTGGACCCGCGCTTCACGCGCACGAGCGCGCTCGCCGATCTCTACATTCCCATCCGGCCCGGGACCGACATCGCGTTCACCGGCGGCTTGATCAACTACGTGCTCTCGAACGAGGCGTGGTTCGCGGAGTACGTGCTCGCGTACACGAGCGCGTCCTTTTTGGTGCACCCGGATTTTCGCGACACCGAAGAGCTCGACGGGCTGTTCAACGGCTACGATCCCGCGTCGCGCACCTACGACTCCAAAGCCTGGCGCTACGAGATCGACGAATCGTCCGCGCCGTCGGCGGGGGACGGCGGCGCCTCCGTGCACGGCGGCGGGCAGCGTCCCAAGACCGATCGGACGCTGCAGCACCCGCGCTGCGTGATCAATGTGCTCAAGCGCCACTACGCGCGCTACACGCCGGAGATGGTCGAGCAGATCACGGGCGCGCCGAAGGAATCGTTCCTAAAGCTCGCACGTTTGCTCGTGGAGAACAGCGGCCGCGAGCGCACCGCCGTGTATGCCTACGCGATGGGCTGGGCCCAGCATACGATCGGCGTGCAGAACATTCGCGCGGCCGCGACGCTGCAGGCGCTGCTCGGTAATACCGGCCGCCCCGGCGGCGGGATCATGGCGCTGCGCGGGCACGCCTCGATCCAAGGCTCGACGGACATCGCGACGCTGTACGACAATTTTCCGGGCTATCTGAAAGTCCCGACCCTCGAAAAAGACGAGACGGACTTCGCCGCGTGGACCAAGGGGCACACGATGCGCTCGGGGCGGTGGGCGGATTTTCCGAAGTTCGCGGTGTCGTTTCTCAAAGCGTGGTACGGCGAGCACGCCACTGCCGCGAACGATTGGTGTTTTTCGCGCCTCCCGCTCAACACCGGCGACCACTCCGACTTGCCGATGTTCTTCGCGATGAAGGACGGTGACGTCGAAGGGCTGCTGCTGTACGGGCAAAACCCGGCCGTCGGCGGGCAGAACGCCGCGCTGCAGCGCGGCGCGATGGAGCGCTTGAAGTGGCTGGTCGTTCGCGACATGTTCGAGACCGAGAGCGCGGCGTTCTGGAAGCGCGAAGGCGCCGACCCGCATGCGATCGGCACCGAAGTGTTTTTTCTACCGGTCGCGGGCGTCGCGGAGAAGAGCGGAACGTTCACCAACACGATGCGCCTCGTGCAATTCCACGAGAAGGCCGTCGAGCCGCCGGGCGACGCGCGCAGCGATCTCGCGTTCACCTACGAGCTGGGCAAACGGCTCAAAGCGCTCTACGCCGGCTCGACGAACCCGCTGGACCGGCCGATCCTCGACGTCACGTGGGACTACGAGAGCGACGACGCGCGGGAGCGCGAACGCGGCGAGCCGGACGTCGAGAAGATCATGCGCGAGATCAACGGCTATCACGCCGAAACGGGCGCGCACTTGCGCGATTCGCACGAGCTGCGCGATGACGGCACGACGGTGTGCGGCGCGTGGATCTACACCGGGATGTTCCCCGAGCGCGGGCACAATCTGACGCGGCGCCGCACCGCGGACCCGGCGAACTCCGCGTCGCCCGAGTGGGCGTGGTCGTGGCCGAACAACGTGCGTACGCTCTACAACCGCGCGTCGGCCGACCCGTCGGGAAAACCGTGGAGCGACGGCAAGCGGCTGATCTGGTGGGACGAGGCCGCGCGCCGCTGGACGGGCGACGACGTGCCGAATTTTCCGTTCGACACGGCCCCGTCATACCGCGCGCCCGACGACGCGCACGGCGAAGCAGCCGTCGACGGCGACGCGCCGTTCGCGATGCTCGAGTACGGCCGCTCCGAGATCTTCGGCGTGAACGGCACCGCCGACGGCCCGATGCCGACGCACTACGAGCCGCGCGAGTCGCCTGTCGGCAATGCGCTGTATCCCAACGTGCAGTACAATCCGGTGCTCAAGGAATGGCGCAGGCGCGACAACCCCTATCATGCGATCGGCGACCCGAAATATCCGTACGTCGTCACCACCTACCGGCTTACCGAGCACCACGCATCGGGCGTGATGAGCCGTCAGCTGCCGTGGCTCGCCGAGCTCCAGCCCGCGGCGTTCTGCGAAATATCGCCGGAGCTCGCGGTCGAGAAGAGCATCCGCAACGGCGACTGGGTGACCGTCGAGACGGCCCGCGGCGAGATCGAGGTGCGCGCGCTCGTCACGGGCCGCGTGTCGCCGGTCCGGTTAGGCCCCGGGCGCTTCGTCCATCAGATCGGCATCCCGTACCACTTCGGCTACGAAGGCGAAGTGCGCGGCGATTCGGCCAACGATCTCCCGCCGCTCGTCGCCGATCCGAACGTGACCATCCACGAAGGCAAGGCGTTCACGGCGAACATCCGCGTCGGCCGCCGCAGCGCGTTCGCCGCAGGCAGCCCTGAGGTCACGCCCGTCCCCGAAACCGAGCAAACGCCGTTCGGCAACCCGCAACACCCCGGCCCGGTCGCCGGTCCCGGCGACCACGGCGGTATGGTGGAAACGGCGATCGTGACGCCGCACGAGGTGATGGACGCAGCCCGCGTCGTTCACCGGCTGGAGTCGTACAGCGGCGACGAGGCGTCCCCGGG
>CAWCRI010000013.1:0-22962 GCA_963797935.1 Vulcanimicrobiota bacterium
CGCCGAACGAGAAGTTCCCGAGCATCTCCAAAAACGTGCCGTGCCGGCCGGTGCGCCCGACATTTTCGATGTCGGACTTCGCGCCCGCGACCCGCAGGCAGCGCTGCACCGTCACGGCGCGCGGCGCCGGCGCCGGCGACTCGCCGAGGAACACCGGCACGAACTGCTCCATCCCCGCGATGGTGAACAGCGTGGTGCTCATCTCGTCGGGGATGAGCGAGGCGGACGGCAGATGCGCGTGCCCGTTCCGCATGAAATAGTCGACGAACGCTTGTCGGAGCTCTTGGGAAGTCATGGCCGACCGGTCAGGTTCGCTGCACGATCGGCCAGCCTACGAAGAGAGGGCCGGGCGCTACTTCTCTTGCAGGAAGTTCTTGAGCTTTTCGAGCGCCTTTTGCTGCAGGCGCGAGACGTGCATCTGCGAGACGTTCAGGCGCTTCGCGATCTCGGTCTGCGAGACGCTCTCGTAGAAGCGCAGGTACAGGATCACGCGCTCGCGGCCGGTCAGCACTTGGAACGCGCGCTCCAGGTTGGCGCGGTCCTCGAGCAGCTCCAGGCCGGCGTCGTTCTGGCCGACGTAGTCCGCCAGCGTCTGCGACTTCTTGTCGCCGTCGCCGTTGAGCTCCGTGTCGAGCGAGAGCAGGTTGTAGGCCTGGCCGAGCTCCTGCGCTTCGAGGATGTCTTCTTCGGACGCGCCCAGGTGCTGCGCCAGCTCGCCGACGGTGGGCGAGTGGCCGAGCTTGACCGTCAGCTTCTCGATCGCGCGGTTGACGGACAGGTTGAGCTCTTGCAGGCGGCGGGGGACCTTGACGGCCCAGCCCTTGTCGCGGAAGTAGCGCTTGATCTCGCCGACGATGGTGGGCGTGGCGTACGTGGTGAACTCGACGCCGCGCTCGAGGTCGAAGCGGTCGATGGCCTTGAGCAAGCCGACGGTGCCGACTTGGATCAGGTCGTCGAGGGCCTCGCCGCGGTTGGCGAACTTGACCGCGAGGTAGCGCACGAGGTTGAGGTGCGCGACGACGAGCTCGTTGCGCAAGCGGTCGAACTCGGAGACGCCGGAATGGTCGGGCCCACTATCGAGCGCCCGATTGCTTCGAAGCTCGGCAAAGCGCGCGAACGCTTGTCGCGCGCGGTTCCGATCCCAGCGTTCCTCGTCCACGTGAGGAACCGGTGATGACACGGCTACGCGGTAACGCGCTTCGCCATGACGAGCTGCGTGCCGCGGCGCGGATCGCTCGTGTAGTCGACGCTGTCCATGAGAGCTCGGATCAAGAACACGCCAAGCTCTTCGGTGCGCCCCTCGTCGATGCCGCCTGGTTTCACGGGCTCCAGATGCAGCCCCGGGGTATTGTCGCGGACCGTCACGCGCAGCTCGTCCTCGAGCGCGTCGCAGACGATCTCGATGACGCCCGCGTCGACCCCGCCCGCGCTCTGGATGGAGTTGGTGCACGCTTCAGCGATGGCGAGCTTGATGTCTTCGATCTCGTCGACCGAGAACCGCAGCCGGCTCGCGACGGCGGCGACGGCGAGGCGCGCGACCGCGACCCACTCGGCACGCCCGGGGATCTTCAGCTCGACGGTACCGTGCGAAGACACCTCCAGAGCGTGGGTGGACGCGTTCACACCAGCGCCTTCATGGCGCTCTGTTCGTCGTCGAAGATGCCGAAGATCTTCACCAAGCCGGTGATGTCGAAGATCTTCTTGATCTGCGGGTTCGTGCACACGAGGTTGACCGAGCCGCCGTGCTCGCGCACGCGCTTGAGGCCGCCGATCAGCACGCCGAGCCCGGTGGAGTCGATGTAGCGCACCTTCTCGAGGTTGATCACGAGGTTGTAGTGCTCTTGATCGATCAGCTCCGTGATCGCGTCCTTGACCTTGGGCGAGGTGTACACGTCGATCTCGCCGGTGAGATCGACGACGTAGGCGTCGCCTTCTGACTCGCGGACGTTGACTTTGATATCCACACTAACTCCTAGCTTTGATTGCTTTCGTCTTCGAGGGTGCTGCGCTGGCGCGTGGCGGCGTCCTTGCCTTCCGCGATCGCTCCGTCGATCCGGGCTTTCGCATCCGCGACGATTTGACGCCCGCGGGCCAGAAGATCGTTCGCGTCGCCGGCCGTGTCGCGGGCGCGCTCACCCGCTTCACGTGCTTTGGCAACGAGGATGTCGCGCGTATCCTCACCGGACCGCGGGGCAAGGATCATGGCGAGCGTCGCTCCCGCGAGCGCGCCCAGCGCGAGCCCGGTGATGAACCCCGGGACGCTGCCGCCCTCGCGTTCGTCAGACACGTTCCGCTCCAACCTGCGGCACGCCGTCGACGCTTTCGTTGGATCGCTTCTTGCCGACCAGGCGCCGCAGACCGGCGGTGATGCCGCTGAGCGTTGCGCCGAGGTTGACGAGCGCGGGGGTCACCGCGTCGGTCGCGAGCTTGGCCGTGTTGCCGACGCCGCCCGCGACGCCTTCGAGCGTGCCGACGACGGCGCCGAGCCGCGCGACGGTGGCATCGGCAGTGTCGGCGATCCCGTTCACGTGTCCGAGGGTGGCGACGACGGGGACGGAGAGGGCGCTGATCTGGCGATCGACTTCATCGAGAGTTCCGTTGAGCCGAGCAAACGTTCTGGCGAGCGCCGAGCATACGGTGAACACGCCAATGCCCATCAAGAGCACGCCGACACCAACGCCCACATCGATAATGATCGCCCAGTTGAAACCCGAACTCAAAAACACGTCCTCCGCAGGCTCGCGAGAGCCACGCACGGTCACATTCCCAAATTTGGAAGGTGCTACACGACGAGCGGCGTGCCCATGCTCGGCATGATAGCGGCCAAGCGCCGTATCGCGGCGTCGATCTCGGCGGCGCTCGTATCGCGTCCGAGCGAAAATCTGACGACCCCGAGCGCGTAGCGCTCGCCGAGCCCGAGCGCGGCGATGACGTGGCTCGGCTCGAGCGAACCGGCGGCACAAGCGCTTCCGGCGGACGCCGCGATCCCCTCGAGGTCGAGCCGGATCAGCAGCGCGTCCGACGGGACCCCGCCGAAGGCGACGGAGAGGATGCCCGGAAGACGCGGCGCGCCGGCGCCGTTCACGACGACGTCCGGCACCGCGGCAATGATGCCGGCCTCGAGCCGGTCGCGGAGTGCGGCGACCCGCGGGGCCGTGACGGGACGCTCGCTCTCCGCAAGCATGAGCGCCGCCGCGAGCCCCGCGATCCCGGCGACGTTCTCGGTGCCGGCGCGCAGGCCGTGCTCCTGGCCGCCGCCGACGATCAGCGGCTCGAGCGCCGTCCCGCGCCGCACGTAGAGCGCGCCGACGCCTTTGGGCCCGTAGAACTTGTGCGCCGAGAGCGAGAGCAGGTCGACGCCGAGCGCGTCGACGTCGAGTGGGAGCCAGCCCGGCGCCTGGATCGCGTCGGTGTGGAGCAGCACACCGCGCTCGCGGGCGATCCGGGCCAGCTCCGCAACGGGTTGGACGACGCCGATCTCGTTGTTGGCAAGCATCACGCTGGCGAGCGTCGTCTCGGGCGTGAGCGCGGCGGCAAAGGCGGCGGGATCGACGGGGCCCCGTGA
The DNA here is from genome assembly GCA_963797935.1 of Vulcanimicrobiota bacterium. Taxonomy (GTDB): domain Bacteria; phylum Vulcanimicrobiota; class Vulcanimicrobiia; order Vulcanimicrobiales; family Vulcanimicrobiaceae; genus Vulcanimicrobium. Next base: position 3,566 of record CAWCRI010000013.1, read on the forward strand.
ATCGACCGGTAGCCGCGTGACCCGCCAGCCATCGCGCTCGAGGACGTCGACCGCATGCAGGACGGCATGGTGCTCGGTGGCGGCGGTGACGACGTGCCGCCCGCGGGCCGCAGCGGCACGCGCCGCCCCCACGATCGCAAGCACGATCGATTCCGAACCACTGCCAGTGAACACGATCTCACGCGGCGTAGCACCGAGCACGCGCGCAACGGCCTCGCGCGCTCCGTCGACGGCAGCACGCGCCGCGCGCCCTTCGGCGTGGAGCGAATTGGGATTGAACCCGCCGAGCAACGGCGCCATCGCCGCAACGACCTCCGGCCGAGCGGGCGTAGTCGCCGCATGATCGAGATAGATGCGCGTCATCCGCGTTCCGCGTCAATCATCACCGAAGAGATCGCTTTCGGCGGTTCCCGTGCTGCGGCGGCGGGCGTCGATCCAGGCGCGTAGGCGGGCTTCGTCGCCTTGTTTGGTGGGGTCGAAGTAGGTGCGGTCGCCCAGCGCTTCTGGGAGGTTGGATTGCAGCGCGACTGCCGGCGGGAGGTCGCCTTCGGCGTTCATGTCCGCGTAGTCCGTGTGCGCGTAGCGGTAGCCTTCGCCGTAGCCGAGGTTCTTCATCAGCTTCGTCGGCGCGTTGCGCAGGTGCAGCGGGATCGGGTCGTTACGCGTTGCCTCGACGTCGTGCAGCGCTGCGCCGTACGCGCGGCCCACGGTGTTCGATTTCGGCGCCGTTGCTAGGTACAGCACCGCGTGTGCCAACGGGTAGAAACCTTCCGGCATGCCGACGAAGTGAACGGCCTGCTGCGCCGCCATTGCGAGCGGCAGCGCGTGCGGGTCGGCGAGGCCGACGTCCTCGCTTGCGAGGATGACGAGGCGGCGCGCGATGAACAGCGGGTCTTCGCCGGCGTCGATCATGCGCGCGAGCCAGTACACCGCCGCGTCGGGGTCGCTGCCGCGGATCGTCTTGATGAACGCGCTGATCGTGTCGTAGTGCGCGTCGCCGCCTTTGTCGTAGCCCGTTGCGCGGCGCTGGAGCGCGTCGGCGATCGTCTGCACGTCGACCACGCGCGCGCCGTCGTCGCGCTTGGGGGCCGACGACGAGGCGAACTCCAGCGTCGACAGCGCGGAGCGCGCGTCGCCGTTGGCGAGGTTCACCAGCGCGTCCAGCGCGTCGGGCGTGACCTCGACGTTTTCCTTGCCCAGGCCGCGTTCGTCGTCGTGCAGCGCGCGCTCGATCAGGGTGCGCACGTCGTCGTCGGCGAGCGCCTTGAGCACGAACACGCGCGAGCGCGACAGCAGCGCGGAGTTCACCTCGAACGACGGGTTCTCCGTGGTGGCGCCGATCAGCGTGACCGTACCGTCCTCGACGTACGGCAAAACCGCGTCCTGCTGCGCTTTGTTGAAGCGGTGGATCTCGTCGATGAACAGCACCGTGCGGCGTCCCGCGGCGCGCAGCTTCTGCGCGTCGGCGACGACGCGGCGCAGGTCGGCGACGCCCGCGCTCACCGCGGAGAGCCCGGCGAAGTGCGCGCCCGTTTGCTGCGCGATGATCCGCGCGAGCGTCGTCTTGCCGGTGCCGGGCGGGCCCCACAGGATCATCGACGGCGCTTGATCGGACTCGATCGCACGGCGCAGCGCGCGCCCGGGCCCGACGATCTGCTCTTGTCCGACGAACTCGTCGAGGTTGCGCGGCCGCATGCGCGCAGCGAGCGGCTCGCGCATGCGCTTACCACCCTCGCCGGAATCGAACAGGCCGATCATGTCAGAACGGGATTCGGCGTTTCTTCGGCTTCGGTGACGGCGTTGCCGAGCCGGGCTCGGGGGTCGGCACCGGCTGCTTGATCACGATCGGTTTGCCGTTTGCTTCGACGCGCTTGGTGTTGAGGTTGTAGTCCATGTTGTTCGCGGTCAGCGTCGACTCGCCGTCCTTCGTCTTCACGTGACCGTCGAGGTGCAGCATACCGCTCTTGCGGTTGAGCACACCGCGGTCGGCGACCATGTCGCGCGCGCCTTGCGTGAAGTGCACGTGTCCGGTCGCTATGTAGATCTTCGATTTCGAGTCGACGTCGAGCTGGTCGCACGTCAGCGTCGACGGTCCGCCCTTCGCGTACTCGTCGTCGGAACCGGCTTCGGGCGCCTTACCATTATCGTGCACCACGACGTTGCCGAACAGCGAGACGGTGCCGCGCTGTGTGTTGCCTTCCGCGCGGTCGGCGACGCCGTCGCTGCCGGGACGCGAGAACGTGACATGGTGCGGTATCGTGAAATCGCCGTTGCCCTTGCGCACGAACTCGTCGGTCTCGAGCTTGTACTCCGGTATCTCGATCGACGGCTTCGATGCGGCCGACGGCGACGGCCCAGGCGACACGCTGCCGGCCGGTCGCGACGACGGCGCAGCGGACGGCGCTCGCGCCGGAGATGCGGCCGGTGACGGTGAGGCTGCTGCGGCCGCCGGCGACCCTGACGGTGCGGGTGACGCCGACGGCGCCGGTGCGGCTGACGGCACGGGCGACGGTGCAGCGCCCGCGCACAGCGCGACGAGCGCGATCCCGACGAGCGACGTGCGCGCGAGCGACCGCACCGGCGTTACGGCGTCCGGCTCGGAGCCGGCGCCGGTGCCGCGGTCGGCGGCGCGCTCGGTTTCGGCGACGGTGCGCGGGTCGCCGACGGTGCATGTGACGGCGCGCGCTTCGGCGCCGGCGTGCCGCGCGCGGGCGGCGTGCGCCGCGGCGCGGGGTTCGGCTGCTGCTGCGCGGGCTGCGTCATCTCGATCGGCTTGCCGTACGCGTGCACTTCTTTGGTGTTGAGGTTGTAGTCGACGATGTTGCCCGACATGTTCTCGCCGTTGTCGGACACGTGCACGTTGCCTTCGAGGTGCAGCATCCCCGCCGTGCGGTCGAGCGACGCTTTGTCCGCGCTTCCGCTGCGCGTGCCTTGCGTGAAATGGAAGTGGCCGGTCGCCGTGTACACGCGCGCTTTCGAGTCGACGTCGAGCTGGTCGCACGTCAGCGTCGCCGGGCCGCTGCCTTTGTACGCAGCGTCGCCCGCTTCGCTCGCGTTGCCGCTGTCGTGCACCACGACGTTGCCGAACAGCGACACGTTGCCGCGCTTGGAGTTGCCTTGCGCGCGGTCACCCACCGCGTCCGTGCCGGGGCGGTAGAAACGCACCCGGTGCGGCATCGTGAAATCACCCGTGTTGAAGTTGGCCTGCGTCTCGTCGGTCTCGATGCGGTACGCCGGGGTCTGTAGCGTCGAGTTCGAGCTCGACGCCGCGGCGAGCGCAGCGGCTCCGCAGGCCAGCGCAAGGCCGGCCGGGAGCACGAAACGCAGAATTCGGTGGATGATCACGTCGATGAAACGATCTCGCGGTGCGGAAGCGTCGCGCCTTTAGAAATTCATCGAGCCGGTGTAGCCGACGCGCTGGCCCGTGCCGATCGCGACGCACGACATCGGGTCATCGGCCACGATAACCGGGATCCCTGTGACCTCGCCCAGCAGCGTGTCGAGCCCGCGAAGCAGCGCGCCGCCGCCGGTGAGGATGACGCCGCGGTCGATGATGTCGGCCGCCAGCTCGGGCGGGGTCTTTTCGAGCACGGCCTTGACCGCTTCCACGATCGCCTGCACGGGCTCGGAGAGCGCCTCGCGCACTTCCTCCGACGTGATCTTCACGGTTTTCGGCAGCCCGTTGATCAGGTCGCGGCCGCGGATCTCCATCGCCAGCTCCTGCTCGAGCCGGTAGGCGGAGCCGATCTTGATCTTGATCTCCTCGGACGTGCGCTCGCCGATCATCAGGTTGTAGACGCGCCGGATGTGGCGGATGATCGCTTCGTCGAGCTTGTTGCCCGCGACCCGGATGGACTGCGAGACGACGATGCCGCCCAGCGAGATCACCGCGACGTCGGTGGTGCCGCCGCCGATGTCGACGACCATGTTGCCCGACGGACCGTCGATGGGCAGGCCCGCGCCGATCGCGGCGGCCATCGGCTCCTCGATGATGTCGACGGACTTCGCGCCCGCGAGCTTGGCGGCGTCGCGGACGGCGCGCTCCTCGACCGACGTGATCTCGGCGGGCACGCAGATCACGACCGACGGCTTGGGCCGGAAGAGCATCGCGAAGAAGGAGCGCTGGCGCGTGACCTTCTTGATGAAGTAGCCCAGCATCGCTTCGGTCACTTCGAAATCGGCGATCACGCCGTCGCGAAGCGGGCGGATCGCTTGGATGTTGCTGGGGGTCTTCCCAAGCATCAGCCGCGCTTCTTCGCCGACGGCGAGGGTCTTGTTGGTGCGTACGTCCTTGGCGACCACGGACGGCTCGCGCAACACGATGCCTTTGCCCTTGACGTAGACGAGCACGTTGGCGGTACCAAGATCGATCCCGATGTCGATGACACTGACTCCCGGACTGGCCCCGCTCGCGGACACGCGACGGAGCCGCTGTTGAAAACGGCTCCAGGGGGTTCGGCCCCCGGCCCGGGATTCCTCAACGGGCCGCCGAGCGAGGACGGCGGGCGCCAACCGGCGTTGCGGCGAAGCGGTCGCCCGTCGCCGGAGGTATCCATGCTCCCGAACCTGGTCAACCCGAAAGAACGAACGTATCTCACGCTCGCGCTCATCGTGTCGGGCTTGATCTACTTCACCCTGCTGGTCTCGGTCATTGGTATTTTCTACCTGCTGCTGGGGGCGGCGGCGCTCGCGATCACGCAAGGGATCGCGATTGGCCACCTGCGCGGTAACGGGATCCGCGTGTCGGAGCGCCAGTTCCCCGACGTGCTGCGCATCGCGCGACAAGTCTGCGGGCAGCTCGGCATCGCAGAAGTGCCGCCGATCTACATCATGCAGTCGGGCGGCGTCCTCAACGCGTTCGCGACGCGCTTCTTCGGGCGCAACTACGTGTGCATCTACAGCGAGATCCTCGAGCTCGCGTACGAGCACGGCGAGGCCGAGGTCGCCTTCGTGCTCGCGCACGAGCTGACGCACGTCGCGCGCAATCACGTGTGGTGGCAGACCGTCATCGCACCGGCGACATTGGTGCCGTTCCTCGGCACGGCGTACTCCCGAGCGTGCGAGTACACGTGCGACGCGTACGGCGCATATCTGTGGCCGCAGGGCGCCGAAGGCGGCATCCTCGTGCTCGCGGCCGGCAAGCGGCTGTACCGCGAGATGGACGTCGATGCGTTCCTCGCCCAGGCGCACGAGCAGGACAGCTTTTGGATGTGGCTCGCGGAGCATCTCGCGACGCATCCCAATCTGCCGAAGCGGCTCTCGTACGTGCGCTATTTGAACTCGATTCGCGCCGGCGCAACCGCCCCGCCGCAGAGCGCCCCGGTCGCCGTCCGCACGACGTAGCACGCGGGGCCATTCGCGCCGGTGCCGCCACGTTCGCGGCCTCAGCGCGGGTAGACCAACCGCCGGGGGAACCCGGCTGCGGCCTCTTCCGTATTTGTACAAAGCGTACGCCATGGGAGAGGGACGATGAGCATCAGCGCGGCGCCGAAGGCGTTCAGAGGCTTGGGGATCGTCGCGGGGGCGTGTGTCGTTGCGCTGTTGGGCGCCGTGCCCGCACGAGCCGCGGAACCGCCGACGGCGAAAGAGCTGTACCGCCAGGCGCTCGTCGTGATGAACGACCTCAAAGAACCGGCGTTCGTGACGTTCCGCATGGAAGGTATCAGCGAAGGGATGCGGGTCGATTGGACGACGGATAACTGCGATAACGTGGAAGTCAGTCACCGGTCGTTCACGTTTGGAAACAACCGGGTTCGCTGGACGCTCCGGCACCGTACCGAAGACGCCAAAACCGAGATCGTCGACGCTGCGGACGGCCGCCGCTATGTATCGAATGTCGATCCGACCTGGCTCAGCACATATCATTCGTTGCGCAATGCGCCGTTTCACTTCGGACCCTTGCATTGTCCCGCGGGCCCGGCGCGTAGCCGGCCGACGCCGGCGCCGAGCGAACCATCCACCAGTCCCGGTCCGGCGCTGAAGACGATCGGAACGGTCGTCGCGCTCGGCCCGGGCATCTATAATGTCGAAGACCGCGGTGACCGGGCGTGTTCGAACGGCGACCCGGGCCACGCGCTTCATCTTTGGTCGCGCACGAACAATCCGCGCCAGACGCTCTCCGACGTGATCATCGACCTTCGGTCGCTTCGGTTTTGCTCTGTCCGGTTCGGCGTGCGCGACAGCGGTGTCATGGGAGGCACTGTCATCATCGAGGAGCATTTCGCGGACGTCGGCGGTTACTGGGTGCAGACCGACGGTTTCCTGGAGGGCACGGCGCGCATCGCCGGCATCAAGGCCTTGCACGGCGTGTGGCGCTACCGCTTGTCCGACTTTCAATTTCCGGATTCGGTGCCGCAAGAAGCATTCGTCTCGCCGCCCGCTTTCGACCCGGCCCCATATTTGCGCGCGCAGCAGATGGTGGACATCGGCGGGCGCCGGCTGAATCTATACTGCACCGGGAGCGGTGCGCCGACGGTCATCCTCGACGCGAACGAGAGCGACAACACGTCGGACTGGCGCTTGGTGCAGCCGCGCATCGCAAAGCACACGCGCGTTTGCTCGTACGATCGCGCCGGATTCGGGTTCAGCGATCCAGGGCCGTTTCCTCGGGATGCGGCCGCGTACGTCAACGATTTGCGCGCCCTGATCGAGAAGGCTCCGATCGCGCGACCGTTCGTTCTCGCCGGTTACTCTTCGAGCACGTTATCCGCGCGTTTGTACGCCGATCGGCATCTGGACGATCTCGCGGGCCTAGTGCTGGTTGAGCCCGACATCGAAGATCAAGAAGCGGCCCTCTTTGCGGTCGCCCCCGCCCTCAAAGCGGGATTCGAACAAGGCTTCGCCGCGGCAAAGGCGTGCACCGCCGCAACGGAGCGCGGCGGACCGAAGCCCCACACGCAGCTCTATGACGTCTGTACGTCGCAGGACCCCCAGCTGCCGGCGGCGTTGAATGCCGTTGTCGCAAAACGGCAGCTGCGCCCCGAATGGTGGCGCGCCTATAACTCCGATCAGACGTCAGACAGAACGATCAGCACGGCGGAGGTCCGTGCCGAGCAGCGGCAATACGGGAACTTGCCGCTCGCCGTTGTCGTGGCCGCGGACGCCTTTTCGGCGGACTGGCCTCTTCCGGCAGACCAGCGGCGCGCCGAACGGGAGTTCATGAGAAAATTCACCGCACCGTTGGCGACGTACTCATCTGCCGGCGCACGCGTGGAAGTAGATGGCTGCAACCACGGCGACATAGCGACGAAATGCGCTTCCAGCGTTGCCGCAGCGATCGACAAAATCGTCGATCAAGCGCGCCATCCCCGGTGACCGGCGCACTGGCATCGTAGCGACGGTCTGCCACCGAGCCGGAAGGAACTTCAAGAGCCGAACGTTGGAAAGGAACGCATGAGCATCGAACGCGTCGAGCCCGGAGCGCGCATGAGCCGCGCGGTCGTTTTCAACGGTACGGTTTTCACCGCCGGGCATGTGCCGGACGATGCGTCGGCCGACGTGGCCGGGCAAACGCGTCAGGTGCTTGCGCGGCTGGAGGCGACCCTCGCCGCCGCAGGGAGCGACAAGGCGCAGATCTTGTCGGCCACGATCTATCTCGCCGACATCGCGACGTTCGAGGAGATGAATGCCGTGTGGGACGCCTGGGTCGACCGCACGAACCCGCCCGCGCGCGCAACCGTCGAAGCCCGCCTCGCGAAGCCGGAATTCAAAGTGGAGATCGTCGTGGTCGCCGCGCGAGCGTCGTCTTAGACGCTCGGATAGACGCTCGTCTCGAAGGTCCCGGTGGGTTCGTGGAACGGGATGATGCCGCTCGCGCGCTGCACCTGTGCGCCTAGCGACGACAGCGTTTCTTCCAATCGTTCGTAGCCGCGGTCGATGTACTCCAGGCCGATGATCTCCGTCTCGCCGACTGCAGCGAGGCCTGCCAGCACGAGGCCCGCGCCTGCGCGGATGTCGGGCGCTTCGACCGGCGCGCCCGAGAGCTGCGCGACGCCTTTGACGAGCGCCGTGTTGTTGTCCATCGCGACGCGCACGTCGGCGCCCATGCGCACCAGCTCGTTGACGTACGAGAAGCGTGCGTTGAAGATGGATTCTTCCACGACGCTCACGCCGGGCGCCGTGCACAGGAACGACAGCAGCTGCGGCTGCAAATCGGTGGGGAATCCAGGGTGGGGCGCGGTGACCACGTCGGTGCCGCCTTTGACCGCGTCGGCTTGCACGCGAATCCAGTCGTCGCCGTTGGTCAGCTTCACGCCGCACTCGCCTAGCGCCAGTTGCAGCGCCAGCACGTCGTCGGGGCGCGTCTTCTTCACCGTCACGTCGCCGCGCGTGATCGCGCCGGCGATCAGCAGCGTGCCGGTCGCGATGCGGTCGGGGATGATCTCGTACTCCACGCCGTGCAACTCCGCGACGCCGGTGATGCGCAGCGTGTCGCCGCCCTGGCCCGCGATCTTCGCGCCCATCGCGATCAGGAAGTTCGCGAGGTCGACGACCTCCGGTTCCATCGCGGCGTTGTGGATGATCGTGTCGCCGTCGGCCGCGACGGCCGCGAGCATCGCGTTCTTCGTGGCACCCACCGACGGCATGCGGAACTCGATCTCACCGCCGCTGAGCCGGCCGCCGCGCGCGCTCGCGATCAGATAGCCGTGTGCGACCGAGACCTCGGCGTTGAGCGAGCGGAACGCCGCCTCGTGCATGTCGGTCGCGCGCGTGCCGAGTACGCAGCCGCCGGGCAGCGGCACCTCGGCGCGGCCGAACCGGCCCAGCAGCGGTCCGCACAGGTCGAACGACGCCGCGAGCTTGCGCACCAGCGCGTACGGCGCGCGGTACTTGTTGACGTTCGCGGCGTCGATCGTGATCGTGTTGCGGTCCTGCAGCGACAGCCGCGCACCGAGCGCCTCGAGCAGCGACCACATCACTGAGACGTCGGTGATGCGCGGCACGCGGTGCAGCGTCACCTTGCCGCGCGCCAGCAGCGCCGCGGCCATGATGGGCAGCGCGGCGTTCTTCGCGCCTTGCACTTCGACGCTGCCTTCGAGGCGAGCGCCGCCTACGACGCGCAGCGTGGTATCGAGACGATCCAGGACGTTCATGCGACGCTCCATCCGACGAGCGGTTCCAACGCGATGGTTTCAGCGTCGTGGGCTCCGCCCGTGAACGTCGCCTGCAGCCGCTGGTCTGCGGCGACCCCGATCTGTACCGTGAACGCGCGCGTGCCGTCGATCTCGCGCATCCGTGCGCGGGCATTTTCGACCCTGCCGGCGTACCGCCCGCCGTCGGCGTCCACGCACCGCATGTTCCCGTCGGCGTAGAAACCGAAGGCGAGCCGCCCCTCGCCCGCTCGTCCGCCGACGATCTGGGTGGTCGCGTCGGCGGGCTCGACGACGAACGCCGGGACGACCGCGGCGTGGGCCGCTTCCGGCGGCCGCTCGGGCGGCGGCCCGAGCACGGGACGATCCGGCAACGCCGCGACAGCTTGGGCGACGGGCGGCGGCTCGGGCTCCGGATCGTGCGGCGGCTCGGCTTCCGGATCGCGCGGCAGCTCCAGCTCCGGGAAGGCGGGCGCTGCGGGCGGGAGGGCTTCGGCGGGCTGCTCCGCCACGGCGGTGCGGCTCTGCTCCATGCCCCAGACGCACAGCAGCAGCACCGCGACCTCGATCCCGGCTGCGGCCACGAACACCCAAGGCGGCGTGCGTCTCATTGCGGCGGGCTTTCGGCGCGCGGCCCGATGTTTCTTAGCGCGCTTGCGCGGAAGAAAGGACTAGCACCCTTGCGACCGAGGAGAACCACTCGTGCAACGCAGCATCATCGCGCCCGCGGAACGCGTCACCAACCTGCGGTGGGGAATCGCCGTCCTGCTCGGCATCGGCGTGCTCATCAACTATTTCGACCGCGTGAACCTCACCGTGGCCGGGCCGTCGCTGCGCAAAGAGTTCGGCATCGGTGACGTCGAGTTCGGCTATCTGCTGAGCGGATTTGCGTGGACGTACGCAATCCTCCAGATCCCGGTGGGCGTCTTTCTCGACCGTTACGGCGTCGTGTTCATCGGCCGCGTCACGACGCTGCTCTGGAGCATCGCGTCCGGCCTGACGGCGCTCGCGACGGGGTTCGGCACGATCTTCGCCTCGCGGTTGCTGCTCGGAGTCGCTGAAACGCCGACGTTTCCGATCAACTCCAAGGCGACGGGCTACTGGTTTCCAATCAAAGAGCGCGGTCTTGCGACCGCGATCTTCGACTCGGCGGCGAAACTCGCTACGGGCGTCGGCATACCAATGGTGTCGGTGATCCTCTTCTACTCGGGTTGGCGAATGACGTTCGTCGTCACCGCGATCTTGAGCTTCCTGTTCTTTTGCGCGTTTTATGTGTTTTATCGCAATCCGAGTGAAGACAAGCGGCTCACCCATGCGGAGCGCGAGTACATCAAAGAAGGCGGGGCACAGCCTGAAGGTCTGACGACCGCGGGCAACGTGGGCGCGGCGCTGGGGTATTTGCTCCAGCAGCGCAAGGTGTGGGGGCTCACGATCGGTTTCGCTGCGTATGGATACTCGTTCTACTTGCTGCTGACATGGCTGCCCGGCTACCTCGTGAAGACCTATCACATGGACATCATCAAGAGTGGCGGGTACGCGATGGTGCCATGGATCGTCGCGGCGATCGCCGACCTCATCGTGGGCGGCTGGCTGGTGGACTATCTGATCAAACGCGGCAACGAGCCGACGCGCGTGCGAAAGACGATCATCGTGATCGGAATGCTGATGGGGCTGACCATCATCGGCGCGGTGACGACCACCAACCCCAACATCGCGATCTTCTGGATCACCATCGCGCTCACCGGACTCGCGTGCACGGCGCCGATCGGCTGGTCGATACCGTCGCTCATCGCGCCCAAGGGCAGCGTGGGTTCGATCGGCGGGATCATGAACTTCTTCAACAACGTCATGGGTATTCTCGCGCCGATCGTCACGGGCTACATCGTCGGCGCCACGAACTCGTTCACGAACGCGTTCATCACCGCCGCCGTCGTGCTGCTGATCGGTATCGCGTCATACGTCTGGGTACTCGGGAGGATCGAGCCGATTCCCGATCCGGCGTAGCGTGAGCGACACAACGGCGGTCGTCGTCGGCATCGATCTCGGCACGTCGGCGGTGAAGGTGCTCGCCATCACCACCGGCGGGCGCGAGATCGCGAGCGGGTCGCAGTTCTACGGGCTCGAGACGCCGCAGGCGGATTTCGTCGAGCAGGACGCGGACGTGGTGTACCGCGCGACGATGCAGGTGCTCGCGCGCGTGCTCGCCGACGTGCGCATGCGCGGCAGCGAGGTCGCCGCGATCGGCTTCTCGAGCGCGATGCACGGCGTGCTGTGCGTCGACGACGCGGGCGAACCGCTGTCGCACGTGATCACCTGGATGGACCGGCGCGCGCACGCGATCGCCGACGGCTGGCGCGCCGACGGCACCGCGCTGGAGCTGTACGCGAAAACCGGCGCGCCGATGCACCCGATGCTGCCGGTCGCGAAGCTGCGCTGGCTCGCGGAGAACGATGCGGCGCTGTTCGCGAAGACGCGCCGCTTCGTCGGTCTCAAAGAGCTCGTCGTGTTCCGCTGGACCGGCGAGTGGCTCGTGGACCACGGCATCGCGTCGGCGACGGGGATGCTCGACCTGCACGCGCGCGACTGGGACGCGCGCGCGCTGGAGCTCGCGGGCGTGCGCCCGGAGCGCTTGTCGCAGCCGGCGCTGCCGTCGACGGCGCTGCGCCGCTTCCGGCCGGCGATCGCGCGCGAGCTCGGGCTCACCGGGTTCACCGCGGTGGTGCTGGCGTCGGCGGACGGACCGCTCGCGAACATCGGCGTCGGCGGCGTGCACGGCGACGTCGCGCTGACGCTCGGCACGTCGGGCGCGGTGCGCGTGCTCGCCGACGAGCCGATCCTCGACGCCCGCGCGCGCACGTTCTGCTACTGCGCGGACGACACGCGCTACGTCGTCGGCGGTCCGACCAGCGCGGCCGGTGCGTCGCTCGACTGGATCTTCGCGCTGCTGCTCTACGAGTTTCCGCAAGCCGACCGCTTCGCGCACGCGGCGGCGCTCGCAGCGGAGATCGAGCCGGGCGCGCAAGGGCTCGTCGTGCTGCCGTTCTTCGGCGGCGAGCGCGCGCCGTACTGGAACAGCGCGCTGCGCGGCGCGTTCGACGGGCTCGACCTCGCGCACGACCGGCGCACGATCCTGCGCGCCGCGTTCGAGAGCGTCGTGTTCGGCGTGTACGCCGTCTACGACGTGATGCGCGAGCTCGTCGGCCCCGCGCAGCGCTTGCTGCTCAGCGGCGGGCTCACCAAAGCGCCGCTGGTGCGGCATCTGCTCGCCGACGTGTTCGGCGTGCCCGCGGTGCAGCCGCGCGAGCAGGAGGCGTCGGCGTTCGGCGCCGCGCTGCTGGCCGCGCAGGCGGTCGGACTCGTCGACGACGCGCGCACGGCGGCCCGCGCGGCGGGCTACGACGAGCCGACGCAGCCGAACGCCGCGCTTGCGCCGGCCTACGGCGCCGCGTTCGCGAAATACCGGCGCTACGTCGACGCGCACCTCGAGCAACTCTAGCCGAGGCGGTCCTCGCGCGCGGGCGGCCTGAGAAACGCGTCGAGCGCGTGGAAGAACCGTGCGCGATTGTAGCCGAGCACCAGCGAGTGCGCGGCGCCCGGCACGACGACGAACTGCTTGTCGCTGTTCGCGAGGCGCGTGAAGAAGCCGATCAAATCGTCCTGCGTGGAGATGCCGTCGTACTCGCCGCGCGCCATCAGCACCGGCACGCGCAGTTGCGCGGGATCGACCAGCGGCAGCTTCGTGACCATGTCGAGATACGTCCCGGTGGGCACCGAGTCGCCGTACTTCGCCTCCGCGTCGGCGAGCGCGTCGCCGACGGCCGGATCGGCGGTGCCCGGCTTGTCGCGCGTGAAGATGCTGCGGTACAGCTCGCGCGTCGCCGGGCGCACGTTGTGCGTGCGGTAGAACTCGACGTCCTTCGCGCGGTTCGTCAGCGTCGGCGATCCCGCGCCGGTCCACGTGAACGCCGAAAGCCCGAGGCGCTCGACCGCCGCCGGCATCGCGACCGCGAACGCGGCGGCGCGAATCCCGCCCGACGACTCGCCGAAGAAGTGCGCGCTCGCGCGCCCGGTCTCGCGCCGCACGACGTCCATCGCCGCGCGCAAGTCGGCGACGCCGCTCGCGATGTCGGAGTTGCCGCTGGTGCGGTCGGAGCGGCCGTAGCCTTCGTGATCCATCGTCCAGACGTCGTAGCCGCGCCGCGCGAACACGTCCATCATCGAGTAATCCGCGTGGCCGGGAACGGTGAGATCGAACGTCGAGCGCCCCGCCATCGAGGAGCCGTGCACGAGGAACAATACCGGCAGCGCCGCGCCGGCCGCGGGCGCGCTCGCGCGCTTGCGGTACATCGCGAGCTTCACGGCGCCTTTGTGCGCCCAGTACTCGCCGCTCGACAGCACTGCGTCGGCAGCGTCGGTTTCGCCGGCCGTGGCGGAAATCGCGCCCGGAATGAATGCCGCCGCGCCGAGCGCTCCCGCGAAGTGACCGCGCTTCATGACCCGCCTCGTTCGCGGCGCGCCGTCGGAAAGCCCTGACGCGGCAACCCTGCTCTTCTCGCCGCGGTCGTCGTACGAGGATGCAAGACATGACCGCACCGTCGCGCGGCGGCGCCAAGGTGTACCTCGCGCTCGTCGTGCTGGCGCTCGTGTGGGGCTACACGTGGGTTACGATCAAGATCGCGACCGAGGATGCGTCGCCGTACGTCGTCGCCGCCTCGCGGCTCGTCATCGCGGTCGCGATTCTCTTCGCGCTGCTCGCGCTCACGCGGCGCTCGCTCAAACCGACGCCGTTCGTGCCGACGCTGATCCTCGGGCTGCTGCAGACGACCGGCTGGACGCTGCTGCAAACGCTCGCCGTCGCGCAGGCGGGCGCCGGAAAGTCCGCGGTGCTCGGGTACACGATGCCGTTCTGGGCGGCGCTGCTCGCGTGGCCGTTCCTCGGCGAGCGGATCGCCGGGATGCGGTGGGTCGCGCTCGCGCTCGCAGCGGTCGGGCTCGCGTTCGTCGTGGCGCCGCTGAACGCGCACTCGTTCGTCGCCGACGGGCTGGCGGTGCTGGCGGGATTGTCGTGGGGCGCGAGCGCCGTCTACGCCAAGTGGCTGCGCCGCCGCCACGACGTCGAGCTGCTCTCGCTCACGACGTGGCAAATGCTGTGGGGCACGCTGCCGCTCGTCGTGCTCATGCTGGCGATCGGCGGGCCGGTGCGGTGGACGGGATCGTTCGTCGCATCGATGGCGTTCATGTCGATCGGCGGCGCCGCGCTCGGCTGGTTCTTGTGGATGTTCATCCTCTCGCGGCTGCCGGCCGGCGTCGCGGGGATCGCGTCGCTCGCGACGCCCGTCGTCGGCGTTCTCGCTGCTGCGATCCAGCTCCACGAGATTCCGTCGCGCAGCGAGCTCGCCGGCATGGCGCTGATCGTCGCGGCGCTGATCGTCAACGCGATCCCGGTCGCGGCCGAACCCGCGCTCGCCACGACGGTTCCGGTCGAAGGGCCGTAGCCCGGCGCGAAGCTACGGCGGCGTGATCGTATCGCCCGCCTTGGGCGGGTTCGGCGCCTGCCACGACGTGCCGTCGGCGAACTCCACGAGCAGCGGCGTCGCGATGATGCGGCCGATCGCAACTGGCGGGCCGCCGGCGCCTCGCGGCACGTAGAGGAACGTGTCGCCGTCGGCTTTGCCGAAGATCGTCGTGCACAAGCCGGGCCCGTTGTCGATCTTGATGTCCTGCGAGTACGTGCCTTTGTTGTAGAGCGTCTCCACGCCGACGACCGTGCCGGTGCGGTCGACCATCGCGAGCGCGACGTTCACGCGTTTCGCAACGCGCGCATCGTGGTTGGTGAACGCCACGCAACTGCTCTGAGCCTGGGACGGTGCGCCGTACACGGGCGCATCGACCAGCTCGACGGGCGAACCCGCCACAGCGCGCGTGCTCAGCACGGGCGGACCCGCCGCAACGGCTGCGCTGAACGGCGGCGCCGGCGGGATCGTGACGTGATCGCCCGGCTGCGGAACCTGATCCGTCCGCCAGGCGGTGCCGTCGTCGTACACGATCTCGCGCGCCGAGACCAGGATCGCGGCGACCTCGGTCGGCGGAGCGGTACGGCCCATGCGATACCGGAACGTCGAGTCCGCCGTTTTCCCCGTCGGGAAGATCGGATGGCAGTTGCCGTTGGGAACGAACTGGTCGCGGCTCCCCGAGTACGCGGAGCGCGCGTCGACGAAAAATTTTCCGGTCGGGTAGATGAAGTCGACGCCGAGGACGGTTCCGGTCGCGTCGACGTAGGCCAGGTTCAGCCCCACCTTCGTCGCCGTATGCGGACCATGGTTGACGAACGCGACGCACGAGACGTTCATGGGGATGCCGTATGCGCTGGTGAGATACGTCGAACCGTCGGTGACGGTGATGGCGGTGGGCCGCGCCGGATCACCCACGATCATAGGCGGCGCGGCCGACGCGGGCGCAGCGAGCAAGCCCAAGAGCACCGCGACGGCTGAACCGATGATCGTGCGGGTCCCCAAGGTAGGCGCGATCGGCATGGAACGCCGCTTTCTGCATGCAATAGGCGAACTCCGACCAATCCGCATTGTACAGAGGGGACGGCGTGTCCGAGTTCCGCAGCGGCCATCATTTCTTGCAGATCCCGGGACCGACCAACGTCCCCGAGCGGGTGCTGCGGGCCATCGATCGCGCGACGATCGATCACCGCGGACCGGATTTCGCCGAGCTGGCGCTGGACTGCATCCGGTTGGCCAAGCCGGTGTTCCAGACCAGCGGCCCGGTGATCATCTGGCCGGCGTCGGGCAGCGGCGGCTGGGAGGCCGCGCTGGTCAACACGCTGTCGCCCGGCGACAAGGTGCTGATGGCCGAGACCGGCCAGTTCGCCGCGCTGTGGAGCAAGCTCGCGACGCGGATGGGCCTCGACGTCGAGGTGATCCCCGGCGACTGGCGCCACGGCGTCGATCCCGACGCGATCGGGGCGCGGCTCGCCGACGACCGTTCGCACGCGATCAAGGCGGTCGCCGTCGTGCACAACGAGACGTCGACCGGCGTCACCAGCCGCGTCGCCGACGTGCGCGCGGCGATCGACCGCGCGAACCACCCGGCGCTGTTCTTCGTCGACACGGTGTCGTCGCTGGGCTCGCTGGATTATCGCCACGACGAGTGGCGCGTCGACGTCACGGTCGGCGGCTCGCAGAAAGGCTTGATGCTGCCGCCGGGGCTTGCGTTCAACGCGATCTCCGACAAAGCGATCGCCGCGTCGAAGACCGCGCGTCTGCCGCGCTCGTACTGGTCGTGGGACGACATGCTCGAGAGCAACAAGACGGGCTGGTTTCCGTACACGCCGGCGACCAACTTGCTGTACGGTCTGCGCGAAGCGCTGACGATGCTCGCGGAAGAGGGCTTGCAGAACGTGTTCGCGCGGCACGCGCGGCTCGGCGAGGCGACGCGGCGTGCGGTGCGCGGCTGGGGCTTGGAGCTGGTGTCGGTGGATCCGCGCGAGTACTCCGACACGGTGACCGCCGTGTACGTGCCCGACGGGTTCGACGCCGACGCGCTGCGCGCGACGATCCTCGAGCGCTTCGACATGTCGCTGGGCACCGGGCTCGCGCGGCTCAAGGGCAAGGTGTTCCGCATCGGCCACCTCGGCTCGATCAACGATCTCATGCTCGCCGGAACGCTGTGCGGCGTGCAGATGGGGCTCGACCTCGCGGGGATCCCGCACGGCGACGGCGTGTCGCCGGCGCTCGCGTATCTCGCGAATCCCGCGGCCACGGCCGCCGCGCGTTCGCTCGCCGCTGTCTGAGTGAGCGCCACCGCGCCCACGCCGGCGACCGCGAGCACGCCACCGGCGCGTGAGCCGGTGCTCGCGCGCCGGCTCGAGACGCGGCTGCGCGCGGAGATCGCGGGCGACGTGTGGTTCGACCGCGCGTCGCGCGGCATGTACGCGACGGACGCGTCGATCTATCAGATCATGCCGCTGGGCGTCGTCGTGCCGCGCACGGCGACGGACGTCGAAGCGACGATCGCGATCGCGCGCGAGCACGGCGTGCCGGTGACCGCGCGCGGCGGCGGCACGTCGCAGTGCGGGCAGACGGTGAACCACGGACTGATCGTGGACTGCAGCCGGTACATGACCGACCTCTCCGCGCAGGCGCTCGACGAAAGCTTGCACATGGTTCGCGTACAGCCGGGCGTGGTGCTCGACCGGCTCAACCGCTACTTGAAGAATCACGGCCTGTTCTTCCCGGTCGATCCGTCGACGGCGAGCCGCGCGACGATCGGCGGCATGACGGCGAACAACAGCTCGGGCGCGCGCTCGCTGCGCTACGGCATCATGGCGGACAACGTCCTGGGCATCGACGCGGTGCTCGCCGAGGGACGCGCGCGTATTTCGGTCCGGTCGGCGAGTACGACGATTTGGCGGTCAAGGGCGCGATCTCGAGCGGCATCGGGTGGAACGGCGTTTCGTCGCCGCGGTACGACGAGCTCGTCAAGCGCGTGCGCGCGATCGCGGCGCGTGAGGCCCGCGAGATCGAAGCGCGCATCCCCAAGGTGCAGCGCAACGTGGGCGGCTACGCGATCCACACCGTGCGCCCCGACGGCGACTTCAACATGGCGAAGATGCTGATCGGCTCGGAAGGCACGCTCGCGTTCTTCACCGAGATCGATCTGAAGCTGCAGCCGCTGCCGCGCGCGAAGGCGCTGGGCGTGTGCCACTTCCCGACCTTCGCCGACGCGATGCGTTCTACGGAAGCGCTCGTCGCGCTCGATCCGGTCGCGGTGGAACTGGTCGACCGCACGATGATCGAGCTGTCGCGCAAGATCGCCGCGTTCGCGCCCATCCTCGAAAAGTACGTGCGCGGCGAGCCCGGTTCGCTGCTGCTGGTCGAGTTCACCGGCGACGATCCCGCGCCGCTGCAAGAGAAGCTCGACGAGCTCGACGACACGATGGCGTCGCTCGGGTTTCCGAACGCCGTCGTGAAGCTGACCGACGACGCGCAGCAGAGCGAGATGTGGGAAGTGCGCGCGGCGGGCCTCAACATCATGACGTCGATGCGCGGCGACTCCAAGCCGATCTCGATCATCGAAGACTGCGCCGTGCCGCTGCAGCACCTCGCCGACTACACCGAACGGCTGAACCGCATCTTCGCAAAGTACGGCACCACGGGCACGTTCTACGCCCACGCGTCGGTGGGTTGCCTGCACGTGCGGCCCGTACTCAACGTGAAGCACGGCGAGGACGTGGGCAAGCTGCGCGCGATCGCCGAGGAAGCGTTCGCGATCGTGCGCGAGTACGGCGGCGCGCACTCCGGCGAGCACGGCGACGGTATCGTGCGCTCGGAGTTCCACGAGGAGATGTTCGGCCCGCGGATCGTCGAGGCGTTTCGCGAGGTGAAGACGGCGTTCGATCCGGGCAACGTGCTGAACCCCGGCAAGATCGTCGACGCGCCGAAGATGGACGACCGCACGCTGTTCCGTTACGGGCCGAAGTACGCGCCGATCCCGCTGAAAACGGAGCTGGACTGGGCGGAGTTCGGCTCGTTCGCCGGCGCGGTGGAGATGTGCAACAACAACGGCGCGTGCCGCAAGAGCGCGCCGGGCGCGATGTGCCCGTCGTACCGCGTCACCGAGGACGAGCACCATGTCACGCGCGGCCGCGCGAACGGCTTGCGGCTCGCGCTCACCGGGCAGCTCGGACCGGACGGGCTGACGTCGCCGGAATTGTACGACGCGCTTGACCTGTGCGTGTCGTGCAAGGCGTGCCGCCGCGAGTGCCCGACCGGCGTCGACATGGCGCGCATGAAAATCGAGTTCCTCGCGAACTATCGCAAGAAGCACGGCACGCCGCTGGGCGACCGCGTCGTCGCCGCGCTCCCGCGCGCCGCGCACCGCGCCGGCCCGCTGCGCCGCCTCGCAAACTTGCGCGACCGCATCCCAGGCGTCGCGCGCATGATCCAGCGCGCGACCGGCTTCACCTCGAAGCGCCCGCTGCCGCGCTGGCACGCGCGCCCGTTCGACGACCGGACGAGCCGCGTGAAGACCGCACACCGGCGGCGCCCGACGCATCGGCGACCGTCGTGCTGCTGGTCGACACGTTCAACCGCTATTTCGAAGCCCGATGTCGCGCGCGCGGCGCGAGCGCGTGCTCGCGGCCGCGGGCTACGACGTCATGTTCGCGCCGCGGGCACGACGCTTCGAAAGGCTCAGAACCGCGCCCGCTGTGCTGCGGGCGCACGTATCTGCGGCGCAGGACTGCTCGACGAAGCGCGCGCCGAGGCCGAGCGAACGATCCAGGCGCTCCGGCCCTTC
>CAWCRI010000014.1:0-4784 GCA_963797935.1 Vulcanimicrobiota bacterium
GTCCCGCCGTTTCGAAGATCGTCGCGAGCATCGCCGTGGTCGTCGTCTTGCCGTGCGTGCCTGCGACCGCCAGCAGCTTGTGGCCCTTCGCCAGCTCCGCGAGCATCGCGCCGCGCGTGACGATGTCGAGCTTGCGGCGGACGGCTTCCTCGAACTCCGGGTTGTCGTGCGCGATCGCCGACGACACCACCACGACGCCCGCGTCAGAGGCGATGTTCTCCGCGCGGTGGCCGATCGCGACGCGCGCGCCTTCGGCTTCCAGCTCGGCGATCAGCGGCGAGTGCCGCACGTCCGAGCCGCTGACACGGGCGCCGCGCGCCAGCAGCAGCCGCGCGATCGCACTCATGCCGATTCCGCCGACGCCGACGAGATGGTACGCGGTGTCCGTCACGGGCTCGAATTGTTCGGGCCGGAGTCGTCGGGGACCCGCGCGCCGGCGGCCGCCTCGATGCGCGCGACGATCGCCGCGCTCGCGTTGCGCGGGGCAAGCGACCGGGCGGCTTGTCGCATGGTCGTGACGCGGTCGGTCTCAAGCACGTCGCGCAGCGTCCACCACAGGCGGTCGCCGTCCACCTCGGCGTCCTTGAGCACCACCGCCGCGCCGGCGGCTTCGAACAGCGCGGCGTTGTGCGCCTGGTGCTGGTCGGCCGCGAACGGATACGGGATCAGGATCGACGGCGTGCCGGTCAGCGCGAGCTCCGCGAGCGTCGACGCGCCGGCGCGCGCGATGACGACGTCCGCCGCGGCATATGCATCCGCGGGATCGTCGAGATAGGGAACGAGCCGCACGCGATTTCCCGCGGCGAGCTCACGCTCTTCGGCGTGCATGTATTGGTAGTCGCGTTCCCCGCTGACGTGCAACACTTGCCACGAATCGCCAAGCGTGCGCCGCGTCACGAGCGCCGCGACGGCTTCGTTGATCGAGCGCGCGCCTTGGCTGCCGCCGATGACGACGATCGTCGTGCGGTCGGGATCGAGGCCGAGCCGTTCGCGCGCGCTCGGGCCGTCCTTCGCGATGGAGAACGACGCGCGCACCGGCGCGCCGGTGACGACCGTCTTGCGGCCGAACGATTCTTCGGACGCGGCGTACGTCGTCCAGACTTCGTCGACCAGCGGCGTGAGGAGCCGGTTCGTCAGGCCCGGCGTGACGTTGATCTCGAGCAGCGCGATGCGCGCGTGGATGATGCGCAGCAGGCGGAGGATGCGCGCGGCGACGACCACCGGAAAGCACACGTAGCCGCCCGTCGCGACCACGAACGCCGGCTTGAAGCGCGCCAGCGCGCCCAGCGCGGTGATGATGCCGGCCGCGTTGGCGAACACGGTGCGCAGCGTCGACAGCGACAGCGAGCGCTGCAGCGGCGCGCTCGGCACGAACGCCAGCGGCATCGTCTTGACGAGCGTCGCTTCCAGGCCGTCCTCGTTGCCGAAGAACTTCGCTTCGTAGGCGTCGGGCGCGGGATGACGGGCGCGCAGCGCGTCGTGGATGGCGAGCGCCGGGTAGATGTGACCCCCGGTCCCTCCGCCGGTGAACGCGACGCGCAGTTTCACGGAGAAGGGTGTTTCCCGGCGGGCGTCCGATTCCATTGACGTGGAGGACGTTCGATGAAACTTGCCGCCGCGCTGGCGTGTGCCGCCCTCGTGCTGTATCCGGCGATTGGGTCGGCGGAAATCAAACCCGCGATTCAGGTCCCGCCCGGCTGGGCCAAGCGCGCCGTGACGCGCCCCCACGACCACGCGTGGTCGCGCGGTCAGCAGTTCTTGGACCTCGACACGCAGACCAATGACACGGGGAAGACGCTGGAGGCGTATGTCCGCGACATCATCCTGCCGTCGTCCAACGGCCACGGAATGCGCGTCATCAGCAACGGTCCGACGACGACGTGCATGGGGCACCAGAAGGCCTGGCTCGTCACGATCTCGATGCCGACCGAGCCTGGAAACCATGGCGTGCTCAAGACCATCTTCGCCGTGAGCGGCACCAGCGTTTATGAGGCGTCGTACATGCGGCAGTCCACGGATCCGCCGCGTGCCGATGCCGAAGGCGCGATTCGGAGCTTGTGCCTCATGCAGCGCTGGACCAGCAACGCCCGCGGACGATGACCTAGCGGGTTCCGAACGGCATGATGCCCGTCGGCGTGCCGACGTTGCGGATCAGCTCGCGCGCGCCGCCGTCGCGGCCGAATACGGCAATGTAGCCGTCGTCGTCCTGGCGGCAGGGCGCGTTGGCGACGTAGATTCCGCCGGCGCCGACGGCGAGCGCGACCGGCGTGCCCACGTCGGTTCGCATGCGCGCGGTCGGCTGCGCGTTGATGTCGTTGAAGACGTCCACCTCGACGTCCGGGTTCGTGCACGACGCGTGCCCGTTCGCGACCGCGAGCGCACCGTCGGGGCCCGCGGCGACCGCGAGCAGCTGGCGGTTCGGGAACCGCAGCGTCGACTTGAGCTCGAGCGCCGTCGTGTAGACCCGCACCTCGCTGTAGCGCGTGTCGGTGACGGCGAAGCGGTCGCCGGGGAGTGCGACGAGCCGGTCCGCGGCGATGATCGTCTCGTGCCGCAAGCGCCCGCTGCGGTCGTAGATGCCGAGGCGGCCGGATGTTGCGATGACGACGGTCGCGTCGGCGAATCCGAGCGCGTCGCGCGCGCCCACCGGCGCGATGGGCTGGCCCATCAGCGAGCCGTGCAGATCGTAGCGGCGCAGCAAGCCGCCGTCGTAGGCGAGAAAACCGTCGTTGCTGGGCGCGATGAACGCGACGGGAAATACGCCGAATTTCTTGACGGCGCGCGGGCTGAGATCCCGGCCGATGGCTTCGACCGTCGCGGAATTCGCATCGTAGTAGCTCACGACCACGCTGCCGTCGGCGACCGCGCCGAGGATGCGGAATCCGCGCGCGAGCGTCCCCGCGCCGGCGAATTTTCGCGCGTTGCCGTCGGCGTACACGAGCCGCTGCGGCGTCGCGATGAGCAACGGCTCCGTGATGCCGTCGGCGGCGCTTGCGGGCGCACCCTTCGACAAGCTCAGGGTGACAGTGGCCGCGAGGGCGACAACAATGGGAATCATCGTCGCAATGGTCAGCGCGATCAGGCGACGCGTGATGCCCTTGCTCACGGGCAGTTCCAGGGGGGCGCGGTTTGCGGCTGGTCGGCGGTGAGGCCGTATTCCGCTGTGTAGTTCGAGCCGCCGTCGGTCATATATTCGCCTGTCACGGTGCGGTCTTCGTTCGGCGCCAGCGGAAATGCTCTCACGACATAGCGCTGGTTGGGATCGGTGACCATCGGGACTTCCGTGGGGTTGAGGTCGCCGTCGAACCAGAACGTCGACGTGAGCGCGCGGTTCAGCGCGACTTCGTAGAAGTATGCCGTTTGCTGGGTGTCCGTCATGTTGACGAGATGCAGCTGCACGGGGCGCACGATGCCGTAGTCGCCGGGGAAGAAGCGCGGTCCCGCGCGGAGGTTCGGAAACTCCGGCGTTCCTTCGACCGAGCCGAGGCCGATATCGATCGACGGTTCTTCGTTCGGCGAGCCGATCCGCAGGTCCAGCGCGATCGGACGAATCGTTCCCAGCGCGAACTCGCCTTTGCGGCGCGATCGGTCGGGCGGAGCTTCGGGATCGTCGGCGATGCTGAGCGGATCGATGCCGTGGGCGGTCGAGACGACTTCGACGTCCACCGCGCCGCCGTCGAGCACCGTGACGTCGTACGCCGCCGCGATGAGGTCGCGCACGTGCATGTCGCTTTGCAGCGGCAGCACGAACGGGTGGTCCGGCGCGACGGTCGCGACGACGCTCTCGCGGCGGCGAACTTCGCGCAGGTACTCGACGGTCGCGCGGTGGCCCGTGCAGAGGTATTTCGACGACGGCGGGGCGGATGCGCCGGTGAGCGCGACGTGCGCGACGGTGTCGCGCGCGCGAAGCACGAGCGCGAAGCCGCGCGGCTCCGTCATGGCGACGTGGTAGAGATAGATGCGCGCCGGGCGGCCCGGCGCAGCGGGCGCGGTCGAGCGGAACAGCACGCCGTCGGCGGTGACGTACTCTGGGCTGTCGCTGTAGAGCAGCGTCTGCGGCGGAACGGGCGGGGGCACGCCGTCGATCTGCACGTGCGCGTTCGCTTTCGATGTGACGTTGACGAATGTGCCTTTGCCGTCGAGCGTGACTTGGACCGGCACCGTGACCGATTGCACGAGACGTCCCGGTTGCAGCGGGATCGGCACGGACGGGATCTTCACGTCGACGAACGGCTGCAGGGTTGCGCGCTGCGCGATCGCGTCGCGCACGCGGGTGGCGAGAAAGAACGGCGTGACATTGCCGGCGAGCTCGACGTTGACGTCGGGCGGGACGGTGCCCGCGGGCGGCGCGACCAGCACCGCGGTACTCGCCGTGGCGCCCTCTGCGTCGACCAGCGTGACGGTGCCGCTGCCGCGCGCGATGCCCGTCAGCGACAGCGTGTGCGACGGCGCGTCGTAGTTCGCGGTCACGCCCGGGAAGGACGACACGACCTTGATCGGGCGGTGCGCGACGCCGTATGTATGCGTCTTCTCCGTCGTGCCCGGCACGATGCCGATGTGCGAGCGGTCCAGCTGGAACGGCACGGGCGTCGCTGCCGGCTCCGGCGGTTGCGTGAAGACATCCGGTGACGGCGACGCTGACGGGCGCGGGAAAGGCGCCGCGGCTGCCGCTAGGGCCGATTGTGCCGCTCCCTTCGGCAAGCTCAGGGTGATGATGACGCTCAAGGTGACGTTGCCGCTGAGGACGACACCAAGCGCCAAGCCGATCGTGGCCGCCTTCAAAG
>CAWCRI010000015.1:0-12287 GCA_963797935.1 Vulcanimicrobiota bacterium
ATATGCACGTGCGATGACGCCGGAGCGGCTCCCCAGCGGGCTTCCGCCGATCGACCTCGCCACGCTCGACCTGCTGCCGGATCCGGCGTGGGTCACGGCTGCTGAGCCGGGTGTCGCGTACTTCAACGCGGCGTGGCTCGAGCTGACCGGTGCGCCCGCGCGCGCGGCGTCCAGTGAGGAGTTTCTCGGCTTCATCCATCCCGACGAGCGCGGCCGGCTGCTGCCGGCGTGGGCGGCGTCGGTCGCGCGCGGCGAGCGCTTCTCCGAGCATTTCCGGATCCGCCGCGCCGACGGCGTGTACCGCTGGTTTCTCATGCGCGCCGTGCCCGTCGAGCAGAACGGCGCGCATGCGGGTTGGCTGGGGATCCTCGTCGACATCGACGTCGAGCGGACGATCCAGGACGAGCTCGCCGGCGCCGAAGCGCGCGCACGCGCCATTGCGAATGCGATCCCGCAGCTCATCGGCATCACCGCGGCGGACGGCAATCTCGTGTCGGTGAACGAAACGCACGTCGCGTACACGGGCAAGTCGCTCGACGAGATTCGCGCGCAAGGGTGGACGGCGCTGATCCATCCGGACGACGTCCACGAGCTCGTCACGAGCTGGCAGAACGCCGTGCGCAGTGGTGAGCCGTACGACACGCAGTACCGGCTGCAGCGGCACGACGGCGTCTACCGCTGGTTCTTGAACAAGGCGACGCCCGTGCGCGACGCGGACGGCACGATCAGCGCCTGGGTGGGGACCGCGACGGACATCGACGAGCGCAAGCGCGCGGAAGACGCGCTGCGCGTGGTCATTGAAGCGACGTCCGCATTCGCGGGGACGCTCGATGCGTCGGTCGCGCTGCAGCGGCTGGCCGACATCTCGGCGGCGCACCTGGCGGACTGGTGCGGCGTGTCCATTTACGACGCGGACGGCAAGTTGAAGCCGGTGGCGATCGCGCACGCCGACCCGAGCCGCGTGCGCTTCGTGCGCGAGTACATCCGCCGCTACCCGGGACGCGACGACGACGCGGCCGCGATCGTCGCCGCGAGCGGCGTCCCGCTGCGCATCGACAAGATCACCGAGGAGATGTACGACATCGTCGAAGATCCCGAGCAGCGTGAGCTCGCGAAGTCGCTGGGCTTGCGCGCGATCCTCTACGTGCCGCTCGGGGTGGACGGCGAGCGCTACGGCGTGTTCAGCCTGGCGATCTCGGAGAGCGACCGCGCCTTCACCGATGCGGATCAGCAGCTCGCGATGCTGATCGCACAGCGTGCGTCGATCGCCGTCGGCAACGCGCGGCTGTACGAACGGCAGCGCGAGGTTGCGCGCACCCTGCAGTCCGCGTTTCTTCCGCCGGCGCTGCCGCGGAGCGACGGCGTGCGGTTCGACGCGGCCTACGTGCCCGGGACGCGCGACCTCACGGTGGGCGGCGACTGGTACGACGCGTTTCCCTACGCTGACGGTGCGTTCGCGTTCTCGGTCGGCGACGTCGCGGGGCACGGGCTCGACGCCGCGGTGCCGATGGGGAAGATGCGCCAGACCTTTCGCGCGCTCGCTGCGGTGGAAACCGATCCGGCGCGCGCGCTCGGCGGCGCCGACGCGGTGCTGCGCGGCGAGCATCCCGACATCTTCGTCACGGCGTTCGTCGCGACGTACGACGTGCGCACGGGCGCGCTGCGCTATGCCAACGCCGGGCATCCGTCGCCGTTCGTGCGGCTGCCCGACGGGCGGTTCTTCCGGCTCGAAGCGGGCGGGATCCCGCTGGGGCTCGGCGCGTTCGACGCGCTGCGCACGCAAGAGGCGTCGCTCGCGCGGGGCGACCTGCTCGTCGCGTTCACCGACGGGCTGATCGAGGCGACGCACGACATCGACGAAGGCGAGGCCGCCGTCGCGCGACGCGCTCGCGCATCCGGCGTTCGCGTTCTGCTCGCAGCCCGCGACGTTGCTGCGCACGATGGTCGTGCCGTCGCTGCCGGACGATGATGTCGCGATCCTCACGCTGCGTGCCGGCGGCGGCGCCGACTGGGCGTTCGATGCCAACGACGCGGGCGCCGCGCAGGCCGCGCGCGTCGCGTTCGTCGCCCGGCTTGCGGCCGGGGGCGTGGCGCGCGACGACCAGCTCGCGTACGAGATCGTGTTCGGCGAGATCGTCGGCAACGCGGCGCGGTACACGCCCGGCCCGCTCGACCTGGCCCTGCGCCGCGAGGCGGCGCGGCTGGTCCTGTTCGCGCTCGACCGCGGTCCGGGCTTCGACTGGAACGCCGCGCCGCCGCTCGACACGTACGCGGAGAGCGGGCGTGGCCTGTTCCTGATCGCGACGCTCGCCTGCGACGTGCGCGCCGAGCACATCGCCGGCTACGGGTCGTACCTCGAGGTCACGCTCGCGCGCGGCTGAGCGGTGTTCGCCACCTCGTTTGGAGAAGGCAGCCGCCATGGACGAGATCGAGCGGCTGGCGCCGTGGATGTACGAGTTCACGTTTGCCGATGGGGCGCAAACGCCGCTGCTGAGCGAGCACTTGCGGGCGATCCACGCGGTCAGGCTTGCGATGATCGTCGATCTGCTCGACGTCGCATCGCTGCAGCGCGATACCACCGTCCTCGACGTGGCGTGCAACGAAGGCTGGTTCGGGCTCGAGCTCGCGAAGCGCGGCGCGACGAGCGTGCTCGGCATCGACTCGCGGGAGCGCAACATCGAGAAAGCCGCGCTCGCACGCGACCGGCTCGGCGTGCCCGGATGCCGCTTTACGGTCGGTGACGTCACCGAGATGGAGCTGCCGTCCGCGGACGTCGTGCTGCTGCTCGGGATCATCTATCACGTCGAAGATCCGATCCGGCTGATCCGCCGCGCCGCAGCCGCCGCGCAGCGCGTTCTCTTCGTCGAGACGCAGTTGCTCAAGCCGCACGAGCCGCTGCGCTTTGGCTGGGGCACGCCCGAAGCTCGCGAATCGCAGGACGCGTTCGCGATGATCCGTGAGGATCCGGCGACCAACGACCTTTCCTCCGCGCGCGGATTCAGCCTCGTGCCCAACGCGTCCGCCGTCGTCTCGGTCTTGCGCGACATCGGGTTTCGCTCGATCGTGCAGCTCCATCCCAACGCCCTCATCGACGAATCGCAGTATACCGCGGTGGACCGGGCCGTATTCGCGGCGTTCCGGTGAGCGAGCCGTCATCGAGGCGACGAGGACCGGAGCGCGTGCGGGTGGACCGAGCATGGCGCCGGCGCCGCCCCGCGCCCCTCGCGTTCGTGGGGATCGCGATCGGGTAGCGGTGTTCGCGACCGCGGTTGGAGAAGCAGACGGCCATGCCCCAGGCCATCGACGTCAAGTACGAGCGCGCGTTCAGCGGGACGGCCCGTCGCATCTTCGAGCTGCTCACCGCGATGGGGACGGCGGAGGACCGGGTGTGGCCGTTTCCGTCGCAGCCGTTCATGCGCAGCGCGGGCCCGCTGACGCCTGGCGCCACGGAGGAGTGGCACGGCCCCATCCACGCCGTCCTCGAAGAGGTCGAGCCGGAGAAGCGCATCGTCTGGCGGATCGACAGCCCGGGGGTCGAGGGCACCCATGCGTTCGAGCTCGTGGCGGAAGGCCGTAAGGTGATCGTGCGCCACCGGCTGACGGCGACGCTGAGCGATACGGACGGGCGCGTCGTGTGGAAGCGCTACGAGGAGCCGCACCAGCGCGCGATCGAGGGCCTCTTCGACAAATTGGCCCGCGTGCTGAAACGCTAGGCGCGCCGCGCGGCGGTTATTGCTGCTGCTGCTCTTGGTCGCGCTCGCCGTCGCTCGCGGCCGCGCCGACGGCGACCGCGACGGAGAGCGTCGCGGCTTCGGCGCCGCGGTAGAGCCCGCGCGTGGGGCTGACGTCGCCGTAGTCGCGGCCGAGCGCGACGAGCACGAACCCGTCGTCGACGAGCCGGTCGTTCGTCGGGTCGAAGCCGACCCAGCCGAACGGCGGCAGGTACGCCTCCGCCCACGCGTGCGACGCGTCGGCGCCCAGCGCGCCCGCGACGCCGCGGAAGATGTAGCCGCTCGCATAGCGCGCGGGGATGCCGCGCGTGCGCGCGAGCGCGATCAGCACGTGCGCGAAGTCCTGGCAGACGCCGGCGCGCGCCGCGATCACGTCCGCGACGGTCGTGCGCACGTCGGTGATTCCGGGCCGGTAGCTGAAGTTGCGGTTCAGGAACGAGCCCGCCGCGAGGAAGTACGCGGCGAGGTCGCCGTCCGGCGCGTGGACGTCGCGCGCGAGCTCGGCGACGGTGTCATCGACGCACACGTACGGCGTCGTGCCGCGAAACTCGGCGAGCTCCGCCATGCGCGGGTCGGCGTCGAGGTCTTCGGTGCGCACGCTGCGGGTCGGGCCGTTGCCGTTCGCGGGCAGCGTGACGACGTGCGAGCGCGCGACGATGCGCAGCTCCGTGTGCTCGGGCACGATCGCGAAGTGCTGGACGTCGTTGCCGAACCGGTCGACGTACGAGAACACGCGCGCCGACGGGGTGACGTCGAGCCGGTAGCCCGTGCAGTACTGCCGCAAGTTCGTGCGCGGCTGCAGGTGGACGACCGTGTAGCTCTCCGTGACGGAGCGCGGATACTCGTAGACGGTCTCGTGCTCGACGGTGTATTCCATCGTTTAGACGGCCAGAGCGGCGGCCGCGACGGGCGTGCGCGGAAAATACACGCGCTGGATCCCGGCGACGAGCGCGTCGAACAGCCCGATCGTGCGCTGGGTGAACGGGTGCAGACCTTCGGCGAAGAGATCGTCGGCGTCGGCGAAGTTGAACGTCGCGCACAGCCGGCCGGCCTGCTTCTCGGCGTCGTCGGTGTACGAGCGGACCGACGTCTCCGACAGGCGGTGGAGCGCGGCGTGGATCTCGTTCGCGCAGAAGTTCAGCGACCGCGGGAAGGTGGCGCGGAACACGATGAACGCCGCGGCGTCGCGCGGGCTCTGCAAGTGCCGCGCGACGCGCGCGAACGGGAAGCTCGCGCAGCACATCTCGAGCAGCCGCTGCCACTCGGGCCATGGATCGTCGAGCGACTCGGCGGTCGAGAGGATGCGCGTGGTGAGCGCGCCGCGTTCCAGAAAGCGGCCGAGCTGCATGAAGTTCCAGCCGTCCTCGTGCAGGAGCGTCGCGGCGGTGACGCCCGCGATCGCCTGGCAGCGGTCGCGCACGCGCCGCAGCATGCGCGCCGGCCCCTCTTCGAGGATCGACTGGAGGTCTTGCGAGCGCACGTCGAGGTACAGCTCGTTGATGTGCTCCCACAGCTCGGTGGACAGCTCGGCGCGCAAGCCGATCGCGTTACCGCGCGCCGTCGCGATGCACGACACGATCGACGACGGGTTGCGCTCGTCGAACACGCAGCGCCCGAGCGCGTCGGTCGCGGCGGCTTCGCCCAGCATCACGCCGTTCGGATCGGAAAACGTTGCGATCGCGATCGCCGTGCGCCACGAGCGCTGCGACCACGCGCCGCCCGCGTACAGGTCCATCGAACGTGTGTAGGTGACGTCGAGCACGCGCGCGACCGTCTCCGCGCGCTCGACGTTGCGGCTCAGCCAGAAGAACGACTCCGCGAGCCGGCTAAGCATCCCCGTCCTCCTCGGCGAGCACCCAGGTGTCTTTGCTGCCGCCGCCCTGGGACGAGTTGACGACGAGCGAGCCACGGCGCAATGCGACGCGCGTGAGCGCCGCCGGCGGCACGTCCACCTTGTTGCCGTACAGCACGAACGGCCGCAGGTCGACGCGGCGCCGTTCGAGCACGCCGTCGACCAGCGTCGGATGCGACGACAGCTCGATCACCGGCTGCGCGATGTAATTCCGCGGATCCGCTTCGATTTTGCGCGCGAAGTCCTCGCGCTGCTGTACGGTGGACGCCGGGCCGATCAGCATGCCGTAGCCGCCCGAGCCGTTCGTGCGCTTGACGACGAGCTTTTGCAAGTTGCCCACGACGTGGCGGCGGCTGACGTCGTTCGAGCAGTCCAGCGTCTCGACGTTGTCGAGCAGCGGCTCCTCGCGCAGGTAGAAGCGGATCATCTCCGGGACCAAGCGGTAGAGCGCCTTGTCGTCGGCGACGCCCGTGCCGATCGCGTTCGCCAGGCCGACGTTGCCGGCGCGGTACGCGTTCATCAGGCCCGACGACGCCCAGCGCGGAGTCGCGCCGAAAGTACAGCGGGTCGAGGAAGTCGTCGTCGACGCGGCGGTACAGCACGTCGACGCGTTCCAGGCCGCGCGTCGTCTTGAGGAACACGCGGTTGTCGACCACGATGAGATCGCGGCCCTCCGCGAGCGGTACGCCCATCGTGCGCGCGAGCATCGCGTGCTCGTAGTACGCCGAGTTGTAGATGCCGGGCGTGAGCACGACGACGCGCGGGTCGTGCGCGCCGGGCGGCGCCGCCTCGCGCAGCGTGCGCAGCAGGCGCAGCGGGTAGTCGTCGACCGGCTCGATGCGGTAGCCGTCGAACAGCCGCGGGAACGTGCGCTTGAGCACGTCGCGGTTCTCCAGCACGTACGAGATGCCCGACGGCGTGCGCACGTTGTCTTCGAGCACGCGCGGCGTGCCCGTCTCGTCGCGGATCAGATCGATGCCGCTGACGTGAATGTACACGTCGTTGAGCACGCGCACGCCGATCATCTCGCGCACGAACAGATCGGAGGAGTACACCAGCTCGCGCGGGATGCGGCCCTCGCGCAGGATGCGCGCGCCGTGGTAGACGTCGCCAAGGAACGCGTTGAGCGCTCGCACGCGCTGCTCGACGCCGTTCGCGATGCGGCGCCACTCCTGGTGCGAGAAGATGCGCGGGATCGGATCGAACGGGAAGATGCGCTCGGTGCCGGCCGCTTCAGCGTAGACGGTGAAGGTGACGCCGCGCCGCAAGAGGGCGGCGTTGATCGCCTGGACGCCGTTGACGAGCATCTCGGGCTCGACGGAAGCGAGCGTGCGGGCAAGCTGTTCGTAGTTCGGCCGCGGTACGTCCGCCGCATCGAAGAACTCGTCGAAGACCTCTCCGACGTCGGGGCGCTGCACCAGTTCGAGCATCGATTGCCTCCCCTTCCCGCCTCGCGGTCCGCCTCCGTTCGACACATGGCCAAAGGCCCCCCGAAGGCCGCATGCCAAACAACGGCGCGATGGTGAAAGCCGGAGCGACGCTGCTGGTCCGGGTCGGGTGCGAGTTCGTGTACGAGACCGGCAGTGAAGCGCCGGCGATCCTGCTGATCCGCCCGGAGGACGTGGGACACCGCGTGCGCTCCGAGGCGTGGGACGCGAAGCCAGTCGTGGCCTATCACGATTTTCGTGACGTGTACGGCAACCGGGCCCGGCGGCTGACGCTGCCGCTAGGCACCGTGCGGCTGCGCTACGATGCCGACGTCGAGATCTCGCCCGAGCCGGCCGATACTGATTGGAGTGCGCGCCAGCTCGCGGTCGAAGATCTTCCCGACGATACCCTCGTGTACACGCGTCCGAGCCGGTTCTGTTTTTCCGACGAGCTGGCGGACGAGGCGTGGGAGCGGTTCGGCGCCACGGAGCCCGGCTGGGCGCGCGTGCAGGCGGTTTGCGACTACGTGCACGGCGCGCTGACGTTTCAGTACGGCACGAGCTTTCCGAACACGACGGCGCTCGACGCGCTGCGCGCCGGAACCGGCGTCTGCCGCGACTACGCGCACCTCGCGGTGACGTTCTGCCGCGCGCTCAACATCCCGGCGCGCTATGCATTCGGTTATCTGCCGGACATCGACGTGCCGCCGCCGACGTCAGCGATGGATTTCTGCGCGTGGTTCGAGGCGTATCTGGGCGATCGCTGGTGGACGTTCGACCCGCGCAACAACGTTCGGCGCGTCGGGCACATCGCGATTGCGCGCGGGCGCGACGCGCTCGACACCGCAATGGTCACGACGTACGGCGATGCGCGGCTCACGGGGATGACCGTGTGGGCGGACCCCGTTGCCTGAGGACGGCAGCGTCCACGTCTCGTACCTGCTCCGGCAACGCTTTCGCTACGACTACCCCGGCCCGATTAGCCACCTCCGCCACCGGCTGGTGATCGCGCCGCCGCTCGCATACGGCGATCAGATCGTCGTGCGCGACCGGCTCGTCGTCACGCCCGAGACGGCGGTGATGTGGGAGCGCGATGCGTTCGGGAACGCAGTTGCGACGCTCGTCGCACGGCGTGTCGAAGCCGCGATCGACCTCGACTACGAAGCCTTCGTGCAGCGCAGCGAGGGCGCGCACCCGCGCATCGCCGCGAGGTGGTTCGACGATGCGCGCCTGCGTGAGCCGTCCGCGCTCACCGGACCCGACGAGGCGCTTCGCGCCGCAGCCGCGACGCTGCAGCGGGAGCATTTCGGCGACCGCTACGGGCTCGCCGCGCGGATCAACGCGTTCGTGTTCGACCACATGCGCTACGTGCCCGGCGTGACCAGCGTCGCGACGACGGCGGCGGAGGCGTACGCGCAAGGCACGGGAGTCTGTCAGGACTACGCGCACATCATGCTCGCGCTGTGCCGGCTGAACGGCTTGGCCGCACGGTACGTGTCGGGACATCTGCTCGGCGAGGGCGGCACGCACGCGTGGGTGGAGGTGATCGGCGAACCGCTGGACGACGGCAGCGCGCCGGTGTGGAGCTTCGATCCGACGCACCGCCGCGTGACGACGCTGTCCTACGTGTTCGTCGCCGCCGGCCGCGACTTCGCGGACGTCACGCCGACGTCGGGCAGCTTCGTAGCACCGTACATCGGCCGCTTCTCGACGTACCGCTCGGTCGAAGTCGTCCCCGCGGAAGACGCCGCGTAGCGAAACCTTTTTGAGCCTACCGCCGTAGCCTCGGGCGAGAGCTGACGGGAAGCTCTCTCAAAGGAGAGCTCATGACGTCCACCAGCAAGAACGCGCGAGTCGCGGGGCTCCTCTATCTTTGCGGTGCGGTGATCGGGTACTTCAACGTCATGTACGTTCCGGGTGCGTTGATCGTGCGCGGAGACCCGGTAACGACCGCCAACAACATCGCGACGCACGATCTGCTATTCCGGCTCGGCATCGTCAGCGATCTGCTCGTCGCGGTCATGGGCATCGTCATTACGCTGGCCCTTTACCGGTTGTTCGAGGCGGTCGACAAGAACCAGGCGATGTTGATGGTGATCCTCGGAGGCATCATCCAGACGCCCATTTTCTTCCTCAACGCCCTCAATTGGGTCGCTGTCCTCCTGCTCGTGCACGGTTCGCATTTCACCGTCGGGGGCATCGATTATTTGTCCGTGTTCGTACGGCCTGAGCGCGAGGCACTCGCCATGCTGTTCCTCAGCCTGCATCACTACGGATGGGTCGTCAGCGAGATTTTCTCAGGTCTCTGGCTCTTCCCGTTCGGCATCCTCGTGGTTCGGTCGGGGTTTTTGCCGCGCATCCTCGGCCTCTGGCTGATCGTCAACGGCTTCGCTTATCTCACGGTCAGCTTTACGGAATTGCTGGTACCGCAGTATGCGAACCTCGTGTCCACGATCGCCTTCCCCGCGCTCTTCGGCGAGATAGCGATCATCCTGTGGCTATCCATCATGGGCGCGAAGGAGCGACCGGTAACCGCGGGTTGACGCCGCGATCCTGTGTTACCCGCCGAACGCCGCCTCGCCCGTGATCGCTTGGCCTAAAATCAGCGTGTGAATCTCGCTCGTGCCTTCGTAGGTGAGCACGCTTTCCAAGTTGTTCATGTGGCGGATCACCGGGTATTCCAGCGTGATGCCGCTTGCGCCCAGGATCGTGCGCGCTTCGCGGCAGACCGCGAGCGCTTCGCGCACGTTGTTGAGCTTGCCGAACGAGACGTGCGACGAGTGCGCTTTGCCTTGATCTTTCAGACGGCCGATGTGCAGCGCGGTCAGCAATCCCTTGTTGATCTCGAGCATCATGTTGACGAGCTTTTCTTGCGTGATCTGGAACGCCGCGATCGGCTTGCCGAACTGCACGCGCGTCTTCGCGTATTCCAGCGCGCTCTCGTAGCACGCGCGCCCGGCGCCGAGCGCGCCCCACACGATGCCGTAGCGCGCTTCGTTGAGGCACGAGAGCGGGCCGCGCAACCCGGTGACGTTCGGCAAGATCGCGTCGGCCGGTAGGCGGACGTCTTCGAGGATCAGCTCCGAGGTGATCGACGCGCGCAGCGACAGCTTGCGCTCGATGTTGCGCGTCGAGAAACCCTTGGTGGTGGTCGGCACCACGAAGCCGCGCACGGTTCCGCTGCGCGGACCGTCGTCGGGGTCGGTGCGCGCCCACACGATCGCGACGTCGGCGATTCCGCCGTTGGTGATCCACGCCTTGGTTCCGTTGAGCACGTAGTCGGAGCCGGAGCGGCGCGCAACCGTGCGCATCCCGCCGGGGTCGCTGCCGAAGTCGGGCTCGGTCAAGCCGAAGCACCCGATCGCCTCGCCCGCCGCCATGCGCGGCAGCCAGTTCTGTTTCTGCTCCTCGGAGCCGTGCGCCCAGATCGCGTACATCGCGAGCGAGCCTTGCACGGACACGAACGAGCGGAAGCCCGAGTCGCCGGCTTCGAGCTCCAGGCACGCGAGGCCGTACGCGACCGCGCTCGTCCCCGCGCAGCCGTAGCCGTGCAGGTGCATGCCGAGCAGGCCCAGGTCGCCGATCTCCTTCGCCATCGTGCGCGGGAACGTGTGGTCTTCGAACCAGCCCGCGATGTTGGGCAGCACGCGGTCGCGCACGAACGCGCGCACGGTATCGCGGATCAAGCGCTCGTCGTCGGTGAGCAGCGCATCGATCCCGAGGAAGTCGGTGGGCGAGGGCGCCGGGACGGTCGCGCGGTGCGCGTCGGGGTTCGCGGTCGTGCTCATGGAAGCGCCTTCGGTCGCCCGCGCGCCGCTCCTGGTCGAGATGGCCGTTCGGAACAAGCACGCCCCTTGTTGCCGTCCGAGAGCGCGTGATACGTTAGGCGTGAGATGGTTGAAACACAGATCCCGCGCTGGCTCGCAGCGCTGGATGAGAAGAAGCCGTACATCGAAGTTCTTCACGGCGAAGAGCTGCCTGTCGTGAGCCCATACGATGTGCACGGGCGGCTCGCGGTCCGTATCGGGGCGCAATTAGACGATTGGGGGCGCGACCACGGCGGCGTCGGGGTCGAAGTGCGTTTCTATTTTTTGGGCGGCGATGGTACATGGTCTTCGCTGCTCCCTGATGTCAAGTACACGTCGTTTGCGCGCGTCCCGAACACCATGGCGGACAGTTCCCAGCGACCGCGCGTCGCGCCCGACATCGCGGTGGAGATTCTGTCGCCCGACGACCGCCCGGGACGGACGCAGCGCAAAGTCGATACGTATCTGGAATTCGGCGCGACGCTGGTGATCGTGCTTCATCCGGTCAAGCGCCGCGTCAGGCTGCACCGCGCGGACGGCAGCGTCGAAGAACGAGATGCGCGCGGCGCTTGGGCGCTAGCCCCGTTCGACGACTTGGTACTCGACTGGGAGAAGGTCTACCAAGGCATCCCGGCGACCGACGCCGCCTCCGATGCGGATCCACCGCACGGCAGTTAGCGCCGTTGCTGACGTCGCAGCAACGCTGTTCGATCGGCGACCGTTGACAATGCGCGGCGATACGCGCTTTCCGCGGCTTCGCTGAAGCAGCAGAAGATCACGTGCGCCGGCGTCGCGTGATCGCGCAGGAACGCCGCGACCGTTTCGACCGCGATCGTCGTTGCGGCGTCGAGCGGATAGCCGTACACGCCGGTGCTGATCGCGGGGAATGCGACATCGTGCGCGCCGAGCTCCTCGGCGGCCAGCAGCGCTGCGCGGTACGCGCTCGCCAACAGCGCCGGTTCGCCGGAGTCGCCGCCGTGCCAGACCGGGCCCACCGCGTGGATCACGTGTTTCGCCTTCAGGCGGAAGCCGGGCGTGACGCGTACCTCGCCGGTCGGACAGCCGCCGACCGCGCGACATGCTTGCAGCAGTTCCGGGCCCGCGGCGCGGTGCATCGCGCCGTCGACGCCGCCGCCGCCGCGCAGGCCGCTGTTCGCCGCGTTGACGATCGCGTCGACGTCGAGCGCCGTGATGTCGCCGCGAACGACCTCGATGCGGTCGCGCAGGTTCATTTAGTGGATGACATAACGGTCCGTCGTCGACGGTGCTAGGGGCACGAGCGGTGCGTCGCAGATCGGCTGTGGCTCCCACATGGCCCGCGTCGCTTGGGCGCGGCCGATGCTCGTGGAATCGGGCTGCGGCGTGACCGTGATCAGCTGCGTGCCGAGCCGAAGATCCAGCACGTCATCGGTGTCGACGCGGGCCATCCTCGACGCCGATCGGGCGTGGATCGTCTTTGAGCCTTGCATCT
>CAWCRI010000016.1:0-84672 GCA_963797935.1 Vulcanimicrobiota bacterium
GGTGGTGACTGTAAGACACCTTCTGCGATGCGCAAGTTGCCGGGCGAAGCCGGGTCGGCGAGACCTCACGCGACGACATTTGAGTCGGTAACGCCCGCCTGGTCCGTTCAGTTTCAAATCCTTCGGCGCGGCGTAGCATGGAAGCGGGCCCCCGCACCGCGAACGGAGGGTCTTTCCTCGCAAGCAGGAGGGCGGCGCAATCCATTTTCCGGGAATCGCCGAGCTGACCGATCAGCTCGTCAACGGGATCACGCTGGGGATGCTCTACATCCTCGTGGCCTTGGGCCTCAACATCATCCTCGGGCTCATGGGCGTGATCAACTTCTCCCACGGCGCGTTCTTCATGCTCGGCGCCTACCTGATGTTTCAGTTCAACGGCATGATCGGATTCTGGCCCGCCATCCTCGTGGCCGCCGTGATCGTGGGGTTGCTCGGGATGCTGTTCGAATCGGCGCTCATTCGGCCGCTCTACAAGCGAATACCCGAGTACACGCTGCTGCTGACGTTCGGCACCGCCTTGATCTTCGCGCAAATCGTGCGGCGACTGTGGGGCGACGACGCCGTGCGCGTCGAGACTCCGTCCTACATCCCGGCCTCGATCAACTTCGGCTCGCTGGCGTTTCCGTTCTACAAGGACGTGTTCTTGGTGATCGTCACGATCGTGATCCTCGCCGGCGTGTGGCTGCTGCTGAACAAGACGAACATCGGGATCATCATCCGCGCCGGCACGCGCGATGCCGAGATGGTGAAGATCCTGGGCATCAACATGCCGCTGATGTTCACGTTCGTGTTCGGGCTCGGGTCGCTGATGGCCGGGCTCGCGGGCGCGCTCGCGGCGCCGATCTACGCCATCCAGCCCAACCTCGCGTCGCAGTGGATCGTGCTGACGTTCGTCATCGTGATCGTCGGCGGGATCGGCTCGTTCTGGGGCGCGATCGTCGGCGGGCTCCTGATCGGCATCCTCAGCAGCTTGATGGCGCTGATCTTTCCGCCGGCCGTCGACGTCACGGGCTACATCATCATGGGCATCGTGCTGCTGATCCGGCCCCGCGGGCTGTTCGGCGTGGAGGGTCTCTTCGAGTGACTCTCCGCCGAGCGCTCACGCACCCGCTGCTGTGGACCGCGGTGCTGTTCATCGCGCTGCCGTTCGTGGCCGGCGCGAACCCGTTCAACGGCCAGTGGAGCGGCTTCGTGGGGATCGCGACGACGATGGTGATCTTCGCGCTGTTCGCCAGCGGCTTCAACCTGCTGTTCGGCCATGTCGGCGAGCTGTCGTTCGGGCACGCGATGTTCTTCACGATCGGCGCGTACTCCACGGCGCTGTACTCGAAGGGCTTCGACACGCAGCTGTTCGGGCTCAGGCTGCATCACGACAGCGCCGACAGCCTCTTCATCGCGCTGGCGGTCTCGATCCTGATCGCGCTGTTGTGGGCCTGGTTTCTCGCGCGGCTCGTGGTGCCGCGCTCGAGCGGCATCTACTTCTCGA
This sequence comes from Vulcanimicrobiota bacterium, assembly GCA_963797935.1. Classification (GTDB taxonomy): domain Bacteria; phylum Vulcanimicrobiota; class Vulcanimicrobiia; order Vulcanimicrobiales; family Vulcanimicrobiaceae; genus Vulcanimicrobium. The sequence continues at coordinate 1,487 of CAWCRI010000016.1, forward strand.
TGATCACGCTCGCGTTCGCGCAGGTGATCTACTTCATCACCTATCGCTGGAGCGAGCTTACCGGCGGCGAGGACGGGCTGCAGAACATCGCGCGCCCCAACCCGACCGGCTACGGCTGGCTGCACGACTCGATGCACTTCTACTGGTTCTGCGCGGTCATGGTGTTCCTGGCGCTGTGCCTGCTGCACTGGATCCTGCGGTCGCCGTTCGGCAGCGTGCTGCACGCGATCCGCGAGAACAAGCAGCGCGCGCGCTTTCTGGGCTACGACGTCGACAAGTTCCGCGTCAACGCGTTCGTGCTCTCGGCGCTCTTCCCGGCGATCGCCGGCTGGATGTGGACGTACTACCAGCAGGCGATCAACCCCGACGCCGGCTCGGTGGAGTACAGCGGAAACGTCGTCATGATGTCGCTGCTCGGCGGGATGCAGACGTTCATGGGGCCGATTCTCGGCGCGTCGATCTACTTCGAGATTCAGAACAACGTCTCGCAGCTCACGAAGTACTGGGAGGCCTGGATCGGCATCGTCTTCGTGGTGTTCGTGCTCGTCGGCCCGCGCGGGATCATGGGGCTGGCCGACGACATCCGCCACTACGGGTTCGGGACCGCGATCAAGCGCGGGTTCTCGCGCACGGCGCGCGTGCAGACCGACATGCAAGAAGAGCTGCCGGCGGTGACCGAGGATCCCGTCGCGACGAAGGCGTCGTCATGAGCGCGGACACGACAGCGCAGACCCCGCCGGCCACGACGCCCGGCTACGTCTTCAAGACGCAAGGGCTCACGCGGCGCTTTTCCGGCTTCACCGCCGTGAACAGCGTCTCGCTCGAGATCCCCGAGGGCGGCGTGCGCACCATCATCGGGCCCAACGGCGCGGGGAAGACGACGTTCTTCAACCTGCTCTCCGGCATGCTGCCGCCCAGCGAAGGGCGCATCCTGTTCCGCGGCCGCGACATCACCGACTTGAAAGCGTACGAGCGCGCGCGCCTGGGCATCGCGCGCTCGTTCCAGATCACCAACATCTTCGGCCACCTCACGGTGTACGAGAACGTGCGCCTCGCGGTGCAAGCGGTCCACGACGGAAAAGCGAATTTCTTCCTGCCGGAACGCCGCATGGGCAACCTTGCCGAGAAGACCGCGCAGGTGCTGCACGACGTCGGCCTGTACGACTCGCGCGACGCGCGCGCGGAGAACCTGTCGCACGGCGACCAGCGGCGGCTGGAGATCGGGCTCGTCATCGCGAGCGATCCGCCGGTGCTGCTGCTCGACGAGCCGCTCGCCGGGATGTCGCCGACCGAGACGCACGAAACCGTCGACTTGATCCACCGCATCTCGCCGGGCCGCACGATCCTGCTCGTCGAGCACGACATCGACGTGGTGATGCAGATCTCGACCACCATCACCGTGTTTCAAACGGGCGCGGTGCTGGCGATCGGCACGCCGCAAGAGATCCGCGCGAACGAAGCGGTGCAGCGCGCGTACCTGGGAGAACTGGCATAATGCTCCTCGAGCTCGATCAGGTCAACGCGTACTACGACAAGTCGCACGTGCTGCAGAACGTGTCGCTGCACATCGAGAAAGGCGAGGTCGTCGCGCTGCTGGGGCGCAACGGCTCGGGCCGCTCGACCACGTGCAAGACGATCATGGGGCTGGTCAACGCGCGCACCGGCACGATTCGCTTCAAAGGCAAGGACATCACCAACAAGAGCCCGTTCTCGCTGGCGCAGGCGGGGATCGCGTTCGTGCCCGAGGACCGGCGGATCTTCCCCAACCTCACGGTCGGCGAGAACCTGCGCCTCGCAGCGCTCGCGGGGCGCAAAGGCGAATGGACCGAGAAGCGCATCTACGACGTGTTCGAAGTGCTCGGCGAGCGCAAGGACAAGCCGGCGAAGCTCTCGGGCGGCGAGCAGCAGATGCTCGCGATCGCGCGCGCGCTGATCGCGAACCCGGAGATCATCCTGCTCGACGAGCCGATGGAAGGGCTCGCGCCGCTGATCGCGCGCAGCGTCGAAGAGGTCGTGCGCAACATTCGCAGCGAGGGCAACACGATTCTGCTGGTGGAGCAGAACGCGCAGGTCGCGATGGGCTTGTCCGACCGCGGCTACGTGCTCTCCAACGGCCGCGTGGTCGGCTCCGGCACGATCCCGGAGCTGCGCGCGGACGAGGCGATGATGCAGCGGTACCTCGCGGTGTGACCGCCCGGCGCGCATGAAATTCCGGCAGACGCTTGCGGAAGGCGAACGCCATCTGGTCGGCCGGCTCGAATCGTTCGGCGACATCGTGGTGGGGTTCTCGATGTCGCAGCTCGCGCTGCAGCTCGAGATCCCCAAGACGCCCCACGACGTGTTCGGTCACGGGATCAAATACGTGGTCTTCTTCGGCGCGTTCGTGCTGCTCGGCATCTTCTGGCTGCGGTTCCACCGCATCATGGCGATCGGTTTTGCGCCGCGAACGGTGGACATCTGGCTGCTGTTCGGATTCCTCGCTTTCGTCGCGCTGGTGCCGTACTCGCTGATCACGTACACGCGGCTGGTCGGGCCCGCCGGATACGCGCGCGAAAGCGTCGCCCTGTACTTGGTCGACTTCCTCGGCGTGTCGGTGTTCAGCTGGATCTTGAGCATTCGCGGCTTGCGGCGCGCTTGGAGCGTCCTCGACGAGGCCGACCGGCCCGCGGCGTGGCGCCCTGTGCTGGCGGGCTTCATCGTCGTGCCGGTCTTCTTGGTCGCGCTCGTCTCCGTCGTCGCAGCCGGACCGATCGCGCTCGGGTGGCTCATCGCGATCGGGCCGCTCATACGAGTGGCGGTCGGACGCGTCCCGCGGCCGTGGCAGTTCGTGCTGGGCCCGCAGCCCACGCGGCCGGTCGTAACTTTGGAGCCCGAGGGTGTATCCTAGAAGCCGTATGGTAACCGCAGAGATCGTGCGCGAGGCGCTCAAAGAAGTCGAAGACCCCGAGCTCAACATGGGGATCCTCGATCTGGGACTCGTCTACGACGTGGTCTGCGAAGGGGCGAGCGGCGAGGACGTCACCGTGACGATGACCCTGACGTCGCCGATGTGCCCCGTGGGCCCGATGTTCAAGCAAGCGGTGCTCAGTAAGGTCGAGAGCGTCGAGGGCGTCAAGAACGCCACGGTCGACATCACGTTCAGCCCGCCGTGGGATCCCAAGACCATGGCGAGCGAAGACGTCAAGCTGGCCCTCGGCATCTGGTAGCTCGCGCGCTTTGGCGTAGACCGTGCGCCGTGTTGCACGGCACCTGCGGCCGTGCTAAAGTGAGAGTTGATCTCACTTTCAAATGACCTCGGAAAGGCGGGTTGCATGGCTCGAGCCGGACGATCGCTCCCGCCCAACTACCAAGCCGTGCTCGACGTCATCGAGCACGCCGGACCCGGCACGCACCTGTCGGCGTACCAGATCTGGGAACGCGCGCGCAAGGTGAAGCCGCGTATCGGGTTCGCGACCGTTCACCGCGGGCTCGCGCGCCTGCACGGCTCCGGCGGCATCATGAAGATCGATCTTCCCGGCGAAGCGTCGACGTTCTACGAGCCCGTGTCGCACGCCCACGCACACTTTCGCTGCAGCTCCTGCGGCTCGCTCAAAGACCTCGCGTACGAAGTGCCGGCGAGTGCGCTTGCGGAGCTCGGGAAGCGCAACGACTGCTCCATCGACGACGCTTCGGTCTATTTTTCGGGTCGCTGCGCCGCCTGCGCGTAACCCTCGCGCGCGCTTAGTGCGACAGCGCGGCGACGGCGTCGGCGACGCTGGGGAAGCTGCGAAACACGTTGTGCTCGTCGAACGTGAACGAGCCGCGGATGAAGCCTTTGTGGCCGAAGTAGAGGCCGTGCACGTCGACCGGCAGGCGGTGCGCGCCTAACGCGGTTCCGAACGTGGTCGTCGACTCGCCGCTCGACGCGGGGCTGGGATACATGTACGGGTGCGACGTCACGCGCACGGGCTTGTCGTTCCCGTCGACCACCATCACGCCCGCGATGTGCACGTCGTCGTGCAAGTCGGTGTCGAACTTCAGCTCGCGCTCGCCGGGCGCGCAGCCCTCGCAGGGCGCGTTCGCGAAATGGTACTCGCGCACGAACTTCGACACGTACGGCTGGTGGTTGAAGCCCTCGCCGTGCTTGATCTTCGTGTCGGTCTCGGTCGTGAGCTTCGCCAGCTGCGCGGAATCGTACGGCTTGCCGTCCTCGACGACCGAGATGATCCCCGCCGCCACCGGGATGCCGTCCTGAAATACCACGTACCGGCGAACGGCCGTCTGCTTGTGGAGGATCGGGGCGGAGATCTTCTGCGTCGAGTCGGTGACCATCCCGAGGATGCCCTTCGAGTCGGCGCCGACCAGCGTCGCGACCCGGGCTGCCAGGGCGTCGCCCTCGACCGGCGCGCCGGCCGACGCGGGCAGCACCGCTGCGCTGCCGGCGAGCAGCACGAAAGCAAAGGCGGCAGAAATCAACCGTGTCGTCATCGTTCCGTCAATCGTACCATGGGACGGAAAGGTTCCACCTTCGCCGTTCCTCGGCCGGAGTTCAACCCGGCAACTTTGACGCGGCGACCGCCTCCTCGACGCTCGCGAAGCGCTTGTAGCTGAAGCGTTGCTCGAAGCTGTCGGTCCCCTTCATCGGACCGCGATGGCCGTAGTACGTGCCCTTCGTCTCGACGGGCAGACGCTTGCCGTCGAGCACGCTGCCGTAACGCGTCGTGAACTCGCCGCCGTCGTTGGCGTACTTCGGGAACACGTACGGATGCGAGATCGTGCGCACGATGTGCCCGCTCGCGTCGACCACGATCGTGCCGCCGGTGTGCGCGGCGTCGTGCTTGTCGGTCTCGTAGCGAACCGCGCGCTCGCCTTCGGCGCAGCCTTCGCACGGCGCGTCCGTGAAGCGGTATTCGCTCTGATATTCCGTGCGCAACGCGCTGTGCCCGGCGTTCGCATGCTTCTTCACCGCGGCGTCGCTCTGCGCCGACTCCTTCGCGAGCTCGTCGTGCGACATCGCCTTGCCGTTCTCTTCGATCAGCAGATACCCGGCGGCCGCCGCGACACCGTTTTCCGAAACGGACCAATAGCGCGCGTGCGTGGTTTGGTGGTAGATCGGCGCTTCGATGCGCCCCGTGCTTTCGGTCGTCATCGCGATGACGCCGCGGCGATCCGCTTCGAGCAGCGCCGCCGCGCGGGCTGCGACGGCTTGCGCGTCGGCCGGCGCCGCGCGCGCCGGAATCGCCGCGGCGACGAACGCGACGGCGAGCACGCACCGCACGCCCAACGCAATGACCGTTCGAACCAACATCTCGCGTGCTACGCGCCACCACGCGGGCGCCCTGCCGTACACGGCTCCGCTTGCACGCATCTTTACGGGTTCGCGGCTGCCGTCTCGCGCGTCGCGCGCTCCACTTCCGCGGCGTAGCGCCGGTACTGCGCGTTGAACACCGGCATGCTGAAGGCGACACGTCCGATGCGCCAGCGCCGTGCGGAAAAGCGCCGGATCGTGCCGTCGTTTCGGATGCCCACGCCATCGAGCTGCTTGGCGTACTTCGACGGCTTCGCGCCGACCCAGCGTTCCTCCAGCGTCGCTTGGCTCCCGTGGGCGTCGACCGCGACGATCAAGGTGACGCCCGCATCGTGAGGGTACGCAATCGCGTTCAGAACGCGCTTGCCGCGTGGGACGACGATCGGAAATCTCGTGAGCCGGCGCGCCTGCTCGAGCGTCATCGGCACGACCTCATACACGCGTTCATGGCTGAAATCGTGTCCGGTCAGCCGCTGGAGCGTCTTGTAGTACGCGGGCGTCATCCACGTGCTTGCGGTCGGCACCGCGACGGCGAGCGCCGCCGCGAGCACCGCGACGCCGCCCACCACCGCGCCGAGCGGGCGACGGCGCTTCGGCGATCGGCGGCGGGCGTCGCGTGCGCCGATGCAATACGCGCCGCGATCGTCGCCGCCGGCAGGGCGGGGATGGCGAAGACGCCGACGGCGTCGCGGACGCGATCGGCGAGCGGATCGGATGTCATGCGAACTCCTGGGAGACGTGGCGCGCGCCGCCGAGTGCGGCGGCGAGACGGCGGCGGCCCAGCGCGAGCCGAAAGCGGATGGTGGCGGGCGGCGCGCTCAGTGCGTGGCCGATCTCGCGGCTCGTGAGGCCGTCGACGTAGCGCAGCACCAGCGGAACGCGGAGCCAAAGCGGCAGCGTGCCGAGCGCGCGCAAGACGTCGAGCCGCTCGGCGAGCGCGTCTTCGAAGCCCGGTGCCGCCCCGCGTTCATCCGGCGCAGACGCGGGCGTACGGCGGCGGAGCGCGGACGTCGCGGCGTTCACGGCGATCCGCGTCGACCACGCAGGATACGCGGCGGGATCGCGCAGCGACGGCAGCCGGGTGGCGACGAGCACGAGCGCGTCCTGGGCGGCGTCCTCCGCGGTCGCGGCGTGCTGCGTGATGCCGGCCGCCAGCCGGAACGCGCGCGGCCACAGCGCCGTCAGCAGGCGGTCGAGGGCGGCTCGGTCGCCGGCGCGTGCGGCGCAGACGTCGGCGTGGGGTTCGGTCACGTGCACAGGACGCGGCGCCGGGCTCGAAGTGTTGGCGGCGGACCACCCGGCCTCGCACGCGAACGCTCGAAGCCATGTCGACTGCCGAATCGCCGCACGACCACGCATACCGCCGTCTGGAGGCGATGCGGGACGAGTCGCTGGCGCCCGCCGGCGAGGACGCGAACGAGAAGCAGCGCGGCCGCGGCAAGCGCACCGCTCGCGAGCGGGTCGAGGCGCTGGTCGATCCCGGCTCGTTCGTGGAGCTGGACCGCTTCGCGGTGCATCGGACGACCGCGTTCGGGCTGGACGAGCGATCCTTTCTCGGCGACGGCGTCGTGACGGGCCACGCGACGATCGACGGCCGGCAAGTTTTCTTGTTCTCGCAAGACTTCACCGTGCTCGGCGGCTCGCTGGGCGAAGTGATGGCCGAGAAGATCTGCAAGGTGATGGACCTCGCGGTGCGCACGGGCTCGCCGATGATCGGCATCAACGACTCCGGCGGCGCGCGCATCCAGGAAGGCGTCGTGAGCCTGGGCGGCTACGCGGAGATCTTCTGGCGCAACGTACAGGCGTCGGGCGTGATCCCGCAGATCAGCCTGGTCGCGGGGCCCTGCGCCGGCGGCGCGGTGTACTCGCCGGCGATCACCGACTTCACGGTGATGGTCGAGGGCATCTCGCAGATGTTCATCACCGGCCCCGACGTGACGAAGGCCGTGACCGGCGAGGACGTCAGCTTCGAAGAGCTCGGCGGCGCGCTGACGCACGCGACGAAAAGCGGCGTCGCGTACCTGACGGCAGCCGACGAAGACGAGATGAACGAACACTGCCGCCGCCTGCTGTCGTTCATGCCGTCGAACAATCTCGACGATCCGCCGCTGGTGCCCACCGACGACGATCCTTTGCGCCTCGTGCCCGAGCTCGACGAGCTGATCCCCGATTCGCCGACCAAACCGTACGACATCGTCGATGCGATCGTCGGTGTCGTGGACGACGGCGATTTCTTCGAGATCCAGCCGCTGTGGGCGCAGAACATCGTGATCGGCTTCGGCCGCATCGGCGGCCGCAGCGTCGGCATCGTGGCAAACCAGCCCAAAGTGCTCGCGGGCGTGCTCGACACGACGGCGTCGATCAAGGCGGCGCGGTTCGTGCGCTTCTGCGACGCGTTCAACATCCCGCTGCTGACGTTCGTCGACGTGCCGGGGTTCTTGCCGGGGACGAGCCAGGAGTGGGGCGGCATCATCAAGCACGGCGCGAAGCTGCTGTACGCGTTCGCGGAAGCGACGGTGCCGAAGATCACGGTGATCACGCGCAAAGCCTACGGCGGCGCATACGACGTGATGTCGTCCAAGCACATCCGCGCGGACTTCAACTTCGCATGGCCGACAGCGGAGATCGCGGTGATGGGCGCATCAGGCGCCGTGAAGATCCTGAGCCGGCGGGAGATCGCTGCGGCCCCCGACCCCGACGCGAAAGCGGCGGAGCTTACCGAAGACTATACAGAGCACTTCGCAAACCCGTTCATCGCGGCCCAGCGCGGTTACGTGGACGACGTGATCAACGCCAGCGAGACGCGGCGCGCGGTGTCACGGGCACTGGACGCGCTGGCGAACAAGCGCGTGGAGCGGCCAAAACGCAAGCATGGGAATATCCCGCTGTGATGTCGTTTCTCGCCGCTCAGTTTCGCGACTATCCGCGCGTGCACACCGAACGCGCGAACTTGCTGATCCACATCGTCGCCGTGCCCGTGTTCGATCTGTCGTGGGTGGCGTTCGTCGCGGCGGTCGTGGGGCGCTCGCCGGTCGCCGCCGCCGCAAGTGTTGCGGTTGCGGTCGCGGCGTTTGCGGCCGAAGGGCGCGGCCATGCGCTCGAGTCCGAGCGGCCCATTTCGTTCGCCGGCCCGCGGGACGTCGTCACGCGGATTTTCGCCGAGCAGTTCATCACGTTTCCGCGTTTCGTGCTCAGCGGCGGATGGTTGAGGGCCTATCGTTCGACGACGGGACGCGGTCGCGGCGGCTCGTAGGTGGCCAGGTTCTCGTCCTGTTCGAGCCGCGGCACGTCACCGAGCGCGAGCTGCAGCACCAGCTTCTCGAACGCTTCGATCCCCAACGGCACGAGGTAGCTCTCGTAGAGATCGCGCGGGCGGATGCCGGACGGCACCTCGACCCGCCGCTGCGCCGCGATTGGGCCGGCGTCCACCCGGTCGCACACCCAGAACCAAGTAATGCCCGTCTCGGTATCGCCCATCTTCATCGTCCAGTAGACGGCGTCGCGGCCGCGATGCCGGGGCAGCAGGCTGGGGTGGAAGCACAGCGTCCCCAGGCGCGGTGCATTATACTCGGCCGCCTTGACGATGCGCTGCACGTTGGCGAGGACGAATACATCGGCGCTCGCATCGTCGACGACGGCGAAGTCATAGAGCGCGCAGACGGCGAGCACGCCGTCGTAAATCGTACCGCTGCCTTCGACGCGGAGCCGCAGGCGCTTGGGGTGAGACAATGTCAAGCTAGGCGTTTCTTTCACGTCGCGAGGTCGAGCTACGCATTCCTCACGAGCGCGCCGGAACCCGCTCAGGAGGGTTGTCGCACCGCTGCGGCCGATCACCGGTCCTCGTGGGATTGCTAGACGGAAAGACCATCCTCGTCACCGGGGTCGCCAACCGGTGGTCGATCGCGACCGGGATCGCCCGCCAGCTGCACGCGCACGGGGCGCGGCTGATCCTGACCTACCAGGGGGAGCGCGTCGAGAACGCCGTCCGCGCGCATGCCGAGGAGTTCGGCGGCGCACCGGTGTTTGCGTGCGACGTCACGAGCGATGAATCGCTGCGCGCGCTCGCCGCAAGCGCCGGCAAGATCGACGGGCTCGTGCACTCGATCGCCTTCGTCAAGAAAGAGGACCTGTCGGGCAAGGTCTACACGACCTCGCGCGACGGTTTCGCGATGGCGATGGACATCAGCGCCTACTCGCTGATCGCGCTCGTCGGGCATCTCGTGGACAACCTCAACGACGGTTCGTCGGTGATGGCGCTAACGTATCTCGGCGGTACGCAGATCGTACCGAATTACAACATCGCCGGCATCGCGAAGGCCGCGCTCGAAGCGGTGGTGCGATACCTGGCGTTCGACCTCGGCGACCGCGGCATCCGGGTCAATGCGATATCTGCGGGCCCGATCAGCACGGCGTCGTCGCGCCAAGTGGCGGGATTCAGCGCGATGCCCGGCAAGGTTGCGGCGATGTCGCCGCTCCGGCGCAACGTCACGCCGGACGACGTCGGCAACGTCGCGGTCTACCTCGCCTCCGAGCTGTCGTCGCAGGTCACCGCCGACGTACACTTCTGCGACGCCGGTTACCACGCGATGGGGATGCATCCCGAGGTCGCGAAGAGCTGATGCACGTTCCCAGCGCGGACGAGCTCGCTGCGATCACGGCCGCGTACGTTGCCGTGACCGCGATTTCGGACACCTCCGCACAGATGCCGGCGCCGTCGCGCTGGCGCCTCGCGGGACGGCTACCCGAAATCGACGAGCAGCGCGTCCGATTCGCCGCCACAGCCGCGTCGCGCTGGAACGCCGCCGGGCGGCTCGATGGCTGACGCGCCGTTCGCGAAGATCCTCGTCGCGAACCGCGGCGAGATCGCGATTCGTGTGATGCGCAGCGCGAAGGAGCTCGGTTGCGCGACAGTCGCCGTTTACTCCGACGCAGACCGCGACGCATTGCACGTGCGCTATGCCGACGAGGCATACCACCTCGGACCGGCGGCGCCGTCGCAGTCGTACCTCAACGCCGACAAGTTGCTGGACGTCGCAAAGCGCGCAGGCGCCGACGCGATCCATCCGGGTTACGGTTTCTTTGCCGAGAACGCGGAGTTCGCACGCCGTGTCATCGCCGCAGGGATCACGTGGATCGGGCCGCATCCCGACGCGATCGACGCGATGGGCGACAAAGTGCGCGCACGGCAGGCGATGGTTGCCGCCGGCGTGCCTGTGGTCCCCGGCGGGACCGACGCGATCGCCGACGTCGCCGGCGCGCGGCTTGCGGCGGAGAAGTTCGGTATGCCGCTGGCGCTCAAGGCGTCGGGTGGCGGCGGCGGCAAGGGGCTGAAGGTCGCGCGAACGCTCGACGAGATCGAGTCGGCATTCACCACCGCCGCGCGCGAGGCGATCGCGTACTTCGGGAACGGCACCATCTATGCCGAGCGTTATCTCGAGAACCCCAAGCACGTCGAGCTGCAGATTCTCGCCGACAAGCACGGCAACGTGCTGCACGTCGGCGAACGCGACTGCTCGCTGCAGCGGCGGCACCAAAAGCTGTGGGAGGAAGCGCCCGCGCACATCTCTGCTTCGGTTCGTGAAGGATTGCGCGCGGCAGGCGTGCAGGCGGCCAAAGCGATCGCGTACGACTCCGTCGGCACGATCGAATGCCTCGTCAGCGGCGATGCGTTCTATTTTCTCGAGATGAACACGCGCATCCAAGTCGAGCACACCGTCTCCGAAGAGGTGTCGGGGATCGACCTCGTGCGCGAGCAGATCCTGGTCGCGGCGGGGCGACCGCTGTCGTTTTCGCAGGCCGAGGTGGACGGCGGGTTTCGCGGCCACGCCATCGAGGTGCGCGTGAATGCCGAGGATCCGGCGCAGAACTTCCGGCCCGCGCCCGGCACGGTCGCGCGTTACAAAGAGCCCGGCGGTTTCGGCGTGCGCGTCGATTCGGCGGCATATCCCGGCTTCACGATCACGCCCGATTACGATTCGATGATCGCGAAGCTCATCGTGTGGGCGCGCGACCGCGATGAAGCGCTCGCGCGGCTCGCGCGCGCCATCGACGAGTACGTGATCACCGGCGTTCCCACGACGCTGCCGCTGCTGCGCGCGCTGTGCGATTTCAGTGCCGTGCGCGATGCGTCGTACGGCACGGCGACGCTCGAGCCGTTTGCCGCGTCGCTCGCTTCGGCTGCGTCGAACGGCGTTGCTCATGGTGAGGGCGCCCTTCGACAAGCTCAGGGTGACACTGGCGGTCAGGGTGACACTGGCGCGCAGGGTGACGGTACGGGGGCGGAGGACGACGGGACGATTCGGGTCGAGGTGAACGGGCGGCTCTTTCGGGTGCGGTTCGTCGACTTGCCGGTGCCGCGCGGCGCTGCGGCGCCGATAGCGGGTGGCGGGCGCGCCGCCAGTCCCGAAGAAGGGCGGCTCCACGCGGAAGTCCGCCGCCGCGGCCGGGAACGACGTCATCTCGCCCATGCACGGCGTCGTCGTCGAGATTCCCGTTGCACAGGGTGCGAGCGTGAACGAAGGCGACGTCGTCGCGGTGATCGAGGCGATGAAGATGATGAACGAGATTCGCGCGCACAAGACCGGCACGATCGCAACGGTGCACGTCGCCGCCGGCGCGACAGTGGAGGCGCGCACGCCGCTCGTCACGATCGCGTGAGCGCCGATTCGCCCGCGGCTGGCGTGAAGCGCGACCCGTTCACGATCGTCGTGCGCATCGCGCTGGCGATCGGCGGCGCCATCGACGCGTACGTCGGCGTCCTCTCGCTGTTCGCGCCGCAGCTCATCCAGCCGCTGCTCGACATCCCGGTGAAAGATCCGGCCGTCGTGCAGATCGCCGGCGGCGAGTACGTCGTCGCGGCGCTCGTCTACGCGCTCGCGTTTCGCGAACCGGTGCGGTTTCGCGCGCTGCTGTGGCTATGCGCGCTGGATCAGTTCTTCGCCGTCGTGCTCCCGGCGCTGGCCGTCGCGCACGGCGCGCTGCCGGCGACGTGGAAGATCGTCGCGCCGATCCCGTTCCAGGCGCTGCTGGGCGTGCTCTTCGTCGTCTACGCGGCGCGGCCGGGCCGGAACCGCAGCGCCACGCCGTTCATGCAATAGCGCAAGCCCGTCGGCTTCGGGCCGTCGTCGAAGACGTGGCCGAGGTGGCCCGCGCAGCGCGCGCAGTGGACCTCGGTGCGCGCAAAAATTCCCGTGCCGTCGCTGCGCGTGCGCACCGAATTCGGCAGCGGCGCGTAGAAGCTCGGCCAGCCGGTGCCGCTGTCGAACTTCGTCTTCGACGAGAAGAGCGCGAGGTCGCAGCCGAGGCAGAAATACGTTCCGGCGTGCTTCTCCTCGTCGAGCGGGCTGGAGAACGCGCGCTCCGTTCCTTCGTGGCGCAACACGTCGTACGAATCCGGCGGCAGCAGCTTGCGCCACTCCTCGTCGGTGTGCGTGACGACCGCGCCCGCGGCTCGCGCGGCGGCGGGCGCCGCCAGGAGCAGGCCGGCGATCCCGGTGAGGACGGTGCTGCGTTTCATGGTACTCGTAACGCTACCAGAGCGCGGTTCGGATGTCGGTAAGCGAGCTTACTTGGCAGCGGGCGGGCCCGCCACGGGCGTCGGGTCGGGCGCCAGCGGGTTCGGGTCGAACACGTCGCCGCCGGCCACCAGCCCGTCGTCGTCGACCGAGAAAATGTACAGCAGCGTCCGCTTCGGGGTGCGCAGCAGGTACTGATATGCCGACGTGGGCGCGCGCCGGTCGACGTTGACCAAGGTGTACGTGCGGTCGCCGAACCGCGACAGGTCGCGCAGCGCCGCTTGGATTCGCGGCAGCCGCAGCGCGGCGCGCGCCGACGGCCGCAGCTTCGTGACGTCGATCTTGCCGGCGATCGCGTCGTCGAGCCAGCGCCGCGCGAGCGCGTCGACCTCGGGCTTGGAATACGGGATCGGCGCCGACGTGGCCGCGGGCCTCGGTGAGGCAGTCGCCGCCGCCGCAGCAGGCGCCGCCGTCGCCGCGGGCGGCGCGGGCGGCGCGGGCGGGACGACCGCACGGTACACCGCGTTCATGATCGCGTTGTACGACGCCGGTTCTTGATTGGTGAGCACGATGACGTCGATGCCGTCTTCGACGAAACGCGCGTCCTGCGTGCCGAAGCCGGTCGTGTCGCCGCCGTGCAGCACGACGTGCTTGCCGCCCGGGCAGCGCTTGCAAGAACAAGCCGAACCCGTACCGCGTGTCGCTGCCGTCGGCCAGCTTGAACGACGTGTGCATCATCTCGCGCGATGCGGCGGACAGCAGCGTACCGCGGTCGATCGCGTTGTTCCACGTCTCCAGGTCGGCGAGCGTGCTCTCGATCGCGCCCGCGCCCGACAGCCACGTATAGTCGAGGTGCGACTCGTGCTCTTGCACGCCCATCGCGAAGCGCGTGTAGCCGGTCGCGCGATCCGTCTCGACGAGCGACTCGTCTTCGTACTGCGTGCGCGTCATGCCGAGCGGCCCGAAAATGCGCGTGCGCAGAAAGTCTTCGTAGCTCATGCTCGACAACCGTTCGACGATCGTCGCGAGCATCACGTAGCCGGTGTTCGAGTACTGCCACTTCGTGCCTGGCTTGAATCCGAGCGGTCGGCTCACCACCGTATCGAGGATCTCTTCGTTGCTCGCGGGCCGCGCGGCGAGCCGGTCGACGTCGGGCAGCTCGGTGTACTCCGCGTAGCCGCCGGTGTGCGTGAGCAGGTTGCGCACCGTCACCTCGCCGCCGTGCGCGATCGACGGAAGGTAGCGCGAGACCGGCGCGTCGACATCGAGCTTGCCGGCGTCGCGCAGCAGCAGGATGGCGGCCGCGGTGAACTGCTTGGTGTTCGAACCGATCCCGTACATCGTGTCGGCGTCGGCCGGCACATTGTCGTCGAGGTTCCGCAAACCGTACGCCTTCGCGAACACGAGCTTGCCGTTCTTCGCGACCCCGATCGCCACCGACGGCGTGGCCTTGCGGTCGATGACGGTCGCGGCGATCTTGTCGATCGCAGCAGCCTGCTCCGGTGGCAGCGCACCGGAAACCGCCGCCGGCGCCGGCATCGTCTGCGCCGAAACGGCCGTGACCGGGAGCAAGGTCGAGGTTGTCAAGGCCGACAGCACGGCAAAAGCCACGCTCGCACTATGGAAGCGGTTCATGTCCGCTTCTACGGAGCACAGCCTCGCGAGGTTTCGCGCGCCGGGGTTCGGCGGCGCATAGGGCGCCGGGACCCGCCCGGCGCAACCGTACCGGGTGAGCGCCCGCGATCTCAACGCCAGCGGCATCCCGCTGCGGCCGTTCTACGACGAGCCCGAGCCGCCGGTCCGCCGCGCGCCGCCCGGCGCGTTTCCGTATACGCGCGGGATTCGCAAGACGATGTACCGCGGGCGGCACTGGACGATGCGCCAGTACGCCGGCTTCGCGACGGCCGCGGAATCGAACGAGCGCTATCGTTACCTGCTCGCGAGCGGGGTGACCGGCCTGTCGGTCGCGTTCGACCTGCCCACGCAGCTCGGGCACGACTCCGACGCGCCGCAGTCGCGCGGGGAAGTCGGCAAGGTGGGCGTCGCGATCGACACGATCGAGGACGTCGAGACGCTGTTCGATCAGATCCCGCTGGATCAGGTCACCGTCTCGATGACGATCAACGCGCCGGCGTCGATCCTGCTCGCGTTCGTGCTCGCTGTCGCGCGCCGGCGCGGGATCCCGTTCGACAAGCTCGGCGGCACCGTGCAGAACGACGTGCTCAAAGAGTACGTCGCGCGCGGCACGTACATCTACCCGCCGGCGCAGTCCATGCGCCTGGTGACCGACGTGATGGCGTACTGCGCGCAGTCGGTGCCGAACTGGAATACGATCTCGATCTCGGGCTACCACATCCGCGAAGCCGGCTCGACGGCGCTGCAAGAGATCGCGTTCACGCTCGCCGACGCGAAGGCATACCTGCACGCGGCGCAGCGCGCCGGCCTCGGCGTCGATACAGTCGCGCCGCGCATCTCCTTCTTCTGGAACGCGCACAACGACTTCTTCGAAGAGATCGCGAAGTTTCGCGCCGCGCGCACGCTCTGGGCGGAGATCGTGCGCGACGAGTTCGGGTCGCACGATCCGAAATCGCAGATGCTGCGCTTCCACACGCAGACCGGCGGCTCGACACTGACGGCGCAAGAACCGCAGAACAACGTCGTGCGCGTCGCGCTGCAAGCGCTGGCGGCGGTGCTCGGCGGCACCCAGTCGCTGCACACGAACGGCCAGGACGAGGCGCTGGGCCTTCCGACGGAGCAATCAGCGCGCGTCGCGCTGCGCACGCAGCAGATCATTGCCTACGAGAGCGGCGTCACCGACGTCACCGACCCGCTCGCCGGCTCGTACTACGTCGAGTCGCTGACGGACGAGCTGATCGCCCGCGCGCGCGAGCTCATCGCGGAGATCGATGCCATGGGCGGCGCGGTCGCCGCGATCGAGAGCGGCTGGATGCAGGACCAGATCGGCGAGTCTTCCTACCGCGCGCAGCAGGCGATCGAGCGCGGGCAGCAGATCGTCGTCGGCGTGAACAAGTTCAACGAAGGCACGAACGGCGTGGCGATGCCGATCCAGCGCATCGACCCGGCGATCGAGCGCGAGCAGGTCGCGCGCACGCGCGCCTTCCGCGAGCGGCGCGACGCCGCGCGCACGAGCGCCGCCCTAGCGGAGGTTCGCCGCGCCGCCGAAGGCACGGCCAACCTGATGCCGCCGTTCATCGAAGCGGTCGACGCGGGCGCGACGCTAGGCGAGATCTGCAACGTGCTGCGCGAAGTGTTCGGCACGCACGTCGCCCGCGAGCGGATTGCATGATCGACGCGCCCATCGACCACGTTGCGATCGTCGTCAAGGATCTCGACGCGACGGTTGCGCTCTACACCCAAACCCTGGGATTCAGCCAGGTCTATCGCGAGACGATCGCCGACCAGGGCGTCGAGGCCGTCGGCGTGCGCACGGGCGACGCGGTGATCGAGCTGCTGCGGCCGCTCAGCGAGGATTCGCCGATCGCGAAGTTCCGCGGCGACGCCGCGACCAAGCTGCACCACACCGCGTACCGCGTCGCCGACATCCGCGCGGAGCTGGCGCGGCTCAAGGCCGCGGGCGTCCGCCTCATCGACGAGGAGCCGCGGCGCGGCGCGCACGGCAACACGATCGCGTTCCTCCACCCGAAGTCCACCGCGGGCGTCCTGATCGAGCTGTGCGAGCCTTCCCGCGGCTAGGGAACCCTCGCTCGGGTCGCGGCGTTCTCCCGATCATGCGGGCGAACGGTATCTCTCGAACGATCGTGACCATGCTCCTCGTCGCGACGTCCCTCGGCGCCGCACCGCCGCCGCCCCCCGGGTCGAGCCCGCCCGATCCGAACACGATCTTCGACAACGTTCGCCATGCGTGGGGCGCGGGCGCGTACCCGCGCTACGCCGAGTACGTCGCGGTCGTCCAATTTCGCAACGGCAACAAGCTGGTGCGCCGTACCTGGGAGACCACCGAGGACATCCGCAGCGGCGTCGTCTACTCGCGCCCCTTCAGCCGCGAGGAAGACGGGCACCCGTACACACCGCACGGCACCAACATCGCCCTCCCGTTTCTCGGCAACCTGAGCCGCGAGCATCAGCCCGATCCGATCGGCCACGTCGCGTTCGCGATCGATCAGGACTACGGGCTCGCGCCGGGCGAACGCAAGTTCCAGTCGGTCAGCGCATCGGGCGCGATCGACGCGCAGAAGTCCGCGCTGGCCGTCATCGGGCGCACCGGCACGCTCGCGCGCGACTATGCGGTGTCGCTGCTCGAAACCTCGACCGACCCGGGAGGAACGGAGTACCATCTCGCGCTGCAGCCGCTGCGCGATCCGGCACGCCACCGGCTGCGCGAGCTGTGGGTCGACGCAGGCACCTGGCTGCCCGAAGAAGCGATCGTCCAAGGCATCGGCAACCGCGGGCCGCTCAACGCGGTTCGCTGGCGCATCGAATACCGCCAGACCGACGGCGGCACGTACATCGCGCGCGAGATCGCGCTCGCCCCGCTCGAAGCGAAAGACGCTCGGCTGATCGACACGACGATCACGTTCGGCGAAGTGAAGCTGTCCTCGCACCTGGCGCACTTCGGGCTGAGCTTCTCCAAGAACGTCCCCATCGGCGAACCGTGATCGCAGCGGTGCTCATGCTTGCCGCGCTGCTCGACACGGCGCAGGCGACTGCATCGCCGTCCCCGGCGCTCACGCCCGCGGACGCGACGTTCGGCGCGGCACGCCGCGCACGCTCCGAAAGCGCGTACGCGCACTATGCGGTGTATGCGACGGTGGTGACGTTCCGCCACGACGGCCATCAGATCGTGAGCACGTGGGACACGGTCGAGGACGTGCGGCGACGAATCGTCCACGCGCACGCGCTCGCGCGCGAAGAGGCGGCGCATCCGCACGTGCCGCACGGCACGAACTTCGGTTTGGGCGTCGGGCCGGCCGGCATCCTGCCGCCGGGCGTGATGCCGCCCAAAGGCAAAACCATGAACCCCGAGCCGACGAACGATCCGCTCGGCCAGCTCTCGTTCGCGGTCGACCAGGACTTCGGGCTCGCGCTCACCGCGCCGCCGATCACCGCGTCGGCCAACATGAGCGACGTCGCGTCGGCCGTCACGACGCTGCCGAAGATCGGCCGCACCGGCACGGTCGCGCGCACGTACGACGTGACCGACCTCGGCGATCTCAGCGAGAACGGTATCGCACTGCACCATCTCGGTTTGCGGCCGCTGCGCGACCCGCGCCGCTATCGCCTGCGCGAGCTGTGGCTGGACGCGAAGAGCTCGCTGCCGGTGCGCGCGGTCGTCGCCGGCATCGGCAACCGCTGGCCGCTCGACGCGGTCGACTGGCGCGTCGAGTTCAAGCAGCTCGAGGGCGGCACATACATCGCGCGCGAAACCGCGCTGGCGCCGGTGCCGTCGGACGGCGGCCGGCTCGACGACGTGACCGTCACGTTCGCGGAATTGCGCGCGACGAACCGGCTCACGCCCGAACAGTCCCTCGGCCTCTCGGACAGCGTCGGCACGACGGATCCCTAGCGGCCGAGCCGCACATCCAGCTCCGTCTCGAACGTGCGGTCCCACGGCAGCGTGATGGTGAACCCGCGGTCGCGAAACTGCGGCTCGATCTGCGCCATCAGATCGAGCCCTTCCCGCCAAAGCTTCGCGCGGTTCTCCGACGCGGCCGCGCGCGCGACTTCGGGCAGCAAATACGTGTGGTCGTCCACACCCTGTGCGGAAAGATCGGTGTTGAGCTGCGGCCGCACGTCGGCGTGGAAAGCGACGTCGTCCACGTAGCGCATCAGCGTGAACGTCGCGTGCGCGCGCGCATCGTACGTGCCGAGCCGCCTCCCCGCGACCACGGCCACGGCCTCGGGCAGCGCCGTCCCGATCGTGTTCGCGACGGTATTCCACGAGGCGAACGCGTCGATTCGGCCGGCGATGTGCCGCGCAATGAGATCGTCCGTCAGCTTGCGGTGCTGCGCGTAGTCGTTCGTCGCAAGAAACGAGAGATCGGCGACGGCGGTCACCGGCGCGCGCGTCGAATCGTTCGCAACCGACGGCAGAACCGGCCCATACGGCCGCGCGATGCGCTGCACGAACGCGGCCTCGTCGGCATCGCTCGTCGCCGCGACGCGCACGAACAGATCGACGTCCGCAGCTTCGCCGTCCGCCGCAGACCGCGCGCCGCAGGTACGGATCAAATCGGCGATCGTCGTCGCGATCGGCGCGAACTCCAGCGGATCGTTCACGCTGCCGCCGTCGGGCCGCGAGTAGATCACCCGCACGCGCGGCACGATGGCCGCTTCGCGCGCGAGCGCGGCCGACAGCAGCGCCATCGCCAGCTCGTCGGCGCCCGGCTCGATCGACGCCCGCGACGGCGGCAGCCACGCCGAAGCGAACGCGCGCAGCGCGGCCAGATCGTGCAGATGCAATCCCACCGGGCCGGCATCGTCCTGGCCGAGCACGATGCGATCGAACCCGCCCTCGGCCGCGATGCGCAGCGCAAAGAGATCGACGTCGCGATCGCGCGCGCGCGTATCGAGATACGCATCGAGCGCGGGGCCGAGCTGCGCCCGTAGCTTCGCCGCAAACGCGCGCTGCTGATCGGTCCGCGGCGGATCGGGCAGATTCGCATACTGCTGAATGCCACCCCACACATCGCCGCCCGCGAACGGAAACGATGCCGCGGCGCCGAGCTTGGGAACACCGGTCGGCGCGAGCCGCATCACCGTGCCGAACACCGTGAACGACGCGCTCGGCCGCGCGGCGCGCACCGCGGCGAGATCTTGCAACCGCGTGTACGCAACGGCGCGCGACACGCCCGGAATGCGCGAAGCGACGAGCCCGCCGTAGACGATCATGTCGCTCGACACGACGTACGCGTGCGCATCGCGCGGCGCCTCGTCGCGCAGCCAGCGCATGATCCCGGCGGAATCGCCGGGCGTCAAATACCGCCCGAGCATCGGCCGCGGCGGCTCGACGACGCGGACGCCCGCGATCGCGCCGAGGAGCCGCGGAAGCTGCGCGGTGACCGGCCGGTCGTCCAGCGGGACGACGACGAACGTGACGGCGAGCAGAGACGAAAGGAGCGACGCGATGAAGTGCACCGCGGCGCCCTATTCGTCGCGCAGGCGATTAACTCTTGAAACCGTACAATCCGTGGCCGTTCGGGTTGGCCACGAAGATCTTGTAGGCTTTGCGGATGCCGAGCGACTGGGTGAACTCGACGTGCACAGGCGTGTTCGGCTTGAGGTCCTTCGTCTGGACGCTCTTGCCGTTGGACAGCAGCGTCGCGAAGTTCGGCGCGTACAGGAACGACAGGTCGGCCGGAACGCCGTCGATGCAGTGCACGCGGATGTTCTCGGTGGATACGTGGCGGACGTAGCCGTGACAGTCGCGGATCTTGCCGCCGGGTACGGATGCGCCTTGGCGTTCCGTCACCGCAGCCGAAGCGACGAGCGTTGACGAGGCGACGACCGCGAGCGCGGTCAGCGCGGGAAGCGAACGGCGGAGGGAGTCGAAGAGCATGGCGTGAGGTCCTTCCGTTGATCGAATGCCGGACGATGGCCGGCGCCGAGCGTCTCGACGCCTTCATGCTGATGAAGCAGTTTCGCGCGGACGAGGCCCTGCTCGGCGAAGCGCTCGCGCTGTACGTGGACCGCCCGGACTACGGCTTCATCTGGCTGGCCTACGACGACGGTATACCCGCGGCGTGCGTTTCCGCCGCCTACGCGATCTCGACGGAGACCGGCGGCCTGATCACGGCGCTGCGCGATCTGTGGGTCATCCCTGACCGCCGCCGCCGCGGCATCGGCTCAGCGCTGCTGGCAACCCTCCACGGCCGCCTCACCCAGCTCGAGATCACGCGCGTCGAAGCATCGCTCCCGGACGCCCCCGCGCTGCGCGCGTTCTTCACGGCCCGCGGCTACGCCGACCTGGGCGGCACGACGGTCGCGTCGGTACGGCGCTGAGCTTCTTTCGCCTATCAGGGAAAGCGCAACGCTTCCCGAACGGAGTGATCGCGATCAGCGGCTGAGGACCGGCGTGAGCCGCCCGCGCGCCGCGCGCAGCAACGCCTCGGCTTCAACCCGGTCCACGCCGCGCCGCGCCATGACGATCGCCGTCTTGACGGAACCGCCCGCCGCATCGAGCAGTGCGCGCGCATCGACGTCACCCGCGATGTCGCGCACGAGCCGTTCGCTGCGCGCGCGCAGTTTCGCATTCGTCGCCACGAGATCGATCATTCGGTTGCCGTAGGTCTTCCCGAGCCGGACCATCGCACCGGTCGAGATCGCGTTGAGCACGATCTTCTGCGCGGTCCCGGCACGCATCCGCGTGGATCCCTGAATCGGTTCGGCGCCGGTCGCCGCGACGATGCCAACATCCGCATCGCGCGCAAGCGCACCACCGGGGGAATTGACGATACCAACGGTCCGCGCACCGCGCGCGCGCGCCGCCGACAATGCAGCCCGCACGAACGGCGCCCCGCCGCTCGCGGAAATTCCGATGACGACGTCGTTCTCGCCGACGTCCTGCACGACGAGCGCGCCGGCCTCCGCATCGTCTTCGGCGCCCTCGACAGCACGCCGCAACGCCCTGTCACCGCCGGCGATCCGTCCCTCGACGAGCGTGGGATCGACGCCGAACGTCGGCGGCAGCTCCGCCGCGTCGAGCACGGCAAGCCGTCCGCTCGTACCCGCGCCGATCGAGCACGACGCGCCCGCCACGCTCGATCGCTTCGACGACGAGCGTCGTCGCCCGCGCGATCTCGGCGGAAGCCGCAAGCGCGGCATCGACCGAGACGCGGTGTACGTCGACCAGCACGCGCGCGAGCGCGACATCGTCGAGCCGATCGATATCGGTGGTTGCCGGATCCAGCCCCTCCGTAGCGGGCAGATCGCTCAACGCGCCAAACGCTCCGCAAGCCGCAACGCGCCGCGCACGGGCTCGTCGCCGCCTTTGACGATCGCCGCCCCGGCAACATCGCCGTTCAAACGCGTCTCCAGCAAGAACGACAGCAAGCTGTTCTCCCGAAACAAGCCGCCCGCAAATGCGATCCGCGGCGAAGCTTCGAGCAGGTTCACCGCACGCAGCGCCGCCTTCACGAGATCGCCGAGCTCCTGCGCGGCCTGCTGCACGATCTTCGTCGAAGCACGATTTCCTTTGCCGGCAAACGCGATGACGCTCGGCGCGAGCGAAGCGATCTGCGCGGGATCCGGTGCACGGTCGTACAACGCGGCAACATACGCCTCACGATCCGCCGTGCCGAGCGCGCGCACCACGAGGTCGGTCGTCTCATCCCGATTCGCCCGCCCGTCCAGCACGCGCCCGCACAGCTTCACCGCCTGCATCCCGATCCAAAACGCCGATCCTTCATCACCGGCAAGATACCCGAGCCCACCAACCCGCGCCGTCTCGTCGCCCACGCTGCGCGAACGCGGTGGACCCGGTCCCGGCGATCAGCACCGCACCGTCGCCATCGGGAATGGCCGCACGCAACGCGATGGCGGCATCATCGCCGACAACGACGCGCGCGCCACGAAACGCGCTTTGGACGAGCTCACGAAGCTGATCCGCGACTCGCGTGCGCCCGGCACCGGCCGCACCGATGTACATTGCGTCCGGAGTCTCCCCGGCAAGGACTTCGCGTATCGTCGAGACGATCACATCGGCCGCGTCATCGATCCCGATGGTCGTGGCGTTCGCACCACGTCCGCGTGCCTCGCGAACGTAGTCTCCGTCTTTGGACAACGCCGCTATGGTCGATGTGCCACCGGCATCGATTCCCACTGAAATCACGCCTTGTGCTTTCGACCACGCCGCGTCCGTCCTTGCCACCATGGTGCCACTGCGTCACAAAGGCGGGTTGACGGCGTGATCGGCACGATCGTGCCTGAGGTGGGCGCGCGCGACGTTGCTGTGGCGGGGCGTTGCGGAGTCGCGGAGGCCGGAGGGCCGGGAGCGACGGAGCACCGAGCGACCAGAGCCGCAGGATGCGGCGTCGGGAGCGTCCCCGAAACAGCAATGTCGCGCGCGCCCGCCGCGCCCCAATCCCTATCCTGACGGCGGCAACGCGCCGCCCCCAGCCTCAAAGCGAACACGTTCGAGCAGCGCATGCAAATCGTGCGGCGCGATGGCGCCCAGCACGCGCGGACCACGCGCGCCCGTGACGAGCGGCAATCCTGCGGCCTGCCCGCGCAGCGTCATGTAGCCGAGCACCGCGAATGCGATCGCTTCCTTCGCGTCGGCGTCGATGCCGAACTCATCCGAGATTGCAACGCGCATGCCAGGGAGCATTGCGTGCAGGCCGGCGATGAGCGCGGGGTTACGGGCGCCGCCGCCGCTTACGATGAGGAGCTTCGCCTCCGGAGCTTCGTTGCGGATCGCGTTGGTCACCGTGGCGATCGTGAGTGCGGTGAGCGTCGCCACCGCGTCGGCGAAGTCCAGCGCATCGAGATCGATTTGCCAGCGCGCGATGAATGGGGCGCCGTACTCTTCGCGGCCCGTCGTTTTCGGTGGGGGCTTCGAGAAGTAGTCGTCCGCGAGCATGCTGGCGAGGAGTGCGGCGTCCGGTTTGCCCTTGCGTGCGAGCTCTCCGTCGCGGTCGTAGCGTTGTGCGCCCGCGGTGCGGAGCGCGACGTACGTGTCGATCGGGAGGTTCGCCGGGCCTGAGTCGAATGCGATTCCCTGCGGCAGAACCGTGAGGTTTGCGATGCCGCCGAGGTTCAGCGCGACGCATGGGGCGTGTTCGGCGAAGAGCAGCGCGTCCACGAATGGGACAAGTGGGGCGCCCGTTCCGCCGGCTGCGGTGTCCGCCGAGCGGAAGTCGTAGATCACCGTCGTGCCGGTGCGTTCCCGGATGCGGAATGCGTCGCCGAGTTGTAGTGTGTGATGTGCCGCGCCTGCGTGCGCGATGGTTACGCCGTGCGATGCGACGGCGTCGAGCGCGGTTTCGGCGGCGACCATGCTGATTGCGTTGCCGAAGGCTTCGCCGATCGCTGCGTGCAGCGCGGAGATTTCCAGTGCGCCGATCGGTGACGGCGGGTAGGCTGCCATGATGCGCCCGCGGAGGTTTTCTTCGAACGGGACGGTGGTGAAGCGTTCGCAGCGGGCGCGGATTGCGCCGTTTGCGGCGGTTACGTCGCAGATCGCCACGTCGATGCCGTCGAGCGATGTGCCTGAGATGATGCCTGCGATCTTCACGTGCGGTCCGTTGCTTTGACGGCGGCGTCTGCGACCGCGGCGCGGATCGGGCGGATGTCGGTGCGGCCGAAGTGGACCGCGTTCGTCAGCAGGACCACGTTGAGGTCGCGCCAGGGGTCGACCCAGATCGACGTGCCGGTGAAACCGGTGTGGCCGAACGTGCTCGGCGACATCAGCGCGCCGCACGAGTTGTCGTCCGAGGTTTTTAGCGCCCAGCCCAGGCCGCGGCGAAGTACTGCGTCGCGGCCTTCTTCCTGGACCGCTTCGCGCGCGAGCGCGGGGTCGAGCGGCGTTGGGCGGTCGGTGGAGCGCTGCGAGGTACCAGTCGCCGAGGCGCGCGACGTCGCGGGCGGTGCCGAACAGGCCCGCGTGGCCGGCGACGCCGCCCATCAGGTAGGCTTTCTCGTCGTGGACCTCGCCTTGCACGCTGCCGCGCCAGGCGTCGGTCTCCGTTGCCGGGATCGCTGCGCGCTCCGTGCCGCGCGGGCGGTATGCCGTGTGCGTCGTGCCGGAAGCGGTGAGCTCGTCTTCCACCGTTTTTGCGAGCGAACGGTTCGGTTGCGCGCGTGCGATGATCGTGCCGAGCGCGATGAAGCCGAGGTCGCTGTAGAGCACGTCGCCGCCCGGCGGGGCCGCGAGCGGTTCGGTCAGCGCGAACATCTCGACGTTCTTGTCCAGGAGCGTTCGATAGTCCGCGCCGCTCTTGAAGCCGGCGACGTGCGCGAGGATGCGGCGCAGCGTGATCGATTCGTGGGCGGTGCCGCGCCACTCCGGGATCAGGCCGGTGAGCGGTGCGTCCAGCGCGAGCGTGCCGCGCGCGACGCACGCAAGCGCGACGGTGGAGATGAAGACCTTCGTGATCGATGCCAGGTCGAAGCGTGCGTCGACGTCGCACGGGAGAGACGGTTCGACTGCGCGCGTGCGGCCGTACGCGCGCTCGTAGCGCAGACGCCCGGCCTGCTCGACGCGCACCACTGCAGCGCTGAAGCGCGTGCCGAGCGCGGCGTGCAGGACGGCGTCGATCTCAGCGAACAGCGGCGTCCTCGGTGAGGCGAACCGGCGCCGTGCCGCGGGCTTCGGCGCGGCCGGCGAGCACGTCGGCGCAGCCTTCGATCGAGATCGGCTGGTCGCCGTAGATGCAGAGCACGCGCCGGGCGGACGGCCACAGCAGCGCGTCGTACGGTGCGCGCGCCGACACGATCAGCGCGTCGGGGGCTTGCGCGAGGATGCGCGCGACGGCAGCCTGCTGGCCCGCGTGCAGGTGCGCATCGCGGGTGACCAGGACGAACTCGCGGTCGCCCAGCGCCGCGACGTGCTCGAGCAGCAGATCGACGTCGTCCGAAGCGGGGTCGATCGCGACGCGCATGATCTCGCTCTTCCAGCCGCGGCGTCGCAGCGCGGAGCTGAGCGACGCCGTGTCGAGCGACGTGTTCCGGCCGGACAGCGCCGCGTTGTCGGCAACGGCGCCTTCGAACGAGATCACGGTGACGGGTTTGCCCGCGTGCAGTTTCGGCTCGCCGCGCAATGCCGTCGGCGCGCGGCGGGCGGCTTCGAGCGGCGCGTCTTCGTCGAGCGCGTCCGCGAGCGGGACGCGCTGCGCGAGGCGTTCGCGCAGGCCGTGTACGCGGGCGTATGATTCTTGCAGGCGTTTCAACGGGATCTCGCCGTCGCGCACCGCGTCGGCGATCGCGTCGGCGGCCGCGTGCGCGAAGTCGAGGTGATGGCTGATCAGCAGCAGGTCGGCGCCCGCGGCGAGCGCCTCGACGGCGCCGCGCACCGTGCCGGCGCCGTTCGCGATCGCGTCCATCTCCAGGCAGTCCGTTGCGATGATGCCGTCGTAGCCGAGCTCGTCGCGCAGCAAGCCCGTCAGGACAGCCGCTGAGAGCGTGGCCGGACGCTCCGCGTCGAATGCTTCGATCACGACGTGCGCGGTGAGGACGATCGACGCCGCGCGTGCGGTGAGCGCGCGTGCGAACGGGACGAGATCGCGCGCGCGCAGCGTCGCTGCGCTTGCCGTGACGTGCGGCAGCGCGACGTGCGAGTCTTCTTCTGTTGCACCGTGGCCGGGGAAGTGCTTCAGTGCCGCCGCGACGCCGCCGCGTTCCAGCCCGTGCGCGAACGCGATCGCGAACTCCGCGACGCGTTGCGGGTCGTCACCGTACGAGCGCGTCGCGACGACGGTGCTGCGCGGCTGCAGCGAGAGGTCGGCGACGGGTGCGAGGTCCACGTCGATGCCGAGGCGCGCGAGATCGCGGCCCAGCAGCGTGCCGAGCCGTTCCGCAAGTGCCGTGTCGCCCGTTGCGCCGACGGCCATTGCCGACGGCAGCGCTGCGACGCCGTCGCGGATGCGCTCGACGCGGCCGCCTTCCTGGTCGACGGCGATCAGCGGCGACGGTGCGGAGATCGCGCGCAGCGCGGCGACCAGGTCGCGCAGTTCGTCGGGCGTGCCGACGTTGCGGGCGAAGAGGATGAGAGCGCCCGGCGCGAACGCGCGCAGCGCGTCCAGCGGCGCCGTCTGCGCGGTGGCGCCCGTGAATCCGACTCCGATCACGCCGCGCGCGAGCGCCGCGGGATCAGCGGGCAAGATCAATGCTTGATGAGCCGGATGATCTGCGCGACGAGCTTGCCGGCGGTCTTCGAGATGAAGATCTGCACCTTCGAGCCCTTGGAGACGTCGGTGAGCGTGTGATAGCCGGGGTCGTCGGACTGCACGCTCGTCGACGGCATCGTCGCGACGTCGACGCGGCCTTGCGTGGTGGAGTCGACGGTGACGACGCCGCGCTGGTAGTCGACGTTCGTCACCTTGCCTTCGATCACGCCGCCGTCGTGCGCGCTGCTCGGCGCAGCCGCGGTCGGCGACGCCGACGGCGCGGGCGCGGCCAATGCGGCCGCGGGGATGAGCAAAAGGCCCAAGACGGTAACGACGACGAGGCGGGACATCACTCCAGCGTAACGCATGCTCGTCCCACGTTCGTTCCGCACATCATCGCGCTATAACCCCCACCAACGCCAGGTATTGCTCGCGCGCGCCTGCCTCGCCGGCCTTCACGCGGGCGCGCGCCGCGCGCGCCGCGACGATGGTTTCGTCGTCCGCCGCGTTGCCGCCCAGCACCAGGCGCAGCGCAAGCAGCGCCTCGTCCGCTGCCCGCGCCCCGACCGCCTCGAGGGCGCGGTAGAACGGCTGCGCGCGCGAATCAGGCGAGCGGTCGCGCAGCGCCGCGGCGATCGCGTCTGCCTTGCCGGGGCGACCGTCGAGGAGGTAACCGTCGAGAGGGTGCAGTTCCACCCGGATGCGATTCGCGGTGCGATCCCTCGCGCTTGCCGCCGCGCTCGGCGTCTGCCCCGCCGCGGCCGCGCCTGCGATCGCTGCCGCCCCGCCGGCCGACCCCCTGGCAGCCGTTGCCGCGGCGAACGGACACGCCGGCGCCGTTCGGTTCCATGCAGCCGGCACGCGCGTCGTCGAAGGCCGTACCGTCGCCACGACGTTCGACCAGCTCGGCGCGCGGCGGCTGGTGCGGCGCTGCGTCGACGGCGTGTGCGGCGGCACGTGGTTCGACGGTACGCGCGAGTGGACGTTCGCGCTCAACGAGGTCGCGCTGCCCGAAGAGGTCGACGAGTCGACGCTCACGCAGCGCACGCTGGCCGCGATCGCGTCGTACGCGTTCGCCGAGCCGGCCTTCCGAGCGGCGGGCGGTACCGTCGCGCCGTCCGGGCCCGGGCGCTGGCGCGTCCGCGCGCGCGACGCCATCGACCTGATCGCCGTCATAGACCCCGCGACGCAGGCTTTGCGCCGCATCGACACGGCGGAGGGCCGGCCGCTGGCCGTGTACGGCGGCGAGACGCGCGTCGCCGGGGCGAGCTTCGCCTTGGACCGCCGCGGACCGTTCGAAAGCGGCCCGCTCGATACCGTCGCCGTCGCTACCGACGCGATCGGACCGCCGGCGGGGGTGCAGGCCACGTTTGCGGGCGACGCGCCGCTGGCGCTCGGCGACGAGCCGATCCCGATCGTGCCGTGCAGCCTGGGCGGGCGCACCGTCCGCTGCCTGCTCGATACCGGCGCGACGCCGAGCGCGATCACGCTGAACCTCGCCGAGGCGCTCGGGCTGGAGCCGCACGGCGAGCTGGAGATCTCCGGGATGTCGCGTTTCGCGACCGGCTTCGTGGAGGCGGGGCCGCTCGCGCTCGGGCCGGCGCGGTTCGAGCGCGCCCGCTTTGCGGTGGTTCCGCCGTCGCGCGCCGCGCGCTTCGACGTCGTGGTCGGCAGCGATCTGCTGGGCCGCGTGCGCCTCGTGCTCGACCGGACGGCCCGGACCGCGCGCATCGGCGCGCCCGGCACGTCGGGCGGCCCGCCCGGCGCCGTCCCGCTGACGTTTCGCAACGGCTCGCCGATCGTGCAGACGATGTTCGGCCCGCAGGGCGCGCGGGCGCTGCTGGACACGGGCGACGAAGCGGTCCTGTCGATCGGCTACGCCGCGTACCGGGTGGGCCCGCAATGGACCGTGGTATCGCGCGGCCAGACGGTCGGCATCGCGGGCGCCGACGACATCTTCACCGTCGAGATCCCCGAGGTGCGGGTCGGGCCGCTCGCGATCGGGGCCATCCGCACGTCGGTCCGGCGAACGCAAACGATCGCCCACGTCGGCGTCGGCCTGTGGAACCGGTACGTGATCGACCTCGACGAGGCCGCCGGCCGAGCGCTGTTCATCCCGCGCTGAGGCGCTAAGCGCTGGCGAGCGGTCAGTCGAGGTCGGCTTCGAGCGCTTCGGCGGTCCGCTGCATCACCTTCGCGAGCAGCGCGATCGCGCCGGCCCGGTTCGTGTTCAGCAGCATGTACTGCATGCGGTCGTTCGGGTGCAGCACGACGAAAACGCCTTTGCTGCCCTGCGTGATCGACTTGAGGATGCGGTCGATGAACGCCCTGTCCTCGTCGTCGAGCTGAACCGCACCACCCTCTTCCTTGAGGAGGTCGCGAAGAAACGTATCGAGATTGTCAGGAACATCCATGTACAAAACACCCTCGTGTGGAACGAGCGCGGCTCTGTTTAGGATAATCGGCCGGAGGCCGGGAAAGTGAAGTTCGCAGGGTGAGTCCCGTAAAGCCTTGACGGCTGCTCCGTAAAGATTGCCTTTACGGCCGCATTCAGAGAAGAAACGTTCCGATTCGCGGCCTGGTTCCCATCCGGCGCCGCGCCGGATTGAGCGAGCAAGTCGGCGAACGCCGCGCTGCGCGCTGTGCGCGCAAGGAGGTAGGTACGCTCAAGGGATTCGGCACGTTCATCGCGCGCGGCAACGTCATCGACCTCGCCGTCGCGGTCATCGTCGGCTCGGCGTTCACCGCGGTGGTGAACGCGCTCGTCAAAGACGTCCTCACGCCGCTGGTCGCCGCGATCATCGGCCAGCCCGACTTCTCGCGGCTCGGCTTCACGCTCGGGCGAACACATTTTCCGATCGGCGATTTCGTCAACGCGCTGATCACGTTCTTGCTCGACGCGCTGGTGATCTACTACGCCGTCGTCGTGCCGTTTCGCACGATCGCGGCGCGCTTTCAACCGCCGGGCGAACCGGTGCTCGCGATGAAGACGTGCCCGGAGTGTCTGAGCGAGATCGCGCAGGACGCGCGCCGCTGCAAGTACTGCACGGCGGTACTTACGCGCGCGACGGGCGAGCTCAGCTGACCGGCGCCATAGCGTGAGTTCGCCTATCGACGTCGTCGTCATCGGCGCCGGCGCCGCAGGGCTCATCGCGGCGCGCGCGCTGTCACGCGCCGGCCGTTCGGTGGTCGTGCTCGAAGCGCGCGACCGCATGGGCGGTCGCCTCTACACGCGCGAGGATCCGGGCTTGCCGGTGCCAGTCGACCTGGGCGGCGAGTTCGTGCATGGCACGGCCGACGTGAGCTTCGCGCTGCTGCGCGCCGCGAACACCGTCGCGATCGACACCGGCGGGACGGCGTTCGTGTACGAGGACGGCGAGCTGCGCGAAGGGGACGATCCGTTCGCAATCGTCGAGCGCTTGATGGCCGACGCGAAAAACCTCACCGCGGACGTCAGCGTCGAGGACTTCTTGCAGCAGCAGCAGCGCGGTGACGCCGCGCAGGTGGAACGCGAGCGCCGCTACACGCGCATGCTCGTCGAGGGCTTCGATGCCGCCGATCCGCAGCGCGCGAGCGCGCGCGCGCTCGGGGACGAGTGGAGCGACGACGGGGGCGGCGGTCAGACGTCGCGCCAGTTCCGGCCGCTCGGCGGGTACGCGCATCTGCTGCGCACGCTGCACGGCGCGCTCGATCCCGCGCTGGTGGAGGTGCGGCTCGCGACGCCGGTCCACGCGCTGCGCTGGTCGCGTGACGGCGTCACCGTAGCCGCGACCACGTCGTCGGGCGCGCCGTTGGAGGTGCGCGCGCGCACGGCGATCGTGACGCTTCCGCTCGGCGTGCTGCAAGCGAACGCGGTGCGCTTCGAACCGGCGCTGCCGGAGGCGAAGGTCGACGCGCTCGCGCGGCTGGTGATGGGCCCGGTGGTGAAGCTGATCCTGCGCTTTCGCAGCGCGTTCTGGGAGCGCGTGCACGACGCGCGCTATCTCGACGGAGGCTTCTTCCATCGCGCCGAGGCGGCGTTCCCGACGTTCTGGACGCTGATCCCGCTGCGCACACCGCTGCTCGTCGCGTGGGCGGGCGGCCCGAAGGCCGACGCGCTGGCGAACCACGACGAAGCGGCGCGGACCGCGACGGCGCTCGACGACCTCGCGGTGCTCTTCGGTTCCGCGGCCGACCCGCACGGAGAGCTGGAAGCGGTCTACACGCACGACTGGGACCACGATCCGTATTCGCGCGGCGCGTACAGCTACGTCGCGGTAGGCGGCGGCAGCGCGCGAACGGAGCTCGCGGCGCCGGTAGACGACGTCCTCTTCTTCGCCGGCGAAGCAACAGCGGCAACGAGCGAATCAGGAACCGTAGCCGGCGCGCTGCAATCGGGCGAACGCGCTGCGAACGAGGCATTGAGGGCGCTGGACAAGACAAATTGACTTCGCGGCACTAAATGTATTACAATGTAATACATCGCGTGTCCTCCAGGGGGCTGCGGTCGGGTGCGCATCGATGAATTATTTTGGAACGACGACAATGTCGATCATCTCTACCACCGTCACCATGTAACGGTCAGTGAGGTCGAGGAGATCGTCTTTGGCATCGACGGAGAAACAGCGATGTATCGGGTGATTCGCGAACGCGACTTCTACGTTCTGTATGGATAGACGGGCGACGGCCGTCTCCTCACCATCGTCGGCGAGTTCCTCGGAGATCGTCGCTTTCGTGTCTTCGCCGCACGGGACATGGACGACCGCGAGAAGCGCTCGTATCGCAAAGGCTGATCATGACTCAACGAACGACATCAAAACAAAAAGCCGCGGAGGAAGTCCTAAGCCGCTCGCTCGCAGACCGAATCGCCGGCGCTGAGATCGTGCGTTCGGCAGCGAACCCGAATCCGCCGACCTCGCTACGGCTGAGCGCGCCGCTTCTGGAACGTCTTGACAGAATCGCGGAGCGACAGCACCGCAGGCGCAGCAACTTAATCCAACACATCCTTTGGGAGTACGTGTACGCCGACGAGTCGAACCGCCGCTAGCGGCTTCGACGCTTTGGTCGACCAAATCAGACGACGCAAAGGGAGCGTCCTCGGCGTCGGCGAGCCGAGACCAGCGCACCCGGTGCCGAAGCATCAATATCCCGACGATTGCGTTTTCGTCGCCGATTAGCGGCTGATGCGTTCGACCCACCAGATCATCGCGACTTGCAGCGGAACGCGCGCCCAGAGTGCCCACGCCGGCGCGGCGGCGGCGAAATGAGCACCTTTGATCGCCATGTAGATGTTCGCCGGCCAGACCGCGACGAGCAGTGCGATGAGACCCAGGCCGGCCGCGCGGCGCGTCCGCGGAATGATCAGTCCAAGTCCTCCCGCGATTTCCGCGATTCCGCTAATTGCGACGAGTTCCGGCGCATGTCCGAGCTGCGGCGGAACGATTTGCTCGTACATCTCGGTCCGGATGAAATGCACTGCGCCCGTCGCGACGAACAAAAGACCCGTGATCGCGGCGCGCACGCGCTGACTACCGATTCAGCTGCGCTGGGCGAAGTGCTGCCGGTCGTCTTCTTCGAGCACGTCGAGCGCGAGCACGAGATCGGGGCGCTCGCGCAGCCAGGGATATGCTTCGTAGGCCGCATCGCGGTCGCCACCGCGCGGCAGGCGGGCAAGGACAAACGCGTTCCACTCCGCGATGCGCTCCGGTGAGGTCGACGCCGTGACGAACGCTGCCACCGCGGCGTCGTTCTCCGCATCCGCGACTGCGGCGGTGAAGTGGACGAGACCGATTCCAAGCCCGTCGAGCAGCATCTGGCTGAAGCCAGGGATGTTGTAGGCGCCGAGCGCTCCGCCCGGCAACGTCGCACGCACCTTGTCGATCGTGCGGGGCAAGAACACCACGTCGGCGAGGGACTCGCGCGGCGTGCGCGGTGGAGCTTTGGTGAGGTCGAGCGGTAGCATCCGCGCGGCATTCGCCGTCGGCGGTCGTCGACACTCTGAGCGCCTCGGTTACCAGTGGCGAAGGCTCAGTTGTGCCGGCGCTGCGAGCGCATATATTCGACGGAGCGGCTGCCGTCGGGCTTGCGCGAGATGATACGCATCCAATTCTCTTCGAGGTACGTGATGTTCATCGCCGCCGTCGGAGACTCGCCGTGCTTGCGGTCGTACGTGAATTCCTCGACGCTTCCGTCTAAGATGCCCTCGACGATATCGGCCGTGAGGTCTTCGATCGCCAGAGCCAGGTCGCGGCGCCCGGCGGACGCTGCGAGCACAAACAGCGCGATTCGCGCGTCTTCGTCGTTCGTCGCGCGGAGTAGAAGCGGCAGCGTGACGCTCGGCAACTCGCGCACTGCGGCCTTATACGCCTCGGCGACCTGCGGCGGCACTTCCGGATCCTCGATGCCGTCGCGCTCGAATTCAATGTGCGCGGCAAGCTGGATCAAGGACATCACCCCGAGGCTCGGCTCCGCTTCGTCGGCGATGCGCACCAAGTGGGGTACGGCAGCGTACGACGCGGTGTAGATCGTGCCTTGATGGCAGAGCGCGCTCCACAGGTCGTAATACGGGTCTCCGTCGCCGCCG
The DNA here is from genome assembly GCA_963797935.1 of Vulcanimicrobiota bacterium. Lineage (GTDB taxonomy): Bacteria > Vulcanimicrobiota > Vulcanimicrobiia > Vulcanimicrobiales > Vulcanimicrobiaceae > Vulcanimicrobium. The sequence goes on from CAWCRI010000016.1 coordinate 34,652, forward strand.
ACATACGGCGGGAGCGCCTCCACGGCACGCAGCAGCGCCGGGATGTCGCCGGCACTGCCGTAGGCGTGGTTGAGGCGTTCCCACGCCGCTCGATCGTCGAGATCCAGCATCATCACGTAGGCTCTTCGATGCGTTTTCAGTTCACGCGCTTCTCGTGGCCTGTCCACTCGCGTTCGCGTAGCACGTACTTCTGGATTTTGCCCGTGGATGTTTTCGGCAATTCTCCGAACTCCACGGTCTTGGGCACTTTGAACGCCGCGATGCGCTCACGGGCGAACGCGCGCAGCTCGTCGGCTTCCAGCGTGCGGCCCGGTTTGAGGGTCACGAACGCCTTCGCGACCTCGCCCCACTTCTCGTCGGGGACCGCGACGACGGCGCATTCCAGCACCGCGTCGTGCTCGAGCAGCACTTTCTCGACCTGCTGCGTCGAGATGTTCTCGCCGCCGCTGATGATCACGTCCTTCGCGCGGTCGACGATCTCGATGTAGCCGTCGGCGTGCACCACCGCGATGTCGCCGGAGTGGAACCAGCCGCCTTCGAACGCTTTGGCGGTCGCTGCGGGGTCGGCATAGTAGCCTTTCATCACGTTGTTCCCGCGCATCACGATCTCACCGTGCGTCGCGCCGTCCGCCGGCACGTCGTCGAGCTCGGTGTCGACCACGCGCACGTCGCGCGGACCCAGCGTGATCATCGGCACGCCTTGGCGGCTGCGCAGCCGCGCGCGCTCCGCCGGCGGGAAACCGTCCCACTGCGGGCTGTGCCACGCGCACTCCGTGATCGGGCCGTACACTTCGGTGAGGCCGTACACATGGTGCAGCTCTGCGCCGAGCGCCTCGATCTGCGCGATCGTGGCCGGCGCGGGCGGCGCGCCCGCCGTCGTGACGATCACGCGGTGCGGAAACGCGACTGTGTCCGGGTGGTTCACCAGGCCGATCAGCACGGTCGGCGCCGCGCATAGGTGCGTCACGCCTTCCTCGTGGATGCCGTGGTTGATGCCGACGGCGTCCACCTTGCGCAGGCACACGTGCGTCGCGCCCGCCGCGGTGACGGCCCACGGGAAGCACCAGCCGTTGCAGTGGAACATCGGCAGCGTCCACAGATACACGCTCTCCGGCCGCAGGTTGGCGTGAAAGATCTCCGCCAGCGCGTTGAGATATGCGCCGCGGAACGTATACATCACGCCCTTCGGCTTGCCCGTCGTGCCGCTGGTGTAGTTGATCGAGATCGTGTCGTCCTCGCCGCCGTCGCGCGGCACGAGCGCGTCGCGGTCGGCCGCGGCGAGAACCTGCTCGTACTCCGCTGCCCCGCCCGGCGACGCGCCGCTTTCGCCGGGCGCCGCGACACGGACGCGCGGTATCTCCGACGCCAGCCGGCTCACCAGCGGCTCGAGCTCGTAGTCGTACAGCAGCAGCGACGCGCCGCAGTGCGACAGGATGTAGTCGATCTCGTCGGGTGCAAGGCGCGTGTTGAGCGCGCACAGCACGCCGCCGGCGCGCGGCACGGCGTACGTCGCCTCCAGCACCATCGACGTGTTCGGCGCGAGCACCGCGACGCGCTCGCCGTCGCGCAGGCCGCGCGCTTGGAGCGCCGCGGCCAGCCGTTCCACGCGGGCGAGGAACTCCGGATACGTGCGGCGCGCGGTGCCGTCCACGACGGCGATCTTCTCGGGATACACGAACGCGCTGCGCTCGAGGAAATCGAACGGGTCGAGCGCGCGCAGGTGGACGGCGGCGGCGGTCGGTTCGGCGATCATGGGACCATGTTCGGCGGACGGGGAAAGCCTACCCCATGTCTGTCACCACCGGGCGCACGTCGCTCGCCTCGGAGACGCCGACCGTCAAGGTCGGCGATCCCGCCCCCGACTTCACGCTCAGCTCGCACGCGGGCGAAGAGTTCCACCTCGCCGACAAGCGCGGCACGAACGTCGTGATCGCGTTCTACCCGTTCGCCTTCAGCGGGACTTGAAGCGTTCAGCTGCCGGTGTACGAGCGCGAGCAAGAGCGCTTTCGCACCGCTGACGCCCAGGTCGTGGGCGTCTCCGTCGATTCCCGGTTCGCCAACGCCGCGTGGGCGGCGCAGCTCGGCGGCATCAGCTTCCCGCTGCTGAGCGATTTCTATCCGCACGGCGCCGTCGCCGAGCGCTACGGCGTGCTGAACCCGCGCGGGATGTCCGAACGCGCGATCTTCGTCATCGACAAGGACGGGATCGTCCGCTACATCGACGTCCACGAGCTGAAAGAGGCGCCGGACCCGGCGGTGCTCTTCGCGGAGCTCGACAAGCTGAAATAGGGCAAGACCGAATTCTTTCGGACTGCTCTTGACCCGCCCGGCGGCGGCGTGCTAACGTGGCTCAAACCGAATTCCTTAGGTGTTGGAGGCTCGATGGCACGCCGCCGTTCCGTCCCGCTCACCGAGGCCGAGCAGCGCCTCATGGAGATCGTCTGGTCGTCCGGTCCCGCGACGGTGGGCCAGATCGTCGAGGCCATCCCCGAGGCCGAGCGCCCCGCGTACAACACCGTCCAGACGATCATGAAGATCCTCGAGCGCAAGGGATACGTCGAGCACCGCGCCGAGGGCCGGGCGTTCGTGTACCAGACCGTCGTCGACCGCGACGCCGCCGCGCGCACCGCGCTCTCGCACGTCGTGCAGCGCTTCTTCGGCGGCTCGCCGCGCGCGCTGGCGCTCAACTTGGTCGAAGGCGACCATCTCACCGAGGACGAGCTCGACGAGCTGCAGCGCACGATCGCCCGCGCGAAGGACGAAAGCTGATGGACGCGCTGATCGTCGCCGTCCTCAACGCGCTATGGCAAGGCGCCGCGCTGATCGCGCTCGTCGCGCTCGTGCTGCGCGCCGGTTTGCGGCGCAACGCGACCACCGCGTGCGTCGTCTGGAGCACCACGTTCCTCGTCGTCGCGCTGCTGCCCGCGCTCGACCTCGCGCTCGCGCGTCCCACCGTCGCTCCGCCCACGGTCACGGCAACCGCCGTGGCGACGACAGCGACGACAGCTGCGACCGTCGTTCGCCATCGCGGCGTCGCGCGCCGTACGACCGCCGGGCCTGAGCGCGCGTCGGCGTCCTCTGCGCAGACGTCCGCGCCCGCTGCTTCGATCGCCGAACGCGTGCGCGACGGCTCGATGCGCGTCGGCGGCGCCGCCACCGCGTTCGCGCGCGGGTGGGGCATCGCGCTGGTCTCCGTATGGGCGCTCGTCGCCGGCACGCTGCTGCTGCGCCTCGCGCGCGGCTACGCCGCCGTGGCGCGCATGAAGCACGCAGCGACGCCGCTCGACGACCCGCACGTGCTCGGGCGTTTGCGCGCCGCCGGCCATCGCCGCCGCGCGACGGTCGCGCGCTCGCTGCTCGTCGACGTGCCGTGCGCGGTCGGTTTCCGCCGGCCGATGATTCTCATCCCGGCACGCCTCGCGGCGTCGCTCGACGGCGGCGATCTCGCGCGCGTCGTGCTGCACGAGTCAGCGCACCTCCAGCGGTACGACGACTGGCTCAACGCATTGGAACAGGTCGTCTGCGCGCTGCAGTTCTTCCAGCCCGCGCTGCACGTCGCGCGGCGCGGCATTGATTTCGAGCGCGAAGTGGCATGCGACGACCGCGTGCTCGAAGACGCCGGTGAGCCGCTGCGCTACGCCGAGTGTCTCGCGCGCATCGTCTCGCGCGGCGTGCGCGGACCGCGCGTCGCCGTCGCGCCGGGCTTCATGCTGCGCCGCGCGCAAGTGGTCGGCCGCGTGCGCCGGATCGTCGACCGCTCGCGTGACGCGTCGCCGCACCTGCGCTTCGCGGCCGTCGCGCTGACGGCGGTCGTCCTCGCCGCGACGCTCGGCATCGCGCGCCTGCAAGTCCCCGTCGTCGCCGCGGCGTCGGCCGCCACGCCCGCGGTCGTTACCGCGCAATCGATCGCGCCGGTGAAGCCGGCACGCGCGGTGGTCGTCGCGCGACCCGTTCGCGCGTACGCGGTACCGGCGCGCAACGCGCGCGCCGAAAGCGTACACCGCGCCGCCGTCGCGCCGAAGCCGCCCGTTGCAGCGCGAGCGGTCACCGCAGCGCGAGCGGTCACGGCGCCACGCGCTGCCCGCCCTGTGCGCGCCGTATCGCGCCTCGGCACCACGACGACCGTGCGGTCACCGTACCCGATGTCCGACGATCTCGCCGCACCGGTGCCGCCCGTACCGCCCGCCTCCAGCACGCGTTCCGTGTCCGTCGAATCGGGTCGCACGCCGGAAGCGACTCGCGCCGCGGTCGCCTCCCCTGCCGCCGTCGCACCCGTCGTCACCGTCACCGTTACGACGTCCGCCCCAACGGTTGCCGCAGCGCGCATCGCTCCGCCCGCGCGCGTGGCGTACCAAAGCACCTACAGCACGTATGCGCCGAAGACGCCGCGTGCGGTGGAAGCGCCGGCGGTGCCGCCGGTCGTGCGCGGCGGCGGCGATCTGCTCGAAGCGATCGACGACGCGAAGTACCCGCATCCCAGCGTCGACGAGCTCATCGCGCTGCGCAACCAGGGCGTCAGCGGTGACTACGTGCGCCGCATGGGCGGCCTGCATCCGCGCCCGGCGCTGCACGATCTGCTCGCGCTCGCCGTGCAAGGCGTCACGCCCGACTACGTGGCGTCCCTCAACCACCGGCTCGCCACCGAGCCTACCGTGGGCCAAATCATCGCGCTGCGCGTGCAGGGCGTCAGCGGCTCGTGGCTCGACGGCCTCGCCGCGACCGGCTATCCGAAACTCGGCGTCGACGACGCGGTGAACCTCGCGGTGCAAGGCGTCACGGTCTCGTACGTGCGCGGACTGATGGACGCGGGATTGCGCAACCTCACACCGTCGCAGCTCGTCGCGCTGCGCGTGCAGGGCATCGACGGCAGCTTCGTGCGGCGGATGGCCGCCCACGGCTATCACAACCTCAGCATCGACGAGCTCGTTCGTCTGAAAGTGACCGGCTTCGAACCGTGAGACGTTTCGCCGTCGCGGCGCTCGCCGCGCTCTTCGCCGCCGGTGGCTTTTCGCAGGGCGCGAACGCATCGCCCGTGGGACGCTGGTCGATTGCGTCAGCGCGCGGTGACGACCCGTCGCGCGTCCAGCTGCGCTTGGAGTACTCCGACAGCAGCAACGGAAATTCGTGGAACTCGTCGTGGTCGTCGACCGTCGCGCTGAGCGATGCGGGCATCCCCGCCGACCGCCTGCGCGGACCGGTCGGGCCGGTCACGTTCCGCATCCAGCGCGAGCCCGGCAGCTTCGACTGCACCGGCAGTGCGGGCGAAGGCTCCGGCGCGGGCCAGTTCCGCTACGAGCCCAGCGCGAGATTCGACGACGCGCTCGCGTCGCGCGGGCTCAGCCGCCCGACCTTCGCGCAGTCGCTCGAGCTGGCCATCAGCAGCGCGACCCTGGCCTTCGTCGACCAGCTGCGAGCATCGTCTCAGCACGTGACGACCGGCGACGTCGTGCGCGTCATGCAGCACGGCGTCAACCCGAAGTACATCGGCGAGCTCGCCGCGCTCGGCTATCGTTCCGCGTCGCTCGACGATCTCGTAAAGATGCGCGATCACGGCGTCACACCGGAGTTCGTGCGCGCGGTGCAGACCGCGGGGTATCGCGATCTGTCGGCCACCGACCTCGTGCGGCTCGCCGACCACGGCGTCGGCCAGCAGTACATCGCGGAGATGCGCGCGGCGGGCTTCACGAAGGTGACCGCCGACCAGCTGGTCGCACTGCGCGACCACGGCGTGAGCGCGGCGTTCGTCGGCCGCCTGAAGGCGCATGGCTACGCGAACCTGTCGGTCCACGACCTGATCCGGCTGCGCGACTCCGGCATCTGATCGCGGCGCGCTGCGCGGCGGCGCGCTTTTGCTTGCGCTCAACTCTTATTTCATTAGTCGGTGGAGAGGTGCTCTCGATGTCACGTCTGGGAATCGTTCCGGTCGCCGCGTTCGCTGCCGCGTTCGTTTGCGCGCTCGGTGCTCCGGCGGGTGCGGTGTCGGTGCGGCCGCAACTCGCCATTCCGCACGTGGCAAAAGGCCCGGCGATCGACGGAACGCTCACCGACGAAGCGTGGAAATCGGCGAAGCACCTCACGCTGGCATGGGATCTGCGCCACAAGGCGGCGCCCGCGCAGCCGACCGACGTGTACGTGATCGGCGACGATCAAGCGCTGTACGTCGCGTTCGACGCGAAGCAGACCGCCGAGATCGTCGCGAACCAGCACACCGACGACGTCGGCTTCGACACCGACGATGAAGTGCAAGTCGACTTGTGGCCGGGCGGCCCGCAGGGTTTTCGCTATCTCTTCACCGCGACGCCGCTTGGCACGCACTACCAGCACTCCAGCGAGAACGCCGCGTACGCGCCGAAGTGGCAGAGCGTCGGCAAGCTGCGGCCGGGCGGCTTCACGGTCACCATGCGCATTCCGTTCGGCGTGATGCGCGGCGACGGGCGCGCGAGCTGGCCGATCCAGTTCGTGCGGTTCGTGCAGAAGACGGACGACCTGCAGGTGTGGGCGTTCGAGGAAGGCCAGTCCGATCACAACGACGTCGTGTACGCCGGCACGCTGAGCGGCCTCTCGGCCAGCGCCGCGGGCGCGCGCCCCCAGCCGCGGATCGGTTTGTTCAGCGTCGGCGAAATCGCCGCCAAGCACGACGACGGGACGACCACACGCTCGGGCGCGGACCTCTCGATCCCGATCACGCGCACGGCGTCGTTCGTCGCGACGATCCATCCCGATTTCTCGAACGTCGAACAAGACCAGCAGTCGATCTCGCCGACGGTGTACCGCCGGTTCTTCAGCGAGGTGCGGCCGTTCTTCGCGCAGATGCAGAACGCCACCAACCCGTTCGACTGCGAGGTGTGCCCGGGCATCACCGAGCTCTACACGCCCGCGATCCCGACGCCCAAGCGCGGCTACGCGCTGGAAGGCTCGCAAGGACCCGTCACGTTCAACGCGTTCGACTCCGTCGGCGACCGCCGCACCGACAATGCGCAAGCATTTCAGTGGCGCAACGCGTCGCGCACCGTCGGCGTCGGCTACCAGGGCGTGGAGACGTACGCGCCGGGCTTCGCCGACCGGCTCACCACGGTGGGCGCCTTCGTGAGCGACCGCAAGCACAAGGTCGCGTACGTGAACTACGGCTGGGACCGCGGTACGAACGTGCTCGACAACGCGCAGGCGCAGCGCATCGACGTGGGCGCCGCGTACTACGGCACCGACTACTACTTCGGGGGCGGCGTGCGCAAGATCGGCGGCTACTACAACCCCGTCGACGGCCTGATCTCGACGCCCGACGTGGCCGGCTGGTCGGGCGACTGGAACCGCACTTGGCGGTTCAAGCCGGGCAAGTGGCTCAAGAGCGTGTACGTCGAGGGATTCATCGAGCGCTACCACGGCGCGGACGGCCGGCTCGACCGCACCAGCAGCGACCTTGCGTTCACGCTCGTCGACAAGAACCTGTTCCGGCTCAACTTCGACACCGGCTCGTCCTATCTCAGGCTCCAGGACGGCCGCATGACGCCGGTGTCGCTCGCCGGCGTCGCGCTCAGCTACCGCAACGGGACCGCGACGCCGACCAACTTCGTGTTCAACCGTGGCCGCTTCGGCGACGGCCACATCGCGACGTTCGACCGCAACACCGTGCTCAAGCTCGGCCCGATCACGCAGCTCTCGCTGCAAGCGTTCGACACGGTGTGGTACGCAGACGCGGGCTACCGCAACATTCAGTGGCTGGAACGGGTGGCGCTGACGCGCAACATCTCGCGCGAGAGCTCGTTCGCGGTCGGCTGGCGGCGCATCATCGGCACGCCGCCGGCCGTCGGCAACTTCGCGTCGTACGGCGTCGCGCCGTTTCCGGTCGGCCCTGCGAGCTTTTTCTCGGCGACGAACGTCTCCGTCGCGTACGCCTATCACCGCAAGCGCGACGAGCTCTATTTCGTCTACGGCGACGCGAGCGCGGCCGTGACGAAGCCCGCGCTCATCATGAAGTACGTGTTCTATCTGGGCGGCGAGAAGGGGACGTAACGAAAAAGACCGCCTCGTGCGAGGCGGTCTTCTGCTGCTGCGGCGCGGGCGCCGAGCGAGGGCGGTTTACTTGACGCTGGTCGTCGCGGGCTTGGCGGCCGACTGGATGACCTGCTCCGCGGCGTTCACGACGTTGCGCTGGGTCACGGTGAACACGCCGGCGAGCTGCGACGCGAACGCGCTCTGCTGCTCGAGGACGTTCTTGGCGAACGCGGTGTTGAGGTCCGTGAGCTCGGCCAGCGTCGGCAGGTTGCCCATCGGCATCGACGGCTGGAACGACGGCACGCTGGAGACGATCTCGCCGATCGTCGTCAGGGTCGCGACCTGGGTCGCTTGCGCTTGCTTGAGGGCGTCGAGGCTCTGCGCTTGGAGCTTGGCGATGGTTTCGAGATACGTCATGCGCTAAGTATATCAAGCATCTGCTAGATACGTCAAGCGACCTATGTCGGACCGGGTCAAGCGCGTTCGACGAAGCCCCGGTAGATGCTGACGAGCGTCTGCTTCTGATCGTCGGTGAGGCGCGCGTCGGCCCGGATCGCGTCCTCGACGGGCGGCGCCGTCGCGGCGCTGCGCTCGGCCGCGGTGCCGTCGAGGAGGCCGGCTTGGGCGTACATCGTCTCCGCGGAGATCTTCAGCGCCGTCGCGAGGTTCTTGAGCACGTCCGCCGACGGCTTGTGCAGCCCGCGCTCGATCTGGCTCAAGTAGGGGTTCGAGATCTTCGCGATGTCCGCGAGCTGGCGCAGCGAGAGGTTCGCCATCTCGCGCTGGCCGCGGATGAAATCCCCGACCCCGCGCCAGATCGCGTCGGCGTCGTCGTTCTTGGCCACCGCTACATGTCCAAGCCGCCGTTGATCGTGTAGACGGCCCCCGTGATGTAGCTGGACTCGTCCTCGAGCAGAAACTGCACGACGCGCGCCACTTCTTCGGGCTTGCCGAGCCGGCGCTGCGGGATCTTCTCGATCACCGCGTCGAGCGCGGCTTGCGGAATCTGCCCGACCATCTCGGTCGCGATGAAGCCCGGCGCGACGGTGTTCACGGTGATGCCGCGGCGCGCCATCTCGAGCGCGAGGCTCTTCGTGAGCCCGAACAAACCGGCTTTCGATGCGGCGTAGTTCGCTTGGCCGACGTTGCCGGTCTCGCCGATCACGGAGCTGATGTTGACGATGCGCCCGGAGCCGCGCTCGATCATGTGCTCGAGCACGCTCTTGATCATGCAGAACGAGCCGAACAGGTTGACGTCCAGCACGCTGTGCCAGTCGTCGTACGTCATCTTGCGGACCGTCTTGTCGAGGGTGATGCCGGCGTTGTTCACGAGGAAATCGATGCGGCCGAAGCGCTGCATCACCTCGGCGACGACCCGCTCGCAGTCTTCCGGCTTGTCGACGCGGCCTTGGTGGACCGATACCTGGCCGCCGTCGCCCTCGAGCGTGCGCTGCAGCGCCTGCGCGGCTTCTTCTCCCTTGCTGTAGCCGGCGGCGACGCGCGCGCCGTTCTTCGCAAGCATCGTCGTAATGGCGGCGCCGATCCCGCGGGTGCCGCCGGTGACGAGCGCAACGTGTCCGTCAAACATCGAGATCCTCCGAGAGGCCGATATCGCCGCCCACGGTCGTCTTGCCTTCCGCCGCCGCACGGTCCGAAGGCTTTTCATGCCGCCGCCGGAAGCTGCGACGGAACCACGGGTGTTGAGCAGGCGTGCGGTTTCCGATGATTCCATGGGAAGAAGCAGCGCTGGAGGCGATCCATCTACTACGAACAGTACGACGCGGCGTATCTCGCGATGACCCCTGCGCGCTGGTCCGCAGCGGCGACCAAAGCCGTCTTCGGCAACCCGTTCAACCCCTTCAGCTACACCCTGCCGGGCCGCATGATGAACGCGTCGGCCGACGTCTTTGCCGGCATGACCCGCAAGCGCGGGAAGCCCGCGTGGAATCTGCCGGCGACCGTCGAGGTGTTCGACGATCGGCCGTTCGGCCGCCTGATCCGCTTCGTGACCGGCGACCGGCGCGAACGGCCGCGCGTGCTGGTGGTCGCTCCGATGTCCGGGCATTACGCGACGCTGCTGCGCGGCACGGTGGAAGCGCTGCTCGGCGCGCACGACGTCTACGTGACGGACTGGAACGACGCGCGCGACGTGCCGCTCGGGGCCGGACGGTTCGACCTGGACGACTACATCGGCTACGTCAAGGACTACATCGGTGCGCTCGGACCCGACGTGCACGTGATCGCCGTGTGCCAGCCTGCGCCCGCCGTGCTCGCGGCGGTCGCGCTGTTAGCGGCGGAAAACGATCCGGCGCAGCCGCGCACGATGACGCTCATGGGCGGTCCGGTCGACGTGCGCTCCGCGCCAACCGCACCGACGAAGCTCGCCGCGGAAAACTCGCTGGAATGGTTCGAGCGCGAGCTCACGATGCGCGTGCCGCAATGGTACGCGGGCGCGGGCCGCGCCGTGTACCCGGGCTTCTTGCAGATCGGTGCGTTCATGTCGATGCACCCGCAGCGGCACATGGAAGCGCACGTCAGGATCTTCGAGGATCTCGTGCGCGGCGACGGCGAGTCGGCGCAGAAGCGGCGCGCGTTCTACGACGAGTACCTCAGCGTCATGGACATCACCGCGGAGTTCTACCTGCAGACGGTGGACGAGGTGTTCCAGCGCGCGACGCTCGCGAGCGGCACGATGACGTGGCGCGGCGAGCGCGTCGATCCGGCGGCGATTCGCAACACCGCGCTGCTGACTGTCGAGGGCGAGCTCGACGACATCTCCGCGCCCGGCCAGACGCTGGCCGCGCACGCGCTGTGCAGCGGCATCCCCGGCGACCGCCACCACACCGTGTTCCAGCCCGGCGTCGGCCACTACGGCATCTTCAGCGGCCGCACGTGGCGCGAGGAGATCGCGCCGCAGATCGCGGCGTTCATCACCGCACAGTCGTAAGCCTCAGCGCGACGGCTTGCCGTCGGGATCGACCATCGAGCCTTGATCGGACGAGGCGGCTGCTGTGGTCTGCGGCTGACCGTTGGGGTCGATCCTGATGCCCGCGGCGCTGCACGCGCCGGAATGCGTGCGCGGGCACCCGTTGGGGTCCATGCCGCCGCCGGCGAACCCGACGGCGCTGAACGTCAACAGCGCGGACAAGACGGCGAATATCAGCATGACGACGACTGCTCACGTGCGCCGTGGCAGACCTGCGCCGCGTCACAACGGCGTCACACGCCGCGAGGGCCCCGCCGCCCGCGCGGAAGTGCACGATTCGTGCCAAGGACGAAGATCGCGAACGGCGGGCCGAGTAGGTTGGCGTCAATCCGTCACTTCGAAACCCGTCATTGGGAGATCCCTTTGCGATTCGTCCCTCTCGCCGCGGCCCTTGCGATCGGCGCGCTGTTCGTCGCGGCTTCCCCGTCTGTTCGCGCGCAGGGCCGGCCGGCCGTCATCGACTGGCACGTCTCGGCAGACCGGATCCGCTCGTCGTGCGCCGCCGAGATCGCGACAGCGCGCGGGCGGTTCGGTGCGCTCGCGGCGGCGACCGAGCCCCGGACGTTCCGCAACACCGTGCTCGGCGTCGAGGACATCACCGCCGACCTGAATGACGCACTCGTTGCGCAGACGTTCCTCTCGCAAGTCAGCCCCGACAAGAACCTGCGCAAGGTCTCGCTCGCGTGCTCGAACGACGTGTCGGCGCTCGGAACCGACGTCACCGCGAATCCGCGCCTCTACCGCGCGCTGATGGCGGCGCGCACGAGCGGAACCGCGAAGACCACGGCCGATCGCGCGCTCACCGCGCTGTGGATCCAGCAATTCGAGCGTTCCGGCGCAGCGCTGCGGCCGGCCCGGCGAGCCGAGTTCGTGCGCCTCAGCAAACAGCTGACGTCCGTTCAGAACCGGTACAGCGAGAACTACGCCAACGACAAGACGGCCATCACGATCGGCAAGGCGGAAGCGGCCGGCCTCACCTCGGGTTTCCTGGCGTCGCTCACGCGCGCCGGCGACGGTTACGCGATCCCGGTGAACGAGAGCACGAGCCCGCAAGTGCTCAACAACGCCGCGAACGATGGCGTGCGCAAGCGCTTCTATCTCGCGTTCGGCACCATCCAGGCGCGGCAAAACGTCGCGCTCCTGCAGCAGGCCATCGGCATCCGGGACCGGCTCGCGCACCTGCTCGGATTTTCGAGCTGGGCCGCGTACCAGCTCGCGCCGCGCGTCGACCCGAGCCCGCGCCACATCGCGCGCTTTCTCACGGACTTGGACGCGCACGTAATGCCGCAGGCGCGCAAGCAAATGCATGAGCTGGCCGCGTTGAAGGCGCGCGACACGGGCACGCATTCCCCCTTGCAGCTCTGGGACGTCGGATACTACCTGACGCAGGTTCGCAAGTCCAAGTACGCGCTGGATCCCGAGGCCGTTCGCCCATACTACCCGGCGCCGCACACGGTCGATGCGGTAATGGGAATCTATCAGCATCTGCTCGGCGTCCGCTTCGCACCGGTGACGCCCGCCGGCAGCTGGTATCCTGACGTGACGGAGTACGCGATCTCCGACGCCGCGTCGGGAAAATTCATTGGAACGTTCTATCTCGATCTGTTTCCGCGCGACGGCAAACCCGGCGGCGCGTACAACGCGGCGGTGCTCCCCGTGCGGCGCGACGGCAGCGGCCGCTTTCGCTCGCCCGTGTCCGTGATGCAGGTCAGCGACTGGCCCGCTGCGACCGGCGGAAAGCCGGCGCTCCTGCGGCACGACGACGTCGTCGTCTTCTTCCACGAGTTCGGCCACCTCATGGCGTCGCTTCTGGCAGAGACGCCGTACGAGTCGCTGAACCAGTTCCAGCAAGACTTCGTCGAAGCACCCTCGCAGATGCTGGAGAACTTCGTGTGGACCCCGTCCATCATGAAGAAGATCAGCGCGCACGTGGACACCGGCGCGCCGCTGCCCGATGCGACCATCGCGAAGATGGTCCATGCGCGCTGCGTGACGGACCGCCTATGCAACGCGTATGCGGCCACGCGGCAGCTGCTGTATTCGATCGCCGACCTGGACTACCACATGGCGGGCCCGCACGTCGACACGACGGCGACGTGGGCCAAGCTCTCGCGCGACACGACGCCGTTCGCGCTGCCGCCCGGCCTGCATCCGGAGGCGCAGTTCACGCACGTGATGAGCGGGTACGATGCCGGCTACTACACGTACCTGTGGTCGCTGGTCTACGCGCAAGACATGTTCACCGCGTTTCAAAAAGGCGGCCTGGAGAATCCGGCCGTCGGCATGCGCTACCGGCGAACGATCCTCGCGCCGGCGCGCGCGCTGAGCCCCGACGTGGAAGTGAAGAATTTCCTCGGCCGCCCGATGAGCACCGCGGCGTTCTACGCCGGCTTCAAGCGCCGCCTGTAAAAAGGGTCGTTCAGTCGCCCCGGCCGTTGAGCAGCGGCAGCTCGAGCTCGCGCACGTTCGCCGGCGCCTTGTTCAGCATGCCGATCTCTTTCATGAACGCCGCCGTTCGCACGAACGCGTGCGGCGTCATGTCCCACGACACGTCGGGCCCCGTGATCCAGCCTTTGAATCTCGCGGCCGTCGTCTTGCCCTCCGCGTCTTTCGAGAGCAGTGCCGCAGCCTGATCCGGATCGCGGTTGAGCACGTTGGTCGCGCTGCGCAGCTCGTCGAACATCGCCTTGACGAGCACGGGATACTGCTTAGCGAAGTTCTCCGTCGTGTAGACGCTGTTGAACGTGCTTCGCCCGAACGACAGGAAGCTGCGGAACACCACGTGACCGCCCGCTTCGACTTCCTGCTGCTGGAACGGCGGAGCGCTCATGTGCAGCTCCAACTGCTTCGCCGACATCGCTTGCACGCCGAGCGGGTGCTGGATGGCGACGATGTTCGTGTCGAACTTGTGCGCGTCGCCGAACTGCTCTTGCGCGGCCTTGCGCAGCGCGATCGCCTGCACGGCGTCGGGCGACGGCATCCCGATCTTCGCATTGGGCGGAATGTCCTTGAGCGTCTTGATGTTCGGCTCGTCGGCGCGCGCGACCATCCATAAGTTCATCACGTTCATCGGCGCGATCAGCTTGTAGCCGACGCCGCGGTCCCAGCCGATCAGGAACGGGCCGTTGCCGCCCGCGCCGATCTGGATTTGCCCGGCGAGGATGCCGTCGCGGATCGCGTCGCCGTTGGTGAGCACGCGCCAGTCGAACTTCGTGCCCGGAAAGCGCTTCTCGAGCACGCCGAGCTGCTTGACGATGATGAGCGTCGCGTAGCCGATCCCCGGCTGGTAGGCGATCGTCACGGTGGGCGGCGCGTCGCTCGCGGCGGGGACGGGCCCCGCGGCGAGGCCGGTGACGGCCAGCGCGGCAACGATCGAGAGCAACGTACGGCGCAACGTCATGACGAAACCCTCCGGAGAGCGGCGGAACCCGGGGAGAGAATTGGTTCGGCGGTTGCGAAGGCCTCCTCATGGGCGCGATTCTCACCGAGCCCGTCGGCGGGCCCGTCGCTTGGAGCGGTCCGGAGCTGGCGGCAGACGAGTCCTGGACGTACCGCGCCGGCGACGACGACGTCCGTGAGCTCGACGCGGCCCTGGCCACTGCGCGCGAACGCAGCCCAATCGTCGAGCAGACGCGCCGCGAAGATTTTCCGCTGAGCGCGCTAGCTGCGCGGCTCGCGCGCATCGGCGAGCAGCTCGAACGCGGGCGCGGGATGTATCTGCTGCGGGGGCTGCCCGTGGCGCGCTGGGGCGCGCTCGAAACCGCCCGCGCGCTGTGGGGCATCGGCACCTACCTCGGCCGCGCGATCCCGCAGAACGCGCGCGGCGATCTGGTGGGCCACGTGCGCGACGAGGGCAAGGAGCTGAGCGATCCGCACGCGCGCGGCTATCAGACGCGCGCCGCGCAGAGCCTGCATGTCGACCGCTGCGACGTCGTGGGCCTGCTGTGCGTGAACAAAGCGAAGTCGGGCGGCATGAGCCGCGTCGTCAGCTCGATGCGCGTGTACGACGAGCTGCTCGAACGCTGTCCGTGGCATCTCGGCACGCTGTACACCCCGTTCGCGATCGACCTGCGCGGCGAGGAACGCGAAGGCGAACCGCCCGTGTACTACCGGCCGGTGTACAGCTACTTCGGCGGCGCGCTGAGCTGCGGCGCGAACGCGACGTACATTCGAGCGGGCCAAGAGCGCGTCGGCCGCCCGCTGAACGCGGCGCAGGCCGAAGCGATCGACACGTTCTACGACGTCTGCGAACGGCACACGCTATCGATGGATCTCGAACCCGGCGACGTGCAGCTGCTCAACAGCTACGTGACGCTGCACGACCGCACCGGATACGACGATTACGACGAGCCGGAGCGCAAGCGGCACATGCTGCGGTTATGGCTGGACGTGCCGAACCGACGTCCGCTCGCGCCGGATTTCGGCACGTACGATTTCACCGCGGGGCGCGTCGTCGGGATCCGCTGACCCTGCACGCAGGGCGGCGAGCAGCCCCCACGAAAGAAACCGAACGCGCCGATGCGAGCAGGTTGAGTGAGCCTGGCGGTGCCTTTTTCACCTGCTGATGAGGAAGACGTCGTGATCCGACGCGTGGCATCACTCCTGGGCGCCATCGCGGTTCTCGCCGCCACGCCCGTATCCGCCAAGGAACTTGCGTTCACCGCGGACCTGCGCGGTGACGCGCCGTCGTCCATGACCGGATCGAAGGCTACCGCTCACGCGAAGATCCTCGTGCACACCGACACGCAGACCGTCGACGTGCTGCTCAACGTCGACGGCTTGAAGATCGACGAACTCTGGACGAAGCTTCGCAACTCGCCCAAGGGCCCGATCCATCTGCACATCTATGGATCGCACGACCACTCCGGAAACGCCGGCGCCGCGCTGATCTTCCCGCTTCCCTACGGCCCGAATTATGTTGCGACCGCGAGGGGATTCAGCGTCGACCTGAAGGGCGCGCCGTATGCCGCAGGAGCGAAGCTCGTCGATTCCGATGCTTCGTTCGACGACTTCGTGTCCTCCCTGCAGAACGGCCGGCTCGTGCTCAACATCCACACGAACGCGAATCCAGCGGGCGAGATCAGCGGCGACGTGATCCCGGCGCACTGACGTCCTCAGATCTCGTCGGCGACGTTCGGGTCGGCGTACTCGCGCAGAAAACGCTGCCGCCACGACTCCGATAGCTCGTCGCGAGACACTTGCTGGTCCACGCGGCTCATGTCGATGCGGGCGTCCGGGACATCCATCAGCTCCGCGATGCTCGCCACCGCCGAGCGCGGGTCAGCGGCGACCGCTTCGTACGTGATCCGCAACGGCGTGATCGCGTTGCGCGCGAAGAACGCCACCCAGCGGGCGTCATGGCGCGCGAAAAGACGAATGTTCGCGCAGATCGCTTCACCATCATACTGCGGAACGGCCGCCTCGGCGACCGTCGAGCGAAAACGACCCGTCTGATTGGCTCGCGCCAGCGAGATCGCCTGACCGAGCACGTCCGCGCGGACGAGATGGACGTAACGAAGCTGGGGCAGCCCGTCCGCCCAGCGCACGCGCAGCGCGATCGCGTCCAGATGGCTGGGGAACACCTTGACGCCGTAGATGCCGTTCGGGCTCGCGCCCCGCGTGAGGATCCATTGAAGCTGCTCGGACGGGTCGTCGGGATATGCGGGGTCGAGGAAACGGCGGCGTCCCGCGGTGCTGAAGTACTCCTGCGGGTGGCCGAGGCGGTCGGTGCTCGACAGCAGCTCGCACAGCCAGTTGCTGCCGCTGCGGCCGATGGTGCATATCGCGTATCCGCGCATGGTTCAGGCCGACGCCCGCTTCGACCACGTCATTTCGTCCCGAGTTCGAGACGTGCTCTTGAAGACTCCCTCCGGCACAGACGAGCCCTCGCCTTTGCGCACGTCGCTCGGCGCAGGGCATGCACCGGCAATGAAATTGTACGCGCAGCAGGGTCGAACGGGACCGCCGACGACTTCGCTCGTCGGAATCCGCTGAGCCGCGTTCAGTTTCGGAAGTCGACCACCATCAAGAACACCGACGGGATCGGCTTGCACGACTCCGTCGCCGGTTTGAAACCGGTATCGCGACCGGCTTTTGTCGCCGCGCCGTCGAGCGCCGGATTTCCGGTCGATTTATGGATGACCGCTTTGGTCACTTTGCCGGTCGCGTCGAGCTCGAGCTTGACGATCGCCGTGCCTTCCGCGTGCATCTGGCGCGCGATTTCGGGCATGTCGGCTTCGGCGCGCTGCGTGATGGCGGGCGGCGTGGCGGGGCATGAGATCATGGCTAGGTGTTCCTCCGTGATTGGTGCGTTATGAAGAGTTCAGGCGACGCCGGCGAGCGCGGGCGTGGGTCGCAGGGTCGCGTCTTCCGCATCCGTACGGAAGCCCTCGACGAGCGCGAACAATCCGCCGGCGCTCGTTTCGACGGCGCGCGTCGCACCGTCGACGTCGCGTGCGGTGGATGCATTGGTGCGCGCGACCTCGTGGATGCGGTCGATGGCCTGGATCGCCGTCATCACCGCCGCGAGCTGCTCGTGCACCGCTTGGCCGACGCGCGACTGCACGTCGCGCATCCCGGCGATCGACGCGCGAATCGCGTCCGTACCGTCCTGCTGGCGCGCGAGCGTCTCGGCGGCCTCGCCGGCTGCAACGCTCATGCGCGTCGCGGCGTCGGTGACGGCGCGGGTCGAATCGGCTTGCTCGCGCGCCGCGCGTGAGATGCGCTGCACGAGGTCGCTCGAGCGCGCGATCGCTTCGCTCGACCGGCCGATCGCATCGGTCGCCTTTTCGGCGGCGAGCAGCGTCTCTTGCGAGCGCGCCGCGCCGCTCGCGGCGTCCTTGACGGTGTCGTCGGTGCGCTTGCGGACCTCAGCGATGAGGCCGCCGATCTCGCGCGTCGAACGCGCCGACATCTCGGCGAGCTTGCGGATCTCGTCGGCCACGACGGCGAAGCCGCGGCCGTGCTCGCCTGCGCGCGCGGCCTCGATCGCGGCGTTGAGCGCGAGCAGATTCGTTTGGTCCGCGATCGAGTCGATGGTCTCGATGATTCCGCCGATCTTCTGCCCGGTCTCGCCGAGGCGCGCGACGGATTCCGCAACCGATCCGAGCACGCCGGCGACGCCGCGCGATGCGTCGGCGAGCCGCTCGACAGCCTGGGCTCCGAGCGCGCTGTTCTCGTTGGCGATCTGCCCGCTGCGCGCGGCTTCGTCCGCAGCGAGCGCGACCTCGCCGACGGATCGGTCGATCTCCTGGAAGGCGACCACGGTGCCCTCGACGTCCGCGGAGAGCCGCGAGACGGAGCCCGCGACGGCGGCGAGCGCGTCGATCAGCGCGGTCGTCGTGTTGCCGGCGTTCGCGACGGTGCCGCGCAACTCGTCCTGACCGACGGAGACGCGTTCGGCGCTCGTTGCGATCTGCTCGGCGGCGACGCGCGCGCTCGCGATCGCGTCGTTCTGTTCGTCCAGTCCCTTGTCGAGCAGGCGGTACGACGCGACGAGGCGCCCGGACGTGGTTCCGAGCGTGCGCGACGCATCCCGCGTGTCGTCGACGATGCGCTGCAAGTTCGCCACAAAGGCGTTGAAGCCGCCGGCGAGCTCGCCGAGGCTGTCGCGCGTCGCGATGGCGATGCGGGCGTTCAAATCGGCGTCGCCCGCCGCGAGCTCGCGCAACCGCTTCGCGATCGCGAGGATGGGCCGGTTCACGAAACGCATCGTCAGGAACGCGATCACGATCGCCGCGATGATGGCCGCGATCGTGAGCCCGATGGTCGTGATCGCCGAGAGCCGCGCCGTCGCGAGGACGTCGTTCTGCGCGCCCGCGATCGACGTCTCTTCCGCGGCTCGCACGGCGGCGAGCGCGCCGGCCATCTGCGAATAATAGGCGTTTTCGTCGGCGACGACGCGCAGCACGGCGGCATGATTGCCGCTGGCCGCGGCGGCGCGCATGTCGCCGGCTTTCGCTTCGAGCAGCGCCTCCGACGTGAGCACGGTCTCCCACAGCGAGCGCAAGCGCTTGTCGGTCGTCGTTTTCAGCAGCTGATCGGAAGCCGAGCCGAACCGCGCGATCGCGCCGGCCGTTGCGTCGAGCTCCTTCTTGTCGCCCGTCGTCGCATACGCGATCTGCGTGGCGCGAATCTCGACGGCGGCCAAGTCGGCGCGCGCCGCGGCACGGTAGGCCGGAAACGCGTTGAGCGCGACGGCGGAGATCGACGCGCGCGTCGACATCGACTGAAAAACGGAGGTCGCGGCGACGACCACGAGGAGAACGATGACGCTGCCGAGACCCGCACCCAGCCGTTTGTCGAGCGTATCCATGCGAAAAAAGCCGGCGGCGTGCTGCACGTTCTGAAAAAGTCCCTCCGTGGTTGGCGACGGTCGCCGCCGCCTTACTCTATCGTCCGCGCTACCGGCGATCTTAACGTGTTTGCGACAAAAGTCTATTCAAACGCGATCAGCGGTCGTCGTCGTGGCGATCGTCCGAGCCGCCCATCACGCGCTGCACCATCTTGTACACGATCGACGCCTGCGTGCCGCTCTTGAGCGCGTAGTTCGGGTCGTCGTATCCCCACCAGTCCCAGCAGCCTTGCGGGTTGAACGGGACGGTCGACGACTTCACGGCGTACGGGTAGAGCACGACGATGCCGTTGGTGTCGGCCCATTCGTCGATGCCCGCCTCGGTGACGAACTTCGTGCCGATGTCCGCCTGCGTCTGG
This sequence comes from Vulcanimicrobiota bacterium, assembly GCA_963797935.1. GTDB lineage: Bacteria > Vulcanimicrobiota > Vulcanimicrobiia > Vulcanimicrobiales > Vulcanimicrobiaceae > Vulcanimicrobium. The sequence continues at coordinate 54,342 of CAWCRI010000016.1, forward strand.
AGGCAGCCGTGGAATGCGACGACCAAGCCGCAGCGGTGGTCGTCGGAACAGCGATCGGGGACGAACGCGTAGCCGTTCGTGTCCATCGAGTTGCTCGCCGCGGCGCCGAACTCGGTCTGGTCGTAGTTGACGAGCTTGCCCTTGAGCGGTCCGCCGTTGCGCGGATGGAGATGACCGAAGAATCCTTCGAGCCATGTCTGCTCCGAGTCGTATGCGTGCGATCCCGACGTGCACTTGATCATGTACGGGCTGCCTTGGGTACCGCACGCGAGCTCGCCGTCGGGCGATTCCCACCCGTGTGCGGCCGGGAACGCGTTGTCGTACTTGACGATGTCGGCGCCGTAGTGCCGGTACTCGCTTTCGAGATCGTTCATCTCTTGCTGCTTGACGAGCGCGTCCTGGGTGCCGGACCACAGATACACCGGCTGCTCGCGAAGATTGCGCTCGTTGTCGATCGTGCCGGCCGCCGACTGCAGATCGAGATACGCCTCGGACGCCGCGAGCGTGCTCTGGTACAAGCCGATCCCGCCGCACTGCGTCAGCGCGAGCAGGACGCTGTCATTCGCGCAGTGATACACGCCGCCGGCGTAAATCGCCGCACCTCTGAACGTCCTGGAGTACGCGACGTGCATCTGCACGCCGAAGAAGCCGCCCGACGAGATCCCGGCGACGAACACCTTGTCGCGGTCGATCCCGTAGCCGCGCAGCCGCTGGACACCAGGGACCGGCGTCGGGCTCGGCGTCGGGAATACGACGGAAGCGCTGCTGCGAACCGCGCTGTCGGGCACGAGCGGCACGGGCGACGTGCTCTGCCTCGAACCGCCGCCCCCGCCGCATCCGGCCGCCGTCACGCACGCGGCAAGAGAGAGGGCGACTCCGAACCACGGGGCTCGACGCATCGTGAAGACCTCCAGCATTCCGGCGAGTGTCTCCGCCTGATACCCAACGCGTACGGGGCGTTCCTCTGCTCGCCGCTGCGCTCCGCGCGCAAGAACATGCGTCAGCGGCCGGTCTTGAGAGCGAACGACCTGCCGGCGCGTGACGGGTGGGACCTGTGTACTTACGGCGTTGCGCCCCATACCCCGGAGCAGCCCCGAGTCGACCCTCCGTGGTTCAGTGCATGTACCCGCTGTATTTCGTCCGCTGCGCGTATTTTAGTCGCGTCAAATGGTCGTTGGGGGCGGCGGTCGCAGTCATCTGTGCGCGGTAGGCGTTTTCGCTTATCGGCTGTTGCGCGAATGCGCCGAGGCCCACGGTGGCGTACTCTTCGTTACGGACCTTATTTAGGACGTCCTCATGATGGAGGTCGAGGCCATGAGCGCTGGGGCGCTGGGTTACGGTCCCCGTTTGGGTGGTCCCGTGCGCGGCGTGGTGCGCGTGCGTGAGCTCGTGGAAGAGCACGGTATCGGGGGTCGAGACGAGGGCGGTGTCGCGGGTACCGATGAGTTCGTCCGGATGGAACGGGATGTACGAACCGGAGCCGATCAATGGGTTGCTAACCCCGTTCGGATTCGTCGGCTCCTGGTGTGCGGTGACCTTGTCGGGCGCATAGCCGATCGTCACGTCCTTGTCGCCGCCGTGTAAGTCGCCGACGAGCGTGCGCCCGACGCTCGTCTTCAGCATCGTGGCGATATTCTTCATCACGGCAGGTTGGAAGTTCGGACCCAGTTTGGGATCGATCTTTATCGGCCCGTGCCCGAGGTCGATCATGCCATAGAGTGTCGCGATTTTCTTGAACGTCGCATTATCGATGTCGTTCGGCTTAGCGTTTTTTCCGTGCGTGTCGGAGACGTTGAAGTGCGATTCTAGCGCCCCAGCGCCTTTCGTCAGCGCCAGCTTCTCGATGTGGTCGTGCGTCGCGGCGGTATTTGCGCTGCTAGGCACCGATTTCGACGGCCCGAGAGGGTCGAACTCTGCCACAGCGGCTGCGGCGTTGTTGTTCTGTATCTGCTGTGCATTGCGCACGAGCGCTACGTTCGGATTACTGATCTGAAATCCGTGCGGATAAAGAGGCGACGTAGCATGCAGCGTCGATGCGGTGGAATTCAACGACGTCGCGTGCGTCAGCGCCTGTTGCGCAAGTTGTTCCTTTTCCCAGTCGGCATACTCGCTCATGCGAGCTTCGCCAATCCGCTCATGGGGGCACCCCTTTTCACGCTTTCCTGGCGAAACGGCGTTCACAGGCACAGTCCGTATTTCCCGTTCGCTTCCTACCCGGCACGGTTCGAGGCGGGAGCGAACCTCAGCGTCGACGTGCTCGTCCGAATCGCCGTCGCGCTCAATGCCGAACGCCATTTGTGCGACCTCTTCCTGCCGCCCGACGCGCGCCATCGAGCAGGTTCTGGAACGCCGCAGCGGCGCGCGCCATCGCGTGGATTTCAAGAGCACGGGTGCCAAACTGGGCCAACTCATCCGGTCGAGAAAGCGAAAACCGCCCGAAACGGCGGCTTTCCTCGTGAAATCTGGCTCCCGGAGTTGGACTCGAACCAACGACCCGCTGATTAACAGTCAGCTGCTCTACCAACTGAGCTATCCGGGACCGACTCGCCACGATTCGGGGGGTCGGGCGCAAATCCCGCCGCTGCCGCGAGGATTGGGCCTGCCCGTGGTCCAATCGTAGCGAGACCATGCGCCTCTCGTAGATTCCCCGCGCCCAGCCCCGGGCGCGGCTCGTGCAGACCTCTTCTCCTCGTTCGCACGCATTGGAATCTCGTATGGCTACCGTGACCGCTCGCCCGGCGAGCGTCTTTCGATCTTCCGCGTTCGCGCGTTTCTACGCCGGCCAGACGTTCAGCTATCTCGGCGACGGCCTGCGCACGCTTGCCATCCCGCTGCTGGTCTTCCGCCTCACCGGCTCCGCCACGGCCGTCGGTTGGACGTGGGGCCTCGAGCTGGCTCCGTACGCCGTCATGAGCATGATCGCGGGCTCGCTCGGCGACCGAGTCGACCGGCGGCGGCTCATGCTGACGTGCGACATGCTGCGGTTCACCGTGATGGCGCTCTTCACGGTGCTCTTCGCGACGGGCCACCTCACGGTCTCGATGATCTACGCGGGCGTCGTCGTGCTGGCCATCGGCGGCTCGATGTTCCTCGGCGCCCAGACCGCATCGATCCCGTACCTGCTCGGCAAAGACCGCACCAAAGGCGCGGTCGCGGCACTGCAGGCGACGGAGCAGAGCGTCAACCTCGTCGCGCCGCCGATCGGTGGGACGCTGTTCGCGCTGTTCGGCCCGCTGCCCGCGCTCGCGATCAACGCGCTCACCTATCTCACGTCGCAAGTCGCGATTGCGTCGGTGCGCACGTTCGGGCCCGACGATCCCGGCAAGCTGCCGACGCTGCGCCAGATCGGCGGCGACATCGCCGCTGGCTGGCGGTTACTGTTCGCGGACCGCACGATGATGATGCTGTCGTTCTCGAGCTGCGCGTTCAACTTCGTCGGCTCCATCGGCTACGTCGCGCTGATCCCGTACTTCAAGCGCGCGTTCACGGCGGGCGATCAGGTCGTCGGCATCGCGTTCGGGTGTTTCTCCGCGGGCGCCGCGCTGGGATCGTACGTCGCCGGCCGCACGCACTGGGCGTTCGGTCCGGCCATCATCGTCGCGAACCTCGCCGACGGCTTCGGCTGGCTGCCGCTGCCGTGGACGCACTCGATCTGGGTCGCGATCGCAGGCGTCGCGTTCTCGAGCTTCTGCGCGGGCTACGGCATGACGTCGATCATCGCGTGGCGGCTGCGCGTCATCCCGGAAGAGTTCGTCGGGCGCGTGTTCGGCGTGGTGCGGCTCGTCGTGCTCGCCGGCATCCTACCCGGTTCGATCCTGGGCGGCTGGTTCGCCGACCACATCGGCGTGCGCGCGACGATGATGATCTCGGCGCTCGGCTACATGGCGTTCACGATCGTGCTCGCGTTCTCGCGCACGGTGCGCGCCGAACGCCGCTGACCGCCGCTACGCCGGGACGATCTCCAGCTCGTCGAAGCTGACGGCGCTCGGGTGCGCCGTCGTCGCGCCGGCGGGCGTGTCGGCCGGACGCAGCAGACCGCACCGTCTGCATCCCTGCGGTGCGCGCGGCGTCGAGCTCCGCGTCGACGTCGCTCAGGAACACCACGTCCGCCGGCGCAATCCCGATCACGTCCGCGATGACGCGGTACGACGCCGCCTCGCGCTTCCCGCCGACGGTCGTGTCGAAGTTGCCGCTGAACAGCGGCCCCAGATCGCCGTGCACGCTGTTCGCGAACAGCACGCGCTGCGCTTCGATCGAGCCCGAAGAATAGACGTACAGCACCAAGCCCGCGGCGTGCCAGCGCCGCAAGCCGGCGGCCGCGTCCGGATACACGTGCGCCCGCAACTCGTTGTGAGCGAAGCCTTCCGCCCAGATCAGCCCTTGCAGCGTCTTGAGCGGCGTCGCTTTGCGGTCTTCCGCGATCCACGCGTGCAGGTGCGCGAGCACCGTCGCGTCGTCCGCATTGGGCTCGACGCCGGCCAGCCGTGCCGCGTCGATCAGCGCTTGCGCGACCTCAGGCTCGTTGCGGTGCGCGGCCACGTACGCGTCGAGGTGCGCGTCCGCGTACGGAAAGAGCACCTCGTGCACGAACGCGATCGTGCTCGTCGTACCCTCGATGTCGACGAGCACGGCGCGCGCACGAATCACTCGTACTTTGGAAACCGCGATGCGATCGGGTCGCCGGTGTAGTTCGCGACCCAGCCTTCGGGGTTCACGAAAAGCCGGAGCACCGCGAACTCCGGCGCCGGTCCCATGTCGAACCAGTGCGTCGTGTTCGCCGGCACGCTCAGCAGGTCGCCGCGCGTGCAGATCGTCTGGTACACCTTGCCGTGCATGCGCAGGTAGAACGACGCGCTGCCCTCGACGAAGAACCGCACTTCGTCCTCGGAGTGCGTGTGCTCGCTGAGAAACTTCTCGCGCAGCGCCGGCAAGTTGGGCGTCGTCTGACCGACGCGCAGCACGTCGACGGTGGTGTAGCCGTGCGCGTCCTTGAGCCGCTGGATGTCGCCCGCGTACGCGGCGAGGATCGAGTCCGAGTCGGACTCCGCCGTCAGCGGCGCATCGGCTTCCCAGCGCTCGAAGATCACGCCCTCGGCGTCGAGGATACGGGCGATCTCCGCGCGGTCGGTCGTGTCGAGGAGCGGTTTGGTCCCGTCGTCGTCGGCATACACCCGAAGCGTCGAGGTGAGCGTCGTGTTCATCGCAGTCTCCGTTCTTCGAGGTGGCAGGCGAGGAGGAACTCCAAGCCTTCGACGTGGCGGCGCGCATCGGCTGCCGTCGCGCCCCAGGCGTACAAACCGTGGCCGGCGAGCAGAAATCCCGGCACGGCGGCACCGCGGCCGAGCCGTGCTTCGACGTCGACGGCGAGCGCCGCCGTATCCTGATCGTTGCGGAAGACGGGGATCTCGACCACGCTCAAGTGGGTGCGCGCGCCGACGGTTTTGTGCATCTCGAGGCCGTCCGTCCGCACGACGCCCGCGTCCTCGTCCAGCCGCGAGAGCACCGTCGCTGCGACCGTGTGGACGTGGAAAACCGCCCCGATCGCGGGATCGGTGCGGTAGCGCGCAAGGTGGAGCGGCGCCTCCGCCGACACGCCGCCCGGCAGCGGTTCGCCCAGCGTCAGCACGATGACGTCTTCGGCTCGGATCGAGCCCTTGTCGATCCCGCTGCGCGTGATCGCGACGTGCTCCGCGTCGATGCGGCGCGAAAAGTTACCAGACGTCGCCGGCACCCAGCCGTGCGACGCGGCGAAGCGGCCGAACGCCGCGATGTCCTCGACCACGCTGGGCGGCGCGGCCGGCAGAACCACCGTCACCTCACGCCGAACCCCGCGCCATGGCTTCGAGGTTGCAAGCTGCGTGAAGGACGACCGCGTGCGCGACGAGCGCGTCCTCGTCTACTCCACCGACGGCGGTCTCCCGCTGCCGAAGCCGGCGCCGGCGCAGCGCAAGACGCAGCCGGTCGCCCGCGCGATGCCCGATGACGGTGTCGTCCGCGTCGCGCGCGAGCGGCGCCGCAACAGCGCACTGACCGTCGTGCACGGGCTCGCCGCCGCCGAGGTGGAGGCGGTCGGAAAAGAGCTCAAGCGCCTGTGCGGCACAGGCGGCACCGCGAAGAACGGCGTGGTCGAGATCCAGGGCGATCACCGCGACCGCATCGTCGCGTACTTCGAGGAGCGCGGCCGGCGCGTCAAGCGCGCGGGCGGCTAGTGCCCGACGCGCTCCACCTCGTCCTCTACGTCGTGCTCGGCGGCGCGCTCGGCGCGCTCGGCGGGCTGTTCGGCATCGGCGGCGGGATCATCGCGATCCCGGTGCTCGGGCTCGCGTTCGGGCTGAACGAGCAGCACGCGCAGGGCACCGCGCTGGTGATGGTCGCGCCCAACGTGCTCGTCGGCTTGTGGGACTACGCCCGGCGGGGCAGCGTCGACCGCCGCGTCGCCGTGCTGCTCGCGGCCAGCGCGGTGCCCTTCACCTACGTCGGCGCGCTCTACGCGACGCGCATCGCCGGACCCGGGCTGCGGTTCGGTTTCGGGGTCTTTGCCGCCGTGCTCGCGATCTGGTTCGCCTACCGCGCGCTGAGCGCGCCGAAGATCGCGCCGGCCGCCGTCGCGCGGCTGGCGTGGGGCTGGACGGCCGTCGTCGGCGCGCTCGGCGGGGTCTTGTCGGGCGTGTTCTCGGTGGGCGGCGCCGTGTTCTCCGTGCCGTTCCTAACGCTGGTGTTCGCCTACACGCAGACCGAGGCGCAAGGGCTCTCCCTGGCCCTTGTCGCCCCGGGCACGATCGTCGGCATCGTCACCTACGCGCTGGCGGGCGACGTCGACTGGGGGATCGGCATCCCGCTCGCCGTCGGCGGAACGGTCTGCGTGCGCTACGGCGTCGCGCTCGCGCACCGGCTGCCGGAGCGCCGGCTCCGGCTGCTGTTCTGCGCGCTGCTGGCGGCGGCCGCCGTCGGCCTGCTCAGCCGGGGATCGTGAACGTGACCGTGCGCGAGCCGGCCTTGCGCAGCGCGGCGTCCTTCGCGGCGTTCGCTTGCACGACCGCGACGTTCTTGAACGCATTGCGCGTCGGCGCGAAGGCGACCGTGAAGTTCAGCTTGGTGATCGGCCCGCTCCACTTCACCAGCAGCGTGTTCGCGCCGCGGTGCACGATGGTCGTGATGTCGTCGTAACTGGCGGTGTGCAAGTCCTCGACCTGCTGGCCGTTGACGTCGACCTCGAGCCCGTCGGGCTCCGCCTGCATGTTCTTGAGGATCGTGATCGGACCGTTGGCGTCGGTGCCCGTATCGCTGGCTGACTGCTGAGCGCTCGCCGCCCCACCCGCTAGCGCCGCAATCGCCGCCGCGGCCGCCAGCACCTTGAATGTGCGCATACGAACGTTGTACCCGCGCCCTTGATTGCCGACCCTCGAACCGGCGTTCGAGGCGGCCGGTTCGCGGTCGTCGAGGCGCGAAGGCGCGCTCGTGAGCTCGGACCTCTCGCTACCGGAGGCCCGCCGGATCGTGCTGGCGGCCCAAGGCTTCGCCGACCCCGCGCCACAGGGCAGCGTCGACCGGCGCTTGCTGCGGCGCGTCTTCGACCGCGTCGGTTTGATTCAGATCGACAGCGTCAACGTGCTGGTGCGCTCGCACTATCTGCCTGCGTTCTCCCGGCTGGGCGCGTACGACGCCGCGGTGCTGGAACGCGCGGCGTACGGGCGCGACCGCTTCCTGTTCGAGTACTGGGGTCACGAAGCGTCGCTGCTGCCGCTCGAATTGCACCCGCTGCTGCGCTGGCGCATGGCACGCGCGGAGCACGGCATTGGAACGTGGGGACGCATCGCGCAGACGGTTCGCGACCAGCCCGGTTTCTTGAAGCGATTGCGCGCGACGGTCGCAGAGCGCGGTCCGATCGCCGCGAGCGGGTTCGACGGCGCGCGCGGCAAGGGCTCGTGGTGGGGCTGGAGCGACGTGAAAATCGGGCTCGAGGCGCTATTCTGGTCCGGAAAGATCACCACCGCGCACCGCAAAGGGTTCGAGCGCGTGTACGATCTGCCCGAGCGCGTGCTGCCGCGCGCGATCCTCGACGCGCTCACACCGAGCGAAGCGGATGCGCAGCGCGAGCTCGTGCGCATCGCCGCGCGTTCGCTGGGTGTCGCGTCGGAGCGCGACCTGCGCGATTATTTCCGGCTCGATCTCGCGGACGCGCGCGCGCGCGTCGCGGAACTCGCCGACGCCGGCGAACTGGAGCGAGTGCAGGTGCACGGACTGCGCGGCGACCGTTATCTCGCGCGCGGCGCGCGCCTGCCGCGGCGCGTCGACGCGCGCGCGCTGCTGTCGCCGTTCGACTCGCTGATCTGGCAGCGCGCGCGCACGAGCGAGCTGTTCGAGTTCGACTTCCGCTTGGAGATCTACACGCCGCAGCACAAGCGCGTCCACGGCTACTACGTGCTGCCGTTCCTGCTGGGCGACGCGCTGGTCGCGCGCGTCGACCTCAAGCACGACCGCGCCGCCGGCGTCCTGCGCGCGATCGCGGTTCACGTCGAGCGCGGTGTGCGCAAACGCGACATTCTGCCGGATTTGCGCGAGGAGCTGCACGCAATGGCCGCGTGGCTGGGCGCGCGGGAAGTCGGCGTGTGAGCCGCCGGAAATAGAGAGAGGCACCGCCGGAGCGGTGCCTCGTCTTGTTCGTCTGTGGTGCTGGAGACGAAAGCTTTAATGGTACGGGGTGGGGTACGGCGTCGGGTACGAGTTGTTGTTCTGGTAACCGCCGTTGGGGTACTGGCCCTGGCGCCGCGAGAGGACCGTGGTCGGGGTCGTCGTCTTCATCGAGACCGTCGAACCCTGATTGATGGTGACGTTCTGACCGGAGCTCGCGCCGTAGAGCGCGCCGCCGATCGCGCCGACCGCGCCGCCGACGTCCGTGCCGATGTGCTTGCCGACGTAGTTGCCGAGGATCTGCCCGATCACGCCGCCGGCGATCGTTTTCGTCGTCTGGTTGGCGCGGTTGCCCTGCGGGTCGGCGGAGAGAACTTGGCCTTGCAGCGAAGCCGTCGTGCCGTCGACGAGGGTGAGCCGGTCGAAGGCCAGGTCGACGCGGCCCTTGCGCGTGCCGCCCGCGTGCGTCACGTTCGCGACGTGGCCGTACACCTTGGCGCCCTGATAACGCTGGTCGTCGGCCGGGAACGGCGCCTGCACGTCGAGGACGAACGGGTCGCCGACCTGCGAGCTCTTGCTGTTGATCGATTGCTCGAGCGTACCGGTGATGACCGACTGCGACGGCAACAGCGTGTCGCCGTTTCCGTTGTTGTACTGGCCGTTGCCGTTGTACTGTGCCGACGCGGCGAGCGGCAGGGCCGCGAACGCTGCGACGGCGAGCGTGAGAAGAGACTTGCGGAGCATCGAATACCTCATGGTGGAGTCACGTGGGTAACGCACCACAACCGCTGGGCGTTCCGTGCGCAAGCAAAGAGGCGCCGGTCAGTGACCGGCGCCTCTACAACCTGGGAAACCGCTATCGACGGGCCGGCGGCTAGGCCGTCAGGGGAGCGAGCTCGCGGTCGATCTCGCCGCGCAGCCCGGAGTCGGCGCGCAGCGCGGCCGCTTTGTCGAGCCGCTCCCACGGCAGGTCGAGCTCCGGACGGCCGAAGTGGCCGTACGACGCCGTCTGCTTGTAGATCGGGCGCCGCAGGTCGAGGTTGGCGATGATCGCCGCCGGGCGCAGGTCGAAGTGCTTGCCGACGAGCTCGGCGATCTTCTCTTCGGCGATCTTGCTGGTGCCGAACGTCTCGACGAGCACGCTGACCGGGTGCGCGACGCCGATCGCGTATGCGACCTGCAGCTCGCAGCGCTCCGCGAGCCCCGCCGCGACGACGTTCTTCGCGACGTAGCGCGCGGCGTATGCCGCCGAGCGGTCGACCTTGGTGGGATCCTTGCCCGAGAACGCTCCGCCGCCGTGCCGCGCCATCCCGCCGTACGTGTCGGCGATGATCTTGCGGCCGGTCAAGCCCGCGTCGCCCTTGGGTCCGCCGATGACGAACCGGCCGGTGGGGTTCACGAAGATCTTCATGTGCTCGTCGCGCAGCCCGCGCGGGATCACGGCGTCGATGATCTGCTCGGTCACCTCGCGCCGGATCAATTCGAGCGGGATGTCGTCGTCATGCTGCGTGGAGATCACGACCGCTTCGATCCGAACCGGTTTGTGGCCGTCGTACTCGACGGTCACCTGAGACTTGCCGTCGGGGCGCAGGTACTTGATGTCGCCGTTCTTGCGCTTCGCCGCGAGCAGCCGCGTGAGCTCGTGCGCGAGCGTGATCGGCAGCGGCATCAGCTGCGGCGTCTCGCGGCAGGCGAAGCCGAACATCATACCCTGGTCGCCGGCGCCGGTGAGTTCGAACGGATCGCGCTCGCCGGTCTCCTTCACTTCCAGGGACTTGTCGACGCCCATCGCGATGTCGGGCGACTGCTCGTCGACCGACACCGACACGCCGCACGTCTCGTAGTCGAAGCCCACGGCCGAGCGGTCGTAGCCGACTTCCTTGATGGTGTCGCGCACGATGCGCGGGATGTCGACGTACGTGGTCGTCGAGATCTCGCCGGCGATGTGGATCTGCCCCGTGATCGCGAACGTCTCGCACGCGACGCGGCCCTGCGGGTCCTTCGCCAGGATCGCGTCGAGCACGGCGTCGGAGATCTGATCGGCGAGCTTGTCGGGATGCCCCTCGGTCACCGACTCCGAGGTGAACAGACGGCGGTACGCCATTAGTCGCGTCCCTTCGTGACGCGACGGAGGACGAGCGCCACACGTGGCGCCTCCGCAGCCGGCCCGATGGTGCTCTTAGAGGTGGCTACCATCATGATTTACGTTCCTTCCGACCACGAGGCCATGTACTTCACTTGCTCGGCCGTCGGCGTGTCGATCTCGATGCCGAACGCGGCGAGCTTGAGCTGCGCGACTTCCTCGTCGATGTGGTCCGGGACCGAGTAGACTTTCTTCTCGAGCGTCTTGTAGTTCTGCGCGAGGTACGCAGCGGCCATCGCCTGGTTCGCGAACGACATGTCCATCACGGACGCGGGGTGGCCTTCGCCGGCGGCGAGGTTGATGAGGCGTCCCTGGCCGAGCACGCGCACCGTGCGGCCGTTGCCGAGCAGGTACGACTCGACGAACTCGCGCGGCTTCTCTTTGCCCTTCGCCATCGCTTCGAGCGAGTCGAGGTCGAGCTCGTCGTTGAAGTGGCCGGAGTTGCACACGATCGCGCCGTCGCGCATCACTTCGAAGTGCTCCTTGCGGATCACGTGGAAATTGCCGGTGACGGTGATGAAGATGTGGCCGATCTTCGCGGCGTCCGCCATCGGCATCACCTCGAAGCCGTCCATCTTCGCTTCGAGCGCCTTGCGCGCGTCGATCTCCGTCACGACGACGTGGGCGCCGAGGCCCTTCGCGCGCGACGCCACGCCGCGCCCGCACCAGCCGTAGCCCACCACGACCACCGTCGAGCCGGCGATCAGCGCGTTGGTCGCGCGGATCACGCCGTCGATCGTCGACTGGCCCGTGCCGTAACGGTTGTCGAACATGTGCTTGGTGAGCGCGTCGTTGACCGCGATGACCGGGTACGGCAGCACGCCGTCCTTCTCCATCGCGTGCAGGCGGATGACGCCCGTCGTCGTCTCCTCGCAGCCGCCGATCATCTCTTTGAGCAGCGCGTTGTGCTTGGTGTAGATCGTGGTGACGAGATCGCAGCCGTCGTCCATCGACATGTGCGGCTTGCTCGCGATCACGGACTCGATGTGGCTGTAGTACGTGCCTTCGTCCTCGCCCTTGATGGCGTAGGTCGGGATCTCGTAGTGCGCCGCGAGCGCCGCCGCGACGTCGTCCTGGGTCGAGAGCGGGTTGGAGGCGCACAGCGCGATGTCTGCGCCGCCGGCCTTGAGCGCCAGCATCAGGTTGGCGGTCTCGGTGGTGACGTGGAGGCACGCGCCGATGCGCACGCCGGCCAGCGGCTTGGTCTTGGCGAAGCGGTCGCGGATCTGCGCGAGCACGGGCATGAACGTGGCGGCCCACTCGATGCGCGCTTTGCCGGCATCGGCGAGGGCGGCGTCTTTCACGTCGCCGCGAGTCTTTTCGATTGTCTGCACGGTTGTCGTTCGACTTCCTTATGGTGTGTGAGGCGAAAGCAACCGTGCTTGTTGAAACGAGCTACAACGGTGCGACCGGACCCCATTCGCCGCGAGGCGTCCGGAGTTCTTGCCTGGTAGACCGCTCCGTGCCCGGAATCGATGCATACCTTGACCGGCTGGCGTCCGCCGAGCCGACCCCCGGCGGCGGCAGCGCCGCGACGCTGGTCGGCGCCATGGGCGCCGCGCTGTGCGCGATGGTGGCGCGGATCACGGCCGGCAACGACCGGTACGCTTCCGTACGCACCGAGGCGCTGGCCGTCGTGGCGGCCGCCGACGTGCTGCGCGAGCGGCTCGCGGCCGCCCGCCCCCTCGACGAGGCGGCGTACGAGCGGGTCATCGCCGCGTCCGCGCTCCCGAAGGCGACCGACGACGAGAAGCGGGCGCGCACGGCCGCCCTGCAAGCGGCCCTCGCCGGCGCGGCCGAGGCGCCGCTCGCCGCGGCCGGGCTGAGCGCCGAGGGCGTCGCGCTCGCGGAGCGCGCCGCCGCGCTCGGCAACACGCACCTCGCGAGCGACGTCGAGTGCGCGCTGCACTTCTTCCGCGCCGCGCTCGCCGCGAGCGTCGCGAACGTGCGCATCAACCACCACTTCATCAAGGACGCGGAGGTCGTGCGCGCGCAGGAGGCGCGTCTTGTCGCCATCGCCGACCCTGCGTCGGCGGCGCTGAACCGCCTGCTGGCGGGTACGGTAGGCCCGTGAACGTCCTCGGCCGCGTAAAACCGCTCGACGCGCTGCTCGCGCAAACCGGCGCCGACCCGCACGGAACCGCGCTCAAGAAAACGCTGGGCGTGTGGGGCCTCACCGCGCTCGGCATCGGCGCCATCATCGGCACGGGCATCTTCGTGCTCACGGGCAAGGCGGCCGCGACGAGCGCGGGCCCCGCCATCGTGCTGTCGTTCGTGATCGCGGGCATCGTCAGCGCGCTCGCTGCGCTCTGCTACGCGGAGCTCGCGTCGTCGGTGCCGGTCTCCGGCAGCGCGTACACGTACGTCTACGCGACCCTCGGCGAGTTCATCGCGTGGATCGTGGGCTGGGGGCTCATCCTGGAGTACGCGCTCGGCGCGGCGACGGTCGCGATCGGCTGGTCGGGATATTTCTCCGACTTCCTGAGCGCGACGTTTCACATCGTCATCCCGAAGGCGCTCGACAGCAACCCGTTCGACGGCGGCATCATCAACTTGCCGGCCGCGCTGATCATCCTGCTCATCAGCGCCCTGCTGATCCGCGGCACGAGCGAGAGCAACACGGTGAACAAGCTCATCGTCGCGGTCAAGCTGTGCGTCGTCGCGTTCTTCATCATCATCGGCATCGGTCACGTCGATCCGGCGAACTGGCATCCGTTCGCGCCGTTCGGCGGGTGGGGCGTCGTGAACGGCGCGGGGCTGGTGTTCTTCGCGTACATCGGGTTCGACGCGGTGTCGACCTCGGCGGAAGAAGTTCGCGATCCGGCGCGCGATCTGCCGCGCGGCATCCTCGCGAGCCTCGCGATCTGCACGGTGCTCTACATCATCGTGTCGGCCGTCCTCACCGGCATCCTCAAGTACGACCAGCTCAACGTGCCGTCGCCGGTGTCGTTCTCGCTGATCCAGATCGGCCTGGGCTGGGCCGGCGCGATCGTCGCGCTCGGCGCGATCGCGGGCCTGACGACCGTGCTGCTGGTGCTGTTGTACGGCCAGAGCCGCGTGTTCTTCGCGATGTCGCGCGACGGGCTGCTGCCGGCGATGTTCGCGCGCGTGCACCCGCGCTTTCGCACGCCGTACCTGTCGTCGGCGCTCATCGGCATCGTCGTCGCGATCGTCGCGGCGATCGCACGGCTCGACGACGTGGCGAACCTCGTCAACATCGGCACGCTCGCGGCGTTCGCGCTGGTGTCGATCGGCGTGATCATCCTGCGCCGGAAGCAGCCGAACCTCGAGCGCCGCTTTCGCGTGCCGTGGAGCCCGGTCGTGCCGATCCTCTCCGCCGCCGGCGCGCTGTTCTTGATGTTCAAAGGCCTGCCCGTCAAGACGATCGTCGCGTTCTTCGTCTGGATGGCGCTCGGCCTGGTGGTGTACTTCTTCTACTCGCGGCAGCGCAGCGTCGTCGGGCACGAAAAGGCCGCGTAGCGAGCGCTACGCGGCCCCGGCTGTTCAGCTCGCGGCGGGTGAGGGCGCGGAGCTCGCCGCGGCGCCGTTGTGCTCGCGGTTCCCCGGCATCGTCGGCTCGGCGAGCGTGCCGTCGGGCGGGCTCGTGTCGCGCCGCCCGAGGATGAGGTAGGCGGCGGCGATCCCGCCCGCGAGCGCGAGCGTCGTGATCACCGGGTGGTGCAGCTTCTCGTCGAGGCCCAAAAGCGCGTCGACCGAGAGCGCGCCGTAGCCGGCCGACGCGAGCGCGAGCGCGCCGGCCGAGTACAGCACGTTGACCTCGACGCCGCCTTTGCCCGCGAAGAATCCGTTGGGCTTGTGGACGGTCTCCGCGGCGACGATCATCGTCGAGATCACGCCCGCGGGGCCGAGCGGCCCGCCCAAACCGAGCGCGATCATCAGCCCCGACGCGAGCTCGTTGTACGACGCGGCCGTGGCGTACGTCTCACCCGGCTTGAAACCCAGGCTCCCCATCAACCCGGCGGCTTTCTCCGGACCCGGTCCCTCGAACCAGCCGAACGCCTTTTGCGCGCCGTGCGACGCGACGCCCAGGCCGAGCGCGAGGCGCGCGGCCAGCAGCCCGAGCGCGTGCATCACTCCACCGCCGCAGGGTCGTCGGACGCGTCTTCGATCTCGGTGATGCGCCCCGCGCCGTGGATCACCTCGGTCACCTTCTCGCCGCCTTCTGCGACGGGATCGGACACGACGGCATAGTGGGTGTGGCCGTGGCCGCCGCTCTCGTCGGCGTGCAGCGTGCCGGCGAGCACGCGCCCGTCGTCGAGCGTCAGCCGGACGGCCTTGCCGACCCAGGGACGGACTTCGTCATCGGTCATGGTTGCGCAGCTCCTTCGATCTGAAATGGTGTGCGGTGTGTGGAGTGTGCTCCCAGACCGGCACTGAGCGTCGCCGGTTGCGTGGTCCCGCCGCCGGCGATTCGCCTGAGGAGCACCTACCCGCGCGACGCGGCGGGACATCTCCGCTCGCATGCTGGGCGGGGAAGCGCAGCTCCGCGGGCAAGCGCGACGGGCCGTAGCGTGCTACGGTGGGTCTTCAGCGCGCCGTGAGGCGGCGAAACGATGAACGCCGGCGCCGAGCATCCCCGGGGTGTAGACGAGCCGCGGCTTCGGTGTGGAAAAGCGCGACTCGCAAGGATGATCGGCGACGGCGTCGGCCGCTATGCGGTGCGCTTCGAACCGTCGAACGATCGAACGCGAAGTTCGAGGTTCGTTCGGCGGCAGGCGCACGATAGCGGACGGCTGAGCCGCGTACCCGGCTCGTGGTGCTGGCAGCCCCGCTCGGAGTGCTGCGCTTCGCGGTGTCCGCAATCCGGACACGTGATGGTCTTCGATGTCGAGCGCACCGGGCTGCCCCGCGCGGCGATGGGCTTTTTCATCTGTCCCCGATGCTGACGGACGTCTCGCCGCGTGTCCACCGACCGGTCGTACTAGTATTCCGCGCATTTTCGCAGTGCAGTACGCGCGAATATTGCGCCAGCCACTATACTGCGCAAGATAGGTACGATCGTACCTGTCATCTTGCGCGCTTCTCCTTGAAAAGGTGGCTCCAAAATGATGGTAGTTCTCGCGATTTTATTGGCGTTGTCCGGTGGTACGAACGGATCAACAACTCCCGTCGCGTACGACGGCATGTCTGGCCCTCCGAGCGCCGCGATGATCGCGACCGTGGCGCCCGTGGCCGGTCCGTCGGACGACGGGATGTCCGGACCGCCGAGTCACTAACGGGAATCCATTCGACGCAGCGAAACGTCGAGAGCGGCAAGGGTGTTCGGGAGGCGCCCCAGTACGGGCGCCTCCTGGTCGTTCCCGGGAGGACGTTTCGCCGACAGCACTTCAAAAGCGCGCCGACCGACGTGTATCGGTTCAGGACGCGATGCGCGCGTGGTTCGAGGGCGCGTTCGAGCGCTGCTTGGAGTTGTGCGTCGCAGCGCGACCCCGCGACGCCGAATCGAAGATGCACGTCACCCTCGTCATGGCGCGTGCATTGCTGCGTCTGGAGCGTCCCGGCGAAGCTCTTGCCGTGTTGGACGACGCCGCGGCGATCCCGTGCAAGACCGACGAAGCAATGACGGTTCGCATGCTCACCGGTGCGGCGTACGTACGGCGCGGCGATCTCGAGCGAGGCCTCGACTTGCTCCTCGCGGCGCAAGCCGAAGCCGTCGGCACGCATCGCACGATTCAGTCCGAGATCGCTCTCAACATCGCTCTCGCCCAGTATGGCCGAGGCCATTTCGACGACGCCGCACGCGCGCTGAACGGGGTCGAGCCCGACTCCGACATCGTCTTCGCGCGGGCGCTCGAGTATCGGGGCTGGCTCGCGTTCGCGCGTGCGGATTCCGCCCGCGCAACGACGTTTTTCCTCAGCGCGCTCGACGAGCTCGACCGCTGCCGCCATTACGATCGCTTTCTCGAGGTGGCCTGCATCCGATCGCTGGCGCACCTCGCGGTCGAACGTTTGGACCGCCGAACCTGGTCGATCGTCGAAGAACGGCGCGCGCGCATGGAGTGGCCGGGGACGCAGCTCGCAACAGCCCAATTCTGGATCACGTACTGCGCCGCGACATTCGCATCGGACGTGCAAGGCAATCTTCTTGCGGCTGCGCGCGAAGCGCGCGACGCGGAGCGGATCGCGCCGACCCCGGCGTACCGTGTCCAGGCGCTGTGCAAACGCGCGGCGATTGCACGTTGCGCCGGCGAGCCTCTTTCGCAGCGCGATCACGTCGACGCGGCGGCCGAGGGTTACGCGGCGTTGACGCCGAGCGAGCTCTCCGGCGATGAGACCATCGTCCCGCTAATCCTCGCCGAAGAGCTTGCGAACGCCGGTTGTACGAATGAGGCGAGATCGGCGTTCGACACGTTCGTGAAGTTCTCGCGAGCCGCACCGCTCATCTGGATTCGCCGCTGGCCCACGACGTTCGCGTACCAGCGCCTCATCGAAGCGCATGTTCTCGAATGCGGTGGTGAACGGCGTACCGCCGCGCGGCGCTATCGCGAAGCATTCGATCTCTACACGAAGCTCGGTTACAAACGCCGTGCCGTCGCCGCCGCGCTTCGGCTCGCGCGCCTCAGCACCGCGCCGGACGCGGTGCGCTACGCCGACGTTCACACGCGACGCCTGTCCGCGCAGTCATGGTTGCGCCGCGAAGCGCACGCGGTCAACGATCGAGCGATTCGGCTCACCGCCGTGCAGCGCGAGGTGCTCGCGCTGATCTGCCAGGGGAAATCGAATCCCGACATCGCGCGCTCGCGCAAACGCTCGCTGCACACGATTCGCAACCTCATCGCGCGGCTGTTCGTGATCTTCGCGGTGTCCAGCCGCGAGGAGCTCGCGGTCGAGTGCGTGCGGCGCGGCCTCTACGCGCCGAAATGACGTCGCGGCGGCAGCCGCAGCATGCTACGCGACGAGGTCGAGGAACGGCCGGATGTCGGCCTCGTCGACGTCCATCCCGACGCCGCGCACGTTCCAGCGCTCGTCGTGGAAGTCCGAACCGGCGGTCATCACCAGGCCGTAGCGCTTCGCCTTCGCGCGGTAGTGGGCGACTTGCTGCGTCGTGTGCGTGCCGTAGAACACCTCGAGCCCGGCCAGGCCCTGCTCGGCGAGGTCGTCGAGGATCGCTTCATCCTTGAGCCGGCCGGGATGCGCGAGCACCGCGACCCCGCCGCTCGCGCGCACGACCTCGATCGCCTCGAGCGGCGTGATGTGCAGCGACGGCGCGTACCCGGGTTTGCCGTGTGAGAGCAGCTCGTCGAACGCGGTCTGCACGTCGCGAATCATCCCGTTGCGGACCAGCGCCTTCGCGACGTGCGGCCGGCCGAGCGCGTGGCCGCCGCCTGACTCCGCGAGCACCTGCTCGACGCTGACGGGATACCCGGCCTGGTTGAGCCCGCCCACCATCACGTCGATGCGGTCGCGGCGGTGGTTGCGGTTGCGCTCGACGACGTCCGCGAGCGCCGACGCGCCGGTGGGGATGCGGTAGCCTAGGATGTGGACGTCGCTGCCGTCCCAGGTCGTGTTGATCTCGATGCCCGGGACCACGTGCTGGCCGGGCGCGTCGACGGCGTCGTACGCGCGGGTCGTGTCGTGGTCGGTGATCGAGAACCACGAGACGCCCCGCGTCCGCATCTTCGCGACCAGCTCGGCGGGCGACAAGGTGCCGTCGCTCTCGAGCGTGTGGGAGTGGAAGTCGACCGTCACCTAGTCGGTCTTCGGCGCCGGCAGGGCGCGCCGTTCCACGAGCAGGCGGATCGCGGTGCGCACGTTGCCGTCGATCTCGACGTCGGTGAACTCCGGAACGCACACGAGGTCGATCTCCTGCGCGCGGAGATACGAGCGCGCGATCGCGATCGCTTTGACGGCCTGGTTGGTCGCTCCGGCACCGATCGCTTGAAGCTCCGCGTTGGGTCTTTCGCGCAGAACGCCGGCGAGCGCGCCGGCGACGGAGTTGGGATTGGAATGAGCGGACACCTTGAGGACACCCGCCGCGGGCGTCCTCTGCGGCTCGATCATGCTAGGCCTCGAAGATTGATGCGTTTGATGTCGAGCGCACGTCCCGTCGCGACGTCAATGGTCGCGACTGCCGCGCAAAATTGACGTGTACCCGTTTTCTGGACTGCGAAGCGCTCGGATACCGCATTGGTGAAACGCTCCAGAACAGCCGCGGATTCCATCCCGATCACGCCGTCGGACGGCCCGGTCATGCCGACGTCGGTGAGATAGGCGGTGCCGCCGGCGAAGATCTGCTCGTCCGAGGTCTGGACGTGGGTGTGCGTTCCGTACAGCAGCGAGATCGATCCGTCGAAGAAGCGCCCCAGCGCCATCTTCTCCGACGTCGCCTCGGCGTGGACGTCGACGACGATCACGCGGGTGGCCGCGCGGAGGTCGTCGACCAGCTCGCGGCCGATCCGGAACGGGTCGTCGACGGGCGGCATGAAGACGCGGCCCATCAGGTTGACCACGCCGACCGTCACGCCGTTGGCCGCGGTGAACGTCCCCACGCCGCGCCCGGGCAGCGCGGGCGGGTAGTTCGCGGGCCGCAGGATGCGGTCGGTCTCGTCGAGCTCGCGGCGAAACTCGCGCTTGTCCCAGATGTGGTTGCCCGACGTGATGAAGTCGACGCCCGCCGCGAACATCTCCTCGGCGGTTTGCGTGGTCAAGCCGAAGCCGCCCGCGGCGTTCTCGCCGTTGGCGATGACGGCGTCGGCGTGGTGCTGCTCGCGGGCGAGAGCGAGGCGCGTCTTGAGGACGTCGCGTCCCGGCGAACCCATCACGTCGCCGACGACCAGGATGGTGACGGTGCTCGGCGCTAGGATCGGGCCCTGGCTTTCGTGCGCTTGCGGGCGTGCACGAAGTACACGAGCACGTGCTGCTCTTCGCGGAAACCGACGAGGCGCCGGCGCTGCGTCGGATCCCGCAACGCGTCCAGCGCGACTTCGACCATCTCGTCGCTCGCCGCCGCTTCGTCGTCGCCCGGGAGCGCGCTCGCGCCGTCACGCACGAGCCGGTCGCCGTAGGCGTCGACGAACAGCGCGACGAGCAGCTCGAGCTCCTCGCGCGCGAACGACGCCGCGTCGCGGGTGACGTTGACGAACGTGACGGCGGTGTCGCGGTCGCACGCGAGCGCGATCTTCGCCGGCACGTCGCCGCGCAAATCGAGGAAGGCGCGCAGGTGCTCGGACGTGCGGTCGGCGAGCGCGAGCTGCTTCGCCCGGTCGAGCCGCTCGCGCACCGCGAACGACAGCGTCAGCGTGGCGTCCGCCGGGTTCGAGCGCACGCTGTGGAGCTCCGGGAAACGGACCAGCAGCGCCACGACGCGGTTGATGGTGTCGGCGGACTCGAAGGCGGACGGACGCGGGCTGTGCATGACTCTCTCGGCGGAACGGGGGTGCGAAACGGGGCGGGCGGCGGTGGGCGAGCGGCGGGGGGACACCATGGTTCGGACCGCCCGTGTGGCGGCACCTCTGTCTCTCCCGGACGTCTCTCTGCGCCGCCCGACCGGCACGGCTAGTACCACCCTAACGCCCTCCGAGCCGCCGCGGTGGCGACAGGTCGGGGCCTCTCAGTACGGAACAATGCGGACATGCGTCCGCGCTCGGCGGCGTTCGGCCTGTGGGCCGCGCTGACGTTCTCGTGCGCCGTGCTCGTCCACGGCGTGATCCATGCGGTCGGCGACCAGACCTTCGTCTGGGACTCGCCGGCGCACGCGGTCATGCTCGCCGCGGCGCTCGGCATGCTGGGCGCCGTCGCCCTGCCGCTCGGGCTCGTCGGACCCGCTCGCGAACGCCGGCGCCGGCTCGCCCTGGTGCGCGCCCGGCTGGGCCCACGGACAGTGGCTACCACGGCGTTCGGCCTGCTCGCCCAAGCGGCGATCGCCGGGCTCTTGCTCGCCGCCGAAGGCGCATCGCTCGAGCCGGCGCGGCTCGCCATGGCGCTCGCCTGCGGGCTCGTGGCCTTGCTCTGCTCGGCCGTGCTGTTCCGCGCCACCCGCGACCGCGTCGTCGCACTGTTCGCGGCCTTCGCCGCGGCCGCCGACAAGACGACCGCGCCGCCGCGGGCGCGCCGGCTGGCGCGGCGCCCCGCGCGCGCAACCGTTCCCTACCGGCTGTTCGTTCCGAACCGTCCCCCGCCGCTGCCTGCCTGACGTCCGCCCGCCGCGCCCCTAGCGCGGCTCCTTCGTCGTCGCAGTACAGCAAAGGGAATCATGTTCAGCCATCGATCCGGTGGGCCGCTTCGCGCGCTCGCCTTCGTCATCGTCATCGCCGTCGCCGCGACCACCGGGTCCGCGCTCGCGCAGGCGACGAGCTTTCTCTCCGGCGTCGTCACCGCCAACGGCCAAGCCGTCGCGGGCGCCGCCGTTCAAGTCAACGGCCCCACACTCCACCGTGAGGCCGTCACCGACGCGCGCGGCACGTTCGCGTTCAGCGCCGTCCCGCTGGGCCGGTACTCGGTGTCCGGCGTCAGCGGACCGCTCAGCGCCGTCGTCGACGTCGACGTGACGTCGGCCGGCGAGAGCGTCAACCTCGTCCTGAAGGCCACCAAGAGCATCGGCCGCACCTCGGCGACCGTCACGTCGCACGCGGCGCAGGTTCAGCGCGCGGGCACCGACGTCACGCTGAGTACGGCGACGCTCGCGCGTTCGCCCGAGGCCGGCAGCACGTCGGGCCTGCTGCTGCAAGTGCCGGGCGCGGCGCGCGGCGCGAACGGCGCCGTGCACGTCAACGGCGATCACGGCGACATCAACTACGTGATCGACGGCGTCGCGCTGCCGCAAGCGCTCAACCGCGTCATCGGCAACGAGGTGGACGCAAGCAACGTGGGCTTCGCCGAGGTGCTCGAAGGCGCATATCCCGCGCAGTACGGCGAGCGCTTCGGCGCGGTGCTGAACCTCGCTTCGAAAGGCGGCACGCCGGGGCCGCCGGGCGTCACGTTCGACGCGGCGGGCGGTGCGTTCGGGCGCTACGAGGCGACGCTCGGATATCACGCGCCCGTGGGGCGCGGCGGCTCGCTGCTCGTCGCGTCGCGCACCGGGCGCGACGGGCGCGCGCTCGACCCGCCGTCGCCCGACGCGCCGCACGACGCGGGCAGCAGCGCGAACCAGTTCGTGCGCATGACGCTGCCGTACGGCAAGAGCTCGTTCGCGAACTTCACGCTGTCGCACAGCTTGCAGACGTATCAGATCCCCGCCGACGTCGCCGCCGGCGCGCCGGCGGCACAAGACGACGTCGAGCGGCAAGACGACGTGTTCGCGTCGCTGCAGTTCCGGCGCGCGATCGGCGACCGCGGCACGTTCTCGTTCGGCCCGTCGGTCAAGCGCTCGCGCATCCAAGACCTGCCGGATCCCGCCAACGACTACGCGGCGGGGCTCGCGCGCGGCAACCCCGCGGATTGCAGCGCCGACGTCACCACGTGCTCGCTGTCGCTGTTCTCGGACCGCACGTCGATCGACTACCGCATCAACGCCGACTACGATCTCCGCAGCGCGGCGCACGAAGTGCGCGCCGGCGTCGTCTACGACGTCACCACCGTCGCGAAACGCTACGCGATCGGGCTGCAGGCGAACAACCCGTTCTCGCTCGCGCCCTTCACCGTCGCCGACACGTCGCCGAACACCGGTCACCTCGCGGAGGGATATCTCCAGGACACGTGGCGCATGGGCACGCGCTGGCGGCTCGACTACGGCGTGCGCGCCGACGTGTTCACGATCGCGTCCCCCGAGTTCGCCAGCGGCTTCTCGCAGCTCAGCCCGCGCGTGAAGCTCACGCGCCTGTTCGGCGACGCGGCAAGCGTGTACGTCTACTACGGGCGGTTCTTCACGCCGTTCTCGCTGGAGAACGTCGCGCCGTCCGTCGCGCGCGTCATCCAGCCGGCCAGCGGGAGCTTCGACCTGCGGCCGCAGCGCGACTCCGACTACGAGATCGGCGGACACGTCGCCGTGGGGCGCGGCGACCTCGGCGCGCGCGTCGCGCAGAAGAACGCCGCCGATCTCATCGACGACACACAAGTCGGCACGACGAACCTCCATCAGGACATCAACTTCGCGCTCGGACGCATCGCCACGCAAAGCCTCGCGTACCAGCGCCCGCTGGTGCGCGGCGGACGCGTATACGGCTCGCTCGCGCACACCTACGCCGTGGTGAAGAACTGCGAGACCGCGTTGCTGGCGCCGTGCGCGGGCGGCGGCTCGCCCGACTGGCTGCCGGCGGATCACGAGGAGCACTGGGACGCGAACGCGGGCTTGCTGATCAACGACCGGCACAACGGCTGGTTCTCGGCGAGCGCCGAGTACGGCAGCGGCCTCACGACCGCGCCGTCCGATCTCGGGGCGGGCTTCGTCAACCGCTTCTGCCCGCCGGATCCGCGCACCGGCCTGGGTTCGACGGCGTGCAAGGTTCCGCCGCACCTCACGCTCGACGTCGAGAAAGGCATCGCGCTCGGGCGCGGAGCGCTCGCCCTCCGCGTGCACAACCTGCTCGACGACCGGTACTTCATCACGTTCGCGAACGCGCAAGGCGACCACGTCGCCCGCCCGCGCTCGATCGAGCTGAACTACCGGCTGGAGCGGTAGGCTATGCGGCGCGCGGCGTGACCGGCAGGACGGCGCGGATCACCGTGCCGCCGCCCGCCGGCTGGTCGACCTCGACGTCGCGGGCCAGCAGCTCGACGATGCCCAGGCCGCGTCCCGACTCGGCGTAGACGTCGCGGCGCGGGGTCCACGGATGGACCCGCAGCCCGGGGCCGTGATCGCGCACGACCAGTACCGGCGGCTTGCTATCGACGAGCTCCAGCCGAACCTCCACGGCCCCGTTCGCGTAGCGAACCGTG
This sequence comes from Vulcanimicrobiota bacterium, assembly GCA_963797935.1. GTDB lineage: Bacteria > Vulcanimicrobiota > Vulcanimicrobiia > Vulcanimicrobiales > Vulcanimicrobiaceae > Vulcanimicrobium. The sequence goes on from CAWCRI010000016.1 coordinate 77,950, forward strand.
TTGGCCACGAGCTCGCCGTAGATCAACTCAGCCGCGTCGACGTCAGAGGCCGGTTCGGCGATCGTGGTGAGGCACTCGCGGAATGCGCGGCGCTGCCGCAGCACCCGTTCCGCTTCGTCCTCGACCTTCCAAACGATCGCCACTTGCCACCTCTCTCCACGTTATCCACAGCGATGGTACCCTGGCCGCGGCGGACTGTCTCTCCTCGTATCAGGGGATTCTCAGACTGTGGCTCCCTGACCGAGCAGATGCAAGCGAGGGCGCGGCGCGAGCGCGCAGTCCAGCTCCGCCCCGGTCATCGGCGCGCCGAAGCGGAAGCCTTGCGCCTCGTCGCAGCCCAGCGACGCGACGAAGCCGAGCTGCTCCTCGGTCTCGATCCCTTCGGCGGTGACGCGCAGCCCGAGCGTTTTGGCGATCGAGACGATGGAGCCGACGATCGCCCGGTCGTACGCGTCCTCCGCCACGTCGCGGATGAAAGCGCGGTCGACCTTGAGCGCGGTGACCGGCAACCGCTTGAGCGACGGAAAGCTGCTGTAGCCGACGCCGAAGTCGTCGACGGTGACCTCGACGCCGAGCGCGCAGATGCGCCGCAGCGCCAGCAGCACGCCGTCGTCGAGCAGGTCGTTCTCGTTCACCTCGATCGAGAGCGCGCCGGGGCGGAGGCTGTGCTCGATGAGCATCGTCGCCACGACGTCCGGAAAATCGGGCTCGCGCAGATCGTACGGCGACAGGTTCACGGCCATGCGGAAGCCCGGCTCGTAGGCGCGCACGCGCGCCGCGGTGGCGCACGCCTCGCGCAGCACCCAGCGGTCGAGCGCGACGATCGCGCCGCTCTGCTCCGCGATCGTGATGAAGACGCCGGGCGGCACGATTCCGCGCGTCTGGTGGTGCCACCGCACGAGCGCCTCGCAGCCCACGATGCGGCGCGTCGCGACGTCGATCACGGGCTGATACAGCAACCGCAGCTCGTCGCGCGCGACGGCGTGGCGCAGGTCGTTGTCGAGCGCGAGCAGCTCGGCGGCGGCCGCTTGAAGCGAGTCGTCGTCGTAGACCGCGAAGCGTTCACCGCCGCGCGTCTTCGCGCGCTGCATCGCCGCGTCGGCGTGCGCGCCCAGCGACTCGGTGTCGTCGCCGTGCTCGGGGAAGATCGCCGCGCCGACGCTCGCGTCGACGAACAGCTCGCGCCCGCGCGCGGTGACGGGGAGCGCCAGCGCGCCCAGCACGCGCTGCGCGACGCTTTCGACCTCCGCGTTGGAGATCACGCGCGGCATCAGGATGACGAATTCGTCGCCGCCGGGCCGCGCGATGACGTCGCCGGCGCGGAGCGTCTCTTGCAGCCGCAATGCGACGTCACGCAGCACGTCGTCGCCCGCGCCGTGGCCCAGCGCGTCGTTGATCGTGCGGAAATGGTTGAGGCCGACGACCAGCAGCGCGCAGCGCCGGCCGTCGCGGCGCGCGTCGGCGATCGTCTCGTCGATGCGCTGCTCGAGCGACAAGCGGTTCGGCAGCCCGGTCACGCGGTCGCGGTGCGTGCTCTCGAACAGGCGCTGGTGCGCGCGCTTGAGCGCGGTCACGTCCAGCGACACGCCCACCGCGCCGACGATCGCGCCCGCGCCGTCGCGCAGCGGCTCGACGTGGTGGCGCAGCCAGCGCTGCCCGCGCACGGTCTCGGTGTGCGCGGGCGCGCCGGCGACGACGTCGAGCAGCACGTGCTCGGCGATGAGGGCGCCGGAGGAACGGCCGATCAGATCGTCCGCCCGCAGCCCGAGATCTTCGAGCGCGGCCCCGGTGACGCTGGTGAACCGGGCGTCGCGATCGGTCGTCCAGAGCACGGCGTCGACGTTGTCGGCGAGCAGCCGCACGCGCTGCTCGCAGTCGCGCGCCTGCGCGGCGGCGCGCGCGCGTTCGCCGACGTCGCGCAGCGACACGATCACCTGGCCGGCGGCCGGCGTCGCGCGCACCTCGATCAGCGCGCCGGTGCCGGGCAGCGCGTGCGTGCGTTCCGCCCGCTCGCCGGTGCGGCGCGCGCAGCGCACGTCCGCGAGCACCTCGGACGCGAGCGGATCGGCGATGTCTTGCAGTGCGCGCCCGACGAGCTCGCCGGGGGTCGCGTGCAGCAGCCGCGCGGCTTCGCCGTTGACGTGCGCGATGCGGAACTGCTCGTCGACCACGTACATGCCGTCCGCGATGCCGTCCAGCACGCGGGCGCGCTGATCGTTCACGGCGCGGCGTTCGCAACGCAGCGCCGCGGCGACGACGTGCAGCCGAACCGCGTACGCCGCGACGACGGCGAGCGCGGTGCCGACGATCGAGAGCGCGAAGCCGAGTCCTCCGGCCATGCCCAGCGCGAGCGGGAAGTTCATCCGTGAACCGGTCCCATGACGAGCTCGCCGCGCGTTCGAACCGCGCGACGCGTACACCGACGCCCTCACCCGAAGCGGATCACCGGCGGACGTCTGCCGGAGCCGTGTATGGGGAGTATCGGCCGCGCGTCAACTTTTCGTAAGCCTACCCCGCGCGGCCCAAGATCGTCAGGGTCCCCATCCACAAGCCCAGGCCCACGCAGATCACGCCGACGCCCACCACGACGATGTTGCCGAGCGCCGAGTTCACCCGGTCGCCGAGGATCTTCTTGTCGTTGGACATGACCACCAAGAAGCCGAGCACGATCGGCAGCACGAACGCGTTGAACGCCTCGACCCACACGGTGATGCGGATCAGCGGCAGGTGCGGGATCAGCACGATCCCGGCCGAGACGATCACCATCGCCGCGTACATCCCGTAGAAGCGCTTCGCGTCGTAGCAGGCGGCGTTGAGCGAGCAGCGCCACGCGAACGCCTCGCCGAACGCCCAGGCCGTCGCGAGCGACACGACCAGCGCGCCGATGAGCGCGGCCCCCAGCAGACCCGCGCCGAACGCGATCCCGGCGAGCTTCGAGCCGGTCAGCGGGACCAGCGCCAGCGCGGCGTGCGCGGCGTCGGAGACGGTCTGGTGGTGCACGAACAGCGTCGCCGCGCACGTCACCACGATCGCGACCATGATGATTTGCGTGAGCACGGCGCCGAACGCTGTGTCGACCCGCGCGAGGTTGAGATCCTTGGGCCGCAGCCCTTTGTCGACCGTCGCCGACTGCTGGTAGAAGATCATCCAAGGCATGATGACCGCGCCGATGTTGCCGGCGACGAGCAGCAGGTAGTCGCGGTTGCCCAGCGGCTGGCTGCCGAGCAGCCCTTCGCGCAGCAGCGCGGCGGGATCGGGGTGCGCGGCGAACGCGGCCGGGATGAACAGCAGCTCCAGCAGACACAGGCCCAGCGCGAAGATCTCGGCGCGCTTGTAGCGGCCGCTGAATGCGATCCCGACCAGCAGCGTCGCCGACACGACGATCATCGGCAGCACGGGCACGCCAAAGACCAGCGCGGCGCCCGCGATCCCGATGAACTCGGTGACGAGCGCCGCCAGGTTGGTGAGCAGCATCGTCCCCAGCGAGACCCACGTCCAGGCCAGCCCGTAGTGCTCGCGGATGAGCTGCGCGTGCCCCTTGCCGGTCACCGTCCCCAGCCGCACGGTCATCTCCTGGATGACGAAGAGCGGGACGATGAGGAGCACCTGCAGCAGCACGAGCTTCATCCCGAACTGCGCGCCCGACGTCGCCGCGGTGGTGACGCTGCCCGCCTCGGTATCGGCGAAGGCGACGATCAGGCCGGGGCCGGCGACCGCGAGGTAGCGCCAGAGGCGTCCGCGACCGCGGGCGACCGAGGTCGGTTGGGGGGTTGCGTGGGCCGCGGCCATCGTCGCTCCGAAGCGTGTGAGGAAAGCCTAACTATCGCCATAGGAGCGCCGAAGTCCCGCCGCCAGTTTTAGCGTGCCGAAACCGTAGCGCTCGTCCTGCACGGAACCCGCCGGGTCGCGTCGAAGCAAGCGGGGTGCTCGCATACGTCGCTCTCGGTGCGCTTCTGCTGGGCGTCGCGTCCCCGGTTCCCGTCCCCAAGCCGACGCCGACCAACCCGTTCAACCTCGATCCGATCCCGCAGGCGACAACGCTTCCGGTGATCGGGACGGTGAAGTCGAAACCCGTCTGCACGGCCATTCGGCGCGCGATCGCGCCCGCCGTCGCGGCGGCGCTCAAGAACGATCGCACGTACGGCGGCTTGCGCAAGCGCATCTTCGACTACGTCGTGAAAGACTCGAACGAGGCGCGCGACCTGCACTTGATGCAGATGGATCACGAGGTCGACCTCATGGTGAAGAACGTCGACGCGCTCACCGAGGCCCTCAAGTCCTCTGCGCTCGACATCCCCGCGACGGCGAAGCCCGAGGACGCAAAGACGCTGCGCGATCTTCGTTCGACCCTGACCGGCGTGCTCGTCGCGCAGAAGGTCCAGCTCAACGCGATGAGCGGGTTCGTCGAGACCGAGCGCATGCGCCGCTTCGGCCAGCTCAGCGAGAGCGAGCTGAACATGCAGCGTTCGAACATGCCCAACGTCGCGCCGGGCGGCGCGATGCAGACGCCGTACCCCGTGTCGGGATTCTTGCGCGATACGCAAACGACGTTCGATCCGCAGCACAAGACGGTGAGCTCGCTCAACGACGCGCACTTGCTCGACCGCGATCTCGGCGACATCGCCGCGTTCACGACCAAGCACGAGGACGCGGCGTCCAAGGTGATCATCCCGGCGGCGAACAGTTGTAAGTAGCCGCGGCCGCGCCGCGAGGCCGAAGCCGACGACGCCCCGAAGGCTCTGATCCCGATGGGGGTCCCGCGCAAGCCGATCGAGCCGCCGACGCGCGAAGCGTCGGCGTTCCTCGAGCAGGCGATGGCCCAGTACGGCAAGGCGACGTACAACTTCGCCTACCGCTTGACCGGCAACGAGGCGGACGCTCGCGACTTGACCCAAGATGCGTTCATCCGCGTCTACCGCGCCTGGCGGTCCTTCCAACCGGGGACGTCGTTCCTCTCGTGGATCTACCGAATCGTCACGAACTTGTATCGGGATGAACTTCGGCGCCGCAAAGGACGTTTCCAAGAAGAGATCCCGGAAGACAACGCCCCGCAGGAGTACGGTGGGCAACGGCCATTGGCCGTCGACCCCATCGAGGACTACGTGGCGGGGCAGCTCGGAGAGCCGCTCGCCAAGGCGCTTGCTCAGCTTTCTCCCGAGCAGCGCCAAGTCGTGGTTCTCGCCGATATCGAGGAGTACAGCTACCAGGAGATAGCCGACATCATGGGATGTTCGATCGGAACGGTCCGGTCGCGGCTCCACCGAGCAAGAGCCCTTCTTCGCCGGTTGGTGACCCGGGCGCAACAGGAACAAAAATGACGACGCATTACGACCGCGAGACCCTCATCGACTACCTGCACGGCGCGCTGACCCCATCAGCCGACGCCGGCGTTTTCGCGCACCTCGAATCGTGCACGGACTGCAACGCCCTCTACGACGAGGAAGCAGCGCTGGGCGAAGCGCTCCGCAGCGCGGCCCGGGCCGAGGAGCTGGAGTTGCCGTCGCTCGTGAAGGCGCGCGTCTGGGACGCCGTGCGCCACGAGAGTCCGTCGTGGACCCAGCGCCTGCTCTCGGGCTGGGGGCCGCGCATCGCGCTGCCCGTCGCGGCCGCCGCCGCGCTCGCGTTCTATCTCGTGCCGTTCGGCCATCACGATCAGCCCGTCGCAGCCGGCGTGAGCGCGAGCTATTTCCTCGACGCGCACAACGCGCAGGCGCAGCAGAACCCGTTCGGTCCGGGTGCCACACCGGCCGTCTACACCACCGACGCGCAGGACCGCGGCAGCGCCGCCTCGTCCGCCGCTTCCTACATCGATACCGCCGACGCCGCGACCCTCGACGACGCCAGCGGTGCGGTCCGCTAGCCTCGCGGCCGCGGCGCTCGCGCTTTTGGCGCTCGGCGCCCCCGCGGTCCGCGCGGCCGTCCCGCCGCACGCCGCCGCCCGCCCCACGCCGGCGCGCGCGGCCAAGCCCGCCCCCGCGCCGGCGCCCGCCTTCGCCGGCGGAACCGACGCACGGCCGCTCCTGGTAGCGGCCGTCGCCGCGCCAAAGCACGTGTCGTTCGTCGGCAAGATGTGGTCGATCCGGGGCGGCCAGACGCAGTCGTTCGCGGTCGAGGCCCAGATCGAGCACCGCGCCCCGGAGCAGACGCGCCGCACCTACCTCACGCCGCGCGTCCTGTACGGACAGTTCGTCATCAGCCGCGGCGCGATGTCGTGGGACGTCGACCCGCAGCGCAAGCGCATCGTCGTCAGCGTGAACAAGGCGGCCGTCGACCCGGTCGCCGTCGTCGACGACATCGCGCTCGTCGACGGCAACTACCGCGCGCTGCGCACGGCGGCGGGAAACACCGCAAGCCGCAAGGTCGACGTCGTCGACCTCGTGAGCCGCCACACCGGCGAGCGCGCGATGCGGCTGTGGATCGACGTGCAGACACACGTCGTGCTGGCGAAAGAGGCGTACCACAGCGACGGTTCGCTCGCGTGGAGCACGCGCTACGAGGACATCCGCTACACCGACGACATCCCGCAGTCCATCTTCAGCTCCGCCACGCCGCCCGGTTTCGTAACGGTGCACGGGCGGTCGTACCAAGAAGCGCGCACGCTGCCCAACGCGGTCCCGGACGCCGGCTTCAAGCCGGTCACGCCAAAATATCTGCCCGACGGCTTCGTGCTTTCCGGCGCCGACGTCTCGCAGATCAAAGGCGTGCGAAACCTGCACTTGATCT
>CAWCRI010000017.1:0-376667 GCA_963797935.1 Vulcanimicrobiota bacterium
TGCCGAGCGCGAGCGACACGAGCGGCGGCGCGCCGCTGCGCAGCTTCTCGAGCTTGCCTTTGATGGCGTCGAGCATCGCGTTGAACGAGTCGGCGAACGACTTCACGCCGTCGGCGACGAGCGTCTCCGTGACGTCGTAGATGGAGATCTGCGCTTTCGCGAGCGCGTCGATCACGGCGCGCGCGCCGTCGATGTCTTCGAGCACCGCGTCCGCGCGGATGGTGCCGTGGTCGAGCAGCGCTTCGAGCGTGTTCGGCGGCACGGTGTTGACGGTGTCGCGGCCGATGAGGTTCTCGACGTACATCAGGTCGGGATACGCGGGGTTCTTCGTGGACGTGGACGCCCACAGCGGCCGCTGCACGTGCGCGCCTTTGGCTTTGAGCGCGGCGAAGCGGTCGCCGCCGAACAGCTTGAGGAACCGCTGGTACGTCAGCTTCGTGCTCGCGACCGCGGCTTTGCCGAGCAGGGACTCGAGGCTATGCTCGCCGGCGTCGATCTTGGCTTGCAGCTTCTTGTCGACCGCGTTGTCGATGCGCGAGACGAACACCGACGCGACCGACGCGAGCCGGTCGATCGGCTCGCCGCGCGCGGCGCGCTCCTCGAGCCCTTCGAGGTACGCGTTCGCGGCGGCTTCGTAGCGGTCCACCGAGAACAGCAGCGTGACGTTGATGTTGATGCCGGCGGCGATCGACGCCTTGATGGCGGGGACGCCCGCCGCGGTGCCGGGGATCTTGATCATCACGTTGGGGCGGTCGACGGCGTTCCACAAGCGCTGCGCCGCCGCGATCGTGCCTTCGGTGTCGTTCGCGAGCGTGGGCGACACTTCGAGCGATACGTAGCCGTCCAGGCCCTTCGTCTCTTCCCAAACGCCGTGGAACAGATCGCACGAGCTGCGGATGTCGCGGATCGCGAGCGCCTCGAACACCGAGGTCGGATCGTCCTCGTCGACGAGCGTGCGCAACTGCTCGTCGTAGTCGGTGCCGCTGCCGATCGCCTTCTCGAAGATCGTCGGGTTGGACGTCATCCCGCGGAGACCGAGGTCGATCAGCCGCTGCAGCTCGCCCGAGCCGAACATGCTGCGCCGGATGTTGTCGAGCCAGATGCTCTGCCCGACCTTCGCGAGTTCTTTGAGCTGGTCGCCCATGTCGTGATGCTTTCTTTCTCTGGCGTTGCTAAACGTTGGCGAGGAGGCCGGCGGCGACGTCGGCGACGTGCTCCGGGGTGAAGCCGAACTCTTTGGCGATGTCGGCGGCGGGGGCCGACGTGCCGAAGTGGTCGATGCCGAACGCGATCCCGCGGTCGCCGACGTATTTCGACCAGCCCATCGTCGCGGCGGCTTCGATCGACATGCGCGCTTTCGCGCTCTCCGGGAGGACGCTGGTGCGATACGCCTCGTCCTGCGCGTCGAACAGCTTCCACGACGGCATCGACACGACGCGCGCTTTCGTGCCGCGCTGCGCGAGGATCTTCGCCGCGTCGACGGCGAGCGACACCTCCGAACCGCTGGCGATCAGGATCACGTCGAACGCGCCGCCGGGCGGATCGACCAGCACGTACGCGCCGCGTCTGACCGCGGCGGTGCGGTCGCCGAGATACGGCAGCTTCTGGCGCGTGAGCACGATGACTGTCGGCCCCGTCTCGGGCTGCACCGCGAGCTTCCACGCTTCCAGCGTTTCGAGCGAGTCCGCCGGGCGAATGTCGATGACGTTCGGAATCGCGCGGATCATCGCGAGCTGCTCGATGGGCTGGTGCGTCGGTCCGTCTTCGCCCAGGAACACGGAGTCGTGCGTGAAGACGAAGACCTCGCGAATCTTATTGAGCGCGGCGAGGCGCAGCGACGGTTTGAGGTAGTCGACGAAGTTGAAGAACGTCGCGCCGAACGGCAGCAGCCCGCCGTGCAATGCGATGCCGTTCATCGATCCGGCCATGCCGTGCTCGCGCACGCCGAAGTGGATGTTGCGCCCGGCGTACGAGCCCGGCTGGAAATCACCTTGGCCTTTGAGGTACGTCTTCGTCGACGGGTCGAGATCGGCGGAGCCGCCGACGAGCTCGGGCAGCGCGGCGGCGATCGCGTTCATCACCGTGCCGCCCGCTTCACGCGTCGCGACGCTGCCGTTCTCGGCGTTGAACGTGGGCCATGGCAGCTCGGCGGGCAGCTTGCCGTCGCGCGCGCGCTCGAACTGCGCGGCGAGCTCCGGGTTCGCGGTTTTCCACGCGGCGTAACGCGTGTTCCACTCCGCTTGCAGATCGGCGCCTTTCGCGCCGACGCTCTTGAAGAACGCCGCCGGCTCGTCGGGGATGACGAACGGCGGGTAGTCCCAGTGCAGCGCTTTGCGCGTCGCTTCCATGTTCTTGCCGAGCGGCTCGCCGTGCGTCTTGAACGTGCCGGCTTCGGGCGAGCCGTAGCCGATCGTCGAGCGCACGGCGATTAGCGTGGGTCGCAGCGTCTCGGCTTTCGCTTCCGTGATCGCGCGGTCGATCGTATCGGCGTCGTTCGCTTCTGCGGGGCCGACTTCGATCGTATGCCAGCCGTACGCCTCGAACCGCTCGCGCACGTCCTCGGTGAACGTGACGTCGGTCGCCGCCGCAAGCGACACTTTGTTGTCGTCGTAGAGCACGATCAGCTTGCCGAGCGCGAGATGGCCCGCGAGCGACGCGGCTTCGGACGCGACGCCTTCCATCAAGTCGCCGTCGCCGGCGAGCACGTAGGTGTGGTGGTCGACGATGGTCTGCTCGCGGTTGTAGACGGCCGCGAGGTGCGCCTCGGCGATCGCCAGGCCGACGCCGTTCGCGAAGCCCTGGCCCAGGGGCCCGGTGGTCACCTCGACGCCGGGGGTGAGGTGGTACTCGGGATGCCCGGGCGCCCGGCTGCCGAGCTGGCGGAAGTGCTCGAGGTCGTCGAGCGAGACGTCGTAGCCGGTGAGGTGCAGCAGCGCGTACAGCAGCGCGGAGCCGTGGCCGGCGCTGAGCACGAAGCGGTCGCGGTCGAACCAGTGCGTGTCGGCCGGGTTGAAGCGCAGGTGGCGCGTCCACAGCGCGAACGCGGCCGGCGCCGCGCCCAGCGGCAAGCCCGGATGGCCGGAATTCGCCTTCTGGACGGCGTCGACCGCGAGAAAGCGAATTGCGTTGATGCGAAGGTCGTCCGCTGCGGTGTTCACGATGCTCCTAACCTCGGGGGAATGCGCGTTAGCCGCAAGCCGCCCGCGCCCCCGCTCGGCCTTTACCCCGCGGCCGCCGCGAGCCACGGCCGGTGCGGCCCGACGGGAGCACGCTTGGCGGCGCGGAAACGCCGGGGGCGATGGATGACAGCTTGGAAGCCCGGATCGTCGAGCTCGAGGAGCGCCTCGCGGCCAAGCCGGACGCGATCAAGAAGAAGGCGGGGCGCGTGGTCGAGGAGGTGCTCGACGCGCTCGACACCGGCAAGCTGCGCGTCTGCGAGCCCACCGACGACGGCTGGGTGGTGCATCCCTGGGTGAAGCGAGCGATCTTGCTGTCGTTCGGCCGGTTCGACAACGCGCGCATCGTCGAAGAAGCGTTCGCCGACACCGCGGGACCGCTCGACGCGATCGAGATGCGCTACCGGTTGCCGTCGTACTACGACAAGCTGCCGACCAAGCGGAATTGGAAGAAGCTGGGCGCGCGCTGCGTGCCGGGCGGCATCGCGCGCTACGGCTCGTATCTCGGCAAGGGCGCGATCCTGATGCCGGCGTTCGTAAACATCGGCGCGTACGTCGACGACGGCACGATGGTCGACACGTGGGCGACGGTCGGCTCGTGCGCGCAGATCGGCAAGGACGTGCACTTGAGCGGCGGCGTCGGCATCGGCGGCGTGCTGGAGCCGCCGCAGGCGACGCCGGTCATCGTCGAAGACGGTGCGTTCTTGGGCTCGCGCTGCATCGTCGTCGAAGGCGTGCGCGTCGGCCGCGAAGCGGTGCTCGGCGCGGGCGTCGTGCTGACCGCATCGACGCCGATCGTCGACGTGCGCGGCGGCGATCCGGTCGTGTCCAAAGGACTGATCCCGCCGCGGGCCGTCGTGATCCCGGGCGTGCTGCCCAAACGTTTCCCCGCGGGCGAGTTCGGCACGCCGTGCGCGCTGATCATCGGCGAGCGCACGGACTCCACCGACCAGAAGACGTCGCTCAACGCCGCGCTGCGCGACTACGAGGTTTCCGTCTGAGCTCGATGTCGTGAATCCGCGCGTGGCCGCGATCGAGCCCAGTTTGATTCGGGTGATCGCGGCCAAGAAGAAGCCCGGCTCGATCGACCTCGGGCTCGGTGAGCCCACAATCTTGCCGCAGCAGCGGTTCATCGACGCCGCCGCGCGCTGGGCGAGCGTGCATGGCCTGAAGTACACGGTGAACGCGGGCGACCTCGGCTTGCGCGAGCGCATCGCCGCGCATTACGGCTATCCCGGCATGTCGGACGCGCGCAACGTGTGCGTGACGACGGGCTCGCAAGAAGCCGTGTACGTCGCGATCAAGACGCTGCTCGATCCTTCGGGCGACGAGCTGCTCGTCGTCGACCCGGCGTTTCCGGCGTACGCGAAGATGGCGCAGCTCGAAGGCGTGTCGTACCGCCGCGTGCACATGCGCGCCGACGAAGACTTCCGCTACGACGTCGAAGCGATCCTCGAAGCGGTGGACCGTGCGACGCGCCTGATCGTCATCGCGTCGCCGGCGAACCCGACGGGCCGCGTGTTCCGCGACGCGGATGCGCGCCGCCTCGCCGAAGGACTGCTCGCGCGCGGCGGACCGCCGGTCTGGGTGCTGCAGGACGAGATCTACCGCGAGCTGACGTACGTCGACGATCCCGGTTACGTCGCGAACTACTACCCGCACACCGTGGTGGCAAACTCGCTCTCCAAGTCGAACGCGCTCACGGGCATGCGCATCGGCTGGCTCCTGGCACCCGACGGCGCGATCGACCTTCTGAACAAGACGCACGCGTGGGTGACGTCGACCGCGAGCGCGTTCGGCCAGCGCGTCGCGTACGAGATCTTCGGCGAGCCCGGCGCGCTGACGGAGCAGTCGGCGTGGTACCGCGACCAGCACGCGCGCACGATCGCGGCGCTCGACGCCGGCGGCCTGCGCTACGTGCCGGTCGACGGCGCGTTCTACGCGTGCGTGAAGCTTCCGCGCGGCACCGACTCGCTCGCCGCCGCGCTGGAGCTGGTGGAGAACCGCGGCGTCGTCGCGATCCCCGGTCGCATCTTCGGCGACTCGCTCGAAGGCTGGCTGCGCATCAGCTGGGTCGCGCCGATCGAGGACGTCGCCGAAGGCCTGCGCCGGATCGCGGCGCTGTGAGCGCTACGGCCTCGCGGTGACCGTGTAGGTGACAATGTTGGAGTCTACGCGCCCGTACGAGACGTTGAACCGGTAGACGCCGGGACGGTTGAGCGGAAACTGAGTTCTCGCGAGGAGGGTCAGGCGTGATCCCGGCGCGACCGTCTTGGTGCGTCCGCGAGGAGCGACCGCGATTGGGAACATCGCGCGAGCATTCGGGGTGATCGAGTTGAGCACGACGCGTGACGAAGGCGAATCGCCGAGGAGGAGCGGGCGAGGACCCGGGTTGACGATGGTGACGCGAAGCTGCGGCGCCTTTTTCGCGACCGTTGCGCCTTCTTTCGTCAGGACGATCCGGTAGGGGCCCGTGCGGTGCGTCAATTGCAGGTTGCACACGTCGCACGCGCGGGCGGGGCTCGATGCGGACACGACTGCCCCAATCGCGAGCACCGTCACCAGGGCGACCGCGCCGCGCATCACGTCTTAGGCCCGCGCGCTCGGCGGCGTGCTCTGCGCGCTCGCGCGCAGCGGCCGCACCGGCGAGAGCACGAGCGCTGCGACGGCAGCGGCGGCGGCGAGTCGGTGGATGAACACGGTGAGCCTCACGTTTTCGGTCCGGTGCGAATCTCGACGAAGTGGTCGGGGTGGAAGTACTCGCGCGCCGCGCGTCGCACGTCGGCGGGCGTGACTTTCGCGTAGCGCTCGGCGAGCGTCGAGTAGTAGTTGGGCGCGAGCCGGTCGGTGCCGATGTTCATCAGGTCGCCTGCGATGGCCGCCGTCGACTGCTCGGCCATGAGGATGCGCGCGGCTTGTCGCGTCGCGCAGCGGCGCAGCTCCTCGGGATCGACGAGATCGGTTTGCAGGCGCTTGACCTGATCGCGCACCAGCGCTTCGGCCGCGTCGACCTTGGACGGCACCGCGCGGAACGAGGCGACCCACGTGCCGCGGTCGCGGTCCGACGAGTACGTCGTGCCGATGTTGTACACCAGGCCGCGCTTCTGGCGCACCTCGATGAACAGCCGGCTCGCGAACGACTGGTCGTCGAGCAGCGCGTCGGCGAGCATGAACGCGTCGGCGTCGACGTCGCCCTCCGCAGGCGCGGGCTGACCGAGCTCGACGGACACGTCCAGCGACGGCGTCTCGACGAGCTTGCGCACCGGCGACGGCAGCGGGATCGGGTGCAGGTGCGGGTCCGGCGCAGGGCCGTCCGCGTGCCAGTCCCCGAACGCGCGCACGACGCTGGCTTTCACCGCGTCCGGATCGACGTCGCCGACGATCACCAGCGTGGTGAGGTCGGGGCGGTGATATTTTTTCACGAACGCGCGCACGTCGTCGATCGTGACCGATTCGAGCGACGCTTTCGACGACTCGCGCAGCGCGGGATCGTTCGCGGGATACAGCGCTTCGGCGAACGCGCGCGACGCGCGGTACTGCGGGTCGATCGCGCGCCGCTCGGTCGCGACCGCGCTGTTCTGGCGAATCAGCACGAAGCGGTCTTCGGGCAGCAGCGGGCGGCGCACGTCGTCGGCGAGCGCGTCGAGCAGCTTGTCGGTGTCGCGCGCGAGACCGTGCGCACCGAACGACGAGCCGAAGCCGATCCCAGCGCCGAGATCGTCGCCGAGGCGGTGCTGCGCCGTGTAGTCGTAGTTCGCGCTGCCATACGACAGCAGCGCGGACGCGATGCCGGCCAGACCTTCTTTGCCCGGCGGCTCGAAGTCGGGCGAGCGGACCATCGTTCCGCCGATGAACACCGTGCCGTTATCGTGGATGCGCTGCACCAGCAGCTTGAGGCCGTTGGGCAGCGTCGTCTGCACCGGCGCGACGCGGCTGCGCAGCGTCAGCGGGCGCGCAAGGTCGGTGCGCATCCACGCGGGCTGTACGACGGCGCCGTCGGGGACGCGTCCGCCGAAGTCGTCCTTGACGCTTCCGCCCAGGTCGGACGGCGGCTTCGCCTTCGCGGGATCGGTGGTCGTCGGCTCCAGCACGGCATCGGCGTTGGGCGTCGCAAAGACGCGCCGCGCAACCGCGTTCACGCTCGCGACGTCGACTGCTTCGACTTCCGCGGCGTAGGTTGCCGGATCGCGGTCGCCGGGAAACACGTACCCGCTGCCGAGCGCGCTCGCGAGCCCGGAGATCGAGTCGCGCGCGTATACCAAGCCCGTGAGTTCGCTGCGTTTCGCCGCCTCGATGAACTCGGGATCGATCCCGTGCGCGAGCGATGAGGCTAGCACGTTCTTCCACGCGGTGCGTGCCTGTTCGGCGGTGTGACCCGGTGCGACGACCAGAAACGCGTGGAACGTGGCGACGTGGCGGTCGAGCGACGGCTGCAGCCCGAAGCCGAGGGTGATACCGCTGTCGACCAACGCGGTGCGGAACGGCCCGCGCGGGTTTTGCAGCGCGACGAGCGCGGTGAGCGCGCGCAGCCCGTCGTCCTCGGTTGCGCCCGACGCCGGCGGCGCGGCGTATGCGAGATCGACGACGGTGAACGGATAGTCCGCTTTCACGCGCGCGGTCACGCCCGTCGCCGCCTTCGGCTGCACCAGCGTCACCTTGGGCACCGCGCGCGCCGGGATCGGCCCGAACCATTTTTGTGCCGACGCGAACACGGCGTCGGGATCGACGTCGCCCGTGACGACGAGCGTCGCGTTGTTGGGCGCGTACCACGTTTTGTAGTATGCGCGCAGGTCGGCGACGGTCGCCTTCACGATGTCGCGCTTCTCGCCGAGCGCGGTCTTGCCGAGCGGCGAGCCCGGGTAGAGCTTTTCTTGCAAGCCGGTGCCGAAGTCGAACAGCGCGTTGCTGTGATCTTGCGTCCACTCTTGCAGCACGGCGCCGCGCTCTTTGTTCCAGTCCGCGGGCGCGAGCTTGAGGTTGTGCATGCGGTCGGCCTCGACGCGCAGCGCGCCGTCGACGCGGTCGGCCGGCAGCACGAGGTCGTACCGCGTGTACTCGCTCGTCGTCTCCGCATTGACTTGCGCGCCCAGGCGCGCTCCCCAGTCGTCGAGCCCGCTCGACGAGAGCGTCGTCGTGCCGCGGAACATCATGTGCTCGAGCGCGTGCGCGAGCCCCGTCTTGCCCTGCTTTTCGTACGCTCCGCCGAAGCGGTACCACATGTTGACGACGGCGACCGGCGCGGCGTGGTCTTCGAGCACGACGACGCGCAGGCCGTTGGCGAGCGTGCGGACGTGACCGGGAACGACCGGGTTTGCGACGGGGTTCGGTGCGGCGGCACGGACGGGGTGTACCGCGGTGCAGAGCGCGACCGCGGCGCCACAGAGCGCGGCGGCAAGTCGGCGAGCGAGCATCAGGCTACGGTACGACGGTCAGGCGAAGGGTTCCGCCGCCGCGTACGCTCGAGCCGTTCGTTCAAGTGCGCGATATGGTGCGAGGCCGATCAGCTCACTGCGGCGGACCAAGACGCCTTCGCGAGCCGCCGCTCGGCGCACCAGCTCGGTCACGCGGTAGAGCGGGACGGCGTCGACGTCGGTGACGTTGCACGACACCTGAACGCGATCGGGAGCGAGTCGCAGACCGAGGCATTTGAGCGTCCGCAGCCCCCCGCTGGACGCACGCAGCCGCCGCGCAATCCGCTTGGCCAGACCGAGGTCGCCGCCGGCGAGCTCGACGTTGTAGGCGATCAGGAACGGCCGCGCCCCGATCGCGATCGCGCCCGCCGAGGCGTGCGCGGCGTCGCCGTAGTCGAAGCACCAGCGCTGATCCCCGCCCAGCCGCGCGGCCAGCCCTTCGAACTCGCCGCGCCGGATGTCGGCTAGGTGCTCGCGGTGCGGCGCGCTCGCGGCGGCACCGTACAGATACGACGGCACCCCGACCTCGCGCCAGATACGCGCGGCGGCGCGGTGCGCGAGCGTGACCGCGTCGTCGAGTGCCGCGTCGCCGAGCGGCACGAACGGCAGCACGTCGAGCGCGCCGATGCGCGGGTGCGCGCCGCGGTGCGCGCGCAAATCGATGCGCTCGTGCGCAACGCGCGCGAGCGCCACCGCCGCGGCGACGACCTGCGACGCGCCGCCGACCGCGGTGATCACGCTTCGGTGGTGAACCGGATCGCTGGTGCGGTGCACCACGCGCACGCCGTGCGCTTCCATCGCGACGACGCACGCGTCGATCACCGCCGCGTCGCGCCCTTCGCTGACGTTCGGAACGATCTCGAACTCACGCGCAGTGCTCACGGCCTGAAGATGACGGAGCTGTGATAATCGAGATGTTCGCGCAAGGGTCGCTGCTCCTCAGTTCGAGGAGAGCGGATGCTGCGGTCGTTCAGGGCATAGTAATCGCGGCCGTTCTCATACAGCTCTCGAATCTTCGGACTCACGCGAAATCGTAGATTCGGATCAACGGTGACGAGACCGGCGTCGAAGAGCACATGCAGATCGCTGCGCAGCAGTAGCCCGTTTTGAACATCGTGTTCGTTCACTTCTGCAAACGGGCGGATGTGTGCCGCTTGCAATACGGGCAAGGTGCGCTCGCCGGTTACGACACAGCGTCGCTCATAGGCGCCGAGGACCGCCGTGCGAAAGCCGGATTGACCCAGGCGGGGACGAATCAGCGTCGGGGCGCCGCGCCCGCCCGGGATGTTGAGTTGGGATATCGCCGCGTCGGGGGGGCGAGTCGCGTCGGCAAAAGCTCCGTGCATCGCTTCGGTCAACGCTTGCCAAACGCGCGCGCCGTCGACGTCCCGGGTGTCGTGACTGACCATCGGTCCGTACATACGCGTGTACGGGACGGGTCGCGCGAAGTAGATCGGGTCGACCAGGGCCGCGCAGCCGATCTCGCTGATGCCGCTGGTCGGCCCATCTCTCAGCTTCGCTATGATCTTCACGAACTCTGAATATGTTCCAGCGCCATTCGCTTCGCCAAACGTATCCCACGCCATGGCAAGCGTCATTTTCGAATAAGCTGCGAAAAAACCGCAACCCATGATCTGCGCGGTCCCGCGAATCTGGTAGAACCATGGTGTTCCAGGCGCCACGGCGACGGGCCCGGCGCCGGGGATCCAAAAGTTCACCTCTCGAGGGCGTCGGGCTCTCAGGAAATGGAACCAAACCGGGTCGGTACTGCGAACCACGAACCGGGTCGCGTCGTTTTTCGCCGGCACTGTTGCGGCCAGTCATTCGATTTGCGGTCGGGCTTCGCCCGCCGGATCACCTCAGATACGCGTCGATCGATTCGTCGGGGCCTTCCGGTTCGGCGCGGCCGCCGAGGTAGCGTGCGAGGAACGCTTCGACCGCCGCGTTGAAGCGCTTGTTGTTCTCGGGCCGCGCAAAGCCGTGGCCTTCGTCCTCGAACACGACGTACGTCACGGGCTGGCCGTTCGCGCGCATCGCCGCGACGATCTGGTCGGATTCGGCGATCTTCACGCGCGGGTCGTTTGCGCCTTGGCCGATCAGCAGCGGCGCGCGGATCGCGCTGGCCCGGAACAGCGGCGACTGCGCCGCAAGAAATTCCTCGCTGTCGCCCATGCGCTGCGTGAACGTCGCGCGCAGCGTCTCCCAGTACGGCGGGATCGACGCCAGCAGCGTGTTGAGATTCGACGGGCCGACGATGTCGACGCCGCACGCGAACGCGTCGGGCGCGAACGCGAGCGCGGCGAGCGTCGCGTAGCCGCCGTACGAGCCGCCCATGATCGCGACGCGCGCGGGATCCGCGATCCCTTGCGCGACGAGCCACGCTTTGGCATCGAGCAGGTCGGTGTGCATCGCGCCGGCCCATTCGCGGTCGCCGGCGTTCAGGTGCGCTTTGCCGTAGCCGGTGGAACCGCGATAGTTCGGCTGCAGCACCGCGTAGCCGCGGTTTGCGAGCCACTGCACGGACGGGTTGTAGCCCCACGTGTCGCGCACCCACGGGCCGCCGTGGATGAGCAGCACCGCGGGCAGATCGCGCGCGTCCGCGCCGGGCGGCGTCGTGAGGTATCCGTGGATCGTCAGGCCGTCGCGCGCCGCATACCGAACCGGAACCATCGGCGCGAGCGTGTAGCGGTCGAGGTCGGGGCGCATCGCGAAGATTTTCGCCGCGCGGCGCGTGTCGCGGTCGTAGCTCCAGAACGAGCGCGAGCCGTCGTCGACTGCGGACGACACCAGCCACACGTGGTCGTCGCGATCCGTCGACACGATGCCGAGATCGCCCGGCACCTGGGCGGCGAGCGCGGCGAAATCATCCGCGTACGCGGGATCGAGCACGGTCCAGCTGACGCGCTCGCGCACGATCGACGCGGCGACCGGCGCTTTGGTGCGCGGTGAGAACACGACCTCCGCGACATCGTACTCCGGATCGCCCGCGACGTCGGTTCGTTCGCCGGTGGCGACGTCGTAGCGGACCAGCCGCGCGGCGTTCGCGTCCGCGCTGGTGATCGCGAGCAGCGCGGCGCCGTCCGGCGTGAAGCCGGCGAGGTCCGGCGTGCCGTCGGCGGCGTCGAACCGCGCGAGCGTGCGCCACGGCGCGCCCGCGGTATCGCGCACGACGATCTCCGACGACGCGTCCTCGTGCTGGATCACGCCGGCGCGCACCACCATCTCCGCGTCGTCGGCGAACGCCGCGATGCCGCCGGGGTTCTCGATGTCGAGCGCCGTCTCGCCCGTGCGCGGGTCGAGCCGGTACACGTCGAACAGCTGCGGATCACGCCGGTTCATCGCGATCAAGATGACGTCGGGCCGGCTCAAGTCGAGCGACTGGAGCTGGACCAGCGTCCCTTCGTACGGCGTCAGGTCGACCGCGGGAACTCTTCCCTCGGGATCGGCCGCGAACAGGTGGAAGTTCTCGTCGCCGCGCGCGTCCTGCAAGTACAGCACGCGCGAACCGTCCGGCGTCCAGAACGCGTTGCGGATCGGGCGGTGCGGATCCGACGCGACGAGGCGGTCGTCGTCGGTGCCAATGGTGCGCACCCACACCGACAGCGTACCTTCGTGCGGCGCGAGGTAGGCGATGCGCGTGCCGTCGGGCGACAGCCACGGCGCGGCTTTCTCCGGATTGCCGAAGAGCACGTCGCGGGGGATCAAGGGCGGCGTAGGCATGTCGCGCCTATCATGTCGCGCGGTGGCGACAGCCTCCTCGCTCGCCCCGCGAGGAGCCGGGATTGACGCTCGCGCTGCATCGGGAACCTCTGTGGCATGCAGAATTCGAGGAAGTACGCAGTCGTCACCGGCGCGTCCAGCGGCATCGGCCTGGAGCTCGCCAAGCAGTTCGCGCAAAACGGATATGACGTGCTCGTCGCGGCCGAGGATGCCGGACTCGCGGACGCCGCGCGCGAGATCGAAGCGCTCGGCGCGACCGTGGAGACGTGTCAGGCCGATCTCGCGACGCCCGAAGGCGTCGAGGAACTGGCTGCCGCCGTCGGATCGTCCACGCAGCCCGTCGACGCGCTCGCCATCAACGCGGGCGTCGGCGTCGGCGGCCGCTTCGTCGAGACGCCGCTGGAGGACGAACTGCGCATGATCGATCTCAACGTGCGCTCGACCGTGCATCTGGCGAAGCTCGTCGTCCCGGACATGGCGGCGCGCGGCGAAGGGCGCATCCTGATCACATCGTCGATCGCCGGGATGATGGCGGCGCCGTACGAGGCGGTGTACGGCGCGACCAAAGCGTTCGGCAAGTCGTTCGCGGCGTCGCTGCGCAGCGAGCTGGAGGACACCGGCGTGACCGTCACCACGCTGATGCCGGGCCCGACCGAGACGAATTTCTTCCACCGTGCCGGCATGGACGATACCGAAGTCGGCGCGAGCGACAAGAAAGCCGATCCGGCGCAGGTTGCGAAGCAGGCGTACGATGCGCTCGTCGCCGGCAAGCACGAAGTCATCGCGGGACCGCTCACGACCAAGTTCGAGGGCATCATGGCAAAAGTCGTGCCGGAGAGCGTCACCGCGTCCCGGCACGGCAAGATGGCGGAGCCGGGCTCGGCGAGCGACGCCTAAGGCGTGACGAACCCGCGCCGGACGCGGTCGGCGACCATCGAGGGATCGATTGCTTTCGCGGCCGCGATGTCGGCATCACCGCCCGTGATGTCGCCGCCGCGCCGCTTCGCGAGGCCGCGTCCGTAGAGCGACGACGTGAACTTCGGATCCAGTGCGAGCGCGGCTTCGAAGTCGGCGAGCGCCGCCGCCGTTTCGTTGACGCCGAGGTGCGCGTATCCGCGCGAGTCGAGCGCTGCCACATCGTTCGGTTTCAGCTCCACGGCGCGGTTGCAGTCGGGCAGCGCCTCCGCGTGCTTGCCCCACAGCACGCGCGCCCAGCAGCGGTCGTTGTAGGCGCCGAAATTGGTGCCGTCGAGGGCGATCGCGCGGCCGAAATCCGCGATCGCGCGTTCGAAGAGGCCCAGCGCGAGGTTCGTGTCGCCGTGACCGATCCAGTTGTCGGGGTCGGCCGGGGCGAGCGCCACCGCCCGGTCGAGGTCCGCTAGCGCGTTCGCGTACGCGCGTTTCGCAAAATACGCATAGCCGCGGTTGTACGCAGCCGAGGCGTTCTCCGGCTGGAGCGCGATCGCTCGGTCGCCGTCCGCGATCGCGGCATCGATCTCGCCGCGAAGGCGGTGCACGCGCGAGCGTTGCGACCACGCCGCGCCGAACGCCGGGTCGTATTCGATCGACGCGGTCCAAGTCGGCGAGCGCGCGATCGAAGTCTTGCTTATGGATCCAGACGCTGGCCCGGCCGAGATATCCCACGGCGAACGTAGGATCGAGCGCGAGCGCGCGCTCGAAATCGGCCAGCGCGCGGTCTTCGTCGTTCTTGCGATACTAGGTCGTCCCGCGCCAGAACACCATGAGCGCGTTGGACGGTTCGAGGGCGACCGCGTGGTCGAAGTCTCCCAGCGCTAGGTCGAACGATCGCTGCATGTACCAGACGGTACCGCGACCGTAGTAGGCGCGGCCGTTGCGCGGTTCCAGCGTGATGACGGTCGTGTAGTCCGCAAGCGCGGGTTGGTACATCGCCTTCACGTAGTAGTTCGCCGCACGCGCACTATAGATGCTCGGCAGCGAGCTGGCCGGCGTCGCCGGGTCCCGGATCAACATCGTGCAGGCCGCGATCGCGCGATCGGCATCCGCGCCCTGACATAGGGTCCTCGCTTCAAGTGCGGTCTGCGCGGACGCGCCCGTCACCCCTCCGAGCAGGAGCGCTGCGACGAACAGCGAGCGCCGAAGCACGTCAGTCGAACGCAAGGCGGATGGCCGCGGCGAGGTCACGCGCGCTGTCGGGCGCGATCAAGCGGGTGAAGCCGAGCTTCGTCGCTTCCGCGGCGCGGCGCGCGGGCTGCGACACGCTGCGCACCTCGCCCGATAGCCCGAGTTCGCCGAACGCGACGGTGCCGCCGCCGAGCGGGACGTCGCGAAACGCCGATGCGATCGCCAGCGCGATCCCGAGATCGGCGCCCGTCTCGGAGATGCGCAGGCCGCCCGCGACCGAGCAGTAGACGTCGTTGCCGCCGAGGTTGAGCCCGGCGCGCCGCTCGAGGATCGCGATGATCATCGCCATGCGCGCGGCATCGACGTTCGCGGCGAGCCGGCGCGGCGTGCCGTACGCAGCCTCGCCGACCAGCGCTTGAATCTCGACGAGCACGGGCCGCATGCCGACCAGCGTGGGCACGACGCACGTGCCGCTGGGCCGCGGGCCGCGCCCGTGCAGAAACAGCGCCGACGGATCGGCGACCTCGTGCAAGCCGCGGTCGTCCATCGAGAACACGCAGATCTCGTCGATCCCGCCGAAGCGGTTCTTGTACGCGCGCACGATGCGGTACTCGCCGGACTGATCCCCTTCGAAATAGAGCACGGTGTCGACGAGGTGTTCCAGCAGCCGCGGGCCGGCGATCGCGCCGTCCTTGGTGACGTGGCCGACGACGAACGTGGCGCAGCCGGTGCGCTTGCAGAACTCCATGAGCACTTGCGTGCAGTCGCGCACCTGCGACACGCTGCCGGCGAACGACTCCACGTCGGGCAGCCACATCGTCTGAATGGAGTCGATCACGAGGATCTCGGGCACCTCGCGTTCGAGCGCGTCGAGGATCGCGCGCAGGTTCGTCTCTGGAAACACGAGCAGCGTCTCGGCCGCACCGACGCGCTGCGCGCGCAACTTCGTCTGCGCGGCAGACTCCTCGCCGCACACGTACACGGCGCGCGCGCCGCGCTGCGCGAGCGTCGTCGCCAGCTGCAGCAGCAGCGTGGACTTGCCCGCGCCGGGCGGCCCGCCGAGCAGCACGAGGCTGCCCGGCACGATCCCTCCGCCGAGCAGCGCGTCGAACTCCGCCATCCCGGTGCGCCGCCGCGCGACGCGCGTGTCGTCGATCGCGGCAAGCGGAACGGGCCCGGCGACGCGCAGCGGCGCTACGGCGCGCGCCTGCGCCGTCTTCGCGGGCTTGACGACGGGCGCGTCCTCGAACGTGTTCCACGCCTCGCACGACGGACAGCGCCCGAGCCAGCGCGCGGACTCAAACCCACACCCGGTACAAAAATACACCGACCTCGCCTTGGCCACGCATCATTCTTGCGCAGCCGAGTGCCATGGGCCTGGCATGCTGCGCGACCAAGGAACCTGTCGGATGAGCCGAAAGAGCAGGCGCGTCGATGTCGGAGAATAGCAACGTCGCGATCGACGGCTGGACCGCAAGCGGAAAGACGACGGTCGCGAAGCTGATGGCTTCGGCGTTGAGTTTCCTCTATCTCGACACCGGCGCGATGTACCGGGCCGTCGCGTATCTCGCGCTGCGCAACGGGGTCGACCTCGACAGCGAGTCCGGGCTCGTCGCCATGCTCGCCCATCACACCATCACGATTATCACCGACGCATCCACGACTGCCGGCTACCGCGTGCTCGTCGACGGCCGCAACACCGGCGAACGGCTTTTCGACCCCGACGTCGCGGCCGCGGTGTCGTCCGTCGCCGCGCTACCCGCCATTCGCACCGATCTCGTCGCGCGGCAGCGCGCCATCGCAGATCAAGGTCCCGTCGTGATGGCCGGGCGTGACATCGGCACCGTCGTGCTGCCCGACGCGCGGCACAAGTTCTTTCTCACCGCGTCGGTCGAGGAGCGCGCGAGGCGCCGGCAAGCCGAGTTCCACGACCGCGGGCTCGACGTTCCGTTCGAGGAGGTGCGCGCGCAGATCGTCGAGCGCGACCGGCTCGACTCCACGCGCGCGGCCTCGCCGCTGCGCGCCGCCGCCGACGCGATCACCATCGACTCCACCGACATGCAGCCCGCCGAGGTCGTCGCACGCATGCGCGCCGCGATGGACGCCGCGCGCGGGTGACGTTCTACGACTTCGCGCACGCCGCGGTCGGCGCGCTCTTTCGCATCGGGTTCCGGTTTCGCGTGATCGGTGCCGAGAAGGTCCCGCGTGACGGCGGCCTGATCATCGCCGCCAACCACATCTCGAACTTCGACCCGCCGATCCTGGGCGTCTCGCTCCCGCGGCCGGTGTCGTACATGGCGAAAAAAGAACTATTCGGAATGCCCGTTCTCAAGACGATCCTGCCGTGGCTCTACGCCTTCCCCGTCGACCGCGAGGCCGGCGGGACGGCGGCCTTGCGCGCCGCGCTGCGGATGCTCAAGGAAGGCCGCTGCGTCGGCATCTTCCCCGAGGGCGGCCGCAACGTGACCGGCACCAACGAGGAGAAGGGCGGCGCGGCCTTCCTCGCGGCGGCATCGGGCGCGCCGGTCGTCCCCACGGCGATCGTGGGCACCCGGCGGCTGCGGCCGTTCGGTAAGGTAACCGTCATTTTCGGCGACCCGATGCACGTCGTGCGGAACCGGCAGTCGGGGAACGACGGTTTGGAGAAGGGAGCCGCAGAGATCATGCAGCGGATCCGCACGCTCGAGGAGAGCAACCGGTGATCATCAAGCGGGCGAAGACCCAGGGGTTTTGCTTCGGCGTCGCCATCACGGTCAAGAAGGCGGAAGAAGCCGTCGAGCGGCTAGGCGCGGGCGTCACGACGCTGGGCCACGTCGTGCACAACCCGCAGATGGTCGCCTCGCTGGCGGCCAAAGGGCTGAAGAACGCCTCGTCCATCGACGACGTCGACACCGAGGCGCTGTTCGTACGTGCGCACGGCCTGCCCGTCGACGTGCTCGACACGGCCAAAGCGCGCGGCCTCACCGTCATCGACGCCACCTGCCCGATGGTCACGAAGATCCACGTGCAAGCCGAGAAGCTGCGCGCCGAGGGCTACAAGATCGTCGTCGTCGGCGACCCCGACCACCCCGAGGTCAAAGGCACGCTCTCGCACGTGCCGGGCGCGTGGTGCATCACCAAGGCCGAAGACGTCGAGGCGCTCCCGCGCGCCAGCCGGGTCGGCGTCGTGGTGCAGTCCACGTGGAACGGCCCGGGCTTCACCGAGATCGTCCGCAAGCTCAGCGACAAATATTACGAAGTCCGCGCGATCAACACGATCTGCACCGACACCAAGAACCGCCAGAGCGAGGTCGAGGCGCTGGCGCGCGAGGTCGACGTGATGGTCGTCGTGGGCGGAAAGACCTCCGCGAACACCAAGCACCTCGCCGAGCTGGCCGCGATCAACGGCGCGCGGTCGTTTCACATCGAGGGACCCGACGAGCTCCAGGCCGGCTGGTTCGCGGGCGTCGGCACGGCCGGCCTCATGTCGGGCGCGTCGACGCCGGGCTGGCTGGTCGACCGGGTCGCGGACCGGATGGATGAGCTCGCCGCCACCCACGCTGGATAGTCTCGAAGCCGCCCTCGAACGGGCGGTCGCGCGGTTCGACGACGGCTCCGCCACGGGCGCCCAGATCCGGTACCATTTCGGCTTCGGCGAGGACGGGGCGGCCAGCTCGCGGCGCGGCAAGCGGCTGCGGTCGCGGCTCGTGTTCGAGGTCGCGGGCGAAGAAGGCGGGCGAGCGGACGAGGCCATTGACGCGGCTTGCGCGGTCGAGATCATCCACGAGTTCTCGCTGATCCACGACGACATCGAGGACGGCGACCGGCTGCGGCGCGGGCGCGAAACGGTCTGGGCGCGCTTCGGCGCCCCGCACGGGATCAACGCGGGCGACGCGCTGTGCTCGATCGCGTACCTGACCCTGCTCGACGGCAGCCCGGCGCCCCCGGACCGCAAGCTGGCGATGACCCGCGTGCTGCTCGCCGCGCACCTCGCGATGTGCAACGGGCAGGGACGGGACATTGCGTTCGAAAGCGAACCGCGGGTGACGATGGAGGACTACCGGGCGATGATCGGCGGCAAGACCGCTGCGCTGTTCGGCGCGGCCTGCGAGCTGGGTGCGCTGGCGGCGGGCACCGGCGCGCAGCGCGCCGGCGCGTACGCCGAGCTCGGCGGCGCGTACGGGATCGCCTTCCAGATCGAGGACGACATCTTGGGGACGTGGGGCGACTCCGCTACGACGGGCAAGCCGTGCGGCGACCTCGCGAAGCGCAAGTGGACGTTCCCGGTCGTCTGGGCGCTGGCCGGACCGCCGTCGCCCGCCCGCGACACCATCGCCGCGGCGTACGCGCGCGGAACCGAGCTGGATCCCGCGGGCGTCGCGGCGACCGTCGCGGCCCTCGACCGGCTGGGCGCCCGCGATGCGGCGAGCGCCACGGCGCGGGCCGCGCTCGACGCCGCCGACGTCCTCGCGGAGTCGCAAGGGATCGATCGCAGCGGCCGCGTGCGCGCGTTCTTCCGCCAAGCCGCGCGGAGGACCGCATGAGCGCATCCGCCCGCGCGTCGTTCGCGCCCACCGCCTCGCGCGCGGTGTTCGCGCCGCTCGCCGTGATCCTCGGCGCGGGCCTGATCTTGCGGCTGCTGTTCGTGAACAGCGACGGCTTTCACAACGACATCGCGGCGTTCCAGTCGTGGACGCTGACGCTGCGCGACAACCCGCCGTGGCAGTTCTACGCGAAGACGAACTTCTCGGACTACCCGCCGGGATATTTCGTCGTGCTGTGGATGCTGTCGAAGCTCTATGCGCTCGTCGGCGGCGCGAACGAAGCCGCGAACGGCTGGCCCATCCTGCGCATCGTCGTCAAGCTGCCCGCCATCGCGATGGACCTCGTGAACGCGTGGGTGGTGTACCTCATCGTGCGCCGCTACGCGGCGGAGAAGACGGCGCTGATCGCGGCCGCCGCGCTCGCGCTCAACCCCGCGGCGATCTATGCGTCGGCGTACTGGGGCCAGGTGGACTCCGTGTCGTGGGGGCTCGTGCTCGCCGCGCTGCTGCTGGTGCTGCGCGCCGGCGACGAGCCGAACAAGACGGTCCCGCGCCTCACCTGGGCGTGGCTCGCGTTTGCGTTCTCCATCTTGATCAAGCCGCAGGCCGCGACGCTCGCGTTCCTGTTCCTGGCCTATCCGTTCGCGACGACCGACGCCGCGGTGCGCGCGCGCCGGCTCGCGGGCACCGGCGCGGGGATCGTCGCCGCGCTCGCGCTCGCGCTCGGCGTCGGCTTGCTGTTCCATCCCGCCGCCGACGTGTTCGGCTGGCTGTTCGGCCGCTACGCGTTCGGCAGCGGCGTCTATCCGTACAACTCGGTCAACGCGTTCAACTTGTACGCGCTGCGCCAGCCGTTCTGGCAGCCCGACAACACGCCGATGTCGCTGTTCGGGCTGCAGCTCGGGACGCTGAGCGCGTGGGGCGTGGCGCTGGTGCTCGCGGCGACGGGGCTGATCGTCGGGCGCTATCTGCAGCGGCGCGACGACCGCGCGCTGCTGCAAGCCGCGCTGCTCTGCGCGCTCGCGTTCTTCATCCTGGCGACGCGCATGCACGAGCGCTACGTCTACGGCGCGTTCCTGCTGGCCGTGCCGCTGATCGGTTTCGGCCGCGCGGGCGGCTGGTCGTCGCTCGTGCTCACCGTGACGATGTACCTCAACCTGGCGTACTCGCTGGCGTACCAGACCGCGATGGAGACGCACGCGACCGGCGTCGACGTGCGCGACCTCTGGCCGCTCGTGTCGCACCCGGGCGCGCTCGCAAACGTCGTCCTGTTCTTCTGGCTGGGCTATCTCTATCTCGGCGGCACGGCGGATCGCAGCGTGGCCGCCGAAGCGCAGCCGTCGCCGTGGGACCGTGCCGTCACGGCCGTCGCGGCGAAAGCGCGCGGCTGGTTCGATCCGCGCGAAGGGATCGTGCCGATGACGCGGCGCGATTGGATGTACGGCGGCGGCATCGCGCTCGGCGCGTTCGTCATCGCCGTGATCGGCCTGGCATGGCCGCCGGAGAAGATCTTCGACGAGATCTACTTCGCGCGCGCGGGTGAGGAGTATCTGCGCAACGTCACCCAGTTCGAGTGGACGCACCCGCCGTTCACCAAGCTGATGATCGCGCTCTCGATGTCGTTCTGGGGCGGGCTGCACGGCTTGGGCGACACGTCGTTCGGCTGGCGGTTCCTCAACGTCGTGACGGGCTCGCTCGAGTGCGTCGTGATCTACGCGTTCGCGAAGCGGCTCACGGGACAGACGTTCCTGGCGGCGACGGCGGCGGCGCTGCTCGCGCTCGACGGCTTCCACTTCGTCGAGGAGCGCATCGCGACGGGCGAGATCACCATCGCCACCTTGGCGCTGCTGGTGCTGTACGCGCTCTACCGCTATCTGCTGGCCGCGCAGGTGCGCGTGAAGCCGCTCATCCCTGGCCGGTTCGGCGTGCCGTTCTGGATCGCGATGGCCGCCGGAACTGCCGTCGCCGCGCTGCTCGCGCGGCTGATCAACACGGTGCCCGCGCAGCGCAGCTCGGAGATCGCCGCCGGCATCGCGCACGTCGAGCCGAGCCAGATGACGTACGTCGTCGCGTTCGTGTACTTCGAGCTGGGCGCGTACCTGCTCGCGCGTTGGATCGGCTCGCGCCTCGCGCGCACGGGCAGCGTCGCGTCGTATGCCGACGGCACCGTCGTCACCACGGACGCCGGCGGCCGCGTCACCGTGGTGGAGCCCGTGGCTGCGAACGATCCGCCGGAGCTCAAGGTGCGCGTCGACCGCGCAGGCATTGAAACGTACGCGGCGCCCGCGGGAACCGCAACGTTTTCGCCGAGCGGCGTAATGGCCGTCGACGGCGCGCCGGTCACAAAGTCCGGCGACGCGCGCGTGTGGCTGATCGTGCTCGCCGTCGGGCTCGGACTGCTGCTGTCGAGCAAGTGGAACGGCGTGCTGGATCTGGGCATCGCGTGGACCGTCGTGCTCGCCGTGTCGGCGCAGCGTTTTCTGGCCGGGCGCGCGCTCTACGGCAACCCGCGCGGGTTTCCGATCGACATCGTGCTCGGCGTGACCGCGTTCACGGCGGCGACGATCTACCTCATCAGCTACATCCCGTTCTTCCGCTTGGGCAACGGCTTCGCGGATCTCATCGCGCTGCAGCAGCAGATGTACTGGTACCACAGCCACGGCGTCGCGAACGCGACGCACCCGTACTCGTCGGTGTGGTGGCAGTGGCCGCTCGAGCAGATCCCGATCTCGTACTACTACAAAGACTTCCGGACCGGGATCGACGCGACCAACGGCGCCGCGTGCTGCGTCGCGGAGATCCTCGCGCTGCCGAATCCCGCGGTGTTCCTGCTGGGGCTCGTCTCGGTGCCGTTCACGGCATGGCTCGCATGGCGCGAGCGGAACAAGGGCTACGCGCTGCTCGCGCTCGCGTACGTGTTCCAGTGGGTCCCGTACGCGCGGTCGCCGCGCATCCTGTGGGAGTACCACTTCTTCCCGAACCTCGCCGTGATCGTGCTGTGCGACGTCGTGCTGATCGGCTATATCGCGCGGCGGATCTCGTGGAACAGCGCGCGCTGGGCGCTCGGCGCCTACGGTGCGGTCGTGATCGGGCTGTTCGCGTTCTTCTATCCGGTGCTCGCCGGGACGAAGGTGACCTACGCGCAGTGGTACGAGCGCATGTGGCCCGACCGGCTCAACATCCCCGGCACGAGCTGGATCATCCCCCACCGCGACCGATAGCGACAGGCGGATCATGTCAGGGCATTCCAAGTGGCACAACATCAAGCTCAAGAAGGGCAAGGTCGACGCGCAGCGCGGCGCGTTGTTCACCAAGCTCAGTAAAGAGATCATTCTCGCGGCGAAGAACGGCTCGCCCGACCCGGCCGCCAACTACCGGCTCAAGATGGCGGTCGACAAGGCGCGCGCGAACAACATGCCCGCCGACAACATCAAGCGCGCGATCTCGCGCGCGGGCGGCGCGGGCGAGAAAGAGATCGAGGAGATCCGGTACGAGGGCTACGGCCCCGCGGGCATCGCGGTGATCGTCGACGCCGCGACCGACAACCGCAACCGCACCGCGTCGGAGATTCGCTTTCTGTTCAGCCGCAACGACGGCACGCTGGGCGAAACGGGCAGCGTCGGCTGGATGTTCGCGTCGCGCGGCATCGTCGCGGTCGATCCGGGCAAGCTCTCCGAGGACGAGCTCACGGAGAAGGCGCTGGTCGACGGCGTGATCGACGTGCGCTTCGGCGAGCCCGCCGAGGTGGTCACCGAGATGCAATCGCTGATGGCCGTCAAGGACGCGCTCGAAGCGCAAGGCTTGCACGTGCGCTCCGCGGAGCTCGCGATGGAGGCGACGCAGACGTCGCGCCCCGCCGACGCCGACGCGGAGAAGGTGCTGACGTTCCTGGACGCGCTCGAAGAGCACGAGGACGTGCAGCGCGTGTACAGCAACGCGGACTTCGACGAAGCGCAGCTCGAGGCGCTCGCCTGATGCAGCTCGAGGGCGCGGACGCCGCGCCGCTGGACGGCGCTGCGGCGCCGCGCGCGCGGCGGCGTTTCGCGCCGCTGCTCGACCGCGACTGGCTGCTCGCGCTCGCGCTCGCGTTCGCGGTGGGCGTCAGCGTGTGGTTCGGCCGCTCGATCAAAGAGTTCTTCGCGCCCAGCGCGGCGTCGGTGTTCACGCCGGCGTTCACCGGGCAGACGCAGGTCGACGCGAACGCCGAATGCGGGCGCCTGCGGCTGCGCTGCGTGGTCATCACGACCCAGGCCAGCGACCAGTATCCGAAAGGCGTCGTGATGAGCCAGCAGCCCGACGCGGGCTCGCGCGTGCGCGAAGGGCGGCAGATCTCGCTCATCGTCAGCAGCGGCGTGACGATCTTCCCGATGCCCGACCTGCGCTTCGAGTCGCTGCGCAACGCGGGCCTCGATCTCAACCGCTTCCGGCTGCAGCTCGACAAGACGGTGTACGTCAACAACGACGACGTGCCGCGCGATCACGTCGTCGGTCAGGATCCGCTGCCGCTCGCGAGCGTGCGCCAGGGCTCGAAGGTGACGCTGCAGGTCAGCAAAGGCCCGCCCAGCGGCGTGAAGGTGCAGAACTTCACGGGCATGTCGATCGACGACGCGCGCGCCGCCGCGGCGCGCGCGCGCATCCACCTCGGCCAGGTCGTGTGGACGCCGTTCGGGCCGGGCGGACCGCGGCGCGGCGAGATCGTGCGCCAGAGCCCGTCCGCCGGCACGACGATGGACCCGTTCGAAGAGGTGTCGCTGCAAGTGAGCGCCGGCCCGGGCGAGTACGGCTATTTGATCCGCCAAGTGCACGTATCCGCGACGGTACCCGCGCGCGACGACAGCGCGCGCGTGCGCGTGGAAGTGCGCGACGACACCGGCGTCTGGAACGTCTACGACGGCTTCGCGCAAGGCGGGCAGAAGCTCGACTTCACGGTGACCGCGGTGGGCAGCGCGGAGATCGACACCTACATCAACAACGAGCTGCAGAACCAATCGGTGATCGGCCGCGAGCCCGCGCGCTGGATCCCGTCGCCGGCCGATGCACGGGCCGCGAGCCCGTCCGACTCCGCGTCCGCGTCGCCCGCGCCGAAGAAGAAGAAGCCGTGACCGCGGCGCGCCGCGTCAAGCTCGCGCCGTCGCTGCTGTCCGCCGACTTCGCCGACATCGCCGATCAGATTCGCATGGTGGAGAGCGGCGGCGCGGACGAGCTGCACCTCGACTCGATGGACGGCGTGTTCGTTCCCAACCTCACCTGGGGGATGAAGATCGTAAAGGACTTGCGCAAGCTCACCCGCTTGCCGTTCGACTGCCACCTGATGATCGTCGAGCCGGAGAAGTACGTCGACGCGTTCCGCGACGCGGGCGCCGACGTGATCACGTTCCACTACGAAGCGACGCCGCACCAGCACCGTCTGCTGCGGCACCTGCGCGACATCGGCGCGAAGGCGGGGATCGCGATCAACCCCGGCACGCCGGTGCCGATGCTGATCGATCTGGTCGAAGAGATCGACCGCGTGCTGGTGATGAGCGTGAACCCCGGCTTCGGCGGGCAGTCGTTCATCGAGCGCGCGCTCGCGAAGGTCGCCGAGGTGCGCGCGCTGCTCGACGCGCGCAACCCCGCGTGCGAGATCGAAGTGGACGGCGGCATCGGCATCGACAACGCCGAGCGCGCGGTGCGGGCGGGCGCGAACGTGCTCGTCGCCGGCAACTCCGTGTTCGGCGCGGACGATCCGCCGGAGGCGCTGCGCGAGCTGCGCCGCCGCGCCGGAGCGGCGCAGACCGCCGCGCGTTGACCGCCCGCAGCACCGCGCCACTCGCGGCGATCCTCGGCGCCGGCCTGATCCTGCGGCTGCTGTTCA
This sequence comes from Vulcanimicrobiota bacterium, assembly GCA_963797935.1. Taxonomy (GTDB): domain Bacteria; phylum Vulcanimicrobiota; class Vulcanimicrobiia; order Vulcanimicrobiales; family Vulcanimicrobiaceae; genus Vulcanimicrobium. Next base: position 24,788 of record CAWCRI010000017.1, read on the forward strand.
TCGAGAGCTTGGGATTTCATACCGACGTCGGGTCGTTCGAGGCGTGGGCGGGGACGCTGCGCGACTACCCGCCGTGGCAGTTCTTCGCCAAGGTCGGCTTCTCGGAGTACCCGCCCGGTTATTTCGTGATCCTGTGGCTCGTCGCCAAGGTGTACGCGGTGATCCCGGCCGCCGCGGGCGACGCCGCGAACGGCTCGCCGATCCTGCGCGCGCTGGTGAAGTTGCCGTCGATCGCGATGGACCTCGTCAACGCGGGCGTCGTGTTCGCGATCGCGCGGCGCTACGCGTCGCTGCGGCGTCGCGCTGGTCGCCGCCGCGGCGCTCGCGCTCAACCCCGTCGCGATCTACGTGTCGGCGTACTGGGGCCAGATCGACTCGGTGTCGTGGGGCTTCGCGCTCATCGCGGTGTGGTGCGTGCTGCGCGCCGGCGACGCGCCGGACAAGACCACGGCTTGGCTGACGTGGGCCTGGCTCGCGTTCGCGTTCTCGATCTTGATCAAGCCGCATGCGGCGACGCTCGGGGTGCTGTTCCTCGCGTACCCGTTCGCGACGACCGACGCGGCCGTGCGCGCGCGGCGCCTTGTTGGAACCGCGGTGGGGATCGGCGCGGCGCTCGTGCTGGCGCTCTGCGTCGGGCTACTGTTCCACCCGCACGCCGACGTGTTCGGCTGGCTGCTGGGGCGTTACGCCTTCGGCAGCGGCATCTATCCGTACAACTCCGTCAACGCGTTCAACCTGTACGCGCTGCGCCAGCCGTTCTGGCAGCCGGACGACGCGCCGCTCGCGTTCGCCGGGAGTCCACGCGGGGACGCTCGCGGGCTGGGGCGTCGCGCTCGTCCTCGCGGCGACGGCGCTGATCGTCGGGCGCTACCTCCAGCGCCGCGACGACCGTGCGCTGCTGGAAGGCGCGATGCTGTGCGCGCTCGCGTTCTTCGTGCTCGCGACGCGCATGCACGAGCGCTACGTCTACGGCGCGTTCCTGCTGGCGATGCCGCTGGTCGCGTTCGGGCGCGCCGGCGGCTGGGCGGCGTTCGTGCTCAGCGTGACGGCGTATTTGAACTTGGCGTACTCGCTCGCGTATCAAACGGCGATGGAGGCGAAGATCGCCGGCGTCGACGCGATGGATCTGTGGCCCGCCATCTCGCACCCCGCGGCGTTCGCGAACGTCGCGCTGTTCTTCGTGCTGGGCTATCGCTACCTCGGCACTGGCGATCGCGCTGCCGAACGCGCTGCACCGCAGCCCGCGGGCCGGTTCGCCGAAATGTTCGCCGCGCTCGGCGGGAAGGCGCGTACGTGGTTCGATCCGCGCGAAGGGATCGCCGGCATGACGCGCCGCGACTGGCTCTTCGCGGGACTGTTCACGCTCGGCTCGTTCGTGCTGTGCGTGGTGTGGCTGCAGTTTCCGCCGGGCAAGATCTTCGACGAGATCTACTACGCGCGCGCCGGTGAGGAGTACTTGCGCCACGCCGACGTCGCCGGGCTGTGGTCGTACGAGTTCACGCATCCGCCGCTCTCGAAGCTGCTCATCACGGCGTCGATGCTGCTGTTCGGGGGCTTGCACGGGCTCGGCGACACTGCGATCGGCTGGCGCTTCGGCAACGTCGTGCTCGGTGCGCTCACGGTCGGGCTCGTGTACGTCTTCGCGAAGCGGCTTACTGCGTCGGCGCTGTTCGCGTCGCTGGCGGCCGGGATGCTGATGCTCGACGGCTTTCACTACGTCGAGTCGCGCATCGCGACGCCGGAGATCACGGTCGCGTTCTTCTCGCTGCTGACGCTCTACGCGTTCTACCGGCTGTGGGTCGGGTCGCAGATCGCGCGGCGCGCGGTCCCGCGCTCGCGCGCCGCCACGCTCGCGCTTGCGGGAACGATGGTGCTCGGCCTCGTGGCGGCGTTCGTGGCATGGAACGTCGCGCCGGACTTGGGACCGATCAAGAACGGAACCGAAGTCGTCGGGTTGGCGCGGCTCCTGCTCGCGGTGTGGGTGCTGGTGGTGTTCTGGCTCGCCGGCCGCGCGCTGGTCGTACCGCGCTTCGTTCGCGCGCGCGAGACGTCGTACGCGGACGGCACGCGCGTGCGCGCCGATGGCTCGCCCTCGATGCTGATCACGCCGCAGCACGAGGAGCTCACGCTGCGCGCGCGCATGAAGCCGGTGGTCAGCAGCGAGGGAGAGCTTCAGCGCACGGTCGACGGGGCCGGCACGCTCACGTACGCGACGCCGGTTGCCACCGCGACGTACCGCGCCGATGCGACCGCGGCGGTGGACGGCGCGGCGCTGCGCGCGCGCGATGCGCGCGTCTGGTGGATCGTGCTGCCGGTGAGCGCGGGGCTGCTCGCCGACTCGAAGTGGAACGGGCTGTTCGCCATCGTCGCCGTGTGCGCGGTCGCCGCCGCCGTCCACGCCCAGCGGTGGCTGCGCAGACCGGCCGTGTTCGGCAACCCGTTCGGCGCGCCGGCGGACGTCGTCACGGCCGCGGTCGTCGTCGGCGTCGGCATCATCTACATGGCGTCGTACATCCCCTACTTCGCGCTGGGCCACGGTTTCGTCGACGTGGTCGGCATGCAGCTGCAGATGTACGGCTACCACGCATCGCTCGGCGCGACGCACCCGTACGGCTCGGTATGGTGGCAGTGGCCCATCATCGACCGCCCGATCCTGTACTACGCGAACTACACGCACGTCGCGGCGGCGCACGGCGACTGCTGCACGTCGACGATCCGCGCGCTGCCGAACCCGATCGTGTGGTGGGCCGGGCTTCTCAGCGTCCCCGCGATCGGGTGGCTCGCGTGGCACGAGCGCAACAAGGGCTACGCGCTGCTGGTCGTCGCGTACCTGTTCCAGTGGCTGCCGTGGATCCGGTCGCCGCGCGTCGCGTTCGAATACCATTTCTATCCGAACCTTGCGATCATCGTGCTCGCGAACGCCATCGTGCTGCAGCGCGTTTGGAACTTCCGCAGTGAGCTCGGGGACGTGCGCTGGCGCTATGCGGTCGCGGCCTACGCGGTCGCGGTGGTGGCGGCCTTCGTCTATTTCTTCCCGCTGATCTCGGGCTGGCCGATCACGTATCCCGCGTTCGACGCGCGGATGTGGAACCCGCATTGGATCTGACGGAAGACGCGCTCGTCGCGCGAATCCGCGAGCGCCTGCGCGGCGTGCCCGACGAACGGCTGCTGATCGGGATCGGCGACGACGCCGCCGCGTGGCAGCCGTCGCGCAGCAACCGCAGCGTGATCACCACCGACGCGCTGGTCGAGGGCGTGCACTTCACGCGCGCCGCGATGAGCGCGCGCGAGGCCGGCCACCGCGCGCTCGCGTCGAACCTGTCGGACGTCGCGGCGATGGGCGCGCGCCCGGTGCTCGCGACGGTCGCGCTCGGCTTTCCGGCGGACACCGATCAGGCGTGGCTGCTCGACGCCTACGACGGTATCGCGGCGCTCGCGAAGCGCGCGCGCTGCGCGATCGCGGGCGGCGACCTGACGCGCGCGCCGGCGATTGTCTTCGCGATCACGGTCGTGGGCGAGGTGCGCGCCTCGAACCTGAAGACCCGCACCGGCGCGCGGCCGGGCGACGTGGTCGCGGTGACCGGCCCCCTGGGCGCAAGCCGGGCGGGCTTGGCGGTCGCCGTCGACCGCGCGGACCTCGCCGCCGAGCCCGGGTTTGCCGGCGTCCTTGCGGCCTACCGCACCCCCGAGCCGCGGCTGCGCGAGGGCCGCTGGCTCGGCGCCTCACGCCAGGTGCGGGCGATGATGGACACGTCGGACGGGCTCTCGACCGACCTCACCCGGCTGTGCGCCGCCTCGGGCACCGGCGCGACGGTCGAGATGGTGCCGGTGCACGACGGCGCCCGCGACGTAGCCGCCCTGACGGGGGACGACCCGGAGCGCTGGGCGCTCGACGGGGGCGAGGATTTCGAGCTGCTGGTGAGCGTGGAGAAGCGCGCCTTCGGCCACCTCGCCGCCCGCTTCCGCGCGCACACCGGCCGCGAGCTGATTCGCGTGGGGACGATGAGCGCCGAGCCCGGCGTTCGCCGCGCGGACGGGACGCCGGTCGTACCGGCGGGTTGGGATCACCTGCGCTGAGCCGCCTCGCGGCGGCGTCGAATGGGGCTAGGCCGCGCCGACGCGCTTGACCCGCTTGCTCCGCAGGCAGTTGGTGCAGACGCGGGCCGTCTTGTGGGTGCCGCGGTCGTCGACCTTGACGGCCTGGAGGTTGGGCAGCCAGCGCCGCTTGGTCTTGTTCATCGCGTGGCTGACGTTGTTCCCGGCCATGGGACCCTTGCCGCACACATCACATCGTTTGGCCATAACGGAGGGAGTGTACCAAATCCCGTCCAGACCGACAAGGCCGAAGGTCGCGGCCGCGTGAGACCGGCCGCAGGGCGGGGCGCGCTCGCCCAGGAACGCGAGGAGCGCTCCATGGCAGTCACCCACCTCGACGGGCGCGCGTTCGAGAAGTTCATCGCGGCCGGCACCTACTTCTTACGGAAGTACCGCGGCGTCCTCAACGACCTCAACGTGTTCCCCGTCCCCGACGGCGATACGGGCTCGAACATGTTCCTGACTGCCAAGGCCGCGCTGCGCGAGGCGCACAAGGTCTGCGACCAGCCGCTCTCGGTCGTGGCCGGGGCGGCGGCGCACGGCTCGCTGCTCGGCGCGCGCGGCAACAGCGGCGTGATCCTCTCGCAGATGCTGCGCGGCTTCGCCCACAGCGTGCGCCACCGCGACAGCATCGACACGTTCCAGCTCTCGCTCGGGATGCGCGAGGCCGCCGGCGCGGCGCGGGCCGCCCTGACGAAGCCCGTCGAGGGCACGATCCTCTCCGTCGCGACGGCCGCGGCCGACGAGGCCTACCGGCTCGCCGTGCGCGAGCCCGACTTCTACCGGCTCGCGAACGCCGTACTGCGCGCCGCCAACGACGCGCTCGACCGCACGCCCGAGCAGCTGCCCGCGCTCAAAGAGGCCGGCGTGGTGGACTCAGGCGGCGCGGGGCTGTGCTACTTCCTCGAAGGCGTGCTGCGGTTTCTCCCGCAGCAGACGGTCCGCACGACGGCGTTTCCGCGCCGGCCCGTGCGCTCGAGCGTGTTCACCCGCCAGCAAGTGGTGGGCGACAACCGCTTCTGCACGGAGTTCGTGCTCGAGAACGCGACGGTCGAGGCGCACCCGCTGCGCGACGAGCTCGAGCGGCACGGCGACTCGCTGCTGGTCGTCGGCGCAGCGCCGACCATCAAGGTGCACATCCACTGCGCCGAGCCCGAAACCGTCAAGGCCATCGCCGACAAGCACGGCACGGTGACGCGCTGGAAGCGCGAGGACATGGCCGAGCAGCACAACCTGCTCGTGGTCGACGCGCCCGCCAAAGCGTTCGGCATCGCGGCCGTCGTGCCGGGCGCGGGCTTCGACCGCATCGCGCGCGAGCTCGGTGCGGACGTGACGATCCCGGTGCCGCCCGGCGCGAACCCCTCGGTGCGCGACCTGCTGGTGGGCGTCAACGCGTCGCTCGCGCGCACCGTGTATTTGCTGCCCAACGACCCCAACGTCGCGCTCGCCGCGCGCGAGGTCGCCGCGCTGACGGCCAAGACCGTGATCGTCGTGCCGAGCCCCGACCCCGTCGCGGGCCTCGCGACGCTGTTGCGGCTTGGGCGGCGCCGAAGAACCGGTGACGCTCGACGCGCTCGCGCCCACGCTCGCGGACGTGCGCAGCGCATCCGTGTTCTTCGCCGGTAAGGACGCGAGCGTCGACGGCGTCGCGGTCGTGAAGGGCGCGCCGGCGGCGTCGATCGGCAAGCGGCTGCTCACCGCGCCGTCGCTCGGTGAGGTGATCGGCGCCGCCGCCGCGGCGCTCGGCGCCGGGGACGGGGGGCTCGTCACGCTGTACTACGGCGGCGCGCAGCGCGAGCGCGACGCGCAGAAGTACGCGGCGCTTCTCGGCGAACGCTTCAGCGGCGTGGACGTGGAATATTATTACGGTGGCCAGCCGAGCGCCGAGTACTGGATCAGCGTTGAGCGGTAGTGCCGGCGGCAAGCTGCCGGTGATCGCGGTCGACGCGATGGGCGGCGACGACGCGCCCGGCGCGATCGTCGCGGGCGCGCTGCTCGCGCATCGCGACGGGCTGGGCAAGATCGTGCTCGTCGGCGACCGCGCGCGCATCGAGCCGCTGCTGCACGGCGAGACGGCGATCGAGATCGTGCACGCGGCGGGCGAGGTGCCGATGGGCGCCAGCGCGTCGCAAGCGCTGCGCAAGTCGGAAGGCACGTCCCTCGGCACCGCGGTCGATCTCGTGCGCGACGGCCGCGCCGACGCGGTGGTGTCGGCGGGAAACAGCGGCGCGTTCCTGGCGATCGCGCTGATCCGCTTGCGCACGATCCCCGGCATCGCGCGCCCCGCGATCGGCGCGGTGCTCCCGGGCCGTCACGGGCCCGTCGTGCTGTGCGACGCGGGCGCGAACGTCGACTGCCGGCCGGAGTGGATGATGCAGTTCGGCGTGATGGGCAGCGCGTACGCGCGCGCCGCGCTGGGGATCGCGGAGCCGCGCGTCGCGGTGATCTCCGTCGGCGAGGAGCGCACCAAAGGCAACACGCAGTCGATGGAAGCCGCGGAGCTGCTGGAGCGCGCGCCGGTGCGATTCGTCGGCAACATCGAAGGCAAGGACATCTTGCAGGACCACGCCGACGTCGTGGTCGCCGACGGCTTCGTCGGCAACGTGATCTTGAAAACCGCCGAAGGCAGCGCGACGTATTTCCGCGACACGCTGCGCGAGTGCTACGAGAGCGCGGGGATCCTCGGCAAGCTCGGCGCGTTGTTCAGCCGCCCCGTGTTCGCGCAGATCCGGGTGAAGCTCGACTACTCGACGTACGGCGGCGCGCCGCTGCTGGGCGTGCGCGGCAACTGCGTGGTGGCGCACGGCCGTTCCGATGCGATCGCGATCCGCAACGCGATCCGCCAAGCGGCGGCGGTCGCCAAAGCCGATCTCGTCGGTTCCATCGGAGCGGTGCTGGCCGCATGAACGCTCCCGACGCAGCCCCGAATGTCGCCGTCGTCACCGACTCGACCTCCGATTTGCGCACGGGCGACGGGATCGACGTCGTCCCGCTGTTCGTCAACTTCGGCGACACGCGCTTTCGCGACCAGATCGACCTCTCGCGCGACGAGTTCTACCGCAAGCTCGCGAGCCTCAAGGTGCTGCCGACCACGGCGCAGCCGACGCCCGCGATGTTCGAGGACGCGTATCGCCCGCACGTGGAAGCAGGCCGCCCGATCGTGTGCATCACGATCATGGCGAGCCTGTCGGGCACGAACAACGCGGCGAATACCGCGGCGAAGTCGTTCCCGAGCGCGGAGATCCACGTCGTCGACAGCGAGACGGTCGCCGGCGGGCTCGCGCTGCAGGCGCAGCACGCGCGCGACATCGCGCGCGCCGGCGGCGACGTGCAAGCGGTGCTGAGCGCGCTCGCGCGCGACCGCGACGTGCTGCGCGGGTTTGCGACCGTGCCCGATCTCTCGCACGCGGTGCGCACCGGGCGCGTGTCGCGCACCCAAGCCTTCGTCGGATCGCTGGTGAAGATCGTCCCGGTGCTGCGCATCGACACCGGCAAGATCCAGGAGTACGCGCGAGTGCGCACGTACGCGCGCGCACTCGACACGTGCGTCGACGCCGCCGCCGCCGAAGCGAACAAAGCCGACGGCGCGCGCGTCTGCGTGATCCACTCGCACGCCGCCGACGAAGCCGCGCGCGTCGTGACCAAGCTGCGCGAGAAGATCACCACGGCACCCGCAGCGTTCGAGCAGCTCGAAGCCGGCCCGGTGATCGGTACCCACGCAGGCCAAGGCGCGATCGGAATCTTCGTCATCCCCGGCCCGTGACCACCGCGCCCGCAGCGGGCGTGTACGTGCACTTGCCGTTCTGCCCGTACATCTGTCCGTATTGCGACTTCGCGAAGTGGGCGTGGGACGACGCGCGCGCCGCGCGCTATCTCGCCGCGCTGCGCGCCGAGCTCGCGAGCGCGCCCGTCGTCGAAGCGCGCACACTGTTCTTCGGCGGCGGCACGCCCACCACGTATGCGCCGGACGCGATCGCGGCGCTGATCGGTGACGTGCGCGCGCGGTTCGCGTTACCGCACGATGCCGAAGTCACGACCGAAGCCAACCCCGATCCGTCGCTCGCCCCACGGCTTGCCGGATTGCACGACGCCGGTGTGAACCGGCTTTCCGTCGGCGTGCAGTCGTTCGAGCCGCACGAGCTGCGCGTGCTCGGCCGGCGGCACACCGCCGCCGACGTCGCGAACGCCGTGCGCGCCGCGCGCGCCGCCGGCTTTGGGAACCTGTCGGTCGACCTGATCTTCGGCGTCCCGGGCCAGACGGAGGAAAGCTGGGCGGCCTCGCTCGACGCGGCGGTGGCGCTGGAAATCGAGCACGTGTCGTGCTACGGGCTGACGATCGAGGAGGGGACGCCGTACGCCAGCTGGTTCGCGCGCGATCCCAGCGCGTTCGCAGCCGAGTCGCTGGAGGCGCGCATGTACGAGATCGCGATCGACCGCCTGCGCGTCGCGGGCTTCGAGCATTACGAGATCTCGAACTGGGCCAAGCCCGGCTTTCGCTCCCAGCACAACGCGATCTACTGGGCCAATGATCCGTACCTCGGCCTGGGCGTGGGCGCCGCATCGTACCTCGGCGGCGTCCGCTCGACCCACACCCGCGACCTCGACGCATACTGCGAGGCAGCGCTCGCCGGGACGGCGATCCCCGGCGAAAGCGAGCGGCTCGAAGGCGCCAAACGCGCCGGCGAGGCCATCATGCTGGCGCTGCGCACGACCGAAGGAGTCGACCTGGCGGCGTTCCGCGAACGGTACGGCATCGATGTGCACCAACGATACCGGAGCGTGGTCGGCGACCTCGTCGCGGCGGGCGTCCTCGCCGCTGATCCCGCGCGCTTGCGCCTCACCGAACGCGGCCGGTTCGTAGCCAACGATGTCTGTGGTGCGTTCCTCGCCGACTGAACCCGGCCGCGGCATGGCGACGGCGCTCCTGCGGCTCGTCTTCGCCGTCATCTTCGGGGTCACGGGCTTCTTGCTCGGGCGCGAAGCGTACGTGCACCTCATCTCGCTGCACGTCGCAAGCCAGTTCTGGCAGCTCGCGTTCCTGGTCGTCGCGCCGATCGCCGGCGCGCTCGTCGGTGTCGTGATCGCGCCGGCGGCGCAGCTGCTGTTCGAGACCCAGCTCCATCAAGTCGAACGCGCGATGGACCGGCTCGCGCCCGGGGAGCTCGTCGGCGGCGCGATCGGCCTCGTCACGGGCCTGGTCGTCGCGTTCCTGATCAAGAGCATCCTGTTCGAGTTCGTCGCGTTCGCGGGGCCGACGGGCGGTTACATCGCGATCGCGCTGTACCTCGTCGTGTCGATCTTCGCGGCCTTTCTGGGCGCGCGCGTCGGCGCCAAGCAGCGCGTCACGATCGGCCGGCTCGCGCCGCGGTCGAGCACCGCCGCGGGCGGCGGTGAGCCCAAAGTGCTCGACACGTCGGTCATCATCGACGGGCGCGTGCTGGACATCGTGCGGAGTGGGTTTCTCGACGGGCCGCTGCTGCTGCCGCGCTTCGTGCTGCGCGAGCTGCAGCTCATCGCGGACAGCGCCGACCCGCTCAAACGCACGCGCGGGCGGCGCGGCCTGGAGCTGCTCTCGACGCTGCAGGAGACCGTGCCGATCGAGATCGTCGAGCGCGACCCCGAGGACATCGCGCAAGTCGATGCCAAGCTGGTGCGCCTGGCGCAGGAGCGCGGCGCGAAGCTCGTCACCAACGATTACAATCTCAACCGCGTCGCGCACGTCGAGGGGGTTTCCGTTCTCAACATCAACGAGCTCGCCAACGCGCTCAAGCCGGTACTGCTGCCGGGCGACGAGCTGCGCGTGAACGTGATTCGCGAAGGCCGCGAGACGCACCAAGGCGTCGGCTACCTCGACGACGGCACGATGATCGTCATCGAGAACGGCCGCCGCCTGATCGGCGAAACGGTGGACGTCGCGGTGACGAGCGCGCTGCAAACCAACGCGGGCCGCATGATCTTCGCCCGCCCGAAAGTCCGCTCGTGATCTGGGGCGCTGTCATTGTCGCCGCGGGCCAAGGCACACGGTTCGGCGGTCCCAAGCAGCTCGTCGATCTCGGCGGGAAACCCATGATCGCGTGGTCCATCGACGCGTTCGCGGCGATGCCGGAGATCTCGGAGCTCGTGATCGTCACCGAGCCGGAGTTCATCGATGCCGTCGAGACGCTCGCGCACGCGCGCGTGAAAGACGCCACCGTGATCGTCGTGCGCGGCGGGCCGGATCGCCAGGCCAGCGTGCGGCACGGGCTCGACGCGCTGTCCGACGACGTCGCCGCGGTGCTCGTCCACGACGGCGCGCGCCCGCTCGTGCGCACGTCCGACGTGCGCAACGGCATGCGGCCGGTGCGCCCCGGCACGGCGTCGCTGCTCGCCGCGCCCGTCGTCGACACGATCAAGGTCGTCGACGCGACGGGCAAGGTCACGCGCACGCTGGACCGCGGCGAGCTGTGGTCGGCGCAGACGCCGCAGTTTGCGACGCTGCGCGATCTTCGCCGCGCGCACGCCGAAGCCGTGCGCCACGGCCAGCCGCCCGCAACGGACGACGCCGCGCTGCTCGAGCGCGCGGGCCTCGACGTCGTCGCGGTCGAGGGCGCGGCGGACAACTTCAAGGTGACGCTGCCCGGCGATCTCGCGCGCGCCGAGGCGCTGCTGCGTGAGCGCGGCCCGCAAGGCACGGCCGAAGAAGAAGTCTTGCTCGTCGAGTGCTACGTCGAGGCGCACGCGGTCGACGCGGTGCTGCTCGAGCTCGAAGCGCGCGACGCGCGCGTCGACGAGATCGACCGCGATCTTCCCAGCGCGACGATCATCCGCGCGTACGCGACCAACGGCGCGCTCCGCGGCTTCGGCACGCGGCTCAACGCGCTGGCCGGCGCGGACGCGCTGTTCACCGCGCACCTTTCGCACCACGCGCCGCGCAACGCCGCCGCGCTGGACCGCGAGCACTGATGCACCTGCCGCACGTTCGCGTGGGGCACGGGTTCGACGCGCACCGGCTCGTCGAGGGCCGGCCGTTCATCCTGGGCGGCGTGCGGGTTCCGCACGAGAGCGGTCCGCTCGGGCACAGCGATGCGGACGCTCTCGTGCACGCCATCAGCGACGCACTTCTCGGGGCATGCGCGCTGGGCGACCTGGGGGCGCACTTCCCTGATGACGACCCCCAGTGGAAGGATGCCGACTCGCTGCGGCTGCTGGCGGCGTGCCACGAGCTGTCGGTGCGCCACGGCTGGACGATCGCGAACGTCGATGCGACGGTCGTCGTCCAGGCGCCGCGGCTGTCAGCCTACGTTCCGCTGATGCGCGACGCGATCGCGGACGTTCTCGGGCTGGACGTCGCCAGAATCAGCGTGAAGGCGAAGACGAGCGAGGGGATGGGCTACACCGGCGACGGGACGGGGATTGCGGCGTACGCGGTCGTGCTCGTCGAAAGCCTCGAGCGGCGCGAACCAAATCACAGCGCTTTCACCTGAAGGTCCTCGCTGCGGAAGTCGCCGGCCCGCGCGTCTTCGCGCAGGCGGCGGCGGGCGGTCAGCTCGTCGTCCCAGACCCCCGCGGCGGCCGACTCGGCAGCGACGGAGGAGAGCTCGGCCAGCATACGGAGCGCGCCGGCGATGCGTCGCGATTCGGGCGTAGCGTTCATGTGCCTAGGCTACCGGAGCCGCGGACGGGCAACTATCCGTGACGGTACCGAGCTTGGCGGGCCCCGGTACGGAGACTACGGAGCGGCGGTCCCCGTTTCGTCCAGGAGCCGCGCGAGCGCGGTGCGGTTCGCGACGCCGAGCTTGCGATAGATCGCCGCGATGTGCGTCTCGACGGTCCGGTCGGAGATGACCAGCGCGTCCGCGATGGCGCGCGTGGCCTGGCCGCCCGCCACCAGCGCGGCGATCTCGCGCTCGCGCGCCGTCAGGGTCGACTCGCCACGCCGGCGCTGCCCGGCGTCCCGGGTCTCGGTGAGGCGCCGGACCTCGCCGACCGCGCCGAGCTCGCGAAACAGCGCGACGGCTTCCGCGGTGCGTCCCGCGACCTCGAGCGCGAACGCTTCCTCCACCCGCCAGCCGGCACCGCGAAACGCGGCGACCGCGGCCTCGGCGAATGCGGTCGCCTCGTCGCGCCGCCGGCGGCGCAGCGCCTCGCGCGCGTCCGCGAGTGCGACCAGCCCGCGCGCCGGCAGAGCGCCGTCGCGCGCCGCGACGACCTGCAGCGCCTCGCGAGCGACGGCGCGCGCGGCGGGTTCGCCGCACTGGCTCGCCGCGTCGTGCAGCCAGTACGGCGGATACGCCTGAGGCGCGACGCCCAGCGCGCGCGTCACGACGGCGGCGGCTTCGCCGGTGTTGCCGCTTCGCATGAGATCGAGCGCGACCGCGCCGATCAGCATGCCGCGGCCCGTGGTGTCCGGCGAAGCGATCGTGGCGTGCAAGCGCGCCAGCGCCTGTTCGCGGGCGGCATCGGCATGCGCGCCGCTCAGCGTCGCCGCGCGCAAGTTGGTGGCGAGCGCGCACTCGATCACCGTGCCGACGTCGTGGCGAATCGCATCCACGTCGGCCTGATGCCGCGCGGCGGCCGCCGCATCGCCCGCAAGGAGCGCGCCGAGTGCCGCGTTCTGCGACAGCCATGCGACGAACCGCAAGTTCTTGGTGGCTCGCGCGACCGCGAGCCCTTCGTCGTAGAGCCGCCGCGCGTCGGCGACGTGCCCGTAGGTGAGCTCGACGTTCGCGTGATTGTTCAGCGCGCGCACCAGCACGTCGAAATCGGATTGCTCGCGCGCGCCGTGCTGGGCTTGCGCAAACCGGGCGCGGGCATCGGCGGCGTGTCCGAGCAGACCCAAGCACGCCGCATAGTTGCCGTCGAAGCGCGGCGCCGACGGCGTGCCGGCCCGCGCGGCGAGACCGTCGGCGCGCTGGAGGTGCACCAATGCTTGCTCGGCGCGACCCTGCGCACCCAGCACCCCGGCCGTCATCGTCTCGGCGTCGAAGCGCATCGGGGAGTCTTCGTGCTCCAGGCGCCGCACGACCGCGAGCGCTTCGTCGAGCGCATCGTCGTAGCGGCCTTGATCGAACAAGAGATACGCTTTGCGAAGCGCGAGCCGGTTGGCGCCCGGATCGGGTCCCAGCGCGTCGATCGCGAGCGTGAGGCGGTCGACCGCGCTCGCGACGTCGCCCGTGGCGTAAAGCGACTCCGCCGCTTTTTCCGCCAAAAGCGCGCGCTGCTCGCGGTCGGACGCGATGTCGCAGGCGCGGACGTAATGGCGCGCCGCGTCGGCATATGCAAAGAGCGCGACGGCTTGGTCGCCGGCACGTTCGTTCCAGCCGATCGCGTGCTCGACGTCGTGCGCCCGCCACGCGTGCTCGGCAATCGCGGTGACGTCGAGCGGCTCTTCCATCGCCAGCGCTTCCGCAACGTGCGCGTGCAACGTTCGCGCCTCCGCGCGCAGGAGCTCCGAGTACACTGCTTCGCGCGTCAGCGCGTGGCGAAATGCGAATGCGTCGCCGCGCTCGTCCTCACGCTCCTCGACGACGAGCTGCAGGTCGCGCGCGCGCCGCAGCGCCGCGAACACCGCGACCGGAGGTAATCCGGTCAAGCGCGCCACGAAGTTCGCGGAGAACCGGCGACCCAGCACGGCTGCTTGCAGCACGACGTCGCGATCGCTCTCCGCGAGCGAGGCGAACCGCTCGCGCACGGTTATGCGGATGCTGGCCGGGACCATGACGGCACTGCCGCCTCGGTCGCTGCGCTCCAGCGCGCCGCGCAGCAGCTCCTCGGCGAACAGCGGCCGGCCGTCGGCGAGCTCGCGAATCCGTTCGAGCGCGGACGCGGGCAGCGTGCGGTCGACGTCGGCCAGCGCCGCGCGCAAAAGCTCATCGATCTCGGCGTCCCGGAGCGGATCGAGCGCGATGGTATCTTCCGCATCGCGCTCGAGCGCTACGAGCACGCGCACGTGTTCGGCGTCGGCGTCGGCATCGTCGACGCGATACGTGGCGAGGAAGGTCACCGGTTCATCCGCGAGGCGCCGGGCGAGGAATCGGAGGAGCTCGATCGTGCCGCCGTCCGCCCAGTGCAGATCCTCGAGCACGACCAGCAAACCGTGCTCTTGCGCGCGAGCGATCCGCGCGAACGTCGTGGCGACGGATGCGAACCGCCATGTCTTCTCGTCGCCGTCGCCGGCGCCGTCGGCGGGAGCAGGGTCGTTCCGGGAGGTCCCCGCTCCGGAATAACGCTCGAACTGCGCCTCCGCGCCCAGTGCGTCGAGCGCTTCGAAGATCGCGGCGTAGGGCGCGTTGGCGTACTCGCGCACGCCGGTTATCACCGCGTGCATCGTCACGCGCGCGATCGTCACGAGCTCGGCGACGAGACGGCTCTTCCCGACGCCCGCTTCACCGCGGACGACGATCAGCGCGGAGCGGCGCAGCCCGTGGCCGCGCGCGCGCGACGCAAGGTGCGCCAGCTCGCGGGCGCGCCCGACGAGCTCTTTGCAGAACACCCCTGACGAGATCACGCCCGGACGCTTCGACGGCGTTGTCGCGGACGCATGGTTCCAGGTCGGCTGACACGAACGGCGACGCCATGCCTGTTGAACTTCTGGAACCCCACCAAGTCCTGGCTAGCAATATGCCGGGCCACGGAGTACCCGGACAACCCGGCGGCGACGAAGCTGCTGATCCCGAAGAGACCGAAGAAGAAGAACCCGAAGGCGAGCCGACCTGAAATGACCCGCGGCGGAGGAACGCTGCGCCGCGGGGCATGATGACGGGGCGGATGGACCGCCTCGAACCCGATCGCCCGCTCCGCGTGCGCTTCGCTCCGTCGACCACGGGCAAGCTGCACGTCGGAGCGGCGCGAACCGCGCTGTTCAACTGGCTGCTCGCGCGGTCGACGGGCGGTTCGTTCGTGCTGTGCATCGATGACGCGGGCGAGGACGCCGGCGGCGGCGAGGAAGCGCTCTTGCGCGATCTGCGCTGGCTCGGTCTCGACTGGGATGAAGGCCCGGGAGACGCCGGCCCCGCGTCGCCGTACCGCCGGTCGGAACGCGGCGCACTGCACGGCGCGCACGTCGACCGGCTGCTCGCCGGGGGCGCGGCGTACGAGCGCGACGGTGCGGCGTGGTTTCGCGTCCCGCCCGGCACGACCGTGGTGCACGATCTCGTCAAGGGCGACGTCGCGTTCGATCACGACGCGATCTCCGATTTCGTCGTGCGCAAGTCGAATGGTACGGTAACGTATGATCTCGCGGCAGCGGTCGACGACGCTGCGATGCGCATCGATCTGGTGCTGCGCGGCGACGAGCACCTCGACGACACGCCGCGCCAGATCCTGATCGCGCGCGCGCTCGGCTACGAGCCGCCGCGCTACGGGCATGCCGGGCTCGTCGTCGGCATGGACCGGCACAAGCTGTCGAGCGCCGACGAGCACGTCACGATCGAGGCGCTGCGCCGCGCGGGGTTTCTGCCGGAGGCCGTGATCGAGCATCTCGCGCTGCTCGGCTGGTCGGCGCCCGACGGGCGCGAGACGTTCGCGCTGCGCGATCTGATCGGCGTGTTCTCGCTCGACCGCCTGGGCCAGTCGCCGTCGGTGTTCGACTTCGACCGGCTGCGCGCGTTCAACGCGCGCGCCCTGCGCGCGCTGCCGCGCGAGCGCTTCCGCACGCTGCTGGCGGAGACGATGCAGCGCCACGCGCTGCTCGAACAACCGGTCCCCGACGCCGCGCAGCGCTGGATCGACACCTTCATCGACGCCTTCGGCGACGAGGTGCACACGCTCGTCGAGGCGCTCGAGGCGATCGCCGCGCTGCGCGAGGAGTCGGTGACGATCCCCGCGCTGGAGCTCGAACGGCTGCGCAACCGCCAGGTGCTGTTCTTCCTCGACGCCGTCGCGCAATACGTCGACGCGCAACCGGAATTGCGCGGGCTGCCGCTCGCGGACGACCTGCCGGTGATCGCGAGCGAGTTCGGCATCGCGCGCAAAGACGCGTTCGAGGCCGTCCGCATGGCGCTCACGGGGACGCACGACGGACCGCCGCTCACGCTGCTGTTCCCGCTGCTCGGCCACGACCGTATCATGATTCGCATCGGGGCGGTGAGCTCGCACATCCTGCACGGGCGTGGGCTCGAGCCCATCAAGTACGGTCCGGGCGGCGTGCCGTTCGAGACGATTCAGGCGACGGCGCCCGATTCCGGCGCAACCGGGGGGCCCGAATTCGGGGCAACCGAGCGCGGCGGCCCGGTGTCGTAAGAGCGTCGTGCCCGCCAACCCGTTCGAGACGTTCCTTGCCGATCTCCGGGCGCCGGTCGAACGCGATCCGGCGGCCCGCGGCTATCTCGACGTGCTGCTGTCGTATCCGGGTATCCGCGCGATCGTGGCGCACCGGCTGATCCACGCGCTGTACAAAGCGAAGGTGCCGCTGCTGCCGCGCTACTTGGGCTCGCTGTCGCGGTTCTTCACCGGGATCGAGATCGATCCGGGCGCGACGATCGGCAAGGGCGTGTTCATCGACCACGGGATGGGCGTCGTGATCGGCGAGACGGCCGAAGTCGGCGACGGCTGCACGATCTACCAAGGCGTCACGCTGGGCGGCACGTCGCTGCAGCGCACGAAGCGCCATCCGACGCTCGGCCGCAACGTCACCGTCGGCTCGGGCGCCGCCGTCATCGGCGCGATTCACATCGGCGACGGGGCGAAGATCGGCGCGAACTCCGTCGTCGTCAAGGACATCCCGGCCAACGCCACGGTGGTCGGGATCCCCGGCCGCGTCGTGCTGGTGGACGGTAAACCGGTCAACGCGCCGGCCGACGCGCGGCCGCGCCTGCAGATGCCCGACCCGAACGCACCGCTCATTGCACAACTCTCCGAGCGGATCGCCGCGCTGGAAGCGCGGCTCGCCGAAATAGAACGGAAGAATGCCTCTCCGGCTGTTTAACACCCGCACGCGCGCGCTCGACGACTTCTCGCCGCTCGAACCGGATCACGTCCGGATCTATGTTTGCGGCCTCACGCCGTCCGCCGAAGGCCACCTCGGCCACGCGCGGTCGTTCCTGTTCTTCGACGTGCTGCGGCGCTACTTGGAGCACGCGCGCAACGGCTACCGCGTGACGTTCGTCAAGAACGTCACCGACGTGGACGACCGCTCCATCGCGACGGCGCAGCGCGAGGGCACGACGTTCGACCTGGTGGTGAAGCGCTTCTACGACTCGTTTCGCGAGTCGATGCGCGTCCTCAACGTGCGCGAGCCCGACGACGAGCCGTACGCGACGAAGTTCGTGCCGCAGATCGTCGAGATGATCGGCGAGCTGATCGATACGGGCCACGCCTACGTTAGCGAGGACGGCATCTACTACGCGGTCGCGACGTTTCCGCGCTACGGCGCGCTGAGCGGAAAGCACGTCGACGAGCTGCTCGTCGGCGCGCGCATCGCGGAGAACGAGCACAAGCGCGACCCGCTCGACTTCGCGCTGTGGAAGTTCGCGAAGCCCGGCGAGCCGCAGTGGGAGTCGCCGTGGGGCGCGGGGCGTCCGGGCTGGCACATCGAGTGCAGCGCGATGTCGCGCGCGCTACTCGGCGTGCCGTTCGACATCCACGGCGGCGGCTACGACCTGATCTTCCCGCACCACGAGAACGAGATCGCGCAGAGCGAAGCGCTGATGCCGGCACCGCCGATGGCGGTGACGTGGGTGCACGGCGGGCTGCTGAACTTCGACGGCCGCAAGATGTCGAAGTCGCTGGGCAACTTCGAGCCGCTCTCGGAGCTGCTCAAGCGGCACGACCCGCTCGCGATCCGGCTCTTGTTTCTGCAGACCGGCTATCGCAAGCCGATGAACTTCACCGAGGAGTCGATCGCCGCGGCGACGAGCGCGCTGGAGCGGCTGCGCCGCGGTTATGCCGTGCTCAGCGGCGAGATTGCATCAGCGGCGCCGGCGGATGCGGCGGGCGAGCGCGCGGGCCTCGGCGTCGAGGCATACGAAGCGCGGTTCTTCGACGCGCTCGACGACGACATGAACACGGCCGGCGCGCTCGGCGTGCTGTTCGATCTGATCTCCGGATTGTCGAAGCACCCGGACGCCGCGCAACGCGAGGGCGGTGCGGTGCTGCTGTTCGACGCGCTGCAGCTGTTCGGCATCGGGCCGCTGCTGGACCGGCCGGTCGAGGCGGAGCGCAGCGTCGCGCTCGATCCCGCGCTCGCCGAGCGCCTGCGAGCGCGGCTCGGCGATGCGCTGCACCTCAACGGTGATTCGCCGGAAGCGGCGATTCAGGCCGTGATCGACGCGCGCGCGGCCGCGCGCAGGAACAAAGACTTCGCGCTCGGTGACCGGCTGCGCGACGCGCTCGCCGCCGAGGGCATCGCGCTCAAGGATTCCAAGGACGGCACGACGTGGACCGCCGCCGCCACGTAGGCGCGCAGCGGCCGCCCGCGCCGGGCCAGCGCCGCGCGCCGCGCATCGACCTCGACGACGTCGTGTACGGCGTGCACGCAGTCGACGAGATGCTCGTCGCGGGCGAGCCGCTGCGGCGCCTGCACGTCGGCGACGACCGCAAGCACGATCCCGCGCTGCGCAATCTGCTCGAACGCGCGCGCGCGGCGAACGTGCCGGTGCGGTTCGAGAGCCGCGCGTTCTTCGCGTCGTTCCCGTACAAAGCGCACCAGGGCGTCGTCGCGTTCGGCGAGCCGTTCGCGTACACGACGCTCGACGAAGCGATCGCGCTGCGCTCGCGCGAGCGCCCGGCGCTGTTCGTGGTGCTCGACCATGTGACCGACCCGCATAACGTCGGCGCCATCGTGCGCTCGGCCGAGTGCGCCGGCGCCACGGCGGTGATCATGCCCGAACGCCGCAGCGCGGGGGTGAACCCCACCGTGCGCAAGTCGTCGGCCGGCGCGACGGCGTTCGTGCCGATCGCCCGGGTCGCCAACGTCGCCCAAGCCGTCCGGACCCTGAAGAAGGCCGGGATGTGGGTCTACGGCGCCGCGCTCACGCCGCAGTCGCGGCCGTACACGTCCGTGGATTTTCGCGCCGACGTCGCGCTGGTGATCGGCGCCGAGGGGCCCGGGATCTCGCCGCTGGTGCAGCGCGAGTGCGACGTGCTGGTGGAGATCCCGCTGCTGGGCAAGGTGGGCTCGCTCAACGCCTCCGTCGCGGCGGGGATCCTGCTCTACGAGGCGGTTCGGCAGCGTGGCGAAGCGACCGGCTAGGCATACGCATAGGGCCGCCCGGCCCTGATTTTGTCCTTGACCCGGAAGAAGGATCCTCCTATACTTAGTCGGTCCTGCACGGCTCTGACGGGCTCCGGCCCGCGTTTACGTGCTGACGAATTCCGGCAAGGTAGGTTTCATGGCGCTCACCCAGCCCGCCCCCGCCGAGGTCCTCGACTACCACGAGCGGCCCGACGAGGACCTCGTCTCCGCGGCGAAGTCGGGCGACAATCTGGCGATGGAGTTCTTGCTCAACAAGTACAAGAACTTCGTGCGGATCAAGGCAAAGAGCTATTTCCTCATCGGTGCCGACCGAGAGGACATCATTCAGGAAGGGATGATCGGCCTGTACAAGGCCGTCCGCGACTTCAAGGCCGACAAGCTCTCGAGCTTCCGGGCGTTCGCCGAGCTCTGCATCACGCGCCAGATCATCACCGCGATCAAGACGGCGACCCGGCAGAAGCACATCCCGCTCAACCAGTACATCTCGCTCAACAAGCCGATTTACGACGAAGACAGCGAGCGCACGCTGCTCGACGTGATGCCGTCCCAGAAGACCTCGGATCCCGAAGAGCTCGTGATCAACCAAGAGGTCTCCGAAGACATCAAGGCCCGCATCCAGGAGAACCTCTCCGACCTCGAGTCGCAGGTGCTCCTCTCCTACCTGGAAGGCAAGTCCTACCAGGAGATGGCGCGCGACCTCAACCGGCACGTGAAGTCGATCGACAACGCACTTCAGCGCGTGAAGCGCAAGATCGAGAAGAATCTGGCCGAGATCGAGCTCCCTTGAAAGGACATAGGGACGCGTAGCTGATCCGTCAGCCGACGTTCTCGAGGAGTCCGACGGAAACGAAGAGGCCCCCGCTCCGCGGGGGCCTCTTCGAGTTAGCGCGGGGCCTTCTCCGTTTCGGCCTCGTGCGGTACCGGTGTCGGCGGCGCGAGCTCGCGCACGATGGTCTCGTAGATCAGCTCGCGGTCTTCGAGCGGATCGAACACCAGGCAGCGCTGTTCGCCGCCGCGCCCGATCGGGTCGATCAGGATGGTGACGCGGCCGACGGCGCAGACATCCAGACAGGTCGTGCCCGTCGCGCGGACCGCGCCCCAATGGCCGTCGGCTTTGAGCCGGTCCTTCAGCCACTCGCGCAGCTTGAGCCGCTCGTCACCGGCGTGCTCGGGAAAATCCTCGGGAAACCGGACGTTGAGGCACTTCTCGCAGACGAGCGCGAGCCCGCCGGCCCGCCGCCACATCGGCTTGACTTCGATGGGTTCGCTCACCGCGTCGGCTATTCGCGATCACGCACGAAATTCCAGTGACGTCGCGAACACATGTGGGCGTGATCGCTCGCGAAAATTCGTGGGAGCCGACGGTGGGATTCGAACCCACGTGTGCTTTCGCAGTCGCATTACAAGTGCGATCCGTTCGACCGCTTCGGTACGTCGGCGTCGCGTCTCTCATTCAGCAAGCGCCGTGGCGAGCCCTCGCGCGGCCGGTAGGAACGCTGCGCGGGATCCGCGTATCACAGCGGGTCCCCACCGTGGGTCGGTGGTCGAGTGGTTAATGGCACCGGGCTGTAAACCCGGCTCGCGAAGGCGATACGCAGGTTCAAATCCTGCCCGGCCCACATGGCAAGCAAGCGCGCGTCTCCCCAAAGGGACGCGCGCGGCTGTGTCCGTACCTCACGAAATCGAGCGCGGGCGTTGCATAATGGTAATGCCCTTGCCTTCCAAGCAAGAGTCGCGGGTTCGATTCCCGCCGCCCGCTCAGTCATCCAAGACACAAACGACCGTTGACGTCTGATGATGCGATACGGTGACGTTCATCCGCCGTCCCTGCGTGCGTCGCATCACGCTGCGATCACGCGCGATCTCGTCGCGGTCGTCAACGCCTTCCTGACGGGCGGAACGCGATCCCGGGCGTTACAGCTGGCGTGAACGGGACGGTTGCGCGGTGCGCGTCGTCGCCGGCGAACATCCGTCCGGCGAGCCGACGGGCGGGGTGTACGGCTGCGGCTGTGTCTCCGTGACGCCGAACTCGACGGGATAGAACGAGCCGCCGTCGGTCATCGTCACGGTCGTCGATGCGCCCGTCGAGTGCGGGGGCAGCTGATACGTCGTGATCCAGTACGGCTGGGGCAGGCGCGCGCACCCGAGTTCCTTGAGCCGGCCGTCGACGAAGAACGTACCGCGGACCGGACCGCCCAGCGGTTTTTCGTAGAGATAGACGAGATGCGGGTCGTCACTCGGGTTCACGAGCGTGAACGTGATGCGGTGAACGACGCCGTAGTCGCCGTAATCGCGGCCCGAGTCGGCCGGATCGAGATTGCGCGGCGTGGGCGTGGTGCCGCCGTATTGCATCGCTGCGGGCGCAGGGTCGCCGACCGTATACGAAGCGGTGATCGGGCCGAACGTCTCCAGATCGAACGTACCGTGGCGGCGATGGCCGTCGAACGGTACGCGCGGGCCGTCGAGATAGGCATCGGGCCGTCCACCGGCCGGGGTTCCGACGACGGAGACGGTGACCGCGCCGCCGCTGAGCACCTGAAGATCGACCGCGCCGGCGACGGCTTCCGCTTGCAGCATCAGCGCGTGGCGCACCACGAACGGCTTTCCCGGCAGGAGGTCGACGATGGTTCCGAGGTTGTCCTGCTCCGCGCGCAAGATATCTCGCGAAACGGTGTGTCCGACGCTCATGACATCGAGGTCGGGGCCGGCTTCCGATTGGATGAGATGCACGCGCGATGCTGCGGGCGCGGTGAGAACGACGTCGAGGTCGCGCGGTACACCGATGTCGGAGTGATAGTAGTACAGCCGCGCCTGGCGCGTCGCGGTCGCCGTGCCGCGAAAGATCAGCCCTTCGGTGAGAAGATATTCGGGATCGTCGCTCAGAAACAGCACGGCCGGCGCGGCGGGTGCAACGATGTCGTTGTCGATCGTCACCGTCGTCACCGCAGTGACCGGCGCTGTCGTGTCGTCGCCGGCGACGCGCACGGTGACGTTCACCGCCGCGCGCGCTCCGGCCGCGAGCGGATACAGCGGCCACGGAACGATGGGTCCGTACGTGATGCTCGCACCGGGGCGCAGCGTGGGCCGGATCTCGCGGTTCAGCGCGTTGCGAATCTGCTGATCCAGAAACGCCGCATCGGCAAGCGAACCGGTAACGTCGAGCGTGATGCCCGCCGGAATCGTTCCGGCGGGCGGCAGGGGTACCGCGGGCGATGCGGCCGGCTGCGGGGACGGCGCGGATTGCGGAGCCGGCGTCTCCTGCGCCTGCGAAACTGCAGCCTGCGCTATGAAAAGCGACGCGGCCACGAGGGCCGCCGCGAACCATTGTTTCACGCTTTGGCGTATTGCGACGTCATGCGTCGGCGGCGTTCGCTGCGCGTTTGCGCATGGCATTCCGACCGGCCGGTTGCGCGCCCCCCGGCTCTGGCCGACGATGTGCGCGGCATTCCGTCTTTTGTCGAAACACCGTGCCGTACTGGTGGCATTGTTGCGCGGTATTCTCGTTCCATGCGAACGAGTATTTCAAAAGACGTTGCCGATTGCGCGCCGACAGTGTTTCCGGGCGTGTCGTTTCTGATTCAGGATGCACTGTTCACGCCGAGCGCCGCCGAAGATCAAGAAGATCAACAAGAAACCGCGCGCCAGTGCGAGCGGGTAAAGCGCGATACGAAAGCCGTCGGAGACCGATCGGAAGCGATCGTGTTGGCCGAGCTTGTGAAGAAGGGTTATCTCGTCTCCATTCCGTTCGGCGAGAATCAGCGCTACGATTTGCTCGCCGACGACGGCACGCGAATTCTCCGCGTGCAGGTGAAGACGGGACGGCTGCGGCGCGACGTCATCGCCTACAGTTGCTCGAGCAGTCACACGCATCGCGGTGGCCCTCATGCCCGGCCGTATTTCGGCCAGGCCGACATCATCGCGGTCTACTGCCCGCAGAACGGGAAGGTCTACCTGGTCCCCGAGGAAGAATTTGTGGCGTCGCGCGCCCATCTTCGGTTAAGCGCACCCGCGAACAATCAACGACGCGGGATCCGTTGGGCAAGCCGCTTCGAGCTGGCGTAGCTTAGTGGTAAAGCACCACTTTGGTAAAGTGGAGAGCGTGAGTTCAATCCTCACCGCCAGCTCCAGATGAAGGCAAGACCCTCCCTCGCCGGAGGGTCTTGCTGCTTTCCTGGGTAGTTCTCGGCGTCATGGCAACCGCCGTCTCCACCGACAGCGCCAAGCGTGCGCTCCTCGAACGCCTCATCGACGACGCCGCGCTCTTCCCGCCGGCCGAGATGCCGATGCGCGCCGCGCTGCGCCATCATGCCCGGCTCCGGGAGAGCGCCTACTGGTGGATCGCCGGCCGCTTCGTCGTGCCCGCTTCGCGGCTGGACGAGCTCGCGTCGCTGCGCGACCCCGGCCAGCCGCTGGAGCTCAGCGTGATCATGGACTCCGCCATGAGCGGCGCCAAGGGCGACACTGTCCGGGCCGACCTCCACCGCATCGACCGCGTCGCTCGGAACCGCAGGCATCACGGTCGCGTCGCTGGAGCTGCGCGTACCCGGCGCCGGCCTCGACCAGGCCGGCCTCGCGCGCTCCGTCGCGGAGATCGCCGAGCGCTGGCCGTCCGAGCCCGTCTCCTTTTGGTACGAGCCGTCGTACAGCGCGGGCTGGGCCACGCCGCCCGACGATGCGCTCGCCGCGCTCGCCGCCGTGCGCGGTACCGCGCCGCCCAACGTCACCGTCGGTGCGAAGGTCCGCTGCGGCGGCGCGGCCGCGGGCGCGACACCCTCGGTCGAAGACCTCGCCGCCTTCGTCCAAGCCGCGCACGCGCACGACGTGCCGTGGAAGGCGACCGCGGGCTTGCACCATCCCGTGCGCGGCGTCCACGGCGTCGCGGGCGGTTCCGTGCCGCACGGTTTCCTCAACGTCTTCGTCGCCGGCATCGCGCTGCACGCCGGCGTGCTCGACGCCGCGCGCGTCGCCGAGGTGATCGGCGAGCACGAGCCGCGCGCATTCGTCGTCGACCCGACGCACATCGCGTGGCGCGACGTGCGCGTCGAGGCCGAGCAGGTCGGCGCGGCGCGCGAGCGCTGCGTCTCGTTCGGCAGCTGCAGCTTCGACGAGCCGGTGAACGACCTGCGCGAGCTCGGCATCTTGACGTGATCGACCCGCGCGACTACGGGCTCGACAACCTGCCGTTCGGGATCGTCTCGGACACGGCGGACGGGGCTGACGGGCGCAAGCACGCCGCCGTCGCGTTCGAGGACACGGTGATCGACCTCGATTGTCTCGTGCACGACGGCGTGCTCGACGCCGAATCGCTGCTGGGCGCGACGTCGCTCAACGATTTCCTCGGCGAAGGGCTCGACACGTGGCGCGCCGTGCGCGCGCGCTTGCAGCACCTGCTCGAGCGACGCAGCAACGTCCGACGAGCGCGCCGCCGTCGCCAAGCGCACGCATCCGCGCTCCGCGGTGACGATGCACCTCCCGGTCGACGTCGGCGACTACGTCGACTTCTACTCTTCGATCGAGCACGCGACGAACATCGGCCGCATCCTGCGCCCGGACGCCGAGCCGCTGACGCCGAACTACCGCCACATCCCCATCGGCTATCACGGGCGGTCGAGCACGGTCGTCGTCAGCGGCACGCCGATGCGGCGGCCGCACGGCCAGCGCAAAGCGCCCGATGCGGGCGCGCCCACGTTCGGGCCGTCGAATCTGCTCGACGTCGAGATCGAGATGGGCTGGGTCGCGGGCGCCGCGAGCGTGCACGGCGAGCCCGTTTCGGCCGACGCCGTCCGCGAGCACGTCTTCGGTTACGTGCTGCTCAACGACTGGAGCGCGCGCGACATCCAGGCCTGGGAGTATCAGCCGCTCGGGCCGTTTCTTTCGAAGTCGTTCGCGACGTCGATCTCGCCGTGGATCGTGTCGCTCGACGCGCTCGAACCGTTTCGCGTCGCCGAACCGGTGCGCGAGCCCGAACCGCTGCCGTATCTGCGCGCGCGCGAGCCGTGGGCGTACGACGTCGAGCTGGAGATGCTGCTGCAGACCGAACGCATGCGCGCGGAGACGCAGCCGGCGGTCACGATCGCGCGCACGAATTTTCGCGGCATGTACTGGACGGTCGCGCAGCAGCTCGCGCACATGACGTCCAACGGCTCGCGCATCCGGCCCGGGGATCTCTTCGGCACCGGCACGATCTCCGGCAGCGAGCAGGGCACGCAGGGCTCGTTCATCGAGCTGACGCGGCGCGGCGCGCAACCGCTCGCGCTGCCGAACGGCGAGACACGCGGCTTTCTCGCCGACGGCGACACGGTGATCATCCGCGGGCGCGCGGTGCGCGGTTCCTCGCGCATCGGCTTCGGTGAAGTCGTCGGCACGATCGTCGCGTAGCGACGGCGGCGCGCCGGGCGGCCTTGCTACCCGCGCATCAGCAGCACCGCGCGCGCGTGCGCGCCGCGCGGCCGCTGCATGACGGTGAACTCGCGCGTGAGCTGCGCGACGATGTAGAGGCCGCGCCCGGATTCGGCATCCGGCGACGGTAAGCCGGTGCGCGGCACGTAGCCCGGGCCGTCGTCGATCACGTGGAGCACCGGCGTCGTCGCGTCGTCCCACGCGAGCTCGACCTCGACGAAACCGGGCGCGTGACGGACCGCGTTGCCGACCAGCTCGCCGAACACGAGCTCCGCGGCCGGCAGATCGACGCCGGTGGCGGATGCGCGCAGCGCCTCCGCGAGCGTCTCGCGCACGTCGTACGCGCGCCGCCAATCGCGGGGGTCGAAACGCCACCGCATCGTCCAGTCGTCCGCGGCGCTCGGCGCGTCAGCGAGGCGCAGCGTCAGCACGGCGACGTCGTCGCGGATGCCGTCGTCGAGCACGCGCGCCACGAGCGCCGCGGCGGGCGCGCGGCCGTCCGCGACCGCCGGGTCGTCGAGCGCCGCGAACACGCGCCGCTCGCCCTCGTCGATGTCGCGCGTCGATTCCACCAAGCCGTCGGTGAAGAACACCACGAGCGACGACGCCGGCAGCACGACGGTCGTCGCGGGCGCCTCGCGGCCCTCGCGCAGGCCGAGCGGCAGCCCGCGGCCCGGCAGCTGGCGCAGCGCGCCGCCGGGCGCGCGCACGATCGGGGTCGGATGGCCGGCGGTCGCGTACGCGAGCGTGCGGGCCGCGGGATCGACCACGCCGACGAGCGCGGTGACGATCGCGTCGGGATGCGCACGGCGCAGCACGCTGTCGGCCGCGTCGAGCAGGCGCACCGGATCGGACTCGTACGTCGCCAGCGTCTCGATCGCTTGGCGCATGCGGCCCATGATGACGGCCGCCGTCAGCCCGCGGCCGGTGACGTCGCCGATCGAGACCACGACGCGACCGTCCGGCAGCGCGATCGCGTCGTACCAGTCGCCGCCGATCTCGGCTTCGGTCGCGCCCGGGAAGTACACCGCGTCGAACGCGAGGCCGGCGACGTCCGGCAGCACGGCGGGCAGCATCGCGCGCTGCAGCGTCATTGCGACGCGGTGCTCGCGCGCGTAGAGCTGCGCGTTCTCGATCGCGACCGCGGCGCGCGCCGCGAGCTCCTGCAGCAGCCGGCGATCGTCCGCGTCGAACGGCGCTGACGCGCGCAGCGTGACGGTGCCGACGACCGTGTCGCGATGCCGAAGGGGCACGCGCAGCGACGGCGCGTCGTCGGCGACGGTGCCGCTGCGGCGCACGACCGCGAGCCCGGCGTCCAGCGCGATCGTCGCCTCGGCGGCGAGCTCCGCGACGAGCAGGTCGGCGAAGCGCCCGAGCAGCGCGTCGAGGTCGAGCGAGCCGCTCAGCACGTCGCTCGCGCGCGCGACGACCTCGCGCACGCGCGCGAGCCGGCGCTCTTCGTCGTACAGCCGCGCGTTGTCGATCGCGATCGCCGCGCGTTTGGCCAGCAGCTCCGCGAGCCGCAGATCGTCGGGGACGAACGTGCCGTTGCCGTCCGCGGCGGCGACGAGCGTGATCGCACCGAGCGTCACGCCGCGCGCGGCGATCGGCACGACGATGAGCGACTGCGCCCCGAGGCCGTCGCGCAGCTCGGGCTCGATGTGCGGCAGATACAGGGACTCGCCGCTCGCGATCGCGTTCTCGACCAGGACGCGCGCGAAGCCGCCCTCGGCGGCGTGCGCGGCGACGGCCTCGCCGCGCGCCGAGTCCGCGTGCGCCGTCGCGATCGATCGCAGGCTTCCGTCCGGGGCGCGCTCGTGGATGCGGCACAGGTCGGCAAAATGGCGTACCGTGAGCGCGGCCAGCGCGGGGAACGTTTGCGCGAGGTCGAGCGACGCCGCCAGCACCTCGCCGGCCTCGGCGAGCACGCGGTACTGCGTCTCGAGCGCCTTGCGTTCCGTGATGTCGGTGAACATGCCCAGCGATCCGTTGTACGCGCCTTGCGCATCCGCGATCGGGCTGGACGCGACGATCACGCAGACGATGTGGCCGTCCTTGTGGCGCAGCTTCGACTCGCGGCGGATGCCGTTGCCGCTGCGATGGTCTTCGATCGCCTGGCGCGCGCCGTCGTGCTCGCGCGGGTCGGCGAAGTCGAAGAACCAGCGGTCGAACATCTCGTCGGGCGTGTAGCCGAGCATCGCGCTCATGTGCGCGTTCACGTAGCGCGTGCGGGCCGCGCGGTCGATGATCCAGACGCCTTCCTGCGCGGTGTCGATCAGGCCGCGGTAGCGCGCTTCGCTCTCGGCGAGATCGCGGTACAGCCGCGCGTTGGCGAGCGCGACCGCGGCGCGGCGCGCGACCTCCTCGGCATCGTCGAGATCGGCTTGGGTGAAGCTGCGGCCCGTCCCGATCGCCGCCCCGAACGTCAGGATGCCGATCGATTCGCCGGCGGCCACCATCGGGACGTAGGCGACCGACGCCATCGGGAGTGCCGAGGCGAACGCATAGTGCTCGTCGCTCCACGTCGTCGCGCGCAGCCACGCGTCGTCGCAGACCGGTACGATCTGCGTGCGGCCCGTGCGCAGCACCACGTTGATCGGGTGGTGCTCGGCTTCGGGCGGCGGCGCGAACGTGCGAAACGGGGCCGCGTCCGCGTTGAGGCGGCCGCTCTCGACGGCGATCCGCTGCAGCCGTCCGTCCTCGACGACGTCGACGAACGCGAAGTCGGCGAAGTCCTGGCACATCGCCGACACCACGGTTCGCGCGGTGCGCTCGTAGTCGAGCGACTCCGCGAACGCGACGCCGAGCCGGTCGAGCATCGTGCGCCGCTGCGCCGCGCGATACTGGTCGTCGACGTCGGTGTTCGTGCCGTACCACCGCAGGATCGCGCCGTTGTCGTCGCGCACCGCCACCGCGCGCACGACGAACCAGCGGTAGACGCCGTCGTGGCGGCGCAGCCGGTACGCGCGCTCGCTGCGGAACGTGCCGGTGTCCAGCGCGTCGCGCCAGTTCTGTTCGACGTGCGGCACGTCGTCCGCGTGCAGCGCGCGCATCCAGCCGCGCCCGAGCGCTTCGTCGAAGCTCTGTCCCGTGTACTCGATCAAGCGGCGGTTGACGTGAAGCGCGTTGCCGCCGGCGTCACTCGCCCACACCAGTTGCGGGATGGCGTCGGCCAGCGACGTGAGGGCCGCTTCCGCGGTGCGGCGCTCGCCGATCGGGATGACCGTACCGTACCAGGCCGCGACGCCGCCCGCCGCGTCGAACGCCGGGATCGCGTGCGAGATCACCCAGCGAAACTCGCCGGCGCGGTCGCGGATGCGGAACTCTTCGCGGAACGCGAGCGCCGACGCCATCGCACCGAGCCATGCCGCGGCGACGCGCGCCGCGTCGCCGGGGTGCAGCACCTCCGACCAGCCGTGCTCGAGCACCGTCTCGACCGGCAAGCCGCTGAACCGCTCCCAGGCGGCGTTCGCGTACGCGATCGAACCGTCGGCCCGAGCGACGTACACGATCGCCGGCACGCTCTCGAGCAACGCGCCGAGGTCGATCACACCCGGCATGCGTCTAGCTCGGCGTACCGGCGCTTCGTTCGAGCACGGTCCGGCCGCGACTAGATCGGATCATGGTATCCGTCGGTGATCATCGCTTCGCTCTGGCGCCTCGCCTCGCTGAACTTCGCCGCTTCCGCGGCGTCTTGCGCCGCCGGTTCGGCGAGCAGCTTCGCGAGCTCCTCGTCGAAGAAGCGCGTGACGTCCGCGGCCGCGTGCATCCCGTGCCGGATGCGCTGCGCGATCATCAGCCGGTAGATCCGGTCGGTCGCGAGATCTTCCATGTAACCGTCCAGCAGCGACGCGCCGCGCCCGCTGAGATAGCCGTGCCGGTAGCGGATCACCGTGCGCACCGCGGCGCGCGTGCCCGCCTCGGTTTTCTGGCCGACGCCTTCGATGGACGGAAGAAGATCGGGCGTCGCGTTCGCGCCGGGCTTGCGCGCGAAGCCTTGGTTGGGCTCGGGGAACTGCGCGACGGCGATCGCGTTCTGATCCGGGTGGCCGGTCCACGCGCCGTCGAAGAGCGCGTTCGACTCGTTCTTCTTGTCCTGTTCCAGCACTGCGAGCGCGCGCGCGTTGAGCTCGGGATTGCTGCGGTCGGGGAAGAGCGCCGTCATGCCGCCGATCGCGAGCAGGCCGTGGCGGTGGCACACTTCGGGGATGCGCTCGCGCAAGTTCTGGAAGAAGCCGACGTCGTGCGGGATCGTGTTGCGGTCGGGCAGCACCCAGCTCGGGTCGTCGAGGTTGAAGTGGATCAGCGACGCCATGTAGTCCCAGCGTCCCAGGTTGAGGCCGAGCAGATGGTCGCGCAAGTTATACGCGAACTCCTCGATCTGGAACGCGAACGGGAACGCTTCGACCAGCGCCATCGCTTTGATCGCGTACTTGTCGAGGCCCTTGGCTTCCGCGACGGCTTGGAACACGTCGCGCCACCACAGCGCTTCGGACGCCGACTGCGACTTCGGGATGTAGATCGCGAGCGGGTGCGCGAGCTTGGAGAAGTCGAGCTTGTACGCGAGCAGCGCGAGGTCGAACAGCGACGCCGGCGTCGGCTCGTCGTAGATCCCCGCTTGCGAGAGGTGCAGGCCGCGCACGCGCGTCCACAGCACGGTCGGCGACGCTTTGATCCCGACGACGTTCCCGCCGCGCTTCTGGTCGACGTACGTGAGCTCGCGGTAGTACATCGCGATCGTGTTGTCGATGCCGCCCAGCGTGTGCGCGAAGTCGTTCGCCATCGAGTCTTCGAGGTCGATCATCACGCCGGGGGCGCCCGAGTTGAGCATCTTCACGCCGAGCTCGTGATCGTCGGCGGGCCCCGTCATCTGGTTGCGCTGGTCACGCACCCAGGCCGGGAGCTCGATCTTCCAATCGCCCTGCGCTTCGGAGGGCGGGAGATACTGCGGCTTGCGGCCGTGCTGCGACGCATCGAGCACGCGGTGCCGCGCGGCGATCGCGTCCTGCTGGCGCGGGGTGAACCGCTCGTGGAGCGGGCGGTAGAACGCGGCGAACCCGGGCGGAAGGTCGCGTTCGATCGAAAAGCCCGCAGGCGCCGTGCTCATGGGCGGGATGTGCCGGCCTCCGACGGCATCGGAACTTGCGTGCGTCTGCATGAGCCGCCCCTTCGCTGCGGGAAGGTTCCGAGCCCGTGCGCCCGTAGCTCAACTGGATAGAGCGAGGCACTCCTAAGGCCGAGGTTGGCGGTTCAAGTCCGCCCGGGCGCACTTCTGACGCCGCGAAGGCGTCCCGCGGTCGAGACCGCCTACGGCGGCGTCGGAACGCCTAACACCTGCGCGGCAGTTTCTCGCACCTCATAGGCGCGGTCCGCAAGGAGCGTCTTCGCCACGGCGCGCGCCCGGTCGGTATCGATCTTCGCGATCGCGCGCAGAGATGCACTGCGCACATGATGCGTTCTGGACTTCAATGCATATTCTAGCGCGTCGAGTGCGGCTGCACCGCGTCGAGCAAGAGCATCAGCAAGCGCATCGCATGCCGGCCAGTGCGACTTTTTCAGCGCATCCGCCTCTGCCTGATACTGCATCCTAGAGTTCGACCTTTCTTGAGCGGGCAGCGCCCGAGTTTACCTTCGACCAATCGACTCGGTTTAGTACGTGCGCCTTGATCGCACGTTTTTCGCCTCGAAACATGACTGACGCAAGGACCCCTGTCACAGCGGGCGACGTGAGAAGGTCATACGCATGCCGAGCTTCCTCGCGCGAATCAAACCCGATGAAGTACACCGTGTCATCGAATACGACCGGTTTACCATTGAATGGGCCGACGATCTGAAAAGACAATTCTTTATGCAGCGCCGAAACGGCGATCTTCCACGGCTTGAAGGTGTAATCGCCGACGCCGAATACGGAAAAACGCGGATTGGTCCGGTAGATCGAGCTCTTACGGGCATCGAGCGAACTGCCATGCTCCGACAAGTAGGCCCAAGTCTTGGGAGCGCAATACTCGATTTCAGCCGTTGGCGCGCCGACAGACCGCTGGGGGACGATCATATAGCGGGTTATATCCGCCACACGGCCGTGGTTCAGGTCCGTGCCCTTGACCATCGGGTACACGTACGTATCTTCGATATCTACTTGCTCGCCCTGCATGTTGACGCGGACGCCGTCACGATCCTGAAGCTCCATGACTTGCATGGCGTCGTGTTTGACGCCGGAACGCCAGCGCACCGGACTGTCACCGATGAGATGCGCACTCGCATCGAACGCCGGTATGTCGGATACCAGCAGTCCAAGCCGCGAGCCCATCTTCGTACCTCGCGTGCTGCCGAAATCATCGTACACCGCATAATCATAGGCGGGAGGTTCCTGGAGCGAGAACCGCATGATGAGAAAGCACGCGTCGACGGCCGCCCCGAAATGTCGCATAGCATCGATACGGGTCAACGATGCATGCACGAGCGGGGCGCCCTTCCGCTCCGCGTGAGCGATCACTTTTCGCGCAACTGCGGACTTGCAAAGCATCGCCAGCGTGGACTCTCTCGTCGAGAGCCAGCCGATTGCATCGAGCAGCATCCATTCGGAGATGTCGAAGTTGGCCTTGCCCGTGATGGCGTCGATCCCGGGCATTTTCAGAAAGTTCGATTTCGACGGCAGGTTCGTCCCGCCGATCCCCCCCAGGGTCGAATTCGTGACCCACGGAAAGTTGCCGAGTACGAGGACCGCGCCGCTGTGGCGCCGCAGTTCCGCCGTCCAATCGGTTTGAAAATAATCGCGGCATTGCAGGTCGATGCGCTCCGGTCGCGGTAGAGCCGCAAGCTGTTTGGCAAGGTGTGTGACGTATGCGCCGTTTATTTCGGCGGCAATGATAGTCCGCGCGCTAGGAAACGTCTTCGCAGCTGCCGCGACGAACGTTCCGAGGCCGCAGGATGGCTCAATGATCACATCCGGCGAGGGGCCATGCGCTGCCAAATGCTCGCAGACCGCGAGCGCTAGTGCATATGGTGTTTGGAAATCGCCGAACTCGACGCGCTCAGTCCGTTGCCGCACGATAGACCGAATCGACGCCGGAGACCGTCCCGGCAGCGGCGACGAGGCGCGCATACTGCAGCCGCCATTGCAGGGCGTTTGATATCGTGAGATAGCCTTGGGGAGGCCTCTCGTTTAAAATCCGCTCCGCAAGAAGGTTCAATCCGATCTCTTCAACCGGAAGATTCTTGTCGGACATGAAGGCCATCAAGTCTTCGGAATTGCCATTGCGGTCCAAAATCTCTCGAATCCCGCGCGTCATCTGGTAGTCAGCCGTTTGCTCTTTGGCGACGTATGCGACATTCGTGATTTTCAGCGTAGCCGTGCTATTTTGGGCGTCGTCGGTCTTGTCGTAGACGAACACCAGAAGCGCGTACCCGAGGCCGAAAATCTTTTGGCCGGCGTCTCTGAAGGGACAAGACGATTGAGGCTGTCGTATGCTTGTAGTCTTGACATCTACCCCGAGAGCGGGAAAATCGATCCCGCTTGCAGAGTTACCCTCGGCGAACGTAAATCGACTTTTTAGGTAGTCACGAAACTTCTGCTCGATGTATGTTCCTATGGTCTTCCCGTTGTCTACACCATAGAGCGTTGGCTCGGTGTGCGAGCCTTCCGCGATAGCGAACATCCGCGATTCGTCGCGTAGAATGTCAACGGTGAGCGTGGGGAGCGGGGTCATCGGGTCCTCAATCCGTGGCGTTGCGTAAACCATACACTTCGTGCGAGAAGGGCATCGGCGATGCGTTCGCTTCGGCCAACGGTCCCGTCGGGGCGGGCAAGGTCGCCGAATGCGAGGAGCATAGCGTAACTGGAGAACCGTTGTATTGCCACGGCTTTGCGGTGTCGCGTCCTGTCTGCGCGGGACCGAGCGGCCCCGGACTTGTTCCGAAAATCCGCCGCACCGTCCGTCGGCACCTTGCGGCGTACCGCCAGCCCCGGTGGAAGAGCATCGCAGTCCCGCCCGTCGGACCTCTCGCCTGGACGCAGGGTTCGTACCGCGGCTGCGCAGGCCGGAGGCGCTCGCCCGCACCGCGAACGCGCCGGGCAGCGTGACCTCTCGACGCGTGTACCGTATCGTTCGCGCGGCCTCGCTGTTGGCGGCAGTGGCCTTGGCGGTCGCGCGGGGTCCCGCGGCCGTGCGCGCGCTGCGCGTCGACGACATGGTGTTCATCGGCGGCGCGCTCGCGATCGCGGTCGCGCTGGGCATCCTGCGCGCGCCTACGGCGCACTTCGAGCGCAGCATCCGGCCGACGCCGGAGAGCGACCGCGTCGGGCTGATCGTTCCGCTGCTGCTCGCCGTGCTCGTGACCGAGGGCTGGATGTGGGCGGCAGCGTGCAACGTCGCCGCGTACCTCGTGCCCCCGGCGGGCCTCCTGCGCCGGCGTTCGCAGCTCGATCGCGTGCTGACGGCCGCGCTGTGGGTGCCCGTCTGGTGGACGGCGTCGCTGCTCGCGCCGCAGCTGCGCGCCGCGGCGGCGCGGCCGGCGACGCTCCTGACGACCATCGCGTTCGTCGTCATCGCGACCGGCTTCGTCCTGTTGGTCGACCTGCTCTGGATCGATCCGCTGGCCGCCGCCCGCCAAGGCCGGTCGCTCCTGCGCATCTGGCCGCGCCACGTCGGCGACCGCGCGAGCATCCTCACCGCGTTCGCGGAAGCGGCGTCGGCATACGTCGTCGCGCGCGTCGCGATCCACGAGGGCGGCGTGCTCGGCCTCGCGCTGCTGCTGCCGCTGGTGCTGCTGGCGGTGGTGCTCGTGCGCTTCGCGCGCGTCAACGCGCGGCTGCACCGCTTGTCGCTCTCGCGCGAGGCGGTCGATGCGATGCTGCGCGCGAACGACCCGCAGCCGCAGATTCGCTCGCTGCTCGAAAGCATCGATCCGCGCATTCTGCGCGAGTCCGTCGAGATCGCGGCGTTCGGGCGCCGCGGCGCCGATCGCTGGTCGCGCGTGATGCGCTTCGGGCCGACGGTCCCTTCGGATCTCGAACGGCTCGGCGGGCGCGCGCTCCTCGAGCTGCAGGTCACCGGCGACAACGTCGCGTTCGAAGACCGCGAGGACGGGACGGTGCGCGCATACGCCGCGCGCGACGCGGAGGAACGCCTGCGCGGCGCGCTGCTGCTGTTCCGCGCGCCGCGCACGCTCGCGCTCGTCGCCGGACGCGATTTCGAGCGTGCCGCGTCGGAGCTGGGGCCGCTGCTGGGCGAGTACGGCGCGATCGCCGCGACGCGCACCGCCGCGACGATCGACACGCTGACCGGGCTCGCGAACCGGCGGGGCGTGCAGCGCGCGTTCGAGGACGCGATGAAGTACGTGCGCGACGGCGGAAGCTACGCGGTGCTGCTGCTCGACGTCGACCACTTCAAGTCGATCAACGACCTGCTGGGCCATCAGACGGGCGATCGCGCGCTGGCGCAGATCGGCCGGCTGATCGCCGAGAACACGCGCGGCGTCGACCTCGCGGGACGCTTCGGCGGCGAAGAGTTTCTCGTGCTCGTGCGCGACGCGTCGAGCGAGCGCGCGCTGCAGGTCGCGGAGCGCCTGCGCGCGGCGATCGAGTCGGGCGGGCTCGCGTACGCCGACGGCAAACCGGTCACCGTCTCGGTCGGCGTCGCGTACGCGCGCGCCGCGGACAACACGGGCGACGTCGTCGAACGCGCCGACCGCGCGCTCTACCGCGCGAAGAACGCGGGCCGCAACCGCGTCGTCGAGTCGCCGCTCGTGGCGGTCAGCTGAATGGGGCTCGACTAGATGACGACCGCGCCGATCTACGTCATCGTGCAGCTCACGCCGACCGAGGCGTGGCTCGCGCTGGCGCGCGACGAGCGCACGCGCTGGCTCGAGGACCGGTTCGCGCAGATCGCCGAGTCGTTCGCCGACGACGTGAGCGGGCCGCTGTGGTCGCAGCTCACCGAGATGCACACGACCCGCGGCATCGAGCGCAGCATCGTGATGCTGTGGCGCATCGAGGACGAGGACGCCCTGGTCGGCCTGGGCGACATCCTCCAGCGCGACGACCTGGCCGCCTACTTCGGCGTCGCGACGATCGGCGGGTTCCACGCCGACGACCGGGAGGCCATCATGGCGCCGCTGGTCGACGTCTAGACCCGTCTATTCGCGCTCGACGCGCTCGATGGTTGCGTCCCCCTCATGGTCGACCAGCACCGTGAACACGAGCGGGCGGCAGCAGACCGGGCAGTCTTCCACGAGCGTCTGGCGGCGGCCGGCGGTCGGGTCGATGCCCAGGGCATTCTCCTCGCCGCAGCTCGGGCAGGCGTACAGGGCGTCCGTCTCCAGCGGCACGTCAGGCGGGAGGGTGGTCCTGCTGGGGCATGGCCTGGGGCTTCGGTTTACAGAGGCCCGGGCCTGTGCTACACTTTCACCTCGGAACGGACCGCGCGTCCGTTTTCTTCATGTTCCCGGCGCCCCGGCTCCCTTTGAGAACAGACGACGATGGCGAAAAAAGAACAGCGTGTCATGGTGACGATGGCCTGCACCGAGTGCAAGCGGCGCAACTACAACACGTTCAAGAACAAACAGAAGACCACGAACCGGCTCGAACTGAGCAAGTACTGCCGTTTCTGCCGGTGCCACCGCGCGCACCGGGAAACCAAGTAACTCCATCCCCGTAGGGCGGTGGCGCAATTGGTAGCGCAGCGGTCTCCAAAACCGCGGGTTGCAGGTTCGAGTCCTGTCCGCCCTGCCAAGCTTCTGCGGTAGAAGGCATTATGAAGTCCAACCCCAGCCGTCCCGGCGCACCGACGCGTCCGGGTACCCCCAGCCGACCGGTGACGAACCGCCCGGCGACCGCCGCGCAGCGCGCGGCCAACGCGCAGCGCACCCAGGACTTCGTCCGCGGCGTCGCCACCGAGATGCGCCGCGTCACCTGGCCCACGCGCGAGGAATGGATGGCCGCCACGGCCCTCACCATCGCGCTCGTCGTCGGCGTCGGCATCTTCACGTATGCCTGCGACCGGCTGTTCGAGCTGATCTTCACCTTCCTCACGGGTAGCGCGCGCTGATGGAAACCGACCAGGACGTCACGACCGCGGTCACCGAGCCCGACGAGCAGGCTTCGGCACCGGCGGCGGCGCCCGCGAAAAAGCAGGACGACCGCAAGAAGTGGTTCGTCATCCACACGTACTCGGGCTACGAGAACAAGGTCAAGGCCAACCTCGAGCGCCGCATCCACTCGATGGCCATGCAGGACAAGATCTTCCGCGTGCTCGTCCCGATGGAAGACGAAGTCGAGTTCAAGGACGGCAAGCGCAAGATCACGCCCAAGAAAGTCTTTCCGGGCTACGTGCTCGTCGAGATGGACATGGACGATGCGTCTTGGTACGTCGTGCGCAACACCTCGGGCGTGACCGGCTTCGTCGGGTCGCCGGGGTCGGGTGAGAAGCCCGTGCCGCTGCAGGACAAAGAAGTCAAGACGATCCTCAAGCAGATGGGCATCGAGACGCCCAAGCTCAAGATCGACTTCGCGAAGGGCGATCGGATCAAGGTCACGTCAGGGCCGTTCTTCGACTTCACCGGGATCGTCGACGACATCCAGCCGGAGAAAGAAAAAGTTCGCGCGCTCATCTCCATCTTCGGGCGCGAGACCCCCGTCGAGCTCGAGTTCTACCAGATCGAGAAAGTCTGACCTCACTGTCACCCTGAGCTTGTCGAAGGCTGCATGGTGGCGGGGCGAGCGGCTCCGCATCGGTTCTGACGGCCCGCGAGCCCCGGACATCCTGTCCGGGGCTCGCTCTGTGTTCGCGACGCTCCCGCCCCTCCGGGGCTCCGCTCGCTCACAAGGCCGTCAGAACCCATGCGCAGCCGCTCGCCCTGCGGGCGTCGCTGCGTGTCGCGGCTCTATGCAGCGTTACATTGCTGCGCCGCCGCCCGTGTAGATTTTGGTCCAGCTCCGGCCCGTTTTTGCGTGGGTGTAGATTGCGAAGGTGTTGGCGTCGTAGCCGATGATGCTCGTGACCAGAGCTGGGGTGTTGTTGCCGAGGTCGACGGCGTCGACCAGATATTCCGTAGGCTCTTCGAGCAGTGGTTCCGTTACCTTGATCGTCATGACGTTGTGGAGTGATTGGACCAGTGCGCCCCGGCTGGCCGGCTCGGCTACGAAGAACAGGCGTTTGTCGGTGCGTGGTGTGCCTGTGCCGCGGAGGTCGACGGTGCCCACGAACGCCGTGCCGCGGCCGAGGTCGATCGCGGTGAGGTTTCGGACCGTGAGGTGCGAGACCGTGGTGCTCAGCGTGCCGGCTGCCGTTCCCAACGCACGGCGGCGTTCGTCCGCGGTTGGGGCACGGCGCGCGCTCGTCGCGTAGCCGCCCAGCGTCGATGCGAGTGCCGTCACGTGGCCCGTGAGGTGGAGTGCCGGCGGGACCGTGATGTGCGCTTGCGTGTGATCGATCGTCGCCGGTACCGTTGCGACGACGCGGCCGCCGAAGAGGACGTGCACGCGGTTGCCGGCGCTCGCCAACGCAGCGATCGATGCGGCTGCGAGGCTCTGCGACGGGCCGCCGTCGCTCGAGCCTGGGTTTATGAATGCGCCGGCTTTGCGTACTGCGATCGGTTCGAGAAAACCGCCGTCGCCGATCTCGAAGATCGCGTCGGTGGCCGGCGCTGCGAGCGCCTGCGGCGCGTACGGCGCAGAGATGAGGGTGCTCGCGGCTAGCGCTGCGAGCACCACAAGCCTAGCCGGGCGGCGTCTCGGCGTCACTTCGCGGTTCGTCCTTTCCGTCGGAGAGGCGGTCTCATTCGTAGTCTTTCAGCTTCGGCCAGAGCGTTTTTAGGGGCGGGTGCACGCCGCGGCAGTATGCGATGCCTTTGCCGTTCTCGTACGGCATCGCGTACGGCGACGACGTCGTTCCCAGTGGGCGCATCTCGGTGCAGTACGGGCGCAGCCTCGCGAGGTCGTTTTGGACGCGCAGAATGTCCGTTGCGGGTTGGCCGCGCAGCGCCCAGAGGTAGTATTGGTTGTGGCCGCTCAGGGCCGGCGGCAGACCGTATTGCGCTCCGTACACGTCGAGTGCCGCTGCTTCGCCGTAGTTGTTGACCAGGATCGACGTGTGTGCGCGTGCTTCAGGCGGGACTTGCTGCCATGCGGTGCCGACTTCGCGCACGAAATCGTGCCAGCCCAGCATGTCGGCGAAGGTTTGGGGCAGCGGGACGCCTTCGCCCAGCTTTTCCGTTGCTTGCGGGGCGAGGTGCAGCGCGCGTTCGTACGCGATGAGCGCCGGCGGGTTCAGGATCGGTAGTGCGAGCGGCGAGACGATCAGCGACAGCGCGATGCCCAGCGCGATCCAGGTGGTGCGCAGCGCGCTGTTGCCGATCGCGTGTTCCAGCGTGACGGCGCCGATTGCGAATGCCGTCGGGTAGGCGGCGGCGAGGTAGTAGTCTTTTGCATGGAGGGCGATCATCATGACGAAGATCGTGGCGAAGGCGATCGCGAACGGTCTCGCGATGCGCAGGTCGCGCACCGTGAAGGGGCCGATGATGCCGGCGATCCAGATCGGGGCGAACAGCGGGTTCATCACCATGATTTGGTTGCCGATGAACGCGAGTGGGCCGAGCACCACGTTCTTGCCGTGCGCGCCGTTGGTGAGCAGCTCGACGATCGTCCAGCCGTGCGTCGCCTGCCAGATGACGTTCGGGAGGACGAGTGCGATGGCGATGAGGGCGCCTAGCGCCGTTTCGCGCGTTGCGAGGATGCGGCGCGCGTTCGTTGCGAGCAGGCCGACGGCGAGTGCGATCAGCCAGAACGGGATCGAGTCTTTGATCTCCAGCGTGATCCCGACCACCGCGCCGCACCAGAGCATCGCGCTGCGGTCGTCCAGGACGATGCGGCGTGCGATCAGGTATGCGGCGAGCGTCCAGCACAGCGGTTCGAACGTCGTCGTGTCGAGCGTCGCCGTGATGCCCATGAACATCGGTGCGAACGCCGTCGCCGCGGCCGCGAGGACGGTTGCGCCGCGGCCGCCGCCCACGAGGCGGACGAAGGCGCACGTGACGAGCACGAGCGCCGCGGCGGCGAGCACGACCGGCAGCCGCAGCAGCCACGTTTGATGGCCTAGGCCGTACATCGCCGCGGCGAGCAGCGGGACGACCGGGGGCTGGTCGACGTATCCGAAGGCCGGGTGGCGGCCGCAGACGATGAAGTAGAGCTCGTCGCGGAACACGTCGTAGCGGTTCGCGAAGGCGATGTGCACCGCGAACGCCGCCGCGGCGAAACCGAGCGCGATCCGGTGCGAAGGTTCGGGCCGAGAGGTCAGCGGATACCGCACGATGCGTCCTTTGTCGACTCGCCGTTCGTTCCTCGGCGGTTCCCTCGCGCTCGGCGCCGCGGCGGCGGCGCTGCCGACCTCGAGCCGAGCCGCCACCGTGCGGCCGACGATTCGGCTCGGGTACGTCGACTCGCTGTCAGGGCCGTTCTCGGTCGGCGGGATCCCGCAGCTGTCGGGTGCGCGGCTTGCGATCGAGGAGGCGAACCGGCGCGGCCGCGTTTCGTACGAGCTCGTCGTCGGCGATGACACCACGAAGCCCGCCACCGGCGAGAGCGAGGCCCGGCGGCTGGTGGAGAACGTGAAAGTCGATGCGCTGCTGGGCGGTGCGTCGTCGGCGGTCGGCAACGCCGTGTCGGCGTACGCGCAGACGGCCGGCGTGCTGTACGTCGCGGTCGGG
The DNA here is from genome assembly GCA_963797935.1 of Vulcanimicrobiota bacterium. Classification (GTDB taxonomy): domain Bacteria; phylum Vulcanimicrobiota; class Vulcanimicrobiia; order Vulcanimicrobiales; family Vulcanimicrobiaceae; genus Vulcanimicrobium. Next base: position 65,154 of record CAWCRI010000017.1, read on the forward strand.
ACGCACGACACCGCGATGACCGGCGCGCGCGCCAACAAGGTGTGCTTTCGGCAGACGTGCTCGCTGGCGATGCTGTCGGCGGCGCTCGGCGCGGAGCTCGTGCGGCGCGCGAAGCGCTGGTACTTTCTGGTCGCCGACTACGCGTTCGGCACCGACGCCCGCGACCGGCTCAAGGCGATCCTCGACGCGCACGGCGGGCGCGTCGCCGGCATGGACCTGCACCCGATCGGCACGTCCGATTTCTCGCCGTACATGGTGAAGGCGCGCGCGTCCGACGCCGACGCGTTCCTGATCCTCAACGGCGGCACCGACACGCAGAACGCCGCGACGTCGTTCGTGCAGTTCGGCTTGCACAAGCGCATGCTGGCGGCGGGCGTGACCGGCGAGAACGAACTCGCCGCGGGCTTTCCGTCCGAAGAGCTCGCGGGTTCGCTGTGGGGCTACGTGTGGGGCCCCGATGCGGGCGACGGTGCCGCGGCGCTGCACCGCCGGCTCGCGAGCGTTGCGCAAGGCTTTCCGCCGAACTGGCGCCAGTATCTGGGCTACATGGCGGTCCAGAACGTCGTCGCGGCGATCGAGGCGAGCGGCACGACCGACACCGCGACCCTGGTGCGCGCGCTGGAAAATCATCGTTATGACGCCGCGAAGGCGCAGCCGGCGTTCTTTCGCGCGTGCGATCACCAAGCCGTGCAGGAGACGTACTGCGCCGAGATGCTGCCGCGCGCGAAGCGGCGCGATCCCAACGAGTACTTCCGCATCGTGTCGCGCGTCGGCGGCGAGTTCGCGGCGGGCGCGTGCAACGATCCCGACAGCAGCAAGGCCGCCGCGATCATCGGCGCGCAGAAGGTCCCGCCACGCGAGGGGTACACGCCGGTTCGCTTGCGCTAGCCGTTCGCGTGGCCGGTGAGCGTCTGTGCGAGGTATATCACCGTCGCGCTCGTCACCACCAGCGTCACGCACCAGCCCGCGACCGCGAGCCAGCCCGGGATGCGCAGGTGGTGCATGATGCTCTTGTTGCGGCCGACCAGCAGCATCAGCGCCATCGTCAGCGGCGTCGCGATGCCGCCCGCGATTCCGCTGAAGAACAGCAGCTTGATCGGCGGCACGCCGGCCATGCCGATCGCGACGGCGGCGAGCACGCAGCCGCAGAGCGTGAGGTAGAAAGGACGCGCGCGGGCGAACTTCGCGTCGAGGCTGTGGCGCCAGCCGAACATCTCCGCCGCGACGTACGCCGACGTGCCGGCGATGACGGGGATCGCGACGAGCGCCGAGCCGAGCAGACCGATCGCGAACACGAGCGAGGCGTACCTGCCCGCGACCGGCGCGAGCGCTTGCGCCGCTTCTTGCGCGGTCTGCACCTGTTTGTGGTGCACGCCCAGCGTCGCGCCGGTCGCGACGAGGATGAACCAGAACGTCAGCCCCGCGACGACGATGCCGAGCGCGGCGTCGACCTGCACGAGCCCCAGGCGGCGCAGCTTCGGCTTCTCCTCGCTCAACTCGATCGTTTCCCACACGTACGCGTACGCGGTGAGCGTCGTGCCGAGCAGCGCGAGCGCGCCGGACACCGTGTCGGGACGAAGATCGAAGTGCGGCACGAACGAGCCGCGAAACACGGCGCCCCAGTCCGGGTGCGCGAGGAACGCCGCGCCGACGTACGTCAGAAAAAGCAGCGCGATGTAGCGCAGCACGCGCTCGATGCTGCGGTAGTTCCCGTACACGAGCACGATCACCGTGAGCGCGCCGAGCGGCGCCACCCACCAGCGGTAGCCGACGCCCGTGAGCAGGTCCATCGCCGCCGCGCCGCCTTCGAGGTCGGCCGCGAGCGTCAGAACGTTGACGATCAGCAGCGCGGCCAGCGCGACGACCGCCCAGAAACGCCCGTACGCGCTGCGCACGCAGTCCTCGAGGCCGCTCTTCGAGACGGTGCCGACTTGCGCCGCGATCGCCTGAATGACCGCGAGCATGGGGATGACGAGCAGCGTCAGCCAGCCCAGCTCGTACGTAGTCGTCGAGCCGATGACGGCCAGCGTCGCGACCGTCGTGGGATCGTTGTCGGACGCGCCCGCGACGATGCCCGCGCCGAACGTCGCTTCGGCCGATTGCCGCTGCGGCCGCGTCGCGCGGTCGTGCACCGAATCGACGTGCGGGCCCTTCCTGCGGCGCATTGGGCCTCACGTACCCAACATCCGCAGGCGCTCCCGCTCGTGCGGGCGATCGCCGCTACGGCGCGCGGTGCCGGGCGGACCCGGCCGGCCCCGCAGCGAGCGCGAGCGGGAACAGCGGCGGGATGACGGAGTACGGCGCGACGCCGTTGATGCCGTCGTTCGTCAGCACGATGATGTCGATGCCGTCGTCGGGGAACGTGGCGTTCATCGTCTGAAAACCGCCGACCTCACCGTCGTGCCAGATGTAGCGATGTCCGTTGAGCGAGCTGACGAACCAGCCGTCGGCAGGCGTGCCGTACGACTGCGGAAACGGGCTCGGCGCGAACATCTGCGTGAGCGAGTCCTGCGTGAAGATCCCCGGTGCGCGAACCGCGCGATCCCATTTCTCGATGTCGCCGACGGTCGACGTCAGCCCGCCCGGACCGGCGAGCCATGCGAGATTCCACTGCCACGCGCGATACGCCGTACCGCCGTTGGTGAGATAGCCCAGGGCGAGGTCGGTGACGGGCGGCGCGGGATAGCCTTGCTGCGTGTGCGTCATGCCGAGCGGCGCGAAGATGCGCTGCTGCAAGAAGGCCCCCAGCGGCTGGCCGCTCACCTTCGCGACGATCATGCCCAGCAGCACGTAGTTCGTGTTGCTGTAGCTGAATTGCGAGCCGGGCGCGAACAGCAGCGGGAACGTCGCGAGCTCGTCCACGATCGGCTGGTAGTTCGTTTGACCGTTCGCAATGAACGCATCGTACGCGCTGGTGAAATCGGGATCGCCGCCGAAGTTGTTGTAGTCGACCAGGCCGCTGCGGTGCTGCAGCAGGTACAGCAGCGTGATCGCGCCGCCGTTGGGAAACCCCGGGAAGTATTTCGCGAGCGAGTCGTTCACCGACAGCTTTCCGTCCTGCTGCAGCAGCAGGATCGCGCCGGCGGTGAACTCCTTGCTGACCGACGCGAGATCGAACACGGTGTCCGCGTCCGGCGCGAACTGCCCGCGCGGAAGATTGAACGTCGCTTCGGGCTGCGCGATCTTCCACATGTTCGCGAACGCGAACGTGTCGGGAAGACCGCGGTCGCGCAGGCCGTAGCCGTGCACGTACAGCGGCGTGCCGTTCTTGTAGATTCCGAGCTCCACGCCCCAGCCGCCGCCGTAGTTTTGCTGGATGACTGCGTCGTACGCCGGCGCGGAACCCGGTGGCGGCGTCGGTGTCGCGACCGGCGGCGGGACGCTCGATCCGGCCGACCCGCCGCCGCCGCACGCGGAAAGCCCGGCGGCGGCGAACACCATGACCAGGGCGAGCAGACGGCGCATGCGCGAACCCTCGGACGTGAGGTACGAGGCTTTCCGCGCTTGTTCCGAAAGCCTTCGCCGCCCCGCACGCGAACCGCCCTGGAACACGATGAACGACGACGTCACCCACCACGCCATCCAATCCGCCTCTGAAGCCGAGCTGCACGCAGCGCCGGCCGTCGAGCCCGCTGCGCCCGGGCCCGTCGACCCTCCGGCGTTCGAGGCGGCGGTGAGCGTCGCGTCGGCGTTCGCAGAAACGCCGGCCCCGGCACCTGCGGCGGCGGACGAGCCGGTCGCGGCCGAGGCACCCGCAGCGCCCGAGCCGATCGCCGCACCAGAGCCGATCGCGGCGCCCGAGCCGATCCCCGCGCCGGAACCGATCGCAGCGGCCGAACCGATCGTAGCGCCCGAGCCGATCGCAGCACCAGAGCCGATCGCAGCGGCCGAACCGATCGCAGCGCCCGAGCCGATTTCGGCGCCCGAGACGATAGCCGCGCCGGAACCGATTGCTGCTCCCGAGCCGATCGCCGCTCCCGAACCGATCGCGACGCCCGAGCCGATTCCAGCGCCCGAGCCGATCGCCGCCGTCGAGCCGATCGCTGCCCCTGAACCGATCGCTCCCGTCGAGCCGATCGCCGCTCCGGAGCGGATCGCCGCTTCCGACGCCATTGGTGCCGAAGCGCCTGCGGCCGAACCGCCCGCTGCCGGCGAGACGCCGCCCGCGGCCGCGCCGGCTCCGCCGACGGATCCGCGGCGCGTGCGCGCGCAGCAGGCGTGGGAACGCGTCGTCGCCGCGCGCGAGGGCGCGGAGACGCTGACCGGCTTCGTCACGGCCGCCGTGAACGGCGGATTGCTCGTCGACGTCGGCGGCATTCGCGGGTTCTTGCCCGCGTCGCAGGCGCGCGTGCCGCTGGGCACGCCGATCGACACGCTCGTGAAGACGACGGTGCCGCTCAAGGTGATCGACGTCGATGCCGGCCGCCGCCGCATCGTCGTGTCGCACCGCCGCGCGGTCGAAGAAGACCGGCGCACCAAACGCAACGAGCTGCTGCGCTCGCTCGCGGTCGGCCAAGTTCGCGAAGGCACCGTCGTGCGGCTCACCGATTTCGGCGCGTTCGTCGATCTCGGCGGCGTCGACGGCCTGATCCCGATGCGCGAGCTCGCGTTCGAGCGCGTCGAGAAGACGTCGGACGTCGTGACCGTCGGCGAGAAGCTTTCGGTCGAAGTGCTGCGCATCGACGAGAACGGCAAGAAGATCTCGCTCTCGCGCAAGAACGCGCTGCCCGATCCGTGGCGCGATCATGCCGACGTGCTGCGCCGCGGCGCGACGGTGCAGGGCAAAATCGTCGCCAAAGAGCCGCGGTTGCTGGTCGAGCTCGCGCCGGGCATCGTCGGCAGCGTGCGCGAGAGCGACGCGAACCCGGCCGACTACGAGCTCGGCGAGGCAATCGAAGTGCTGGTGCGCTCGGCGGACCGCGCCACGCGCCGCATCAACCTCACGACGATGCACGGCGCGGCCGAAGCCGCGGTGACCACCGCGAAAACCACGAGCGGCTTTGCATCGCTGGGCGAAGAGCTGAGCCAGCGCCCGCACAAGCGCCAGCGCCGAACCTGAGGGGTGACGTGATGAGAACCGACGTCTACGCGTTCGCCGCTGCGGCCCTGCTCGCGTGTACGACCGTTGCGGGCGCCGCACTCCCGCCGCCGCCGGACGCGAAGCGCATCCCCGTCACCGACACGTACTTCGGTACGACCGTCGTCGACCCGTACCGCTGGATGGAGGACAAAGGGCCCGACCTCCTCGCGTACCTGAAGTCCGACAACGACCGCACGCGCGCGATCCTCGATTCCATCCCCGGCCGCGCATCGCTGGCGGCGCGGCTGCAAGCGCTTTCGGAGACGTCGAACGTGTCGAGCGGCGTCGTCGCGCGCCACGGCGCGTACTTCTACGAGAAGCTGCCGCCGGGCGCGAACTCGGTGAAGCTGTTCGTGCGTTCGGGCATCGGCGGCGCGGAGCGCGCGCTCGTCGATCCCGACACGCTGCCCGGCCCGCGGCAGGCGATCTCGTTCTTCGTCCCTTCGAACGACGGGACGAAGGTTGCGTACGGGCTGGCGTCGGGCGGCTCGGAGAACGCCGCGCTGCGCATCGTCGACGTCGCGAGCGGCACGACGCTTTCGGACACCAGCGACCGCGCCGACTTCGGCGTCACCTCGTGGGCGGACGACGGCAAGTCGCTGTTCTACATGAAGCGCCAGGCCGTCGCGGCCGACGCGTCGCCGATGGCAAAATACCTCAACGTGCGCACGTACCGCCACGTCGTCGGACAGCCGGGCAGCGCCGACGCCGTCATGTTCGGTGCGGGCGTGAACCCCGGCGTGAACGTGCCCCCGACCTCGTTCGGGGCGCTCGCGGTGTCGCCGGATTCGGCGTACGCCGGCGGCGTGGTCATCAACGGCGTCGACCGGTTCGTCACCGTGTACACGGCGCCCAAGAACACGCTTGCGAACCCCGCGACGGTCCCGTGGAAGCTGGTCATCAAGCCCGAGGACAAGATCACCGATGCGACGCTCCACGGCAACACGCTCTACGCGGTCACCGCGAAGAACGCGCCGCGCTTCAAGGTCATCAAGTTCGACGTCGTGAGCGGTTCGATCGGTCAGGCCGCCGACGTGATCCCCGGGGGCGCGCGCGTGATCGACGGAACCGCCGCGGCCAGCGACGCGCTGTACGTGTTCTCGCGCGAAGACGGTCTGGCGCGGGTGACGCGCGTCGGGTACGACGGTGCGACGCGCGACATCCCGCTGCCGGTGAACGGTACGATCTCCGGGCTCGTCAGCGAGCCCGACCGGCCCGGGTTCGTCGCGCAGCTCACGTCCTGGACCTCGCCGCCGCTGTGGTACGCATATGATCCGAAGTCCAACGCGGTCGTCGACACGAAACTCGACGCGCCGTCGCCCGTCGACTTCTCGAACATCGTCGCGGAAGAAGTCAAAGTCCCCGCGTCCGACGGCACCCTCATCCCGCTCTCCATCATCTACCGCCGCGGATTGAAGATGGACGGTTCCAACCCCACGCTGCTCGGTGCGTACGGCTCGTACGGCATCTCGCAGAGCCCCGGCTTCTCGGCCGGGCGCATGGCGTGGTTGGAGCTGGGCGGCATCACCGCCGTCGCGCACGTGCGCGGCGGCGGCGAGTACGGCGAGGAGTGGCATCTCGCGGGCAAGGACGCGAACAAGGTGAAGACGATCAGCGACTTCGTCGACTGCGGCAAGTGGCTGATCGCGAAGGGCTACACGTCCGCCGCCAAGCTCGGCGCGCGCGGCGGCAGCGCGGGCGGCATCACGATGGGCGGCGCGATCACGACGGCGCCCGGCGTGTTCGCGGCGGTGCTCGACGAGATCCCCGTGTCGGATCAGCTGCGCATCGAGTCGACGCCGAACGGTCCGCCCAACGTGCCGGAGTTCGGCAGCGTCAAGACGGAGCAAGGCTTCAAGAACTTGTACGCGACCAGCGCCGTGCACCACGTCGTGAAAGGCACGAAATATCCGGCGGTGATGCTGACGACGGGGATCAACGATCCGCGCGTCGATCCGTGGCAAGCCGCGAAGATGGCCGCCGCGCTGCAAGACGCGACGACGAGCGGGAAACCGATCCTGCTGCGCGTCGACTACGAAGGCGGCCACGGCGGCATCGGCGCCGGCCGCGCGCAAAACGTCGCGATCGCCGCGGACGAGTACGCGTTCCTGCTGTGGCAGTTCGGCGTGCCGGGGTACCAGCCGGCGATCTGACGACATGCCGCGGCGCGGCGTGGCGCTGCCTCAGGTGCTTCTCAGCGTCGGGGGACGCAAACTTTACGGCGTCTGCCAGGCCCCGCGCCGTGCGGTGACGACCGTACGGCGCATGAAACCCAGTTTCTAGAAGGGGTGGTACGTTCATGATGTCGCGCACGACGGGATTATTCGTGGCGCTCAGTATCGCTGTTCTCGCGGGATGCGGCGGAGGCGCGCACTCCGTACCGCCCGACGGACGCGCAGGCGGAACACAGCCGAGCAGCGCGCAGCGAACGGCGTCTTCGCTCAAAGACGGAACGCTGTACTACGCGACGACGTCGACCGTGTACGCGCTGCCGCTCAACGCGAAGGGCAACGCGGCGGCGACGCGGTCGATCACGCCGCACCCTGAGCAGCAAGGGATCACCACCGCGGTCGCGACGAACGCGGACGGCACGCTCGACGTGCAGCAGAACTACTTCGACGACGCGGGCGAGCACTGCCGCAACGACGTCGAGCCCGCCGACGCCGACGGTTCGCCGGCCTCGACGACGGTCGCGTGCGACGACACGACGCCGGGTACGCAAGGCGACGGCTTGGCGCGCAACGGCTTGGGCGGCTTCGACATGCTCTACAACACGCCGAACAGTTTCATCGTGAAACGCTACGCGACGGACGGCGCGTCGCTGACGAACACGCTCACGCTGGGGCCGCCGGGATTCGCGGGCCTCTACCTCGACACCGACCGCAGCGGCGGCGACTACCTCGTCAACAGCAGCGGTGAGATCCGCGAGTACGGGCGCCACGCGACGACGGTCGACAGCACGCTCGAAGACTGCACGGTCAGCGCGTACTACGGCGACGGACCGCTGGCGGTGTCGACCGACAAATCGATCTACCTCGTGGTGCGCACGGAAGGCGACCTCGCGAACTCGACGATCCAGCAGATCACGAGTTGCCCGGCGAGCGGTCCCGCGGTCGTCTCGCGCACCATCGGACCCTTCGCGACGACGTACATCAGCGCGCTGACGGTCGACAACGCCGGCCGCCTCTACGTCGGGCTCAACGCGATCGACGGCGCGTCGCCGTCCACGATCGCCGTCTTCGACAAGACGGCCAGCGGTGCGCCGGCGCCGGGCCGGGTCATCAGCCCGAACCCGTCGACGAACTTCATCCGCGGTCTGACGACGTACGAGCCGCCGGCGACCCCGGCACCGTCGCCGACGCCGGTGCCGACCCCGGCGCCGTCCCCGACCCCGTAACCCCGGCCTGCCTTCTCGCCCGGCTGGGCGAGAGGGCAGGCGGCGGAGCGCGACCGTGCCGGTTGTCGTTCCTCCCGGTGCTGTGGTAAAGTAGGGCGTTGCGCCCGGCCGTTTGCCGGGCCGCGGCGGCTCCGCCCACCCCGGCGGCCGCCGCGTTCACTCGGGGGAGATGGCTTCGGTCGCTTCGGCGCCCGAAGCCGGTGCTGGTCCGCTTCGCGGCCCTAGCACTGCATCGAAAGGATCACATGGCTAAAAGAGTCGTCGGGAAGATCGGTCTCGCTCTTCCCGCCGGGAAGGCGACACCTGCGCCTCCCGTCGGTCCGGCGTTGGGCCCGTATTCGCTCAACATCATGGACTTCTGCAAGCAGTACAACGACCGCACGAAAGCCCAAGAGGGCTTCATCATCCCGGTCGAGATCACGGTCTTCGAAGACCGCACGTTCACGTTCATCACGAAGACGCCGCCCGCGTCGTTCCTGATCAAGCGCGCGCTCGGGCTCGAGTCGGGCTCGAAAGAGCCCAACCGCAACAAAGTCGGCAAGCTGACCCAGGCGCAAGTTCGTGAGATCGCCGAGGCCAAGAAGCCCGACCTCAACGCCAACGACGAAGCGGCCGCGATGAAGATCATCGCCGGCACCGCGCGCTCGATGGGCGTGGAGGTCGCGAACTGATGCGCACGCACGGCAAGCGCTACAAGAATCTCGCCGCGGCGTTCGACGCGGAGAAGATGTACGATCCCGCCGAAGCGACGACGCTGGTGAAGAAGAACGCGACGGCAAAGTTCGACGAGACCGTCGAGATCCACATCAAGCTGGGCGTGGATCCGAAGAAGTCGGATCAGAACGTGCGCGGCACGGTCAACCTTCCGCACGGCACCGGCCGCGTCGTGCGCGTGATCGCGTTCGCGCGCGGAGACGCCGCGCGCGCCGCGCAGGAAGCCGGCGCCGATGTCGTCGGCGAGGCGGATCTCATCGAGCGCGTCAAGGGCGGCTTCGCGGATTTCGACGTCGCCGTCGCGACGCCGGACATGATGCCGTCGATCGGCAAAGAGCTCGGCCGCATCCTCGCGCAGAAGATGCCGAACCCCAAGGCCGGCACCGTGTCGCCGAACATCGGCAACGCCGTGCGCGACATCAAAGCCGGTAAGGTGGAGTACCGCCTCGACAAGACCGGCATCGTGCACACCATCGTCGGCAAGGCGTCGTTCGACGAGAAAGCCATCGTCGAGAACGTCGGCGTGCTGCTCGACGCGATCGTGCGCGCGAAGCCGTCGGCCGCCAAGGGCACGTATCTGCGCTCGATCACGCTGACGTCCACGATGGGACCCGGCGTGAAGGTCGACCCGACCCGCGTCCGCGCGACCGCCAGCACGGCGTAGGGCGCCCAATGTCACCCTGAGCTCGTCGAAGGGTGCACGACACAAGGGCAGAGGCGGGGCGCGGTTGCGCTCCGTCTCTTTTCTTGCCGCCTGGGAGGAAGCTGGGGGACGCCGCCCGCACAGAGGCTTCGGTAGCTCGTCTCGCTCAACGGATTCGGGGGTCCTCATGCGGCGTCTCATGTCAGCGCTGGCCGGCGCGCTCTTCGTCACGGCGCTCGTCGCCTGCAACGGCGGCACCGGCAGCGTTCCGCCCAAGCAAGGGGCGCGCGATCCGGAGGCGTTCGTGCCGCCGAACACGACCGCGGCGCGCGGGACGCAGACGATGCGGCAGATCCGCGTGCCGAAGACCGCGTCCGACGCGCACGCGCGCCATACGCTGTCGACCAACGTCCTGAACGATCCCGGCTTCGAGTCGGGCGGGTTCGCGTCGTGGGGGCAGTGCGGCAACGTGAACGCGGCGATGTCGACGACGCGCGCGCATTCCGGCACGTACTCCGCGCGCGGCGGTTCGGCCGGCTCGACGTCCGGCGAGATCAACGGCGATGCGGGCGTGTGCCAGCAAGTGACGATCCCGGCGAGCGGCGTCCTGACGTTCTGGTACTACGGGTTCTCGAACGAGAGCTCGACGACGTACGCGTATCAGGAAGCCGAGCTGATGGACGCGAGCGGCGTCACCGTGAAGATGCTGTGGCAGGCCGTCGACGAGACCAACGCCTGGGTGCAGAAGACGTTCGACGTCTCGGCGTACGCCGGTCAGACGCTGTACTTGTACTTCGGCGTGCACGGCGACGGCTACAGCGGAACGTACACCATCCTCTACGTCGACGACGTCACGCTGAGCGGTGGAACGAGCACGCCGACGCCGACGCCGCGGCCGACCGCGACGCCGGTCCCGACGGCGACGCCCGTCGCGACGCCGACGCCGGGCGGCACGCCGACGCCGACGCCGAAACCCACCGCAACGCCGACACCTGGGCCGACGCCGACGCCGAAACCCACCGCAACGCCGACGCCGGTGCCGACGCCGACGCCGAAGCCCACCGCGACGCCGACCGGCGGGCCGACGCCAATCCCGCTGCCGACCGGCGGCGGCGCAAGCGGGTGCGGCATCTCGTGCGGCGTCGAGCGGTGGCACGTCAAGACGATGAGCGATCCGTTCGCGTCGCAGGTCAACCGCAACGTGCAGATCGTCACGGTCGACACGCTGATCCACGCCGCGGTGCCGTCCGGCCTGTCGTCGTCGTCGGACAACGTGCGCTTCTCGCCGTGGGAGCTGCAAGCGGTGCGCGTGCGCGGCACGATCGTCGGCTGGAAGACCGAGACGGACAACGATTACCACATCGTCATCTCCGACATGAACAACCCGAACGAGACGATGATCATCGAGCCGCCGTCGTCGTCGTGCTCGGGCGCGTGCCAGTCCGGTTACGGCGCGCTGTACCAGAGTGCGCGCAATGCGTTCGTCACGTGTCTGGGCAGCCCGCCGTCGTCGTTCACGGCGCCCGGCAAGACGGTCGTCGTCGACGTCACCGGCGTTCCGATGTTCGACTTGCTCCACGGGCAAACGGGAGTGGCGCCCAACGGCATCGAGGTCCATCCGGTGATCAGCGTCGCGTTCGTGTCCGGCTGCTGACGCGCGAATGACGGGCCGCGCGCTGGCCGCGGCCGCGCTCTTGGGTGCGGTCGCGGCGTGCGCGAGCCACCGTGACGCGGCGGTGCAGCCGTCGCCCGCTTCGGCGTACGACGTCGCGCTGCGCGCGAAAGCGGCGCAGCTCGCCGCGCTGGACCGGGCCGCCGCGGAACACCGGCGCGCGGAGATCGCGCGCGTCGTGAGCGGCTCGGCGCGCGACGTCACGCCGCCGAATGCGACGTCGGAACGTTTCGTCGTGCAGCTCGTGAACCGCGGTGCGCGCGCGCTGCGGCGCATCGACGGCGGCGTCATCGTCTACGGCGGCCGCGGGCTGCACCGCCTCGGGCTCGCCGTATTTTCGGCGAACGTCGACGTGGCGCCGGGGCGCAGCGCGAACGTCGCCGTGGCGATCCCGCATGCGGCGTTCGGCGCCGAAGGCGAAGGTGCGCTGGCACTTGCGAACGGCATGCCCAAGCGCGTCGAGCTCGAGCTGACCGGCTACCGCCTGGAGTCGGGCAAGGACCAGCGCGAGACGGACTAGATCGTGCACGCCTTTGAGGGCGGATGCGAGGAGCGGCTGATGGTGCCGCGAATTGGCAACAGCTCGGTCGGTTCGGTCTACGAAAAAGGAGCCAGCCTGTGCGACGAGTCTTTTCCGTGGCCGCGAGCATCATGCTCGCCGGGACCCTCATCGTGTCCGTCAACGCCCCGGGGCGCTCGGCGACGCGCAACGTGGTGCATGACCCCGGCTTCGAGTCGGGCGGCACGTCCACGTGGCACCAGTGCGGGTCGCAAGACGCGCGCGTCTCGAGCGCGCAAGCGCACCGCGGAACGTACTCGCTGCGCGCCGGTTCGACGAACCGCACCAGCGGCCAGATCGACGGTGACGAGGGCCTGTGCCAGTCGGTCAAGGTCCCCGCGAACGGCGTGCTGACGTTCTGGGTGTACGCGCTGACCAACGAGACGTCGACGGAGTACTCGTACCAAGAAGCCGAATTCCTCGACGCCGAGGGCAACACGGTCAAGATGCTGTGGCAGGTGTCGGCGCAGACGAACGGCTGGGCGCAAAAAACGGTCGACGTGTCGGCGTTCGCGGGGCAGACGCTCAGCTTGTACTTCGGCGTGCACGGCAACGGCTACGCGAAGTCGTACACCATCCTCTACGTCGATGACGTCTCGCTGACCGGCGGCGGAACGCCGGTCCCGACGCCGGCGCCCGTGATCACCACCGCGCCGGCGACGCCGGGACCCGTCGCCACCGCGGTTGCGACGCCGGCCGGTGCGACGCCGGGCCCGAGCACGCCGGGGCCGGTCGGCGGCGGGCCGACGCCGATCCCCGCGCCGTCGACCGGTGCGGGTGCGACGTGCGGTTCGAAATGCGGCACCGAACGCTGGCACGTGAAGACGATGAGCGATCCGCAAGCGTCGCAGGTCGATCGCGCGATCCACATGACGACGGTCGACGAGCTGATCCACGCCGCCGTTCCGAAACCTCCGTCGGGCCCGCTGGCCAAGGCCGACAACATCCGGTTCGCGCCGTGGGAGCTCAAGGCGGTGCGCATCCGCGCCACCATCGTGGGCTGGAAGACCGAGAACGACAACGACTACCACATCGTGGTCTCCGACATGAACAACGCGAAGGAGACGATGATCGTCGAGCCGCCGTCGTCGGCGTGCTCGAGCGCGTGCTCGTCGGGCTACGCGGCGCTGTTCCAAAGCGCGCGCGACGCGTTCGTGCACTGCATGGGGACGCCGTCGACGAGCTTCACGTACATCAACACGAAGACCGTCGTCGCCGACATCACCGGCGTGCCGTACTTCGACCCGATCCACGGGCAGACCGGCGTCGCGCCGAACGGGATCGAGATCCACCCGGTCGTCAGCGTTACGTTCGCCGCCGGATGCTGATCCGCGCGCTGGCCGCGGGCGCGCTTGCCGGCGCGCTCGCGGGCTGCGCGCAGCACGCCGCGACCACGACCGGCGGCGCGCAACCTGCGTCGTACCAAGCCGAGTTGCGCGCCGAGCAGCGGCGCCTCGCGGAGCTCGACCGCACGCGCACCGCGCTGCGGCGCGCGGCGATCGCGCGGGTGGTGACGGGCTCCGCGCGCGACGTCACGCCGGAGGACTCGATGAGCGAACGGTTCGTCATCACGCTGACGAACCACGCGCGCCGCACGATCCGGCGCATCGCCGGCGGGCTCGTGGTGTACCCCGCCGCGGGCGGGCAGCGCCTGGGTTTGTCGACGTTCTCCGCCGCCGTTGATCTGCGGCCGGATCACACCGTGCGCGTTCCGGTCGCCGTCGCGCTGACCGCGTTCGCGACCGAAGGCGCGGGCGCGCTGGCGCAGGCGCGCGGCACAGCGCAAGCGCGTCGAGCTCGATCTCACCGGCTACTCGTTCGACGGCGCGGAGCGCGCCGAGACCGACTGAACGCGCGCGCCGGCCGCTACGGCGGGTTCATCAGCTGCGCCGCGGCACGGAGCGAGTCGACGATCGGCGTGCGCGCGGTGATCCCCGCGATGCTCAGCAGGCGGATCATGCGCTGGTTGCGCGCGACGATCACGAGCTTGCCGTTGAGCGCGAGCGCGCGCGACTCGGCGCGGTACAGCTCGGCGATCGCGGTGGAGTCGACGTAGTTCAAGCCGGTCATGTCGACGATGACCCGCGGGTTGTCGCGCACTTGCTGAAATGCCAGGTGCAGTTCATGGCGCGTCGCGATGTCACGCTCGCCGGCGAGTCGCACGATCGCCGGTGGTGCTCGATTTGCCACCCTGCGAATGAATTTCGCGGGTCCGGCTTCGGTTACTGCTCGACCGGCTGGCCGGATTCGTCGCGGCGGACGCGGCGGCGCAGCCCCGTGCGGGCGAATCCCAGCTTCGCCGCGGAGCGTTCGGCTGCCGAATCGGCCGTGGTCTTGAAGGCGGCGCCGGTCGCGCCGCGCTCGTGCGCGATCGCGAGCCGGGCGGCGAGCAGCGCCTGGTGAACGCCGCGCCGGCGAAAGCCGGGCAGCACCGCGCCGCTCCACAAGAGCGCCGTCTCGCCGGCGATGGCGAGCGCGCCCGTGCCGGCGTCGTCGCCGTCGAGCGCGGCGATCACGAGCACGTGGGCGGCCGCGGCCGCCGTCTGGAGCGTCTTGCGCAGCACGCGCACGTCCGTGTCGCCGTCGTCGAACGCGCGGACCGCCAGCTCGGCCCAGGCGCGCCGGTTCGTGGTGGTGCGGACCGCGACCGCGCCCGGCGGCGGCGGTGCGGCGAGGGGTCGTCGCAGCACGGCGAGCGTTTCGTCTTCCTCGACGTAGCCGCGCTCGTGCAGCAGCGCGCCGTCGCGCGCGAGCACGGCCTCGTCGAGCTCGAAGCGCGCCGGGTGCGCGCGCGCACCGTAGAACTCCTCGACCACCGCGAGATCGTCGTGGCGCAGAGCGCGCGTCGATCCGGCGCCCATCGCGAAGTCGAACCGCGTCCCGCTGACGTACAGGGCGTAGCCGCCGGCGACCGGGATGGCGCCGTCGAGCGCGGTTCCGGCGTCCACGTTGCGGTTGCGCAGGAAGGCGGCCCACAGCTGCGCCGAGGCGCGTTCGACACTCATGAACCTAGCGCGGCTTCGGCGCGGTAGGCTCGCGGCTCTGCCCCGGCGCCCGTGACGCCTCTGCCTCAGGCGTGCGCCTGGTTGCCCGGACCGTCATTGCGTCCATGGCCCCTTGACGGCACATGCGGCCGCGTCGTAAACTGACCGTTGGCTCCAATGACTGTAGGTCGGCCCGCCGAGGGCCGGTAATGTGCGCTCCCACGAACGCACGCCTGCCGAGGATCCTTCGACGAGCTCAGGACGCGCTTCGCAGAGTACAACGCTGCGGGCCGTGTCACGGGAAGAAGGACGCCTCGCCCCGTCGGCGGAGGCGTTTTTGTTTCCCCCGGAGAGCATTTTGCCCACCGCGAAAAAAGAAGCGACGATCGAGGAGCTGCGCGAGCGAATCGCGGGCGCGAAGAACTTGTTCTTCACGAACTACCAGGGCCTCACCGTCGAAGAGATCTCGAAGCTCCGCAACGAGCTTCGCAAAGACGGCAGCACGTACGGCGTCGTCAAGAACACGCTGTTCAAGCGCGCCGCGAGCGACGAGCTCGCGTCGCAGCTCGACGCGGTGCTCGCGGGCCCGACCGGCATCGTGTTCGCCGGCGCGGATCCCGTCGCACCCGCCAAAGCCCTCAAGACGTTCCACGACGCGACGAAAAAGGTCGACGTCAAGGCCGCCTACATCGACGGCAAGATCGTCGACGCGGCGCAAGTTCACGCGCTCGCCGCGCTTCCTCCCAAGATAGAGCTGCTCGCGAGACTCGTCGGGTCGCTCAAGAGCCCGCTGCAGGGTCTCGTCATGGTCCTCAGCGGCAACCAGAGCGGCCTCGTCCGCGTCCTCAACTCGATTCGCGAGCAGAAGAGCGCGAATCAGCCCGCCACCGCACAGGAGTCCTAAGTCATCATGGCACTCGCCGAACTCATCGATCAGATCGATAAACTCACCGTCCTCGAGCTCGCGGACCTCGTCCACCAGCTCGAAGACAAGTACGGCGTGAGCGCCGCCGCGCCGGTCGCGGCCGCTGCCGCCCCCGCCGCCGCAGCAGCGCCGGCCGAAGCGAAGACCGAATTCGACGTCATCCTCGAAGAGGCGGGCCCGGAGAAGATCAAGGTCATCAAGGCCGTTCGCGAAGTCACCTCGCTCGGTCTCACCGAAGCCAAAGCGTTCGTCGAGAGCGCGCCCAAGGCCGTCAAGGAAGGCATCGCCAAAGACGAAGCCGACGCGATCGCCAAGAAGCTGTCCGACGCCGGCGCGAAGGTCAGCGTCAAGTAACAGCGCTCTCGCACGCGAGAGAGAGTGCAACGCCCGCGTCGTACAGGCGCGGGCGTTTTCTTTTCAGCTGCTGCCGTCGCCGTTCGGGTCCACCCAGTTGCTCGAGCGCATCATCGCCACGTTGCGCTTCGCGCGGTTGCCGACTTGTCCGTACCACGCGGAGTCTTTCATCTGGTCGGCGGCTTTGCCGTATTGCGCGCTTTTGGCGGCCGGATCGGTCGCCGCGACCGCGGCGTTGATCGCCGCGCGCGCCGACGGAAAGCCCATCCACCCCGCCACGCCTAAATTGTACGTCATGTCGACGACGACGAACCGGCGCGCGTCGCTGAGCTTGTCGAACACGCCCGGCGCCAGCGTGCCCTTCGCGTCGTTCACGTAGCCCGGCAGCATTTGATCGAACGTCGAGTCGGCTTGCGCCTGCGTGAGCGCGGTCCTTCCCGCGATCACGCCGGCGACGTCGGTGACGCCGGCTTTCTGCAAGATCGCTTTCGCGTTCGCGTTCTGCAAGTTGAACCCGTACGCGATCGTCGGCACCTGGACGGTGTCGTAGTACATCGTCAGGCTGAAGCCTTCGTTGATCGCGATGCGCCGCCGCACCTCGGCGATCCATTCCTGCGGTGTCATGGCCATGCGCCGAACCCCCTTCGAGCAGCTAGTGGAGACGGGTCATCTTGACGATGCGCACCGGCGGCGCGAGCATCTCACCGTTCGCGTGCAAGCGCTGGATCTTGCGCACGACGTCCGCGCCGCGGACCACCTTGCCGAACACCGCGTAGCCGGGACCCGTCGGCCCGCCGGCATCCAGGTAGCGGTTGTCGCCGATCGACAGGAAAAACTCCGTCGTGGCCGAGTTCGGATCGGCGGTGCGCGCCATCGAGATCGTGCCGTCGGTATTGTGCAGCCCGGTCTTGTTCGTCGGCTCCAGCGGGATCGGGTGGATCAT
The DNA here is from genome assembly GCA_963797935.1 of Vulcanimicrobiota bacterium. GTDB lineage: Bacteria > Vulcanimicrobiota > Vulcanimicrobiia > Vulcanimicrobiales > Vulcanimicrobiaceae > Vulcanimicrobium. The sequence continues at coordinate 82,425 of CAWCRI010000017.1, forward strand.
CGGGTTGGCACCCTGCGGGTTGAGCCCGCCTTGGATCACGCCGATCTGCGAGCCGGCGCCGCGGATCACGGTGCGGTAGAACGTCGCGCCGTCGTACGTGCCCACGTCGACGTAGTGGAGAAAGTTCGCCGTGGTTGCGGGCGCGCGCGCGGGGTCGAGCCGCACGACGATCGTGCCCATGGACGTGTGGATCGCGACGTCGACCGGCGCGGCGGCGCGCGCGGCGGCGTACGACGAAGCCGGCGGTGCGAGTACCGCGGCCGCGCAGAGCGCGAGCAGCATGACGAAGCGCGTTGACATAGAGAAAGGCCGCTTCGGTCAGAGTCCGGACGTCTCCCGGCAGGGGTACGACGGTGCGGCGCCGAGCAAGCACCATGGTTCACCGGTCATGAGCGCGGCGCTGTATTTCGGCGAGGACGTGCGCGACGCGCGGGCGCTGGGCGAGCGCGGCGCGCGCCTCGCGGGCGGTCTACGCGCGCTCGGCGTTCGCGAGGGTGACGTCGTCGCGGTGCTGTTGCGCAACGATCCCGTGTACGCCGACGTGATGCACGCGTGCCGCACCGCCGGGCTGTACTACTGCCCGCTGAACTGGCACTTCACGCCCAGCGAGCTCGGCTACATCTTTGAGCGATTGCGGCGCGCGCGCCGTAATCGGGCATGCCGATCTGCTCGATGCGGCGGCAGCGGTGCTGCCGCCGGGCGTGCCGGTGCTGCGCGCGGGCGACGGCACCGCGTTCGTCGACTACGAGGCCTGGCTCGCCGTGCAGCCGCCGTACGACGGTCCGGCGGTCGCGCCGCGCGGGCTGATGGGCTACACGTCGGGCACGACGGGCCGTCCGAAGGGCGTGCGGCGCGTGCCGGTGCCGATGGCGGAGCTGCCCGCGCAGCAGGCGGCGATGCGCGAGCTGGCGCGCACGGTCTACGGCATCGAGGACGGCTGCCGCACCGTGCTTTCGGCGCCGCTGTACCACAGCGCGCCCGCGTCGATCGCGCAGCACACGCTGCTGTACGGCGAACGGCTCGTGCTGTCGCCGCGCTTCGACGCGGAGGACACGCTCGCGCTGATCGAGCGGCATCGCGCGGACGTCACTTACCTCACGCCGACGATGTACGTGCGGCTGCTGCGGCTGCCCGACGCGGTGTGGAACCGGTACGACGTCTCGTCGCTGCGGTTCGTCGCGTCGACCGGCGCACCGTGCGCGCCGGAGGTCAAGCGCGCGATCATCGCGCGGCTCGGGCCGGTGGTGCACGAGACGTACGCGTCGACCGAAGCCGGTCTGATCACCGTCGCGTCGTCCGCCGATGCGCTCGCGCGTCCCGGCACGGCCGGCCGCCCCGCGGGCGCGGCAGAAGTGCGCATCTTCGACGCATCCGGCCGCGCGTGCGCGCCGGGCGAGATCGGCATGATCTACGGCCGCCAGCCGGCGTATCCGGATTTTACGTACCACAACCTTCCCGACGCGCGCGCCGCGATCGAGCGCGACGGGTTCGTGACGCTGGGCGACGTGGGATACCTGGACGCGGACGGCTATCTGTTCGTGTGCGACCGCGGCGCCGACATGGTGCTGTCGGGCGGCGTGAACATCTATCCCGCGGAGATCGAGCACGCGCTGCTGCGGCTGCCGGGCGTGCTCGACTGCGCGGTGATCGGTCTGCCCGATCCCGAGTTCGGCGAACGGCTGCACGCGATCGTGCAGCCCGAACCGGGCGCGGTGCTCGAACCGGAGCGGCTCGCATTGGAACTGCGGCGCGTGCTCGCGGGCTACAAGGTGCCGCGCACGTTCGCCGTCGCCGACACGCTGCCGCGCGACGACAACGGCAAGATCGCGAAGCGCCGTTTGCGCGAGACGTACGCCGCGACGGCGACGTGACGATCGGTAACGTGCCGGCGGAGCGCGCCGCCGACCGGCTCGATCTGCTCGCGCCGTCCGTCGCGGACGCCGTGCGCGCGTGGCGCGCGAGCACGCCGGCGGATGCGCTGTGGGTCGCGGAGATCGATCCCCAGCTCGCGGATACGGCGGCGTTCTGCGAACGCTACGGCGTGCGGCTCGACCGCTCCGCGAACTGCGTCGTGCTCGCCGCGCGGCGCGACGGCCGCAGCTGGTTCGCGGCGTGCGTCGTGCTCGCGACGACGCGCGCCGACGTGAACGGCCTCGCGAAACGCCACTTGGGCGCGAAGAAGATCTCGTTCGCCGCGATGGACGCGGCGACGGCGGCGAGCGGGATGGAGTCCGGCGGCATTACGCCGCTGGGACTGCCCGCGGATTGGCCGGTGCTGATCGACGCGGCCGTCGTCGCGGCCGATCGCGTGATCATCGGCAGCGGCGTGCGGCGGTCGAAGATCTCGTTGCCGGGCGCGGCGCTGGCGGAGCTTCCGAACGCGGTCGTGTTACCAGATCTCGGTCGCGCGGGCGTGACGGAACGATCGTAGCGGCAGGCGCGATCCGCGCGGCCAACCCGGGCCGGCCGCGCGGAACGTCGCTTGGGGGTGGTGAGGTTTACGGCGACGACAGCTCGACGAGCTGATCGAAGTTCGGGCCGAGGTTGACGATGTACATCAAGTTCGGGCCTTGCGCCGAGGTCTCGAAGAGGTTGCTCGCGAGCGGCATCGGCGGGCCCGTGACCCACGTATTGCTCGGCGGATCGTAGAAGTACACCGTGTTGACCGACGGCGTGCCGCTGCCGGGGTAGCCGCCCGCGACGTAGATCTTGCCGTTGATCGCCGCGGCGTGCTGGTAGCGCAGGGGCGTCGGGAGCGGCGCGACGGTCGCCCAGACGTCGTTCAGCGTATCGTACCGTTCGACCGTCGCCACGGCCGCCGACGTCTGGCTGCGCCCGCCGATGACGTAGACGAAGTTGTTGAGCGTCGCGACCGCGACGTCGTCGCGCGGCGTCGGCATCGTCGCAAGATCCGTCCACGAGTCGGTGTCGGGGGTGTAGGCTTCGGGGATCGCGACGAGGTTGCCGCCGGAGTCGTCACCGCCGAACACGAACAGCCGCGCGCCCACGGTGACCGCGCGATGACGGACCCGGGCGTGGTTCATGGACGTGAACTGCGTCCAGCCGATGGGCGGGTTGCCGCCGCCGGGCGGCATCGACGGATCGGTGAGCGACGGATCGTACGCCTCGTTGGAGTTGACGACGTTGCCGCCCGCGTCGCTGCCGCCGACCACGAAGAACTTGCCCTGCAGCTGGTCGCCCGCGACCAAGGTGCGCGGGACGGTCATGTTCGCCAGCGTCGTCCACGTGGTGGTCGACGGATCGTAGCTTTGCGTCGAGCCCGTGTTCGTGAACGTCCCGCCGGTCGTTCCGCCGGCGACGTAGAGGATGGTGTTGATCACGCCCGCGGCACCGTTCTTGCGCGCCAAGCCCGTGGCCGTGCGCGTCTTGAACGAGACGCCCGGCACGTTCGCGACCGTGAACGCGAGGACGACCGGGGAAAGCCCGTCGCCCGGCGACGCGCCCGACGTGTTCGACGGCGTCGATGTCAGCGTGATCTTCGCCGCGACGTTCACGGAGTGCGGCGTGATCGTGAGCGTGTTGCCGCTGATCGCCGCCGTGAAGTTCGCGTTGTTGCTGCTCGTGGCGCTCAGCACCGGAGCGCCCGGCGCGGAGAGCGGGATCGTGCTGCCGTGCGCGTCGGCGATGACCACGTTGAAGGCGGTCGCGGCGCTGCCGGTGATCGTCGCCGTGCAGGTCGCCGAGATGTCGCTCGCGCCGGTGATCGTACCGCCCGTGCAGTTCGTGCCGCTCGCGGTGGTAACGCCGACCGGCGCCGTGACGGTGAACGTGCCCGAGTTCGCGTCGAGCGTGAACGTGAACGTGTTGAGCGTGCCTTGCACGACCGACGCGACCGCGCGCTGCTGCGAGATGACGTTGCCGGTCGCGTTGCCGCCGCTGAAGCCGTCGTACGTCGCGATCGTCAGCGAGTCGTCACCGAGCGGGAGATTGATCGTTTCCGTGCACTTGATGTTGCCCGCGTTGGCCGGATCGGCCCCGCACTGCCCCGGCGTGCTGGGGTTCTGCGCGGTCGAGGTGACTTGCAGCGTCGTGGCCTGCGGCAGTCCGCCGGCCGGCGTGACCGCGGCGTGCGTCGTCGGGTTCGCGACGGCCGTGAGCGTGACTTTGATCGCGGCCGTGGCGGCCGTGATGTACTTCGGTTGGCGCCCGGCGGCTTGTGCCGCGCGCTGCTTCGCGCTGGAACCCTTGGGGACGATGAACGTCAGCGTGACCGGCGCCGTGCCCGCCGGCACCGTATTGGCGGGCGTCTGCGGGGCGGGCGGTGCCGCATGCGTGCTGCCGCCTCCGCCGCCGCAACCGGCGAGAAGAACGGCTGCCGTCAAGAAGGCCGCGACGGGACGAAGAACGGTCAACACGGGCACCTCAAAAGCAAAGCACGGCGGAACACGACGCCGCTCACGCGTCCTCAGAGGCGTTCGAGCGGCTATGATGCTCGTTACTATCCGGGGAGCGTCTGCCCTTCCGGCCGGACAGGAAAAAGACCGAGGTCGCGCCCAAAGGCCCCGCCCATGCGGATCGTCATCGGCGGATTCCTCGCGCTGCTCGTCGCCTCGGGCGCGAGCCCGCTGCGCGCCGGGGCTCAAGCGATGGGGGCGTCGGTGTCGGCGCCGTTTCGGCACGACATTGACGCGCAGTGCGACCCGCTCGACAAAACGCCCCAGAAGAGCTGGATCCACTTCCAGCGCCTCACCGGGCGGGCCGGCGTCATGCCGCACTGGGCGCCGCAGGTGAGCCTGCCGCCGCGCGCCGGCGCGGCGACGGCAGAGGACGAGACGCTCGACGTCGGGACGTACGCGCACGTCGTGCGCAAGCGCGGCCACGTCGTCTACGCGCGGCTCGCCGAGCTGCGCCCCAACGGCGAGCTCGGCGACACGGACACCTACTGCTACGCCGGTGACCGCCTCATCCGGCTGCGCACGGAGATCGTGGTTCCGCAGACGACCGGGACGCTCACGCGCACGAAGTACTACGACGGCGGCAAGCTGCTCACGCACACCGAGCAGAAGGCCAACTTCAGCGCCGAGGATCTGAAAAAAGCCGCGCGCGTGCCCGACCGGACGCCGGTCTACCTGCGGCCTTCGGCGTTGCCGTTCTACGCCGTCATGATGAAGGGTGCGGCCTCCGCGTCGCGGGCCTCGAGATGAGGCGTCGCGTGGGCGTCCGCGGCGCCGCCGCGCTCGTCGCTGTAGTTGCCGGTGCCGTGCTCGGCGTCGCAACGCCCGCGTTCGCTCAGCCCGACGCCGGCGCGGTGGATGCTGCAATGACCGCGATCGTCGCGAAGGCGCAGGCGCCCGGCGCCGGGCTCGCCGTCGCGGACCACGGCCGGCTCATCGTCGTCAAAGGATTCGGGTTCGCGAACGTCGCTGCGCGCACGCCGGTGGGGCCCGGCACGATGTTCGCGCTGGCGAGCTGTTCCAAGCCGATCACCGCGATGGCCGTCATGAAGCTGGTCGACGACGGGAAGATCGCGCTGCGCACGCCGGCGTTCGCGTTTCTCGGCATGCGCGACGTCGCCGACCCGCGCGCGAGCCGCATCACGGTCGAGCAGCTGCTGAACCACTCGTCCGGTTTGCCGCACGACGTCGCGGCGACGACGGGCGATCCGATGGACACCGCGCGCGCCGCCGCGCGCGCACCGCTGCGCTTCTTGCCCGGCTCGCAGCAGGCGTATTCCAACGCCGGTTTCAACGTGCTCGGCGCGATCGTCGAGAAGGCGAGCGGACAGCGCTACGCCGACTTCGTGCGCGACAACGTGTTCCGGCCCGCCGGCGTCACGCACTTCGGCGCGCTCGCCGCGCCGGCGGCGATCGTGGGGCAAGCGCTTCGCTACGCCAAAGACGGGCGCGTCGTGTCGAACAAGATCGGCGAAGGCGGCACGCCCGCCGGCGGCTGGATTCTGTCGCCGGCCGACATGGTGCGCGTGCTGGTCGCGTACGACGCGGGCAAGATCGTGTCGGCCGCGTCGCGCGCCGCGATGCTGGCGCCGCCCGCCGCGCCGTTGCGGCCGCGCGCGAACGGCGCGGCGTTCGGGCTGGGCTGGGACGTGGTGTACCGGGTGAACGGTGATCCGAACGCCGTTTTCTACGGCAAGAACGGCGGCATCACCGGTTCGAGCACCTGGGCCGAGCACCGTCCGGACGGCATCGTGTTCGCCGCGTTCTACAACGGCGGCAACGGCACGGGCGCGCACCGTACGGGTCTCGCGGCGCTGGAGCGCGCTTTGGACGCGGGCGCGTCGCCGCCGTTGCGAGCGCCGCGGGACTTCAGCCGACGCGCAGCTCGCGCGCGTCGCTCGCGTGCGGCGCGTACGCCGGCAGGGCCAGCGTGAACGTCGTGCCGGTGTGGGGTTCGCTGCGCAAGCGAACGGGGCGCGGCGTTCAGAGACGCGGTCGCGGCCAAGCGCCGGCGTCGACGACGCGTGCTGTCGGCGACTGTGTGCCCGACAGCTGCGTGATCGTCCAGTTGCCGCCGACGTCCTGAAACTGCGCGACGGCAGGACGTTCGATTGGCCCGAGCGTCACACTGTGCGCCCGCACGAACGCGTTGTCGGCCCAGGCCGGTACGGGGCTCGGCGTCCATTCGAACGCTGCTACGAATGTGTCGAGGTCGCGCTTACCGTCGCGCGAGCGGCCGCGCGCAACCGGGCTGACCGACGCGATGCGTTGGGCCACGATCGTGGAGTAGCACAGATACGGGACGTGGTCCGGGTTGTCGCCGTACGCGCTGTCCTCGTAGAAGAAGCGCTGCCCGGCGTTCGTAAGATTGTAGCGCCACGTCGCAGGGACGTGGTGATCCCGATCGAGCAGTCCGGCGCGCGTGAGCTCGTTCAAGACGTCGAACGCGGCGCGCACGTCGTCGCGCGCGAGATCGCGCGCGCGAACGCGCCCGATCCACCGTGCCGGGAGCCAGACGCCCTCCTCGGTGAGCGTGACGCTGACCCCGGGGTAGTACGTGCCCGCGACCGGCACCGGAGTCCATCCGAGCGGTACGCATTCGTGGTTCTGCGCGGCCAGCTGCGTCTTGAGCGCTGCAAGAACCGCGCGATCGTCGGTTGCCGAGCAACCGGCGAGCAGCGCCGCCGCGACGACAGCGCGGAAAGCCCTCGCGAGACCGGCCGCACGCCAACGCACCGCGCCATATCCGCACGGTTTTCGACGTACCTGGTCAAGTAGCACGCTACCAGATCTGGCAGCGGTCCTTGCGCACCATCTTGTCCGTTGCGGCGCACTTGAACGCCGCTTGGAACTCCGGCATGTTGGACAGCGTGCCCAGCACGCGGTACTTGTCCCACGGGTGCTCGTTGGTCGCGGCGATTTGGCGGATGTAACCTTCCGTTGCGATCGAGCGCCAGACTTGCGCGTAGGCCAAGAAGAAGCGCTGCTCCGGCGTGTAGCCGTCGATCGTCGTATGCGCTTTGGCTTGCGGGGTGCGTTCGAACGCTTTGTACGCGATCGTCAGGCCGCCGAGGTCCGCGACCGCTTCGCCTTGCACGAGGCGGCCGTTCTCGTGCGCGCCCGGCGCGGGCTCGAACGCGTCGAACTCGTCGACGATGCACTGCGCCTTGGTCTTGAACGCGGCGGCGTCGGCGGGTTGCCACCAGTCGCTGAGGTTGCCCTTCGCGTCGTACTGGCGGCCCTGGTCGTCGAAGCCGTGCGTCATCTCGTGGCCGATCACGGCTCCGATCGCGCCGTAGTTGACCGCGTCGTCGGCCGTCGCGTTGAAGAACGGCGGGCCGAGGATGCCGGCGGGGAACACGATCTCGTTGTTGCTCGGGCTGTAGTACGCGTTCACCGTCGGCGGCGTCATGCCCCAGCGGCCGCGGTCCGTCGGCGTGCCGATGCGCGCGATAGCGCGGGCGATGTTCCAGCGCCGTACGGCCAGGACGTCGCTTGCGTACGGGCCGCTGCCGACTTGCAGCGTGGAGAAGTCTTCCCACTTGTCGGGATAGCCGATCTTCTTGGTGAACGCGGCGAGCTTCTCGCGCGCGCGCGCCTTCGTCGGCGCGCTCATCCACGTGAGCGTGCCGATGTCGTCGTGCAGCACGGCCTGCAGGTTGTCGACGAGCGTTTGCGCGCGCGCCTTCGCCGAGGGCGGGAACGCCGCCGCGACGTACGACTTGCCGAGCACGTCGCGCAAGGACGCGTCCGTCGCCGTGGTGCAGCGCTGCCAGCGCGGGAGCTGTTCCTTCACGCCGAGCAGGACGCCGCTGCGGAACGCGAAGCTCGCGTCCTCGAAGCGGGCCGGCAGCGTGCCCGCGTACGCATCGGCGACGTGGAAACGCAAGTATGCCTTCCACGTGTCGACCGGCGTCGCCGCGAGCTGCTCGTCGTACGCCGTCAGGTACGACGGCACCGCGACGTTGACCGTGTCGAACGCCGGCGGGGCGTACGCCGCGATGAACGTCTTCCAGGCGACGTGCGGTGCGAGCGCCGCCAGCTTGTCGACCGGCGTGGGGTTGTACGTCTTGTACGGATCGCGCAGGTCGGCGCGCTTGGGCGTCGCCTTCGCGAGCGCCGTTTCGAGCGCGATCACCGCGTCGGCTTCGGTTTGGGCTTTGGGCGCGTCGTCGCCGAGGTTGTGCAGCTGCGCCGCCACGTACGTCTTGTACGCCGCGCGGATCGCCGCGGCGCGTTCGCCTTCGTTGAAATAGTAGTCGCGGTCGGGCAGACCCAGCCCGCCGAACGACACGGACGCGATCTGTTTGGACGAGTCCTTGGTGTCGGACCGCACCGAGAACGGCACGCCGGCATCGACGCCCTCGTGCTGCAGCGTCGCGATCGTCGCTACCAGCGACGGCACGTCGTGCGCGCCGACGGCGGTCGCGAGCAGCGGCGCCAGCGGCGTGGTGCCCGCTTTCTCGATCGCGTCGGTATCCATGCACGCGCGGTAGAACGTGCCGAGCTTCTGCGTGTCGCTCCCCGCGGGTGCGTTGGTGACCTTCGCTGCGCCCTCGAGGATGGCGTGCAGCTCGTCCCGGTTGCGCTGCGCGAGCTCGTCGAAGCCGCCCCAGCGCGGACGTCCGGCCGGCAGCGCGGTGCGCTTCGACCAGCCGCCCGTCGCGAATTGGTAGAAGTCGTCGCACGGCTTGCACGTCGGGTCGAAGTTCGTCGGGTCGATTGCCGGCGCGCTCGCGAAAGGCGATGCGGCGCGCGCTGCGGTCAGCGCGTTGGGGAGCGACGTGGCGATCAAGGCGGTGAGGGCCACCGCGCCCAGCGCGCGGACGGCAAGACGAAGCGGATGCGGTATCATAATTGACGGAAATCTTGTGCGCCGCCGGGATGCGCGCCTGCCGGCCTCGTGCGGCGGCGCGCAGCCAGGCGAGTCGTCGGTTGTCGGGCGGAGCCGGCGCGCGCGCTGCGAAACTATCTCGCATGACGCCGCAGACGTGGGCGCGATGAGGCGGCGCATCACGATACGGTCCGTGCTGATCGCCGCATGCGCCGTCGCATCGCTCGTCGTGGTCGGCGCCAACCTCGCCGTGGCCGAATCGACGCGCCATGCGATCTTCGCGGAGAAGGACGTACCGGCGATGCAGGCGGCGCTCGTCTTCGGCGCTGGCGTCGAGCCCGACGGATCGCCGTCAGCGATGCTCGGCGACCGGCTGGACATCGCGGTGCGGCTCTATCGCGCCGGTAAAGTTCGGCGGATTCTGCTGTCGGCTGTCGATCTGGCCGGCGACCGCGAGCTTCCGGCGATGCGCGCACGCCTGCGCGCCGCGGGCATACCGTCCGGGGCGGTGCTCGTCGACGACCGCGGCTTCAGCACGCGCGACTCATGCTTGCGGGCGCGCACGGTGTTTGGGCTGCGCTCCGGCACGCTGGTGACGCAGGCATATCATCTGCCGCGGGCGCTCTTCGTGTGCCGGATGTACGGTCTCGACGGCGTCGGTGTCGGCGCGCCGGACTGGGGCAACTACACGCTCGCGACGATGGTGCCGCACGCGCTGCGCGAGATGCTCGCGACGACGAGCGCGGTTTTACATCAGTACTTGTAGCCCGACCCCGGCGGGAACATGCCTTTGCCCTTCTTGGTCGACTTGCGGTAGGCCGTGGTCGTGGTAGCGGCTGCTGCCGTCGTCGCGCGCGGGTTCTGGCCGAGCGGCGTCGCGTACGCCATGGCGGACGAGAAGCGGCCGAACGTCGCGGGGTCGTTGCGGAACTCTTGCTGCAGCGCCGCGATGCGGGCCTCGTCGCTGGGGTGGTCGGACAGGAAGTTCGGCATCGCGCTGGTGTTCAGCGTCTCGAAGCGCTTGAAGAGCCAGACCATGCCCCACGGGTTGGAGCCGGCCTGTGCGCACGTCTGCGCGCCCTTGAAGTCGGCCGCCGCCTCGACGTCGCGCGAATAGCGCAGCGTCTGTATTTGGAAGGCGCCGCTCGCGACCGTATCGATCGTGCGGCTGTAGCGCCCGCCCGTCGCGATGTTGGCAAGGATGTCGCCGATCGAGTACGCGGTTGAGGCGCGCTGCGACTTCTGATAAAGGTGCAGCACGTCATGATGTATGTCGTGCGACGTCTCGTGGCAGAGCACGCCGGCGAGCTCTTCGCGGTTCTGCACGAACTTCATGAGCGAGTCCGTGACGTACACGTTGCCGCCAGGCACGGCGAACGCGTTGGGCGACGTCTCGTGCACGAGGATGAACGTGAACGGGTGGAAGTACTGCGGATCGGCGACGCGTTTGATCTGCTGCGCGATCGGGTTGAGGATCGAGTAGTACGGGGAGCTCTGGATGATCTCGCCCTTTTGCTGCAGTGCCTGGTACTCTTGCTGGCCGATCTGCATCTCGATCTGGTCATCGCTCTGCGCGAGCGCCGGCGGCGTGCCGGCTGCCGTGAGGAGACCGATTCCGAGGAGCGCCGCGACGATACGTCTCATGTCTCCTTCAACGTACCCGTTCGATGGGGTGTTACCGCATTCAGGGGGCCTCGACGTGGCGGCCTGGAGCCGGCGCTCGGTCGCTATGTGCGCGACAGCACGTCGTGAGGGCGAGCAGAAAGGCCCTCGGCGGTGATGTCGTAAGAACTGCCCGTGGCACCCCTCGGTTCTCGGGTCTGTTGCGTCGCCGCTCGTGAGTAGGAATCTCTCTCGCACGGACGAACGCGGGTCCCTCGCCCGGCGCGGGTGTGATGTAATGGCAGCCTGCGACCTTCCCAAGGTTGATGCGCGAGTTCGATTCTCGCCACCCGCTCCAACGATGCCGGCGACGTAGCCAAGTGGTAAGGCAGAGCTCTGCAAAAGCTCCACCCCCAGTTCGATTCTGGGCGTCGCCTCCAATCGTTCTGCTGGTCCTTGCGTTCCTCGCGACCGCGATCGCCGGCCCGCTCATCGGCGTCCGCCAGCTCGACGCCGCGTCGGGCTCGCAAGTGCGCCTCGCCGACGCGCGCGCCGACCTCGACGCGCTGCTGCGCATCCAGCTCGCCGAGGAGACCTCGCTGCGCGGCTATCTCGCGACGCGCAACCCGCTGTTCCTCGACGAGACCCAGCCGCCGAACCCCGCCTTCGACAAACAAGCCAGGCAACTCGAGACCCGGCTACGGACCGCAGAGATCCCCACCGGAATCGCGACGGTGGAAGACATGCGTACGCGCCATGGGACGTGGGAGGAGCACGTCGCCAAGCCGCTGCTGACCAATCCGAATTCGCGCGACGCCTACACACAGCAGGCGACGGGAAAATACCTCACGGACCGCATGAGCGTCGATGCCGCCGAGCTGCGCAACGAGCTCGCCGCCGCCAGCGACAGCGTCCAGCGGTCGCTGCGCCGCCGCATCAACGCCACGGTCGCCATCAGCGCCGGCATCGTCACGTTGTTCGCGATCGTCGCGCTCTGGTATGCGATCGGCCGCGCCACCGCCGTCGCGCGGCTGGCGCAAGAGCAGGTCCTCGTCGATGCGCTCCAGCGAACGCTGCGCGTGGGCGGCCAGCGGCTCGCACGCACGCAGATCGGATCGGCGTACGCGTCGGCCACGCGCGAAGCGCTCATCGGTGGCGACGTGCTCGACGCGTGGCGCGCTGGGCCGGATTTCGGCTGGTTTCTGATCGCCGACGCGAGCGGTAAAGGAATCGAAGCCGCTCGCCACGCCGCGTTCGCGCAGTACGCGATCCGCGCGCTCGCCGCGGATGCGCGCGATCCCGCCGACGTCGTCACGCGCTTCAACCGGCTCTTCCTCGAGACGTTCGACGATCCGTCGGTATTCGTCGTGCTGTTCCTCGGCGCGTTCGACGCGCGCACGCAGACGCTGCACTACGCGAACGCCGGGCACGGCACGGCGTACGTGCGCCGCGGAACGCTGATCGAGCGCCTCGCGCCGACCGGTTCCATCATCGGCTTCGACCGCGACCAGCCGTACGAGACGGAGACGATGCTGCTGGGGCTGGGCGACGTCGTCGTGCTCGCGACCGACGGTCTGAGCGAAGCGCGCAGCGAGGCCGGCGAGATGCTCGGCGACGACCGCGTCGAGGCGATTCTGCGCGACGCGCCGGTCGATCCGCAAGCGCTGTGCGACTTGCTGGTGGCGTCAGCAGCGGCCTACAGCGGCGGGGTGCAGGACGATTTGGCGATCCTTGCGGTGCGCGTGGTGCAGGATGACGCGAGCACGGTCACCTCGTTCAGCACCATGGGTGGGCGCAGCGCGCGCGGCGAAGGATAGCGCGTCGTGCTGGCCCGCCGTATCGTTCCCTGTCTGGACATCAAAGACGGCCGCGTCGTCAAGGGCGTGCGCTTCGTCGAGCTCAGCGACGCGGGCGATCCGGTTGAGCTCGCGCGCCGCTACGAAGCCGAAGGCGCGGACGAGCTCGTGTTCCTCGACATCACCGCGACGGTCGAAGGCCGGCGCGCGACGCTCGCGGTCGTGGGCGCCGTCGCCGCCGAGCTCACGATACCGTTCGCCGTCGGCGGCGGCGTCGCCGATGCCGAGCACGTCAACGATCTCTTGCGCGCCGGCTGCGACAAGGTCAGCCTGAACTCCGCCGCGGTGCGCGATCCCGAGCTGATTCGCGCGGCGTCGCGCCGCTTCGGCGCGCAGTGCATCGTCGTCGCGATCGACGCGCGCAGCAGCTCCAACACGCCGTCGGGTTTCGAGGTCGTCGTCGACGGCGGCCGCACACCGACGGGACGCGACGCGATCGCGTGGGCGCGCGAGTGCGAACGGCTCGGCGCGGGCGAGCTGCTCGTCACGTCGATCGACCGCGACGGCACGCGCGCCGGGTTCGACATCCCGCTGCTGCGCGCGATCCGCGGCGCGTGCAATCTGCCCGTCATCGCGTCGGGCGGCGCCGGCACCGTGCAGCATTTCATCGATGTGTTCCGCGAGGCCGATGCAGATGCGGCGCTGGCCGCGTCGCTGTTTCACTACGCGGAGCTCGCGATCGGCGACCTCAAGGACGCGCTCGCGCGCGAAGGCATCGTCGTGCGCCGCGATACGGTGGCGGTATGAGCGCGCTGCCGGACATGTGCTGGGACGCCGATGGGCTGGCGCCGGTGGTGATCGCCGATGCGACGACGGGCGCGGTGCTCACGCTCGCATACGCCAACCGCCAAGCATTGGAGAAGACGCTCGCGACGGGCTCGACATGGCTGTGGAGCCGCTCGCGCAACGAGCTGTGGAACAAAGGCGCGACGTCGGGCAACACGCAGCGCGTCGTCTCCGTCTCCGTCGACTGCGACGCCGACGCGCTGCTGTACCGGGTGATCCCGAACGGGCCCGCGTGCCACACCGGCGCGGCGTCGTGCTTCACGTCGACCGTCCCGCTCGAAGGTGCGGAGGACGCACCCGAAGGTGCCGGTTTCGCGACCGCCGTGTCGGCGCTCGCGCGCACGATCCAATCGCGCAAAGCGAACCCGGTCGAAGGCTCGTACACCGCGAAGCTGTTCGCGGGCGGCGTCGACCGCATCGGCAAGAAGATCGGCGAAGAAGCGACCGAGGTCGTGATCGCCGCGAAAAACGCCGACCGCGGCGAGCTGGTGTGGGAGACCGCCGACTTGCTGTACCATGCGCTCGTGCTGCTCGCGGAGCGCGGCGTGTCGCTCGACGACGTGGGAGCGGAGCTATCGCGACGCGCCAAGCCCACGGACTGAGCTCGCTCACCGGCGTCGGGCCGGAGACCGCCGCGAAGCTCGCGGAGGTCGGCGTCAGCACGCCCGATCAGCTGCTCGCGTACATCCCGCGCGCGTATCGCGACTGGCGCGAGCCAATGCCGATCGCGAGCCTGCGCGAAGGCGAAGCGATCGTCGTCGGCCATGTCGTGAACGTCAAGGAACGCCGCGGGCGCGGGCGGTTTCAGCTCGTGACCGCGACGCTGCAGGACGACAGCGGCGCGATCCAGGCGAAATGGTTCGGGCAGCGCTACATGAGCGGAAAGCTCGCCGTCGGCGATCGCGTCTTCGTCGCAGGCCGCGTCGCCGGCGCCGGCTTCCTCCGCGAGATCAACGTCGCGACGCACAAACTGCTGCGCGAGAACGAGCGCTACGAAGGCGAGATCATCCCGGTCTACGGCGCGACCAAGGAGCTGCCGTCGCGCGTGATCCGCACCGTGATCGCGAAAAACCTCGACCGGCTCATCGCGCAGCACGCCGACGCGCTGCCGCCGTCGCTCGTGCGCCGGTTCGGCTTCCCGCCGCTGGCGCAGGCGTGGCACGAGGTGCACGCGCCGCACGATCTGGATGCGGTGAAGCGCGCGCGGGAGCGCATCGTGTTCGACGAGTTCTTCTCGATCGCGCTCGCCGCGGCGGTGAAGCGCGCGCGCCGCGAAGCGGCAGGCGGAGCGCGCGCGCTGTCCGTCCCGAACGGCATGTGGGATGCGTTCACGGCCGAGCTGCCGTTCGCGCCGACCGCCGCGCAGCGCCGCGTCATCGACCGCATTTGGTCGGACATGGCGCGCACCGCGCCGATGAACCGCCTGTTGCAAGGCGACGTCGGCAGCGGCAAGACGCTCGTCGCCGCGGCCGCGATCGTCCTCGCGCACAAAGGCGGCGTGCAGTCCGCGCTGATGGCGCCGACCGAGATCCTCGCGGCGCAGCACGCCGCGAAGCTCGCGCCGCTGCTGCTGCCGTTCGGCGTGACGGTGGAAGCGGTGTTCGGCTCGCAGGGCGCGCGCGAACGCCGCCGCGCCGAAGCGCGCATCGCGTCGGGCGAAGCGGCGCTCGCCGTCGGCACCCACGCGCTGCTCACGGAGAGCGTCGAATTCAAAGACCTGGGCCTGATCGTGATCGACGAGCAGCACCGCTTCGGCGTGAAGCAGCGCAAGACGCTGCGCGAGAAGAGCGCCGCGCCGCACACGCTCGCGATGACGGCGACGCCGATCCCGCGCACGCTCGCGCAAACGCGCTACGCCGACATGGACATCTCGATCATCGACGAGCTCCCGCCGGGCCGAACGCCGATCCGCACGTTCGTCATCCGCGACAGCCGCAAAGCCGAAGTCTACGACTTCGTGCGCAAGAACGTCGAACTGGGCCGGCAGGCGTACGTCGTCGCGTCCGCGATCGACGTCGCCGAGCCGGATCCCGACGACGACGATGGCCTGAAAAAGCGCGCCGCGTTACCGCCGCTGATCACGGCCGTCGAAGAAGCGGCGCGGTTGAAGGAGAAGATCTTTCCGGACCTCGTCGTCGACCTCGTCCACGGCCGCATGTCGCCCAAGGAGAAACAAGCGGTGATGGACCGCTTCAAGCGCGGCGAGACCAACGTTCTCGTCGCCACGACCGTCGTCGAAGTGGGCGTCGACGTGGCGAATGCCGCCGTGATGATCGTGCTCGACGCGCAGCGCTACGGGCTCGCGCAGTTGCATCAGCTGCGCGGCCGGGTCGGGCGCGGCGCGGCGGAGTCGTTCTGCATCCTCGTGCCCGCCGACGATTTCCTCGAAGTCGAGCGCCTGCACGTCCTGGAAGAGACGACCGACGGCTTCGAGATCGCGGAAGCCGACCTGCGCTTGCGCAAAGCCGGCGAGCTCGCGGGCACGGCGCAAGCCGGCGACGCCGACACGATCGGCAGCATCATCGACGACTTCGCGCTCTACATGAAAGCAAAAGAAGCCGCCGACGCGATCGTCGCGAGCGACCCGGAACTGCGCGAGCCCGACCACCGCCCGCTGCAGGCGCTCCTCGACGAGAATGCGTCCGCCCGCGCGATGCTGGTCACGGCGTGACGGCGGCGCGCACGCCGGTCTAGCGCTTGCGCCCCTTGTGCGCGTTCACCGTCGCGTACGCGATGCTCTTCGCTTCGGCCGGCGCCACGCCGCGCTGTTCCTCGCTCTCGGCGATGTGCTCGGCTTGCCGTTTTTCCTTCGCGCTGTACGCGTGCTTGCCGCCGCTGTGCTTCACGACGGTCGCATAGCCGACCGCCTCGGCTTCAGCCGCAGACAGCCCGCGCTGCTCTTCGCTCGCCTTGACGTGCTCGACTTGACGATGCTCCTTGGCGCTGAATACATGTCCCTTGCGCGGCATTCGGTCGCCCTCCACATGGTGTTCGTCCCCACGCGTGTTCCCAGCCAACGCGCGCGAGCTAGGTCGTTTCGGAGGGAGAAGAAGCGACGAACGATCGCATTCCGGCAACGAGCGCGACATGCCGGAGCGCCATCCTGTCCGCATGGCGGGTCGGCGCGGCATACGGTTCAGCAAGCATGCGATGAACGTGCGCATGCCGAAGCGGCGCATATCGGTCGGCGACGTTCTGGCCACGCTGTTGAACCCGGTCTACACGTTTCCGGGAAATCGGCCGGGAACGCTGGAATCGTACGGAACCACGGCGGACGGGCGCGCGTTCTACGTCGTTTCCACCAACAATCGGAAGTTCGTCATCACGGTCGTCGAGCTCGAGGAACTCTGAATGCTGACCCCGATCACCATCCATGCCGATCTCGAGGCGGGCGCGTATGAGATCACCTATCGCCGGCTGCCGCGTGGAAAGTTCATCGATCACGACGAGCGTGTCGCACCGGGCGTAACCGCCGGCATCGGACCGCGCGGCCAAGTGATCGGCATCGAATTGCTCGGCCTCGAACAACCCACGCTCACCGCGGCGCGCGACTACGCTGCCGCGCACGGCTTAGGCTTTCCGCAAAACCTTCCGGGCCTCTTGGTCGCGTCGTAAGCGAATTGTCCGACTCCGCCGCGGCGGCACCTTCAACAGCCGTCCCAGCACCGCCGATCGCGATCGGCTTCGACTTCGATCACACGCTCGGCGTCGACAACGGCCTCGAGCGCAAGGCGCTCTACGCCTACGCGAACGAACTGGGCCGCCCGCAAGACCCGCAGGACGACGCCGTGCGCAAGCGCTTCGAAGACGTCCTCGCCGAATTTCGCGCCGGAACCACCTCGATGGACGAGATGATCGCCAGCTTCGCGCAAACCATCGGAGCAAATCGCACCGCAGCGACCGCCGCGCGCTGGCAGCAGCACTGCTACGACCTCGTCGACGAGCTCGTGCGCCCGCTCGACGGCGCGCACGAGCTCCTCGCCGCGCTGCGCGCGCGCGGCATCCCGACGGCGGTGCTCACCAACGGCTGGACGCCGCTGCAGCAGAAGAAGATCGCGCGCGCGCTCGGCGACGCCGCGCTCGGCATGACGGTCCTCGTCAGCGACGCGATCCACGCGGTCAAACCGCAGCGTGAAGCATTCGACGCGCTCGTCGCCGCGTTCGCCGTGCCCCGCGGACGCGTGTGGTACGTCGGCGACAACGCGCGCGGCGACGTCGCCGGCGCGCTCGCCGCGGGCCTGCGCGCGGTGTGGTTCAATTGGGAGAACCAGACTTATCCACAGGATCTCCCCATGCCGACGCTCACCATCTCAGCGTTGCGGGAGCTCAGCGAGCTGGCGGAGAACACCATCGCCCCATAACTCTTATGGGGACGCTGACGATTACCGGGGGCACGCTGCGCAGCCGGCGTGTTCCGACACCGCCCGGACGCGCGGTGCGACCCACCCCGGCTCGCGTGAAAGAAGCCTTGTTCTCCATCCTCGGCACGCGCGTCGACGACGCCCGCGTGCTCGACCTCTTCGCCGGCAGCGGCGCGCTGGGCTTCGAGTCGCTCTCGCGCGGCGCGGCGCACGTCACGTTCGTCGAAAAACACCGCCCGACCGCCGACGCGCTGCGCGCCGCGGCGCGCGAGCTCGGCGTCGCCGAGCAGGTCGAGGTGATCGCCGCGCCCGCCGAGCGCGCGGTGCGCGCCGTCGCCGGCCGCTACGACCTCGTCTTCGCCGACCCGCCGTACGCGCAGCCGTACCCCATCGCCGCACTGGGCGTCCTGCGCGAGCGCCGCGCGATCGACGCCGGCACCACCGTCGTGTTCGAGCACGCCGCGCGCGAGCCCGGGCCCGCCGATCCCGCGATGACCGTCGAGCGAACCGAGCGCTACGGCGAGGTCGCGCTCGCGTTCCTGCGCCCGCTGGCGGAGGCCGCGTGAACGGCGTGCCGGGCGCACCGCGTCAGGGCCATTCCGCGATCTACCCCGGCTCGTTCGATCCGATGACGCGCGGGCACCTCGACGTGATCGAGCGCGCCGCGGCGATCTTCGACACGGTCGTGGTCGCGGTCGTCGTCAACCCGCAGAAGCGCGAGCCGCTGTTCACGCTGGACGAGCGCGAAGCGATGATCCGCGCATCGGTTGCGCACCTGCCGAACATCGAGGTCACGCACTTCCGCGGCCTGCTCGCGGACTTCGTGCGCGGCAAAGGCGCGACCGTCATCGTCAAAGGCCTGCGCGTCGTGTCGGATTTCGAGAGCGAGATGTCCACAGCGCTGATGAACCGCTCGCTCTCGGCGGTCGACACGGTGTTCCTGCCCAGCGATCCGCGCTGGTCGTTCGTCAGCTCGACGCTCGTCAAGGAAGTCTACAGCCTGGGCGCCGACGTCGCCGAGTACGTCCCGCCCGCCGTTCTGCAGGTCATGCAGGCCAAACGCCCCGCGCCCCGTTCCGCCGAACGCTCTTAGGAGGTCCTCGATGTCCGTCTACCGTGTGATCGACAAGCTCGAAGCGACCGTCAAACAAGGTACGGTCCTGCTGTTCGGCTACCGCGTCGTGAGCGAAGAGAAAATCCTCGAGCTGATCGAGAAGCTGCGCAGCTCGCTGCCCGACGAAGTCGGCCGCGCGCGCACGATCGCGAAGAACGGCGACCAGCTCGTGCGCGACGCGCAGCAGAAGGCGCAGGCGATCGTCACCGAAGCGTCCACGCAGCAGACGCAGCTCATCGACGACCACGAGATCGTGCGCCGCGCGCGCGCGACGGCCGACATCGTGCTGCGCGAAGCCGAAGAAAAAGCCGCCCGCGTGCGCGGCGGCGCCGACGCGTACGCGGCGCAAGTCCTCACCGACCTCGACGTGCGCCTCAGCGGCGCGCTGGGCTCGGTCAAGAAAGGCATCGAAGCGCTGACCGCAGCCAAAGTCTCCGCCGCAACCGCGACCGCCGTCGCGACGGCACCCTCGCTGGCCGATGCCGCAGCGAAATCGAAACGCGCCGCGTTCGACGCACAGCACGACGTCGACACGGCGGAGCTCGAATCGGTCTAGGTGGCCCCTGGCGGCGCTACCTCGCCGCGTATCTCGCGTTCGATCTCGCGGCGCAAGTGCAAAGCGTCGCGATCGCCTGGCAAGTGTATTCCGTGCGCCACAGCGCGTTCGACCTCGGTCTGGTCGGGCTCGTGCTGTTCACGCCGTCGCTCGTGCTCGCGCCGGTCACGGGACTCGTCGCCGACCGCTTCGACCGGCGCGCGGTCGTCGCGATCACCGCGGTCGTGCAGATGGGCGTGTGTGCCGCGCTGTTCGCGCTGTCGGGACGCCACGGTCCGGGCGCGCTCGGCGTCGTGCTGGCGGTCCTCGCCGTAGCCGGCACCGCGCGCGCGTTCCGCTACCCCGCGTCCGCATCGCTGCTCCCGGCGATCGTGCCGGCGAACGAGTACATGCGCGCGAACTCCGCAGCGTCCGCCGTGCGCCAGATCGTGCTCGTCGGCGGCCCGGCCGCGGGCGGCGTGCTCGTCGCGTTCGGCTCGGTGGCGGCGTACGGCACCGCGATGGCGGCGTTCGCGCTCGGCGCAGTCGCCGTCATCGGAATCCCGCTGCTGTACCGTGCGCCGGTGGAGCGGGGCGTCGCGTGGCGCGACGTGTTCGCCGGATTGGAATTTCTGCGCGGCAAGCCGGTGCTCTCCGGCGCGATCTCGCTCGATCTCTTCGCGGTGCTGTTCGGCGGCGCGACCGCGCTGCTGCCGATCTATGCGGCGCAGATCTTTCACGCCGGTCCCGCGGGCTTCGGCGCGCTGCGCGCATCGGTCGCGCTCGGTGCCGCGCTGTGCGCGCTGGTGCTGGCGCGCCGGCCAATCCACCGCTACGCCGGCCCGCGTCTGCTCGCCGCGGTCGCGTGCTTCGGCGCGGCGACGATCGTGTTCGGCCTATCGTCATCGCTGTGGCTCGCGATCCCCGCCCTGATGATCGCCGGCGCCGCCGACATGGTGAGCGTCGCGGTCCGCGACGCGCTCGTCGCGCTGGGCACGCCCGACGCGATGCGCGGTCGCGTGATGGCGGTCGAAGGCGTGTTCATCGTCGCGAGCAACGAGCTCGGCGAGTTCGAGTCCGGCACGCTCGCCGCGTTCGTCGGCGCGGTTCCCGCGGTGACGATCGGCGGCGCGGCGACGCTCGTCGTCGTCGCCCTTTGGACGTGGCGCAATCCGTCGCTGCGGCGCGCGGACGTCATCGCGCCCTGATCCGCCCTGCTCACAGGCGGTTGCTCGCTCAAAGACCTACAGGGGCAACCGGAGGGATCGAGCCTACGCTCAGCGAAGCTTGCCTTACCTTAGTATACAAGTGAGGTAGTCGATGTCCTTCCGCAATCCGGCGTTTTTGCTGCCGCAAACGCTCGAAGCCGTTCCGATCTCGAGGCTGAACTATTGCACGTCGGCGATGGGAAAGTTCGACGACACGACCCGGGGCGACATGTCCGATGCGCTGTCGGCCTATGCCGGCGTTGCGGCGCAAAAGACGCTTGCGGTCTTTTTCCACGGCGGGCTCGTCTCGAAGGGGCACGGGACCGACGGCGCGGAGCGTTTGTACGGGCCGTACGCGGCCGAAGCGGCGCAGACGCCGGCCGCCGGCATCACGGCGGACAGCTGGGGAAACGCGTATCCGTATTTCTTCGTCTGGGAGAGCGGGCTGCTCGAGACGCTCGAGCACAACCTCAAGGGCATCATCGACGAGACGATCTTTCGCCGGATGCAGGACCTCATCGCCCAAAAGGCCGCTCCCCTCGATGCGAGCGCCGCGCCCGCCGCGCTGCACGCGATGTCGACGCTCGACGCCGCGGGTTCGGCCGGCGCAGCCCCGCTGATCACGGACGCGGACATCATGAGCCTCCAGCGCGCCGTCGAAGACGACCCCGACATCAACGCGGAAAAACGCAAGATCGCTGAGACGGCGCAGCCCGTCGGCCAAGCGCTGCTGCAATCGCTGGACTCGCCCACGCGCACCGTCGCGACGTCGAGCGCGACGCTCATGTCACCGGACATCGTGAACGCGATCGTGGCGGAGGAGGCGCAGCGGGACCACGCGACCGCGCAAGGCCTGCAAGCTTTGTGGAACCCGGTCGAGTTCGGACGGCTCGCGCTCGGAGCGGGGCAAGTGCTGCTGCGGATCGCGCAGCGCTACCGCGACCGGCGCAACCACAGCTTTCACAATACCGTCGTGGAAGAGATCTTTCGCCAGTTCTACGTCTCGAATATCGGCGCATCCGTGTGGGCCGAGATGAAGCGTGAGACCGGACAGGCGTTCGGAGCCGATCCCAACTGCGTCGGCAGCGCTATGATCGCCGAGCTGCTGAAGCTGTACGAGTCCGGCGACGCCGGCCGCAAGGCGCGCGTCACGCTGCTGGGTCACAGCACGGGGGCCGTGTACATCAGCAATTTTCTCGCCGCGATGGATGCCGCGCTCGCGGGCAAGCCGTACGCCGCCGAGATCGGTTTCGACGTGATCTTCATGGCCGGTGCCGTCCGCGCCGACGTGTTCGCGGCGACGCTGGCGAAGCACGGGCACCTCATCCGCAATTTCCGGGCGTTCGCGATGCACGACGCCGTCGAGGCCGCGGAGATCCTCGTGCAGCGCGACGAGCCCGCGAACACGCCGTTGAACCTCGCGCTCGCGCAGATCTACCAGAGCTCGCTGCTCTACTTCATCACGGGCTGCTTGGAAGACCGCGACGACGACACGCCGCTCGTCGGGATGGAGCGCTTCTACACGCAAGCGCCGCCGTTCGTGCCCGGCGCATTCCCCGACGTGGACGCCGTGCGAGCATTTTACGCGAAGCGGCCCCGCTCCGTGGTCTACTCCGATACGTCGAACCTGGACCCGCAGCCCGCGCTGGGCTTGCGGTCGGCTTCGCATCACCACGGCGGTTTCCCGGGCGAAAACGCGCCCAACGGAAACGGCGGGACCCTCGAAAGCGTCTGCTACCTATTACGAACCGGCGATTACGGCTGAGCACTCTGGAGACGATGCGATATGGCAAACCCGTTCGACAGCATTCATTACAACGTATCCGACAAGTCCGACGACGACCTGCGCGACGTTGGTACGCAGACGATGGCGATGCGCGGCATGAGCTTTCTCGCGGGCGGGACGGAGGCAGCACCGGTCACGGGCGCGGCCTATACGAACCACGAATCCGCGGCGCGATTCTACCTCGATCGCATCTTCCAGCGCGACGAGAGCCCGACGATTCGCGGCCTCGTCGCGGACGTGGAGCCCGCGGTCGTCCCGACCATGCAGCTGCGCGACAGCGCGCCGTCGAGCGCCACCAACACGTGGACGGTTCGTTTCTGGCAGACGTCGTCCGCCATCCCGATCTTCGGCTCGAACGTGGTCGTGGAGCTCGACAAGGACAAAGAGCTCCTCGCCGTCGACGGACAGGTCGCCGACGTGGGAAACGTCTCGCCGGTTGCCTCCGCCAGCCCGGCGGAAGCGCTCGGCACGATCGCTGCTCTTGCCAAGGTCGATGCGGCAGCGCTTACCGTGGTGCCCGCGCCGGAAATCGTCTACTTCCACGACGACGCGAAAGGCGTCTGGCACCTGGCGTATTATTTCAAAGCGGTCCCCGCGGCGCCGCCCGATTTTCTCGCCGGCATGGGCACGCACGGGTTCGGTACCCCGATCGCGGAGTTCCATCCGGAGCTCGACTACCTGATCGATGCGCACGATGCCACCGTGATCCGGTACTGGAGCTCCCACCCCACCGTCGCGATTCCGTCCGAGTGCGTCGGCATCGACGAAAACGGCATGCCGCAGAAGTTTTACGGGTCCCAGGCGAACGGCGGGTGGAACATGGTCGACCCGATGCGCAACATTCAAACGTGCGACATGGCCGGCGCGGATCTCGACAGCGGGCAATTTCCGGCCGCCGCGATCAGCGAGACCACAAATGCGTTCGACAAGCATAGCGCTGCGGTGTCGGCGCACGTGAACGCAACCCGCGTCTACAACTTCTACCGCGATGTGCTGGTGAGAAACGGCATCGACGACAAGGGGATGCAGCTGGTGTCGTACGTGAACTGCGTCATGAAACGCGCGAACGCGCCCCCGGAATGGCGCAACGCCGCGTGGTACAAGAACCGCATGCTGTACGGCCAGCTGGCCGACGCCGGCGGGACGCTCAAGAGCTATTCCCGGTATTTGGACGTGATCGCGCACGAGCTCACACACGGGGTGACCGAATCGACGTCGGCGCTCGCCTACATGGATCAGTCGGGTGCGCTGAACGAGTCGTTCAGCGACATCTTCGGGATCATCGTGAAGAACTGGGACCTGACCAACCCCAATACCGGCGGCGACGTCTCGACGTGGAATTGGGAGATCGGCTCGGGCCTCGCAAAGGACGGGAACGCGCTGCGCAATTTCCGCGATCCCGCAGCCCTCAACCATCCCGATCACATGAACAAGTACGATCCGACGACAAGCGACAATGGCGGCGTTCACACCAACAGCAACATCCACAACAAGGCTGCGTACGGAGTCCTTACCGCAAAGGACGGCGCGGGGAGCGTTCTCTTCACGCCGCGCGAAGCTGCGCTGCTCTACTATCTCACGCTCACCCGGCTGTTCAAGCTATCGTCGTTCGCCCAGGCGCGCGACACCCTGCTCAACGTTGCCAGCGTGTACTATTCCGGCAGCCCGGCGCGCCAGCAGAAGCTCGCCGCCATCACGGCCGCATACAACGCGGTGGGTCTCTGAGGGATGGATGAAGTCAAGATCGTCCAGGTACTGCTGCTGTTCGACGACGACTTTTCCCGCGAGCTCGGCCCCGCGCTGTGGGCGGCGCTGATCGAGACCGAGCAGTTCTACAATACGACCGCGCGAAAGCGAGCGACGTTCGAGCGGTATTACATGTCCGGGTTCGTCCCGAGCCTCGGAGCGGTGAACACCACGCTGCGCGGCATTCGGCGGGCCGTCTTCGGCGACGATCAGATGCGGTCATCGCTCGAGATGCTGGACCGGCAGCAGCGTATGTCGGCGGCTTCCGTCACGAGCCCGGAGCTGACCGGGAAATACGCGCGCACGTACGACCAGGCGAAGCTCGCCGACGCCGTGCGGCCGCTGGTGAATGCGGCCGATGCATTTTTGGAGATCGTCACGGACCGCGAGCTCACCCCGCCACCCGAGTGGCGTTACCTGATCTGGGAGGACGTCAAGAACGGCGCCGTGATCTCGACTGCGCCGATCGACCCGAACTACTGGCGCGAACGTCAAACCGACCGGGTGCACACGATCAAGAAGCGCGCGCGGGCCGCGCTGCTCGGCGCTACCGGGGAGCCGCTCGGCCTCAACGACTGCGACAACATCGAATGCTACATGCTCGATAACGTCGACTCCGTGTTGGCCCTCGACTTCATGACGTGTCTGGGGCCGGAGCACCAGTCCGATGCGCCCGACTTGCCCGGCCAGACGTTCCTTCCGACGACCGATCCGGCGCTCGTCCAACGCGTCGTCCCGTCGCAGAGCCCGAAGCCATGAGCGCGCCGATCGCGCCAATGATCGGCTGGCAAGCCGGATCGAGTGCCGCAGTCGAGGTTTTCAGCCCTATGACCGGCAGCGGGGCTAACGTCTATCAATTCAAGTACACACCGCCGTTTCGCACGACGATACGTCCGGCTGTCAGCAACCTGTTGCTGGGACCCAAAGAATTGGACCCGCTCAAAGACGCGCTCAACGCGCTCGCGACCGCCGTGCGAACGGCGCGCGGCCCTGGCGCGCCGACAGCCGCGGCGGATGGGCTGCTCGGAAGCGCGCAAGAGGTCGGGCAGATGCTGTTCCAGCTCGTAATTCCACGCGACGTGCAAGCCGACTTGCGCACGGAAAACGTGTTTCTGGAGATCGGCGCCGACGAAGCGCTGCTGCAGTACCCGTGGGAGCTCCTGCACGACGGCGATGATTTCTTCTGTCTCAAGCACCTCGTTGGGCGGTTCGTCAACCTGACGCAGGGAGGGCCGGTGATGCTCCAGCGCCGTGCGAATCAGTGGTCCGAAGACGCGCTCGAGATCTTGATCATCAGCGTACCGAGGCCGCAGCCGCGCGGCGCGCGGCAGTACGACCCGCTGGTCGGTGCGGAAAACGAGACGACGGCCATCGTCGACGCGCTCTTGCCCCTCGGCAATGCGGTGCGCGTCAGCGTGCTGCGCGGTGCTGATGCAACGTTCGGCGCGGTGTGGAACGCGATCAAGACGGGCCGCTATCACATCGTGCATTTCAACGGCCACGCGTACTTCAGCGACGAGCCGTACAGCAGCAGCATTGTGCTTTGGGACAAGGACATGTCGACCGGAGTGCTGCGGATGTTCTTCTCGAACAACCCGCCGGTGCTTTTCTTCATGAATGCATGCGAAACGGCGGCGACCGCGACAGCCGGATCAGAATGGAAGGACAGCTACGAGATCTACGGTCTCGCGCGCGGTTTCCTCGACACCGGCGCGTACTTGCTCGGGAGCCGCTGGAAAATCGAAGACGCAGGCGCGCTCATCTTCGCCAAGTCGTTCTATGCCGGGGTCGTGAACGGTAGCCCGCTCGGTGTCGCGATTCGTGATGCGCGCAAAGCATGTAAGGCCGCGATGCCGCCGGGCGACATGGCGTGGGCATCGTACCTGTTCTACGGCGACCCGCGGCTCTATTTTCGCAAGAGCACGCCCGACGCGCCGCCCTGACGACGCCGGAGCCTACGCAACGCAACGGTTCATGTCACGGTATTCGCCAGTTCGATCCACGTCGGCGCGTGGTCGCTCGTCTTTTCCTTCGCGCGCACGCCTCGGTCCACGCCGGCAGCGATGAGCCGTCCCGCGACTGCCGGGCTGAGCATCAGGTGGTCGATGCGCAGGCCCGCGTCCCGGCCGAACGCGTTACGGAAATAATCCCAGAAGGTGTAGATGCGTTCGCCCGGGTGCAGCGCCCGCACCGCGTCGGTCCAGCCCTGCGCGGCCAGCCGGTGAAACGCTGCGCGCACCTCGGGGCGGAACAGCGCGTCGTCTACCCAGCGCTCGGGCTTGTAGACGTCGAGGTCCGTGGGCATGACGTTGTAATCGCCCGCAAGCACGACCGGAATCCGCCGCGCCAGCAAACTTGCAGCATAGCTCTCGAGCGCATCGAACCAGGCGAGCTTGTAGTCGAACTTGGGACCGGGAGCCGGGTTCCCGTTGGGGAGGTAGAGGCAGCCGATCAGCACGCCGTCCACCATCGCCTCGATGTAGCGCGAGTGGGCCGCGTCGGGCTCGCCGGGCAGGCCGCGCCGAGTCTCCACCGGCGGCTCACCGCGAGTCAGGATCGCGACCCCGTTCCAACTCTTCTGCCCGAGCCAAATCGCGCCGTAGCCGGCGTCGCGGAGCGCGCCCTCCGGGAATTTCTCTTGCGGCGCCTTCAGCTCCTGAAGGCAAACGACGTCGGGCCGCGCCTCCTCGAGCCACTCTAGAAGGACCGGCAGCCGCCCGTTTACGCCGTTGACGTTGTACGTCGCGATCTTCATCCTACGAGCGGTTCGACGTGAGTTTGCGCTCCGCCGCCGTCCTTGTAACAAGGACGGTGCGCCCGCCGCCGAAGCGTGCCGGCATGACCGCGAGACCGATCGTTCCGGGCAGCGGACACGGCGCCGTGCTCGCCGCGATACGCACCCTGCTGGCCGACGGCAAACCGTACTCCGCCGATGAATTGTGCGCGCTGGGGATCGAGCACAAACTCTTGCCCCCGTCCGCCATCCCGAACTACGTGCGCAACGCGATCAAGACGCTGCTGGACCGCCAGCGCGACCGCGGCGAGAAGCCCGAGTTCGTGCTGCTGCGCGACGGCCGCTACCGGCTCGATATGCCGGTCGACGCGTTTGCCGGGCACGACGATCCGGAACCGAGCAATCCGGCGATCGAGGCGCTGATCGCACGGCTGGAATCGAGCGCGCACCGGCGCACGCCGCCGTTTGCCGGCGACGGCCCGAACATCGGCGCGCCGTTCGAGCGCGACGTCGCAGCGGCGTTCGACGCGCTCGGCTTTCACGCGCAACGCCTGGGCGGCGAGCGCGAGCCTGACGTCGTCGCGACCGCGCCGCTGGGCGACCGCGCGTACACGGTGATCGTAGAATGCAAGACGGTCGCGGCGCCCGGCGATCCCGTACGCAACCCGGTCGCACAGGAGGCGGGCCGGCTGCGCGACGCCGTCGGCGGCGACTACGCGCTGCTGATCGGGCCCGACTTCGCCCGCGGCGCGGAAGTCGACGGCGAGCTGCAGACGCATCGCGTCGCGCTCTGGACGTGCGACGACCTCGCGAAGCTGCTGCGCGCCCACGCGGTGCACGCGATCCGCTGGTCGCGGCTCGTCCCGCTGTTCGCACCGGGCCGCGCGGCCGATGCGATCGCAGAGTTCGCGCAGCTGCACGTGCACGGCGATCGCAAGCGCGCGCACGTTGCATACCGCTACGTGCTCGAGGAAGGCCTCGCGTACCAGGAGCTGCTCGCGAACGCCGACCCGCAGGTGCAGCGCACGGTCGCGCCGCTGACGGTTGAGGCGCTCGCGGTCCTGCTGAACGAGCGCCTCGCACGGGACGGCGAAATCGGCCGCGTGTCGCTCGACGACGTGCGCGCAGCCGTCACCTACGGCGTGCACCCGCTCGTAGACACGATGTCGCTGGACGGCGAGCGCATAACGATCGAAGCCCGGTGGACGGAAACTCGTCCAACGCCGAAGCGCAAGGAGCCGTGACTGTCCGGGTTTGTCTTTCGCGCTGCATGAATGCCCGAAACGCGGCTTCATCGACGTCGCCGGCGCGTATTGCAGGATACCGGAAGCGTGAACTTTAGTCGCTCGGCGGTGAGTCGACCGGGGACGGCGCTTCTCGTCGGCGGCTCGGACGCGCGCCGTGACCGCCTCCCACTCCTCGGCGAGTCCCGCGTCGACGTCCGCCACCACGCGCATGCGTTGCCGCGCGTCGTGCTCGGCGATCCAGTCAGCGTGCTGCTCGCGGTATCTCGCGGCGACCTCGTCCGAGTCGTCGCCTGTCATCTGTCCCACAGGGCGAGCCCGTCGCGCTCGTAGTTCGCGAACCAGCGTCGCATAAAGTCTGCGCCGGGGGATGATTGCCCCCCGCGATCGCCTCGGCGAAGCCCGTGCCCGGCTTGGGCGGCGGCAGGGTCGCGACGACCTGTCGCAGATCTGCAATCGTTCTGACCGGTGTGCCGCCGATCGACACCTTGTACAGCGTCCCGTTCTGAGTCGAATATGACAAGCCGACGGCGCCGCGATCCGTCAAGAGCGCGGTGATCAGGGCCATGTCCTCTTCGGTGAGCTCCCGATCGTCGGGGAGCTCCTCGAGGAGGCGCTCTGCAAGCTCGCGTCTTGCCATCAATTCTCCGCGTCGTCACCCTCAGGCAGTTGCCCGGTCAGGAGCTGCTGCACAAGCACCTTCAGCGCCTCAACTGCGTCGGGATCGCCGCGCTTGAGCGCCTTTACCGCGGCGACCTCGTAGGGGTCGTCGCCGGCGCCGGCTTTCCGCAGGCCGAGATACAGCACGTGGACGATCACGATGCCATCGGCGATCTTGACGATCGCTTCCACGATCGAGCGCACCCGGCCGTACGTGACCCGGTGGTAGCCCTTGAGGGCACCGACGAGCGGCTTGGCGCCCGTCTGGTTCTCGCCGAACTCCCGGAGTTTGCGCCGCAGGCCCGTTTGGACCTTAGCCGGCAGCTTGTCGAACGCGCCCTTTGCCTCAGGGGAGAAGCCGATGCGGACCGTTCCCGGAGGAGCGGCCGCCACGGTCGTCTGGGTTGGACGGCGCTTCGGAGGCTTCATAAACTGCCCCCTAGGATAGCACAAAAGCCGTCCGTTCGTACGGTGAAGCGTACATTATTTTATACAAAGAAATGTCCGAAATGCTGGACACAAAACCCACGGAGTGCTACAAAGAGGCACGGGGTCCCAGTAGCGAGACGCAGCTGGACCCTTCGGGCGAGACGCCCAAGGAGTATGAGAGTCACCATGAATCCGACGATCGCGGCGCCAGCGCGCGCGACCCGGACGGTCGCCGCGGGCGAGGCGCGCGGCCTACTTCCGGGCATCCTCGACGATGCCGAAAAGGGCTTCACCACGGTGATTCTGCGGCATTCGCGCCCTAGCGCGGCAGTGGTGCCGGCGGGTGACCTTGCGGCGTTCAACCTGTTCCGTCGCATCATGCGCGAGGTCGGCGAGACGCTCGCTGTGTCGGGCGACGCGGAGATCGTCGCCGCCGTGAAGCGCGCCCAGGAGGACGTCAACCGCGGCCAAATCTTCTGGGACGACGAAGGCTGAGCGTTCCGCCAGCCAGCGTAACCGGGCGAACAACACCGCCGTGCGAGATTTCTCGCGCGGCTTTTGTTTCGGCCACAATGCGCTCTAAGCGCGTCTAGAAACTCCGGCGCCGCTGACCGGGATCCGGCTAATTCGACGCCGGGATCCTGTTCGTTGGGTGACGGAGTGGCCTACCTCGATGCCTCGGCGAGCGTTCGACTTGTCATTAGCATTGATACGAACGCATGTTCGTGTTAGAATACCGTAGCGACTATTCTCGCCATTTATCACTAAGCGGCCCGGCCGGTGTGTTAGCACCGACCGAGCCCGTCACCCGATGGAGTAACATCGAATGACAACCTGCAAGTTCGACGCGTCAACGTCGAGCCCTCGGCGCGGCTTTTCCGCTGCCGAATGCCCTCCGTTTCGTCAAACCGCGCCGGTGAGCGCGTGATGGCGCCGCTCACAGAGTTTCACGCCACGATGGCGGACGTCACGAACGACGAGCACCTGAACATGGACGGCCTGGTGCAGGACGACGACTTCAACGCCGAAGTGGTCGTCCGCTTCCTGCAACAAAACGGCATCGATGCAAGCATCGACGATTCCACCGGTGGCTTTCGGTATACGGCCGCGAACGCGACGCGTGCGTCGAATGTGCGTTTCGCCTGCGTCTGCCTGCGCGCGTCGATAAGCTATGCGATCGAGGCCGCCTACTGGTGCATGAAGGCGAAGCGATGATGCCCAGACCGCCATCCCATTTCCGAAAGGGTCGCAACGGCCAGCGCAGAGTCGTGCCGGTCGAGCCGATGTCGGCGCGGGTCTTTCGGCGCCGCATCGAGCTCGGCTACAGCGTCTACCAACTCGCCATGGCCGCCGGCATCTTAGCGTGCACTATCCGGCGGCTCGAGTCCGGCAAGCCCGTCGACAAGCGCTTCTTACCCGCGCTTGCAACCGCACTCGACATGCCTCTCTGCCGGCTGCTGTGCGCGGACCACAGCTGCGCCGAACGAGCATGCGCTCCGGCACGGCTGGCACAGGCGTGCCTGTCTACGGCTCGCCGGAGAATTGGCGCACGAACGACGTGACGACTTGCGTCAGCCCGCTCTGGAACTGCCCTGTCAGCACGCCGTTCAAGGCGACCCCGAACGCCGCGACCGCGACGCCCCCAGCCCACGACACGCCCGTCACGCCCGACAGGCGCGGGACGTCGCGCAGCCGGAAGCGGGTGCGCATCGCGCTCTTGATGATCGCCACGTCGAAGAACAGGCCCAGCGCGGTGAAGAACACGGCGACCTGCACCGCCGTGACGAGAATCGACGCAGCGCTGTCCAGGCGCAAGAACCACGCCGGCAGCGAGCACGCGATCGCCCAGACGGCGACGTTGACGGCTTTGTGCATGCCCGTGTTCCCGCGTATGCGCTCGTACGCCGCGCCGAACGCGTACGCGGGGATCACCGATGCGCCGGCGGCGACGGCGACGAACGCGACGACGTCGAGCAGCACGAACGGCGAGTGCAGCTCGCGAAGATGCGCGGCCTCCACCGACAAGAACAGCAGCACTTGGATCACCGCGAACACGACCGCGATCGGGATCGCGGCGACGGCGTTGGCGCGCGCGTCACGGTTCGGCGCGACCGCGAGCAGGTCGGCCGCCGCGGGATCTTCGACGTGATCGAGCAGCTCGAGCGCCGCCGCGTGCTTCGCATCGTACTCGGCTTGCGTGATCTTGTTTTCGATCAAGTCGTCGGCGAA
Organism: Vulcanimicrobiota bacterium; assembly: GCA_963797935.1. Classification (GTDB taxonomy): domain Bacteria; phylum Vulcanimicrobiota; class Vulcanimicrobiia; order Vulcanimicrobiales; family Vulcanimicrobiaceae; genus Vulcanimicrobium. The sequence goes on from CAWCRI010000017.1 coordinate 113,964, forward strand.
CGATGCGATCTTGTCGGTGAGGTGGTCGACGTTGGGCCGCGTCAGCACGTCGCCGATCAGGACGGCGCGGCGCGTGATGATGTCGCCGGCGTTCGCAGGCGGCTCGCGGCAGATCCAGTGGAACGTCGACCAGGCGAGGATGAAGCTCACGGGGACGATCAGCACGACGCCGGTGGGATCGACCGCGTAGCAGCACAGCGCGATCCGCGCGAACTGCGTGTCGTCCAGCCCGACGTCACTCGCCCCGCGCTTCGCGAGCGCGATGAGCAGCAGGCCGAACGCGAACGAGCAGATCACGGCGAAGCCGCGCAAGAACTCGGTCGCGAGCGGAAGCGGCGCGCTGGGATCGGCGAACGCGGTGGCGGCTTGCGCCGGGCTGGACGCCCACAGCCCGTAGTGCACGATCGAAAGCGGAAACGCGATGACGAGCGCGAGCGCGACCGTGCCGGCCACGAAGGGCACGCGATACGCGCCGGAGCCGATCTGCCACCAGTCCAGGCTGTCGAGGATCGCAACGAGCAACACCGCGAAGGTCACGTCGATGAGGATGGGATACAGCGCCGGCACGTGCACGAACGCGCCGATGATGTAGCCGAGTACTGCGAGCACCGCGTAGACGAAACCGGCCTTCCCGGTCGCGCCCGCGGCTTCGGACACCGCGGTGGCCGTGCCCGTTCGCGGGGCGCGCCGGCGAACGAGCCAGGCGATGCCGGCGAAGACGGCGCCGAACGCGACGCCGATCAGCACCGGCGCGACGAGCGCGCGCAGCAGCGACGTCTTGAGCGCCTCCAGCGCGGGCAAGGCGGCGATGATGTGCCCGTCGAGCTCCGGCTGCGACCAGATGCACGCGTTGAAGACGTCCGGTGCGACGGCCAGCGCGAGCAGCCGCCGCGCGATCTTCGTGAAGCGCGCATCGCGCTCGCGTGAAAGCACGAGGTACGCCAGCATCGGGATGCCGAGGATGAGGCCGTGCGCGAGCGCGAGAAAACGTCCGATCGCGTGCTGCGACGCGGTGAACGTCAGGACGAGCCCGTGGCGGAACGCCGCGAGCGACGCGAACGGCGCGTACGCGATCGAGACCGACACGGGCCGGACGCCTTCGGCGAGCGGCCGATCCCACACGACCGTGCTGCCTTCGGTGCGAAACGGCACCGGCTCTGGATCGACGATCCGGTAATCTTCCACCGCCAGCCGCAACACGTCGCTCGCCCACAAGCGATCGGCCAAGATGCTCGCAGGCAACACGTTGGTCACGTCCGCGGCGCCGACCGCGCGCGCGGTGAACGCGTTCTGCACGACGAGCGCACCGGCCAGCGCAGGTACGCTCTCCAGCCCCGGCCGCTGAAAACCGGAGTCGGCCTGAATCGTCACCGCGTCCTCGGTGACATACAGCTGCGGGCGCGCGTTGGTGAAGAAGCTCGACAGCGGCTTGCCGTTGAGCGTGCACGAGCCGAACACGTCGTCGACGAACGGCGGCAAGTCGATGCGCCCGTGCAGCAGCGCGGCCGCCGTTGGGTCGGTGCGCGAGAGCGACACCGCGAAGGCGGCTTGAATCTGCTGGTACCGCACGTGCAAGAACAGCGAACGCGCCGCCAGGAACGGCCCGGGCGCCGGCCCCGATCGCGCGACGGTGCTGTCGCTGGGCGCCTGTTTGAAACACGTCTGATCGGCGCGGCAGTTGGGTGCCGCGATCCAAAACCGGTGCACGCCTTCCGGCAGCGCGACGTGGGTCGCGAACGTTCCGTCCTGCTTCGTGCGCAGGCGGTCCGCGATCGTGAACGCGCCGAACGGCGTCCCCTTGCCGCCCGCCAGCGGGCGCGCCGCTTCCCACAGCACGAGGTCGGTGAGCGGCGGTCCCGTGCCCGCAACGAGCGGCTCGCCGCCGCTTTGCGCGTCGATCGTGGTGAACGCGAGCGCTTTGGCGTTCGCGGACGAGTTGTCGACGGCGAGCGGCGGCGCGGTGTCGCGCGGGTCGTTCGGCGCATACCACAGGGTCGCGCGCGCCTTGATCTCGTTGAGCCCGTCGTCGAGCGGCGCGTTCTCGAAGCGAGCGGACTTTGCATACCACGGAACGTACTCGGTGGCGACGCGGTGGCCGTTGATGAAGAGATCGACCTGCGACAACGGCGCGGCGTCGACGACGAACGTCTTCGCGTTCGGGTGCGCGGTCGGCGCGTATTCGTCTGCCGCGATGAGATCGAACTTCGCGACCTGGTTGTCCCGCAAGCCGCCCAGAAAGAACGTCGCCGCCGCAAAGAACGCGACGACCACGGCGAGCAGCGTGAGGCGCGCCCAGCGCGGCAAACCCGAGAGCGGCATCCCCGTCCTTTCACCAGGCCCGCACTGTCCTTCAACAAAAGCGCGATGCGGACCCCTCCGGGAGCCTCGAGCAACTGGTACCAAACGGCCAATTCGCGTCCGATGCGTTGCATATCGTACGCCACCTGGCGAACGATATGAGCCTATCATGGTAAAAAGATCGACCGATGACCGTGCCGCTCCGCGCCGTGTGCGGATTCATTTGCGCGTCGCACGCGACGTCAAGGATATGCTGGAGCAGGCCGCGGCGCTTTCGACCGGTGGAGACGTCACAGCATTCGTCGTGGGCGCTGCCGCGGACCGTGCCCGTCTCGTGCTGAGCGACCTCGAGATGACGCGGATCGACGACAGCAGCCGGCTTCGTTTCTATGACCTCGTCATGAATCCGCCGGAACCGAGTGCCCGGCTGAAAAAGCTGCTCGCGTCGGACGCGTTCCGCGTCGTGAGCTAGTCCCGTTGCCCGATATCAGAATAGAACCCCTCGGCCGCCATCACGACCGGGGGGTCTTCGATTGCGGAGAAGACTCCGTCACGCGCTATCTCCGTGAGATCGCGCTTCAAGCGCAGAAAGCGTATCGGTCAGCATCCAAGGTCGCCGTGCTGCCTGGAGCCGCGACGCGCGTCTTGGGTTATTTCACGCTGGTCAATCATCGTATCGTCGACGAAGAGCTGCCGGAGTCCGTTGCTCGCGAACTCAAGGTGCACATTCTTCGCGGAGGTGCTCCGGCGGTGCTGATCGCGCAGCTCGGCGTCGACCTCAACTTTCGAGCGCACGGTCTGGGGCGGTTCTTGCTCAAACGAGCGCTCTTGGAATCGTTCCAAGTTGCAGAGCGCGTTGGCGGTGTCGCAATACTCGTTGATGCGATCGACCAGCGACGCGTGAAATGGTATGAGCGACACGCGGATTTTCGAGCACTGCGCGAAGGCGGTACGCGGCTGATGCTGCCGATGAAGACGCTCGCGAAAGCCATAGGATGACGTCTCCGACAATAGTCGTACCCCTCGACCGTACGGCGCGTGCTTTCTCGCGCCACATCGCGTAAAGTTTGCGCACCCTCCTCTTGAGGGGCGGGCGACCGTCCGATATGACCCTGAAGCGGGTGTGATTTGCGCTCGCCCTTCATGGAGGACGGTATTTTCCATTATGGTCAAGCGCATTCTGGCCGGCGTCTCGGCGGCCGCTCTGGGGATCGGCTTGCTGGCGGCGCCCGCCGCGGCCGCCTCGAACACCGCCACGGTCACCGTCGCGGTGACGGCTGCGACACAGGCCACGATCGGCGTCAGCTATAGCGCCGGGAGCAACATCTCGTGCGCCGTCGGCGCGACCGTGTCCGGCGTCGTCGCGTGCACGAACACCGCCACGCTCGCCGGCGGCTTTCGCTCGACCAAGGTCGACACCGGCGGCACGTCGGTTTCGTTGACCGGTGCGGCGATCACCGGATCGGGCGGCGCGTCCATCCCGGCGTCCGCGCTGACGATGACGTGCACGGGCGGAACGACCGGCTCGCCGACGTTCCCCGGAACCGCCGGAAGCCTCGCGTCTTCGGCGGCGCTCTCCACGTCGGCGGTCAACTGCCAGTCGTGGACGGGCACGATCGTGGCGAACTACAGCCTCGTCGTCGCGCTCTCAATCGACGCCGGCCAGGTGCCGTCCGACACGTACACCAACGGTTCGTTCACGGCCACCGCAACCGCGAACTGAGCCGCATGCGTTCGTCGCTCCTCGCGAGCGCGATCGTGCTCACCGGCACGCTCGCGCTCGCGCTCGTTCCGTCGGCGGGCCGCGCCGATGCGCCCGCACTGCAGATCTCGGTCGAGCCGCTCGTCGTGCAGTTCTCGCTCGCGCCCGGCGGCCAAGTCAGCACGCCGGTCACGGTCAAGAACGTGGGCACCGAAAAAGCCGTCGTGACGGCGAGCCAGATCGACTGGCGCACGACGCTTGACGGTGCGATGAAGAGCGAACGCCCCGGAACGGAAGGCGCGCAGTCGCTGAACCCGCACCTGCGCCTCTCCGCGTCGGAGTTCACGCTCGAACCCGGCGAGACGCGGCGCATGACGCTCTCGCTGGTGCTGCCGACCGGATTCTCCGCGGCGCCGCAGGATTATCGCGGCGGCTACTTCGTGCGCGCGACGCCCGCCGGCAGCCCGAGCGCGCAGTCGTTCGGCGTGGGCGCGAACATCCTCGCGTACGAGACCGTCGGCGCGCCGAGCCGGCATCTCAAGCTCACGAGCCTCAAAGTCGCCGACGCCGGCGACCGCAGCGTGCAGCTCACCGCGCGCATGGTGAACGACGGCCGCAACTACGTTCGGCCGCAGATCCGCATGCTCGTCGGGCAGGCGGGGCGCATCGTGCAGCAGCGCGACGACAGCACGCCCGCGATCTTCGGCGGCGAACCCCGCCTGTACACGCGCACGCTGCGGGACCTGCTCCCCGGCACCTACCGGCTCCAGCTCACCGTCGACTACGGCGGGGACACGCTGATCGAGGGCACGACCGACTTCACGGTGCGCTGATGCGCGCGCGCCTCACGGCCGTCGTTGCCGGACTGCTCGCGGCGATCGTTTCCGCGGTTCCGGCGGAGGCGGCATCCGGCAAGATCTTTTCGTTCACCACGTCCAGCTCGGGCAACATCGTCTTCACCGTGCCGGATCTGAGTAACGTCGCGCTGCCCGGCAGCCAGTCGTACGCGTACGCGTTGCGCATTCGTACGTCGCCGCTGCAAGGCTCCGTCACGATCACCGCGCCGCTCATCAACGGTACCGCCAGCAACAAGATCTCGCAGTCCGCCTTTCAGGCGCAGTGCACGGCGACGTCGGATCCCGGCGGTCTCTTCACGTCGAGCGGCCTGGTGCGGCTCTCCGCGAGCGCGGTCACGTGCGGGACCGTCGCGGCCAACGGCAACAACACGATCAACTTCAACGTCACGCTGTACCTGGACTGCACGCCCGACGCGTCGTCGTTCACCGCCGACACCTACACGAACGCGAGCATGAGCGTCACGGCGAACGCGCCGTGAACGCGCTGCGCCTTGGGCGCCGGCTCATCGCCGCCGGCCTCGTCGCGGCGCTGACCGGCACCGCGGTCGGCGAGGCGAAGCTCGTGCAGCAGTCGCATCACGCGCCGCGCCCGCGCGTGCTCGCGCTGCTGTCCGTTCGCGTGGACGGCGACGCGCTCGGCGCGATCGCCGTGCAGCGCACGGGCGACACGCCGCTCGTCCCGCTCGATGCGGTCGCGACCGCACTCGGCTGGCGCATCGCGACGCTCGTCGACGGCGTGCGGCTTTCAGGCGACGACCGCATCGTCGTCCTGACCGCCGGCTCGCGCATCGTCCGGGAGAACGGCGAGGCCCGGCTGCTGTTCGCCGAAGCGGTCGTCAACCGCGGCGGGCGGTTGTACTTGAGCGTCACCGACGTGACGCGCCTCTTCGGCGTGCGCACCGAACGCACGAACGGGACGATCGCGTTCGTGCGGCCCGCGCAAATCGGCACGCCGCCGCGCATCGTCGAGATCGCGCGGCCGCCCGCCCCGCAGCCGAGCACGGCGCCACGCACCGCGGTGCGCCGGAGTGACGACGCCGCACCGGCTGCGGCGACGGCGGGCCGCATCGTATTGTCGCTCGACCGCGTCGGTTCGACGCGGCTGCTGAACATCTCGAGCGAGACGAAGAGCGGCACGCTGCAGACCGCGCTCACCTCGTCCGGCGTCAACGATTTCGGCACGCCGAACGCGACGATCGTCGCCGGTTCCGCACAGCGCAACGTCGCGCTGGGCATGCTGAGCGATCCGCTCGGCGGCACGATTTTTCGCGGCACGGTCTACGAAGGCGTTGCGCTCGCGCGCGGCGACCGGACGCTGTTCGCCGGCCGCCGGCTCGCGGACGGCACCGACCTCACGGGGATGACGTTCGGCGACGCGCTGCACGGCGGTTCGACGACGATCGCCACCGTCTGGCGCAACGGCGCATACGATCAGACGATCGTGCGCCGCGTGCGGCGCGCACGGCATCCGTGGGGCGATTTCTCGACCGAAGTGCTCGCGGGCGACAAGGGCCTGGGCGTCGGCTTCGCGGCGCGAACGCGCGGCCGCACGTTCTTTCAAGCCGATGCGGCGTATGCGACGCGCGGCCTGCCGCTCGGGCCGAACGACGCGCCGGTGAACGTCGACGTCGGCCGCGACCTGAGCACCGCAACGACCGCGGTCGCCGGCCTCGCGACGGGCCCGCGACAGCCGGTCGCGCCGTTCTTCGGCATCTCGACGCGCACGCGCGGGCTGCTCGCGTCGGCATCCGTCTCCGGCGGCACGGTCACCGCGAGCGTGGCATATCAGTCCGCGAACGCGTCGCTGCAAGCGTACTCGGTGCCGGGCCCGCAACGCGCGGGCGGCGTGCAAGGCGTGCTCGCGTTCCCGGGCGCCGTCCTCGACCTGACCGCAACGTCCGCGGCGGGTAACCGCGACGCGGCGCTGACGCTGCGCACGGTGCGGCGCGGGCTCAACGTCATCGGCGGCGTCGGCTTTCCGAGCGCCGGCCACGTCGCACCGATCGTGGGCCTCTCCGTGCCGATTGCGCCGCTGCTGATGCTCGAAGGCACGGTGCGTCCCGCCGGCGCGACCGCACACGCCCTTCGCCTCGGGCTCGCGATGGGGATCCCGGCCCGCCGAAAGCCGTCGATCCCGATGGTCGACGCGATGATCCGCGTCGACGGCGACGTGCCGGCGCGGCTGCGCGTGTTCGTCGACGGCGTTCCGTCGCAGCTCGCCGCGTCGCCCGTCGCACACGTCGCGGTGACGCGCGGCCCGCACGTGTTCGCCGTCGAGACGGACGACGGAATGCGCGGCTCTCCGGACGTCGCCGCTCGCGTCGACGCGCCCGGCGACGGCGCGACGCTGCCGCTGTGGCCGTTTCGCACCGTGCGCGGCCGCGTGATCGCGTCCGACCGCGCCGTCTGGCCGCCGGATGCGAGCTTCGCGGGCATCATGATCTCCATCGCTCCGGACGGCGCCACCGTCGAGACCGCCGCCGACGGAACGTTCATCTTCCCGAAGCTGCCGCTCGCGCCCGGCGCGACGATCGAGGTCGCCGCCGGCTCGCTGCCGCGCGAGCTGCACGCGCCCGACCGCCAGCCGCTCCCCGACGGCGACGTCACGCTGGTACTCGGCCCGGGCCTGCGCATCGAACGCCGGACGTTCCCGGCGTCCCACTAAGGCACGGTCTCGCTCGGGCGAAACCGCGCGCGTACGCCGAGCGTCGGAGCCTACGATGACGTCCGCACTGCTCGAACCGATTCCGTTTCCGGCTTGGGAGCCGACGAAGACGACGCTCCACCTCTGGTCCCAGATCGTCGGAAAGGTCGCGCTGCGCGCGAGCGCGCTGCGCAATCACTGGTGGAACTGCACGCTGCGCCCGACGGCGCAGGGTTTCAAGACGCAGCTCTTGCGCGCGGGCGACACGTTCTTCGAGATCGAGCTCGACGTGGTCGAGCACCGTGCGATCGTGCGCGCGAGCACCACGCCCGAGCCGCAGACGTTCGCGCTGCGCGACGGCTTGTCGGTCGCGGAGTTCTACGCCTCGTTGCGCGCGGCGCTCGGCCGGTTCGGAATCGACGTCCCCATCCTCGCGAAACCGTACGGCTTTCCGGGCCAAGACGACGCCGTTTGCCGACGATCGCGAACATCATGCGTACGATGCCGCAGCGGTGCGCCGGTTCTGGAACACGATCGCGTGGACGACCAGCGTGTTCGAAGAGTTCGCGAGCGAGTTCGCCGGCAAGCAAGGCCCGGTGCAGCTGTTCTGGCACGGCTTCGATCTCGCGCTCGGGCGCTATTCCGGCCGCCGCGCGGACGGTCCGCCGAAGACCGATCCCGTGCAGCGCGAAGCGTACTCGCACGAAACGATCGCGTTCGGTTTCTGGCCGGGCGACGCGAACGTCCCCGCACCGTCGTACTACACCTACACGGCGCCCGAGCCAGCGGATCTCACGAGCATCGCGCTAGCGCCCGGCGGCGCGTCGTGGGTGCCATCGGGCAGCGGCCACATGGGCGTGCTGCCATACGAAACCGTGCGCACGGCGGACGATCCGCGCGCGGCGCTGCTCGCGTTTCTGCGGAGCGGCTACGACGCGGGAACGCGCACGGCGCACTGGGACACCGCCGCGCTCGCGCACGCGCTTTAGCTCAGCGCGTACCGCCGTATCGCGTCCTCGTTCCAGCGCAGTCCCGTACCGGGCCGGTCGGCGGCGTGCAGCATGCCGCCCGACGGTGCGACCGAATCTTCGAGGACCGGCGAAGCGAGGTCGAGCCATTCCAGATAGCGCGCCGCCGGCGTCGCGGCGAGCAGGTGCGCGCTGATCTCCGGGAAGAGGTGGCTCGAGATGCGCCGTCCTGTCGGCACCGCGAGTGCGGCGGCGTCGAGCCAGCCGGTGACGCCGCCGATCTTCATCACGTCGAGCATCATCTCGTCGCACGCGTCGGCCGCGAGCGAGCGCGCCGCCTCGTTCGGTCCCCACCAGTTCTCGCCGATTTGAACCGGCGTGTCGAGCGCGCGCGCCACCATCGCATGCGACGCGTCGTCGTCCGCGCGGCACGGCTCCTCGATCCAGCGCAAGCCGAAGCGCTCGAGCAGCTTGCCGCGCCGGATCGCTTCGCCGCGGTCGAGGCATTGGTTGTAATCCATCATGATGTCGCACGCGGGTCCGAGCGCGGTGCGCACGGCGTCGACGAACCGCACGTCGGTGTCCGCATCGGGCCAGCCGATTTTGAACTTCACCGCGATGAAACCCGCGGCGGCGCTGCGGCGCGCTTCCGCCACGCCCTCGTCCGCGCTCATCATGCCGAGGCTGTCGTACGCCGGGATCGGTCGCGGTTCGGCGCCGAGCAGCACGCACAGCGGTACGTCGTGCGCGACCGCGAGCGCATCCCACGCGGCCATGTCGATGCCGGCCATCGCCATCCCGGTGAGCCCTTGCGGTCCGAGCAGACGAAACCGCGACTGCAGCTGCGCGGCGATGGTGCGCGGCGCGAGCGGCAGCCCCGCGACGAGCGGCGCGAGGTCTTCGAGCAGCGCGTGCGTCGCGCGCAGCGCGAGCGCCGTATAGCAGAAGAGGTACGCGCGCCCGGTGAGGCCGGCGTCCGTCTCGAGATCGATCAGCACGAGCGGTGCGCTGGTCACCGCTCCGCCCGCGGTCAGCAGCGGCCGCGGCAGCGGCACGTTCACCGCGCGAGCGCGCAGTGCGCGCACGGTGTCGTTCGCGGCGGCGAGCGCCGTCGTCATCGAAAATCGCCTCTGCGGTCGAATCGCATCATGGGCACAGCATAGCAGAAGCGGCCAAGCCCGGTACTGCCGCCGAGAGACGGGCGGCCGGTTTGGGAAAGGGGCCCGCATGAACGACGACACCAAGCGGTGCGACAACCTCGCTTGCCTCTGCAAGGTCGCCTTGGCCGATGCGGTGTGCAGCCCGTACTGCGACTCGCCGGACGGGCGCGATCCGGCGATCATTACCTGCGGCTGCGGGCACGCGGGCTGCAAGGCAGAGATCGACGAGCAGCTCCACGGCGGCATCGGCAAGGAAACGCTCTGAGCGCGCAATGGCACGCCGCGCAGGATTGAGCGTCACGGAGCTTCAGGAGCAGATCTTCCAGCGCGAAGGCTTTCGCGTGTCGTTCGAGCGGCTCGGCGCGGCGAAGGACGAATTGCCGCCGTACGACTTCCCCGTGATGGCGCCCAACGGCTGGACCGTGTCGGACTGGAAGCGCCTGCGGCTGGGCGCGTACGTGCTGCTGTTCCGCGGCGTGACGGTGTACCGCGGCGACGACGAGCCGATCGCGCGCGACATGAAGCTCGCGCACCTGCGCGACTCGTACTACAAAGCGCGCTACGGCACGCTGGCGCCCGACGACGCGCGCCCCGACAACGTCGTCACGATCGAATCCGCCCCGTCGAAACGCGCCGCGCGAAAACCCTGATTCGCCGCGCCGTCGCGCCCCATCGTCACGGCGAGACGAGCGCGCTCCACGACGCCGACGCGTTGCGGTGCGCGCGCAGCGCCGCCGGCGCGACGCGCGCGACGGCGCACTCGCTGATCGCGCCCGCGCGCCCGCGCAGAAACGCCGCCGCGCGCAGCACCACCGGCGTCGGTCCCGCCGCGACGGTGAACGGCCCGCGATAGGTTCGCGACGACGCGCGCGGCGTGCTTCCGTCCGTCGTAAACCGGACGACCGCGCCGTCAAGCGGTACGCCGAGCGACACCGTCAGCGCGCGCCCGACGGTCCACGCCCGCACCGACTGCACGTGCCCTGGAACCGATTCAAAAACCGTCTTTGCGCCGGCGAGTCCGAACGCGGCATTCGGGATGCGGAAGTTGTATCCGTGCGCATCGAGCCATGCGAGCTGCGCCGGCAACCGCGCCAGGAACGACGACCAGCTCTTGCGCGAGCGCGGCGTCCAGACGTCCTCCGCGAGCGCGAGCTCGCGCGGCAGCGTCATGAAGAAGAGGTGGTCCGGCGTGGCGATGTGTTCCGTCCACACGTTCGCTTGCGCGCCGAGCACGTGCGCGGTTGCCGTCCTGCGAAGCCCGCGCGGCATCACGCCGGTGTCGTAGACCTGCTCCAGCGTCGCCACGTGCGCGGCGCCGCGCGGCTCCTGCGCCGGATCGCCTTGCACGCTGTCGAAATGCAGCGCGCCGGTCGCGAGCACGACGTCGTTCCCGCGCGCCGCCGCGGCCTCCGCGCGCCGCGGCGACGTCCACACCGTGACGAGCGCGCGCGTCGAGAGCTGCGGCGTCAGGACGTCGTCCCACCCCGCGAACCGCCGCCCGCGCGATTCGACGAAGCGTTCGACGTCGCGCGTGAACCGTGGCTGCTCCGCGAGCGCGGGCCCCGGGACCTCGTCTCCGCCCACGTGCAGGTACGGTGACGGAAAATCCGCCATCACCTCCGTCAGCACGTCGCGCGCGAAGGCGAGCCCGGCGCCGTTCATGCACAGCGTCTCGTGCGCGCACGCGAGCCGCGGGTACGCGCGCAACACCGCCGTGGCATGCCCCGGCAGATCGATCTCCGGGACGACGGTGACATACCGTCGCGCCGCGTACGCAACGATGCGTCGCACGTCGGCGCGCGAGTAGTGCTCGCGCCCGGCGGTCAGCGCCGGATACTGCGGAATATCCAGCCGCCACGCCTGATCGTCGGTGAGATGCCAGTGGAACACGTTGAGCTTGTAGTGCGCTGCGACGTCGATGTACCGCTCGATCACCGGCACCGAAAAGAAATGCCGCGCCACGTCGAGGTGGACGCCGCGCCAGCGATACTCCGGCCGGTCGACGATGAAGACCGTGCGGGACGTCAGGCGGCCGCCCGTGCGCGCGGATATCTGCGCGAGCGTCTGGACGGCGTAGAAGAAGCCGCGCGTCGTATTGGCGTCCACGAGCATCCCCGTGCGGTCGATGTATAGCCGATAGCCTTCGTCACCGAGCCGCGCATCGGGCACCGGCGGGACTTCCAGCCTGATGTTCGAGCGCGGGCGGCTGCGAGGTCCGGGGACCACCGCCGTCACGCCGTTCTCGGCCAGGTACGTGCGCAGCACGTCCGCGCCGGCGAGCGCGTTCGGATGCGACGCTCCGATGCGCACGTGAGCAGGCCACGCATATGCCTCGCTGCCGGCGTAGACGTCGCGCGGCTGCGGCACGATCGCGGCAACGGGCAAGGCCTCGGGCACGAGCGCACCCGCTGGGATCGAGCGCGAGGCGATGCAGCCGGCCAAAAGCGCGGTGAACGCGCACGCGACGATCGGCCGCAACGCTACGGCATACCGCCGACGGCGAACATGGCGGCCTCCTTTCGGCTCCGCGGGGCACAGCCTCTTTCCGCGCCGTGCGACGCCGCCGCGGCGGAGTAGTTGCTCGCGCGCCGAAGCTCCGCGGATGACGGCGATGCGGGACGGCAAGCACTTTCGCGCGTGCAACTTGTGCGAGGCGATCTGCGGCCTGGAGATCACGGTCGCGAACGGCGCGATCACCGACCTGCGCGGCGACCCGCTCGATCCATTGTCACACGGCCACATCTGCCCCAAGGGCAACGCCCTGATCGACCTCCACGCCGATCCCGACCGCCTCAAGACGCCGGTCCGGCGCAGCGGGGACGCCTGGGAGCCGATCGCATGGGACGACGCGTACGATCTCGTCGTCGAGCGCCTGAAGGCCTTCGTCGCCGAGCACGGCGACGATGCCGTCGCGATCTACCTCGGCAACCCCAACGTGCACAACAGCGGCACGCTGCTGAGCGCGGGCGGTTTCTTGCGTGCGTTCCGCACGCGCAACCGTTTCAGCGCGACGAGCGTGGACCAGTTGCCGCACCACCGCGCCGCCGTAGAGATGTTCGGCCACCCGCTGATGATCCCGATCCCCGACGTCGACCGCACAGATTATTTTCTCGTCATGGGCGCGAACCCGCTCGCGTCCAACGGCAGCATCATGACCGCGCCCGGCATGCGCTCGCGCATGAAAGCCGTGCAGGCCCGCGGCGGGCGCGTGATCGTCGTCGACCCGCGCCGCACCGAGACGGCGGATATCGCCGACGAGCACCACTTCATCCGCCCCGGCGCCGACGCGTTGCTCCTCCTCGCGATCGTCGACGCGATCTTTGAATCCGGGCGCGCCGATCTCGGGCGCCTCGCGGAGTTCACCGACGGCATCGACGAGCTGCGCGCGGCGGCGCGCGCGTTTCCGGCGCAACGTGTCGCGGCACGTACCGGAATCGCGGAAGAGACGATCCGGCGCATCGCGCGCGACTTCGCCGCCGCGGAACATGCGGTCGCGTACGGCCGCATCGGTCTATCCACGCAGGCGTTCGGCGGATTGTGCCAGTGGCTGGTCAACGCGCTCAACGCGATCACCGGCAACTTGGACGAGCCGGGCGGGATGATGTGGCCCCGTCCGGCATACGATCTTTTGCAGCAGGCCGAACGCGGCACGGCATTTGTCGATCGCTGGCGCTCGCGCGTGCGCAACTTGCCGGAGTTCGACGGCGAGCTCCCCGTCGCGACGATGGCCGACGAGATGTTGACGCCCGGAGCGGGCCAAGTACGCGCGCTCATCGTCGTCGCCGGAAACCCGGTGCTGTCGACCCCGAACGGCGCGAAGCTCGACGACGCGTTGGCCGGGCTGGAGTTCATCGTGTGCGTCGATCCGTACGTGAACGAGACCACGCGCCACGCCGACGTGATCCTACCGCCCGCGACCGGTTTGGAAGTCGAGCACTACGACGTGATCTTCCACCACTTCGCGGTGCGCAACACAGCGCGCTACAGCGAGCCGCTGTACGACATCACACCGGAGCAGCGCTACGACTGGCAGATCTTCGAAGCACTGCGCTCGCGCATGACGGGAAAATCGGGCAAGAGCCCACGCGAACGGCTCGACACCGGCTTGCGCGCCGGCCCGTACAACACGAGCCTGGAGGAGCTGCGCGAACACCCGCACGGGGTCGACTACGGCCCGATGCAGCCGTGCTTGCCGGACCGTCTGCTCACGGCCGACGCCCGCGTAAAGCTCGCGCCGCCGGCGTTCGTCGCCGACCTCGCGCGCCTGGAACGCGAGCTCGCCGCGCCGGTCTCCGAGCTGGTGCTGATCGGCCGCCGGCAACTGCGCAGCAACAACTCCTGGATGCACAACGCGCCGCGATTAATGCGCGGCCCCGACCGCTGCACGCTGATGATCAACCCGCGCGACGCGCACACGCGCGGTATCGCAACGGGCGACAGCGTGGAGATCCGCAGCGCCGTCGGCGCGATCACCGTCCCTGCGGAGCTGACCGACGCACTGATGCCGGGCGTCGTGAGCCTACCGCACGGCTTCGGCCACGCGCGCACGGGCGTCGGCCAAACGCTGGCCGCGCAAAAACCGGGCGCCAGCCTCAACGACCTCACCGACCCGGACCGCCTCGACGACCTCACGGGCAACGCCGCCCTGAGCGGCGTCCCAGTCGAAGTCCGCCGCACCGCCGCCGAAGCGGTCGCGCCGGAACTGCTAGCCGCTACATCGACGGGGTGAAATTCAGGTTTTTCACCAAGAACGCGAAGCGGTCCGCGACGTCGTCGATGATCTTCTCGGTCGGGCGGCCGGCGCCGTGGCCGGCCTTTGATTCCACCCGCAGCAGCACCGGCGCGTCACCGGCTTGTGCGTGCTGGAGCGCCGCCGCGAACTTGAAGGAGTGCGCCGGGAACACGCGGTCGTCGTGGTCCGACGTCATCACCAGCGTGGGCGGGTACTGCGTGCCGTCCTTGACGTTGTGGTACGGCGAGTACGCGTACAAGTACTTGAACTGATCCGCGGACGCCTCGGCCGAGCCGTAGTCGCTGACCCAGGCCTTGCCGACGGTGAATTTCTGGAAGCGCAGCATGTCGAGCACGCCCACCTCCGGGATCGCCGCGCCGAACAGGTCGGGCCGTTCCGTGATCGCGGCGCCGACCAGCAAGCCGCCGTTGGAGCCGCCGTTCGCAGCGAGCTTCGGCGTCGAGCTGATCTTCTTGTCGATCAGCATCTGCGCCGCCGCGATGAAGTCGTCGAACACGTGCTGCTTGTTGGCGAGCCGGCCGGCGTCGTGCCACGCGTCGCCGTACTCCGCGCCGCCGCGCAGCGTCGCGACCGCGTACGCGCCGCCCATCTGCAGCCACAGCGCAGTGGCCGACGAGAAGCCCGGCGTGATCGAGATGTTGAACCCGCCGTAGCCGTACAGAATCGTCGGTGTCGAGCCGTCGAGCGGCATGTCCTTGCGGTGCGTTACGAACACGGGGATGCGCGTGCCGTCCTTCGACGTCGTGAAGATCTGCTCGGTGACGAACGGGCTCGGGTCGAATGCGATCTTCGGGCGAATCGCGACCGTGCTCTTGCCGGTCTGCGTGTCGTACCGGTAGATGGTGTTCGGAAACGTGTACGACGCGAAACCGTAGTACACGATGCGGTCCTCGCGGTGCCCCCCGGGCTGCCCGCCGCTGCCGATCCCCGGCAGGTCGATCGAGCCTGCGGGCTTTCCGTCGAGCGCGTAGATCTTCACGACCGAGTGTGCGTCGTGGAGGTACGACACGTAGAAGCGGTTGCCCAGCAGCGACACGCCCTCCATCGCATCGGCCGACTGAGGCACGATGTCGTGCAGCGCGTGCGAGGGGTCCGCGAGATCGAGCCACGCCAGCCGCCCGCGCGGCGCGTTGAGGTTCGTCTGCACGTATACGCGCGTGCCGTCGTCACCGACCGGCCCGTATTGCACGTTCTCGTTGAGCGCGAAGATCTGCTTGAACGCCGACTCGGGCTCGCTCGCGCGCTTCCACGAAAAGCTGTTGCCGTTGCCTTTCGAGAGGTACATGTAGTCGTAGCGCTGATCGTCCGTGCGACCGATGCCGATGAACTGATCGGACGGCGCGGTGGAGACCAGCCGGTCCGCAGACTGCGGCGTTCCCAGCTTGTGGAAGTACAATTTCTGCGCCCCGAGCGCGCTCAGCGTCGCGTTTCCGGCGCCCGGTTTGGGCGGGTCGTACGCTTCGTAGTAGAAGCCGCTTTTGCCGGTCCACGAGGCGCCGGAGAACTTGCTCCACTGGATCGTGTCGGGCAGATCGGTTCCGGTCGCGACGTTCTTCACGTGCCACGTCTGCCAGTCCGCGCCCGACGATTGCGTCGCGTACGCCATCAAGCTGCCGTCGTGCGTGAACGACGTGCCGGCCAGCGCGACGGTTCCGTCCGCGGCGAGCGTGTTCGGATTCAGCAGCACGCGCGGCGTGCCGGCCTCGCCGCGCCGAACGTACAGCACGCTCTGGTTCTGCAGGCCGCTGTTGCGCGAGAAGAACCACCACCCGCCTTGATGGGACGGCGCGCTGACCTTCTCGTAGTCGATCAGCTTGCGGTACGCGTCGCGGAGCGCGGCGCGCTGCGGGATCGCGTCGAGGTACGCGCGCGTGAGGTCGCCTTCGGCTTTCACCCAGCTCGTCGTCTGCGGCGCGTCGACGTCTTCCATCCAGCGGTACGGATCGGCCACCGTGGTCCCGAAATAGGTGTCGGTTACCGCACCGCGCGGTGCGGCGGGATACGCGAGCTTCGCGGCGGCCGCGAGCACGGGGCACGCGGCGAGCAGTACCGCGGTGATGATGAAGGAGAGACGTCGCATCGCGCGTCTCTTCTCCGTATTAAACCGGAGGCGCCTGCACCCCGTGCGCAAAGGCTTCCAAACGCATCCGGTCGATCGCGCGAACGCGCCCTCGGTCGAGCTGCACGGCAGCGGCGTTCTTGAGCCGGATGAGCGCGCGCGCGGCCATGTCGCGCACCGTGCCGGCCGCGGCCGCGATCTGCGCCTGCGAGAGGTTCTCCACGCCGGGCAATCCTGGCGCCATCCCGGTGGTCGCGGGGGCGTACGACATCAGGAACTTCGCGACGCGCTGCAGCACGTGCGCGAATGCGAGGTCGGCGATGGTGTCGATCGAGCGGCGGCGCGCTTGCGACGACGCGGCGAGAAACCCGAGCGCGAGCTCGCTGTCGTTGCGCACCGCGTGCAGCACCGCTTCGGACGGCACGAGCACGATCGTGCAGTCGGTGAGCGACTCTGCGCGCGTCGTCGCGCCGCCGCCGTCGAACGTGCCGGACTCGTTGAGCGGGTCGTGCGTGAGGCGCTCGCCGAGCGCGTGCGTCTTGCCGTCGGGCGAGAGCAGCGTGTATACGACCTTGCCGCTGCGCACGAAGCCGAGGTACGGCCAGATCTCGCCTTCGTCGAAGATCGTCTCGCCGGTGCGGTACGACCGCTCCGTCGCGACCGCGGCGAGCTCGTTGATCGTGGACTGCTTGGCGTTGGCGAACGGCGCGGTGTGCGACAGGAACGTCGCGGTGTCGGCGCGCTCGTCGATCCGCTCGAGCCGGATCGTCCAGCGCCCGCTCCCGAGGTTGCGCGCGTCCCACGAGAACCGCCCCGGCCGGTACTGCTGGAACTCGTTGCGCAGCGAGCGCGGGTCGCTCTCCTCGTTGAGTTCGAGGATACCGCCGACCGGCAGCTTATCGAACGTGTCGAAAATCCGCGTGCTGCGGTTTTGCGCGGGAAGGGTGCGCGCGTCGATGGTGGCCGACGCGGCGCGGCTCGTTGGCATCGTGCGTGGGATGCGTCGCAGGGGGCGCTTTCCCTGCGACGGAACCGGCCGGGCGATGCACCCCCTGCGCAGCCGCCTCGCGCGCGCGCTCGACGTGGTGGCCGTCGTCGTCATCCTCGCGGCGGTCGTCCGTTTCTTCGTCCTGCCGCGTCTTCACCGCGACGTCGTCCAGGCGCCGCCCGTGTCGCTGGCGAGCCTCGACGGCGGGCGGTTCGACCTCGCGCGGCGGCGCGGCCGCATCGTCTTCCTCGACTTCTGGGCGACGTGGTGCACGCCGTGCAAGGACTCGATCCCGCTGGTGCAGCGCTTCCGCCGGAGCCACCCGGGGGTGGACGTGGTCTCCGTGGACGTGGGCGAGCCCGAGTCCTTCGTGCGGGCCTATGCAAAGAAGCTGAAGATGGACGGCGTCGTGCTCGACCCGGACGAGATCGTCGCCCACGCCTTCGGCGTGACCGGTTACCCGACGCTCGTCGCGATCGACGGCACCGGCCGCGTCCGTGCTCGCTGGGTCGGATTCGACCCGGACATCGAGCGCGAGATGGCGGACGCGGTCGCGAAGTACGGTGCACCTCGCCGGACCGCTGAGCGCTAGTCCGCTTCGTCGAGCGTCTCCGAAAGGCCAGGGCCCGCGCTGCGCTAGAACGACGCATGAGTTATCCAAGCCGCCGGCGCGGGCGCAACCCGTCGGCCGCGATGCGCCGGACGGCGCTCGTCGCGCGCATTCTGCTGGGCCTCCTGTTCGTCCTGACCGGAGCGAAGCGGGTTCTATCTCGTCTTCTCGGGCGCGGCGATACCGCCGGTCGCCCAAGCCGCTCGCGACGCGTTCGAAGACGTGATCTTTCGCTCGCACTTCGTGCTGTTCGTCAGACGGCGTATAGCTGATCGCGCGGCTCTTGCTCGGGTGACGAACCGCTACGTCCTGCTCGCGCTCGTTGCCTCGCGGCGGTCATCGCGAACACTTGGCGTTCCACTCACCATGGCGCGGAGGCACGATCGTGCTCGGAGCTCGTCGCGCTCGTCCTCTGGGTGGCTGGTCGCGCTGCGGACTGATCGTCGGGCTGTTCGGCAAACCCGCTGCTCGGCTAGAGCCGGAGGCTAGCGCGCCGATGAACTCCGCCTTGCGCTTTTCGAGAAACGCGCGCGAGCCTTCTTTGAAATCGGCGGTCGTCACGCACTGACCGAACAGCAGCGCTTCCAGCGCGAGCGCGTCGTCAAGTGCCAGCGACGATCCGTCGACGATCGCGCGCTTCGTCGCCGCGATCGCGAGCGGCGCCTTCGCGGCGATCAGCGCGGCGATGCGCTGCGCTTCGGCGAGCAAGCCGTCGAGCGGCACGACCTTTTGCACCAGCCCGATGCGCAGCGCTTCCTGCGCGTCGACCATCTCGCCGGTCAGGCACATGTACATCGCGGCGCCTTCGCCGAGCAGCCGCGTCGTGCGCTGCGTGCCGCCGTAGCCGGGCAGGATCCCGAGGTTCACCTCGGGCTGGCCGAACTTCGCGTTCTCGCTCGCGATGCGGATGTCGCACGCCAGCGCGAGCTCGCAGCCGCCGCCCAGCGCGAAGCCGTTGACGGCCGCGATCACGGGCACGCGCAGCCGTTCGAGCGCGCGCGTGAGCGCCTGGCCTTTGCGCGCCTGCGCCTCGCCGGCACGCGCGTCGGGCAGCGCGTTGAGCTCGCCGATGTCCGCGCCAGCGGCGAACGCCTTCGCACCGGCGCCGGTAAGGATCACCGCGCGCAGCGCGTCGTCACCGCCGAGCTGCGCGAACGCCGCGCTGAGCTCGTCCAGCATCTGAAGGTTAAGGGCATTTAAGACAGCGGGCCGGTTGAGCGTCACGGTGGCGACGGGACCGGAATGCTCGACGAGGATGGTTTGCATGGCGGGCCGCGCTACGGCGGGCTTTGAGTCCGGCCCTCCCTCTGCTATGGTGAGGATGCCATGCGAACCGCCTACCACCAGGCGCTGGAGAACACGCGCCTCGACGTCGTCCGGTTGGGCGCGCTCGTCTCCGACGCCATTCGATCCGCGATGCAAGCCCTCGAGCGGCGCGACGTCATTCTCGCCGGCCACGTCGTCGCCGGTGACGACGAGATCGACGACACCCGCCGCCGCGTCGAAACCGCGTGCATCGAGCTGATCTGGAAGCAGCAGCCGGTCGCCGGCGAGCTGCGCCACATCGCGGGCATGCTTCAGATCGTCACCGACCTCGAGCGGATCGGCGACTATGCGGTCGACATCGCGAAGAACGCGATCAAGCTGTCCGACGTGGCGGTGCGCCCGGCGAGCGTCGAGGTGGGCCGCATCGCGAACCTCGCCTACGAGATGCTGCAGGACGTGATGCGCGCGTACCGCGAGGGAGACGCCGCGCTCGCCGACGACGTTATCGAGCGGGACGACGAAGTCGACACCCTCTACCGCAACGGCATCGAGGCCCTCCAGGCTGAGATGCAGCGCGATCCGGGTACGGTACCGGCGGGCACCCTCTTGCTCTTCGTGGTCTCGATCGTCGAGCGCGTCGGCGACCGGGCCCAGAACATCGCATGGCATACCAAGGACGTGTACTCGTGAAAAGACTGCTGACCGCTCTCGCCCTCGGGATCGCGCTGCTCGCGCCGAACGCGCCCGCGCTCGCCGCGGATCGCCAGGTGAAGCTGACGCTCGACGGCCGGCCGGTCGATCGCGCCGGCGGCGTCGCCGTCGTTCGCAGCGGCGTCATCTATGCCGACATCGTCCCGCTCGTGAAGTCGTTCGACGGGTTGCTGACGTTCCAGGGCAGCGCGGTGGTCGTGACGATCAACGGCGTCACGGGCCGTTTCACCGACGGCAGCCGTACCGCGCTGATCAACGGCGGCGCCGTCACGATGCGCGGCCAGACGTTCAAGCGCAACGGCGACTGGTACGTGCCGCTCGACACGTTCATCACACAGATCGCGAAAGCGAAGCTCCGCGTGAACGCCGCGCAGACGCAAGCCGACATCGCCGTCAACGCCAGCCCGAGTTGATCCTTCGACAAGCGCAGGATGACACAGGCGCGATGACGGCGCCGCTTGCGCGCGATGCGTTCGCGCTCGCGCCGGGCCTCGTCTACGTCAACCACGCCGCCGTGGGCATCTTGCCGATCGTGACGCGCGACGCGGTGCACGCGATGATCGACGATCATGCCGCATGCGGCGTGCTCGGCACGGCGCCGCGCGAGATGGCAATGCCGGCGTACCGCCGCCGCATCGCCGCGCTGGTCGGCGGCCGCGGCGAGGAGATCGCGGTGCTGCGCAACACCGGTGACGGCGCGACCATCATCGCACAGGGCCTCGACCTCGGCGCGGGCGACGAGGTGATCACCGGCGCGAACGAGTTCGGGGCGAACGCCTACCCGTGGCTCGCGCTGCGCGAGCGCGGCGTCACGGTGACGCTGATCGGCGCGCCGCAGGAGCGCATGACGCCCGACGTGCTGCGCCGCTACATCTCGCCCCGCACGAAGGTGGTCGCGGTGTCGTGGGTGACGTTCGACGACGGCTACCGCCACGATCTCACGGCGCTCGCCGAGGTCGCGCACGCGCACGGCGCGCTGTTCGCGGTCGACGCGATTCAAGGCCTGGGCGCGTTCCCGCTCGACGTGCACGCAACGAACGTCGACGCGGTGTACGCGGGCGGCGCAAAATGGCTGATGGCGCTGCAAGGCGTGAGCTTTCTGTGGCTGCGCGCGAGCCTGCTCGACCGCGTCGCGCTGCGCCTCCCCGGCTGGCGCTCCGTGGCCGACATGTGGGATTTCCTCGACTACACGCAAGCCCCGGCGCCCGACGCGTCGCGCTACGAAGGCGGCACGCCGAACTTCCTAGGCGCCCTTTCGCTCGCAACATCGATCGACGTGCTCGCGAACGCAGGCATCGACCGCATCGGCACGCACGTGCTAGCGCTGACCGACCGCTTGACGGAAGGCCTGCAATCGCGTGGCTACACGGTGATGAGCGACCGCACGACCGACGGCGTCAAATCGGGCATCGTGCTGTTCCGCCGCGACGACGTGGACCCGATCGCGCTCGGCAAACGCCTCAACGAAGCAAAGATCTGCACGACCTATCGCGCGACCGGCATCCGAATCGCCCCCCACGGCCACAACACGCCCGAAGACATCGACACGATCCTCGCCGCGCTGCCGTAACCGTCAGTGTCACCCTGACCCTTCGACAAGCTCAGGGCGAAGGGTGCGCCACCATCGTGGCGGGCGGCTACTTCCCGCCGCCGCTCGAGGTCGCGAAGATGCCGGCGAACAGGTTGATCACCATGCCGACGATCACGGAGTTGTACGCGAACGAGATGATCGAATGCACCATCACCTCGCGGCGCACGCGCGTCTCGGTGACTTGCGGATCCGACACGGCGAACGACGTGCCGATGCAGAAGGAGAAGTACGCGAAGTCGTAGTCCGACGGATCTTCCGTGCCGGGGAAGTTGAAGCCGCCGGGCTGGCCGTCCTGATCCTCGTCGAACCAGAACATGTGCGCGTAGCGAAACGTGTAGACGGTGTGGACGGTGAACCACCCGACTGCGATCGCGAGCACGCCGACCGCGTAGGCGACCCACTTCTCCGTGTCGTTCTTGACCAGCGGTCCGTGCCCGATGATCGCGATGGCCGCGACGAGCCCCACCACGACCGTCGCCAGGACCATGAGCGTGACCGCGTTGCGGCCGGGATCGTCGACCGCCGCGCGCGCGCGCGTCAGCCGCGCGTCGGCGTGCAGCGCGCGCAGCCACAGGAACGCGAGCAGCGTGAGCATCGCCGCGTCGTACGCGGCGGCAAAGCGCGTCGCCCCGTGCAGCCACGTCGGCGCGAGCGCGAAGAACACGACGACGCCGACGACCGCCGCGGAACCGAACGACACGAGGCGGTGGCGGGCCGTGATCCAGCCCTGCGCGGACGCCGCGTCGGCGGGGTTCAGAAGCCGTCGTCCGCGATCCGGCAGGACGCCATGATCGCATCGCTCATCCCGTGGATCAGCCGTTTGTCGGCCGGCGCCACGGTGGCGAGCACGCCGCCCAGCCGCGTCTCGTCGCCGACGACGAAGTAG
This sequence comes from Vulcanimicrobiota bacterium, assembly GCA_963797935.1. Taxonomy (GTDB): domain Bacteria; phylum Vulcanimicrobiota; class Vulcanimicrobiia; order Vulcanimicrobiales; family Vulcanimicrobiaceae; genus Vulcanimicrobium. The sequence goes on from CAWCRI010000017.1 coordinate 136,457, forward strand.
TACGGGCACAACCGCACGCGGCCGTCCATCTCTTTGATCTCGCCGGTGGACGTCGAGAGGAACGGCACCCGCACGCGCTTGCCTTTGTGAAAGCGCTGCAAGATGTACGGCGTGTGCTCGAACGACGCCAGCGCCTGGCGCAGCGCCTCGCGCCAGCCTTCGCGGGTGAGATCGTTCGCCATCTTGACGCCCTTCGATCCCCACGCGAGCTCGCTGAAGCCGGACGGTTTGAGCACGTAGTCGCGCTCGCTTTTGCCGAGATCCTCGAGCTGCGACCAGTCGTGCACGGGCGCGCCGTTCGCGGTGAGGTCGACCATCGCGGCTTGCCACGGAAGCGGCCGCGGGTCGACGATCCACGTGCGCGGGAAAATTCCCAGCAGCCGTTCGTCGACCGCCGGTCCAAGCTCGCCGCGCCAGTACGACCGCAGCCCCGGGTGGTGGAACAGCGCGAAGCTCAGCTTCTCTTCGAAGTGCGCTTTGGGCGGCGGCGTGATGCGCACGCGGTTGTGGCGCGCGGCGTACAGGATCAGCTCCTGCTTCGAGATGTTCAGCAGATCGAACAGCTCGAAGTTGCGGTACAGCACGTCGATCTTCGCTTCGCGCCCGTCGGGCCGGCGCACGAACAGCGCTTCCTCGGTGAACACCACGTCCGCGGGCGCGCACACGATCACGTCGGCGACCCCGAGCGCGTTCACGCGCGACGCGAGCCACGTCATCTCCGGCCGGTAATCCGCGGACTCCGCGCTGACGACGACGGCAACCGTCGGGTGCTCTTTGGCGGCGAGCGACGCGACCATCTCGGCGAAACGCTGCGGCATCCCGTCCGCACCGCCGACGCTGTCGCTGCCGATCTCGCAGTACGTGTGGGCGAGCGCGCCGGTGAAGCCCATCCCGCCGGGCACGCTGTCGAGCTCGCTCGCGATGTAGCCGTCTGGCGTCAGGATCAGGTCGGGGCGGATCACGCGCGGGATGTCTTGCTTGAAGCGGTTCTGCCGCGCGAGCTTGACGATCTGCTCGGGCTTGCCGCGGTCGAGCTCTTCGGCGATGAACGCCGGCGCGGTGCCGCGCGCGCTGCGCAGGTACAGGGAGTTGAGCGCTCGGTAGAACGCGAGCAGGTCGTTGCCCAGCGACTCGATGGCTTCGACCGTCTTGGGAGCCAGGGGGAAGGGCTCAGGCGAGACGCGCCAGGGGACTGCGCTCTCGGCGTCGTCGGGGACCCGGAAAAGCCCGGGCGGGAGATGGTCCGTGACGTACCGGGCACGACCTGCTGCGTCGAGCTCCGGGGCCACGCTGGTACAGGACATCAGAAGCGTCGACACCGCATTTCTGTGCCCTAGAACCGGTCCGCCGCGACGCGGTTGCGCGGCGCGGCGGCTCGACGTGGCGGGTTTACTTGAGCGGGACGGCCCCCGGCAGGAGCAGCGCGTGCTCGATGACGACCCCCGCCTCGCGGTACGCGAGCGTCATGTGCAGCGTGAACTGCAGCCCGAGCGGGGCCAGCGACACGTCGTCCGTGGCGCGCGACGCGGCTGCGCCCTTGAGCACCTCGATGGAGGTGGTGTGGTTGAAGGACGAGGCGGCGTTCTTGAACGTCTCGGTGACGGCGACGGTCTTGCCGCTGTCGGGCGCGCCGGCGCACACCGTCACGGTGACGGCCTGGCCGCCGACCGGAAACGTCTCGTGCGAACACCGCTGGGCGGGTTGCGCGAGCGCCGGTGCGATGCTCGCGAGGACGATCGCAAGGACCGCTACGAAGGGGCGCATGTGCCGTCAACGTATTCGACGGGTCGGCCGTTGCGCATCCTCAGGCGCGTCCCAACCGCGCATCCCCCGGGTGTATCCGGGGTATCGTACCGGCCGAAGATTCGAGAAGAATGCCGCCTACACCGAACATCGACCTCATCGCGCTGGACCTCGACGGAACGCTGCTCGCTCCGGACGAGACGATCAGCGCGCGCAACCGCGCCGCGATCAAGGAAGCGCTCGTGGCGGGGATTCGTGTCGTCCTGGTGACCGGGCGGGGCGTCGACACCCCGATCCGCGTCTCGAAGGAGCTCGGGCTGAACCTGCCCGTGATCTGCTGCCACGGCGCGCTGACCAAGGACTTCGGTGCGAACAAGACCTTGCTGCACATCCCCGTGCCGCTGCAGTATGCGAAGGACATGGTGCTCTTCGCGGAGCGCGAAGGCCTCGCGATCGCGATCTACGTCGGTGAGGCGTTCTACCGCCTGCAGGGCTCGCAGATCTACATGGACGACATGCGCGGCCCGGGCTGGCACGAAGCGCCGTCGCTCGCCGAGATCCTCACCGAGGCGCCGACGTTCATCCGCTTCATGGGCAGCGAGTCGGTCGAGCGCATGCAGCGCGAATTCGGCGACCTGCCGCTCAACTTTCGCTACGAGACGTGGCTCGAGTTCGTCGAGTGCGCGGTGCTCAACCGCAACGCGAGCAAGAAGAACGCGCTCGCGCAGCTCTGCGCCGACTTCGGCGTGCCCGCGGAACGCGTGCTCGCGATCGGCGACTCGCGTAACGACGTGCCAATGATGCGCTGGGCAGGCACCGGCGTCGCGATGGGAAACGCGCTGCCCGAAGTGCGCCAGAGCGTGCGCTACGTGACGGCGCCGAACGACCGCGACGGGGTCGCGCTCGCGATCGAGCGCTTCTGCCCGCCGAGCGCGCGCAAGTCCGCGTGACGATGCAGCCGGCAGCGCCGAGCCCGGAGTACGACAACGAGCTGCGCGCGCTGCTGGCCAAGCGCGACTGGGAAGCGCTGCGCGAGTTCACCCGCAAGCACAATCAAATCCCGGACGACGTGTACGGCCAGGACCGGCACTTCTGGGAAGTGCTCGTCCACAAGCTCACCTGCAGCCGCATCGACCTGCTGGGCCTGCACGACGAATCGCGTGCATGGCTCAAAGAGCGCGGCTACACCACCGACATCGGTGGCGTGTGACGGAGACGCCGAACTCGACGGCCGCCGTCACGGCGCGCGTGCTCGCCTTCGCCCGCCTGCGCGAGTTGCTGGGCTTCGGCGAACGCCTCGTCACCGTGCCGCCCGGCACGACGCTCGAGGCCCTGTGGTCGAAGCTCGCCGCGGACGCACAGCACCTCGAGGGCTTGCGCGCGTCAACGCGCTTCGCGCGCAACGGCGAGCTCGCTGCCGGTGATGCGACGGTATGCGACGGCGACGAGATCGCGCTGCTCCCGCCGGTGGGCGGCGGCTGACGCGTGATCGGCCTGTCGGCGCAGCCGCTCGATGCCGCCAGGCTGGAGCGCGCGGTAAAAACCGACGCGCACGGCGCGGTCGTGACGTTCCTGGGCACGACGCGCGAGACGTCGCCGGACGATCCGCGCCCAGTCGCCGCGCTGGAATACGAAGCGTACGACGCGATGGCCGTCGCCGAGATGGAAAAGATCGCGCGCGAGACGCGGGAGCGCTTCGGCCCGCTGGGCATCGCGATGGTGCACCGCACCGGCCGTGTCGCACTGGGCGAACCGTCGGTCGCCGTGGTCGTCGCCGCACCCCACCGCGGCGCAGCCTTCGACGCCTGCCGCTACGCGATCGACGCCCTAAAATCACGCGTCGCGGTCTGGAAACGCGAAATCTACCAGGACGGCGAAGCCGCCTGGATCGCGAACACCCCACCATGAACGTCACGCTGCACCGCGTCGAAGTGTCGGCGACAATAGCCCCCAATGCGACGACCAACACTACTGTCACACTGACCCTTCGACAAGCTCAGGGGAAGGGTGCGCCACCCACGTCGATCGCAGTGCTCGAATACGAGCCCCGCCGCGCGCGCGGCGTGACGATCGTCGCCGGCCATGGCTACTCCAGCTCCAAGCAAAACCTCGACGGCCTGTGCGCGTTCCTCGCGAGCCACGGTTTCGGCGTGTACTCGCTCGACTTCCCCGGCCACAAGCTCGGCGCGAGCGGCGGCCGTCTCGACAGCGTCTAAGACTTGTTCGACGCGATGGAAGCCGTGGTGCAATTCGCGCGAGAGCGCGGCCCGCACACCGTGTACGCGCTCGGCCACAGCATGGGCGCGACGACGGCGCTGTGCGTCGCGGGCCGCGATCCGTCGCTCGCCGGTGCGATCTCGATCGCGACAGGCTACGGCCGCCCCAGCGTGCTCGACGCGCTGGCCGCGCGCGGCGTCGTCGACCTGCGCTCGTCGTACGTCGACGGGCTCACGCTGCAAGCGATCGCGCACGAATGGCAGCCGCTCGTCGACGAAGCGCTTCCGGGTCTCGCTGGACGGCCGGTGCTGTTCGTCGCGGCCGAGCGCGACGGGATGGTCTCGCGGTCGTCCGTGAGCGAGCTCTACGAACGGGCGTCCGAGCCGAAGACGTTCGCAACCGTCGCGAGCGACCATACCTTCGCGGGCGACAACAGCCGCACGGCCGTGCTCCAATGGCTCAACGCGCTGCACCCGCGCACCGCGCCAACGCCGGTCGAAACCGCCGCAACCCCGCTCATCGACGCGCCGCTCTAACCGGACGATGGAGACCATGGCCGGGCGGCGCGATCTGCGGCGCTACAGCCGGCACTTGCTGATCCCGGAGGTCGGGCTCGAAGGCCAGGAACGGCTCACGCGAGCACGCGTGCTGGTGATCGGGGCCGGCGGGTTGGGTTCGCCGGTGCTCGCATACCTCGCGGCCGCGGGCGTCGGGCGCATCGTCGTCGTCGACGACGACACCGTCGACGTGACGAACCTCCAGCGCCAGATCTTGTACGACACGGCCGACGTCGGCGCATCGAAAGCGCACCGCGCGGCGGAACGCTTGCGCGCGCTCAACCCGCAGATCGCGATCGACGCGCTCGCGACCCGCTTCGACGCGAGCAACGCGCGCGAGCTCGTGCGCTTGGTCGACGTCGTCGTCGACGGCAGCGACACGTTCTCGACGCGCTATCTCGTCAACGACGCGTGCGTGCTCGAAGGCAAGCCCGACGTGCACGGCGCGATCTTTCGCTTCGACGGCCAGCTCTCGGTGTTCGGTGCGCCGGGCGGTCCGTGCTATCGCTGTCTCTATCCCGAACCGCCGCCGGAGCATCTCGTGCCGACGTGCAGCGAGGGCGGCGTGCTCGGCGTGCTGGCCGGCATGGTCGGAACGTTTCAGGCCAATGAGGCCATCAAGCTGATCTTGGGCATCGGCACGCCGCTGGTCGGGCGCTTGCTGCTCATCGACGCGCTCGACGCGCGCGTGCGCGACGTGCGCATCGCCCGCGATCCGGCCTGCCCGCTGTGCGGCGAAGCGCCGTCGATCACCGAGGTCGGCAGCATCCCCGACCGCACGGCGCCGCCCAGCACCGTCCCCGAGCTCGACCTCGACGCGCTCGACGACGTCCTGGCCGGCGGCGCGGTGCTGCTCGACGTGCGCGACCCGCACGAGCGCGCGCTCGGCGACGTGCCCGGCGCCGTCGCGATCCCCGCGACGGTTTTGGAGGCGCGGATGCACGAGCTGGACACCGCGAAGACGTACGTCGTCGCCTGCCGCGTCGGCACCAAGTCGCGCTGGGCGGCCGAGCGCCTCAAGGAAGCGGGCTTCGGCAGGGTCTATCACCTGCGCGATGGCCTTCTCGCCCTTGCCGCCCGCGACGCCGCATTCGATTTGTTCTAACGGTATGTCACCGACCGTGACGCCGCAGCTCACCGGAGCGTCAGCGTGATCCAGGTCTTCCCGACCACGTTCGCCGATGCGCGCGTGTTCGTCCCCGACGTGTTCGAGGACGACCGCGGCTTCTTCAAAGAGACGTGGTCCGATCCGAAGTACGCCGCGCTGGGGCTCGACCTGCGCTTCGCGCAAGACTCGTGCTCGCGTTCGGCGCGCAACGTGATCCGCGGGCTGCACTTCGACTTTCGCATGGCGAAGCTCGTGCAGTGCCTGCGCGGGCGCATCTGGGACGTCATCGTCGACGTGCGGCGCGACTCGCCGACGTACTTGCAGTGGGAAGGCTTCGAGCTGACCGACGGCAACCACAAGCAGCTGTTCGTGCCGGCGGGGTTCGCGCACGGTTTCCTCGCACTCGACGACGACGTGATCGTGTACTACAAGAACAGCGTCCCGTACGACCCTGCGTCCGAAGGCGCCGTGAGCTGGCGCAACCCGCGCATCGGCGTGCAATGGCCGCTCGCGCCGGGCACGGCACCGCGGCTGTCGGCGAAGGACGCCGCGGTCCCGGAGGATTTTCTGCCATGACGGAGTCACGCTCCGCATGATCGTCCGCCCGTTCGGAAGCACCGGCCGCAACGTGCCGATCATCGGTCAAGGCACGTGGAACGCGCCGACGCGCGGCGCGCGCGCCGACGAGGCGAAGCGCGCGCTGCGCCGCGGCGTGGAGCTGGGGATGGTGCACGTCGACACGGCCGAGATGTACGGCGACGGCGCCGCGGAGCGGCTGCTGGGCGAAGCGATCGCGGGGCTGCCGCGCGAGCAGCTGTTCCTCGTCTCAAAAGTGCTGCCGTCCAACGCGACGTACGACGGCACCATCCGCGCGTGCGAGGCGTCGCTCAAACGGATGCGCGTCGACTACCTCGACTGCTACCTGCTGCACTGGCGCGGCAGCGTGCCGCTCGCGGAGACGATGCGCGCGCTCGAGCGGCTCGTGCGCGACGGCAAGACGCGCGCGCTCGGCGTCAGCAACTTCGAGGTGTCCGATCTGGAAGAAGCGCGCGGCGCGCTCGAGACCGAGCGGATCGCGTGCAATCAGGTGCTCTACCACCTGCGCGAGCGCACCGTCGAAACGCACGAGATGCCGTACTGCCGCGAGCACGACATCGCCGATCGTCGGCTACACGCCGTTCGGGCGCGGCGACTGGGCCGACCGCCCCGGCGCGCGCGTGCTCGACGAGATCGCGCGCAAACGCGGCGCGACGCCGCATCAAGTCATCCTCGCGTTCCTGACGCGCCAGCCGATCAACTTCGCCATCCCGAAGTCGTCGACGGTCGAGCACGTCGAAGAGAACGCGGGCGCCGGCGACCTGCGCCTGGACACCGCCGAGATCGCCGCGATCGACGAAGCCTTCCCCGTGGGACGCCGCCGTGGAGGCTTGCCGACCCTCTAGCGCCGCGGAGCTCGCCGCGGCCGTGAAATCGATCGCGCGCGCGTGCGGCGCGCGCATGGTGCGGATTGCGGCTGCGAGCCCCGACGCACAGACGCGCGCGCGCATGCAGGACGCCGTCGCGCGAGGCGACGTCGCGACGTGGCCGTACGACGACGCGTACGCTCGTGCGGCGAGCGATCCGGCCGCGCTGCTGCCCGGCGCGCGCAGCGTCGTGTGCATCGCGGTTCCGTACGCGACGCCGGTGCCGCGCGAACGGCGCGGCCGCGGCCGCGTGTCGGCGTACGCGTGGTCGGCCGACTATCACCGCCGCATGCAGTCGCTGCTGCGCGACGTCGCCGCGCGCATCGACGACCTCGCCGCATCGCAATCCGAGCGGTCCGACGCCCCGGCGACGCGCGTCGTCTGCGACACCGCGCCGCTCGCGGAGCGCGCGTTCGCGGCGCGCGCGGGTCTGGGCTGGATCGGCAAGCACACGAGCCTGATCGTGAAGGGGCTCGGCTCGGCGGTGTTTCTGGGCGAGATCGTCACGACGCTGGAGCTCGAGCCCGATCCGCCGCTGCGCACGTCGTGCGGCGCGTGCACGCGCTGCGTCGACGTCTGCCCTACCGGTGCGCTCCGCGGCGACAACACGATGGACGCGACGCGCTGCATCAGCGATCTGACCCAGCGCCGCGACCCGATCCCGCGCGCGCTGCGGCCGCTGGTCGGCACGTGGGTGTGGGGCTGCGACCTCTGCAACGACGCCTGCCCGCCGAGCGTCCAGGCCGGCCGCGCGGGCGACGCCGCCTGCGCGCCGCTGTCCGACGATCTGGCCGCCCCCGACCTGCACGCGCTGCTGCGGCTCCGCGGCGCCACGTTCAAGGAAGTACGGCGAACGGCCATGGGCTGGCGCGGCGCGACGGTGCTGCGCCGCAACGCCGCTGTGGCGCTGGGCAACGGGCTGGACCGAGCGGACGTGCCGGCGCTCGCCGAGGCGCTTCGCGCCGACCCGAGCCCGCTGGTGCGGGGCCACGCCGCTTGGGCGCTGGGTCGGATCGCCTCGCCGCAGGCGTACGCCGAGCTGCGAACGGCGGCCGCGCGCGAAACCGACCCGGCGGTCGCCGAGGAGGTAGCCGCGGCGCTGGAACCGACCGCACCCGTGGCGGCGTTGAACCCTGCGTAACCATGAAGCCGAACCGCCGTTCTTTCGCACTCCTGGCCGCAGCCGCGTTCGCCGCGCTCGCCGTCCCGTCGCTCTCCGCGTCCGCGCAGGACGATCTGTTCGCGCGCATGCAGCACGTGAACAACGGGCTCAACACGTATCAGGCCGACGTCACCGTCGCCATCAAGATGAACACGTTCCCGTATCTCAGCCCGACGCTCGAAGGCAAAGCGTACTACAAGCGCCCCGACAAGAACGCCGTGCAGTTCCAGTCGGTCCCGGCGCTCGCGGGCCAGCTGAAGAAGGTCGTCGGCCAGATGGAGCCGCCGTCGGACTGGCCCAAGCTCTACGAGTACACGAAGACCAGCGACGACGGCTCGGTCGCGATGTTCAAGCTCGTGCGCAAGAAGAACGGCCGCATCGACCACGTCGACGTCAAGGTCGACGACAAGACCGCGACCGTGAGCGAGATGACGTACTTCTACAAAGAAGACGGCGGCACGATCAAGTTCACCAACACGTACGACCAGATCAACGGCAACTACCTGGTCAAGGCGCAGACGGGCAAAGTCGACATCCCGCACTACAACGCCGACGTGAGCTCGACGTTCGCAAACTACAAGATCAACGTCCCGGTCAACGACGCGGTATTCAAGGACTAGCCTGGCCAATGTCACCCTGAGCCCGTCGAAGGGTGAGCCACCATCGTGGCGCATGCTTCGACAGGCTCAGCATGACATGGGCGGGAATCGTAGCGAGTGATGATCGACCTCATCGAGGCAGTGGCGCAGCCGCTGGTCGACGCCTTCCGGCGCCCGATCACCTACCTGCGCGTCTCGGTGACCGACCGCTGCAACCTGCGCTGCGTCTACTGCATGCCCGAAGCGGGCCTGCCGTGGATCGCCAAGCCCGACATCCTCAGCTACGAGGAGATCGCGAGCATCGTGCGCGCGGCCGCGAGCATCGGCGTGCGCAGCATCCGCCTCACGGGCGGCGAGCCGCTGATCCGCCGCGACCTGCAGCAGCTCGTCGCGATGATCGCCGCCGTCCCGGGCATCGACGACATCGCGCTCTCCACCAACGCGCTGCTGCTGGCCGAACAAGCACCCGCGCTCGCCGCGGCGGGATTGCGCCGCGTGAACATCTCGCTCGACACGCTGCAAGACGACCGCTTCACCGCGATCGCGCGCCGCCCGGGACTCGACCGCGTGCTGGCGGGGATCGAAGCGGCGATCGCCGCGGGCTTGACGCCCGTAAAGATCAACTGCGTGGTGATGCGCGGCGCCAACGACGACGAGCTCGAAGCGTTCGCCGAGCTCACCCGCGAGCGCGCGGTGCACATCCGCTTCATCGAAGTGATGCCGGTGACGGAGAACGTCGAGCTGCAGCGCGACGCCTGGGTGTCCTCCGACGAAGTGCTGACGCGTTTGAACGCACTGGGCGCGCTGCACCCCGTCCCGAACCCGCACGGCAACGGCCCGGCGCGCACGTTCGCGTACGACGGCGCGCCCGGCACCGTCGGCGTCATCTCACCGCTCGCGCACGACTACTGCGAGACGTGCAACCGCGTGCGCCTCTCCGCGGACGGCCGCCTCAAGCTGTGCCTGTTCGGCGACAACATGATCGATCTGCGCACGCCGCTGCGCACCGGCGGCGGCGAAGAAGCGATCGTCGACATCCTGCGCGCATCCATGCACGTCAAGCCCGAGCGGCACCACCTCGCGCTCGGCGAGACCGCGAGCATGATGCGCGCGTTCAGCGAGATCGGCGGATAGGCGCGCGCAGCGCGCCGCCTCACTCGATCGACTTCCGGAAGAACGCGAGCATCCGGCCCTGCTCGGGCATGATGCGGAACTCTTCGAACCCCCACGACTTCGCTTGCGCGATCCCGCGGTTGTCGCCCATGCCCAGCAGAAACGTCAGCGTGCGGACGCCGCGCTTGCGCGCGATGTTCTGCACGTCCGTGATGAGCTGCGTCGCGACGCCGTGCGGCGCGTCGGCGCGCGTCCGCAGCGTCTCGACCATCGCGACGTCCACGCCGTTGGCCGCTTCGCGGTCGGCGTAGCCTTCGGGGAACTTGAACACGAGCTGCACCGTGCCGAGCAGGCCCGACACGTCTTCGGCGATGAGCACGAGCCGCCGGCCCGCCTTCTGTTCGGCGAGCCACTTCTGCACCCGCGCCGGCCACGGCTCGGCGCTGGGCGTGGCCCCGCCGACGACGCCGTCCGCGATGAGCCGGTCGGCGTCCCGCGGCAACGCGTATCGGATGAAGACACGGCTCACGCGGTTCGTCTACGCAGCGCGGAGGGCGAACTCCCGTCGGCGCGTGAACGATTCGCACCGTGCCGACCGACACAAGCGCCCCGAAACGAGTCCTCACGCCTGCGTTGCCGTTGCTCGCAGCCGGTGTGATCGCCGCGCTGGTCGCGGCCGGTTGCGCGAAAGGCGGCGACCGCTCATCCGCGACCGCATCGGCGACGTCGCCCGGCAGCGCGACGACGGCGAGCAAGGTGTCGGGTTCGGCGCAGGGCGACGCCGCGCACGGCAAGGCGATCTACGCAACCACCTGCGCGAATTGCCACGGACAGACCGGCACCGAAGGCGCCGCCGGCCCGTCGCTCAAGGACGAGAAGCGCCGCAAGACCTACGCGCAGACCGTCGCGTGGATCAAAGAGCCCCTGTCGCCGATGCCCAAGCTCTATCCGGACACCATCAGCGCGAAAGACGTCGCCGACGTGGCGGCCTACGTCCAGACCCTCTAGGCTAGGACCGCGGCTCAGCCATCGTGAACGCCGCCCTGCGTGGCCCGGGCGGTGTTCGCGTTCTCGAGGGATCTGCGCCTGAGCGATCACGCCGGGCTGGCCGCCGCCGCGCGCCACGGTGACGTGGTGGCCGTCCACGTGGTGGACAGCGTCTCGCTGACGCGCCTGCGCCGCTCGCCGCGCCGGGCGGCGTACTACTGCGCGGCGGTGCGCGCGCTAGACGCCGCGCTGCGCGCGCGCGGCAGCGCGCTGATCGTGCGCCGCGGCAACCCCGGGCAGGCGCTGCGCGCGCTCGCCCGCGCCGTCGGCGCGAACGTGGTCGGCTGGAGCTGCGGCTACGACGCCAAGAGCATCCGCCGCGACCGCGACCTGCAATCGACGCTCGAAGAGGCGGGGCTGCGCGCGCTGCCCGTGCACGACGCGCCGGCCGTGCCGCCGGAAGACTCCGCTGCCGGCCATCATCGCGGCGAAGGCTACCGCGCGTTCGTTCCGTACCACGCGCGCTGGCGCACGTTGGTGCCCGTCGACGACGCCGGCACCGCGACGTTCGCCGCGGTCGACATCGCGAGCGAGCCGCTGCCGATCCCCGAGGAGTTCGGTTCGCAAGCGAACGCCGACGAGCCGGCCGGCGAGGGCGAGGCGCGCGCGCGGCTGACCGCATTCCTCGCCGGACCCGCGCTGCAATACGGCGTCGCGCGCAACGTCCCCGCGGCGGGCGAAACGTCGCGGCTCGCGGCCGCGCTGTCGTTCGGCACGATCGCGGCGCGCGAGGTCGTGCGCGCCGCGTGCGCGCGCGCCGCCGATCCGTTTCTACTGGTCGAAGAGCGCACGTCGCTCAAGCTCTTCCTGCGCTCGCTCGCGCAGCGCGACTTCTTCTTGCAGCTCGGGTGGTATCACGAGTCCGCCGGCGAGGAGCCGCTGCAAGCGAAGATGCGCGGCTTCGCGTTCGCGCGCACGCACCGCCAGCTGGACGCGTGGCGCAGCGGGCGCACCGGCTTTCCGCTGATCGACGCCGGGATCCGCGAGCTGCGCGCGACGGGCTGGATGCACCCGCGCGTGCGCGCGATCGCCGCGTCGTTTCTGTGCTTCGACCTCGGCGTCGACTGGCGCGTCGGGCGGGACGAGTGGGATCACTACCTCATCGAGGACGACCCCGCGCTCGCGGCCGGCAACTGGCAGTGGATCGCGGGCGTCGGTGCGGACCTCGCGGCATACCCGCGCATCTACAACCCGCTCAAGCAGGCGCGCCGCTTCGACCCATCCGCGCACTACGTGCGGCGCTGGATCCCGGAACTGGCAGGTTTGCCGGACTCCGCGCTGCTCGATCTCGTCGACGTGCGCCACGAGCCGCAGCTCGAGCTGCCGCTGTTCGAAGGTCACGGCTATCCGGCGCCGGTGGTCGATCACGAAACGGTCGCGCGCGCGTTCTTGGAGCGGTACGCGCGCGAGGTCAGTGCGCCGGCCTGAGCACCGGCGGCGCGTCGCGCTGTTCGCGCCGCTCGAAACGGAGCGATTGCTGCTCGAGCCGATCCGCGCGGACCACGCGGACGGCATGTTCGAGGGCTTGCGCGACCCGTCGCTCTACGCATATCAAACCGACGAGCCGCCACGCGACGTCGCGTCGCTGCGCGCGCGCTACGAACGGCTCGCGGCCGGGCATTCGCTCGACGAGCTCGCGCACTGGCTGAACTGGATCATGGTCGTGCGCGACCGCGGCGCCGCTGCCGGCTACGTGCAAGCGACGGTCGAAAAGGGGTTGGGGTCGGCGGAGATCGGCTACCTCGTGCTTCCGGCGCATCAACGTCACGGCTTCGGCGGCGAAGCGGTCGGCGCGATGGTCGCGCACCTCTTCGCGGCCGGCGTGGGCGTGCTGCGCGCGACCGTCGACGTGCGCAACGCGGCCTCGATCGGCCTCATCGAGCGGGTCGGGTTCGCGCGCACCGGCACGCGCCGTTCGGACGACGTGATCGGCGGCGTGCGCGGGTTCGACCACGACTACGTGCTCCGGGCGCCGAGGGCGGGCGGCGCCGCGGCGCCGAATCCAGGCGCATGAGCGATCAGCCCGCGGCGGCCCACGACAGCACCACCCCCGAGAATCTTCTCCGCTTCATGGTGACCGGCTGGGCGACGCCGCCGGCCTCGCCGGCGAATCCGATCGAAGGGAGCGAGCGGTTTGCCGCCCGGCGAGCAGCCGTGTCGCAGGAGTACCGCGGCGAGACGCTCGTCGTGCCGGCCGGCCACGAGAAAGTCCGCGCCAACGATACGAACCATCGCTTCCGGCCCGGCACCGACTTCTTTTACCTGACCGGCAACCACGAGCCGGACAACGTGCTGGTCTTCGCGCCGGCCGGCGACGGCCACGTCGCGACGCTCTACTGCGAGCCGAATCCCGGCAAGTCCGACGCGACGTTCTTCACCGACCGCGCCAAAGGCGAGCTCTGGGTCGGACCGCGGCTCGGCCTGGAGCCGACCGCGCAGCGCTACGGCATCGCCACCAAACCGCTGAGCGCGCTGGCGGACGACATGACCGCCGCGCTCGCGCACGGCGCGTACCGGGTCGTGCGCGGCATCGATCCCGCACTCGACGCGACGCTCGATGCGACGCGGCCCGAGCAGGCGGAGCGCGACGCCGTGCTCGCGACGTTCTTGTCCGAGCTGCGCCTGATCAAGGACGACTTCGAGATCCGCGAAATGCGCCGCGCCGTCGAAGCGACGCACCGCGCGTTCGACGATGTCGTGCGTGCGCTGCCCACCGCGCATACCGAGCGCGTGATCGAAGGCGTGTTCAACATGCGTGCGCGCATCGAAGGCAACGACGTCGGCTACCTCACCATCGCGGCGACCGGCCCGAACGCGACGACGCTGCACTGGACGCGCAACGACCGGCAGGTCGGCGAGAACGAGCTGCTGCTGCTGGACGCGGGCGTGGAGTCGGAGTCGCTCTACACCGCCGACATCACGCGCACGCTGCCGATCTCGGGCACGTTCACGCCCGAACAGCGCGCGGTCTACGACCTCGTGCTCGCCTCGCAAGACGCCGCGTTCGCGCAGTGCAAACCGGGCAACGACTTTCTGGAACCGCACCGCGCCGCGATGCAGGTGCTCGCGCACGGGCTCGAAGCGCTCGGCATTCTCGGCTCGGCCGAAGAAGCGCTGCGCGACGAAAATCTCTTCTACAAGCGCTACTCGCTGCACAACGTCAGCCACATGCTCGGCCTGGACGTGCACGATTGCGCGGCGGCGCGCGCCGAGAACTACAAGCTGGGCGCGCTGAGAACCGGGATGGTGCTGACTGTCGAGCCGGGTCTGTACTTCCAGCTCGACGATCTCACGGTGCCGGCGCGCTATCGCGGCATCGGCGTGCGCATCGAGGACGACGTGCTGATCACCGAGAGCGGCGTCGACGTCCTCTCCGCTGCGATCCCGCGCACCACCGAGGACGTCGAGGCCTGGGTCTCGTCGGCGAAGACGCCCGCCTAGCTCAGCTCTGCGCCTGCGGCGAGCCGCCGGGCAGCCGCGCGTCGACCCAGTCGCTCACGATCGGCACGTCGACGTCGTCGCCTTGCCACACCTTGAACGCGTAGACGACGCTCGCCACGATCGTCACCGGGAAGATGAACGGCAGCAGCGGCCACGCGCCGAGGGCCAGGATCGGGATCGAGGCCGCCGCGCTGAGCAGCGCGCCGAGCCCGTACATCCCGAGGTTGAAGCCGAGAGCCTGCCACGCCTGGCGCTTCACGAAGTGCGAGGCCTTGCCGTCGAGCAGCGCGATGAGCGCCAGCGGCCAGAACGGGTAGCCGAGCGCCACGAGCGCACGCGTCTCGGGCCGCACGGCTAGGGCGGCCGTCCGCTGCACCTGCGGCGGCGGCGGCGGTGGCGGCGCGGCGTAGGACGCCTGCTGCTGCTGCTCGTGCTGGGAGTACGATCCGTACGACGGGCCGACGCCGCCGGGGATCCGATTCGTCTGGCGCGCCGCGTCGATGCGCGCCGCCAGAACGCAGCCTGGGCAATCGCCGTTCTCGTTGCGGCACGTCGCGCAGACGGGCTTGTTGCAGCCCCGGCACGGGGCGACCGACGGAACGGCGTTGTGAAAGAAGCAATCCACGATTGAGATGACTACCTCGCGGCTGGGGATTTCGCACCGAAGGTACTGTGGCGCCGCGGCGAAGGTTTCGTCGTGAACCTGACGTTGCGCCGGCTGGTGGACCCGACGTTCCGGCGACTGCTGCGGGAGGCTCGCCCGTACTACCGCCGCCTGATCGTCGGGTCGCTCTTCGGCGTCGTCGCCGGCATCACGCCGGTCGCCATGGCCAAAGTCGCCGAGTACCTGCGCAGCGACGTCCTCGTCCCGCACCCGAATTGGGACGTGCTCGTGGTCGTGATCGCGCTGGTCCTCGGCTCGCAGATCCTCGGCAATGTTGCGTCCTACGGGCAGGCGTATTTGACGGCGTACAGCGGCCAGAAGATGGTCGCCACGTTTCGCGCGCGCATGTTCGACCGCATCGCGCGCATGCCGCTGGCCGAGTTCGACCGCTGGCGCCCCGGCGAGCTGCAGTCGCGCATGTCGGCCGACCTGGGCTTGATGACGGACGCCATCTCGATCTCTCTGCCGCAGTTCGTGCAGGTGTCCGTCACCTTCGTCTCCGCGCTGGTCTACATGGTCGCGCGCGACTGGTTTCTTTCGGTGATCTTGTTCGTCGCGGCGCCGGTCATCGCGTACGTCGTCGGCAAGTTCAACAAGCTGATCGTGAGCGGCACGCGGCGCGCGCAAGAGCGCATCGCCGACCTCTCCAGCAACCTGACGGAGGTGCTGGCGAACGAGCGCGTGGTCAAGGCGTTTCGCCGCGAAGACTTCGAGCGCGACCGCTTTGCGGCGGCAAACGACCGCTACTTCACGGCGTACATGAAGGTGACGCAGTTCAGCCAGACCCAGACGCCGGTGCTGTCGCTCGTGATCATGCTCGCGTTGTGCGCGGTCATCGTCTTCACCGCGCGCGAAGTGAACGTCGGGCACCTCACCCCGGCGACCGCGTTCGGATTCTGGGTGGCGACGAGCCTGCTGATCAACCCGATGAACCGGTTCTCGATCTTCTTCGGCGATTTCGCGCGCGCGTTCGTCGGCGCCGGACGCGTGTTCGAGATCCTCGATCTGCCGGTCGAGCGCGACGATCCGCCCGGCGCGATCCCGCTGCCGAACGTCGTCGGCGACATCCGCTTCGATCACGTCACGTTCGAATACGACGGCGGCCGGCCGGTGCTGCAAGACTTCTCCGCGGAGATGCTGCACGGCGAGGTGGTCGCGCTCGTCGGACCGTCGGGCGCGGGCAAGAGCACGATCGTCAACTTGGTTCCGCGCTTCTACGAGCCGCAGAGCGGCACGATCACCGTCGACCGCGTGGACATCGCGCGCGTCCGCCTGGGCGACCTGCGCGACGCGATCGCGATCGTGCCGCAGGAGACGCAGCTCTTCAACGGCACGATCGCCGACAACATCCGCTACGGCCGCCTGAACGCGAGCGACGCCGACATCGTGGCGGCCGCCGTCGAGGCCAACGCCGACGAGTTCGTGCGCAAGCTCTCCGACGGCTACGAGACGCTCGTCGGCGAGCGCGGCATCCGGCTCTCGGGCGGCCAGCGCCAGCGCATCGCGATCGCGCGCGCGATCCTGCGCGACCCGCGCATCCTGATCCTCGACGAAGCGACGAGCGCACTGGACTCGCACTCCGAAGCCCTGATCGAAGACGCGCTGGACCGCCTGCTCCCGGGCCGCACGACGCTGATCATCGCGCACCGCCTGTCGACGATCCGCCGCGCGACGAAAATCCTCTACATCGAAAGCGGCCGCGTCCGCGAAACAGGCACCCACGACGACCTGATCGCAGCCGGCGGCCCCTACGCAAACCTGCACGCAGCCCAATTCGCGCGCTGATCCGTGTCGCGCAGCGTCGCGATGTACCCATTTGTCATGCTGAGCCTGTCGAAGCACGCGCCACCATCGTTTCGCACGCGTCGCCTCCGGGCTTGTCCAAGGCTCAGCGTGACATATACGTTTGCTTTTCGGCCACATCGGAGCGCAGTCGGCATTTCGCCAAAAACATCGTCAGCGCTTGGGTAATTCAGTGACACCTTCCGCGTCGTCAGCGGTGCCTCGGCCTCGGACATGTTCCGGGGCCGCACCGTTTGCGGACCTTTCGGACAAATCTCGGTACGTCGCCCGAAATTACGAAAGCTACGAACGCGACGTGTGCTATCTCAAGCTACGCGCCCGTAGCTCAAATGGATAGAGCTCCGCTTTGACTACGCGGCAGATGAGGGTTCAAATCCCTCCGGGCGCGGGCCGACAGCGGATGTCTTGACCGGGAGTAGTCGCCCCGCTACAATCAGGATGCCGCGTAGTCAGCGGACAGCAGCCTCGGACATGGTCCGGGGCTGTTTCCGTTCGTGCCCCTACGTAACGCTCCGCGAACGCGGCAATGGTGGCCGGCTACCGCGACGTCGAAAGTGGTAGTGTCGCCGCCCCGCGCGAGCGTTTGACTCCTCCGCGCTATGACTCCCTGGACGAAATTGGGGCGTCCTTTCGGCCAGATATACTATTATCGTGGCAACACGGCGATGCTCAGACGCGATGCCGCAGTATTAAGAAACGAACGCCTCCACTGAGTCAGCGGGCAGCAGTCTCGGACACCGTCCTGGGCTGTTTCCGTTTCAGGCGGGACTGGGCCGCGCCTAAGGTCGCGGCGCCCGCTTGCCGATGGGTCAGGGGATGGGCGACATCTCCTTCGGCCAGACCGTCGGCATGCTCAAGAACGCGATGGACGGCGCGGGCACCGCGCACGGCGCGATCGCGAACAACATCGCGAACGTCAACACGCCGAATTTCCGGCGTTCCGACGTGTCATTCAAAGACGCCCTGGCCGCGACCGAAGCGACGCCGGGCGATCCAGACGAGCTCGGGCTCGCGATCTCGTCCGACCGGCATTTCGCGGTCGGCGGCGCGCAGGGCGCCCAGCCGTTCGCCGTGACGACCACCGTCCAGCAGGACCAGCAGATGCGCATCGACGGCTCCAACGTCGACGTCGATCAAGAGATGGCGAAGCTGTCCCTCAACTCCGCTTACGCCCAAACGATGGGCCAGTTGCTGCAGAACCAGTACTCGCGCCTGCGCCAGGCCATCCAGGAGCGCTTCTAACTCTTATGGGTTTCTACACCTCGATCGAGGTCAGCGCGACCGGCCTATCGGCCGAGCGGCTCGCGATGGACACCATCGCGAACAACATCGCCAACGTCAACACGACGCGCACCGCCGAAGGCGGCCCGTTCAAGCGCCAGCTGGTGGTGTACGCGCAGAAGAACGAGCCGACCGCGGCGTCCGCCAACGCGCTCGACGACGCGAACGATCCGGCGCGCTCGCGCGCGGGCGTGGACGTGGTCGGGATCGTCAAGGACCAGGGACCCGACAAACTGATCTACGATCCGTCGCACCCCGACGCCGACGCGCAAGGCTACGTGCACATGCCCAACGTCGACGTCGTCAAGGAGATGGTCGACATGATGGCCGCCTCGCGCGCCTACGAGGCGAACGTGACGGCGATCCAGGAAGCCCGCGCGATGGGCACCGCGACGCTGGGGCTGCTCAAAGCCTGATGGATTACGGCAGCGCGATCTCCAAGATCGTCCCGGGCACGTTCGTCCCGGATCTCGGCGCCGCGATCAAGCTCGACGAGCGCCCTAATGTCGGGCCTATCCCCGGCACGTCGCCCGACGGCATCGCCGGAATCGCCGGCGCCGAAGGCACGTCGTTCCGCGACACCGTCAAGTCGATGCTTTCCGACGTGAACGACAAGATCGCCGTGTCGGATCAGGCGCAGCGCGACCTCGCGACCGGCAAGACGAACGACCTCCAGAAGGTCGTCACGTCGGTCGAGGAAGCGAACCTCGCGCTGAACTTCACGATGTCGATGCGCACGAAGCTGCTCGAAGCGTACCAGGAAATCGCGAGGATGCAGATTTAGCTCGCTTCGCTCGCTAAATCGCGGCATGACCCGCGTACGACGCGGGTCAGCCTCACGGGGTGGGTGGTGTCCGCCAGCGTATATCTCCGGCGATGGGGTCCGAGGAGCTGATTGGCGGGCGGTATCGGTTGGAGCATGTTGCCGGGCATGGCGGGATGGCTACGGTTTTCGTTGCGTATGATACCAAGCTCGAGCGGAAGGTCGCGATCAAGCTGCTCTCGCGGCGGCGTGATGCGAGCGGAGTGCTGAACAAGCGCTTCGAGCGCGAGGCGCGGGCCGAGGCGCGGATCGTGCATCCCAACGTGGTGTCCGTGCACGACGTCGGCGAGCACGAAGGCCGCCCCTACATCGTGATGGACTACGTCGAGGGCGAGCCGCTCTCCGATTTGATCGCGGAGGCGCCGCTGTCGTCCGAGCGCGTCGCGGCGGTCGGGTTCGGCGTCGCGCGCGCGCTCGCCGCCGCGCACGCGCTCGACATCTATCACCGCGACGTCAAGCCCGCCAACATCATCATCGACGGCCAAGGCATCCCGCATCTCATGGACTTCGGGCTTGCGCGCGAGCTCCACGACGACGATCCCGGCGTCACGGCGCCCGGGCTCCTCGTCGGCACCGCGCACTACGTCGCGCCGGAACAGGCGCGCTACGGCACGGCGAGCCCCGCGGCCGACTTGTACTCGCTCGGCGCGGTGCTGTACCACGCGCTCACGGGCGAGCCGCCGTTCTCCGGCGGCAACGCGCTCGACGTCGCGCTGCGCCGCTTCGAGGAAGAACCCGCCCCGTTGCGCGAGCTGCTGCCGGCGGCCGACTCCGAGCTCACCGAGCTGATCCACACGCTGCTCGAGCGCGACCCCGTCAAGCGGCCGTGGGACGCCGCGGCCGTCGCCGAACGCCTCGGCGACATCGCGGCGCGCCTGCGCGCGACCCGCACCGCGGGCGAGGCGCAAGAGCCCCTGCGCTAAAGTCCGGCCCCGCGACGCCGATCAAGAACAGGTAAGCGGCCGGACAACCCTCGCACGGCTGGGGCCGCTGCGGATCCCGATCGATTGACGGATCCGCGTTTATCAACTGGACGTGCGGAGGGCTTTTTACTTTGGTCCGTGGCATGTACACGGCGGCGTCAGGGGCGCTCGTCGCGCAATCAGCGGTCGACGTCATCGCGAACAACCTCGCGAACGTCAACACCGCCGGATTCAAGCGCACGCTGCTCCAGGTGCAGTCGCAGCCCGAGCGCGACGTCTACCGTTTCCAGACCGATCCCGCCAAAAACGGCGGCGTCGCGACGCAGGCGCGCATCGGCGCGCTGGGCAGCGGCGCGCAGATCTACGACACGCCGGCGGACTACGCGCAAGGCGCGCTCGCGGCGACCGGCAACGACCTCGACGTCGCGCTGTCCGGCCCCGGCTTCTTCGCGGTGCGCGAAGGCAACGGCACCGTGCGCTACACGCGCGACGGCGCGTTCCTGCGCGACCAGAACGGTTTTCTGACGGCGCAGAACGGCGACCGCGTGCTGGGACGCAACGCGGCGCCGATCGTGCTGCCCGCGAGCGGCAGCGTGCAGATCGGCCGCGACGGCGCGATCAGCGTCGACGGCCGCGCGTACGACCAGCTCGGCGTGGTGGAGTTCGCGAACCCCGCGGCGCTGCGGCCCGAAGGTGCGAACCGCGTCGTCGACACCGGCGCCGCCGGCGTGCGCGCCGCGACGAACACCAGCGCGCTGCAAGGTACGCTGGAGAAGAGCAACGCCGACGTCATCCGCTCGATGGTCGATCTGATCGCCAACGAGCGCTGGTTCGACGCGAACGAGAAATCGATCCAAACCCAAGACGACGCGGTTGGTCAAGCGATCACCACCGTCGGCCGCACGAGCGCATAGGAGCGACCCCGACATGATGAGAGCACTGTACACGGCCGCGACCGGGATGATCGCGCAGCAGTACAACATCGACACGATCAGCAACAACCTCGCGAACGTGAATACCACGGGGTTTCGCAAGAACTCCGCGCACTTCCAGGACCTGATCTATCAGAACCTGCGCGCACCGGGTACGCCCGTCGGCCCGTCCGTCGTGCCCGTCGGTCAAGACGTCGGCCTCGGCGTGAAGATCGGCGCGTCGGAGAAGTCGTTCACGCAAGGCGTGCTGCAGCAGACCAGCAACCCGCTCGACATCGCGATCGAAGGCGAAGGGTTCTTCCAGGTGACGCAGCCCGACGGCACCGCCGCGTACACGCGCGACGGCTCGTTCAAGCGCGACGCGAACGGCTCGATCGTCACCGCCGACGGCTACTTCCTCAACCCGCAGATCACCGTCCCCGCGAACGCGACCTCGGTGCAAGTCGGCCAGGACGGCATCGTCACGGCGCTGATCCCCGGCCAGCAGACGCCGCAGCAGCTCGGCCAGATCCAGTTGGTGCGCTTCACCAACGCCGCCGGGCTCGCGCCGCAGGGCCGCAACTTGTTCATCCAAACGGGCGCGTCCGGCGCGCCGACGCTCACGCAGCCCGGGCTCAACGGAACGGGCACGCTGCAAGGCGGCTACCTCGAGCAGAGCAACGTCGCGGTCGTGGAAGAGATGGTCAACCTGATCACGGCCCAGCGCGCGTACGAAGCGAACTCCAAGGCGATCACGACCGCCGACGAGATGCTCCAAACCGCCGTCCAGACGAAACGCTGATGACGCATCGCGGCGCGCTCGCCAAGTTCACCATCGCGGTGGTCTGTGCGCTTTGCGCACAGCTTGGTGTTCCCGCGTCCGCGGACGCGGGAACTCAGCAGGTCATTTCCGGCGCGCGCATCGCGGGCGTGGCCGACAAGATCGCGCACGGGCTCGTCACCGGGCCCGACCACTCGATCGCGCCGGCGTATGCGGTCGCCGATCAGAACCTTCCCGCCGGCGAGGTGCAGCTCGCGCCGGCCGGTTCGCCGTTCGTCACGTCGACGTACGTCGGCGTGCCCGTCGCGATCCGCGTGGACGGCAAGCTCGCGCGCACGGTCGTCGCCGGTTATCGCGTCACGACGTACGTGCGCACCGCCGTAGCCGCGCGCGACCTCGCGCCGGGCGCGGTGCTCGCCGAATCCGATCTCGCGCTCGCGCGCGTCGCGTCCAACGGCCGCCCCGCGGTCGGTACCGACGTGCTCGTCGGGCGCAAGCTCAACAGCGCCACCGTCAAAGGCGCGCCGCTCTACGTCGAGCAGACCGTCCCCGACACCGTCGTCAAGGCCGGCCAGGCCGCGATCCTGATGGTGCGCGACGGCCCCGTCGCGCTGACGGTCGACGTCGTCGCGCGCACCGGCGGCGCGGTCGGCGACACGGTGACCGTGTTCAACCCGCAGACCCAAAAAGCGATCGCCGCGGTGGTCACCGGACCCAACCGCGTCGAGCTCACCCTGCCCGGAGGCGAACGCTGACATGCGCCGTTCTCATTTCACACCGGTCGCGATCATCGCGTTCTGCGCGGCGCTCGTTGCGCCGGCGTTCGCAGACACGCTGTACCAAGCGGCACCGCCGCCCGCCGGGCCGGGGCATCCGCTGCGCTTGGGCACCGATCACAAGGCCGCGCAAGTCGGCGACCTGCTGCAAGTCGTGTTCAACTTCAACGTCAACAGCACGAGCTCCGACGTCACCAACGTGAACAACAGCTACAACCTCGGCTTGGGCCAAGGGACGGGGCTCGCCAACGTGTCGCTGCTGCGCTTCGGCGCCGGCCTCAACGGCGGGCGCCAGACGCAGTCGAGCAAGACGCAGAGCGGTCAGAACACGTTCGTCAGCACGATGGAGGCGCAGGTCACCGACGTGCTGCCGTCCGGCGCCCTGCGCATCGCGGGCGACCAGGCGCTGATCGTCAACGGCCAGCGCCAGACGCTCCACATCACGGGCCTCGTGCGCCCCGAAGACATCGACAACACCGACAGCGTCCTCTCGACGCGCGTGGCCGGCGTCGAGGCCAAGTTCGACGGGAACTTCCAAGAGAAGCACAAGGGCCTCATCCAGAAGATCCTGGATTTCATCTTCTGAGAATGCCGATGATGAAGAAGATGATGAAGCACACGGTCTCGGCCCTGGTCCTCGGCGCGCTCCTCGCGAGCAGCGTCGCGTTCGTGCCCGCTCCGGCGAGCGCGCAGCCCGTGCGGCTCAAGGACGTGTCGCGCGTGCAGGGCGTCACCGCCAACCAGCTGGTCGGCTACGGGCTGGTCATGGGACTCGCGCAAAGCGGCGACTCCCAGTCGGTGCTGTTCACGTCGAAGTCGATCCAGAACGTCCTGCAGTCGTTCGGCCTCACGACGACGTCGCAGGACGTGCGCACGCGCAACGTCGCGGCGGTGATCGTCACCGCGTCGCTCCCCGCCTTCGCGCACTCCGGCGACACCGTCGACGTGACCGTGTCGTCGATGGGCGACGCGACGAGCCTGCAAGGCGGCACGCTGGTCCTCACCGAGCTGCGCGCGGCGAACAACCTCGTGTATGCGACCGCGCAAGGCCCGTTGTCGGTCGGCGGTTTCTACGCGACCGACCAGAGCGGCCAGAACTCGATCGTCAAGAACCACGTGACCGCCGGGCGCATCCCGCAGGGCGCGGTGCTCGCGCGCGACATGATCACGAACATCCAGCAGGACCAGGCCGGCTTCTCGTACGTGCTGACGGCGCCCGACTTCAAGACCGCCGCGCGCGTCGCGCAGGTGCTCAACGGCCGCTTCGGCCCCGGTACCGCCCGCGCGAACGACGCCGAGACGATCCGCGTGAACCTGCCGCCGCGCTACGCGGGCGACCCCGTGAACTTCCTCGCCGACGCCGGGGACCTGAGCGTCAACGCGGACGCGCTCGCGAAGGTCGTCGTCAACGAGCGCACGGGCACCGTGGTCATGGGCGGCGACATCACGCTGGCAGCGTGCGCGATCGCGCACGGCAACCTGTCGATCACGATCACGACCGACAACAAGGTGATCCCGCCGGGGCCCTTCACGACCGGCTCGCCGCAGCTCCAGTCGAACACGCGCATCACGGCGACCGAGACCGGCCGCCACCTCGTCTACATCTCCGGCGCGGCCACGCTGGCGCAGGTCGTGCGCGCGCTCAACACGATCGGCGTGTCGCCGCGCGACCTCATCGCGATCATCCAGGCGCTGCGCGAGTCCGGCTCGCTGCAAGCCGACGTGCAGATCATCTGATGGCGCTCGACAAGCTCGCCGGCGCCGCGCAGGCGCCGCTCACCAACGACCAGCAGGCCGCGCTCAAGAAGCTGCACCAGGCGGCGCAGCAGATGGAGTCGCTGTTCGTCGACATGCTCTTCAAGGAGATGCGCAAGAGCGCGCCGCCGATGTCGCTCACGGGCAAGACGTCGAACGCCGAAGCGACCTTCAGCGACATGCTCGACGAGAAGCGCGCGGAAGCGCTGTCCACGTCCGGATCGCTCGGGATTGGTAAAATTTTGGAACAGCAGTTGCGCGCGTCGGTGCTCGCCGAACCCGGCACCGCGGCCCGCGCACGCGTGCCCGGGGAGACGGGATCGTGATCGAGATCGCGCTCCGCTCGGTAGGACTAAAGTCCCTGGGACCGGCCGACGATACGCCTAGTAGCACGGAAGCTACCGCGGCGCTTCGGATCAAGTCACCGTTCTCGAACATCGTGGCTAGGAAAATCGCTCGAGAACGGACACTTGCTCAGAATCGCCCTGAAAGAGGCGTTCACAACCATGATCATCTCGCGGGCCGAGATCGCGTCGGCGCTCTCCGCCTACAAGACGGTGAAGCGGAAAAAGTCCACCGATGCAGCGGCATCGCTCGACACGACGGACTCGTTCGAGCGCTCCGACGCGGCATCGTCGCTGGTCGCCTTTCATTCGGCTGCCGCCGAACCGTTCTACCGGCCCGCGCTGGTCGACAACTTGCGCCATCAGATCTCCGAGGGCCGGTACTTCGTGCCGACGGAAGAGATCGTCGAACGGCTGCTGGGACGCCTGCTGATCGCTGCCGCGTACTGAGCGGCGCCACGCCGCGGGCGGTGACCCCGTGAGCGAGTGGCAGAAATTCGGTGAGGTCCTTTCCGAGGAGTGCGGGCTGCTCAACGAGCTCGGGGCCGCGGCGCTGGTGCTCACCGATGCGCTGGTCGCGAACGATCCGGATGCGATCGAGGCCGCGGAGCGGCGCGTCGAGGCGCGCCGGGTGCTGCACGGCACCGCGTACGCGCAGCGCGTCGCGATGCAGCGGCGCGGCTTCGGCACGCTCACGCTCGCGCAGGTGTGCGCGTACTCGCCGCCCGCGCTGCGCCGCCGCTTCTACGGGATCGCGCACGAGCTCGAGACCAGCAGCATGGCGCTCAAGATGACCGTCTCCAACAACAAGTCGCTCATCCTCGCCGGGATGGAGCGGCTCGCGCGCACCGTCGCGGTGCTGCAGCGCGCGGGGACGGAACAAACCGGAACCTACCGCCGTCGTGGCGTCGTACCGCCGCCTGACGGGAGCGTCATCGTGAGTCGCAGAGCATGAGTTTCTTCGGACTGAACGTCATCGGGAGCGCGGTCGACGCGTTTCAGCAAGCCGCCGACACGACGTCGAACAACATCGCCAACGTGAACACGCCGGGCGCGTCGCGCCAGGTCGTGAACTTGGATCAGGCCGCGCCCATCGCCGGTTCGCCCGGCTACGGCACGTGGAGCGGACCGGGCACGAAGGGCGACGGCGTGGTGGTCGACTCGATCACGCGCATCCACATGGACTCCTACGACAGCCTGTTCCGCGGCGCGTCCGCGTCGCAGAGCTACTTCGACGTGCAGCAGCAGCAGCTCTCGGCGATCCAGTCGTCGTTCGGCGAGCCCGCCAACGGCGTGAACAAAGCGTTCACCGACCTGCAGACCGCCATCTCGCAGCTCGCGTCGAATCCGGGGGGCACGTCGGAGCGCCAAGGCGTGATCTCGGCGTCGCAAGCGTTCGTGAGCGCGCTCAACCGCGTCGGCTCGGCGATCCAGACGTCGCAGTCCACCGTGATCGGCCAGGCCAACGCGGTCGTCAACCAAGCCAACGCGCTCATCGACAAGATCGCCGCGCTCAACGGCCAGATCCGAGCGTCCAAAGCCGTCGGCGACAACCCGAACACGTACATGGACCAGCGCGACCTCGACGTCGACCAGCTCTCGAAGCTGCTGTCCACGCAGACCGCGATTCAGGCGAACGGCTCGGCGCTGGTCACCGTCGGCGGCCGCGCGCTCGTCAACGACACGCAGGCGTATCACCTCGCATCGCCCGTCGTCGGCACCGACGCGTCGGGCAACGCCACGCTCGTGATCGGCTTGCAAGGCGATCCGAACCCGTCCAACCCCGTGCCGGTGGCGCTGGGCAGCGGCCAGCTCGCGGGCTACGTCGACGTCTACAACAAGAATCTCACGCCGTACGGCCGCAAGCTCGACGCGTTCGCGAACGCGGCGGCGACCGAGATCAACCGCGTCACGCAGGCCGGCTACGACAAGAACGGCAACCCGGGGATCGCGCTGCTGCAGCCGGTCATCGCGGCGCAGGCGATCACGGCGAGCAACATCCAGGTCGGCATCACCGATCCGGCGCAGATGACCGCCGCGCTCGCGTCGACCGCCGCGGGCTCGCTCACGACGGGGATGAACTCGGCCAACACCACGATCGACACCGCGAGCGCACTCGTCGGCAACGTGAACCTCGCGCACCCCGGCGCGGCGGGCCCGCCTACGACGGGTTCGCTCACCGTGCTGGTCGACGGCGCGGCGCAGACGTTCAACTACGATTTCAGCGCCGGCAACAACGCCGCCTCGGTCGATGCGTTCGTGACGAGCTTCAACGCCGCGCAGCTCGGCGTGAGCGCGAAGTTCGACGCGGTCGCGCAGAAGATCGTGTTCGCCCGCGACCCGAACAACACGGGCCCGGCGCACCGCGCGCTGCAAGGCGCGAACCCCACCACGCCCGACTTCACGATCACCGACTCGAACGCGGCCGTGGGCGGAAGCCAAGGCACGCCGACGCGCTCGCTGCTCGAGATGCTGGGCGCGACCGCGATCAGCGGCGTGCAGCAGAACGCCGGCAACGCGTTCGGCGCGGCGGACAACGGCGCCGCCAACGCCCTGCTCAAGATGTTCGCGAAGAACGTCGGCGCGCCGGCGCTGCAGACGACCGCGGGCAATGTTGCCGCGACGGTGCCGGGCGCGGTCACCGTACCGGGCGCGTCGCTGCAAGCGTTCGCGCAGATCGACGTCGGCCAGCTGCTGACGATCGACGCGGGCACCGCGAACCAGGAGAACGTCGTGGTCTCCGCGGTCAACCGCGTCACGGGCACGATCACCTTCACCGCGGCGAACCCGCACGGGATCAACTTCTCCGTCGCCGCGGCGTCCGCGCAGACGCTGGGCGCGTACTACGGCGGCCTCGTCGGCCAGCTCGGCACCGACACCGCGAACGCGATCACGGGCAACGGCGCGCAGACGCAGCTCGCCGCCGGGATCGACAAAGTGCGCCAGGGCATCGCGGGGATCAACCTCGACGAAGAGACGCAGAACCTGATCCGGTACCAGAACTCCTACCAGGCGGCGGCGCGGACGATGAACGTGCTCGACACGCTCTTGCAGACCGCCATCGGCCTGCTCAAATAGAGGGATAGATGCGCATCGCAACTTCGACCATCTACGCGCAGCAGACCGCCGCGATCGACGACCAGCAGGCGCTGTACGCGCAGACCGGCCTGCAGCTCTCCACGGGCCACCAGCTCAACGATCCGAGCGACGACCCGACGCGCATCGCGCAAGATCTTTCGGTGCGCAGCGCGCTCGACGCGACCGGGCAGCAGTCGAAGAACGTGCAGAGCGCGGTCTCTGAGCTGACGACCACGGACAGCGCGCTGAGCAGCCTCACCGCGGTGATGCAGAGCGCGCGCCAGCTCGCGATCCAGGGCTCGAGCGACTCGCTCACCACGCAGCAGCGTGTGGCGCTAGGCAGCCAGATCGATCAGCTCTTGCAGCAGGCCGTCGCGATCGGGAACACGTCGTACGCGGGCCGCTACGTGTTCGGCGGCACGACGTCGGGGTCGACCCCGCCCGTGCAGCAGCAGGGCAATCCCATCGCCGGCGTCACTTTCGCAGGCAACGAGCAAGAGCAGGGGCAGCTGGTCTACAACGGCCAGGAGTTCGCGCTTTCCACGACGTTCCAGGCCGCGTTCAACTACAAGTCCACCGACGGCTCGCCCGACGTATTCCAGACGCTGATCTCACTGCGCAACACGCTGGTGAACGGCACGGTCGTCGACCAGAGCGCCGGGCCGATCAACAAAGCCGGCGCGGTCGTGTACGGACCGCAGGGTCTCCCGGTGTCACCGGCGCCGACGACGCTCGGCACGCCGAATGCCTTCGCGGTCACGCCGGCCGCCGACAGCACGGGCAACTTCTCGATCAACATCAACGGCTCGGTCAACGGCGTGCAGAGCATCGCCACGATCACGCTGGCGCCGGGCGCCGCGATCGACGACGGCGTCGCGCCGCCGCTGGGCACCAGCCTGGTCGCGAAGATCAACGCGGCCACCGCGACGACCGGCGTGACCGCGTCCTTCGACGCGAAAGCGCAGAAGGTCGTGTTCAGCGGCACCGGCAGCTTTTACGTGACCGACGTGCCGTCGGCGGGTGCCACGAACAGCGCGAACCTCACCTCCGTGCTGAACCTCGCGCCCCAGGCCGACTTCGTGCAGAACGTCTCGACACAGCTCGGCGATATCGACCATGCGCTCAACGGCGTGCTGGGCGCTCGCTCGGTCATCGGGGCGCGGATCCAGGCGCTGGGGTCGATCTCGGATCAACTCCAGACCGCCGTGACCGATAATACGAAGGTGAAGTCCGGGATCGAGGACGTCGACGTCGCTGCGGCGGCGACGAAGCTCTCCGCGACGCAGACGGCCCTTCAGGCCGCGTACTCGACGACGAATCGTCTCGAGTCCAAGACCCTCTTCGACTACTTGAGCTGAGGCAGTAACGAGCGTGACGGAAACCATCGTGGAGTTCGCCGACCGGGAGATCGCTCTCGACCTGCCGCGGTTCGGCGCGTGCACCTACCGCGAGTCCGAGGTGATCGCGTTCCCGTGGGGCCTGCCCGGCTTCGCGACGCTCCACCGCTTCCTGGCGCTGAGCCTCGACGGCCAGGAAAAGTTCGTCTGGCTCCAGAGCCTGGACGACCTCTCGATCGCGCTGCCCACGGCGGACCCCTGGCAGATCTTCGACGAGTACGCGCCGCAGCTGCCGCCCTACGCGGTCAGCTCGCTGAACCTGGAGCGCCCCGAGGACTTCGTGACCCTGTGCGTGGTCGTGGTATCGCCCGGCGCCGAGGAGATGACGATGAACCTCCTGGCGCCCGTGGTCGTCAACCTGCAAACCCGAACGGGCCGGCAGGTGACGCTGGAGACCGGCGGCTACTCGATCCGTACACCGATCCCACGCAAAGCTCCAAGTCCAGCGGGAGCGTAAGGCCGGTAGCAGGAAAGGCGCCCTCCGTGAAAGCCACGGAGGGCGTCCTCGTTGTTAGTCCTCAGCCGTAAGCTCAACCAAGCGATCATGATCGG
Source organism: Vulcanimicrobiota bacterium (assembly GCA_963797935.1). GTDB lineage: Bacteria > Vulcanimicrobiota > Vulcanimicrobiia > Vulcanimicrobiales > Vulcanimicrobiaceae > Vulcanimicrobium. Next base: position 165,995 of record CAWCRI010000017.1, read on the forward strand.
TGACGACGTACGTATCGTCGTCGTCGCGGTCGATCGCGATACCGTCAAGCTGGGGATCGAGGCGCCGCGGACGATCCCGGTTCATCGCTCCGAGGTCTACGACGAGATCCAGCGGACGAACCGTGCCGCGGCGGGCGAAACGGACCAGGCCCCCGCCGAAGGCGCGAAGGTCGCCGACCTCGGCGGCAAGGGCCGTAAACCGACTTCAAAGGACTAAGCGCCTACGAACACATGACCGTTCTCGGTCATTGGTCGCATGGGAAGTCGCCCGAGAATGGGCGCTGACGACAAAGCGTCCCTAAAGTCCTCCGCTCGAATCGCCGACCGTTGTACACAGGGCGGGGCCAAGGACGTACCCGTCTGACACACGTGTGATCATGGAGGAAACACATGCCGGGAATTGGTGGGCTTTCAATCGCCAACAATCTGTTGGCGAACAACGCGGGCCTCAATCTCAATCGTAACCAGGGAGCGCTGAACACGGCCGTAACGCGGCTGTCGAGCGGGCTCCGCATCAACACCGCGGCGGACGATCCGTCGGGTCTCGCCATCGCCGAGTCGCTGCAAGCGCAAGTCAACGGTTTCGACCAGGGCGCGCGCAACGTGCAGGACGCGACGAACGCGGCGCAAGTCGCCGAAGGCGCGCTCCAAACGTCGACGGACATCCTGCAGCGCATTCGGACCCTCGCGGTCGAAGGCGCGTCGGACATCACGTCGACGGACGACCGCAAGAACTTGCAGGCTGAAGTCCAGCAGCTGCTGCTGGAAGTCAACCGCATCTCGCAGAACACGAACTTCAACGGCCAGAACCTGCTCGACGGCTCGCATGCGGGCTTCCAGCAGCAAGTGGACGTGAACGCCGTCGTCACCTCGAACTCGAACCTCGCGGCCGGCGGCACGCTCGTCGACGCGACGCAGATCTCGTACGTGTCGAACGCGGCGAACGCGACCGTTGCCGACGGTACGATCGAAGTCCAGGTCGCTCAGCTCGACTCGACGACCCAAGGCCTCATCGTCTCGTTCTACAACAGCTCCGCGAACACGGTCGCGTCGCAGACCATCACGCTCGTGTCCGGCGTTGCCGCCGCTCCGATCGCGGTCGATGGCGTCACGATCGGCTTCGGCGTGGCCGGTACCCTCGACGTCGGCATCACGTCGTTCGTCAAGGTCAGCCAGTACGTCGCGGCTGCCTCGAACCCGAACGCTCCGGCGTTCAACTTCCAGTCGGGCGCGGCGGAAGGTGCGGTCATCCAGGTCGGCTTCATCAACACGTCGACCAACTCGCTCCGCATCGCCAACGTCAACCTGATCGGGCCGCCGAATGCCGGCGGTACCTTTGCCAACGGCTCGCTCGCGTCGGAAGACTCGATCGGCCAGATCGACAACGCCCTGCAGACGGTGCTCGCCCAGCGCGCACAGCTCGGCGCCACGATCGTCCGGCTCCAGGAAGACCAGAACAACGACAACGTCGCGTCGGTCAACCTCAAGGCGTCCGAGTCCGCGATCCGCGACCTCAACGTCGGCCAGGAGACCACCGAGTACACGAAGCTCCAGATCCTGGTGCAGGTCGGTACGTCGGTCCTCGCGCAGGCGAACCAGAACGCCCAGTCGGTCATCAGCCTCTTCCGCTAAGACCCACTAGCCTCTGGTTGAATGAGAGGGTCCGCTCCGGCGGGCCCTTCTCTTTCTTTCTCTCGGCCCCGGTCGTCCGATAGATCTACAAGGGTGCCGTTAGAGATCGCCGACGACTACCGCGACAGTGCGTTCGCGCGGGCCCAGACCGGGCTGCTGTTCAACCTTCCCGTGCCGCCGCCCGAGGCCGAGCAGTTGCCGGCCGGGATCAGCCTGTGCATGATCGTGAAGAACGAGGAGCGCTTCCTCGCTGAGTGCTTGCGCAGCGTGTGCGACGTCGTCGACGAGATCAATATCGTCGACACGGGCTCCACCGATCGCACGGTCGAGATCGCGCGCGAGTTCGGCGCCAACGTCATCCATCGTGAATGGCGCAACGACTTCGGGTGGGCGCGCAACGAGTCGCTCGCGCTCGCGTCGTGCCGCTGGACGCTCGTGCTCGACGCCGACGAAGAGATCGTGCCGGAATCGCTCGCGCTGCTGCGCGCATTGCGCGAGACGCCCGCCGGCATCACCGGCGTGTACGTCCGCATTCAGAATTCGGTCGACGACCAGTCGGGCGCGGCGTCCACGATGACGCACATCCTGCCGCGGCTGTTTCCGACCAGCCCGCGCCTGCGCTACCGCAACGTGATCCACGAGAGCGTCGTCGTCGACGGCACCGAGCACTTGCAGTCCGTCGTGTCGCCGATCGTCATCCGGCACAAGGGCTACACCGACGCGATGATGGACGGCCGCGCGAAGACCGAGCGCAACCAGCCGCTGCTCGAGCGCGCGATCCGCGAAGCCGCGGACGATGCGTTCTCGTGGTTCAACTTCGGCATCTCGGCGATCGTCGCGGGCGACTTCGACGGCGGCATCGCCGCGCTCGAGCGCATGTTCGCGATGCCGGGCCCGCAGCGCGCGTTCTTTCCGATCGGCTACGTCATGCTGGCCGACGCGTACGCCGAAGGCCGCCACGACGTCGACAAGGGGATCGCGATCCTCGACGACGGCCTCGTGCACACGCCCGGTCATCCGAACATTCTGTTCATGCGCGGCTTCCTGCTGTCGATGGCGGGGCGCTACGACGATTCGCGCGCGTGGTACCAGAAGGCGATCGACGGCGCGTTCCAAGCCGAGCAGCACTCCATGGTCGACGACGAGATCTGGATCTGGAAAGCGCCGCTCAACATGGCGACCACGTACGTCAAAGAGAACCGCATCGAAGAAGCGGTGCCGTGGTTCGAGCGCGCGCAGGCGAACAAGCCGGAGTCGCCGGTGCTGCGCCGGCTCGTGGCCACCGCGTACGAGCGCGTGGGGCGTTTCTACGACGCGGAGCGGATGTTCCGTGAAGCGGGCGACCGTGACGGCGACGCGGGCTTCTCCGAGTACGTGAACTACTTGATGCGCCGCCGCCGCTTCTTCGAAGCGTTCGACCGGGTCGAGCAGCGGCGCGGCGCGATCGACGACCGCAGCTACGCGGCGCTGCTGATCTCGGCCGCGCAGACGACGCGCGACGAGCGGCTCGGCGATCCCGAACCGTACGCGCTTCGCGCGCTGGAGCTCGCGCCGGGCAACGGCCTGGCGCTCGGGCTGCTGGAGTCGCTCTACACCTCGCGCGGCGACACCGCGAAGCACGACGGGCTGCGCGTTGCCGAGATGGACGCGGCGCTACGGGATCCCGCGGACTTCTCGCGCCGCTCGCACCGGCTCCTTGAAGAGCAGCGCGTCGACGACGCGCTCGCCGTTGCACGCGAAGGCTTGCGGATCGCGCCGCACGACGGCGTGCTTTCGTACAACGCCGGGCTCGCCGCAGCGCGGCTGCACCGCGACGCCGAGGCGCTGGAACATCTCGGCACGATCGCGCGCGACGACCGGAACGCGACGTCGGCGCTTGCGCTGCAGGCGGAGATCCATCGCCGCGCGGGCGATCTCGACGCGGCGGTGAGCGCGCTCGAACGCGTGCGCGGCCTGGCTGCGCCGGACGAGAACGCGCTTCGCCACGCGACGATCGGGCTGGCGGGCGCGCTGCTCGAAGCCGGCCGCGTCGCCGACGCCGGAAAGCTCGCCGCGTTCGTTCTGAACTGACGTTGCGCTTCGCGATCCTCGCCTCACCCGGCAGCGATCCCGGCGACGCGCGCGCGCGGGCCGCGTCGTTCGCCGCCGTCGAGGGCCCCGGGGCTGTCGCCGCTGCGGCGCGCGATGCATCGGCGCCGTACGTGCTGCTGCTCGCGCCGGGCGCGCGACCGCTGCCGGGCGCGTTCGGCGGCCTGAGCTCGTCGCTCGGCGCGAACGCCGGCGTCGTCGGGGGCGCAACGCACGCCGCGGGCGTGAGGTCGTTCGGCTGGATGCTCGCGCCCGCACCGTGCGGGCCGCTGCCGTTCGAGCTGGTTCCCATCGTTGCACCGCTTGCGGAAGCGGGTGCGGATGCGCGCGTTCGCGGTGCCGTCGACGTCGTCGCGCCGGGGATGGTGCTCGCGGCGCGCGAGCTGCTGCTCGAGCCGCTGCCCGCCGATCCCGTCGCCGCGCTCGTCGAGCTGTGTGTGCGCGCGCGCGCCGCGGGGCGCGACGTCGTGTGCCGCCCGGCGTTCGCGTGCGAGGCGCCGCCGCTCGATGCCGACGACCGCGGCCGTTTTGCCGCGCTGTGCGCCGTCGCCGAGCGTTGCCCCGAGCTGACCGGTGCGCACCGCCTGCCGCCGAACATGCGGCGCACGCACGCCGACCGCGAGCTGCGGCTCGACGGCGGACGGCGCATGCACGTGCGCATCGCGCTGCCGCCGCTCACGGTGCTGGTGCACGGCGCCGGCGCGGACGCCGCCGCGCGCCGCGCGCGCGAGCTGGCGCCCGGGCGCCGTCGTGCGCGCCGTCGACGATCCCGCCGCGGCGCTGCGCGCCGAGATGCGCGTGCGCGGCGACCGCTACGTGCTCGTCGCGTCCGCCGAACGGCTGCCTTCACGCGACGCGTTCGACGCGCTCGTCAGCGCCGTCGAGTCCGCGCCGTTCGTCGCGATGGCCGCACCCGGCGCCGCGGCGCTGGACGGCAGCTGCGTGCTGCTCTCGCTCGCGCGCTTTCCGCAGCACGTCGAGGCTGCCGGCGCATCATTGTGTGACGCGATCGAAGCGCTCGCGACCAGCGCCGTCGCATTGCGCCGGGCCGTTCGCGCGCCCGGATACGTTCCACCTGATGCTGCGCCGCCGGCGATGCGCCGCGCCTCCATCGTGTTTCTGGCGGCGTCGCTGCCGGAGATCATGCGCATTACGCTGGACGCCGTCGTGCCCGCCGCGCGCGCCGGTGACGAGATCGTCGCCGTGTGCGCGGCGAATGCGGAGACGACGCGCCGCATCCTCGCAGTGTACCCGCAGCTCCACGTCGCGACCGACGAGTCCGATCCGCTGCTCGGCGATGCCGCGAACCGTGCGATCGCAGCATCCGCGCACGAGCTGATCGTGCTGCTGGCAGACGACGTGCTGCTGCCCGCGGGCGCGCTCGACCGCGTGCGCGACGCGTTCGCGCGCGTGCCGTCACTCGGCGCGGCGTTCCCCGCCGTCGCGGGCGCGCACGGCGGTGAGGGCGTGCACGACGTGACGTACGCCGACCTCACGCAGCTGCGGGCGCTCGCCGAACGCCGCGCGAGCGTCCTTTCCGGACGGCTGGAGCCGATCGACGTCGCGGTCACGCCGGCCGTGGCCGTCGCCCGCGAAGCGTTCGAAGCCGTCGGCGGCATCGATCCCGCGTTCGGTCCGACGCGCCAGGGGATCGCCGATCTCGTGCTGCGTTTGCGCGCGGCCGGGTACGGTGTCGTGCGCTGCGACGACGCGCTCGCGCACCGCTTCGATCCCGCGCTGTCGCGCAATCCCGCCGCCGCGGCAGGCGCGCATCAAACCGTCGTCGCGCCTGACGCCGCAGCGATCGCGCGCGGCTTCGATCCAGCGCGCCGCGTACCGTTCGTGCGCCTGCATGCGGTGCCGCGCAGCCTTGCGCAAGCGCAGCGCGGGCCGGGCGCCTCGCATGCGATCGCCGTCCCCGTCGCGGACGCGGCGGAGCTCGAGCGCGCCGCGCGCTTTCTCGCGGCCGCTGCGCATGCGTTCGATGCTGCCGCACCGGTGCGATTGCACGTGCTGCTCGACGGCGACGTCGCACCCGCCGACGCCGTCGCGCGCATCCGGCCCGCGCTGGCCGCGAGCGGCAAGCCGATGGACGAAACCGTCTCCGTGCGCGTCGAACGCGCCGCCGACCTCGCCATGTGGCGCGCGTCGCTGGACGACGGCGTGCGCGTCGTGGTCGCCGCAGGTCACGAGCGCGACGCGCTCGCCGGACTCACCGCCGTGCCCGCCGCGGCGCTGCACGATCTGCTGGAGCTTGCGCTGCGATGAGAACGCACCGCACCCACGAGATCATCGCGCCGTGGAGCACCGCGCGCGCCGTACTCGATCCCGCGCGGCTCGCGGCCGTGCGCATCGAGCCCGTGCTGCGTCAGCGCCGGCCCGCGCTCGCGCTCGACTTCTGCCTCGCCGGCGACGCCGGCGTCACCGTCATCCCGCTCGTGCTCGCCGATCCCGCGGTGATCGTCGAACGCGACCGTGAGCCGCTCGTCTTTCCGCACGGAACGCCGGGCGACGATGCGTTCGCGCGCGCGCTCGCCGCACGTATCCTGCCGCATCTCGAAAAACTCGTGCTGCGCGGTGAGCACATCCAGGAGCACGTCGTCGCGTTCGCCGACGAACCGCGCTTCGCCGCGGCGCGCGCGGCCGGCTGCTTCGGCGCCGCGCCGCTGCGCGACGCGCTGACGCGCCTCGCGCCGTACCGCTACGCGCGCCGTTTCGCGCGCGGGCACACCGTGCGCATCGACGCGCCCGACGCCGTGGGAGGCTGGGCGCTGCTGCGCAGCGCCGGTGCCGCCGCGGTCGCAGCTTCGCGCCGCGATGCCGCCGCGCTCGCATGGTACGGCGACGCGCCGCTCGCAACCACCGCGCATGCGGATGTCACAATCGTCGCCGCCGGCGCTGACGCGGGCGATGCGGCCTGCGTGCTGCGAGTCGAGCCCGAACTGGACTCGGCGACCGCGCACGGCGCGCACGTCGTCGAGATCGTCGACCCGCTGCCGCTCGACGTCGGCATCTCGTTCGATCCCGCCGAAGGCCCCGCGCGGCGGTGGTTCGCCGTCGAGCGCGCGCCCGAGCCGCCGGCCCGCGCCATCCCCGATCTGACGTACCGCGCGGCGGGCGGCTCCGCCGGCCGCATCGCCGTGATCCTCGGGCGTTCGGACGCGCTGCTGCACCCGTCCGCCGATACCGACGAAGCGCGCGCGCTCGTCGCGGCACTGATCGCCGAAGGTTTCGACGCGATGCTCGCGGACTCGCCCGACGAGCTCGCAGGCGCCGACCTCGTGCATCTCATCGGAACGTCCGACGGCCGCCGCGCGCGGCTGATCGTCGATGCCGCGCGCAGCCGCGGCATTCCCGCCGCAGTGCACGCGCACGACGAAGACGCGGCGCACGGCGGCTGGTGGGGCGCCGAGGTGACGCGCTACTGTTTCGAGTACGGCGCCGACGAGCACGACGTCGCGGCGTATCTCGCGCTGCTGGCGAAACGCGCGGTCAGCGTGGGCGACGCGCGCGCAGACGGACCCTATGCACCGCCGGCCGCGGCGGTCGATGACGCCGCAGCCGCGCTGCGCGACGCATCCGTGGTATTTGCCGCGACCGAAGAAGAAGCGGACGCGATCCGGCGCCGCACGGGGCGCCGCGGCGCGATCGTCGTGGTGCCGCCGCTCGCCGCATGCGCGGCGCCGCTGCCCGTCGGCCGCCTCGCCGGCGCCGACCGCTTCGTCTTGCTGCACGCGCCGATCGGCCCCGCCTCCAACGCGCTGCTCGTCGCGCGGTGCGCCGCGACCGCCGGGCTGCCGCTCGTCGTGGCCGGGCCGGTCGTCGACGCCTCGTATCTCGAGCTCGTCCGTGAGTTCGGCGGGCCGAGCCTCGTCGTGCTCGCCGGTGAGCCCGCGCCGGGCGTCGCCGCCGGGCTACGCGCCGCCGCCGGCGTCGTCGTCGACGCGAGCTGGGTGGGCGATGGCGGCTCGCGCCTCGCCGCCGCCGCGCTCGCCGGCACCCGGATCGCGCTGGCGGACCGCCGCCGGTTCGCCGCGCCGGGCGTCGAGCCGCGCCGTTTCGATCCGGCCGACCCCGTCGCGCTGACGCGCGCGCTGGGCGAGGCGTGGGACGAGGCCTTGCGCGCACCGGGCCGTCCGGCTCCGGAGACCGTGGCCGCCCTCGCGCCCAGCACCGCCGTGCGCGCGATCGTACACGGTTATGCGAGCATCGCAACCGCTGTCACCTAAACCGGGCTCGTCGCGCGTCCGATACCATCACGAGGAGGATCCCGCCGAACATGGACGTTCAGACGATCGATCAGCAGGCCGCCGGAGCGGCCGCAGCCGCCGCAGCCGCAACACCGGGCGCACCCGCGGCGCCCGCCGCGCAGCCGGGGGCACCCGCGCACGCGCCGGACGTGCCGTTCATGAAACCGCCGCACAGCGCCGACGAGACGCTTCACAGCGCGCTCTCGCATCTGGTCGGCGGCGGTTCGCACGTCGCCGTGCAGTTCAAGGTCGTGCACGGGACCAATCAGATCGTGACGGTCTTCACCAACAAAGACACCGGCGCGGAGATCTCGCAGTTCCCCGCCGAGTCGATGGTGCTGATCGCGCAGTTCTTCAACAAGCTCGCGGGCGCCGTCGTGGACCGGACAGCCTGACGTGAGCGGCATCGGCTCCAGCTCGGCGACGTCGAGCACCGCCACCCAGTACGGCACGAACGTCCCGCCGGTCTCGTTCCCGGGCATCGCGTCGGGGATCGACTACAACTCGATCATCCAGAAGTACACCGACATCACGCTCTCGCAGGAGAAGCCGCTCGAGACGAAGGTCACGGCGCTCAACGCGCAGCAGACCGAGCTGCTGAAGATCCACGATCTCGTCGCAAAGTTCCAGGACACGTTCCTGGCCGTCAGCGATCCGGCGAACTTCAGCGCGACGACCCCGTCGTCGTCGAACAGCTCGGCCGTCGCCGCGTCGACGCTCGCCGGCGCCGTCGCGACGCCCGGCACGTACGTCGTCAAGACCGCGACGCTGGCGACGGCGACGCAGTTCACCAACGATGCAGCCGCGAACGGAACGTTCAGCGACACGACGGCGCTCGCCGTCGCGGGCGCGTCGATCACGCCGAACAACGGCCCGCCCGGCTCGACGACGCCCGGCCAGCTCACGATCAACGGCGCGGTGCTGAACTACGACGTCAACTCCACCACGCTGCAGAGCTTCGTGAACAACGCCGCGAACATCGCCGCGCTCAGCGCGGTCGGCGTGACGCTGACCTACAACGCGGCGACGCAGACGGTGTCGGTCAACTCGACGCAGCCGCTCACGCTGGGCAGCGCGACGGACCGCGGCAACCTGCTGCAAGTCCTCAAGCTCGACACCGCGCAGATCACGTTCGCGGGCGGCAACTACAGCGTGACGAGCACGTCGAAGATCGGCGGCATCAACGTCGGCGCGACCTTCAACACGTCGAACAACGCCGGCTTCGCGACGGCGGTGACGGCCGGCAAGTTCTCGATCAACGGCGTCACGTTCTCGGTCGACCCGACGACGAACAACCTCAACAACATGCTCCAGCAGATCAACGCGTCGTCGGCCGGCGTCTTCGCGACCTACGACTCCGCGAACGACCGCGTGCTGCTCACCGCGAAGTCGAGCGGGCCGCAGGGCATCACGCTCGGCTCCGGCGCCGATACCTCGAACTTCCTGCAGGCGGTCGGGTTCCTCGCGAACGCCACGACGCCCAACGCGCTCAGCGCGGGGGCCGCGGTCGCGGTCGGCAAAGCCGCGCACGTACAATACGTCGACAACGCCGGCACGACGCACGACGTCTACAGCAACTCCAACGACGTCACGACCGTCGTGCCGGGCGTCGACCTCAAGCTGCAGCAGGCCATCGACGGCACCATCGTCGCGCCGGTGACGATCTCCGTCGCGCAGGACAGCACCAAGCTGCAGACGTCGATCAAGACGTTCGTGACGGCGTACAACGCCGTGATCGACGAGATCAACACCGCGACGCAGGCTCCGGTCGTCGGGACGACGACGGATGCGAGCACGGGGCAGACGGCGGGGACGCAGCTCACGACCGGCGGCGTGCTGTTCAACAACAGTGACGTCACGGGGCTGCGCGACCGGCTGGTCAACATGGTCACGTCGATGGGCAACACCGGGTCGTCGTCGTACAACTCGCTCGCGTCGATCGGTTTGATAATCGACTCGTCGTTCAGCGTGGCCGCCGCGACGGCGGGCAACACGCAGAACACGACGACGCAGAGCAACGTGTCGCAGCAGACGTTCGCCGGCACGAGCGGCCGGCTTCAGGACCTCGACGTCACGAAGCTGAGCAATGCGCTCGCCGCCAATGCCAACGCGGTCGCGAGCTTGTTCACGGGCAGCACGAGCCTCATCGGCACGATTGGATCGTACCTGACGACCGTCTCGGGCTTGTCGACGCAGATCACCGGCGGCCTGGTGGGCAAGGTCCCGCCGACGTCGCTGTTCGCGTCGCTGTCGAACCAGACCAACGACCAGATCAGCTCGCTGCAGCAGCAGATCAAGCTCGTCACCGACCAGGCGAACCTGCAGGCCGACCGGCTGCGCGCCGAGTTCGTCAGCAGCGAAGGCGCCATCGCGCTGCTGCAATCGCAGCAAGGGTCGCTCAGCGCGCTCACCGGATCGTCCAAGACAGGATAACGTGACCGTCTCCAACGCCAACATGCGCTATCTCGAAGCGTCGATCAATTCAGCGAGCCCCGAAGAGCTCATCATCAAAGTCTACGACGCGCTGCTGCTGTTCGCGCGCCAGGCGATCGACGTGATGGAGACGCGGCCGGCGGACATTCAGGGCCGCCACGACCTGCTGCGCCGCGCGCAGAGAGCGTGCGCGTTGCTGATGGGCTCGCTCAAGCTCGATCTCGACAGCGACATCCCCGGCAATTTGTTCCGCATCTACGAGTTCTGGCACCACCAGCTCGTCGCGGCGAACATGCAGGGCGACGCGACGAAGGTGCGCGAGGTGCTGCCGCAGATCGCCGGGATGCGCGAGACCTGGGTCGAGGCGATCAAGCGCTACCGCACCGAAGGCGGCGCGCGCCAGGAGCTCAATGCACTCGCCGGCTGACGCCGTGCGCGACGACGTCGTGCGCACGATCATCGCGCTGGAGCGCTCGTGCCTGGACGCCGACGCAGCGATCGTGGAACGGCGCTGGGACGACGTGAACGACGCGCTGCGCGCGCAAGGCGCGCTCACCGAAGAATTGTCGGCGCTGTTCGACGCCGCGCCGCACGCCGCACCCGCCGAGGATGCCAAGGTCGCGCAGCGCGTGCGCGGCATCATTGCGTACCGCGAGGACCAGCTGCGCCGCCTGAACGCGTATCAAGCGGAAGTGGGCACGCGCCTGCGGTCCATCGGCCAAGTCAACGCGTTCGCGCGCAGCCTCGGCAAACACGCGAACTCGGCGCGCCTGCTGGACGGCCAGTACTAAGCGCTACCCGCGAACAGGATCGTCGTCTCGAGGCGTTCCTGGTGTTCGCTCGCGCGCGGCACCGCGTCGTCGAACGGCACGAGCTTCGTCCGTCCGTCTTCGCGCACGATCATGCGCAGGCGATCTGTGTCGGCGTCGCTCTCCCACGCTGCGGGCGCCGTCGTGTCGCTGCCGCGGTCGTAGTGTCCCGCGCGCACGCCGGCGTGGAGAAGCACGTGCCGGCCGGCGGCGCGGAACCGCTCGCATAACAAATAGTCCTCGTCGCACTGGCGCACGGTGCGCGTCTGCGCGTCGACGTAGGCGTGCACGGCGAAGTACGGCGCGGTGAGCTCGCGCAGCGCCGCGACGCGCACGACGACGCAGCCGAACCCGACGCCGTCCACCTGCACGACGCGGCCGGCCGCATATGCCGGGATGGCCGCGGACGTGGTGTCGGTCGACACCCAGCGGGTGACGGCCATCGGGCGCGCGGAGTCGCGGCTATAGTAGAGCGCGCCTGCGACGGCCGCTTGGGGATCGGCGTCGAGCGCGGCGACCAGCAGCGCCAGCGCGTCGGGCGGCAGGACGATGTCGTCGTCGATCATTGCGAGCAGGTCGGCGCCGCGCTGCACCGCGTCGCGCGCGATCATCTCGCGCTGCACCGCGACGAAGTTGCCGGTCCACACGAGGCGGTCGGCGTTCGTCACGGACGGCGGCAGCACGAGGGCGCTGAGGGCGTCGAGAAACGGCCGCGTCGGCTGGCCGCTCGTCGGGATGCCGATCAGCAGGTTCACGCGAGCGCGGCGCGCAGCGCGGTGACGAGCTCCCGCCCAGCTTCGTGGAGCGACGCATCGTTGGCGAGCAGCGGATCGTAGCGCCGGTCGACGGCGCGCCGCACGGTGACGCGCATCAGCCACGCGCCGGCGGCGACGCGATACGCCGCGAGCGCCTCTGCGGCACGCGCGCCGGCTTCGGGCGCGACACCGTCGAGCGCTCGCGGCGCGACGGCGAGCAGCACCTGCACGCCGCGCAAGAAGACGTCGTCGAGATCCCGCGCGAGCACCGAGCGCAGCCCGTCGAGCTCGCGCTCGTCGAGGCGAGTCACCAGGAGCGGACCGTCGTGCGTGAACGGCTCGGCGGGCGCGGGCGCGAACGCGCGGACAGTTTCGAGCGACTCGCGCGTCACGATGGCCGGCGCCGGTCGATTCGTGCGCGCGGCGACGAGCGCGCGCGGCACGGCGGCGGCGATCGTGCGAGCGAAGTCGCGCACGCCGAGTGCATCGCCGAGCGGCGCGTCCACCGCGGCGACCGACGACAGCAGCGCGACCGCGGCCAGCCCGTGCGGTATCGCGCCGGCGAAGATGCGTTCGAGCATGTAGACGTCGGCCTCGACGAGCGCGCGCGCGAGCACGTGCGGCCGCGGTGCTTCCGGCGCGGATTTCGCGGCGCGCTTGCGCGCGCGCGGTTTCGGCGCGGGCTTCGTTTTTGCGGCGAGCTTCGGTTCGGGCGGTGCCGGCTTCGGTTCGGCCGGCGCCGGCTTCGATTCGGGCGGTGCCGGCTTCGATTCGGGCGCGACCGCTTTCGCCGGTTTGGCTGCGGCTGGTTTGGACACGCCGGCTTTCGACACGCGCTTCACGACGACGACCGCGGGAGCGATCACGTTCGGCGCGCGCACGGGGGTTTCGTTTGCGACGACGACGTCGGGGACGGCTGGTGCCCGCGGGGTTGGTCTGACGATGACGTAGTCCGGCACGATCACCGCCGCCGCAACGTCTTCGGGCGCGACAGCTTCCTCTGCGACAGGTTCCGGCGCGACTGCTCGGGGTGCAACGACTTCCGGTGCTATGACTTCCGGCGCGGCCGGTTCGTCGACGACAGTATCGACGGTGCGCTGCATTTCAGGCGCTGCTAGCGCGGGGATTTCTGCGGCCGGCGTCAGCGATTCGTCCGTTTCGTCCGCTTCGAGTTCGAAGAACGGGCGTGGGGGTTCGAACGCGGCGTGACCCGCGCGGCGTGTGAGGCGCAGCGCGGGCCCGGCGATCGTTGCGATGCCCGGCGCGTACGCGTGTGCGAGAACGTCGAGCGGGCCGGTGCCGGGCAGCACGCGCATCGTGAAACGCACGCGCACGGCCTCACCCGCGGCGACCGTTCCGAGGCGCAGTCCTTCGCCGAGCAACGCTTCGCCGTCGAGTGCCGCATCGTCGCGCGCGAATGAGTCCGGCACGGGTTCGCAGTCGCTTGGCACCGTCACGCGCAGGAGCACGTCGGCTGCAGCCGCGTCGCCGTCGTCGTGGACGGTCACGACGACCGTCACGACTGCGCCGGGGATGAGTTCGCGCTGAGGTCGTGCGTCGAGCGCGACGCGCAGCATCGCGGGGCGCGGGCGCGGCGGCAGCTCCTCGTCCAGCATCGATTCGGGGCCGAAGCGGACCGGGGTCGACGACGCGGGCGCGCGCTGTGCGACCAGGCCCAGCTCCTCACGCCGCCGCCGGTCGAGCAGCTGCGTGTCGGCGTTGCGGTCGAACAGCGAGTCGACGTCGACCTCGCGGCCGCTCATCGCGAGCGAAACGCGGCGGCGAGCCAGGGGAAGCGCTGGTGCCACGCGGGCTTCGCGGGCGGCGCTTCGGGCTTGGCGGGCGCTTCCGCCGCAGGTGTTTGCTCCGGCTGCGATTCCGGCAACGGCCCGGGCGCCCGCTCCGGCGCGGGCGGCGGCTCCGGCGCTGTGACGGGCGGCGGTACCGGCGCCGCCACGGCCGCCGGGCGCGCCGGGACGGTAAGCCCGCGCGCGCGGGCGGCGGCTTCAGCATCGGTGCGCGTCGCCCGGGGGCGGCCGTACGCGGCGGCTTCGCGCAGCGTCGCGTGCGCGAGCGTCAGCAGCCGCCGCGGCGTGCCGCCCGCGGCGGCGACCACGAGGTCGAGCGCGTCGTCGTCGAAGACCGCGTCGTCGGCCCCGCCCGCACGAGCGACGCGGTGTGCGACCAGCGCGCGCGCCTCCGCGGTCTCGAGCGGTTCGAGCGCGATCCACTCGTCGACGCGGTCGGCGAGGTTGCGGCGCGCCTCGATGCGCGCGCGCAGCTCCGTCTGGCCGAACAGCACGACGTTGAGGAGCTTGCGCTGCGGGACGTCGTAGTTCAGGAGAAGCCGCAGCACCTCGAACACTTCGTCCGTGCCGTTCTGCGCTTCGTCGACCAGCAGCGCGAGCGTCAGCCCGTCGAGCACGGCGGCGTCGTACAGATAGTTCTTGAGCGCGTTCTTCAGCGCGGCCGGCGAACGCGGCGGGAGCGCGAGGCCGAACGAGCGCGCGACGCCCAGCAAGAACTCCGTCTCGTTGGAGAACGACGGGTCGAGGATCTTGCCGAGGCGGACTTCGTCGCGGCCTAGCAGCTCGCGCTCGAGCTGCGCCATCAGGCTGGTCTTGCCGGTGCCCGGATCGCCGACGACCGCTTGCAAGCCGCGCGACTCCAGGACACCGCTGACGAGGCGGTCGCGAGCGCGCATCAGGCCCGGCGTCGTCCGGTAGAAGTGCGGGTCCGCCGTGTCGAGGAACGGATCGCGCTCCAACCCGAAGTGCCGGTAGTACGGGGTCATCCGGCCCATAGCTTCGGCGGCGCGGATGGAAGCGGCCTCTCCCGGCTTCAGGCCGGTGCCTTCGGGACCGATCACTTGGGGGATGACACCGTACGCCATCGTGTGCGCCGGCGGTGGTCCGCGAGCCGCGGCCGGGCTGCGGGCCCGCTTCCCCGGCGTACCGCTGCGCTACGTCGGGCCCGCGTCGAGTGCGCCGTTCGGCGTGGCCGCCGATCCGTCGCTCGCGCTCGCGCTCCGCGCCGTCGAGGCGGAGATCGCGATCGTGGTGGATCCCTCGGTGTTGCTGGACCCCGCGGCGGCTTACGCGCTGATCGCGCGCGTCGAAGAAGATACGCTGGTCGCGCCGGTGCTCGTCGATGATGATGCGCGCGTCGTGAATGCCGGGATGTTGCTGCTGGACGATGCGGTGCGTGACCGCGCGCGGGTGCATGCGCTGGGTGCGGGAGCGATGTTCGCGTCGCTTGCGGGAGCGACGTTTCCATCACTCGAGGGTGCGCATGGGCCGCTCGATCCGGACGCGTTCGACGGCCGCTGTGTCGCGGCGCGAACCGAGACGCTGCGCGCGATGGCGCCCGACGTTGCGGAGCCGGATGCATGGCTCGCCGCGACTGCCGCCGCGCGCGGCGATCGCGTGCGATTGATCGTCGTTCCGACCGCGGTGCGCGTTGTGGCTTCCGGTGCGGTAGCGGCGCACGGAGACGATCCTCGCCGTGCGGCTACGGAACGCCGCCTTGCCGCGCATGCGACGCCGGCGTGGGTTGAATTCGGTGCGGAAGCGATGCTCGGGCGCACGAGGCGCACGCTGCGAACGCCGTACGGCGCCGACATGACGCTCATGGACACCGCGCCGCGCGCGACCGCCGTCGTCGTCGGCACGCCGGCCGACCCGGCCGGGTTCGAGCGTATGCTGCGCGCGAACGGTTTGGCGCTGGACGACATCGTGATCGCCGACGGCCCCGATGCGCTCGATCGCGCCGATCGCGCGCTGCGGAATCGCGGCGACCGGTACGTTGCGTTCGTCGACGCGCGCTGCGTCCTCCTCCCCGGCTGGTTGGACACGCTGGTGCATGCGCTCGAATGCAACGCGCTCGCGGCGTTCGCGACCTTCGCGCCGGCCGGCGCCGACGCGCGCGCAACGGTCGTCGCCGCGGCCCGCATCCCGTCCTGCGAGCGGCTCGACGCGTTCGAGACGCTGCACGGATCGCTCGCGGACTTCGTGCTGCGCGTCGCGCGCGACCGCAAGCGCGGCATTGTGCGCCTCGACCCCGCGCTTCAGGTGCTGCCGCCGCCGGCCGACGACGTCGCGTTCCGGTTGCGCTACGGCTGCGCGCCCGCCGAAGCGACGATCGCGACGAACGCCGCAGCGCCGCGCTTCCGCGGCATCGCGAGCATCGTGATGCTGTCGTGGAACGCCGCCGAGTTCACGCGGCTGGCGGTGGAGTCGATCCGCGCGGTGACGCGCTATCCGCACGAGATCATCGTGGTCGACAACGGCTCGGATGCGCCCACGCTGGACGTGCTGAAGAAGCTCGCGGCCGAGCACGGCGTGCGCGTCGTCTACAACGGGCGCAACCTCGGCTTCGGCGGCGGGATGAACGTCGGGATGGCGCACGCGCGCGGCGACGTCGTGGTGATCCTGAACAACGACGTGATCGTGACCGAAGGCTGGCTCGAAGACATGATCGGCGCGATGGAGCTGCGGCGTACCGTCGGCTGCACGGCACCGCGCAGCAATCAGGTGGCCAGCGAGCAGATCCTCGCCGTGCCGTACAAGGACGACGTCGCGATGCACCGCTACGCCGCCGAACGCCGCCGCGCGCTGCGCGGGCGCGGCTACGTCGCGCACCGCGTCGTCGGATTCTGCCTGTGCCTCGACCGCGCGGTGATCGACGAGATCGGCGGCTTCGACCCGCGCTACGGGCTCGGCAATTTCGAGGACGACGATCTGGCCGTGCGCATCCGCGCGGCCGGGTGGGGCATCTTCGTCTGCGACGACGTGTTCATCCACCACTTCGGCAGCGTGAGCTTCAAGGCGAACTCGCTGGACCATCGCGCGCACATGGAACGCAACTGGCACGCATTCTGCGAGAAGTGGGGCTTGCCGGACGCGCCGATCGCGACGCCGTACGATGCGCGCGGCCTGGCGCGGCCGGGCTTCGACCACGACGCGCACTTCGTGCCGCTGCCGCAGCCGGACCGCATGACGGTGCCGCAGGCGCAAACTCAGCTGCAGCCGGAACGCGAAGAGGTGCGCGCGTGACGCCGCGGTTCCACGCTCGGTTTCCGGGCGCGCTGTGCGAAGGGCTGGCCGGGCTCGGGCGCGGCGCTCGGCTGGCGGCGTATCGCATCGAACCCGTGCGCACCGTGGACGGACCGCAGCACTATCTCGACCTCACGTTCGCCGAGGGCGAACGCGCCGGCGTGGTCGCGGGCATTCGCATCGACCGGCACGCGCTCGCGCACCGCGACCGCTTGCCGTTCGTCGCGCCGCGCGAAGCGCATGCCGTCGTCGAGCAGCTCGAAGCGGCGTTCGATGCGATCTTGCCGGCGGTGCTGGCGACGTTCACGGCATGTGCTGAGCCCGAGGCGATGCTGTACGTGTGCGACGACGCGGGGGGCGCGGTGATTGCCGCGCGCGCTGATGCGCACGCGCTCGGCGCCGCGCCGTACGCGTGCGTCGCGGGAGCGCGCGGTCGCGCCGTGGACGATGGCGCGTACGTGGAGACGTGCTTCGGTGGGGACGTCCCGCTCGCGCTCGCCCCGGCCGTCCCGACGTTCGGGAACGCGAGCGCGTCGCTGCGCTGCTACGTCGCGCTGTCAGATGCCGCGCTCGCCGCGGGTGACGCCGCGTTCCGGACCGCGCTCGCCATCGGTGCGGCGCTCGGCTGCGAGGATGTCGCGGTCGACGTTGCAGGGTACGACGGGCGCCCGCTGGAGCCGTACGCGTTCGTCCACGCCGCCGGTCTCGACGATCCGCACGCCGCTGCCGAGCTGCTCGCTGCGGCGCGCGCGCGCGGTATTCGCACGCTGCTCACGCCGCTCTTCGACGATGCTCCGGACGGCGGCTACTGGGGCGCCGTGACGCATGCGCGCACGCTCGCAATCAGCGACGACGAAGAGATCTTGGGTCCGTACCTCGGCTCCGTCGTCGCGCGGGAGACCGCGTTCGCCGGCGCCGCATCATGCGCGATTCCGCACGAACCGCGCCCAGGTTTTCGCGCGGCGCAGCGTGCCGCGCTGGCATCCGCCGACGTCGTCTTCGTCGCGTCGGCAACCGAGGCGAAGCGCATTCGCGCGCTCGGCGTCGACCGCGTCTTCGCGGCCTACGTTCCGGCGCCCGATGAGGTGCCGGCTCCCGACGCCGCCGTCGCGCCGTACGTGCTCGCCGTGGCCCCCGTGGGACCGCTGCATGCGTCAGCGACGCTTGCGCGCGCCGCCGCGCGCGTCGGCCTGCCCGTTCGTTTCGCCGGCAGCATCGTCGACGGCGCATACGCCGCACGAGCGCGCTCCTACCTCGACGAGCGGTCATCGTTCGCCCCGGGCGACTTCGGCCGCGGCGCGCGCGTCGTCGTGGACGTGTCCTGGACCGGCGCCGACCTGTCGGCGCTCGCGTCGCTCGCGCGCCACGGCGTGCCGGTCGTGGGCTCGAACCGTGCCGCCGTGCGCGAGGTCTTCGGCACGAACGGCGTCTGGGAAGTGGACCCGGCGAACGAGGTCGCGATCGCCGCTGCGCTGTGCGATGCGTGGAACGGCGCCGCCGACCACGCTGCCGCCCTCGCGAGCCATGTCGCGGCGCGCTGCCGGCTCGACGTGCTGCAGACGTGCCTCGTCAAAGCATACGCGGCCCCGGAGCCGGTCGCGTGAGCGCGGTCGAAGCATACTGGGGAAGTGACCCCGCCGCGATGTACGCAGACGGCGACTACGCGCCGGCGCATGCGCGCTTGCGCGCGGTTGCGGATGAGCTCGGCGGCGACGTCGTCGTCGCGACGGATCTCGCCGGCGTGCCGGCCGCGCTGAAGCGCTTGATCGCGGCCCGCCGCCGCGGCGAGCTCGCAGCGCTCTACGTCGCGCTCCCCGACGCGCGCGAGGCGCTCGTCGCCACCGTCTATGCGCAGGCCGCTGCGAGCAACGACGCGGAACAGCGCGCCGCGATCGCCGACGGCTTCGCGCGCGGGACGATCGCGCTCAACGGCAAGCCGCTCGCCGACTACACGGTGCTCGACGCGCCGGTGCGCCGCGCGCTGCACGCGGCGCTGCGCAGCGCCGACGCGGTGCTGGTCGACTCGCCGGAGCACGCGCGCAGGCTCGAAACCGCGGTCGGCCGGCCGCCGAATCGCGTCGTTCCTATCGTGCACGCGCCTCCGGTCGACGCGCCGCTGCCGTACGGCCGCCGGGTCGTCGTCTACGCGCCGGGAACCGCGCGCGACGCGCTGCGCCAGTTCGACGTGCTCTTCGCCAACCGCGAATTTCCCTGGAACGTGATCGCGCGCGAGAACGCACACGAACCATTACCGGCCGATGCCGCCGTCGTGATCGCGCCGTCGTGGTCGAGCCTCGATGGCGCGCTCGCACTGTACGCGCGGGGCGTGCGCGTCGTCGCGCCGTTCGGCTCGGGCGCGCCGAGCCTCGGCCTGGCCTTCGGCTACGATCCGCTGCGCGCGAAGACGCTGTACCGCGCGCTCGACGCGGCGCTCACCGAGCAGCTCCCGGCGTACGGCAGCGCGCCGCGATTCGCCGGCGCACTGGCACGCGAGCGCGCGACGCGCACGCAAGGCCCGCTGCTGTCCGCGATCGTGCGCACCTACGACCGGCCGCACCTGCTCGCGCGGGCGCTGGACAGTCTCGCCGCGCAGACGTACCGCGACATTGAAGCCGTCGTCGTGAACGATGCCGGCCCCGACGTCTCCGAGCTCCTCGCGAAGTACGAAGGCCGGCTCGCGATCCGCTACGTGCACCGCCCGCGCAACGGCGGGTTGGTCGCCGCGGTGAACGACGGCGTGCGCGCGGCGCGCGGCACATATGTCGGCTACCTCGACGACGATGACATGTGGTACCCCGACCACGCCGCGCGGCTGGTCGACGTGCTGGAACGCACGCACGCCGGCGTCGCCTACGCGAACTGCGTCGCGGAGTACGCGGACGTCGTGGACGGCGCGCTCGTCCCGCGCGAGTACGCGATCTTCACCGACCGCGACTTCGAGAAGGACGCCTACCTCTACGACAACCTCGCCACGGTACACAGCTACGTCCACCGCCGCGAGCTGTTCGACCGCTTCGGCCTGTTCGACGAAGCGATGGGCGCAGCCGACGACTGGGAGATGTGGCTGCGCATGAGCCGCGAGATCGACTTCGTGCACCTGGACCGTGTAACGGTGGAATACTCCTGGCGCCGCGACCCGAACACGGAAAACATGACGTTCCGCAAGCAGCGCGCCTTCGCAAACGCACACCTGCACGTCGCAAAGAAGCACGCGGGCGCATACGCATGCTGGCCGACGTACCTCCGCGGCCGCTACGAAACGGCAGCGCGTTTCAACGCGCTGGCGGACAAGCTCGAAGCCGACCCGTCGCTAGCACACGCGATGTTCGCCCCACCCGAACCGGTCATGTGATCTGAACGTGGCCCTGCGGGGCGACAGATCGCCATACGGATTCACCGTCGCCGCCGTCGTTTTGAATCCTAGGGTCGATGCCGACCATGATGGTTACGACGTTGAGGCATCGAGCACGAGGACCGGCGGTACGGTCGGCTCCGCGAGGCGCAGGAGATGGTGTCCGATCCCTGCCAGGCCCGTCATGAGGCTCGGCTGGCTACTGGCGTGCCATGCGGCCAGCGGCCAGCGGCCGGACGCGCCGTAGCGGTCGATCAGCGCCAAGGTCACGTCGTCGGCGATGCCGCGATATCCGTCGTCGTCGAGCGCATCGCCGGCGATTGCAACGATTTGCGCCAGACCAGTCACACCGTGGCAGAGCGACGTATCGTACCCAGCGTTTTCAACATTGGCGCGCAATGCGCGGACCGTCGTTTCGAGTGCGGTTCGCGCCAGCGCCTCGTGCGCTTCGGCCGCAGCACGATCGAGCGCCCGGGCGCGCAGCCGCGCGAGCGCGATGCCCGGGCCGCCATGGCACCACGCGGTCTCGCAGGCACCGCGCAGGCCGTCCGCATCGCGCGTGAACGGCCGGCTGACGTCGATCCAGTTGCCGAGCTCCTGCACGAACAGCCCGTCTTCGTACGCGAATGCGCCGCGCGCCGTACGAGCGTAGCGTTCGTCTCCGAAGAACGCATAGGCCTCGAGCAGCGCCAGCGCAATGCCCGAGGCACCGTGCGAAAATCCCGTGAGCGGTACGGGGGCGCCCATCTCGGGCCCGCTCGCACGCTGCGGATCCCATGACGCAACGTCGCCGTCCCACTGCGCAGCCTCGACCAGCTCGTCCGCGCAGCACCGGGCCAGATCGACGAACCCCTCGCAGCCCGGCAGGGCACGCATCCGCAGCAGTGCCGGAAGCGCTCCTGCATTGCCGCCCATGAGATCCAGCGAATGCTTCGCCGTAAATGCATCGCCTACACGTGTAACGAGCGCCGCGAACTCCGTCGTCAGACCATCAGCGATGCCGGCAGCCGTCGCGCGGCGGATTACGTATGCGATCCCGAGCTCGCCGGTGAAGAACGACAGCGGCGAGTCGTTCTTCGACGTCGTGCCGACCACACGCGCCGAACGCCGCAGCGCACCGAGCGCCGTGCGCGCGAGCCGCTCGTCCGGGACAATGCGATGCAGCTCGGCGAGAAACAGCGCGATCCCGGCGCTGCCGCCGTATAGCGTCGGCCATAACGCCCCCGAAACCAGGCCGCCCGGTGCGTCGTCCTCCGGGCGCGGGAAGGCGGTGCCCATCCAGTTGCATTCGTCCCCGCCCACGCTCCAAATTGCGCTCGCGCAAATCCATTCGCCGATGCGCACGGCCGCGTCGCGGAACGTCGCACGGCTTGTCATCGTTTCGCGGATCATCCGGTTGTCACGATGCCGCGGCTGCCCGAGGCGGTTGCTCGTCGATCGCATATGCTTCGTCCGATCGGCCGCGACCGCTCAGCCAAGGGCGCGCGGGATCCAGGCCGGCTCGGCGGAACTCGTCTGCGAGCACGGCGGCACGCTCTTCGACATCATCGATTCCGTTTGCGTGACAATGCCACAAGGCGCGCGCGACCAGCGCGCTGCGCGATTGCCCGAAGCTCGTTCCGTCCCCGGGGTCTTCCGCAAGCCCGACGCCGGGCGCGAGGGTCTTGGCGAACAGCGGCACCTCCTCGCGCAACCCTTCGCGCACATGCTCCCGGACTCGAGCGATCAGCGCACGTGCGCGCGTGAAATGGCGCCGTTCGACATACAAGACGCCGCCGTCGGCGCGCGCGTACGAGCTCGGGTCCGCGAGCACTTTGGTGCGAAACGGAACCCGAGCGTCGTTGAAGAGTCTCGTCGCCGCTGCCATGTACGGGATCGCCGCGTCCGCGGTGAGGTTCCAGTACACGCGCACGAGCGGATCGGTGCGATCGTCCTTCGCGGCGTCGCCGTCACCGATGGCGAAGTAAAATCCCGGTACCAGCTGCCGCATCTCCTTGCCGACGTGCACGCGGCAGAACTCGCCGCGTTTGATGCGCTTGGTCTGCGTGCGCAGCTCCTGGGGCGGGACCCAGAACGACACCTGGTCCTTGCGCACCTCCACCAGGCCGTCTTCGAGTGCGGAGACGATCCGCCAGCCCGGCTCCCACGTGCCGGCACCGGTATTCGCGCCGGAGAGCTGGTTGAGAAACTCTCGCTGCACGGAGATGCCGGCATGCACCGCACCGGTTCGCGTCGGCCGAACGTACAGCGAACCGTACACGTCGGCCTCGAGGGTCGACAGCAGCACCGCCTCCTGCGACTCATCTTCCGCCGCGGCGCGCAGCTCGCGGCGCACACCGCCGACCGCGTACGCCGTACGCGAGTCGATGCGAACCGCGTCCATCACCGCGCGCAGATCGTCGTGCGGCGGAGCCGCCGTCGTCATGCCGCCTCCTGAAACAGCCGGTACAGCTGCACTTGCGCGAGCGCGGGATCGTCGAAGATGTTCGCGCTGATCTGCAGCAGCAGCACCGACGCCGGGGGCAGCTGCTGCGCATCGTGGGCCATCTCGAAGGCGGATTGGATCAGCCTGGCCGCGGAGAAGCGTACCGCGCGGCCGAGCAGCGCGCTTGCCGTGTCGCGGTCGAGCTGCGCGGCGGCCCGGTAGCGGCGCCAGAACGCCTTCACCGCCAGCTGGCGGTCCGGCCACGGCAGCTGGGCCGTCGGCGCCATCTCTTCGGGCGTCGGCGCGGGCGTCATCGACTGCACCCACATCATCACCGCGTCTTGCAGCAGGCCCGCGACGTCCCATGCCGGATCGCCGATCTGCACGAGCTCCCAGTCGACGAGACGCACGCCGCTGGTCTCGCCGTCGGGAACCACGAGGATGTTGTCCGCTTTGACGTCGTTGTGGATCAGCGCCGTCGGCGACCATGCGGCGCGCAGCGCGTCGAGCTGCCGGCTGATCTCGCGGTGCTGCTGCAGGATCTGCAGCGTCTGGTAGTTGGCCGGGCTGAGCTCCTCGAGCAACGAGGGTGACGGTTTGTGCGCGCGCATGATCCAAGGCAACT
Source organism: Vulcanimicrobiota bacterium (assembly GCA_963797935.1). Lineage (GTDB taxonomy): Bacteria > Vulcanimicrobiota > Vulcanimicrobiia > Vulcanimicrobiales > Vulcanimicrobiaceae > Vulcanimicrobium. The sequence continues at coordinate 189,418 of CAWCRI010000017.1, forward strand.
GGCGGTGCAGCCACGGCAGGCGCAGCGATACCGCGGCCGCCGGCAGCGTGCGGTGAATCGTCCCGAGCGCCGCACCCAGCGCGCCATAGACGGCGCCTGACGTTCCGTCGTCGGCCGCTTTCCACACGTGTCGGCCCAGCGGAACCGCCGGGGCGATCAGCTCGAACGCGACCAGCATCGGGTCGCGGTCGAAGAACGCAGTTCGCGGCACGGCATACGCTGCGTCAGCGGCGACCGTATCCTCGTGGCAGAAGCGGCAGAATTCCGCTTCTGCCGAAAGGGACGCATGCGCGTTGCGCGAGGTCGGGTCCGGCTGTTTGATCATGTAGCCGGGCCCGTCACGCCGCGTCACGCGCAGGTTGTGGTTGCGGCGCGTGATGCTCGTGATCATCAGCTCGCCGTCGAGGATCGAGTCCGGCGAGATCAGCGCGCGTTCGAGCAGATACGGCGTAGCCGTGTCGATGGTCAGCATCCGATCCTCGGGCCGGCGAAAAGTCGAGACCGGCGCCGCGTGCTTCTCGCTCGCTGCGCCGGTCTCATGTTTGCCCGGTCAGTCCTCCGACCGGCGAGCTTTCATTGAGCCGTCAACATGGGTTTGAACACATTGTCACCGACGTCGAAAAACTCTCGTTGCACTGCCCCCAGAACGACAGGAGGGCGGTCACGATGGGCTGGCACGGCTGCAGGGCCACGCCCTGGCAGTAGGTGGGGTTGGACGTCATGTACGTTGCGCAGATCTGACCGCCGCCGCGCGCACAGATCGTCACGTTGGCGGTGTAGATCGTCAGCAGGCAGGTGTGCTGCGGTCCCGTCTGGCAGGTCGGCAGCGCCGTGACGCGTGTCGAGCACGGGCGAGCGGCCGCTGCCGCCGTAGCGTCGCAGCTCGGCACCGCCGTGACGTACGTCGCGCACGGACCGGAACAATCGGTCGGGTGGGCGGTGATGACATCGAGGCACGGCCCAACACAATTGGTCGGATTCGCCGTGAAATACGTCGGGCACGGTCCGCCGCAGTCGGTTGGGTTCGCTGTCACGACCGTCAAGCAGACGGGGCCGGCGGCACACGTCGGACGCAGCGTGAACGTCGTCGGGCACATCTGCGGCGAGCACGTCGGGCTGTACGTGTAGAGCGTAATGCACCACGGCGGGGGCGGTCCGACTGCCCCTCGCGCTCCGGCCGCGAGATGCGTCGAAGCGATCGCGCCGGAAAGGTACGATGCGCTGCCGAGCCGGCTCGTGACATTGACGTGCCGGACCGCCGCCGAGCCGTTGACCGTCACGCGCGTCGGAGCGTTCTCGTCCTCCGAATTCGTCGACGCGGTGGCAACGATGGCGTCATCGGGCACCTCGACGTAGTTGCTGAACGACTCGTCGAGATAGATGCGATGGTGACCGTCCTTTGACGACGGGCCGAGATACCCGGTGAACGTGGCGTGCTCGGCACCGTGGTCGTCCGGATCCGGATGCAGCTTGGAGACCAGCGGATGCTGGCTCAGATCGGGCGCGCCGCCCGAGTCGTCGTTGCTAGACACGAAGACACCCCCCGCCAGGTCATGCGCGCCGTCGCGCCTGCTCTGGGGACTGATCGTAGCGCCTCGCGGCGACCCGAGTCAAGGGTCGCTTGACTTGTCGGGGGGTTTGCCCCTCGCCGCGGACCGGGCTTGGCCCGAGCGTGTCGGCGGCTCCCGGCGCCTGCTCGAATCTGAGGTGGTAGCGCGGCGCTCGGCGACCACCGTGTTTCCGCGACTGGGGCGCTATACGGCGGTGCTCGGTTCGCCCCGTGCGCGCTTGGCGAGCAAATATGCGGTCAGCGTGACCATCGAGAGCGCGACTGCGAACTCCGCCCACATGAAGATGTAGAAGTCTGACTGGCTGCCCAGCGGCGGGCTATCCGGCAGCGAGTTCCGCACGGCGGGGAGGGCGAAGAGCAGCGCACCGCTCCACAGCATCATGCTGAAGTCCGGTTCGATGCGGCGCACCACGACGAGGATCGTCATGACCACGACCGACGTGGACACCAAGACCATCGCGGCGTACATCATGCTCGAGAAGGTGACGATGGCCGCCGAGCGCTGGATGCCTAGGCGCAGGTCCACCGCCGCAGGCGTCGTTTCGGTGCCGAGCGCCGGCGTGATCGCGTAGTCGCCGAGGTGTTCTTCATAATGGAGGACGATGGCGACGGGGATCGAGCGCGGAGCAGCGTGCGAACGCGCGACGGCCGAAATCCCGATGCGCGCGGTGTAACGGTCGAACGGGTAGTCGTTCGGCGATCCGTCAGCGAGCTCGATGTTCTTGTTGATCGCGGCGGGGATTTCGCCGGCGGCCAAATGCACCGGCCGATAACCGTCCACCGTCGCGATGACGATGGTCACGTCGCTCGCGAGCCTGCCGAATTCGTCCGCGGCGTACGCGCCGAACGGCTTGAAACCGAACCGGACGCGCACGGAATCGTTCAGCGGGCTGACGCTGAGGATTTGCGCGCTCACGTCGAGCCGGTCGGCCGGCGGCGTGACGGCGCTGTACGCGTACTGGATGAGCTTCGTGTCCTGCTGGAAGCGGCGAACGGCAACGACGTAGATGCCGACCATGATCGCGATCGCCGTCACGAGCAGCACCGCTTGCCTTGTAGACATACCAGCGCCGTTCCGCGGCTTCGGGAAGGACGCCTACCGGATCCAGACGCTCACGCCGGCTTGCGTTTGTGCAGGGTGACCATGTTGCCCTCGGTGTCGTTGATCGCGGCCATGAAACAGACGGGGGTTTCGGTTCGCATCACAACGGGGATGCCGCGCGCCTCGATCGCCGCGACGGCGGCGTCGAGGTCGTCGACGGCAAACAGGATGCCGTTGCTGGGCTGGAACGGCATCACGCCGCCGCCACCGCCCCAGAGCCCGAACGTGGTGCCGTCGGGCAGCTCGTACTCGGCGCCGCGGTCGTCGGGATACACCTTCGCCGGCTCGAACCCGAGCACGTCGCGGTAAAACGCGATCGCGCGCGCGGCGTCCTTGACCATGTAACCGCTGAGATCCATACCGGTAATCGAAAACGTCTGTTGACTCACCGAAACGCTCCTCACGTCACGCCCGTGAACACACGCACGAACCGTTGTCCCGAACGCCTGTCCGTGCGATATTTTGGTAGCGAAATCTTTTGCAATTGATCCTAGAGGCCCGGCCGGTTTTGGAGGCACCGACGGAGGCCGTCACCCGATGGAGTAAACATCGAATGACAACCCGCGAGTTCGACGTCTCAACGTCGAGCCCTCGGCGCCGCTTTCGAACGCCAACTTCCGCGCCCGCGTCATGATCGCGGCGAGGTGACCGCGTGATGGCACCCCTCACCGAGCTCGAGACAACCTTGTCGCCCTATCCAAATCGGAGCGATGGGCACAGCAGAGTCGGCCCCGATAGCCACGATCGGCGCGCCTCGCGCTTCGTGTCGTACGCGGCTACAGCTGCGTACTACGGAGCAATGCGAACGCGAGCAGTTGGGTAGCGCGGCACACGCCGCGCCGGAGCGGCTTGAGCGCGCAGGTGCGCGAGATACGCCGCGCGGTTCGCGCCGACGAGAGGTAGCCCATCCGCCTGATGGACTTCGTAGAAACGCTCGTAGGCGTCGCCGAAGGTGTGATGGATTGCGGCGGTCGCCGTACCTTCCCAATTGCTGCGGATGGTATAGGCGGTCGTCGGGCGGTCGAGGTGCACGAAGTCGTACTTCGATGCGAGGCGGACCCACATGCCGAGCTCGTCGAGCCCCTCTTCCGGGTCGAAGACGCCGACGGCTTCGATCGCGCTGCGGCGTGCGAACACCGTCATGTAGCCGATGCGGTTCGCGATCAGCAGCTCGCTGCGCGTTAGCCCGGCGTTGCGTTCGAGGTCCCAGCCGGTTTCGATTTCCGTGCCGTTCGCAGCGCGCTCTACGATGCGCACCAGGAAATCGCTCTTCGCGCACGCGGCGCCCGTTCGTTCGAGCGCTTCGACGTTGGACGCGACGTGGTCGGGGAAGAAGAGGTCGTCGTCGTCGAGGAACGTGACGAAGGCGCCACGCGATCGCGCGAACCCGTCGTTGCGCGGCTGCGTGGGGTTTCCGCTGTTGGCGTCGCGGTTGAACAGGACCGTCCCGGGAAATGCAGCGACGACCTCGTCGACCGGCATGCCGGCGTTGTTGACCACGATGGTCTCGATGTTGGGATAGGTTTGCGCGCGGAGGTGCTGCAGGCGAGTCGCGCAAGACGTGCGGCCGGTTCCACGTCGCGATCACGATCGACACCAGCGGCGCCCGCTCGCACACGATTGCCGCGGACTGCTGCACGCCGACCGGAGGCGGCGCTTGTGCGCGAACGCGCGCGGGTGGCGCGCCGAGCGCGCGCAGCAGCGCGTCGACCATCCCGGCTCGCGCCCACGGCTCGTAACCGTTCGCGCCGTCGAGAGACTCCAGGGCGCCGGACGTCCACGTGGCGCACAGCGGACGGCCGAATCGCGCGAGGGCGATAGCGGGTGCCGGATCGTCGGGGTCGAGCGCGACGATTGCACGTGCTGACGCCAGCACGCGCGCGGCGTCGGGCGTCGCGGAGTCCACAACGCGCACCGGCGTGCGCAGATCCCACAGCATCACGCTCGCGACGTCGATCAGCTCGCGCGAGAGCCCGTCGGCCCACAGCGCCACGTGATCGCTGCGTGCGACGTCGCCGAGCGGCAGCATCGGGACGCGGTCGTCGGGCGGTACCGCGATCACCGAGCGGGCAGGGTATTCGCCGAACAGCCGGCGCGCGCGGTCCTGTTCGGCGGAAGAGCGGAAGATCACGCCGTCGGCGATCGCGCACAGATGCTGGAACGGAACGGAGGAAGCGTCGCCGTACCAGGCCTGCTCCGCGGCCTGCTGCGCGGCGCCGTTGATCGCGAGCTTTCCCGCGGAAAGCATGTCGAGCCGCGCTGCCCGCTCGTCGGGTGAGGCGGCGTTGATGAGCTGCGGAGCGACGTTGCGCATGAGCGCGACGCGTGGCTCTTCGACCGCGATCGCGACCTCGACGCGTTCGCCCGCACGGCGGCGTTCTATGATCTCCGGGATCACCTGCGCGAACGTCGCAGGCGTTGCGACGACGACGTCCGGCCTAGCGCGGTACCGTCGTTCGAGCGGCGTCATGCCGCGCTCGGCGGCGATCGCGGTCACGGTCAGACGGCGACGCGCAAGCCGGCCGCGTGCATGACGGCATACGTCACGGCGCCGGCGACGGCATCGAGATCGGTCTCGCTCAGCGCGTAGTGCATCGGCAGCCGGATCAGGCGCGCGCTGACGTCGTCCGTGACCGGGAGCGGCCGGCCGTGCGTGCTGCCGAAACGCACGCCGGCGGGCGACGAGTGCAGCGGCACGTAGTGGAACAGCGCGTGCACGCCGAGATCGCGGAGCCGTTCGAGGACCACTGGGCGCGCCGCGGCGTCGTCGAGGAGCAGGTAGTACATGTGCGCGTTGTGCGTGACGTGCGCCGGAACCGTGGGACGGCGCACGTAGCCGGCCGCTTCGAGCGCGGCGAAACGCTGGTGGTATCCGTCCCAGATCGCAAGGCGGCGCGCGAGCAGCTCGTGCGCGTGGCCGAGCTGTCCCCACAAGAACGCCGCGACGATCTCACTTGGCAGAAAGGACGAACCGATGTCGACCCAGCGGTACTTGTCGACGTTTCCGCGCAGAAAGTTCGTGCGGTTCGTGCCCTTTTCGCGGATGATCTCCGCCCGTTCGGAGAACGGTCCGTCGTCGCGGACGAGCAGTGCGCCGCCTTCGCCGCTGATGACGTTCTTCGTCTCGTGAAAGCTGAGCGCCGCCAGATCGCCGATCGCGCCGAGCGGCCGGCCGCGATACGTCGAACCGAGCGCCTGCGCGGCGTCCTCGATCAGGATCAAGCCGTTGTCGGTCGCGATGTTCGCCAGCGCGTCCATCTCGCACGCGACGCCCGCATAGTGCACTGCGACGATCGCTTTGGTCCGCGGCGTGATCGCTCGGGCGACGCAGCGCTCGTCGATGTTGAGCGTATCTGGGCGGACGTCGACGAACACCGGCGTCGCGCCGCGCAGCACGAACGCATTCGCGGTCGAGACGAACGTATACGACGGCATGATGATCTCATCGCCCGGACCGGCGTCCGCGAGCAGGGCGGACATCTCCAGCGCGGCGGTGCACGAGTGTGTCAGCAGGACGCGGTGCGCCCCGGTTTCACGCTCGAGCCACTCGGATGCGAGGCGCGTGAAACGCCCGTCGCCGGAGAGGTGGCCGGCCGCGATCGCCTCCGCGATGAAGCGGAACTCGTCGCCCGTCTCGTGCGGCTGGTTGAACGTGATCACGTGAGGACGCGCGCTCGTTCCGGCGGCGCTTGGACGTGCCCGTAGCGGTACATGTCCTTCAGCTCCGGCGGGATGCCCCAGTCGTGCGCGCCGACCGCATCGTGCAGCGCCTCGAACTCGCGCGTGTAGTGCGCGGCGAGGTCGTCCGTCATGCGGTTGCGCGGCGAGCGGAAACCATGCTGGTACGCGGCGTTGAGCGTGTGGCGCACGAGCGTGCGCACGGACTGCTGCCGCGTCATCGTGCGGGTGACCGGGCGGTCCGGTTTGAACGCGGTGACGTCGAACGATGCGTCGCCGTCGCACGCAAGGGCGCTGAGGATCTGCGCGATCAGCGGCGAGCAGTGCAGGCCGTCGCGCTTCGTGCCCGTGGCCACGAGCAGGTTCGGGAGATCGGTGCGGCCGATCATCGGCAGCGTATCCGAGGACGTCGGGCGCCAGCCGAAGTTCACCGCCGCGAGCTCGGCGCGGTAGAAGGTGTGGTTGATCTGCTCCATCGCGCCTTCCAGCAATCCCATGACGCTCGTGATGCGCGGTGCCGCGACGGGGACGGGCGAGATGAAGTTGCTCGCACCGACCAGCGTGTGGTTGAGGTCCTGGGGCGCTGCGTACGTGCCGCACGCGAGCCCGCGGTTGGGTGTGCGGATGCAGTTCGTCAGCGTCGCGGTCCCGGTGTTCAGCCGAACGCTGGCGCCCGCGCCGAAGAACACGCGCTGAAACGCGATCGGCAGCTGCGAGCGTTCGACGATCGCCGAGAACGAGGCGCCCGTCGCGACGATGAAGATGTCGCCGTGCACGCGTTCGCCCCGATCGGTGGTCACGGCGACGATCGCGTCGCCCGATGCCTCCAGCGTCTCGACCGCGGCGTCGACCACGCGCACGCGGGGTTCGTTCGCGAGCGCCGCGTCGAGCGCCGCGATGAGCTGCACCGGATTGACCCAGCCTTCGCGCGGGATGAACGTCGCGCGCAGCGCACGGGCGTGCGGCGCGGGGTCATAGCCGGGGATCGACTTCGGATCGGCGTCCTCGAACGGCTCTGCGTATGCGGCGAGCGCGTCGCGCACCGCGTCGTACGTCTCGTCTTCGAGCTGGTCGGTGACCGCGTTGTTGATCAGGAACGTGCCGAAGCCCGCATTGATCGGCAGGCCGCTCTCGGCGCGCAGCTCCGCGAGGTGCTCCGGCCACATCGGCGCGGCAGCGCGGTTGAAGTCGAACTTCAGGCGCTCGAACGGCGATTCGAACGTGCCGGGGTCGACCTCGCAGAACGAGTTGAACATGGCGGCCGCCGCGAGCGATGCGCTGCCGCCGCGCGACCGCGGCCCGACGAGCGTCACCAGCACGTCGCCGCGCTCGCGCACGATGCGGCGCGCCGTTTGCAGCGCGATGATACCGTTGCCGGCGATGACGACGTGCATCGCCCAGCCCGCTCTCATCCCAGCTTCTCGATGATGCTCAGGCCCGGGTAGGTCGGCGCGTAGGAGATGCGATGGGCGCGGCGTTCGAGCACGTCGCTCACGTAGACGGTGCCTTCGGCCGGGATGCGATGTTGCGTCAGCTGCCACACGGCGAGCTTGCCGCCGGGGACCAAGCGCGGCCAAATCGCGTCGATCGACGCGCGGGTCGGTTCGACCGCGTTCACGTCGAGAAATGCGAGTGCGATGATCTCGTTGCGGTTGTCGGCGAGCCAGGCGGGGAGTGTTTCGCGCACGTCGCCGCGGACGAGCTGATGCTTGCCGTTGACGTGCCCGAGCGCGTTGGACTTCTCGTGCAGCTGCAGCAGCTCCGCGAGGTAGCTCTCATAGAGCTCGCCGCCGACGTCGTAGGTGCCGTCGCGATGGATCTCGGTCGGGCGATCTTCGGAACCGAATCCCGCGTACCCGGAGAACGTGTCGAACGCGACGACGCGCCGCGTCTTGTTGAGCGGCTCGTAGACGGCGCGAAAGTTCTCGCACAGGACGGCGGTTTGCCCGCGCCACGTGCCGATGTCGTAAATGCTTCCCGGCAGGCCGACGATCGAACGGTAGATCTCGCCCGTCGCGAGGATGCGCGCCAACAGCGATCCGCGCAGCCACAATCCCAGCGAACGCTCGCGTTCGTCAACGCTGCCGGGAAACTCGTCGATCATCTCGTGGATGCGGGCCCGGCTGTCGAGGCTCGCCGTGGGGCTGAGGGAAATGCGAACAGACTCGTGTACCATCTTCCAGAAGGATATCGGTCCCGGCGCCTCGACTCTTGAGGCCGCCATGGCAAGCCGGACCCCCTTGGTACCGTGTTGACGGCCGTCATTCTCCAGCCGTCATATCTGCCGTGGCGCGGCTACTTCCACCTGATGTCGCGCGCCGGCGTCTTCGTTCATTACGACGACGTGCAGTACACGCGCCAGGACTGGCGCAGCCGGAACCGGATACGCGTGCCCGGTGGGGTCGAATGGCTCACAATCCCCGTCGAAAATGCAGGCTTTCTTACCAACCGGCTCGAGATCAAAGACGCGCGCGTGCACTGGGGCCGCCAGTGGAATCGCAGCCACCGCGACAAAATCGTCCGCAGCTATTCGCGGACGCCCCACTTCGCGCGATATTTCCCGGCCATCGACGAGATCTTGAGCGCTCGCGAAGACCTGCTCGTCGCATATACGATCCCGCTCGTCGAGCGCTTGGCTGCGGCTCTGGGCATCGTGTCGCGGTTCGTGCGATCGTCGGAGCTCGGCATCGAGCATGACGATCCCACGGAACGCCTCGTCCGCATCTGCACGGATCTCGGTGCCGACCGATATCTCTCCGGCCCGAGCGCGAAAGACTACCTCGACGAATCGCGCTTCACGCGCGCCGGCATCGAGCTCGAATACATGGACTACCGCTATCCGCCGTACCGGCAGATCGACGACGTGTACGAGCCGGCCGTCTCCGTCATCGATCTGCTGTTCATGACGGGCGAGCAGGCGCCCGACTACATCTGGGGCGAGCAGGCGAACGCATCGCCCTGAGCGCTCCGCTGCCGGACGATCGTGGCGCACCCTTCGATCAAGCTCAGGGTGACAATGGCCAAGCTCAGGGTGACAATGGCGGACGATGGCGCCTTCACTCGGTGCCCGGCCGTGCCGATCCATTCCCTATGCACGCATTGATCGCCGACCCGCGCGCCGACGCCAACACGAAGCTGCAAGCGGTGCTCGATCGCTTCATTCGTCGCGGTGAAGGCGACTACGGCGCGAAAGGACCCGCGCGCTATGCGGAGATCGCCGCCGAGGTGCTGTCGGTGTCGGGACAGGACGACCGTTTCCGGCTCATCGACCGCCTGACCGGCGACCTGCTGCAGCGCTCGCGCCGCATCCTGGAGATGGGGTGCGGTAGCGCGCCGTTCTTGTACAGCGCGTTGGGCCGCGGGCACGACGCGATCGGCATCGACGTGGACTACGAACGGCTACGCATGGCGGAGCTCAAAGTCGATGCGCTCGGATTGCCCGAAGCGTGGCGCGGTCGCGCCCGCCTGGGCGACGGCCAAGCGCTGGACTTTCCGAGCGACTCGTTCGACCTGGTCACGAGCTGGGCGGTCATCGAGCACATCCCCGACCTGGAAAGCGCGCTCTTCGAAGCGGTTCGCGTCACGCGCCCCGGCGGCTGGCTCGTGATGACCGCCCCCGACTATCGCGGCGGGTTCGAGGCACACTATGAGATGCCGTGGCCGCCGATGGCCCCGCGCGCCATCTGCGAGCGGTGGGTGATGGCCATGGACCGCCCTCCGGGCGGCCTCGGCACGTTCTTCCCGATCACCTACCCGCGCGTCGCGGCCATCCTGGAGAGCCTCGGGTGCGAGATCAAGGCGGCCGAGCTCACCTTGCCGCTCGACCACGAGGCCACCCGAAAATACCTGGACGTGCGCGACAACGCGACCCTCGAACGAAGCGTCGAGACGATCAAGCAGCTCAACGCCACGGGCGGCCTGCCCCCGACGCTGCGCGGCACCACCGTCTTCCACGTGGCCGCCCGCAAGTTGTAGCGTGACCCCGAGCCTGCTATAATACGAGGGTTGCGCCCCCGCCTGCGCGGAGGGCCCATCATCTCACCGGTCCGGAGGACCGGGGTGCATGCGTCCATCACGGTGCCAAGGACGGCGGCCGCGGACTCAGAGAGGCTCGAATTCACCATGGCATCAGGCGTCACCATGCGCGCTCTTCTGGAGGCGGGGGTCCATTTCGGACACCAGACCCGCCGCTGGAATCCGAAGATGAAACCGTACATCTTTCAAGAGCGAAACGGTATCTACATCATCGACCTGTCGAAAACGTTGGCGATGCTCAACGACGTGTTCGACGCGGTCAAAGAAATGTCGCGTCAGGGCCGCGTCGTGCTGTTCGTCGGCACGAAAAAGCAGGCTCAGGACGTCGTGCGCGAAGAGGCCGAGCGCGCCGGCACGTTCTTCGTCAACCAGCGCTGGCTGGGCGGCACGCTCACCAACTTCGCGACGATCCAGAAGCGCATCTCGCGCCTGCGTGAGCTCGAGGGAATGCGCCAGCAAGGCACGTTCGATCTGCTTCCGAAAAAAGAAGTCGCGCGGCTGACCGACGAGCTGGAGAAGCTCGAGAAGTTCCTGGGCGGCATCAAAGACATGCACCGCCTTCCGGACGCGATCTTCATCGTCGACCCGAAGAAGGAACGCATCGCGGTCGCCGAGGCCAAGAAGCTCAACATCCCGATCATCGCCGTCATCGACACGAACTGCGATCCCGACGAGATCAATTACGCCGTGCCCGGCAACGACGACGCGATCCGCAGCGTGCGGCTGATGGTGTCCACCATCGCGAACGCGATCGTCGAAGGCAAGACCGAGACCGAGTCCGCATACGACGCGGCCGACTACGACCAGCAATACACCGAGCTCGCGCCCGAACCGGCGGCGGCCGGAGTCTGAGCGAGAGAACGACTTGAGCACCACCGCCGATTACAAACCAACCGCCGACGAGATCAAGAAGCTCCGCGACGAGACGGGCGCCGGGATCTCCGACGTTCGCAACGCGCTGATCTGGGCCGGCGGCGACCCCGAGCGCGCGAAGGCGCGTCTGAATGAGACCGGCCACGCGAAGGCCGAGAAGAAGGCCGAGCGCGCCGCGAACGAAGGCCTCGTCGGCTCGTACATCCACGCCGGCGGCAAGATCGGCGTGCTCGTCGAGGTCAACTGCGAGACCGATTTCGTCGCGCGCAACGAGCGCTTCAAAGAGCTCGTGCGCGACGTCGCGATGCACGTCGCGGCCATGTCCCCGAAGTACCTCGACCGCGAATCCGTGCCCGCCGAAGAGCTCGCCGAGGTGAAGGCCGAGCTGGAGAAAACGCTGCCCGCAGGCAAACCGCCGGAGATCACCGAGAAGATCCTGTCCGGCAAGTTGAACAAATGGTACGAGGAGCACACGCTGCTGGAGCAGCCGTTCGTCAAGGACGACGCGCAGTCGGTCGGCGAGCTCGTCGCCGGCGTCTCGGGCGTGCTCGGCGAAAAGATCCGCGTCCGCCGCTACATGAAGTTCGCCCTCGGCGAAGAGTAACGCCCTATGTCATGCTGAGCCTGTCGAAGCATGCGCCACGATCCTCGCGAATGGCACGATCGTGGCTCACCCTTCGACGAGCTCAGGGTGACAATCGCCGCCCCCGCTGACACCTCAGGAGATCGCCGTTGTCCAAGCCCGCTTACGAACGCGTTCTCCTGAAACTCTCCGGTGAAGCGTTTGCCGGGCGGGGTGGCAACGTCGACGTCGATACCACGACGGCGATGGCGCGCGAGATCGCGCAAGTCCATGCCGACGGCGTCACCACCGCGGTCGTCGTGGGCGGCGGCAACATCTGGCGCGGCAAGGTGCACGAGGCGGCCGGCATGGACCGCGCGACGGCGGACTACATGGGCATGCTCGCGACCGTCATCAACGCGCTGGCGCTGCAGGACTCGCTCGAGCGCATCGGCGTGCCGTCGCGCGTGCAGACCGCGATCGCGATGAACGCCATCGCCGAGCCGTACATTCGCCGCCGCGCGATGCGGCATCTCGAGAAGGGCCGCGTCGTGATCTTCGCGGCCGGCACCGGCAACCCGTACTTCACCACCGACACCACCGCCGCGCTGCGCGCGGTCGAGGTCGGCGCGCAGGCCATCCTCAAGGCGACCAAAGTGGACGGCGTGTACAGCGCCGACCCGTTCAAGGACCCGACGGCGACGCGCTTCACGCACCTCGACTACCTGCGCGTGCTGGAGCTGGGCCTGGAGGTCATGGACTCCACCGCGCTGACCCTGTGCATGGACAACGGCCTGCCGATCATCGTGTTCGACATGAACGTCCCGGGCAACATCCGCCGGGTGGTCATGGGCGATCCGATCGGGACGACCGTCTCACGGAGTACGGCGCGGGTCCACGGCGAAGGGGTCGGCCATGCTGGATGACGTCTACCGCGATACCGAGTCGAAGATGAAGAAGGCGATCGAGGCGACGACGAGCGATTTCGCCTCCATCCGGACGGGCCGCGCCTCGCCTTCGCTTCTCGACCGGCTCCACGTGGAGGCCTACGGCTCCAGCGTCCCGCTCAAGAACGTTGCCAGCGTCAACTCGCCCGACGGCCGTTCGCTGCTAGTGACAGCGTTCGACAAGAGCCTCGTCGGCGCGATCCGCAAGGCGATCGAGACCAGCGACCTCGGGCTCAACCCCAACGTCGACGGCGCGACGATCCGCCTCTCGATCCCGCAGCTCAACGAAGAGCGCCGCAAAGACCTCGTGAAGCTCGTCAAAAAGAAGTCGGAAGAGCACAAAGTCGCCGTGCGCACCATCCGCCACAAGGCGATCGACGAAGTCAAAGCGCTCGGCAAGAAGCACACGATCACCGACGACGAGATCAAGCGCGGCACGGATCAGATCCAGAAGTTCACCGACAAGTACGTCAAGCAGATCGACGACCTGGTCCAGAACAAAGAAAAAGAAATCATGGAGGTTTGAGCGCTCAGCATGAGCGCTCAAACCTCCCGCGGCGGCGCCGCGGTCCGAAGAAGGAAAGTTCCAGCACTCTCGAGCGCCTTCGTCGCTCCGCTCGGCAGATGGAAATTTCGTGCTGAATCTTGAAGATGTCGCGATGCTGCCGTGGCGCGAAGCCGTTCAAGTGCTTGGTGACCGGGCTTTGCGGTTTCGCGTGCTGACGCCGCCGTATGCTGCGGTTGGGGTTGGGGTACTGCGGGCGCTTCGCGTGCGGGCGCTCGGGGGCGAGCACGACGGGGCGTGGGAGCTCGTTGCCGGGTACGACGGGTACGAACGGCTCTAGCATGGCAACGCTGCTCAAGCCGCCGCGCGGGGTGACGCTGGATGCGAGCCGGCTCCCCAAGCACGTCGCGATCATCATGGACGGCAACCGCCGCTGGGCCCGTTCGCGCCGGTTGCCGGCGATCGAGGGCCACCGCCGGGGCATCGTCGCGCTGCGCGAGGTCACGCGCGCGGCGAGCGACTGGGGCATCCCGATGCTCACCGTGTACGGGTTCTCCACCGAGAACTGGAAGCGCGACAAGACGGAGATCTCGCTGCTGCTGGATCTGTGCGTCTACTTCGCGCAGAACGAGCTGCGGAGCTCGACCGCAACAACGTGCGCGTGCAGATCATCGGCCGCTACGAGCAGCTCCCCGCGGCGTCGAAGGACGCGCTCGACCGGCTCGTCGCGAAGACCGCGCGCAACACCGGGCTCGTGCTCAACCTCGCCGTGAACTACAGCGCGCGCAGCGAGCTGCGCGACGCCGTCGCGCGCATGATGCGCGACGTGCAGGCCGGCACGCTCGCCGCCGACGCGATCGAGGACGACACGCTGGCGTCGTATCTCACCACGGCGGGGATGCCCGATCCCGATCTGCTGATCCGGCCCGGCGGCGAGTCGCGGCTGTCGAACTTCTTGCTGTACCAGGTCGCGTACGCCGAGCTCGTGCTGCGCGACACGTTCTGGCCCGACTTCACGCGCGACGCGTTCGGCGAGGCCATCGCCGAATACCAGCGCCGGCTCGAGCGTCTTCGGACCGACCGCGCATGACGACGGCGGCGCCGGCTGCGCCCGCGTCGGCGCAGTCGCCCGACCCGCACCGCGCCGTGAGCACGCGGCGCATCCTCATCGGCGTGCTGCTGGCGGCCGTGGGCTTCACCGCGGTCGCGTGGGTGCCGGCGTTCACCGTGCTCGTGCTGGTGCTGGCGTCGTGCTGCGTGTACGAGTTCGCGGGACTCTCCGCGCGCAAAGGGCCCGCGGTCGTGCTGCCGGTCGCGATGGCGGCGGTGTGGGCGTACGTCATCCTCACCCACTTCGGGCTGATCCACCAGTACGAAGGCATCCTGCTCGCGGCCACCGTCATCGTCGCGCTCGCCACGGCGACGTTCACCGCGGATTCGGGCTATTTCGCGCGCAGCGGCTATACGCTGTTGTGCGTGCTGTACATCGGCAAGCTCCTGACGTACTTCATCGCGATCCGCGCGCTGCACGACGGCGCGCTGTGGATGGTCTGGATCATCTTCATCGTCGCGTTCACCGACATCTTCGCGATGCTGATCGGCACCGCGTTCGGCAAGCATCTGCTCACGAAGCTGTCGCCGAAGAAAACGGTCGAGGGCGCGATCGGCGGGTTCGTCGCGGCGCTCGTCGCGGGCGCGGCGATCGCGCTGGTGCCGTGGGTGCACGTCGCGTGGTGGCAGGGTGTCGTCGTCGCCGCGATCACGTCGGTCGCCGCGCAGGCCGGCGACTTGGTGGAGAGCGCGCTCAAGCGCGACGCGAAGGTGAAGGACGCGGGCTCGCTGATCTCCGGCCACGGCGGCGTGCTCGACCGCTTCGACTCGTACATCTTCGCGGGCGTCGCGTTCTACTTCGCGCTGTACGTGATCGGCGTGATCTCGCAGTACCGGCTGGTCAACTCGTGACCCGAAAGCGCGTCGCGATCCTCGGCAGCACGGGGAGCATCGGGCGCCAGGCGCTCGACGTGATCGCGCGTTTTCCGGAGCGGTTCGAAGTCGTCGGACTCGCTGCGGGGCGCAACACCGATCTGCTCGCGGAGCAGGTCGCGCGCTTCGGGCCGCAGACCGTTTCATCGGCGGCCGACGGTCAGGCCGGGCTGCACGCCGTGGCGTGCCACAGCGACGCGGAGATCGTGCTCGCCGCGACCGACGGCTCCGTGGCGTTCGAAGCGGTGTTCGCCGCGGTCGAGCGCGGCATCGACGTCGCCGTCGCGAACAAAGAGCTGATCGTCGCGGCGGGCGAGTTGCTCGTCGCCCACGCCGCGCGCAGCGGCGCGACGCTGCTGCCGGTCGACAGCGAGCACTCTGCCATCTTCCAGTGCCTGCAGGGCGCGCCGCGCGAGCGCGTCGCTGCGATCATCGTCACCGCGTCGGGCGGCCCGTTCCGCGACCGCAGCGCGGAGCAGATCGCGTCCGCGACCCTCGCCGACGCGCTCGCGCACCCGACGTGGCAGATGGGCGTGAAGAACACCATCGACTCCGCGACGCTGATGAACAAAGGCCTCGAGGTGATCGAGGCGTCGAAGTGGTTCGGCGTGCCCGGCGACCGCGTCCAAGTCGTCGTCCACCGCACGTCGGTCGCGCACGGCTTCGTCGTGTTCACCGACGGCAACGTCGTCGGACAGCTCGCGGCGCCCGACATGCGGCTACCGATCGGGTACGCGCTCGCCTACCCGGACCGGCTCGACGACCGCCCCGTCAGCCCCGACCCCATCGCGGCCCTCGGCGGCGTCCCCGGCGCGGACGTGACCGCCCTGACCTTCGAGCGGCCCGACCCCGTGCGGTTCCCGTGCCTTCGGCTGGCCTACGAGGCGCTGGCCCTGGGCGGCACGGCGCCCGCGATCCTCTCAGCCGCAAACGAGGTTGCCGTGGCAGCCTTCGTGGCGGGGGACATCCGGTTCGGAGACATCCCCGTTTGCATCGAAACGGCCCTCGAACGGGTCGATAGAGTCAATATCAGCCTCGACGCCGTTCGCGAGGCCGACCGCTCGGCCCGAGACGTGGCCCGGGCGTTCGTCGTTGAGCGGTCAGCCGAGGTTACACGGAGCACATGAGCGCGCAACAGATCATCGTCTTCCTGCTGATGCTTTCCGTCCTCGTGGTGCTCCACGAGTACGGCCACTTCATCGTGGCGCGCCTCAACGGCGTCCGGGTCACCGACTTCGCGATGGGCATGGGCCCGACGCTCCTGAAGTGGACCTCGCCGCGCAGCGGGACCAACTACCGGCTCAACCTGCTGCCGATCGGCGGCTACTGCCAGATGAAGGGCGAGGACGGGCAGTCCAGCCAGGCCGAGCAGCAGCGCGCCTTCCGCAAGACCGCGTCGGACTACGAGGCCGACAACTTCCAGGCGAAGACGCCGCTCCAGCGGCTGGCGATCGTGCTCGCGGGCCCGATCGCGAACTTCATCGTCGCGCTGGTGCTGCTGTTCGGCGGCGCCCTGGCGTTCGGCGTCCCCACGGGCGGCTACTCGCCGACGATCTATCAGCTGGTGCCGGGGATGCCGGCCCAGCGAGCGGGCCTGCAGTCCGGCGACACCATCGTGTCCGTCGACGGCCGCCCCGTGCGGGACGGCCAGGCGCTCGTCGACACGATCTACGCCTCGGTCGGGAAGCGCTTGCACTTCGGCTACCGCCGCGACGGCCGCCTCGCATCGGTCGACATCACGCCCGTCCCCCACAAGAACGCCAAGGGCAAGATCGAGGGCCGCGTCGGCTTCGCGCCGCTCCCGCTGTCGGAGCGCGTCGGCGTCGCCGCCGCCTGGCGCGGGACGTGGGCGCAGTTCACCACCGTGATCGGGTCGACGGCGGGCATGCTCGGCGCGCTCGTCACGCACCCGTCGACCGTGGCCGACCAAGTGCAGGGCCCGATCGGGATGGCTCGCGTCTCCGCGCAAGCCCAGCAGTTCGGCCCGTTCATCTTCCTCTCGCTCGCGGCGATGATCTCGATCTCACTCGGCATCTTCAACTTGCTGCCGATCCCGGCGCTCGACGGCGGCCGCGGCGTCTTCATCCTCGTGGAGATGCTGCGCGGCCGGCCCGTCGATCCCGAGAAAGAAGCGCTCGTGCACGTCGGCGGCTTCGCGGTGCTGATCGCGCTGATGCTGGCGGTGTCGTTCCACGACGTCTCGGCGGCCATCGCCGGCCGGAGCGCCTTCTAAAAAACATGATCCGCCTGCGCCGCCGGACCAAGGCCGTACTCCTCGAGAACAAGTCGGCCTGGTCCAAGGACGCCAAGAAAGCGTGGATCGGCGGCGACCACCCCATCGTCGTGCAGTCCATGACCACCACCGACACGGCCGACGTCGACAAGACGCTCGAGCAGGTCTACGCGCTGGCCATGGCCGGCTGCGAGGTGGTCCGGGTCACCTGCCAGGACGCGCGCGACGCCGCCGGCTTGCCGCACATCGTCGCCCGCTCGCCGGTGCCCATCGTCGCGGACGTCCACTTCGACCACCGCATGGCGCTCGCCGCGATCGAGGCGGGCGTCGCGAAGCTGCGGCTCAACCCCGGCAACATCACCGATCCGGTCAAGACGCGCGAGGTCGTGAAGCTCGCCGTCGAGCGCGGCACGCCGATCCGCATCGGCGTCAACATGGGCTCGCTGGCCCGCGACCTCGAGGAGAAGCTCGGCCACACGCCCGAGGCGCTGGCCGCATCGGCGCTGCGCCACGTGGAACTGCTCGAAGAGCTCGGCCACACCGACATCGTCATCTCCGTCAAGGCGCACGACGCCGTGACGACGATCTACTCGTACCGCCTCCTGGCCAAGCAGCTCGACGAGCGCGGCACGCCGTACCCGCTCCACCTGGGCGTCACCGAGGCGGGCCTGCCGCTCGCCGGGACGATCAAGTCGTCGATCGGGATGGGCGTGCTGCTGTTCGAGGGGATCGGCGACACGCTCCGCGTCTCGCTGGCGGCCGACCCGGTCGAAGAAGTGCCGGTTGCCTGGGGCATCCTGACGGCGCTCGGCCTGCGGGAGAAGGGCTTCGACATCACGGCCTGCCCGTCGTGCGGCCGGGCCGAGATCGAGGTCGTCGAGCTGGCCCGCATGGTCGAGGCCATAGCCAAAGAGTACACGGCGCCCGTCAAGGTCGCGGTGATGGGCTGTGTCGTCAACGGCCCAGGCGAGTCTAAGATGGCTGATGTAGGCATAGCAGGGGGCAAGGGCAAGGGCGCGATCTATCGCAAGGGCGAATTGGTCGGGACCTTCCCCGAAGCCGATCTGCTCGGCCGCCTCCGCCTCGAGATCGAAAAGGTCATCGAGGAGCAGTACCCGGACTACGTCCACGAGATCCACCGTGAAGCGACACCTGCGTAACCTCGTCCCGAGCGGACGAACGATCGTAGCCACCGCCGTGACCGCCCTGGTCGCGTCGCTGTCGCTCGCGCTGTCGACTCCGGCTTCGATCAGCGTCGACGGCCAGCGCCTCGCCTCCGACGTCGCGCCCGTCACCACGCCGGGCGGCGCGTATCTGCCGCTGCGCGCGGTCGCCGACGCGGCCGGTGCACAGACGTCGTTCGACACCGCCGACGGCCAGATCGTCGTGCGCAAAGGCACCGACGTGCTCGTGATGCGCGCCGGCACGACGGCCGCGCGCATGAACGGCCGTCCGGTCACGCTGGCGCACGCACCGTTCACCGTGCACGGCCGCACGATGGTCGCGAGCGAGACGGTCGCGACGACGTTCGGCTCCACCGTCCGCTACGACACGAAGCACGACCGCGTGATCGTTCGCACGCCGGGCGTGGTCGTCGCCGGCGCCGCCGACGACACACCGTAAACTGATCTAACGCGCGGTGCTGCGCACCGTTGCGGTCATCTTGGCCCGCCTCGCGTGGTTCATGCTGATCATCGCATCCGGCGTGCTTCTGCGCGAGCCGCAGCTCGCGTCGTCGCGCGCGTGGATGACGCTGTGCATCGCCGGCCCCCTCACGTTCGCCGTCGTTTTCCCGCGCGTCGTGGTGCGCTTCGCGCGGCGCGCGTCCACGCCGCGCCTAAGGCTCGTCGGCTGGCTTGCGCTAGGTGAGATCGCGCTGCTCGCCGTCGCCGTAACGTACGGCGTGCATCCCAACGGCGCGCTGCCGGTCACATTGGCGGCGTTCGGCGCCGTGATCGCGCTGGAGATCGCCGTGACGTCACTGGAAAACCGCGAGCTGGACGCGCTCACCGCGGCGTTCGAAGCGCACGTCGAGCGCGAGCAGCGGCTGCATGACCTGACCGGCCCCTAGGCATCCGGCTCGGTCGCCGAGACGGTGGTCATCGAACTTCGCTAGCGCGTGTGGCCGAGAAGCGTGGGGTACGAGGATCGTACGCGCTGGAGGTATGGGCATGGACTTTGGCAAGGTCACGCGTCGTCGTTTTCTGTTGCGGGCGGCGCTGCCGACGATCGCGGCCAGCGTCGCGCTGGGGGCGCCGCGCTTGAGCGCCGCGGTTGCGGCGGTTACATCGGTATCCGTGCTGCCGTCGACCGGGCCCGGGCCGATCCCCGTGACGCTCAACGTGAACGGGACGGCGCACGCATTGCGGATCGAGCCGCGCGTCACGCTGCTCGACGCGTTGCGCGAGCGGCTCGCGCTGACCGGCACCAAGAAGGGCTGCGACCAAGGCACGTGCGGGGCGTGCACCGTGCTCGTCGACGGACGGCGTGTGAACTCGTGTCTCACGCTCGCGGTGATGGCGCAAGGGAAGGCCGTCACGACGATCGAGGGACTCGCCAACGGCGAGCAGCTGCATCCGGTGCAGGCGGCGTTTCTCGCGCACGACGGGTTTCAGTGCGGGTATTGCACGCCCGGACAGATCATGTCGGGTGTGGCGCTGATCGCGGAGAAGCGGCCGACGGACGAAGCGTCCGTGCGCGAATGGATGAGCGGGAACATCTGCCGCTGCGGTGCGTATCCGAACATCGTCGCTGCCGTGCGCGACGCGGCCGGGGCGCGGTCGTGAAAGGTTTCCGTTACGCGCAGGCTCACGATGTCGGGTCGGCGATGGCGACCGTCGCAGCCGATCCCGGCGCGCGCTACGTCGCCGGCGGCACCAACGTCGTCGACTTGATGAAAGAGTACGTCGAGCAGCCCTCGCTGCTGGTCGACATCACGCATCTTCCGCTGCGCGGGATCGACGTGACGGCACGCGGCGTGCGGCTGGGTTCGCTGGCGCTGATGAGCGACGTGGCGGATCATCCTGCGGTCGCGCGCGACTTTCCGGTCGTCGCGCAGGCGCTGCTGCTGAGCGCGTCGCCGCAGCTTCGCAACATGGCGACGATCGGGGGCAACGTCATGCAGCGCACGCGGTGCGCATATTTCCGTGACGCGTCGCAGCCGTGCAACAAGCGCGCGCCCGGAACGGGTTGCTCCGCGATCGGCGGCGTCAACCGCCAGCACGCCGTCGTGGGCGGCAGCGATCACTGCATCTGCACGCACGCGTCGGACCTTGCCGTCGCGCTGCTCGCCGTCGACGCCGTCGTGCACGTGCGCGGGCGCTCGGGCGAGCGGGCGATCCCGTTCCAGCGGTTTCACGTGCTGCCCGGCGCGACGCCGCAGCGCGAGACCGTGCTCGAGCACGGCGACCTCATCACCGCCGTCGAGCTCCCGGCGAGCGCGCACGCGCGCGGGTCCTACTATCTGAAGGTGCGCGACCGCGCGTCGTACGAGTTCGCGCTGGTTTCTGTGGCGGCGGCGCTCGACGTTTCCGGTGGGACCGTGCGCGCCGCGCGCGTCGCGCTCGGCGGCGTCGCGCCCAAGCCGTGGCGCTCGCATGATGCCGAAGCGGCGCTCGTCGGGCATCCGGCGACCGCGAGCGCATTCGCGAACGCGGCGCGCGCCGCGACGCGCGGCATGCGCGGGTACGGGCAGAACGACTTCAAGATCGCCTTGACCGAGCGCGCCGTGGCGCGCGCGCTCGCGCACGCCGGAGGTGCGGCGTGAGCGGGCTGGTCGGAGCGCCGGTCGATCGCGTCGACGGGCGGCTCAAAGTCACCGGTGCGGCGAAGTACTCGGCCGAGATCGCGGTGCCGAACGTTGCCTACGGCGTGCTGGTGCTCAGCACCGTCGCGAACGGCCGCATCGCGTCGATCGACGACGCCGCCGCGCGGCGCATGCCGGGCGTCATCGCGGTGATGACGCCCGCCAACGCGCCGCGCGTGAATACCAGCGGGCCGCAGGTCGGCTACCCCGTGCTGCGCGCGCTGCAGGACGACGTCGTGTACTACGACCGCCAGCCGGTCGCGGTCGTCGTCGCCGATACGTTCGAGCGCGCTACGGACGCCGCGGCGGCGTTGCGCGTGCGCTATGCTGCCGTCGCTTCGCCCAAGACGCGGTTCGCCGACGCCACGCCGTACAAGCCTGCGCAAGTGCACGGCAAAGACGCCGACACCCACAAGGGCGACGCGGAAGCCGCGCTCGCGAGTGCTGCCGTTCACGTCGACAACACGTACACCACACCGGTCGAGCACCACAACCCGATGGAGCCGCACGCGACGATCGCGCTGTGGGAGGGTGACCGCCTCACCATCTACGACGCGACGCAGGGCGTGATCGGGGCGCGGCGCAAGCTCGCCGCGGTGTTCGGCGTCCCGGCGGAGAACGTGCGGGTCGTCTCGCGCTTCATCGGCGGCGGGTTCGGTTCCAAGGGCTCGTCGTGGCCGCACGTCACGCTCGCCGCGATGGCGGCGAAGCTGACGAACCGGCCGGTGAAGATCGTGCTGTCGCGGCCGCAGATGTTCGGCTCGATCGGCCATCGGCCGCGCACGCTGCAGCGCGTCGCGCTCGCCGCGGGGCGCGACGGCAAGCTCACCGGCGTCATCCACCAGACGACCGCGCACACGTCGGTGTTCGACGAGTTCGTCGAGCCGTCGGGGCTCATCTCGACGGTGCTCTACGGCACGCCGAACCTGCTGGTGACGCACCGCGCCGTCCGCCTGAACACGGCGACGCCGACGTACATGCGCGCGCCGGGCGAGTCGAGCGGCTCGTTCGCGCTCGAGTCGGCGATGGACGAGCTCGCGTACGCGCTCGGCGTCGATCCGGTCGAGCTGCGCGTGCGCAACGACACCGACCGCGACGCCGAAGGGCTGCCGTTCTCGAGCCGGTCGCTGGTGCAGGCGCTGCGCGCAGGCGCGGAGCGGATCGGCTGGAGCCGGCGCGATCCGCGCCCGCGCTCGATGCGCGACGGCAACCTGCTCGTCGGCCTCGGCGTGGCCGCCGCGTCATATCCGATGAACCGCAGCGCGGCGTCGGCGACCGTGCAGCTGCGCGCGGACGGCAGCGTGCTCGCGCGCAGCGCAGGCGTCGACATCGGCACGGGCGCGTACACCGTGTTTTCGCAAGTCGTCGCCGGCGTGCTCGGCGTGCCGGTCGCGCGCGTGCGCACGGAGCTGGGCGACTCGGCGTTTCCGAATGCGCCGAACGCCGGCGGCTCGGCGCTGACCGCGAGTGCAGGCTCCGCGCTCAAGCTCGCCGCGCTCGACGTGCGCGCGAAGCTCGCCGCGCTCGACGGCGTCGATCCGGCCACAATTGCGAACGCGAGCGGCGACGCGCTGATCGCGATCCTGCGCAAGCACAACACGGATGCGATCGAGGGCCGCGCGGACGCAAAACCCGGCGACGAGAAGAAGAACTACGCGATGCACTCGTTCGGCGCGCAGTTCGCCGAGGTGCGCGTCGATCCGGAACTCGGCACGGTGCGGGTCGCAAAGTTCGTCAACGCGTTCGGCGCGGGCCGCATCCTCAACGAGAAGACCGCGAAGAGCCAGTACCTCGGCGGCGCGGTCTGGGGCATCGGGATGGCGCTGCTGGAGCACACGCGCTTCGACGAGCGCTCCGGCCGCATCATGAACGCGAACCTCGGCGAGTATCTCGTGCCGGTGAACGCCGACGTGCCGATGGTGGAGTCGATCGTCGTGCCGGAGGACGATCCGCACGTCAACGAGATCGGCGTGAAGGGCATCGGCGAGATCGGGATCGTCGGCGCGGCCGCCGCGATCGCGAACGCGGTCTATCACGCCACGGGCAAGCGCGTGCGCGACCTGCCGATCACCCCGGACAAGCTGCTCGGGTAATGGCGAAAGCGGACCCGTCGCGCGCGTCGCGAACGGATCCGCCGTGACGATAGCGCGCGGGATCACCGTCGTTCTTTTTTTGTTGCTGGCCGGTTGTTCGGGTGGCAGCTCGAGCGCACCCACGCCGTGCACGGCGCCGGACGTCGCGCCGCAGGTGCTGCGCCTGGTGCAGCCCGACACGCCGCCGATGGCGCTGCAGCAGGGGATTGTAGGCGACGTCGTGGTCCGCGTGACGCTGGACGGCACCGGCGCGGTAACCGCCACGCAGATCATGACGTCGCCGTCCGCGATTTTGAACGCTGCCGCACAATCCGCGGCGCGCGCCTCGACCTATCAGTCTGGGACGGTGAGCTGCAAGGCCGGCGGGACCCTCGACGTCGCGTTCCACTTCACGTCGCAGTGACCAAGACTCCGTCGCGCAGCGTCGGAACCACGTCCAGCGTGTCGAGGGCGGCGCAGCGGGTTACGTCGCCTGCGAAGCCCTTGTGCGCGAGTGCCTGCGCGTGGTCGGCGCTCGCGACGGCGTCGGCGAGCCGGTTCGCGACCGCGCGGTAGAGCAGCGTCGCGGCGCGCGCGCCGTCCGCCAGTTCGACGTCGCCGATCTGCATGAGCAGCGCGTCGACGAGGGCACCGGCGCCGAGCGCGTCTTCGAGCGCGAAGCCGTTCGTCTCGCCGGCGCACACGATCACCACGTCGCCGTCTTCGTGCGCGAGCGCATCGGCGACGGCGCGCCGGTTCACCAGCGCGGCCGCGCGCACGGATGTCGCCGTCGCGACGGCGCGCAGCGCGCGCGTGCCGTTGGTCGTCGTCATCACGAGCGTCTTGCCGGCGACGACGTGCGGGGCGAACGACGCGGGCGAGTTGTCGAGGTCGAAGCCTGCGATGCGCAGCGAGTCGCGCTCGCCGCAGAACAGCACGCGCTCGCGGCCGAGCCGGTTGCCGAGCGCGATCGCGTCCTCGGGCTCGGCGACCGCGATGACGCCGGCGGCGCCGTTCGCGAGTGCGGTTGCGATGGTGGTCGTCGCGCGCAGGACGTCGACGACCGCGACGTGTGCGCCGCGCACCGCCTCGGCGCTCCAGGGCGGTCCGAGCAAGACGTCGATACAGCGAGCCACGCGCGGCGTTACTCCGCGCGTGGCCGTTGTGCCTGTTCGGCGCTTCGTGTTTCGACGCTTACTGCGTGAAATCGACGACGAACGCGTATGCGCCGCCGACCGGCGCGCAATCGCGCACCTCCGCGCTGAAGCGCGAGGACCGCGCCGCGCGCAACGCGGCTTGGTCGATCCAGCGGTTCCCGCTCGATGCGAGGACCGACGACTTCGCCAGCCGGCCCGCGGCGTCGAGGTCGATGCGGACCGAGGTGACGCCGGTGACGTTTTGTTCCGCGGCGATCGTGGGCAGCTCGGCGGGTGCGGCGGCGGCAATGGACGCCGGCACGGCCTTGCACGACACCGACGTGGCGACGGACGGTGCGGAGAGCGGGACGAGGCGGACGGTCGCAGCCTCGGCCGCGGTGGAGAGTACGAGCGCGAGCGTTCCGGCGATGCTCGCGATGCGAAGCGACGTGGTCACGATGACCTCCTGATGGTAAGCGAGACGGTTGCCGGGAGAACACGGCTGCGCCGCGCGCGTTGCATCCGCGCGAAGCACTGTGCGGCCGTACGTCGAACGTCGCGGGCGATGACGAGTCCGGTGGGCGCCCCGGCGGAACAGCCGCGAACGTGTATCCTCGTGTCGGCGTTCGCGGGCTACGTGCCCGCCGCGCTTCTCACGCGGCGGCTGATCGACCGGTACTGGGCGGATCACCCTCCGCTTTGGTTGTGCGGCACCCACATCGACGATCCCGCGGCGCTGCCGTTTCACGACGACCCGAAGGACTGGATGGCGGGCGTACGAAGCGCGCTGCGCGATCTGTCGGCGATGGGGTTCGAGCGCGTGTACCTGATCATGGCGGATCTCGGACCCATCGACACGTGTCACGCGCGCCATCTCAACGAAACGATACCGGAATGGATGACGGAGCTCGACGCCGCGTACATCTCGATCCGCGGTTGGGACCACCGGCGAAATTCATCCGGGTACTCGCTGGGGCGGCGATACCTGTCGCTCCAGCAGCAGCGCCCGTCGTACTGGGCGCGTTTTTCGCTGCATCCCGCGCTGTGGCGCATCGAGGTGCTGGCGGCGCTGCTGGACGTCCTGATGGAGCGCTGCAAGGACCACTCCGCGTGGACGTTCGAGATCCAAGCCGCGAAGGTGTACCACGAGATCCCGGCGGCGTGGAACGTACGGACGTATCGGGTCTGCGGCCGCCTCATGTCTGCGACGCCGATCCCCGTGGTGCGGCGGTGGGCGCGTCACATCGTCGACGGTTTCGTGCGCTCGATCGATCCGGCGTTCAACTTCAGGAACGGTCGCGCTTCGTGGCCGCCGAGCGTCGTGCGCGTGCTGACCAAGATCCTGCACACCACTGCGGTGTATTACGAAGGCCCGTATCCGGTGTACTTCCAGGGGTTCTTCGAGCGCGGCCGCCTAAACCAGCCGCTCCTCCGTTATCTCCGGCGGAGGGGCCGGGACGATTTGATCCGCGAGATCGAGATGGCTTGTCCGCCGGCATAAGGAATCGCCCGACGCCATGAGCACGAACGTCCTCGACCTCGTACTCGAAGCGCTCCCGCACCTGCGCGGCGGGCTCGGCGAAGAGTCGGCGGCGTTCACCGCGCGCTTGCTGTACGAGCACCTGGAGCTGGACGCATGCGCCGTCATCGACACCGAGCGCGTGCTGGCGTACGTCGGCCGCGGAGAAGATCACCATCTGGTCGGCGGGCCGTCGCTCACGGGGCTCACCCATCGCGCGATCGCGACCGGCCTTCCGCTCACGGCGCGCACGCGTGAGGAGATCGACTGTCCCGTGGCCGGCTGCCCGCTGACGTCGGTGACCATCGCGCCGTTCATCGTGCACGGCGCCGCGGTGGGCGCGCTCAAGCTCTACCGCGCGGGGACGCCGATCGCGGAAGACGACGAGAAGGTCGCCGCGGGGCTCGCGCGCGTGTTCTCCGTGTCGCTGGAAGCGGCGGAGCTCGACGCGCGCTCCGCGCTCGTGACGCAAGCGGAGCTCGACGCGCTGCGCGCGCGCGTCTCGCCGCACTTTCTGTTCAACACGCTCACGACGATCGCGGCGCTCACGCGCACCGATCCCGAGCGCGCGCACGATCTCGTCGTCGACTTCGCGGAGTACTTCCGCGACTCTCTCGCGCAGCACGCGGAGTTCGTGACGCTCGACGAAGAGCTCGAGCACGTCGAGCAGTACCTGCGCTTCGAGCACGCGCGTTTCGGCGAACGGCTGCGGGTGGAGATCGACGTCGATCCGCGCGCGCGGCTCGCGCTCGTGCCCGTGCTGTCGGTGCAGCCGCTGGTCGAGAACGCCATCGGCCACGGCATCGCGCCGCGCGGCGGCGCCGGCACCGTGCGCATCAGCGCGCACCCCGGCGCGGACGCGACGGAGATCGTCGTGAGCGACGACGGCGTGGGCTTCACACCGGGCGGCCCGGTGCGCAGCAGCGGGATCGGCATCGGCATGGACAACGTCGACCAGCGGCTCGTCAAGCTGTTCGGTGCCGCGAGCGCGCTGCGCGTCACGAGCGCGCCCGGCGCCGGCACGACGGTCGCGTTCCGCGTCCCGGCGCGCGTCCCCGCGGCGGCGCGCTGACGGTGCGAACGTGCGCGCCTTAGTCGTCGACGACGAGCCGCTGGTGCGCAGCGAGCTCGTGTACGCGCTCGGCAAGGTCGCGGCCGACATCGAGATCACGGAGGCCGCCGACGCGGTCGAAGCGCTGGCCGAGCTGGCCGGGCGCCGCGTACGACGTCGTGTTCCTCGACATCAACCTGCCGCGGCTGACGGGGCTCGAAGCGACGAAGGTGATCAACGCGCTGCCGTCGCCGCCGCTGGTCGTGTTCGTCACCGCGCACGAGGCGCACGCGCTCGATGCGTTCGACCTGGCCGCGTTCGACTACGTCGTGAAGCCGGTCTCGCAGGCGCGGCTCGCGCAAACCGTCGAGCGGCTGCGCGCGCTGCGTCCGAACGGCGCGGGTGCGGTGCAGCCCGCGGACGCGCTGCCGTCGCGCATCGCGCTCGAGGACGGTGAGCGCACGCGGCTGGTGAAGGTCGCCGAGATCCGCTACGTCCAGGCGAACGGCCACGTGGTGACCGCGCGCGTGTTCGACGGCGACCTGCGCTGGAAAGGCTCGCTCGCCGAAGCGTCGGCGCGGTTCGAGCCCGCCGGCTTCCTGCGCGTGCACCGCGCATACCTCGTGAACCCCGAGCGCGTCGTCGAGGTCGAGCCGTTTTTCGGCGGCTCGTATCTGCTGCGCGTCGACGACAAAGCGCGCAGCGAGGTGCCCGTGTCGCGCAATTACTTGCCGGCGGTGCGCAAGGCGCTGGGGCTGTAGTCGGCATGCAGAGCGCGTAGCGCTGGGCTGACAGCCGCGTTCAGTGCGTGTCACCGAGCCTCGACCGGTGCCCGGGATTCCAACGGGCGGCCTTCGATGAACGCGCGCAGGTTGCGCTCGACCAGCGCGAGGATGCGGCGCGGCGCGACGTCGCCGCCGTAGCCCGCGACGTGCGGCGTGATCAGCGCATTCGGCAGCGACCACAGCAGGTCGTCCGGCGGCAACGGCTCCGGATCGGTGACGTCGAGCCCCGCGCCGCCGAGCTTTTCGTCCGCGAGCGCCGCAGCCAGCGCCGCTTGATCCACGACGCCGCCGCGCGCGATGTTGACCAGCAGCGCGTGCCGCCGCATCGCGGCGAGCGCGCGCGCGTCGATGAGATGGCGCGTCTGCGCGTTGAGCGGCACGGCGAGAACGACGGCATCGCTGCGGCCGAGCGCGTCGTGCATGCGATCTGCCGGGACCACCTCGTCGGCGAGCGGATCGGGCCGGCCGCTGCGCGTCACCGCGATGATGCGCGCGCCGAACCCGCGCAGCCGCGCGGCGATCTCGCGGCCGATGTTGCCGAAGCCGATCACGGTGACCGTCGCGTCGTGGAGCGTGCCGATCGCGGTCGCGCCCGACTGGTCCCAGCGGTGCTGCTCGGCGTTGCGAACCGCCTCGGGCAGACGGCGCACCAGCGCCAGCAGCAGCGCCACCGCGTGCTCCGCGACCGTCGGCGCGTAGGCGTCGCCCGCGGTCGTCACCGTCACGCCCGCCGGGATGCCGTGCAGCTCCACGGGGTCGTAGCCCATCGTCGGCAGCTGCACCCAGCGCAGCCTTGGCCGGTGCCGCGCGAGCAGCGCCACCAGCTCGGCATCGTAGAACGCGGGCCACGCCCACAGCGCGTCGGCATCGGCGAGCTCGCGCCGCATGGCGCCGGCATCGGCCACGGACACCGCCTCCACGTCGTGGCGGGCGGCGAGCGCCTCGAACTGGGGAGCGAGGACGTGGGTCCTGATCACGACGCGCATCCGGGCCCTCGTTCGCCGCGCGCTCGCGGCTGCATCTCGCGCACGATTTCGGACCGTTCGCGCTCCGCCGCGAGACGGACGGGGACGGTCGCGGTACGGTCGATGCCGTTATGGGACGCAACGTGATGACGACCGATCTCGCTGCGGCGGCGCAGGCGCTGGTATCCGGCGGGCGCGGCCTGCTCTCGCTCGACACGGCCGCGAACGCCTACCGCGATCTGCCGATCACCGCGCCGGGGATCGAGCGCTACGTCGGCGGCATGGTGCTCGACGAGGCGACGATCCGGCGCAGCGCGCGCGGCGGCCGGCGCGTCGTCGACGTATTGCGCGACCGCGGGATCTTGCCGGGCGTCAGCGTCGGCCTCGGCGACGGCTTGAGCACGCTGCCGTGGCGCCTCGCGGAGTACGCGGTGCTCGGCGTGGGTTTCGCGACGTGCCGTGCGACGTTGCGGATCGAGTCCGGCATCGGCGCGCCGGCGGAGCGCACGATGGCGTCCAACGCGCACGCGCTGGCTCGTTTTGCGGCGCTGTGCCAGACGACCGGGATCGTGCCCGTCGTCGCTTGCGATGTGCTGGCCGAAGGCGACCACAGCCTCGCGCGCTGCGAGGACGCGACGACGCGCGCGCTGCGAACGACGTTCGCGGCGCTCGCCGAAGCCGGCGTGGTGCTCGACGCAATGGTGC
The DNA here is from genome assembly GCA_963797935.1 of Vulcanimicrobiota bacterium. GTDB lineage: Bacteria > Vulcanimicrobiota > Vulcanimicrobiia > Vulcanimicrobiales > Vulcanimicrobiaceae > Vulcanimicrobium. The sequence goes on from CAWCRI010000017.1 coordinate 218,944, forward strand.
TCGCCGTGAACATGGCGACGCCGGGCCTGGCGTCGTCACAGCGCGTCGACGTCGCCGGCGTCGTCAGCGCGACGCTGCGGGTCTTGGGCGCGACGGTGCCCGTCGCCGTCGCCGGCGTCGCGTTCCTCGGCGGCGAGCACGAGGAGCGCATCGCGACGGAACGCCTGTGCGCGCTCAACAAGACGATGCCGCGGCGCCGCCCCTGGCCGCTGACGTTCGAATACGGCCGCGCGACGGAGCACACGGCGCAGTCGCTGCTGCACCGCCTGCGCTGCAGCGGCCTGGCCGCCTGCGGAGCCTACACGGAAAAGATCGAAGAAGCCGTCTCGATGAAACCACCGGAGCAGCGCGCGGCCTGAACGGCTCGCGTACTCAATTTCTGAAGAGCACGCTCATCACAGCGAGGAAGCAGCCGACGGTGATGAGCACTCCCCCGCTCACGCGGACGTTGAGCCGAAACCCTTGCCGAATGTCCGTACGGTGAAACGACCACGCAGTGAAGCGCAGCATTGCGCGGACGAGTGCGTTATCCGTCGCATTTCGAGTTCGACGATCGATGATTGGTACCGAACGATCACGGTGCCCAGGATGAGCAAACCGACGCCGTACGCGAGTGGCCCAAGCGTGCTTAGCGACATTCAACGTCTTTATGGTTCTCGACCCAGCGGGCCGCGAAATAGGCATATGCAAATAGTACGAAATCCAGCGCCGCGCACCGATTTGTGTACTCGTCGAGATGGTGAAACTGCGCACAATAGCCTGTCATCGCGAAGAAGCAAACCACCGCGCCATAGGCGGAGGCCATGACGATTTGCAGCGAGGCTCGCTTTCGCGATCGTTTGTTTTTCACAGGCATGAATCCGGACTCCGTGACCAAAACCGTACTACGGAGCGCTCTTTCAGTCAAGCGAGGGTACTGAGCCGTAGCCGCCGGAAACGCTGAGGGGGGACGGCCGCCGGCCCCTTGCGAAGCCCAGGGCGCATGTCGTTTGCGTCGCAGCTGTTCGCAACCAGTTCCGTCGACAAGTTGCGCGAGCAGAGCAGGAGCAAGACGCTCCGCCGCGCGCTGACGGCCAAGGATCTCGTCGCGATCGGTCTCGGGACCATGATCGGTGGGGGCATCTTCACCACCATCGGGACCGGCGTCAAAGGCGCCGGTCCCGCCGTCATCGTGTCGTATCTGCTCGCCGGCCTCACGTCGTTCTTCGCGGCGCTGTGCTATGCGGAGCTCGGGGCGATGGTGCCGGTCGCGGGCAGCGCCTATACCTATGCCTATGCAACGATGGGCAAGCTGTTCGCGTGGATCATCGGTTTCGCGCTGATCTTCGAGTACGGCATCAGCGCCGCACCGGTGGCGCAGCAGTTCTCCGCCGCGATCCAGGACGTTCTCAAAGGAATCGGCTTCGCGCTTCCCACGTGGGCGCAGACGTCCAACTTAGTAATACACGGCGCGTGGTGGCAGCTCAACACGTACGACCTAGCGGCGTCGCAGTGCGACGTCGTCGCCGCGCTGTTCGTGCTGGGGCTGAGCGTGCTCTTGTCGATCGGCATCCGCGAGTCGGCGACGACGAACAACATCTTCGTCGTGCTGAAGATCTCGGCGCTCATCGTGTTCATCATCGCCGGCATGTTCCTGTTCCACGCGATCAACCTGCACGACTTCAACCCCAAGGGGATCGGCGCGCTGGCGCCGTTCGGCGGCACGCTCGAGTCGGCGCAGCCCTACGGGATCATCCCGATCGCGGCGTTCGTGTTCTTCAGCTACATCGGGTTCGACACGGCGACCACGACAGCCGAGGAGTGCAAGAACCCCCAGCGCGACGTCCCGCTCGGCGTCATCGGCGCGCTCGTGATCGGAACCGTGATCTACTGCGCCACTGCGGTCGTGCTGGTCGGCGACGTGCCGTGGGCTCAGGTGCCCGAGAAGAACCCGCTGGTCGCGGCGCTCGCGCCGCTGCACCTCCCTATTCTGACGTGGGTCATCACGATCGGCGTGCTCGCCGGTACCACCAGCGTCGCGCTGGCGTCGCTGCTCGGTCAGACGCGCATCTTCTACGTGATGGCGCGCGACAAGATGCTGCCGCCTGCGGTGGCGAAGATCCATCCCCGCTTCAAGACGCCCGTGATCACGACGATGATCACAGGCGTTGCCGTGGCGGCGCTCGCCTTGATCATCCCGCTCAACCAATTGCTCAACCTCGTGAACATCGGCACGCTGATCGCGTTCACGGTGGTGTGCGCGGGCGTGCTGTACCTGCGCCACCGCAAGCCGGACATCCCGCGCACGTTCCGCGTGCCTTTCGTTCCCCTGTTCCCGATCCTCGGGATCGTGTTCTCGTTGTTCTTGGCGGTGTTCGGGCTTTCGCGCACCACCTGGGTGTGGTTCGCGATCGCGCTGGTCGTCGGCTTGGTCTTTTTCTTCAGCTACGGTTTCTGGAAGTCGAATCCCGATGAGATCGAACCGGTGATCGAGCCCGAGGGAATCGCCGAGTTCCGGTAAACCGCGCCGGAGCGAAGGACCGTGAAGCGATTCATCCCGACCAAGGACGCGATGGACAAGGGCCGGTTCGATGCGTTCACCGACGGCGTGTTCGCCGTCGCCATCACCCTGATGGTCCTGGAGTTCCGCGTCCCCGAGCTCAAGCACGGCAGCGAGGCCGAGATGCGCGCGTTCATCGGCGGCCTCGGCGGCCCGCTGCTCACCTACGCGCTGAGCTTCGCGACGGTCGGGCTGATCTGGCTCAACCACCACGCCACGTTCGCGCCGGTCAAGCGCGTCGACCGCACGACCAACGCGCTCAACATCGTGCTCCTCGCAGTCGTGTGCTTCGTGCCGTTCCCGACGGCGCTGCTATCGCGCTACGGCCCGCTGCCATCGGCCACGGCACTGTACGGCGCGACGTTCACGGCGATGTCCATCGCGTACTTCGCCGTGTGGCAGTACGCGGTGCGCAGCGATCCCGACGCGCCGCCCGTGTCGCGCAGCGTGATGCTCAGCGGCGGCATCGGCACGTTCTTCTACACGGCGGGGACGCTGATCGCGTTCGTCGCGCCGAAGATATCGATCGCGATCTTCGTCGGCATCACGATCTACTACTCGCTCCCCGGGCTGTTCAATCTCCGGCGCCACCTGCCCGCGGACCCGGCGCCGCCGTGAGCGATGCCGGCTATGTGCGCCGCGCGCGGCGCGTGGTGTACGAGAACGCGTGGCTGAGGTTCGAGGCGCACGACATCGTGCATCCCAACGGCGCCGAAGGCGTGCACGGCGTCGTCGTCACGCCGAGGGCGAGCGCGGTCGTGCTCGTGGACGGCGACGACGTGCTGCTGGCGCGCCAAGCGCGCTTCGCGGTCGACCGCGTCGTTCTCGAAGTGATCAAGGGCGGCCGCCACGCGGGCGAGGACGGCTTGGCGTGCGCGCAGCGCGAGTCGCGCGAAGAAGCGGGCGTGGTCGCCGCGCGCTGGGTCGCGCTGGGCGAATGCTATGAGATTCCGTCGATCGTGCAAGAGCCGGTGTCGCTGTATCTCGGCACCGGCCTGACCCCGGCACCGCTCGAACCGGAAGCCGTCGAGCGCATCGAGGTGGTGCGCATGAACTTCATCGACGCGCTCGGGGCCTGCGCCGACGGTCGCATCGATGACGCCGTCACCGCGATCGCGCTGCTGCGCGCGCAACGGGCGCTCGCGACGCGCTGATCTCGGTTCAGGACCGGACGAGCAGGCCGGCGATCGCGACGAATTGTGCCGCCGCGCCGGCGAGCACGAAGAGATGGAAGATCTCGTGGAAGCCGAAGCGGCGCGGTAGCACGTCGAGCTTGCGCGTCGCGTAGACGGCCGCGCCGGCCGTGTAGAGCAGCCCGCCGAGCGCGATGAGCAGCGTGACGACGAGCGGCAGTGCCGGGACGAGCTTGAACGCCGGAACGACCGCGAACCAGCCCATCGCGATGTAGACCGCCGCGGAGAGCCAACGCGGCGCGTGGACGAACCACATCGTCAGCATCACTCCGGCGACGGCGGCGGCCCAGATCGATGCGAGCGTCGCGATCCGCCATGCGCCGCTGAGCCCGACGAAGAGCACCGGCGTGTACGTACCCGCGATGAGCACGTAGATCGCCGCATGGTCGATCTTGCGCAACACCGATGTCCGCCCAGTGCTGCCCGGAAAGCCGTGGTAGAGCGAGCTCGCGCCGAACAAAACGCAGAGGCTCGCGCCGTAGACGAGCATCGCGGCGAGCACGGGCAGATCGCCGTGGAAGCGGATCGCGATGTAGACCACGCCGGCGACGGCGGCGATGAATCCCGCAAACGATATTCGCGCGTCGACCGGCTCTTTCACTGCAGCGAGTTCGCGATCGCGAGCACGCGCTCGCGCGGGTACGTCCCGCCGACCGCGTACACGAGGCCGTCTTTCTGCCAGACCACGATGGTCGAGACACCCAGCAGCGTCGAGATCGCGATCCCCGGCACGCCTTGCACGACGACGTCGGACGCGCGCTCGCGGTCGGCGCGGACCGGTACCGGCAGGCTCAGCAGCGGGTCGGTGAAACGGCGGACCTCGGCTGCGGCTCCCGGTGCTACGCCGCGATCGGTTTCGAGCCAGCGCGTGATGGATGCCAGCGTGGTACCGCGCACGGTGACCGCGGGCGCCGTGCTCTGGAACACGACGACGACCGGGTCGGTGAACCCGGGGATCGCGTCGCGCACGCGGCCGTTACCGTAGCGAAGCTCGCTGTACGTGCCGAAGGCCGCGGTGAACGTCGCGCCGTCGAGCGAGCGCGGAAGACGGGCACCGTGGCGCGCCGCGCGCGCGGCGTCGAACCGGTAGGTCCACGAACCGCCCGCCATGACGTACGCACGCCGCCGTTCGGCGAGCTCCGCCGGGACGACCGCGGGCACGCGCACGCGAAAACCGGTCCACCGCTGCGCCTCGGCCAACGACGCGACGAGCGGCCATCGAGGCGCGCGCGAACGTCCGTTCCAATGATACGTTGCGACCGGGCCGAGATAGCGGTGGATCTCGTCGAGCCCCGAGCGCGTGTGCGGCCGCACGACGTGAGCGACGAGCCGCGCCGGCCGCAGTTCCTCGAGCAGCGACGTTGCGTACGACCGAGCTGCGGGGAAGGCGACGATCGCGAGCACGCACGCCACCACGGCGCCGAGCGCGAGCGCGACGACGCGCGGCGCGTGGTGCACCTCGCGCACGAACGCGCGCTCGGCGCGGGCGAGCAGCGTGCCGACGTGCGCCGCGGGAAGGTCCAGCGCCGCGGCGATCTCGCGGTACGACAGCTCGCCGCCGTAGCGCAGCGCGAGCAGTGCGGCATCGCGCCGCTTGAGGCGGCGCATCACCGTGCGGATCGCATCGCGCCGCTCGTGGCGAACCAGCACGTCGAGCGGGTCGAGCCGTGTTTGCTCGGCGTCATTCGTCGCGGCCGCGAACGTTGCGTGCTCCTCACGCGCGGCGCGCCGGCGGCGCGAGCGGACCGCGTTGAGCGCTCGCCGCACCGTTGCGGTGTGCAGCCACGCCGGCGACACCGTCTTCGAGCCTGTCGTCGGCGATACGGCACCGTGACCCGCGGCCAGCGCTGCGAACACGTCTTGCGCGACGTCCTCCGCCTCCGCGCGGTCGGCGAGAATTCGCCGCGCGATCGCGACGACGCGCGCGAACTCGGCTCGATAGAGCTCGTCGAACGTGCCGGACGAGGCGTCGATGGCGGAGAAGGCGGCGGCGATCGTCATACGCCCGGAGAACCCCGCGGCCGGTCCGGTTGTAACGTCTTCGACATGCGCGCGCGCTGGATCTCGACGCCGAAACGGACCACCGTCTCGCGCTCGTCGACGCTCCAGCCGTGCTTGCGAAAGAACGATTCGGCGAAGCGGCTCGCGTCGGCCGTCAGGCCGGCGAGCCCGCGTCCGCGGGCGAGTGCCTCTGCGGCCGCATAGAGCTGTGCTGCGACGCCCCGGCCGGCGGCCTCCGGTGCGCAGTACAGCATCTCGACGTGGCCGCCGATTTCGAGCTCGATCCATCCAACGGGGACGTCGCCGTCGCGGACCGCGACGAACGTCTCGTTCTCACGCATGCGACGGGCCCACGCCGCCGCGTCCGGCACGCCGTCCGCCCACGCGCGTACTTGCGCGTCGTCGTACTTCGCGGGACCGATTTCGCGCACGGAGCGGAAGAAGAGCTCGCACAGCGGCCGCGCGTCGCCGTCACGATACCGCCGGACGGTCACGCCTGCGGCGGGGCGGTTTTCGCGTTCCATAGATGCTCGGGCTGCTCGAGCGCGTGGTTGATCCAGCGCGACCACACGAACAGCGCGTCCGACAAGCGGTTCACGTAGCGCACCACGTCCGGCGCGATCGGTTCGGCTTCGCCGAGCGTGATCAGCAGCCGCTCCGCGCGCCGGCACACCGTGCGCGCTTGATGCAGGAACGCGCCGGGATACGCGCCGCCGGGCAGGATGAAGTTCGCAAGCGGTTCGAGATCCTGCTGCGCGCGGTCGATCGCGCGCTCGAGCGCCGTCGCATCGCCGGGCCCGACGAGCGGCATCCCCTCCCAGCGGTCCTTCGGCAGCGTCGCCAAGTCGCTGCCGAGGTTGAACAGCGCGTCCTGCGTCCACGCGAGCCACGCGTCGAGCTCGCGCGCGACCGCGTGCGCGCGCGCAATGTCTTGCACCGGCCGCGTGCGCAGCACGTCACCGAGCGCGGTGCGCGCGAGCCCGATCACGGACGACAGCTCGTCGATCGTACCGTACGCCTCGATGCGCTGCGCGTTCTTGCGCACGCGCTGGCCGCCGACGAGCCCGGTGCTGCCGTCGTCACCGGTTCGCGTGTAGATGCGGGTGAGTTTAGGCACCCGACCCGCTTCGGAGAGGACGCTTGCCGACCTGCGCGAACCCCGGCCGGTTGATCATGGAACGCATCCCGAGCAAGAGCGCCGACCTTTCGGAGTGGTATCAAGCCGTCTGCTACCGAGCGGAGCTGGTATCGCAAGCCCCTGTGCGCGGGTGCCTCGTGCTGCGGCCGTACGGCTTCGGGCTGTGGGAGCGGCTCCAGGCCGAGCTGGACCGGCGCTTCAAAGAGACCGGTCACGAGAACGCCTATTTTCCGCTGCTGATCCCCGAGTCGCTTCTGAGCAAGGAGGCGGAACACGTCGAGGGGTTCGCGCCCGAGGTCGCGTGGGTCACCGAGGGCGGCAACGAAAAGCTCACCGAGCGTCTCGCGATCCGCCCGACGTCCGAAGTGATCATCGGGGTGATGTACGCCGAGTGGATCCAGTCGTACCGCGACCTGCCGGTGCTCATCAACCAATGGGTCAACGTGATGCGCTGGGAGAAGCGGACGCGCCCGTTCCTGCGCACCGCGGAGTTCTTGTGGCAAGAAGGCCACACGGCTCATGCCACCGAGACGGAAGCGGCCGAAGAGGTCGCGCGCATGCTGGAAATCTATCGCGAGGTCGCCGAAGACGTGTGCGGCGTACCGGTGTACACGGGCGAGAAGTCGTCCTCCGAACGGTTCGCGGGCGCCAACCACACGTACTCGATCGAAGCGCTGATGCCCGACGGGCGCGCGCTCCAGTCCGCGACGTCGCACGAGCTCGGCCAGAACTTCGCGCGCGCGTACGACATCACGTTCGCGGCGGAAGACCAGACGCAGCAGTTCTGCTGGACGACGTCGTGGGGCATGTCGTGGCGCATGCTGGGCGCGCTCATCATGACGCACGGCGACGACCGCGGCCTGCGCATCCCGCCGAAGATGGCGCCGGTCGAAGTGGTGATCGTGCCGATCCCGCGCGGCGACACCGAGCGGCTCGACGCGGCCGCGCGCGATCTGTACGCGAAGTGCAAGGCCGCGGGCCTGCGGGTGAAGCTCGACGACAAGCCCGGTCAGTCGCCGGGCTACAAGTTCAACGAGTGGGACATGCGCGGCGTGCCGATTCGCTTGGAGCTCGGCAACCGCGACCTCGACGCCGGCGTCGCGACGCTCGTGCGCCGCGACAAAGCGGTCAAAGAAGAAGGGCAGAAGCAGCAGGTTCCGCTCGATGACGTCGTCGCGTTCATCCCGACGGTGCTCGAGCAGATCCAGCACGCGATGTTCGCGCAGGCGAAGACGTTCTTGCAGGACAACACCGTCGCGACGCTCGATCGCGCCGAGTTCTTTCGCTTGCTGGAAGAGCGCGCCGGCATGGTCGACGTGCCGTGGTGCGGGCGGCCGGAGTGCGAGGCGGCGGTGAAGGACGCGACGCGCGCCTCGACGCGCAACCTGCGCGAGCCCGCGCGCGCCGACACGTGCGTGCCGTGCGGCGAGCCGGCGCGGTGCCAGGCCTATTTCGCGCAGAGCTATTAGCGCGCTGCTCGCGCGCAGAGCGCTGCTCGCCGCCGTCGTCGCGTTACTGCCGCTCGCGGCGCGAGCCCAGGATGCGCGCGTGCTCCAGCGCAGCTCGGGTACGGATCTCGCGACCGCGCGCCGCATCGCCACTGCGCTGCTCGCGCGGCCGCTCCCCGCGCAGCTGCTGCGGGTGCGCTGCGAGCGCGTCGGCAGGCACGTCGACTGCGGGCTCATCGTCTCCGGTGTGAAGTTCCACCGCGCGCTGGACCTGCGCGCGTGGGACGCCGAAATCGCCGCGCTGATCGACGGCGCGTTCGCCGCGGCTCCTGAGGCCGACGAGATCGACTGCTGGGCCACCGTCCCGCTCGACGCCGGCAAGGGCACCGTGGTCAGCGGCGACTACGCCAAGCCGACGGCCGCCACGGTCTTCTCGATCACGGTGCCACGTGCGGAGCGTGCTCGGATGCGTGCTCGCTTGCCTAACGGGGCAGGCGTGTTTTGGGACCCGGCCTTCCGGGCGTCGCTGTCGAAGGGAACGACCGGATGATCCGAACCACCACGCTTCCGAACGGCCTGCTCGTACTCACCGAGTCGATGTCCCACGTGCGCTCCGCCACCATCGGCGTGTGGGCGGACGTCGGGTCGTCGTACGAGCCCGCCGCGCACCGCGGCATCTCGCACCTGCTGGAGCACATGGTCTTCAAAGGTACGGAGCGGCGGACGTCGCGCGGGATCGCCGAGGAGATGGACGCGGTCGGCGGCGAGCTCAACGCGATGACCGACAAGGAGACGACGTGCTTCTACGCCCACGTCGTCGACCGGCATCTGCCGCTGGCCGTCGACGTGCTGGCCGACATGCTGCAGCACGCGCGCTTCGCCGCGGACGACCTAGCGCGCGAGCAGCAGGTCGTGCTCGAAGAGATCAAGATGTACGACGACTCGCCCGGTGAGGTGGTGCACGACCGCTTCACGCGGACGCTGTGGCGCGGCGCGAACCTCGGCGACCCGACGATCGGCTTTGCAAACACGGTCGCGGAGATCTCGCGCGAAGACTTGCTGGCGTGGCGCGCGACGCGCTACGCGCCGTCGACGGTGTTCGTGACCGCCGCCGGAAACGTCGACCACGACACGGTCGTCGCGCTGGTCGCCGATGCGTTCGCGGCATTCCGCGGCGACGCGCCGCTGCCGGTGCCGGAGCGCCCGCGCTTCACGCCCGCGCTCGACGTCACCATCGACGACACGGAGCAGGCGTACGTGCTCCTGGGCACGCCGGGCCTGGGCTTGCGCGACGAGCGGCGCTACGCGCTCTCGGTGCTCGACGTGCTGCTGGGCGGCGGGATGTCGAGCCGGCTCTTTCAGAGCGTGCGCGAAGAGCGCGCCCTCGCGTACGAGATCTCGACGTTTCAGCAGGGCTACCGCGACGCGGGTTTGTTCGGCGTGAGCGCCGGCTGCTCGCCCGAGCGCGTGCAGGAGTGCGTCGACGTCGTCGTCGACGAGATCGACCGGCTGCTGCACGACGGCGCGCGCGCGGACGAGGTCGCGCGCACGCGCGAGCACCTCAAGGGCAACCTCACGCTCGCGCTCGAGAGCACGTTCAACCGCATGTCGCGTCTCGCGCGCAACCACCTCGTGCACGGCCGCCAGATCTCGACCGAAGAAGTCGAAGCGTCGTTCGACGCCGTCGACGTCGCAGCGGTCGACGCGCTCGCGCAGGAGCTGCTCGGCCCCGCGCAGCGCGGGCTGTGCGTGCTGGGCCCGAATGACGTGCGCGGGGTGCAGTTGCCGGGAGCCGCAGCGGCATAGTGCCGGCGTTCTGGAGCATCGAGCTCGTCGCAGCGCTCGTCCTGAACGCGGCCCTGCAGACCTTGCAGATCGGCGCGTACGCGGCGCGTCTTGCCGGCGTGCAGACGGCGCGCGTCGCGACCTCGATCTCGCTGTTCAACCTCTTCGTCACCGCAAGCCGCTTCGCGAACATGTTCTACGCGCCGATGCTCGGGACGGTTTCGGATTCCGCGTCCGCTTCGATCATCGCGCACCCCGCGAACGCCGGCGTCGTGACGCACCAATTCGAATGGCAATTGCGCGCGATCGTGATCGCGGGGACGCTCGGAACGACGCTCGGCGCCGCATTGCTGCCGACGTTCGCGCTGCTGTTCCGGCGCGGGATCGCATCGTTCGAGCTCTACGGCTCGCTCCCGCGCGCGCTCTTCCGGCTGGCCGATCCGGCAGTGATCGTCAGCGTCGTGCGCGGCGTTCGCGTCCCGGCGCCGTCGCTGCTGTCGAGGTTCGGACCGCAAACCGTCCCGCTCAAGCTGCTCGTCGCCAACGTCGTCGTGACCGGCATCTACGCCATCGGCGTGGTCGCAGCGGTCTATGCCAGCGTCCTCGATCCCCAGCAGGCGCGGACGACCACGCTGCTGTCGGGGATCGTCAACGGCCTGGCGACGATCTCGTTCACGCTCTTCGTCGATCCGACGTCTTCGCTGATCGTCGACCAAGCCGTCAAAGGCGAACGGACGATGGACGACGTGCGCGCGCTCGTGTTCTGGCTGTGTGTCACGGCCATCGTCGGTACGATCCTCTCACAACTCATCCTGACGCCGGCGACGTACGTGATCGTCGAAGCCGCGCACCTGCTTCGTCACGGAAGGTAACGTCGTGCTGCGCACTCGGCCGTTCGCTGCGATCCTGCTGGCCTTCACGCTGCTCTTTGCGACCGGCTGCGCGCCGGGCATCGCGTCCTGGATCGTCAAGGAGCGCAACCATCAAGGCGACGTGGCGCTGGCGCGCGGCAACTATCCGGATGCGTCCGTCGCCTACCAGCTCGCGCTCAAGCTGGACCCGGCGAACGTGCACGCGCGTACCGGCTTGACCACCGTGCAGATCCGGCTCACGCAGACGTTCTTCGCCGCCTCGAAGTTCGACGACGCGCTCCAAGCGCTCGCGGTCGCCGCGCGCTCGGCGCCGGGCGACGACCGCGTGGCGACGCTGCACAACGAGATCGTGCAGGCGCAGGTCAAGCGCGACATCGTCGTCTCGAACTACCCGTCGTACAAGGTCACCGGTGCTTCGCTGCGCCGGTCGTACACCCAGCTCAAGACGCAGAACCAGGCCATTCTGGCGGCGCTCAAGCGGTTCGACTACACGTACGACACGACCGATCTCTCCACGGCGATCCGCCAGAGCTACGCGCTCAACGAAGAGGTCGCGCGCCTGACGAACCGCCTGCAGCAGTACCGCCAGCTCGTCGAGTCGGGTGTCCCGGAACACGGCGCGGAGAACCTCGCGCCGCCGGCGAGCTTGCTGCCGCTGCCGTGAGCGGGGGCGAGCGCGCGATGCGCGTCGCCGTGCTCGGGGCTGGGCTGCAAGGGGCGTGCGTCGCGATGGAGCTCGCGTCGGCGGGGATCAGGGTCGATCTGTACGACAAGAACGATCGCGCCGTCACGCAGGCGTCGGCGCAGAACGAAGGCAAGATCCACCTCGGCTACGTCTACGCCAACGACCGCAGCCTGCGCACCGCGCGCACCATGATCGCAGGTGCGCTCGCGTTCGCGCCGCTGATGCGGCGCTGGGTCGGCGATGCCATCGACGCCGTGCCGGTGTCGGCGCCGTTCCAGTACGCCGTGCACGCCGACAGCCTGCTGAGCGCAGCCGACGTCGAGCTGCATCTCCGGCAGTCGCACGCGCTTGCCGTCGAAGCGGGCGGCGGCGCGCAGCCGGATTATTTCGGCAGCGACTACCGCGTGCCGCCGGCGCGCATCTCCGATGCGGAGCTGGACGCGCAGTTCGACCGGCGGCATGTCGCTGCGGTGTATGCCACACGCGAGATCGCCGTCGATCCGGAGGCGCTGGCCGCGGTCGTGCGCGCGCGCCTCGCCGGCGATCCGAAGATTCGCTGCCGCTTGCGAGCGCACGTGCACGGCGCTTTCCCTGCCGATGACGGCGTGACGGTCGAGTTCGAAACGTCCGGCGAGCGCGTGCGCGAACGCTACGATCATGTGGTGAACACGCTGTGGGACGGGCGTCTGGCGATCGACCTGACGGCGGGGTTGCGGCCGGCGCGCGCGTGGCTGTACCGGGTGAAGCACTACGTCCGGCTGCGCGCGCCCGCGCTCGCGGCGCGCGTTCCCTCGGCGACGATCGTGCTCGGCGGATTCGGCGACGTCGCGGCGTACGGCGGCGGAGATTTCTATCTCTCGTGGTATCCGGCCGGCATGCGAGGCGCGTCGTCCGAGCTGATCCCGCCGGCGTGGCCGCTCGTGCTCGACGAGCCGGCGTCGCACGGCGTGCGGCGCGAGATCGTCGCGAGCCTCGGCCGCATCGTGCGGGCGCTCGCCGCTGTGACGCCGGACGCGGTCGAATCCGCGGATCTCCGCGCGGGGATCATCTTCGCGTGGGGGCGCAGCGACATCGACGATCCGGCGAGCGGCCTGCACCAGCGGTATGCGATCGGTCCGCGGTCGCGTGGACGCTATCACACCGTCGACACCGGCAAGCTCACCATGGCGCCGCTGTTCGGCAAGACCGTCGCCGACCGCATCCGGCGGATCGGCTGAATCGCGATGGTCGCAGCCGGCACCGTCACGATCGGTCTTCCCGTGTACCGCGGCGAACGATTTCTCGAAGAAGCGCTGCTTTCAGCGCAGTGCCAGACGTATCCCGACTTCGAGGTCGTGATCTCGCTGGACGGTCCCGATGCGGCCTGTGAAGCGGTGTGCGAACCGTTCTTGCGCGATCCGCGCTTTCGCATGATCGTGCAGCCGCAGCGGCTGGACTGGGTCGGCAACATCAACTGGCTGATGACTCACCTCGCGACGCCGTGGTGGATGTACCACCAGCAGGACGACGTGCTCGATCCGCGCTGCCTCGAAGTGCTGGTCGGCTGTGCGCACGACACGCCTGAAGCCGCCGTCGTGTATTCGGACATCGAAGCGTTCGGAACGTACTCGGGCACGTTTGCACAAACGTCCGTGACCGGCACGGCTCCTGCCCGGCAACTGGCGCTGCTGTACGAGCATCATGCGGGCGTCGCATTCCGCGGGCTGACGCGGGCGGACGCGGTCGCGCTTTCCGGCGGGATCCCGCTCAACGAGGTCGATAGCTTCGCCTGCGAGGTCGCGTGGATGGCGGCGATCGCGCGCGGCGGCGAGTTGCGCCGGGTGCCGCAGACGCTGTCGCGCAAGCGTTATCACGCCGACAACGTGCACACGAAGTGGGACGGATGGCCGGTCGAAAAGCGCACGCGGGCTTGGATGGTGCATTGCGCGGTCATGCTGGAACAAGCGATGCTCGTCGACGCGAGCGCGCCCGAGCGCCGGCTGCTCTGGCTCGCGGCGGTAGGGCGGCTGGTCTCGCCGCGCACCGCCGCGCGCCATCTTCCGCTTGCCACGATGGACGCGACGGCGCGCGCGGCGCTGCTCGAGGCGTTCTTCGCGTACGTGCGCGACGTCAAGGGGCTCGACGTCGCGGCGCTGCTCGGCGCGAGCTGGGACGACGTCGGACGCTGGACGACCGGATTCTACGAGCTAGGCGAACGGTAGCTCCGCGCTACCAGATCTTGCACCGGTTCGCCGCGGGGCGAACCATCGGATCGTTCATCTTGCAGAAGAACGCCTGCGCGAACTCCGGCAAATTCGACAGGGTCCCGTTGATGCGGTATATCTCGTTGGGGTGCGGGTCGGTGGTGATGCGGCTGCGCGCCTCCTCGTCGCGGAACGAGCGCGTGAACCACTGCGAGTAACCTAGGAAGAACCGCTGCTCGGGCGTGAAGCCGTCGATGACGCGGCGCGGCTTGCCGGCCTGCGACTTCTCGAACGCCTTGTACGCGATCGTGATGCCGCCCAGGTCGGCGATCGCCTCGCCGAGCACGAACCTGCCGTTGATGTTGAGGTCGCCGACCTTGAACGACGAGAACTCGTCCTCGACGCACTTCGCGCGCTGCTCGTACGCCGCGGCATCGGCGGGCGCCCACCAGTCGCGGTTGTTGCCGTGCGCGTCGTACTGGCGGCCGTTGTTGTCGAAGCCGTGCGTCATCTCGTGGCCGATGACCGCGCCCATCCCGCCGTAGTTGATGGCGTCGTCGTTGCTCGGGTCGAAGAACGGCGGCTGCAAGACCCCGGCGGGGAACACGATCTCGTTGTTGGACTGGTTGTAGTACGCGTTGACCGTCGGCGGCGTCATCCCCCACAGCGACCGGTCGCGGGGCTTTCCGATGTAGCCGATGCTGCGTGCCTCGGCCCAGCGGATCGCGCTCATGACGTTGGCTGCGTACGGGCCCGGCGAGACGTCGAGCTTGGAGTAGTCGGTCCAGACGTCGGGATAGCCGACCTTGACGGTGAACGCGTCGAGCTTCGCGATCGCCTCCTTGCGTGTGGGATCGCTCATCCAGGACAAACCGCCGATGTCGTCGCGCAGCTCGGAGCGCAGGTTCGCGATCATCGCCTTGGCGCGGTCCTTCGCGGCCGGCGAGAACTTCTTTTGAACGAACGCCGCGCCGACGGCTTCGCCCAGCGCCTGGTCGACTGCCGACGTGCAGCGCCGTTCCAGCGGCTGCTGCTGCTTCGCGCCGCTGAGCACCGATGCGAACGCGAACGCTTCCGCGTCGAACGGCTGCGAGAGCGAGTCGTCGAACTGGGTGAGCACATGCCAGCGCAGGTATGCCTTCACGTCGTCCAGCGGCGTCGCGTTCATCAGCGCGACCACGTCGCGCGCGTAGTCCGCGTTGCTCAGGTTGATGGGTGCCGTCGTCGCGGGCAGCGTGCGCGCCGCGAAATAGCGGTCCCACGCGAACCCCGGCGCGGCGGCTTGCACGCCGGCGAGATCGGTCTTGTGGTAGTTGAGCTTGGGGTCGCGCAGCGCCACGCGGTCGCGCGAGAGCTTCGCGATCGTCGTCTCCAGCGCCATCACGCGCGTCGCCGCAGCGCGGGCGCGCGCGTCGTCCCAGCCGGACAGCACCAGCTCGTTGCCGACGTGCTTGACGTAGGCGTCGCGGATCGCTTGCGACTTGGCGTCGTCCTTCAGGTAGAAGTCGCGGTCGCCCAGACCGAGCCCGCCTTGCCCGATCCCGATGATCGTTGCATCCGCATCGCGGATGTCCACGCGCGCGCCCGCGCTGAAGAAGCCGCCCACGAACATGCCGTGCAGTTGCGCGAGCGTCACGGGCAGGTCCGCCGCCGTCGTCGCGTCGACCCGGTCGAGAAGCGGCCGGATCGGCGTGATGCCCGCGCTGTTGCGCGCCGCCATGTTCGTGCACGAGCCGTAGAAGTCGCCGACCTTCTGCGTGTTCGAGCCCGGCGCGGCGTGCGCCGCGGCCGACTCCTCGACGATCCCGCGCACGACGTTCTGGTTGTCCTGCGACAGCTTCACGAAGCGCGCCCAGTTGGTGCGGTCCGCGGGGATCGGATTGTTCTTCTTCCAGCCGCCGGTGGCGAACTGCGCAAAGTCGTCGCACGCCTTGCACGTCGGATCGATGCTGGAAAGGTCGAACCCGTGCGCGGCCGACGCCTTGGCCACGGCCGAGTCCGGTGCGACGGGACCGCTGAGCCCATAGAGGTTGTCGGCAGCGGCACCGTGCGCGGCGGAGACGGCGAGGGCGAGTGCCGCAACGAGGCCGAGGCCCCGCAGGGCCGGGCGGAAGAGACGCATGGGAAAAGCCTCCGGCGGAAGACGGCGGGTTGACTACTGATTCATACGTAGGTCGCGACAGCCGCTTTTCCCTCTCGTGCGGGGCTTGGCGCCTGTTCGCCGCGAACGCCGCTCGCGCCAAAAAGAAATTCGATGCGATCGAACGGTGCTAACATAGTGGGCCGTTGACGTCCTACCGGCCACGTCAGGGCCTTTCGCCTCGCTTTCGCGCGTTGCGCGTTAGCGTGCGTACCACAGGAAATAGCTAGACGGCGGCTGAATGCCGGTCCCGACGTTCCACAGAGCGTACGGGGTATTTCGGGTGAACAGCTTGTTGCGTCGCTGCACCGCAGTTACGGTCGCAGCGGTTCTGGTGTTACCGCAATTTCGCATGCCGTCCGAGGCGATGATGCGGGGCCTGGGCCTACCCACGACAGTGCGCCATCCGGTGGTCGCCGCTGCTGCCGCGCACGTGCCGCCGCAGCGGATGGCGATCCCGGAGCCCGCGCGCCGCACGCCGCTGCCGTGGTTGGTCCCAAATCGCAGCGCGCTGCACACAGCGTCGATGAGCGTTCGGCCGCCGCGCGGTGCGCGCGTCGCCGGTCCGCCGATGCTGCGTCCCAGCGAGATCGACGGCGTCCTGACGGCGGCGCGCGAGCGCGCGCGGCAACGCCGCGCGGATCGTTCGAGCGACGCCCAGCCCGCATCAGCGCCTCGAAGGGTCACCGCTCCGGGCAGTACGCGCGGTGTCGGAGCGCCGGCGAGCGGCGCGGTGCGTACACCGCGGAGCGTACCGTCGTCGTCGTCGGGCACCGGGATCAATCCGTGGTGGCGGTATCAAGAAGAGAATATCCCGGGCGGCGGGCATGTCATGGTCAACGTCAGCACGGGCAACGTGCTGGTGCAAGACGACGACATGGCGGTGCCGCACAAAGGTGTCTCGCTCACCTTGCGCCGCACGTACAACTCGCAGAGCCAGCACGATACCGCCGGCACGGACGGCGCGGTACCCAGCCTGTACGGCAACGGTTGGACCAATACGTTCGATGCGCATTTGTCGGGCAGCCGCACGGGCACGATCAGCGTGTGGGACGTTGATGGCGCCCGGTACGACTACACCGTCGCCGCGGACGGCGTCACGATGGTGCCGCCGCCCGGTCAGCACGCAACGCTCGTGACCGATGATGCGACCGGTTATTTCTGGACCAAGAAATCCGGCACGACCTACTATTTCTGGGCGCCCGACGGTGCGACCGCGTGGCCCAGCTCGGTGTACCAGCAGTACGGCGCGTATGCCGGCCGGCTGTATCAGATCATCGGGCGCAACCGCAACACGTATCTCACCTTTCTGTATTCGTGGGACAACGGCAACAGCGCTGCGGGCGGGAAGATCAGTGCGATCGCGTCGCGGACCGAATCGGGTTTGACCGCAAACCTGTCGTTCGCGGACGTCGGTGGTCTCCGGCTGCTCTCGCAAGTCACGTACCCCGACGGCGCGACGACCGTATCGTACGGCTACGATCAGTTCGGGGACCTCGTCAACGTCAGCCGGCCGCCGAACAACGCCGCGGGAACCCGGTTGTCGCATTCGTATGGGTACCAAACGCTAGGAACGTACACGGTGATGGCGTGGGCCGATAGCCCTCGCTGGGAATCCTGCGCGTCGGGCTGCGGCAGTGACGGCGCGTGGTTCCAGTTCTGGTTCACCGGCACGAGCGCATCGCTGACGCTGAACGCCATCGGCCACGGCGGTGTGGTGAATCTCGGCATTCCCGACGGGTCGAGCTCGCCGACGCTTCAGAGCGGCTATCCGACCACCGCGGTCTGGTATTTGTCGGAGTACTTCACGGCCGGCACGACTCCGACGTTTCGCGACTCCGACGGACATGCGACCAATTGGGTGGTCGATTCGCTCGGGCGCCCGACGCAGACCCAAGAGTGCACGGCCACGACGGGTGGCAGCTGCAGCGGGACGTGGCTGGTGAGTAACCAGACGTGGGACGCGGACAACAACCTGGTCACGCAGACCGATCCGCGCGGGAACGAGACCGACTATTTGCACGACCCGATGGGGAACGCCACGGCGGTCGCCGAGCCGGTCGTCACGACATCCCAAGGAACGTTCCAGCCGACGCAGCTCTACGACTACGACGCGTTCAACAACGTGGTGGCGTACTGCGACGCGACGGAAACGCATGCGGCGCACGCCGATTGGACCGTGCCGGCACCGTCCGTATCGCCGAACGAGTCGTTGTGCGCCTCTCAAGCCGGCTCAGCCCCGCATTGGCGCGCGACCTATGCCTACCCGAGCTACGAGCCGTATGGCGAGCTGACCTCGATGACCACGCCGCTGGGGTACACGCGCACGTTCTCGTACGCGCCGTCGCAGCAAGCGGGGGCCGACGACGGATTGCCGACCGCCGTGACCGGTGACTCTTACACTCAGCGCGACGGCACGGTGCTGACGCCGAGCCAGTCGTTGTGGTACGACGCTAACGGCTGGCTGCGCTGTTACAGCAAGGGCGTTGGGACGTCCGTGCTGTCGTACGATGCGCTCGGGCGGATGACGAGCATTGCCGATCCGGATGATTCGTCTGCCAACGCGACGTCGCTGTGCGCCAAGAGCTCCGGGCGCAGCGGCTGGAACACCCAGACGACGATGACGTATTTCCCCGACGGATCGCAGCAGTCGCATCAGACGCCGGCGCAGCGGCAGTTCGGGGTGTCGAGCACGTTCACGTACGATGCCGACGGCAACGTCAGGACCCAGACGGATCATCACGGGTGTATCGCGCAGCAGCCGTGCCCGGGCGGCGTCATCACGAAGTGGTACGACGGTGCCGATCGGCTGGTGGAGGTCGCGCAACCCACCGACGCCTCCGCCAACGCCTGGAACCTGCGCTATCTGTACGACTTGAGTGCCGGAGCCGGCGTGATGATGACCGGCTCGCCCTTACGCTTTGCCGCCTACGGCAACCTGTACAAGACGCAGACCTATGTGGCCGGCGTATGGACCGACCAGCGCGGCTCGCAGTTCGACGCGCTCGATCGGGAAGTGCGCAAGTACTCGTACAGCATCACGGCCACGGGCGGTTCGACCGCGGCGCTGGAGACGGCGCAGCTGCTCTACGATGCAGACCCGGGAACCCTGGGCCTGCTCAAGAGCAAGACCAATCCCAACGGCGAATCGGTGAGCTACGACTACGATGCGCTCGCGCGCATCGCCAAAGCGACCTACGCCGGGGAAGCCGGGCTCACGCCGGCCGAGACGTATAGCTACGATGCCAACGGGCGTGCGGTAGCGATCACCTCGAGCGTGTACGGTGCGCAGCAGTACGCGTACGACGCCGACGGTCGCATGACGCAATCGATCGAGCCCAGCGGCGGCGGCTTGACCGGTGCCGCTCAGCTGAGCTACGCCTTCTATCCGGACGGCCGCAAGGCGGCGCTCTCGGTGAGCTCCCCAAGCCTCAACCAGAGCAACGCGATCACCTACAGCTACCGCGCTGACGGCCCGCTGCAGACGCAAACGCTGGGCGCCTACGGCGGCGGGGTGTGGAACAAGACGTATACCGATGCGGGCCGGCCGCTGGGCGTGAGCGGTGCGGCGATCCAGAGCTACAGCTACGACACGGGCGGCGAGATGCTCACCCAAGGCGTGCGGGGCGGTCGCGCTCAGCTTCACGCACGATCCCGAAGGCAGCGTGCTCACCTCGGCAGAGCCCGCGCTGACCCTGACCAACACGCTCAACGTGCGCGGCGACTTGATCGAAGATCAGTGGGCGCCCAACCCGTACTCGCTCTTACCGCACCGGCGTGGCGCCTCGAACGCGGGCTACGTCAACATCGCCGCGATACCGCTGCCGACCGATAGCAATCCCGACCCGGCACCGTGCAGCGATGCGGCTGACCTGGTCAACGGCGTGCGCGTTGAGCTGGGGTGCCCAAGTACGGCCGTCAGCTACAACAATCAGAGCTATGCCCAAGGATCCGACAATCGCTTTTCGTTCGACGCGAGCGGACGTGCGGTGACGCAAGTGGAGTCGAACAATACGTGGGTGTCGACGCAAGGCCCGCCGCCGCGAAATTTCAGCACCAACAAGAATACGAACAAGACGACCACGACCACCAGTACATACGATGCCGAGAATCATCTGGCGAATTTCCATCCGGTCATCGTCAAGACGACCACGAACGCCGACACGGGTGTCGTCCAGACGCTCACGACCGATCACGGCACGACGACGGTGGGCTGGGGCCCCAACGGTCATCCCGTAAGCGTGCAGAACCTGTGGATGAGCGTGGACGTGCCGGCACCGCCCATGACGCTGCACTGGGACGGCGATGCGCTGCTCTACGTCACCAACGCCTCGGGCACGGTGATCAACTTCAAGGTGGGCCTGGACGGCGACGTCAACCCGACCGACTCGGCCTTCGCGGGACTGGTCGCCTACGATCGCGATCGCTCCGGCACGGTCATCCAGTGCAACAGCACGGCGGGAAATTCGGGGTTCATCAATCCGGCCGACGCTAATCCAAATGGCATTGCCTGCACGACACAAGCCGGCGGCTTTACCGCGCCGGTGATGACGTATTTGCCCTACGTCCGGTCAGACGGGTTTGCGGGTCTGCCGGTCCAGATCAACGGCGTGCGCGCGTATGATCCGAAACTGGGCAATTGGACGACCCCGGATGCGTACGAAGGCGATGTTCACGACCCTGGTTCGCAGCAGCGCTACATGTGGAACCGCAATAATCCGTACGATTATTCTGACCCGAGTGGCTACAATCCGTTCAGTGACGGCGCGATGGCTGCTGTGAATTTCCTAATTCTCGATGATTGGCGGACCGCGAAGGACCCCAACGCATCCGGCTTGGCGCGAGGGCTCGCAGTTGTCGGTCTGCTCAGCAATCTCGGAGGTCCTGGGACAAAGGGCGGTACGTTTGCCCTGAAGTCGATCATCAAGATCAGCGAGAAGCAAATCGAGCACGCAGCCGAGAGGCACTTTGCCGAGAGTGCGGAAAAGGCTAGCGGCAAATTCGCCGCGGGAACGACGCAGTCCGATCTCAGGGGCATGGTCGAGAAAGCAATTGACGGACCGAAGCCCAGCAACATCTCCTGGTCGATATCTAACGGCGAATATAACATCAAGATCCTGACTGACTTCGGCCGCACCATAGGTACGTCGAATAATAAGCCCACCTCGATCATGGCTTCATTCTACGACCTCAACGGCGACTTCCTCAGCGCGTATCCGGTAAAGAAATAATGGTAAAGATGGGATTCGCCGCCGATCCGACTTGGGTCGAGACGTCGCGGAACCGGGACCTGCGAGGGGTGACGACCGTTGAGCTGCAAGACGTCGATCTTGCCGGGCGACCAGACAATGATCGTTGGCGGCATCGATTTCAGCCTCATCGGATACAAGATCGCATTACTCGGATTCGCGAAGGGCCTGTTTGCAGCGGCGAGCCGCGCCGCGTCGCCTGTGGGCTACGGAGAGACACATCCGCTCGACCTTGATGAGCATCTCAGATTCCATAGGCACGGCGACGAGGTGACTTTCGAGGCCGACTTTGCAGACCAGATCGCTCAATGCCCGGTACACGAGCTGGTCACGGCGACGCGCGAAAATTGTCTTGCAATATTGAGATTCTTCCTTGAGATCCACGCCGAAGCTCGCGAGAGCAGTCAATTGTTTACGTGGTTTCAGATCGAAGGCTTGGGAGCTGACGAACTATTTGCGGAGGTCGCTAAGAGCCGTCAGTAGGCCCGGCCTTCGTGCGGCATCTCGCCGAAGAACGGGGCGTGTGTGGCCGCGCGATGGGGCCGCCGCAATGCTGCCCACGCAGCATCGGCCCGACCCTATAAAATAATTACGAACAAGACGACCACGACCACCAGTACATACGACGCCGAGAACCATCTAGCGAATTTCCATCCGGTCATCGTCAAGACGACCACGAACGCCGACACGGGTGTCGTTCAGACGATCACGACCGATCACGGCACGACGACGGTGGGCTGGGGCCCGAACGGTCATCCCGTAAGCGTCCAGAACCTGTGGATGAGCGTGGACGTGCCGGCACCGCCCATGACGCTGCAACTGGGACGGCGACGCGCTGCTCTACATCACCAACGCCTCGGGCGCGGTGATCAACTTCAAGGTGGGCCTCGACGGCGACGTCAACCCGACCGACTCGGCGTTCGCGGGCCTGGTCGCCTACGATCGCGATCGCTCCGGCACGGTCATCCAGTGCAACAGCACGGCGGGGAATTCGGGCTTCATCAATCCGGCCGACGCTTCTGCACTTGGCATTGCCTGCGCGACACAACCCGGCGGCTTCACCGCACCGGTGATGACGTATTTGCCCTACGTCCGGTCTGACGGGTTTGCGGGTCTGCCGGTCCAGATCAACGGCGTGCGCGCGTATGATCCGAAACTGGGCAATTGGACGACCCCGGATGCGTACGAAGGCGACGTTCACGACCCGGCATCGCAGCAGCGCTATATGTGGAATCGAAACAACCCATATGAATATAGCGATCCAAGTGGCTTTCAGTCGATACCGCAAAACGAAGAGCGAGCGATCGAGGCGGACCTCGTTAACATGCGGATCATGGACCGCGTCAACGTGCGCGAGATGCTCGATAAAGCTTATGCCCGGTTTCACAGCCCAGATGCTAAAGGAGGAACGTACAGCCTCAGAGCCACGAGCGGAACTGTCGTAAGAAATGGAAGGACAAGTGATCTTCAAGCCCGGGCGGGCGCACATGCGAGAGGATTCCAGGGGCTTAAATTCAAGGTTGAATTTAGAACCGATGATAAGGCTGCGCAACGAGGCTTGGAACAACGTCAGCTGGAAACGCAGCCGGGAATTCTGGATAAGATCAACGGAATATCTCCTAAGAATCTCCAAAAGGGCGAATTCGAGCAGGCTGCCCGGGATTTTCTGCAGACGCTCCAGCGAGGATACTAATGTCAACGCCGAAGGCCAAGAGGCGGTTTAACGAAGGAGACTGGTTTACCGTCCCGCTCAGACGCGGCGCTCACGCCATCGGCCTCGTTGCCAGGGTCGATAAACGGGGGGACTCGTTTCTCGGGTATTATTTTGCCCCGATGGAATCCGAAGCTTACGATGCAGATCGCCTCGAGCGATTGACGCCTCGTGATGCAGTGCTGGTGTCGGCAAGTGGAAGCTACGGCTTCAACAGCAATTCGTGGACGATTGTCGGGTCATCGCCGTCTTGGGATCGAGAACGGTGGCCGATCCCAGTATTTAGTCGCGTCGATCCGGCTGGCCGCAACCATCACGAAACGTATGGCGATGACGATGTTCTCTTGCCTATTCCGGCACATAACGCAATTGTTAGCCCGATGATTCCAGCATCGGCCATTGAAGGCGGGCTCTTGGACGCCGCAGCCGTCGAAGATTTGCTCTGGTACCGTCTACGTCGAAAGCTCACCGGCGAATAAGTACGTCAGCGAAATATCCTCACGACTGAAGCATCGGCAAACTGGAATGACGTTTGAAACGCATTCGTATGAGAGCAAGCTTCCCGCGTGTCGAAGGCGGACGTGCAAGACATTATAGGTTCCGGGGACAATGTCGTGAA
This sequence comes from Vulcanimicrobiota bacterium, assembly GCA_963797935.1. Classification (GTDB taxonomy): domain Bacteria; phylum Vulcanimicrobiota; class Vulcanimicrobiia; order Vulcanimicrobiales; family Vulcanimicrobiaceae; genus Vulcanimicrobium. Next base: position 242,507 of record CAWCRI010000017.1, read on the forward strand.
TGGGGTCAGGTTAGGGGATTTTGGGCCGTAGGAGCGAAAAAAAATGCGATTGCTGTGGCTTGGAATGCCGGTCCTGGGATTGCTGTACGGGTCGGCGTCCGTCGGCAATGCTTGTTCCAACGAATATGGCGCACCATTGTATGACCGACCCCTCTACAATGATGAACTGACTGTGGCTTTGCCCAAGGACTGGCGCCTCGTAAAATCAGAACCTCCTGGAATCCTGAAATACGACAATATTGTCTTCTACGTTCAGCTGGGTAGCCGGCGTCTGTTCGGGATCGACCTCACTAATGATGGCAACTTTCCATTCGACAATGATACTACTCCGACGAATGTGTCGAATAATGGAATTTGGGCAACGGAATATCGGCGAGACGGCGTCTTGACGAACGTCGTCGTTAAGCCGCCGTGCGGCGGATTCAGGTACGTCTGGATGTGGCCCATCACCAAGGATCCCGACGAGCGGCGTCAAGCCGAGGCATCTATGAAATCCATCAACTGCGTCGCGTCACCCCGACCGCGGCTCTGAGCGGTGTGATTTGGGTCTGAGCCCTAGGTAGGCGCTGCTCACGATCGCATCGCCGCTAACACAGTCGCGGCCATTCGTAGCGGCGACGGTTTCGCGGCGTATGCGAAGATGTTTCGGCCCACTGAGGCCGCGCGGCGGTGCGTCACGAACCACGGCGGGACCGGGCAGCAGCGTGCGTTCTCCGTTGAGCAGCGAGCGCGGGAATGGTGCGAACGGTGCGCGCACGACGGTCTTCTGCGGCTTGTCGAACAGATATGCATTGTGCACGATGCCGATGCCGCTGCCGACGTCGGCAAGCGTGTTGCCGGGGAATGCGCCCCACGTCGCCGTGGCTAGCGTGAAGCCGACACCGGGCCACGTGTTCACGGTGACGCAGCCGTAGCGCAGGGCGGCGAGCGCGTCGTCGAACGCGCCGCCGAGCTCGCGGATCGTGCGCGGGTGGATCAGGATCGCGGCGCCCAGCGTGCCGTGCAGCGTCTCGTTGCAGAACGCCACGGCGTTGCGCAAAAACTCCGCCGCGGTCGCTCCCGGCAGCGCCGTTTGCGCGAGCACGGGCCGAACGCTTCGGTGCGGAACAGCGGCTCGTCATGCGCGTTGGGGTCGAGCCCGCCGACGAACGTCCGGTGGATGCCGTCGATCGGGATGCCGGCGTACTCCGCGTTCGGGTGCTCGTGCACCGCGGTGCCGACGCGTTCGCGCGAGCCCGGATAGTACGACGGTCGCGCCGGCGCCTCGCCCAGCGCCGTGCGCACTTTTGCCAAGAAGCGCGGCGCGAGGTCCCATGCCGCGGACGTCACCACGACTTGCGCGGCGATGCAGTTCGCGCCGGCGTTGTGCAGCTTCTGCGTGGCGACGTGCGCCGCGTGGAAATTCAGGTCGGCTTCTTCCCACGGCCCCGGTACGACGATCACCGGCGTCACGTTGCCCAATTCGCTCGTGACGGGTTTCGTCACGACGGGCTGCGCCCGCGCGCTTGCGCGCCGCGCCGTCGTCGCCGCCGCCGAACACGATCGCGTCGTGCGTGCGCTCGCCGCCGGTGAGGTGGATCGCGTCGATCCCGGGGTGCGCGCAGAGATATGCGCCGACATCCGCGCCGCCGCCCGCGAGGCGCACGAACCCTTCGCCGATCAGCGAAGAAAAGATGCGCGCGAACACCGGCAAGAGGTAGCCGTTCACCGGGTTGAGCTTGAGCAGCGCGACGCTGCCGTGCGCGTACAGCGCGGTGAGCACGTCGAGCGGCGGGATGCTCGCGATGTTGCCCGCGCCGAGCACGAGCGTGACGAAGCCGTCGGGCTCGACGCGCTTGTAGAAGCTTGCGGTATGCTCGTGCAGCGTGTCGCGCGTCACCGCGGGGTCCATCCAGATCTCGGCGTGCAGACCGTTGAGCAGGATGCGGTCGGCGTTGTCGACCGGGAACACGTCGACGACCACTTGACCGCCGGCACGCGTGCGAATCGCGCGCTCGGGGATCGGCGGCGCGCCGTTGATAGCGATCCCGCCCAACGTCGCCGTGAGCCGGTCGAGCGCCGTCAGCAGCGCGTACGGGCCGGACAGCCACTCCTCGCCGGCGAGCTGCGAACCACGGATCCCCTTGGCATCCACGGCGAGATCGACCCAGCGCTGCGCCACCTCGATCGTGTGCGTGCGCATCGCGCGCAAGTGCCGGATCTTGCCTGCGATCCCCAAGCGCGCCCACGCGTCGGCGTGCGCGCGCAGCGTCTCGACATCGGCGTCGAGCTCGCCGACGGTCCTTACGTCTGCCGCATCGGGCACGGGTCGGGCACTGATTTCCAAGTTCGTCTCCAGTTCGCGAACGCGCCGGCCATCTCGCTGCGGCGGAAGGCGCGCCAGCGGTCTTCGGCTCCGGGCAACGTCTTCGCGGGGTCGGTTTGGTACACCGGCCACTTCGACGCGGGGTCGAGCACGGGGAAGCGCGACAGCCAGCAGTAGAGCTCGAGATTCGTCTGTTTGAGGCGCGCATGCTCGACGGATACGTAGTAGCGCGCGCCCTTGCGGATCGCGCTCTGCTCGTTGAAGGGCGTCCACAGGTGCGGGTCCTCTTCCCAGCCTTTTCGGTCGATCGTGTAGAGGATCGACGGGTCGTAGTGCCCCATCACGATGAGCGTGCCGGGCGCGAGCACGGCGTCGAGCTGCTTCGCGCGCACGTAGTTCGCGGCGCTCCAGCGGTAGTACGGCGCGATCTCGCGGTAGCCGGCCAGCAGCGCGACGATCCACACGGCGGCGGCGATGCCCGCCAGCGTCATGCGCCGCTCGCGCTGCGCGGTGCCCCAGCGTTCGAGCGCGAACGCGCCGAGCCGGCCGATCAGGAGCGCGCCCAGCGGCAGCAGCAGGTAGAGGTAGTAGTCCACGCGTTCGACCGTGACGACGACGTACGCATACAGCAGCCCGCCGCCGAGCCAGCCCCACACCAGCGCGTCGCTGCGCGACCGCAGCGGCACGAAGCAGCCGGCAAGCGCGAGCACGAAGCCGACGGGTCCGAGCATCGTCGTCGCGAGCAGCTTGAACGCATACGCGAGCGCGACGAGCTTCGCGACGAACGCCCCGGGCGAGCTGAACGCGGTGAGCAGCGCAGGGATGACGTGCAGCTTCGTGATCCCGCTGGCCCAGTGCCACTCGGCGTGCGCGGAGACGAACGCATCGTACAGTGCGAGCGGCACGAACGCGACCGCGAACAGCGCCCAGAGCTGCGGACGCGACACCGCCGTGCGCCAGCCCAGCGCCGCGAGCGCGCACGCCGCGACCGGGATCGCGGCCGTCACCGCCACGGGCTTGGCGAGAAACGCCGTCATCAGCAGCAGCGCGGGCAGCCACCAGCGGCGCCACGAGCGCGCCTCGTCCTCCACGATCCAGCGCGCGCACGCGAACAGGGCGCAGGTCGTGAAGAATACCATCGCGGTGTCGGGCATGAAGGTGTGGCTGTAGTACAACGCACCGGGCAGCACCGCGAACGTCGCGGCGGTGACGAAGCCCGCGACGTCGGAGCGGAACAGCCAGCGGCCGAACGCCGCGACGACGGGGATGGTCGCGATGCCGAACGCGAGCGAGATCAGCCGCCCGATCACCTCGTGCACGCCGATCAGCTTGTACAGCGTCGCCGCGAGGAACGGCACGATCTGCAGCTCGAGCTCGACGTAGTTGGGCGGGGGCCCGTTGTAGTCGGTCTGCGGGAAGAACACGTTGTACTGCAGCTGCGCGAAGTTGCGCGCGATCGCGGCGGTGTCGCCCTGGCGCCAGCCCGGATGGTCGAAGATCGGGTCGTGGATCCCCTTGAGGCGCAGCAGCGCGCCGATCGCGGTGAATGCCGCGACCGCGATCCAGAAGAGCCGCCGGGGCGTCACGTGACCGACCGGAACGTCCAGTACTTGTTGACGAAGAAGTTGACGACGATGCCCGAGAGCGTCGCGAGGAACCACGTCTTGTGCCCGTAGCCTAAATGCGGTCCCGCCAGCGCCGAGACGCCGAAGCCGACGATCAGCGCGAGCACCGACACGCCGAGAAATTGCGCGGCTTCGCGACCGGCGTGGCCGGTGGAGCGGAACGTCCACGCGCGGTTGAGGAAGTAGTTCGACACGCCGCCCGACAGAAACGCGATCGAGTAGATCACGTTGTACGGCAGCGGGTCGGCGTGGTTGGGCACCACCCGCTGCAGCAGCGTGAAGATCGCGAAGTTCACCACGAACCCCGACGCGCCGACGATCCCGAACTTCACGAACTGCCGCACGCCGCGCCGGTTGCGCACGCGGTGGAACAGGCTCGCGTTCGGAGCGCTCTCGGGTGCGCTCATGCGACCCAGTACCAATCGGCGAACAGCACGGTGAACAGCCCCAGCAGCGGCAACGAGAAGGCGACGTACGCGTTCTGGAACGTCGGGCGCGCGCCCCACAATCCGAACAGCGCGAACATCGGGAACAGGACGAGCGCGAAGCGCGGCATGCTCATCAGGCTCGCGGTGCACATCGGGATCACGATCGAGAGCGCCATATAGACCACGTACGACAGCCGCAGGCGCCGGAAGCCCACCGCCAGCACGATCACCATCAGCAGCGTGAACGCGAGCTCGAGGCTCTCGTTCGCGACGGTCTGCGTGGTGTGCGCGGTCACGATCTTGTGCACGGTGTTCCCGAACGACACCCACGGTGGCGCGAGATACCGGCCCCAGTGCGACTGTACGTGCGAGAACCGCAGCGGGTCGCCGTTGATCACCCACATGTACGCCATGTACGTCACGAGCCCCAGGGGCACGAGCGCCAGCGCGAGCAGTGGCTTCACCACGTCGTCGAGCCAGTAGCGGAAGAACTCGCGCCCGCCCTCGCGCGCGGCGATCACCCATTCGATGAACATCGGCACGGCGAGCAGGATGCCTTCGGAGCGCGTGAGCGCGGCGAAAAACCCGGCGACGCCCGCGACGAGCCAGCGCCGCTCGCGCATGTAGTAGAACGACGCGACGGTGAGAAACAGGAACAGCGACTCGCTGTAGACGGCCGAGAAGAAGATCGCGGTCGGGAAGATCGACACGAAGAACGTGGCGCGCTGCGCCACGTGGCGGTTGTACTCGTGCTCCACCAGCTTGTAGAGGTAGAGCAGCGCCAGGAAGCTGGCGACGTTCGACACGATCAGCCCTGCGATCAGCTGCGAGCCGGTGAACGCGCCGACGATCCAGATCAAGAGCGGATACAGCGGAAAGAACGCCGGCTCCGTGCCGAAGTAGCCGTGGCCCGCGATGCGCAGGTAGTGCTCGGCGTCCCAGCGCCCCCACACCGCGAGCAGCGGGTTGTCCGACGCGGAGTAGTGCACGCCGGGCCGCTGCCCGATCACCATCGCGGCGAGCTCGGCGATGGCGATCATCGGCAGCCGCGTCATCAGGAACGTGAGCGCGACGTCGCGCACCGTGCGGTTGAAGCGCGCCGCGACGACGAGCTTCGCCAGCACGAAGCCGCCGGCGGCGAACGCGGCCGCGCGACCGGTGCCCGTGCCGCCGCTCGGCGCGAGCAGCGTCGCCCACAGCAGCACCAGCGACGACCACGACAGCGCATCGTACTGCAGCGCGGTGATCTCGTCGACCCGCGCGCGCCGCGCGAAGTAGTGCCCGTAGCAGATCCAGCCGCCGAACGTGGCGGTGACCCCTGCGACGAGCGCGAGCAGGAAGCTGAGCTCGAGGAAGACGCCGCCGTGCGGGCCGCGCAGCGCGAGCACGTACCAGAGGAAGAAGCCGAGGCTGAGACCGGCGATGCCGACCGCGGCGACGGCCGGCCGGCCGACGGCGGCGACGAATTCGGCGGGTTTCGAACGGACGGCGTTCCCGACGAGGGCGAGATCCACGGTCCGCCGCTTTCCGCTGCCGAAGGTCCGACCCTTCGTCGAGCTCGGGGCGGGGAACGGAACCGTCGGGTTCGTTCGAGGTGTCCACGCGCATGGGGCTCGGGAGCCAGGAGGAGCAGACAATTCCGAATCGATTCGACGTGATCGTCGTCGGGGCCGGGAGCGGCGGGTACGCCGCTGCCCGCACGGCCCGCGACCTCGGTGCCGCCGTCGCGCTCGTGGACCACGGGCCGCTGGGCGGCCTGTGCATCCTGCGCGGGTGCATGCCGTCCAAGACGCTCTTGGCGACCGGCGACCTGCTGCACGAGATCCGGACCGCGGGCCAGCTCGCGGTGCACGCGGGTGAGCCGTCGCTCGACTACCGGGCGCTCGCCGAACGCAAGCGGACGCTGGTCGCCGGCTGGGCGGACTACCGCATCGCGGGGATCGAGACGTTCCCGGTGTTCACGGGTGCGGCGTTCTTCGAGTCGCCGACCACCTTGCGCGTCGGCGGCGACGTGCTCTACGCGCCGCGGTTCGTCATCGCGACGGGCAGCAGCGTCGCCCCGGCCGCGGTCCCCGGCTTGCGCGAGGCGGGCTTCATCGACAGCGACGAGGCGCTCGACTTGGAGTCGCCGCCGAAGTCGCTGATCGTGCTGGGCGGCGGTTACGTCGGCAGCGAGCTGGGCCAGTTCTTCCACCGCGCCGGCGTCCCGGTCACCATGGTGCTGCGCTCGAAGCACCTGCTGTCGGGCGAAGACCACGACGTCGGCTTCGGCCTCACCGAATATTTCCGCGAGGAAGGCATCCGCGTCGAGCTCGGCGCGCAAGTCCATCGCGTGAGCGTGCGCGACGACGGCATGAAGGTCGTGCACTACACGCAGGCCGGCGGCGAGCACGAGGTCGCCGCGCACGAGATCTTCTACGCGCTCGGCCGCGTGCCCAACGTGTGCGACATGGGTCTGGACAACGCGGGCGTGGAGCACCACGACATCACCGGCATCCCCGTCGACGACACCCTCCGAACGTCCAACCCCGACGTCTACGCGGTGGGCGACGTGACCGGAAAATATCCGCTCGTGCACGTCGCGATCCAGCAGGGCGAGATCGCGGGCCGCAACGCCGCGACCGGCGCGCGCGAGCGCGCCGACTACCGGCTCAGCAAGACGCACACGGTGTTCACCGACCCGCAGGTCGCCGTGGTCGGCGAAACGGAGCGCGAGCTCGAGGCCGCGGGCGTCGACTACATCCGCGCGACGTATCCGTTCAACGATCACGGCAAGGCCGTCGCGCTCGGCAAGACCAAAGGCTTCGTGAAGATGATGGCGTCGCCGAGCGACGGCCGCATCCTGGGCGCGGCGATCCTCGGCCCCGGCGCGTCCGACCTCATCGAGCCCCTGATCGTCGCGATGGCGTACGGCGCGACCGTGCAGGACTACGCGCGCATCCCGCACCTGCACCCGACGCTCGTCGAGATCCTCACCTACCCCGCCGAAGAGCTCGCCGAGCAGCTGCAGCAGCCGCCGTCGCTCGCCGTTGCGAAATAACACCATGCACGCGGCGCTCGTGCAGTTCAAGCCGCGCAAGGGCGACGTCGCGGCGAATCTCGGCGCGATGCGCGACGTGTTCGCGCAGCTCGCGAACGGGTCCGAGCCGCCGGAGCTGATCGTGTTTCCCGAAGCGGCGCTGACCGGCTACTTCCTCGAAGGCGCCGTGTACGAGCTCGCGCTCGAGGCGGAAGCGATGGCGGAGAAGGTCGACGCGCAGTGGCGCGCGTCGGGTGCGGCGTACGCGTGCGACGTCGTCACCGGATTTTACGAGAACGTTGCGGGCACGTTTCACAACAGCGCGCTGTACGTGCGCTGCGGCGAGCCCGGTGGGCCGCGCATCGTGCACGTGCACCGCAAGATGTTCTTGCCGACGTACGGCGTGTTCGACGAGGAGCGTTTCCTCACGCGCGGCCGGCGGCTGTCGGTGTTCGACACGCCGTTCGCTCCGGCGGCGATGCTGATCTGCGAGGACGCGTGGCACGCGATCATGCCGACCGTCGCCGCGCTGAAAGGCGCGCGGCTGATCATCATCCCCAGCGCGTCGCCGGGGCGCGGATTATGCGGCGACGACGAGCTCGAGAGCAACGTGCGCTGGAAAGCGATCCTGTCGTCGGCGGCCGCGGAGCACGGCGTGTACGTGCTGTACGCCGGGCTCACCGGGTTCGAAGGCGGCAAGGGGATGTCGGGCGGGACGTGCGCGTACTCGCCGCGCGGCGAGCTGCTCGAATCCGCGGGGCCGCTCGACGCGTGCATCGTGCGCGTGCGGCTGGACCGCGACGAGGTCGATCTCGCGCGGGCGACGATCCCGCTGCTGGGCGATCTCTCCGCGGTGCTGCCCGATCTGTGGCTCGACGAGGAGATCCCGGTGCTGCGCCGGCTCGAGGAACGCGCGTGACGTCCCTCCCGGTGGTGGCGTCACGACTGGACGAGCCGTCGCTCGCGATCAACCCGGAGCTCGCGGCGCGCTGGCTCGAAGCGTTCCTGCGCGACGAACTGGTCGTGCGGCGCGGGATCGGCAAAGCGATCCTCGGGCTGTCCGGCGGCATCGACAGCGCGCTCGTCGCGTACCTGTGCGCGCGCGCGCTCGGGCCCGAGAACGTGTACGCGATCCGCATGCCGTACAAGACGTCGGCGGCCTCCTCGCTATCCGACGCTCAGCGCATCGTCGACGCGCTGGGCATCAACAGCGAGACGATCGAGATCACCGGCGCGGTCGACGGCTACCTCGCGCATGCGCCCGACGCCGACGCCCGCCGCAAGGGCAACGTGATGGCGCGCATGCGCATGCTGGTGCTGTTCGATCAATCCGCGCGGCGCGGCGCGCTGCCCGTCGGCACCGGCAACAAGACGGAGCGGCTCATGGGCTACTTCACCTGGCACGCCGACGACACGCCGCCGGTCAACCCGATCGGCGACCTGTTCAAGACGCAGGTGTGGGCGCTCGCGCGCCATCTCGGCGTGCCGAACGAGGTCGTCGACAAAGCGCCGAGCGCCGATCTCGAAGCGAATCAAACCGACGAGGGCGATCTCGGCATCACGTATGCGAAGGCCGACCGCATCTTGAATTTGATCCTGCTCGGCTACAAGGACGACGCGATCGTCGCGCGCGGACTGGACCCCGACGAGGTGAAGCTCGTGCGGCGGCGCGTGGACGGCACGCACTGGAAGCGGCATCTGCCGACCACGGCGCTCGTGTCGGGGACGGCGATCAACGAGTTCTACCTGCGCCCGGTCGATCTCTGAGAAGAGGCGGTGGAGTGATGGCGTCCGTCGAGATCGTGACGATCGGCACCGAGATCCTGCTCGGCCAGCTGGTCGATACCAACAGCGTGCACATCGCGCGCACGCTCGCCGATCACGGCGTCGACGTGTACGCAAAGCATTCGGTGGGCGACAACGCGGACCGGCTTGCCGCCATGCTCGACGACGTGCTCGCGCGCGCCGGCGGCGCCGTGTGCACCGGCGGGCTTGGCCCCACCGTCGACGACCTCACCAAAGACGCCGTCGCGCGCGCCGTCGGCAAGAAGCTGGTGCTGCACGAGCCGTCGCTGCGCGCGATCGAGGAACGCTTTCGGCAGTTCAACCGCCCGATGGCGGACAACAACCGGCGCCAAGCGTACCTGCCCGAAGGCTGCGTGGTGTTCGACAATCCGCACGGCACCGCGCCCGGCTTCGTCGCGCTGCGCGACGACGGCAGGTTCGTCGCGTGCATGCCGGGCGTGCCGCGCGAGATGAAGCCGATGCTCGCCGACCAGCTCGTGCCGTGGCTCGTACGGCGCTTCGATTTGCACGAGGCGATCTACACGCGCACGCTGCACACGGTGGGGATCGGCGAGTCCGAGCTCGACCGGCGCGTCGAAGATCTCTTCCGGACGCTCGAGAACCCGAAGATCGCGATGCTCGCGCACGGCTTCGCCGTCGACGTGAAGATCATGGCGAAGGCGAGCAGCCGCGAGCAGGCGGACGCGATGATCGAACCGGTCGCGGCGGAGCTGCGCACGCGTATCGGCAGCGGCTACTACGGCGACGACGACACGACGCTGCCCGGCGCGATCGTGCGCGCGCTCACAGAACGCGGCCTCACGCTAGGCACCGCCGAGTCGTGCACCGGCGGCGGCATCGCCGACCAGGTCGTCAGCGTCGCGGGTGCGTCGGCGGTCTTTTGCGGCGGGATCGTGGCCTATTCGAACGAGGTGAAGACCGCACTGCTCGATGTACCAGAACGTACACTTTCCGATCACGGCGCCGTGAGCGAGGAAACGGCGGCCGCGATGGCGCTCGGCGCGCGGCGCCGGCTCGGCGTCGACGTGGCGCTCGCGACGACCGGCGTGGCGGGGCCCGGCGGCGGCACGCCCGAGAAGCCGGTCGGCTTGGTCTGGTATGCGTTAGGCTTGGGGGACGATGAGATCGAAACGCGCCGGCTCACGTTTCCAGGTTCGAGGTCCGACATACGAGAACGCGCCACGGTCGCGGCCCTGGGGCTTTTGTGGCGCCGCCTCGAACGTGACGTACAGCCCCCGGCCGCCGTTCCTTAGAAAGCGATGCGCATGACACACCGCCCCGTCTCCCGTCTCCTTACGCTGCTGGCGGTGTGCGCACTCGCAGCATGCAGCGGCAAAGGCGGGTCGAAAGTCGTGCCTCAGCCGTCGCCCACGCCGACGTTGTCTCCCGGCTGCCATGCGGTGTCGCCGCAGTCCGGCAGCACGTACACGCTGACGTCGAACCCGAGCGGATTGACCGTCCAGCGCGTCGACGCGAGCAGCACGAACTGCGTGTACTTCTCCGGCGTGACGTCGACGAGCGACACGCCGCAGACCGCGCCGCACCAGTGGCAGTACGTCTTCACGCCGAGCGCCGCCGGCCCGTACACCGTCAACGTCGCGCAGACGATCAACGGCAACCACACGATCTTCTACAACCAGACCGGTGACTCGAGCGGTGTCGTCAGCACCAGCTCGCTGCAGTCGGTCGCCCGCAGCACGGGCTTGCGATCGTCGTCGCTGCGCGGCACCGAGACCGCGCGCGGCATCCAGCGCTTCACCGGCGCCGGCGTCGTCGCCGATCAGCTGCTCGTGCGCTATCGCGGCAGCGCGGCACAGATGCGCTCGCGCGCGTCGCAGATCGCGCAGGCGGAAGGCGCGGTGCCCGGCGCCGAGCTGACGTCCGAGTCCGGCGCGTACGAGCGCTTCGTCTACGTCCCCGCGGGGACCGATGCGACGGCCTTTGCCGCCAAGCTGCGCTCCACGAGCGGCGTGCTCGACGTGTTCCCGGTGCACAAGCGTTTCGCGCTCACCAAGTCGCCGACGGTCGCGAACGACCCGCACGCGAACAACGTCGACCAGTGGTATCTGTTCGCCGATGGCTTCCCCAACGCGTGGTCGTACACGCATGGCACCGGCGCCAAGATCGCGGTCGTCGACACCGGCGTCGACCTCCACAACGCCGATATCACGCAGAATCTCGTGTTCTCGACCGGATACCAGAGCGCCGCCCACACCGCGCAAGACACCAACGGTCACGGCACCAACGTGACCGGCATCTCGGCCGCGATCACCAACAACGCGCTCGGATTCGCCGGCGGCGGGTACAACGTGAGCCTGCTGTCGTACAACATCTTCCCCGACGCGACGTCGTCCAGCGACAAACAGACCGCCAGCGTCAGCGACGAAGTGACTGCGATCAACGACGCCGTTTCGCGCGGCGCGGACGTGATCAACCTCAGCTTGGGCGCCGCCGAGGACTACGGCAGCAACAACGGCTTCGACCAGGGCGAGCACGACGCGATCATCGCCGCGATCAACTCGGGCGTCACGGTCGTCGCGGCCGCGGGCAACGACGCGGACGGCGGCGAGACCGGCACGCTGCACACCGTGCTCGACTATCCGGCGGCGTACGACGGGGTGATCTCCGTCGGCGCGAGCGGCCTGCACGACAATAACACCGGCGTGTTCGCCGGCTCGACCGAGTACGTGACGTCGTACTCGCAGTACGGCCCTGGCCTCGGCCTCGTCGCGCCGGGTGGGGACCCGTCCGGCAGCAGCGACAACAGCCCGCTGCACTGGATCTGGAACTACTCGACGTCCACCGCGGCCCTCCCCAGCGACCAGTGCACGTACTCGCACGGTACGCTCCCGGTGACGCCGACCAACTGCACGGCGTTCTTCGCGGGCACGTCGCAGGCGACGCCGCAGGTCAGCGCCGCGGCGGCGCTCCTCATCGCGGCGGCGGGCGGCCATCACTCGCTCAGCCCGGCGCGCGTCGCGCAGCTGCTGGACGACACCGCGGACAACATCAACGACCCGCACCAAGGTCACGGCCGCCTCAACATCTACCGCGCGGTCGCCGCGCTCACGGGCGACACCGCCGCGTACAGCGGCCCGAGCCCGCAGAAGACGAGCCCGACGCAAGTCGTCGCGTTCGCGTACGACAACTCCGGCGGCACGACGCCGCACATCCTCGACGTCAACTACCCGAGCGGGGTGCCGGTCGACGCGAACGGCAACTTCCGCCTCGGCGACGTGCCGGCGAGCGCGACGGTCTATCACGTCGGCGTGTGGTACGACGCGAACGGCAACGGCATCGTCGATGCGGGCGACCAGTTCGGCAACGCGGCCGGCACGTGCAGCGCCGCGCAGAAGTGCACGATCGGCACCGTTACGATGCACGCGGTGACCGCGGGGTTCACGCTGCCGTAGGGCGCTAAACCGAGTAGCCGATGGCCTCGAGCGAACGCTGCGCGACGAGGCCGTCGGCGAACGTCGGCACGCCCGGCGCGCCCAGATCGATCGCGCGCGCGAACGCGTCGAGCAGCGGCAAGAAGAACGGCAGGTTCCCTTGGATCTGGCCGTGCTTTTCGTACGGAGACGGGGCGATCTCCAGCTCGTCCTGCTCGTCCTCGCTGATCGTGAAGACGCTGAGCTCGCCGATGTCCGGCCCGCTCGCCACCGCGCTGCGCGTCTCGCCGTGCACCGCGATCGTCGTCGACCGCACGACCGTCGTCATGTCGGCGCTGACGCGCGCCACCAAACCGTCGCGGTAGTCGGCGAACGCGAACGCGCCGTCGGCGACGTCGCTCTCGAACGTGCCCTGCGCGTCGGCGCGCCGCGGGTTGGCGGTGCGCAGCAAGCCCGCCGTCGTGCGCGGCGCGCGGCCCGCGAGGTGGTTGGCGAGGTCGAAGTAGTGCGGCATGAACGCGTTCGCGACGCCGCCGCCCTTCGCGCGCGAGAACCACCAGCCGCGCGGGCGCCCGGCATTGCGCTCGAGCAGCTCGCCGCTCAGGCGCGCCACCTCGATCTCGCGCAGCGCGCCCACGTGCCGGTTGTCGATCAGCTCTTTGAGCGCGATCACCGCGGGCACGTAGCGGAACTCGAACGCGACCGCCGCGACGGTTCCGGCCCGCTCCGCGGCGGCGACCATCTCTTCGGCTTGCGCCGCGCTGAGCGCGAGCGGCTTCTCGCACAGCACGTGCTTGCCCGCCGCGAGGGCGGCGAGCGCGGAGCGGTGGTGGTCGAACGGCGGCGACGCGACGGAGACGACGTCCAGCTCGACGCCCGCAAGCATCGCCTCGACCGACGCGAAGGCGTGCGGGATCTTGCGCTCGCGCGCAACGCGCTGCGCGCTCGACGGCGACGCGATCGCGACCACCTCGAAGCGCGGGTGCAGCGCGAACGCGGGCGCGTGCACCACGCCGCCGAACCCGGCTCCGACAATACCGACGCGCAGCGTGCTCATGCGCGCTCCTCCGTTTCGGCGATCGCGGCCTCGAACACGTCGAGCGCGCGCGCGAGCTGCGCGTCGCCGATCGTCAGCGGCGGCGCGATCGTGATCGACGTCCCCGTCGCGCCCGACTGCAGCAAGATCAACCCGCGCGCAAGGCCATGCACGACGACGCGGTTCGCGAACGCGGCTTGCGCGAACTCAACGGCCCACAAGAACCCGACGCCGCGCACGGCGCGCACGTTCGCGTGCGACGACAGCGCGCGCAACCGCGCGCCGAGCGCCGCTTCGCGGCCGCGCACGCGGCCGATCGCGTCGAGCCGCTCGAGCTCGTCGAGGTTCGCGAGCGCGGCGGCGCACGCGAGCGGGTTGCCCAGGAACGTCGAGGTATGGATCGCCTCGCCCGCGCTGACGGGCCACGCGTCCATCGCGCGCGGCGTCCCGATCGTCGCCGAGAGCGGTACGCCGCCGCCGAGCGCCTTGCCGACGCACAGCAGGTCGGGGACGACGTCTTCGTGCTCGCACGCGAACATCGCGCCGGTGCGCCCGAAGCCGGTGTAAATCTCGTCGAGGATCAGCAGCAAGCCGCGCTCGTCGCACAGCGCGCGCAGCGCGCGCAAGAACCCGCGCGGCGGCACGATCACGCCGCCGCGGCCCTGCACCGGCTCGACGATCACGGCGCCGATGTCGGGATCGTGCCGGAGTGCCGTGCGCACGGCTTCGATCGCGCCGCCGACCGTCGCGTCCGCGCCGGGATACGGCAAGAACGTCGCGCGGCCGGGGACGAGCGGCGCGAACGGGGCGCGGAACTTGTCGATCCCCACGACCTCCAGCGCGCCCAGCGACAGCCCATGGTACGCGCCGTGGTATGCGAGCACGCGCGGCTTGCCCGTCGCGAGCAGCGCCGTTTTCAGCGCGAACTCCACCGCTTCGGCGCCTGAGGTCGCGAGATACGTCTTGCGCAGATCGCCCGGTGCCAGCCGCGCGAGCCGGGCCAAGAGCTGGGTGCGCAGCTCGGTCGGGTGCACGTCGCCCATGCCGTGCATCAAGCGCTGGGCTTGCTCGGCGACCGCGCGCGCGACGCGCGGGCTCGTGTGCCCCGTCGCCGCGACGCCGAACGCCGACGTGAGGTCGAGATAGCGGTTGCCGTCGACGTCGGTGACGAGCGCACCCGCGGCGCTCTCCCAGAATACCGGGTAGTCCGCCGCGAGATACGTCACCCCGGGCGCCTCGTACGCGGCGAGCTCGGCCGCGAGGGCGCGCGAGCGCGGACCCGGCACCGCGGTCACGATTGCTTCGAGCTCATCACCGCCGACCAGGTAGGTCACTCGGCGTCGATCCAGCGCACGAAGTCGGCGATACGCGGTCGACCGCCGTGATGCCCGCCCAGCGGCGGGTCTTGCATGGTCCCGAACGGCGCGACGCGCACCGCGCCGAGCCGCTCGGCGAGTGCGACCACCGTGGCGTCGCCGGCCGTGACGCCGAGCGCTTGCACCGGAAGCCGCTGCGCGGCGGCGTACGCGGCGATCGCGTCGTCGCCGTCGACGGCGATGAGCGGGAGCACGCGCGGCAGGAACGGCAGCGCTTCGTCGCGCGGCGGATCGACGATCACAACGGCGTCGCCGCCGCGCACGACGGTGCCGCGTCCGCCAGCGGCGCGAAACGCCGCGAGGTTGCAATACGCCGCCGTCGCGGCAGTTCGTGCGGCGGAGCGCATGCCGCCGGGGAACTCGACGGCGACGCGCTCGCACGCCGCGGCGAGCACCTGCGCGACGTGCGCGAGCGCCGCGGCGTCGCCGTGGACGAAGAGCGCGTGCAGCGACAGACAGCCTTCGCCGTCGTACAGCAGCGCGTCGCGCGCGATCCGCTCGGCGAGCGCGCCGTCGAGCGCGGCGGCGTCGCCGCGCGTGAGCCGGCCGATGCTCGCGCGGTGGCCGTACCCGATGAAGCGCGTGCCGGCGCCGCAGCGCGCGCGAATCGCGCGCAGCGTCTCGTCGCGCCCGAACGCGACCACCGCGTCGGCCCGCGCGAGCAGCTCGGCTTCGCCGGGATCGTCCCCTCCGGTCCAGGCGTGCGCGCGCGCTGCGGACGCGAACGCCGGGTGCTCCTCGGCGAGCGACGCGAAGAAGCCCGCGACGAGCGCATCGCTGCGGTCCTTCACGACGACGTCGCACTTCGCGCACAGCGCGAACAGCGCCGGCACGATGGCGACGCCGATCGTCGTGTCGCTCGATACGATTGCGACGGGGTCCACGCCCCGCGCCCACGCCGCGGGCGCGCCGGCCCGCGCGACGATCCCGTCCAACGCGTCGGCGCTGCCGAGCTCCGCCGCGATCGCGGCTTCGAGCGCGGCGCGCGTCACGCCGAAGAAGAGCCGGTCTAGCGCGTAGTCCACGACCGGCGCGCTGTAGCCCAGCCGCGCCTCGATCGCGACCGCCGCGCGGACGCGCGGCGGAAAGTCCGCATCGCTCCAGCGTTCAGCCGCGTCCGCAATGTGCGCGACGATGCGCCGTGCCGGCAGCGCGCGCAGCATGCCGTGCACGCCGTCGTCAGCCACGGCGCGCGAGCAGCGTCTCCGCGTCGAGCGAGCAGCCGCGCAGCTCGGCGCCTTCCTCGCGGCCGAGCAGCACGAGCCCCGCTTCCGGAGAGCCGATGGCAGGGCCCACCAGCGCGCCGAGGTCTTCGGTCTCCACCGCGATGACGGAGCCGCGGTTCGCGAGGTCGACGTGCCGGATCGCGCCGACGACGCCGTGCGGCAACGGGCGCCCGTCGCCACCGACCACGATCGCCCGCAGCCACGGCGGCGCGACCTTCACGCGCGGCTCGATCCGCGCGCGCGACGCGAACGCGTCGTAGTACTGCGACGACAGCTCGGTCATGCCGTACTCGGCGACGATCGCGCCGACCGGCACTCCCAATCGTTCTGACGCCTGCGCGTACAGCGCCGCGCGCTCGACGACGCGGCTGCGGCCCTTGAAGCCGCCGGTCTCCATGATCCGCGAGCCGGCGGGCAGCGCCAGCGCGGCGCCGCGCTCCGCGAGCGCATCGAGCAGCGCGACGAGCGCGAACGCGGTCGTCGCGACGCACACCGCGATGCCGCCGGCGCTCGCGCGCGCGGCGTCGCGCACGAACGCGTCGGTGTCGAGGTCGTCGCCGTGCACGTACCAGCCGTCCGCGCCGTCGCCGCGCTCGCGCGCGACCACGCCCATCATGTGGCCCAGCGAGCTGTGCGGGCGCTCGCGCGGATCGGGGACGAGGTTGAGGTAGCGCAAGCGCGCGCCGTCGGCAAGCAGCATGCGATCGAACGATGCGAGCAGCGCGGCGTCGTACAGCCGCGTCGTCGGCAGCTCGTGGCGGCCGCCGGCCCCGCGCGTCGTGCCGCTCGTCTCGAACCACGCCGCGGTCTCGCTCGGCGGAAACGCCGCCAGCCGGGCTTCCTTGAACGCGGCCGCGGGCACCGCGGGGATGTCCTCGATCCGCGCCGGGAGATGCGCGCCGTCGAAGCCTGCCGCGCGCGCGAACGCGCCGTAGGGCGTGTTGTGTTCGACCTGGTACGCGAACAGGTCGCGGGCGAGCGTGAGGAACGCGGCGTCGTCGAGCGCGTACGCGCGGATCGCCGCGAGCACGCGCGCGTCGAGCGCCGCCGCGGTCACGTCACCCCTAGAGCCGGTCCTTCTTGCGATGCGAAGCGGTGAAGGGCGTGCCCTTGTCCTTGGGGTCCGCGGTCTGCACCAGGCCGACCATGTCCGAGAAGTTCTCCGCGTAGCCCGTGAACGTCCACGTCGTCTTGCCGTCGGTGGACGTCAGCTTGAACAAGCGCCCGTCGAACGTGCCCGTGAACGGGATCTTCTGGTTGTTCTCGCGCATCCACGTGCCGCTGAGCTGGTCGGCCTTTTGCGCGATGGCGAGGTGCGAGTAGACGGCGCGCCCGCTGCCGGTGAGCGGCTGGAGCTGGACTTCCCACACGCCGTCCATCGTCGAAAACTGCGGCGGCTCGGGCGTGTCGGACGCGCCCGGGCTCGGTTCCGGCGTGCTGTTGCGGCGGCCGCGGCGCCCGGCGGGCGCAGGCGTGCTCGACCCCGTGGGCGCGGGCGTGATCGTCGGCCCCGAGCGGGCCGGCGTCGCGGCGGGCACGGGGGTGCCGATCAAGGTGCCGGGGGTCGCGACGTTGCCGTTGGGCGGCGGGGGCGGGGGCGGCGTGACCTGGCCGGTCGGAGCCGACTGGCCGACCTGTGCGACGGCGGTGCCGCCGACGGCGAGGGCGGCAACCGCCACGAGCACGAGCTGACGAACGTTCAACGGGACCTCTTGGTGGGGGGCGGGTTGGGGACTTGGACGCTTTCCAGTTCGCAAACGGCGCCGCCGTTCATCCCTGCGCCGCCTTCGCCGCGCTTAACGGAAAACTTACGATTCAGTGCGTCACCGATACTGGGATCGGGATGCTGGCGGTCTGGCCGTCGTTCCGGGTGGCGGTGAGGGTGAGCTGAACGTTGGTCGCGGTGGGCGGCAAGTTGAGGACATTGGCCGCGAACACGCCTTGCCAGATCCCGTTCCCCAGGGACGAAAGCGAGACGTTGGTGTTGCCGGCCCCGATCGTCAGCCGCTGCACGTTGGTGGTCGTGATCGCGCTGACGCGCACGCTGGTGTTGGGCGTGAGGATCGTCGGCTGGAGCTGCGCGTAGAAGATCTGCGGCGAATCGCCGGGCGCGGCGGACGTGTTGGGCGGCGGCGAACCGAAGGTGAAGACGTTGGCCTGCGCGAGCGCAGCCGGCGTGGCCGCCGGCGTCGGCGGCGCGGTCACGACGGGGCCGGCCTGCGGCAATGCGGTTCCGGTCGCTTGCGGCACCGGCGTTGCTGCGGGCTGAGGCGGCGGCGTCATGGCCGGCCGCTGCCGCGGCTGCCCCGGCGCGGCGCTGGGGAACGCGACGTTGGGCGGCACCGTCGGAAGCGGGCGCGGCGTCGGCACGATCATCCCCGGCGGCGCGGCGGCGCTCGGTACGGTCGACGTCGGACCGGTGGAGCTGATGATGTGCGGTGTGACGACGATGATCAGCTCGTTGCGCGTGTTGGTGGTCAGGTTGTTGCGGAATGCGCCGCCGATCAGCGGCAGGCTGCCCAGCAGCGGGATCTTGGTCTCGGTGCGCTGCGAGTTCTCTTGGATCAGCCCGCCGATGACGAGCGTCTCGTTGTCGCGCAGATGGACCGTCGTCTGCGTGTCGCGCGTCGAGATCTCCGGGATCCCTTGCCCGCTCAAACCCGTCAGCGAGTTCACGACGGGGTGCAGCGCGACGGTCAACTCGCCGTTGTTCGTGATGAGCGGCGTGATGTCGAGCGTGACGCCGGTCTGAAAGCTTTGCAGCTGCTGCGTCGGGATGGTGCCCGCACCACCGCCGCTGGTGGTCAAAACGCTGATCGTGTCGCCGGCCCGAATCGTCGCGGTGCGGCCCGAGAGCGTCGTGATGCGCGGGTCGGCGAGCACGCGCGCGTTGCCGCGGGAGATCAGCAGGTTGAGGGTCGCGCTGAACGTGAGCGGGGTGCGGCCGAACGGCTGGATCCCGATGAGGCGAACGGGATTGTTGTTCGCATCGACCGGCGGCTGCTGCTCGGTGAAGGTCGTGCCCAACGACGGGGTGCCGAGCTGCAGGCCCAAGTTCTTGGAGCTGTTCTCGTCGAGCTCGAGGATCTCGGTATCGAGCACGACCGATTGCGGCACGACGTCGAGTTCCGCGATGAGCTCGCGCCCGGCGCGAATGCTCTGCGGGCTGCCGGTAAGGATCAATTGCTGCGTGCCGTTGGGCACGGTGACGCGCAGGTCGGGAAACGAGCCTTGCAGGGCCTGCTGGACCGCCGCGCCGATGTCTTGCGGCGTCGTCGTGACGCCGGCGCCTTGCCCGCCCGGCACGATCGACTTGAGCTGGATCACCTCGTGCGATGACGGCGCCCCGCCTCCGCCTCCGCCGCCGGGGCTCTGGCCGTTCGCCGCGGCCGCCGTGCCGTCGATCTGCGCGATGCCGTCGCTGATGCGCTGCTGCTCGGCGGCGTTCGCCGTCACCGAGAGCGAGTTGAGATCGGCGTCGACCGTCACCGTGACCGACGGGAACGAGCGCTGGATCAGCGCGCCGACCGATTTCGCGTCGACGTTGCGGACGCGATAGATCTGCGTGTAGCGCGCGCCGTACGGCGGAAGATCGAGCTGCGCGATCAGCGCTTTGGCGCGGGTGACGTCGTCGGGCGAGCCGGTGAGCGTGATCGACGTGCCGGACACCGCGGCGCGCACGTGCGGGATCTGCGCGGTGATCGCGCGCGCGACGTCCTGCGGCCGCCGCTGCGACACTTTCACCGCGTCGCTGGACACCGGGACCGATACCGGCAGCGGCGTCGGCGCGTCGATCCCGGCCACCAGCGTCTTGATCTGCGCGAGGTCGGGCGGCGTCGCGCTGATCAGCATGGTCGTGCGCGACAGCACGCTGATCTTCGCCGCGGGATAGAGCGAACGCAGCCGGTCCGCGACGGTCTGCGCGGACTGCGTGCGCAGCGTGACCGCTTCGGTCGTCGGCTTGGTGGCATCGCGCACGTCGAGCCCCGCGATCACCGTGCGGGCGCCGGCGATGTCGTTCTGCGCCCCGGCAAGGACCAGCGCGTTCGCGGCCGGATCGACGCGCACCGCGAGGCGCGGGTAGAGCTGGCGCACCATCTGCGCCGCGCGCCCGGCGCGCACGATCGCGAGCGGCACGACCACGGACGACTGCGCGTAGACCGCGAGCGAGCGCCCCTCGCGCACGCAGCGGAGCTGGAGCTGCGAGCACACCGCGTGCACGGCCTCGTCGGGCGTCGCGTCGTGCAGCGACAGGTTGACGTTGCCGCGCACGTCCTCCGCCACCGTCACGTTGAGGTGGGCGAGCCCGCCCAGCCGCAGCAGCACGTCGCGAACGGGCTGATCGTGCTCCTCGAGCTGGATGCGCTTCGGCGCAGCCGTGGGCGGGGCGGGCGCGGCGAACACGCCGGAGACGTCGAGCGTCGCCGCGAGCGCGATCACCGCCATGCCGAAACGCAGCGGGCTCCAAGCACCCTGCGCTCGCAACTGTCCTGTGGGTCCCACCGTCCGCCTTTCGGGGCTTTCGGCTTATACGGCGGCAGGCGGCCAACTACTGCGTATTTCGTAGTCCAAACGTACGCTCGCAGTGCGGTGCACCGGTCGGCCGGCGAGGCGGTGCGACTATCCTACTTGCGCCCAGGTGATAAAATGGAAGGGCTGTGAAAACCAAGGGTCACCCAAAATGGTATCCGGAAGCCAAGGTATCTTGCGCTTGCGGAGCCACGTTCACCACCGGATCGACGACGCCGACGATCGCGGTCGAAGTCTGTTCCAACTGCCATCCGCTCTGGACCGGGCAGCAGAAGTTCCTCGACACGGCCGGCCGCGTCGAGAAGTTCAACCAGCGCGTCGCCATGGCCGACCAGAAGAAGGCCGCCGCCGCCGCGCGCAAGACCAAGAAGCAGGCCGACCAGGCGGAGCCCGTCCCGGCGTCCGTTTAGCGACCTCGCTGAAAGCCCAGGAAGCGCGCCGACCTTCGGCGCGCTTCTTGCTTGCCTGACGATGCAATACACCGACCGCCTCGAGACGCTCTCGCAGCGCATGGATGAAATCGAGGCCGCGCTCGCCGACACGAGCGGCGGTTTCGATCAAGCGCGCTTCACGGCGCTGATGAAGGAGCGCGCGTCGATCGAAGACACGGTCGCGGCCTATCGGCGCCACCGTGCGCTGCTGCGCGAGACCGCCGAGAACGACGCGCTGCGCGCGGACAAGTCCGATCCGGAGATGGCGGCGCTCGCCGAAGAAGAAGCACCCGGCTTGCGCGAGCGCCTCGCCGCGTCCGACGCACAGCTGCAAGAGCTGATGCTCCCGCGCGATCCCAACGACGGCAAGGACGTGTTCATCGAGATTCGCGCGGGCGCGGGCGGCGACGAAGCGGGGATCTTCGCGGGCGATCTGCTGCGCATGTACACGCGCTTCGCGGAGTCGCACAAGATGCGCGTCGAGCTGCTGAGCGAGAACGAGAACGAAGCGGGTGGCTACAAAGAAGTCGTCGTCGCCGTGAAGAGCGGCGAGCCGTACCGCTGGTTCAAGTACGAGTCGGGCGTGCACCGCGTGCAGCGCGTGCCCGCGACCGAAGCGGCAGGCCGCATCCACACCTCCACGGCCACGGTCGCCGTGCTGCCCGAGGTGGAGGACGACGGCGAGATCGAGATCCGCTCGGCGGATCTGGAGATCGACACGTTCAAAGCATCCGGCGCGGGCGGCCAGCACGTCAACAAGACCGAGTCCGCGATCCGCATCACGCACAAGCCCAGCGGCATCATCGTGTCGTGCAGCGAGGAGCGCTCGCAGCTGCAGAACCGCGCGCGCGCGATGGACATGCTGCGCGCGCAGCTCGCCGCCAACCAGCGCCGCGAACGCGAAGAATCGGAAGCGTCGCTGCGCAAGAGCCAAGTCGGCACGGGCGACCGCAGCGAGAAGATCCGGACGTACAACTACCCGCAGGACCGCATCACCGACCACCGCATCAACCAGAACTTCCAGAACATAAAAGCGATCCTCGACGGCGACATGGAGAAGCTCGTCGTGGAGCTGCAGAAGGACGAAAAAGCGCGCCTGCTCGCGGGCGATACGACGGCCGCGTGACGATCGGCGAAGCGCTGCGCGACGCGGCCGTGCGACTCGAGCGCGTCGGCGGTTCCGGCCGGCTCGACGCCGTGTTTTTGCTGGCGCATGCGGGCGGCGTGTCGCGCGCGGAGATGATCGCGCATCGCGAGCGCCCGCTCGCACCGGAGGTCGCAGAGCGCTTCGGCGCGCTCGTCGAGCGGCGCGCGCAAGGCGCGCCGCTCGCGTACGTGACCGGCGAGGCGGGATTCTACGGCCGCATGTTCGGCGTCGACGAGCGCGTGCTGGTGCCGCGCCCGGAGACTGAGCTCGCGATCGAGTGGACAGTGCGGCACCTGCGCGCGATCGGGTGCGAAAACGGGAGTGCCGCCGACGTCGGCACCGGCAGCGGCGCGATCGCGGTGACGCTCGCGAGCGAGCTGCCCGACCTCAGCGTGTACGCGAGCGACGTGTCGCAGGACGCGCTCGCGGTGGCGCGCCGCAACGCCGCGCGCAACGACGTGTTCCAGCACGTGACGTTTCTGCACGGCGATCTCGCGGCGCCGCTGCTGGCGTACGCGCCGTTCGACTGCGTCATCGCGAACCTGCCGTACGTGCCGACCGCGGATTGCGCCGCCGCGCCGGACCCGGTGTCGTTCGAGCCGCTGCTCGCGCGCGACGGCGGTCCCGACGGGCTGTCGTTCTACCGCCGGCTCGTGCCGGACTTGCCCGCGCTCGTCGCGCCGCGCGGGATCGCGGTGCTCGAAGCGGCTCCCGCGAACGCGCGTGTGCTCGAACGGCTCGTGCGCGAAGCGCTGCCGAACGCCGGCATCGAGACGATCCGCGACTACGCCGATCTCGACCGGTTCGTGGTCGCGGTCGTCCCGCCCGAAGGCTAGCCCCTAACCCGGAGGCCGCTCGTCCTTGCGCGTCGGCACGCACAGCATGCGCGGCGTGAAGTCGCGCATCAGCAGTTTCCCGAACTGGTTCTCGGCGCTGCGCGCGATGCCGACCATCTTACCGCCTTCTGTCAGGTAGCACGTCAGGTGGTCGGCGGGGCCTTTGAAATTGTTCGGCTGCGTTTTCAGCAGCTTCTTCATGACCGGCAAGCAGAACATCTCCGGCCGCCCGACAACGGCCTGCGACGTGCCGAACTGGTCGCGAAGGGCCACGGGTATCGAGTTCCCCGCCGGCCTCCAGAACGCCGACGTGTAGCAGCGGAAGTGAGAGAACTGCGGGACTTGCGCGTCGACGGCCGTGGGCGGCGTCGCGACGGCATGGCCCGCGACGAACGCGCCGGCGAGCGCGAGCGCGGCCAAGCTGACTCGAATGAAACGCATGATGAACCCTCCGAATTATCGGGGCGTGAGATGCGCTAGGCTTGCCGCTATGGACAAGCGATGCCTGCCCGGCTTGCCGTGTACGAGGCGGCGGGGTTCGGCGGCCCGCTCGGTGAAGCGAAGCATCCCCCATGGCCAAGTTCATCTTCTTCACCGGCGGGGTCGTCAGTTCGCTGGGGAAGGGGATCACCGCCGCCTCGCTAGGGCGGCTGCTGAAGAGCCGGGGCGTCTCGGTGTCGATCCAAAAGCTGGATCCGTACATCAACGTCGACGCCGGCACGATGAACCCGTACCAGCACGGCGAGGTGTTCGTCACCGAGGACGGCGCCGAGACCGATCTCGACCTCGGCCACTACGAGCGCTTCATCGACGAGTCGCTCACGCGCGAGAACAACGTCACGACCGGCCAGATCTACAAGTCCGTGATCGAGAAGGAACGCCGCGGCGACTATCTCGGCGCGACCGTTCAGGTGATCCCGCACATCACCAACGAGATCAAAGCGCACGTCACGCGCGTCGCCGAGACCAGCGGCGCCGACGTGTGCATCGTCGAGGTCGGCGGTACGGTCGGCGACATCGAGTCGCTGCCGTTCCTCGAAGCGATCCGCCAGGTGCGCCACCTCGTCGGCGAGGAGAACGTGATGTTCGTTCACCTCACGCTGCTGCCGCATCTCGGCGCGGCCGACGAGCTCAAGACGAAGCCGACGCAGCACTCCGTGCGCGAGCTGCGCGCGATCGGCATCACGCCCGACGCGATCGTGCTGCGCACCGGCAGCGCCAAGGCGATCCCGATCGAGCTGAAGGAAAAGATCGCGCTGTTCTGCGACGTCCCCGTCGGGAACGTCGTGCAGAACGGTGACGCGCCGACGATCTATCAAGTCCCGCTGAACTTGGAAGCCGAAGGCCTCGCGGACATCGCCGTGAAGCGCTTGCGCCTGCAGACGCGCGCGCCGCAGCTCGAAGAGTGGAGCGCGATCGCCGAGCGCATCCAGCACCCGCGCGGGCGCGTCAAAGTCGCGCTCGTCGGCAAGTACGTGGAGCTCAAGGACGCGTACATCTCGATCAGCGAGGCGATCGGCCACGCCGGCATCTTCCACAACGTCGCGGTCGATGTCGTGCGCGTGGACTCCGAGCGCATCGAGGCCGAGGGGCTGAGCGCTCTCGAGGACGTCGACGGCGTGCTCGTCGCGCCCGGCTTCGGTGCGCGCGGCGTGAAAGGCAAGCTCGTCGCGATCCAGCACGTCCGCGAAAGCCGCATCCCGTTCCTGGGGATCTGCTTCGGGATGCAGCTCGCGTGCGTCGAGTTCGCGCGCAACGTGTGCGGCTTCCCCGAAGCGATGACCACCGAAGTGGATGAAGCGACGCCCGATCCGGTGATCGACTTCATCCCGGAGCAGCGCAATCTCGACCTCAAGGGCGGGACGATGCGGCTGGGCGCGTACGCGTGCACGCTCGAACCGGACTCGCTCGCGGCGCGCGCCTACGGCGAGATCGAGATCAGCGAGCGGCACCGGCACCGCTACGAGTTCAACAACAAGTACAAGTCGCTGTTCGAGGAGCACCGCATGGTGTTCAGCGGACATCACCCGCTGGGCCGCACGTCGCTGGTCGAGCTGATCGAGCTGCCGCAAAGCGTGCACCCCTGGTTCGTCGGGACGCAGGCCCACCCCGAGTACAAAAGCCGTCCGGACCGCCCGTCGCCGCTGTACCGCGACTGGATCGGCGCCGCGCTCGAACGGTCGCGCGCGCGCGCCGGCAGCGGCGAGGGCGAGCTCGTGCACCGCTGAACGCCGCGGACATCACCGTCGTCGTCCTCGCGCGTGACGAGGCGGCGCGGCTGGGGAACCTGCTCGCGCAACTGCCGCGCGGCGTGCGCGTGTTCGTGCTCGACGCCGCGTCGCTAGACGACACCGCGGCCGTCGCGCGCGCGCACGGCGCGGACGTCGAGACGCGGCCGTGGACGGGCTTCGTGAACGCGCGGCGCTACGCGCTGGGCCGCGTCGCGACGCGCTGGGCGCTGATGCTCGACGCAGACGAGCTGCTCGACGACACCCTGCGCGACGCGATCCCGGCCGCGCGAGACGACGTCGCCGGCTATCGCTTGCGCCGCGTGACGATGCTGTGCGGGCGGCCCGTCCGCGCGGCGGGCTGGTCGAACGAACGGCTGCTGCGGCTGTTTCGCACCGACCGCGCGCGCGTCGCCGCGAACGAGCTGGGCGCCGACCTGCACGAGCGCTGGATAGTCGACGGGCCGATCGCCGATCTGCCCGGCGCGATCGTGCACGACTCGTACCCGACGCTCGCGTCGTACCGCGCGAAGTTCGACCGCTACACCACGGTCGAGGCCGCGGCGCTCGTGCCGTCGTTCCGCGCGTACCTGCGCGCGCTCGCGACGATGGTGCCGCGCTTTCTGTGGTCGATCCTGCGCTACGGCGGCTGGCGCGACGGCTGGCGCGGCTACTTCGTCGCGTGGGAGAGCGCGCGCTACCGCGTCGTGGTGCGCGCGAAAGCGCTGCAGCGGTCAGCCACATCGCTCCGCCACGCGTGACCGCCGAACCGCGCCCCGACGTGGCGCTGGACGTGCGCGAGACGTCGCACATGTCGGCCGGCATGTTGGCGTACGTGCGCGCGCTGCGCACGCTCTTGCCGCGCGTCGCGCCGGATCTGCGGCTCGCCGAGTTCGGCAGCGGCGACAACTTCGACGCCGCCGAGCAGCTCGGGATGCCGCTCGCGCTCGCGCGCGCGCGCCCGCGGCTCGTGCACTTTCCGACGCCGTTCGTGCCGCGCGTCGTGCCGGCGCCGCACGTCGTCACCGTGCACGACGTGATCGACCTCGAGTTTCCGCAGTACGCGAAGCGCAAGGTCGGCCCGTATTTCCGGCAAATCGTCGGGCCCGTGCTGCGGTCGGCGCGCGCGGTGATCACCGACGACGACGCGACCGTGGAGCTGCTCGCGCGCTTCCTGCGCGTCGATCCGGCGCGCGTGCGCGTCGTGCCGCTCGGCGTCGACGCGCCCGAGCCCATGCCGGAACCGATCGTGCGGCCGCGGCCGTACCTGTTCTACGCCGGCAACCACCGCCCGCACAAAGACCTCGCCACGCTCGTGGCGGCGTGGGCTTCGCTGCCGGACCGCGACGCCGTCGACTTGATTCTGACCGGCTCTGACGAGCCGGCGCTGCGCGGCGCACGCCACGCGCACGGCGAGCTGATCTTTCTGGGCGACCGCAGCGCGGACGACGTGTGGCGCTTCCACCGCGGCGCGCTCGCGTACGTGCATCCCGCGCTGCGCGAAGGGTTCGGATTGCCGCTGCTCGAGGCGCTGCGCTCGGGGACGCCGGTGATCGCGGCGGACGCCGCGACGCCCGCGGTGCTCGCGCCGTACGTGCACCGCTATGCCGCGCACGACGCCGTCGCGCTGCGCGCGCTGCTGCTGCGCGCGGTGGAGCAGCCCGCCGCGTTCGCCGCGGATGCGGAGCGCGCGCGCGCGGCGACGGCGCACCTGACGTGGGAGCGCACCGTGCGCGCGACGGCGGACGTCTACCGCGCACTGTTGGATTCGCGCGCGTGATTCGCGTCGTGCTCGCGGCGCGGCCGACCACGCGCGCGTCGGCCGGGATGCGCGCCTACACGCGCGCGCTGCTCGAACGGTTGCCGCGCGTCGCGCCGGACGTCGAGCTCGTGCCGGTCGAGTCGCCGCTCGCGCTGCACCCGCTCGCGCTGCGGACCGCGCGCCCGCAGCTCGTGCACCTGCCGTATCTGGAAGCGGCGCCGCTGGTGCCGCGCCCGTACGTCGCGATGGTGCACGACCTGCTGCACCTGCGGTTCCCGCAGCTGTACTCGCGCGCGACGGCGCTGTACTGGCGGCTGTTCGCGATCCCGCTGTACCGCAACGCGGCGCGCCTGCTGGTGAGCGACCCGCGCGTCGCGGACGACTGCGTCGCGCTGCTGGGCGTCGCGTCCGACCGCATCCGCGTCGTGCCGCTCGGGTACGACGAAGCGCTGCTCCGCGCGGCGCCGTGGGAAGCGGCGCGGCCGTACGCGCTGTACGCCGGCAACCACGCGCCGCACAAGGACCTCGGTACGCTCTACGCGGCGTGGGCCGCGCTGCCGGACGACATCGCGCTCGACCTCGTGCTCACGGGACGCGACGAGCCGGCCGTGCGTTCACGGTACGTGCGATCCAACGGCGCGATCGTGTTTCTCGGCGACGTCGACGGCGCGACGCTGGCACGCCTTTTCCGCGGCGCGCTCGCGTACGTCCAGCCGTCGCTCGCCGAGGGCTTCGGCATCCCGGTGCTGGAGGCAGCCGCGGCCGGCACGCCCGTGCTCGCGACGCCGAGCTCCGTGCCGGCGGCCGTCGCGCCCTACGCGCGGACGTTCGCGCCCGGCGACGCGCGCGCGCTCGCCGCGCTGCTCGCCGAGGTCGCGCGCGATCCGGAGCGAGCGCGCGAACGGGCCGCCGAGGGCGCCGTCATGCTGCGGGCGTATACGTGGGATCGGTTCGCGGCCGCCACGGCCGCCGTCTATCGCGAGGTGGTATGCCCCTGACCCGTCCTCTCGTCGCCGCGGCGCTCGCAGTGTGCGTTGCGGCGTGGGCGGTCCCCGCCTCGGCCGCGCCGCCGCCGAAGAAGGACGAGGTCCCCACCCGTGCCATCGCGATCATCGTCAACGGCGACGAGCTCGCGCGCGATCCCGCGCCGCGCATCGTCGGCGGGCGCGTGCTCGTCCCCATCGTGCGCATCTACAGCGCGCTGGGCATCAACGTCGCGCGCGACGGGGCGACGCTGGTCGCGTCGGCACCGTCCAAGCGCATCACCGTGACGGTGGGCTCGAGCCGCGCCACGGTGGACACGCACCGCATCGCGATGGACTCGCCGGCGATCGAGATCGACGGCGCGACGTACGTGCCGCTGCGCTTCGTGGCCGACTCGCTCGGGGCGCAGGTCACCTACGACCCGAAGGCCGAGCGCGTCGAGGTGATCTCGTCGGTCGTCGGCCGTGCGCCGGGGCTCGAGCAGCACACGCCGGGCGGCTCGACGCAGATCGTCGGCACGGTGAGCGCCGTCGATCTCGATTCGGCGCCCGAGACCGTCACCGTGACGCGCGGGCCGGGCGTGCGCACGATCGCCATCACCTCGGACGCGCGGATCGTGGTGCAGGACGTCGTGACGCGCACGAGCACGCCCGCGTCCCTCAAAGACGTGCACGTGGGCGACGCCGTCAGCGTGATCCTGCGCCGCGACGGCCGCGTCGACGAAGTCGTCGCGCGCTACGCGTCGCGCGCGGGGATCATCGCGGCCGTGTCGCCGAGCGCGTTCGTGCTGCAGAACGGCTACGTGGTCACGCCCGACAAGAGCACCGACATCACCCTCAACGGGCAGACCGCGGCGGTCGGCGACCTCAAGGTCGGCGACAACGCCACCGTGCGGCTCAACCCCGACACCGGCGAGAAGCGCCAGATCATCGTCGCGCGCGCGTCGCCGACGACGCCGGGACCCGCAGGCGCCGCGCAGATCACCGACGTCGCGATCAGCGCCAAGGGCGCGCTGCACGCCGGCGACGCGTTCACCGTGACCCTGCACGGCACGCCCGGCGGCCGCGCGGCGTTCGACATCGGCACCTATCTCGTGGGGATCGCGCTGCCGGAGACGCAGCCGGGCACGTACTCGACCCGATACACGGTGCCGCCCGGCGTCAACTTCAGCCGGACCACCGTGTACGGCCATCTGACGGTGGGTGGGACCGAGGCGCCGCGCGCGGAGGCCGCGCAGCTCGTCGCCGTGACGACCACGGCGCCGCAGATCGTCGACATCGCGCCGCCCAACGGCCAAGTCGTCAACAACAACAAGCCGTCGATCTACGCGACGTACCGCTCGCCCACGGACGTCGGCATCAACGCCCAGTCGGTGCAGATCGAGGTCAACGGGCTCGACGTCACCGCGGCGTCGACGCGCACCGATCAGTTCATCACGTACAGCCCCGGCGCCGCGCTCCCCGACGGGCCGGTGACCGTCAAGGTGACGATCTACGACAACGCCGGGAACAAGCAGTCGCGCTCGTGGACGTTCATCGTCCGCACGCGTTAGTGTCTTCGCGCAAAGTGGTGTGTTCGCGCAAAGTGCGCGAACACTCGCGTTCGGCCCTTCGACGAGCTCAGGGCCGATCCGCCGCAATCGGGACCGCGGTTTTCGCACTTGCGACGATGCTGTGCAGTTGCGCCGGTTCGTCGAGCGGTGGCGGCAGCGGCGCGAGCGGGAACGCGCCGCCGCTGGTGATGGCGCGCGTGAAGGACGCCGTCGTGCTCGACCCGTCGCATGCGACCGACGGTTTGTCGCTCAACACGACGAACGAAGTGCTGCAGAACATCGTGACGTTCAAGCCCGGCTCGTTCGACGTCGTAGGCGACGCCGCGAAGTCGTGGACGCGCTCCGCCGACGGCAAGACGTGGGCGTTCGAGCTGTACCCGAACCTCGTGTTCTCCGACGGCACGCCGCTCGACGCGAAGGCGGTGAAGTTCAACCTCGACCGCTGGCGGCTCACCACGAATCCCGCGCACGGCAACTTCGCGTACACGTACTATGCGGACGACTTCGGCGGCTTCCCCGGCGTCATCACGGACGTGCAGGCGCCGTCGAAGACGCGCGTCGTCATCACGCTCGCGAAACCGTTCGGACCGTTCTTGCGCGACATCGCCGAGCAGTCGTTCGGCCTCGGCTCGCCGCAAGCGATCACGGCGGATCCGAAAGCGTTCGAGCTCAAGCCCGTCGGCAGCGGGCCGTACATGGTGGCGGAGTGGCAACGCGACGACCACATCACGCTCGTCGCGAACCCGAAGTGGCAAGGGCAGAAGCCGGGTTACCAGACGGTGATCATCCGCGACATCCCCGACCAGGCGACCAGCGTGCTGTCGATCCAAAAGGGCGACATCGACATGCTGACCGACCCGCGCCCCGACGACGCGAAGTCGCTCGCCAAGCAGACCGGGATCCGCGTCGTCGAGCAGCCGTCGAACAACGTGAGCTACGTCGCGATGGACGTCGAGAAGAAGCCGTTCGGCGACGTGCGCGTGCGCCGCGCGGTCGCGTACGCGCTCGACGCCGCGACGATGGCGCAGAGCCTGTACTCGTCGGGCGCGGTGGTCGCCGACAACTGGACGCCGCCGGGGATGCTGGGCGAAAATCCCGCCGTCAAAGCGTACGCGCACGACGTCGCCAAGGCGAAAGCGCTGCTCGCCGACGCCGGTTTTCCGCACGGCTTCGCCACGACGCTGAGCTACTCGACCGCGCCGCGCCCGTACCTGCCCGAGCCGCAGCGCGTCGCCGAGACCATTCAGGCGGAGCTCGCGCAGGCGGGCATCCAGATCACGCTGGTGCCGGCGGAGTGGGGCGTGTTCCTCGACAAGATCAAGCACGGCCAGCACGAGATGTGCCTCATCGGCTGGACGGGCGACAACGGCGATCCCGACAATTTCTTCTACCCGCTGCTGGACCAGGACTCGGCGCGCAAGGACGGCAACGCGCAGAACTACTCGTTCTGGCGCGACCCGGCGTTTCATAAGCTGATGCTCGCGGGGCAGGCGACGGTCGACGACGCGCAGCGCAAGAAGATCTACATGCAGGCCAACGCGATGGTGCACGACCAGGTGCCGGCGGTCTCGCTCGTGCACACCACCGTTCCGCTGGTGATGAAGTCGTCGATCGAAGGCTTCGTCCCCAGCCCGAACACGTCGTATCATTTCAACTTGATCAAAGCTCCGGCGGGGTCGTAACCATGGCGACGGATTCGAGTTGCATCTTCTGCATGATCGTGCGCAAGGAGATCCCGGCGCACGAGGTGCTGCGCGACGAGCACGTCGTCGCGTTCCACGACCTCAACCCGCAAGCACCGACACATATCCTGGTCGTGCCGACCGAGCACGCGGCGCACCTGAGCGACTTCACCGCATCGGCGACGGACGAGCGCGCCGCGCGCATCCTCACCGCCGCGTCGGAGCTCGGCCGCCGCTTCGGCCGCGACGGCTACCGCGTGGTGATCAACGAAGGTCCGGACGGCGGCCAAACCGTGGCCCACCTCCATGCCCACGTCCTGGCAGGCCGCCACATGACCTGGCCGCCCGGTTAGCGGACGAGCCTCGCCGGAAGTTTTGACCCCGGGGCGATCCTGTGGTATCGTTCTCGTTCGGGCCCGTTTGGGCCACGAAGCGGTTTCGGCCGTGGCGGAGGGAGGTGTTCTAGTAGATGGAGATTCGAGTCGCACCGGGCGAGACGATCGAGAGCGCGCTGCGCCGGTTCAAGAAAGCGACCCAGAAGGCCGGCGTCCTCGCGGAGGCCCGCAAGCACGAGCACTACGAGAAGCCCAGCGTCCGCCGCAAGAAGAAGAGCGCCGCCGCCCGCAAGCGCCGCAGCTAAGCGCCCGCAAGCAAAGCAAACGAGAAGGCGCCTCGGATTCCGGGGCGCCTTTGCATACACCGCCGAAGATTCGACGAACAGCATGAGCATCAAGGACCAAATTACGGCCGACCTCAAGGACGCGATGCGCGCGCGTGACCAGCTTCGGCTGGACACGCTGCGTAGCGTCATCTCGGCGTTCAACTACCGCCGCATCGAGGCGGGCTCGGACCTCTCCGACGCCGACCAGCTCGCGGTGGTGCAGAAGCTCGTGAAGCAGCGGTCGGATTCGATCGAGCAGTACACGACCGGCAACCGCCCCGAGCTGGCCGAGAAAGAGACGCGCGAGCGGGAGATCTTGCAGCAATATCTGCCCGCCCAGAAGTCGGCCGAAGAGATTCGCGCGGTCGTTCAGGCAGCGCTGGCCGGGATCCCGGCGGAAGCCCGCAACCAGGGCGCCGTGATGAAAGCGGTCATGCCGCAGCTCAAGGGCCTGGCCGACGGCAACGCCATCCGGCAGGTCGTCACCGAGGAGCTCGCGTCCGCGTAACTACCGCGGCGCAGGCGAGGTAGTCCTCGCCGTGCTCCTGCGCCGCCTCGCCGCCCTGATCTGTCTCCTCGCCGGAGGTCTCTCCGCGTGGGCGCAGTCTGCCGCCGCGGCCCCCGAAGGCGGCGTGCTCGTCGTCCCGATCCAAGGGATCATCGACCAGGGCATGGCCCATCTGGTGGTGCGCGCCGTCGCGCAAGCCAAGGCCGAGCACGCGCGGGCGATCGTGCTGGACGTCAACACGTTCGGCGGGCTCGTGACGGCCGGCGCCGAGATCCGCGACGCGCTGCTGCACAGCGACGTGCCGGTCGACGCGTACGTCGAGCGGGCGACGTCCGCCGGCGCGCTGGTCACGCTGGCCGCGTCGCACATCGTCATGACGCCCAGCGGCACCATCGGCGACGCCGAGCCGATCCCCAACGATCCCAAGCACGTGTCGTTCCTGCGCGGCGAGTTCGAGGCGACGGCGCAAGCGCGCCATCGCAACGTGCGCCTGGCCGCATCCATGGTCGACAAATCGATCGACGTCCCCGCGTACAAGACGCCGAAGACGTTGCTGAACCTCAACGCGGACGCCGCGCGCGCGACGGGCTTCTCCGAAGCCACGGTCCCGACGCTGGCGGCGGCGCTCGCGCACTTCGGGCTCGCGGGCGCGCCGCGCACCGACGCAGCGTACTCGTTCGCC
Source organism: Vulcanimicrobiota bacterium (assembly GCA_963797935.1). Lineage (GTDB taxonomy): Bacteria > Vulcanimicrobiota > Vulcanimicrobiia > Vulcanimicrobiales > Vulcanimicrobiaceae > Vulcanimicrobium. The sequence continues at coordinate 275,723 of CAWCRI010000017.1, forward strand.
GAACAGATCGCGCGCGTCGCGACCAACCCGGAGATCAGCGGCATCCTGCTCACGCTCGGATTTCTCGGGCTGCTCATCGAGCTGCAGACGCTGCACGGCGTCGCCGGCGCGATCGGCGTCGGTTCGCTCGCGCTGTTCTTCGGCACGCACATCTACGCCGGTTTCTCCAACGGCCTGATCCTCGCGCTGGCGCTCGTCGGCGTGCTGCTGATCCTGTTCGAGCTCCACGTGCTGCCCGGGCACGGGATCGCGATGACGCTCGGCGTGCTGATCCTCGTGGCCTCGGTACTGCTCGCATTCGGCGGGCTGGAGTTCATCGTCAGCGGGCTGCAGGCGCTCGCGGTCGCGATCGTGCTCAGCGCCGTCGCCTTCGCGCTGCTGCAGCGGGTGCTGCCCGAGAACGCCTTCGTCAAGCGGCTGACGTTCGCGGGGACGCAGGGCCCCGACTACGTCGCCAGCGCGGACCATCGCCAGCTGCTCGGTGCGAGCGGGACGGCGCTGTCGTTCCTGCGCCCGGCCGGGGTCGCCACGTTCGGCCACGAGCGCGTCGACGTCCTCACGGAGGGGGAGTTCGTCCCCGCCGGAACACCTGTCCGCGTCACTCGTGTCGAAGGCGCGCGAATTTTCGTGCGCGCGCTGTCGGAGCCCGGAGGTTCGGCCGTCTAATGCTCCCGTTCTTCATCGTCGTCATCGTGATCGCGGCGTTCATCGCGATCATCCTGTTCTTCTACTATTTCCCGCTGGGGCTGTGGATCCGGACCGTCGCCGCAGGTGTGCCGCTCTCCATCGGCTCGCTGATCCGAATGCGGATCATCGGCGTGCCCGCGGGGCTGCTCGTCGCAAACCTGGTGCGCGCGCGCAAAGCGGGGTTGCCGCTCACGGTCGACCAGCTGCAGTCGCACATTCTCGCGGGCGGCAACGTCGACAAAGTGACGCTCGCAATGATCGCCGCGCAGCGCGCGCAGATCCCGCTGGAGTGGCAGCGCGCGGCCGCGATCGACCTCGCCGGGCGCGACGTGCTCGAAGCGCTGCAGACGTCGGTGAACCCGAAGGTCATCGAGACGCCGCTGTTCCAAGGCGTCGCGCAGAACGGCATCCAGCTCAACGTCAAAGCGCGGATCACGGTGCGCTCGAACCTCGACCGCTACGTCGGCGGCGCGGGCGAGCCCACGATCGTCGCGCGCGTCGGCGAAGGCGTCGTCAGCGCGGTCGGCGCGGCCGTCGACCACAAGGAAGTTCTGGAATATCCCGGACCGCATCTCGAAGGCGGTGCTCGCGAAGGGACTCGACGCCGGCACGGCGTTCGAGATCGTGTCGATCGACATCGCCGACGTCGACGTCGGCAAGAACATCGGCGCCGATTTGCAGACGTCGCAAGCCGAAGCCGACCGCCGTATCGCGCAAGCGAAGGCCGCGGAGCGCCAGTACGCCGCGATGGCGGCCGAGCAAGAGATGAAAGCCGAGACGCAGCGCATGCGCGCGAAAGTCGTCGAGGCCGAAGCGCAGATCCCCGAAGCGATCGCGGAAGCGTTCCGCGCCGGGCACCTCGGCGTGATGGACTACTACAAGCTCAACAACGTCAAGGCCGACACCGAGATGCGCGGCGCGATCGGGCAAACGGTCGGGAACGACGGCACGTCGCCGCCGCCGGCCGCGGGGACGCTGCCGCCGCAGTGACCGCGCCGAACGACCCGCTCGAGGCGCTGAAGTGGGCGTGGGAGCACTCCGACCGTGCGTGGTGGCTCATCGTCGCGATCGGGGCGGGCATCGCCTGGACCCGGAAGCGGATGCGCGATTGGAGCGGCCGCAACGCGCTGACCGCCGGCCCCGCCAAGGCCCGCATGGCCGGCTGGACACCGGGCGCCCCGTCGTCGGCGGCCGCGGAGCTGCAGCCGGCGCCTGCTTCCGCGGCGCCGAAGCCGGCGTCCGCGGGCACAGCCGGTTGCGGCATCGGCGTACACGGCCGCGTCGGCATACACCGCGTCGACATACGCCGCTCAGGCGGCCTACGCGCCGCCGCCGCCCGCGGCGGCGTCTCCCGCCGGCTCCGGGCGCAAGCTCTATCGCGACACCCCGCCGGCGCAGCGGGCCGCCGCGCCCGCGCAGCGCGCCGTCACGCCGGTGGCGCGATCCGTCGACGTCCCGGTCGCCACCGGCGCGTGGACGCTCGCCGACGCCTTCGGCGACCCGGCGCACGCCCGCACGGCGATCGTGATCGCGGAGGTCCTCGGCCCGCCGCGTCGGGCTGCGGTGACAGCCGCTCGGGCTGCGTTGACAACTTCCCCGGGCTCGAACGCGTTGTAGCGGGGAGATGCCGTCGATCACCAGCGAGGCGACGTTCGACCTCACCGGGCTCTCCGATCCGATCCGCTTCTGCGGGCACCGCGACCAGAACCTCAACGCACTCGAAGCGCTCATCCCGGTCGTGCTGCGGCTGGACGGCGACCGCGTTCACCTCAGCGGCGACCGCAGCGCGGTGCGCCGCGCGGAAGACGTGCTCGGCGCGATGCTCGCCGCCGCGCGCAAAGGCGCCCAGGTGACGCCTGACGACGTCGCGCTCGCGGCGCGCGCCACCGGCGAGCGCGGCATCCCGCCGACGCTCGCGACCACGGCGCGCGGGCGCGAGATCCGGCCCAAGACCGACGGTCAGCGCGCGCTCGTCGCGGCGATCGCGGCCAACACGCTGTCGTTCGCGATCGGCCCGGCCGGCACGGGCAAGACGTTTCTCGCCATCGTGATGGCGGTGCGCGCGCTGAAGAACCGCGAGGTGTCGCGCATCGTGCTGTCGCGTCCCGCCGTCGAAGCGGGCGAGAAGCTCGGTTTTCTGCCCGGCGATTTCAAAGACAAAGTGGATCCGTATCTGCGCCCGCTCTACGACGCGCTGCAGGAGCTGCTCGACAACGGCGCGACCGAGAAATATCTCGAGCGCGGCACGATCGAGGTGGCGCCGCTCGCGTACATGCGCGGCCGCACGCTTTCGGATGCGTTCGTGATCCTCGACGAGGCGCAGAACGCGACGCACGAGCAGCTCAAGATGTTCCTGACGCGGCTCGGGGCGAACTCGAAGATGGTCGTCACCGGCGACGACACGCAGATCGATTTGCCGCGCGGCATGCGCAGCGGGATCGGCGACGTCGAGCGGCTGTTCATCGGGATGGACGACGTCGGCGTGGTGCGGCTCGACGAGACCGACGTCGTGCGCCATCCGCTGGTGGGCCGCATCGTCGCCGCGTACAATCAGCTCTCGCGCGAACGCGAGGCCTGACGGCGCGCTTGCCGTGATCTACCTCGCCAACCGCACGCGCGGGTTCGGGCTCGACACGCGCGCGTTCGCGAACGTGCTCGAACGGCTGCTCGCGGAGATCGGCGAACGCGGGACGAGCGTCTCGCTGACGTTCGTGCGCGATCCCGAGATGCGCGAGCTCAACCGCGCGCACCGCGGCAAAGACGCGCCCACCGACGTGCTGAGCTTCCCGCTGTTTCCGCCCGAGGCGTTCGACCGCAGTGGGCCTACACGCCCGCTGGGTTATGAGAGTGCTCCGGAGCGCATGCTCGGGGACATCGTCGTAAGCCTCGATACGGCGCAACGGCAGGCGGGTGAGTACGATGCGCCGCTTGCGCGTGAGGTGCAGCGGCTGCTCGTGCATGCCGTGCTCCATCTCGCCGGGCACGATCATCTCGAGGCCGGCGAGCGGTCCGTGATGGAGGCGGAGGAGCGGCGGCTCGCGGACGCAATCGGGATGCCGTGGCCGTACTTGGAATCCAGCGCGTCGTGACCGGCTTCGCCGCCGCCGCCCTGGCCGTCGCGCTCCTTGGCGCGGGCCCCGGTGCGCCCGGCGCGGCGCCGTCCGCGCCGCCACAGGTGACGCCGGGCGCGACCGCGCCGCCGCAGCCGCCGACGGTGCAGCCCGCGCGCGCGCACTGGGCGGTGCAGAGTGCCGACGAGGAGACGCAGCGGCTGATCGACCGCGGCGTGATGATGCTGTACGCGTTCGACGAAGGCGAGGCGCGCATCGCGTTCGCCGAAGCGCGCAAGCGCGCGCCCGAGCTCGCGCTCGCGTACTGGGGCGAAGCCGAAGCGGACACCATCGACATCAACTTGCCGCAGTCCGAGGCGGGCGACAAGCGCGGCGCCGACGCGGTGGCGGAAGGGCGGCAGCACCTCGCACACGCGAGCGAGGTCGAGCGCATGCTCGTCGAGGCGATCGCCAAACGCTACGGCCGCGGCACGAAAAAGGAGCGCTTCACGCGCTACGCCGACGCGCTGAGCGCGTGGACGAAGACGCACCGCGACGATCCCAACGTACTGGCGGTCACCGCATACGCGATCTGGAACGCCGAGGACGCGTTCTTCGACGGCCACGACGCGCTCACGCCAAAGACGAAAGAGATGCTCGCCGATCTGGACGACGCGCTCAAGCTCGAGCCGACGAACTTGGGCGCGCACCACCTGCGCATCCACCTGCTCGAAGAGCTCCGGCGCGCGCAGGAAGCCGTGCCAGACGCCGACGCGCTCTCGTCGTACGGGTATCCGCCCGGCACGTCGCACCTGCCGCACATGGCGGGCCACATCTGGGCGCGCGTCGGCGAGTACGCGCGGCTGATCGACGACAACGAGCGCGCCGTCGCGAACGACAAAGCGTGGTTCGCGCAAGGCAACGGCGCGGGCCAAAACTACATGCGAAACTACCACGATCACGACGTCGACTTCGTGCTCTACGGGCTGACGACGGTCGGCCGCAACGACGACGCGCGCGCGTTCGCCAAGAACGAGGACGCGTACATGCAGAGCAAGGTCGCGCTGCGGCTGCACGACGACGCGGCGGTGCTCAAGCTCGCACCCGCGTTCTGGCCGCTCGCGCGCGCGATCGCCGCCGCGCGCTCGGGCGACGCCGCGACGGCGAAAGCCGAGCGCGCAAAGATCACCGGCGACGACAAGCCGTCGCTGGACGCGCTGGTCGATGCCGCGCTGGCGGCGCACGCGGGCAACGCCGCGGAGCGCGCCGCCGCGTACGCGCGCGCATACCGCGCGACGAAGTCGAGCCTGCCCGGCGACCCGAAGAACTGGTGGTCCGAACCGATCGGCGAGGGCTACGGCGCCGCGCTGCTCGCCGCCGGCAAGCCCGCCGACGCGGAGAGCGTCTTTAGCGCCGAGCTCAAACGCTTCCCCAACGACCCGCACCTCGAGTGGGGTCTCGCCGAAGCGCTCAAAGCGCAAGGCAAGGACGACGCCGCGCCGCGCACCGCCTACAAAGCCCACTGGAAGGGCAGCCGCGATCTCACGCTCGCCGATCTCGGGTAGACGCCACGACCTCGCGGCGGCGTTCCGCTACGCGTTCGCCGGCCTCGCCGCGGCGTGGCGCAGCGAGCGCAACCTGCGCATCCACGCGGGCGTCGCGTGCGCCGTCGTCATTGCCGGCGCCGTGCTGCGGCTGCCCGCGGCGGGCTGGGCCGTCCTGTTCCTCACCATCGCGCTGGTCGTCGCCGCGGAGCTGCTCAACGCCGCGGTCGAGAGCGTGGTGGACCTCGTGTCGCCCGAGGACCATCCGCTCGCGAAGCGCGCCAAGGACGTCGCCGCGGCCGCGGTCCTCGTCGCCGCGGTGGGTGCGGTCGCGGTCGGGGTGTGCCTCGTGCTCTGGGCGATGGGGCGCGGCTAGCGTGCGCTTACCGCACCGCATCGTGCCGCGCCGAATCCCGGCCGTGTGCTATAATGACCCCCGCTTGAGTACCGACCCGCTACCTCCGGCCAGCCGCCGCCCACCCCCGCCACGATGACGGAGGCGCACTGGCCCGGCATCGTCGTCCTCGTCCTGCTGGTGGGCGTCGCCGCGTTCTTCGCGGCGTCCGAGGCCGCGATCGTGTCGATCAACCGCATCCGCGCGCGCGCCCTCACCGAGAAGAAGATCCGCGGGTCGCAGCGGCTCGAGCGGCTCGTCGAGGACCGCAACCGCACCCTCACGTCGGTCCTGATCGGCAGCACCTTCGTGCTGCTGGCCGCGGACTCGCTGGCGACGTATCTCTTCTTGCAGTGGGGAGTTCCGCACGCCGCAGTCTGGTCGACGGTCGTGATGACCGTCTCGATCCTGCTGTTCGGCGAGATCTTGCCGAAGACGCTAGCCGTCTCGACGGGTGACCGCACGGCGCTGCGGCTCGCGCCGCTGCTCGGCGCGGTCAAGACCGTGCTCACGCCGCTCACCGCAGCGTTCCTCGCGATCACCGACCGGCTCGTGCGGCTGCTCGGCGGCCACGGCGCCGCCGGACCGTACGTGACCGAGGACGACATCAAGACGCTCGTCAACGTCGGCGTCGAGCAGAACGTGCTCGAAGAGCAGGAGCGCGAGCTGATCCACTCCATCATCGAGTTCGGCGACACGATCGTGCGCGAGGTGATGACGCCGCGCACCGAGATGGTGACGGTGAACGTCAGCTCGTCGCCGCGCCGCGCGCTCGACCTCGTGGTCGCGGAAGGCTACTCGAAATTACCGGTCTACGAAGAGACCGTCGACGACATCATCGGCGTCGTGCACGACCGCGAGCTGCTGATCGCGCTCTCCAACGGCACCGTCGCCGAGACGTCGCTGCGCACGCTCATGCGCCCCGTCACCCACGTACCGGAGAACAAGCGCGTCGCCGAGCTGCTGCGCGAGATGCAGCGCGGCAAGTACTCGCTGGCGATCGTGCTCGACGAGTACGGCGGCACCGCCGGGCTCGTGACGATGGAAGATCTGCTGGAAGAGATCGTCGGCGAGATCCGCGACGAGCACGACGAAGGCGAAGAAGAGCCGATCGTGCGCGTCGCCGACGGCGAGTCGATCGTCGAGGCGGGCACGAACATCGAGGACGTCAACGCGGCCCTTGGGATCTCGCTGCCGCACGAGGAGTTCGAGACGATCGGCGGCTACACGGTGGGATTGTTCGGGCGGCTGCCGCGCGAGGGCGAGGAGATCGAAGCGAGCGAGGGCGTGAAGCTGCGCGTCGACCGCACGCGCAACCGCCGCATCCTGACTGTGCGCGTCCTCACCGCGCCGCGAGAGGCGCGGGACGCGCACGAAACCGAAGCGGCGACCGCGCAGCGAGGAACGGCGTCCTGACGGAACGCAGCTCCTCCACCGACGCGATCGTGCTGCGCGCGCGGCCGCTCGGTGAAGCCGATCGCGTGTACACGCTGCTCACGCGCGAGCGCGGCAAGGTCGACGCCGTCGCGAAGGGCGCGCGGCGGCCGCGCAGCTCGCTGGGCGGCCGGCTGGAGCCGCTGGCCGAGGTGCGCGTCGCGCTGCACAAGGGCCGCTCGCTCGACGTGATCACCGAGGTGCGCACGATCGCGTCGCACTGGAACGGCCTCGTGCGCCCGGACGCGCTGGCGACCGCGTCGCTGTTCGCGGAGACGGTCGACATGTTCTGCGAGCCCGACTTGCCGCTGCCGGAGATCTACGCGCTGCTGGCCGGTGCGATCGCCGCCGTCGCGGCGAACGGCTCGCCCGCCGCGCTCGTCCCGCGCTTTCAGCTGCGGCTGCTGCACGCGCTCGGGCTCGCGCCCGCCGACGATGCGTGCGTGCGGTGCGGCCAGGCGTTCGATGAGCATGGTGCGCACCTCGACCTCGACGAGGGCGGCCTCGGCTGTGCGCGCTGCTACGGCGCGCGCGGCGACGCGCACGCGCTCGACACCGCGGACGTCGCAAACTTTCGCGCGCTCGGCGCGGAGCGCGGCAGCGGTGCGGCGCTGACCGCGACGCTGCGCGTCGCGCGCGCCGCCGACGACATCGTCACCTGGCACCTCGGCCGCCGCCCGAAAGCGCGCGCGCTGGTGTACGAGTTGGAATCCACATGACGAAGCGCGCGCAACCGTGAGCGACGTCGTGCTCGCGCTCGATGTCGGCACGCGGCGCATCGGCGTCGCTGTCGGCGAGGGGACGTTCGCGTTCCCGCATTCGACGATCCACCGCACGAACGTGCGCGACGACGTGGCCGGCATCGTCGCGATCGCGCGCGAGCGCGGTGCGCGCACGATCGTCGTGGGCGATCCGCTGACGATGAGCGGCGAGCGCGGCCTTGCGAGCGAGGGCATCGACGCATTCGTCGCGCACCTCTCGCGCGCGTTCGACGGCGAGATCGCGCGCGTCGACGAGCGCCTGACCACCGCGGCGGCGCAGAAGGCGCTCATCGGGGCGGACGTGTCGCGCGCGAAGCGCAAGCAGGTCGTCGATCAGCTCGCCGCCGTGGGTATCCTCGAGACGTGGCTCGCCCGCAGACCCCGATGAGCCGCGCGAGCCGCGCGCTGATCGTCATCACCGTCGCGACGATCGTCAGCGTCGGGCTCATCGTGGGCGCCGCGTCGATCTGGTTTCGCGACGCCGTCTACGTGGACCGCGCGCTGCCGGCGCAGCAGACCGACGTCGTCATCCCGAGCGGGTCGACGTTCGCCGAGGTCGTCGCGGCGCTGCGCGACAAGAACGTCCTGCACCAACCGCTGGCGTTTCGCATCCTCGCGCGGCTGCGCCATGCCGACGGCAGCGTGAAGGCCGGCGAGTACCGCTTCCCCGCTCACCAGACGAGCGACGACATCCTCAGGCGGCTCGTGCGCGGCGAGCAGTTCGCCGTGTGGGTCACGATCCCCGAAGGCTACACGGCGCGCGAGGTGGCGCAGGTGCTCTCGAGCCGCGCGCTCGGCGACGCGACCGCCTACGAGCGGCTCTTTCTGCGCAGCGGCGGGATCACGGTCGGCGGGGCGCCGACGCAAAATCTGGAGGGCTACCTCTACCCGAGCACCTACCTGCTGCCGACGGACGACTCGCCGCGCCAGATCGCCCGGGTGCTGGTCGACCAGTTCCGCCAGGAGCTGCCGCGCGATGCGGCCGCGCGCGCGCGGGCGCTGCACCGCAGCGTGCCCGAGGTGGTGACGATCGCGTCGCTGATCGAGCGCGAGGGCAAGGCGGACGACGAGCGGCCGACGATCGCGTCGGTGATCTACAACCGGCTGCGGCTGGGTATGCCGCTGGAGATCGACGCGTCGATCGAGTACACGTTCCCGGAACATCACGACGTGATCACGAAGCGTGACCTGGAGAGCGACTCGCCCTACAACACCTACCGCCACACGGGACTTCCGCCGACCCCGATCGCGAACCCCGGCAAACCCTCGCTCGACGCCGCGTTCCGGCCGGCGCACAGCGACTATCTCTACTACGTCGCAAAGGGCGACGGCCACCACGCGTTCGCGAAGACGTTGCAGCAGCACAACGCGAACGTGTCCCGATACCTCAAATAAGGAGCACCGTCATCGAAACCAACGGCACCGCCGGCCCGAGCGGCAACGGCAGCGGCGGCGAGAAGCAGCCTCTCGACCTCAAGGACGTCCTCGAGCTGCACATGGAGGACGGCACCGCGCTGCGCTTCGAGGTCGTCGGCCTGGTGGAGGACGACGAAGGCCACGCGTACGCCGTCTGCTACAACGACGTGAACGACGAGTTCGTGGTGACGGATGCCGTGGGCGATCTGCTGGAAGACGAGGACCTCGCGCAAGAGATCCTCGACGACTTCTTCGTGCTGGCCGAAGAGTCGGCGCCGCCGGAGGAGCAAGCGCCGTAGAGCCCGCCCTGAGCTCGTCGAAGGGACCGGTCCTCTTCCTCTCCGCGCGCGTCGGCGAAGGCCATCGCTCCGCCGCCGACGCGGTGCGCGCGCGCCTTGCGGCGCGGGGCATGCGCGGCGAGGTCGTCGACAGCTACCGCTACGCGGCGTCGCTGTTCTCGAAGGTCGTCAGCGACGGCTACATCGGGATGGTGCGCACGATCCCGCAGGTGTACGGGTTCATCTACAACCGGGCGGAGCGCGCGACCGAAGCGGGCGGTTTTCGCGTGTGGGCCAGCGAGTTCACCGCGCGCAACATCCGCGGGCTGATGGAACGCTTGCGCCCGAGCGTGGTCGTGTGCACGCACGCGTTCCCGTGCGGCGTGATGGCGGCATACAAGCGGCTCTACGACCCGACGGTGCCCGTCATGGGGATCGTCACCGACTTCGTCGTGCACCCGTTCTGGATTTACAAGAACATCGATGCGTACGCGGTCGCGACGCCGGAGATTCGTGCGGCGCTGATCGGCCGCGGGATCGACCCGGCGCGCGTGGGCGTCGACGGAATTCCGGTCGATCCGCGCTTCGGGATCCCGCCGCCGGACCGCGGCGCGCTGCGCGAGGCGCTCGGGCTGCCGCGCGAGGGATCGGTCGTGCTCGTGATGGGTGGCGGCTTGGGATTAGGGCCCGTCGCGACCACGGTGCGGTCGCTCGCGCGCACGTCCGGCGCGGTGACGCCGGTGGTCATCGTCGGCAAGAACCGCCGGCTCGAGCACCGCGTCGCCGAAGAGGCGCGCCGCGACGGCGCCGACGTGCGCGTGCTGGGCTTCGTCTCGAACGTGTTCGACTGGATGCGCGCGGCGGACGTGCTCGTGACCAAACCCGGCGGCCTGACGACGTCCGAGGCGCTCGCGGTCGGCGTGCCGCTGGTGCTGCTCAAGCCGCTGCCGGGCCAAGAGGAGCGCAACGCGCGTTATCTCGTGTCGCGCGGGGCCGCGCTGCGCGCAGCGCGGCCCGGCGATCTGGTGCGCGTCGTCGACACCGTGCTGCACGACGAGCGCGTGGCGCAGCGCCTGCACGACAGCGCGGCGCAGCTCGCGCACCCCGACGCCGCGGAGCGCGCCGCCGCGCGCATCGCGGAGCTCGCGCACGTCCCCGTCAGCGTCTGACCGCTCGCCCTGTAATATAGATCGAGCGTCGCACAAGGGAGCGGCGTGCGCGCGTTCGAACGATCCGCAGCGCACCGGGCGCCACGCGCGCCGGCGCCGGGGAGAGGTGGCCGAGCGGCTGAAGGCGGCGGTTTGCTAAACCGTTATACGAGTTACATCGTATCGAGGGTTCGAATCCCTCCCTCTCCGAATCGACGCGCGCACGCACGTGTCGCGGTGCGCGGAAGGGATCGCGCGCAGTGCGTTGTATCCCACGAGGTCGCCGCTGCGGCATGCGGCGCGACACGCGCGGTCGTAGCTCAATTGGATAGAGCAACAGGCTACGAACTTGTAGGTTGGGGGTTCGAGTCCCTCCGACCGCACGTTTTGCGAACACCCGCCGGTGCAACACCGCGCGGGTTTTCTCTTTCGCTACGGCGTCTTGCGCGGCATCATCAACAAGTAGCCGTCGGGATAGTCGAAGACGACGTTGAACGCGCGGATGAAATCGAGCCCGACGAGCACGTCGTTGTGCGACATCGACGCCGACGCGCACGCCGGCACCGGCCGGTACACGATCGGTCCGAGCTCCAGGCTCTGCAGCTGTCCGCAGCGCGCCGTCTCGTTGCCGTTGACGCCGTAGTATTGCAGCTGCGACGCGAGGCTCGTCGGATCGGAGAAGAACGACACGCGGTCGCGCGAGACGAGAGTCTGGCTGAAGAGCACGTGCAGCGGGTTGCCGCTGTCGAGGGTCGCGAGCACGGGGACGCGGCCGCCGACGGTCATCGCGACGCGGGGCGTGCCGTCCGCGAGATCGACGCGCACGACGAGGCCTTTGCTCGTGTCCGGCTGCACCTTGCCCGGATCCATGATGCGCAGCGTCTTGCCGTCGAGGTCCAGCTCGACGATCGCGCCGGCGAGGAGATCGAAGCCGATCAGCCCTGCGACGTCGTTCTCGAACGTCCCGCGCTCGTCGAGCCCGGTGAACACGACGACGTCGTGCAGCACGTTGGTGCCGAACGCGACGGTGTCCAGCCGGTACATGTTCGCCGTCGCCGAGCCTCCGATGCCGCTGATCTCGGTTTGCCCCGCGCGCTTGGCCCCGGCGCGGCGCGCGAAGCTGTCGGTGAGCGCGATCCCCGACGCGCCGGTGTCCAGGATGAACTTGCCGCGCACGCCGTTGAGCGCCGCCTCGACGAGGATGCGCGACTGCGTCAGCTCGACCGGCACGGTGCGCACGGCGGGATCGAACGTCCACGTCGCCGTCTGCTTGGGCGGGTGCAGCTCGTCGTCCGCCACCGGCTTGTTCGCCTCGATGGTCGTGTACGCGTGCACGGACTTCGAGCCGGTGTAGCGCCACGACGACATGACGCGCTTCCCGTTGCCGACGTCGGTGTAGCCGAGCACGTCGTAGCGCGTCTCGTACTTGCCGTTGGGATCGAGCACGGCGCGCTTGAGAATGCCGGTCGCGGGATCGATCGCAAGCTCGGCCGCGACGCCGACCTCCGGCGCGACGCGCACCCACGTCACCGGCGTGCCGTCGATCGTCTCCGTGCGCACGACCGTGCCCGCCAGCGCCGTCAGGCCTTCGCCGAAGAGCGCGTTGTCGGTGTAGACGTAGCGCGCCGACTCACCGATCGTCTGCACGGTGAACCCGTTCTGGTTCGACGACCACAGGACGCGTCCGGTGAAGCCGTCTTCGAACGTGCCGCCGGAGGCGCGCACGAGCGCTTCGCGAAACAGCGGCCCGCGGTGAACGGCGCGAATGATCGCGATCACGCGGCCGTCGCGGGTGACCGTGCCGGACTCGCGCAGTGTCGCGATCGCACCGTCGCCGGCCTGCCAGCCGGCGTACGCCTTGTGCTTCGCGAGCAGCGCGGCCGCGTCGTCCGCAGCGGCGGCCACGTGCGGCGCGAGTCCGGTGACGCAGGTCATTGCCGCTAGGGCCGCTGCGCAGCGATATGAAGGCTTCATCGAATCACCGTCCGTTCGGCGTCAAGATCAGATCGGCTTTGCCCAACGGGTCCGGGGCGTCGCCGCCGGCGGGCTGCGCCGTTCGCGGGGCCGCGAAGATTGCGAGAGCACCGAACGCGGCAAAGGCCCCCCGTGAGAAGCACGCGGTGGATCATAGGCAATTCTTTGGCGGCGGCGGTGCGACGGGGCCTGCCGGGAACGTGCGGGACCGCGCACCCGGGCAAACGCGCGGCAGCGTGCACCCGGAGAGGGTCTTGACGGGTTCTCTATAATCGACGTGCGTTCGTCCTACCCTAGGTTCGGGATGGCGTGTGTCGGACGTGCAACGGCTCGGTAGCTCAGCGGTAGAGCGGGGGACTCATAAGCCCTAGGTCGTAGGTTCAAATCCTACCCGAGTCAGGTTTTCTCGAGGTAAACGACCATGTCGACGATCCCCTGCGATTTCTGCCCGCACCCGGTCGACCGGGCGCAAATGGAAGAGATCGAGATCAGCCACTACGTGCCGGACAGCTCGGGGGACGACTTGGCGTACGCGCGGACGTATTTCTTCGGCCACCCGGACTGCGTCCGCAAATTCTACCGCGGCCTGGTAGAGCACAAGCTAGACCTGTTCAAACACATGCCAACGACAGGCCCCACCCCAGGCCCAACCACCCCCACCGAAGACCGCGGCCGCTAAAGGCCCGAGATCGTCCCGCCATTAAAAGCCGGGCACCGAGGCTGACTGCCGGCACCAGGAAGGCTGAGCCGCGTCCGTTACGCGGCTCATGCCGACGGGTTCAGCGAGCGCAGCGAGATGAACCCTGCTCCCGTAGCTCAATTGGATAGAGTGTCGCCCTCCGAAGGCGAAGGTTGCCCGTTCGAGCCGGGCCGGGAGCACGTTTCCCCCTCCGCCGACGACGTCGGGTTCGTCCGGCGCGCGATGCTGCTCGCCGAGCGCGCGGCGGCAGCCGGCGACGTGCCGATCGGGGCGGTGCTCGTCGTCGGCGGCGCCGTCTTCGAGGCGTGCAACGAGAAGGAGCAGCAGCCGGACCCGACCGCGCACGCGGAGTTGCTGGTCATCCGCGCCGCCGCGCGAGCGCTCGGGCGCTGGCGCGTCGGCGGCTCGCTCTACGTCACCAAGGAGCCGTGCGCCATGTGCGCCGGCGCGGTCGCGGCGGCGCGGATCGAGCGGCTGGTGTTCGGCTGCCGCGATCCGAAGGGAGGGGCGGCGGGCTCCGTCATCGATATACTCGGGTCGGCCGCCGTGAACCATCGCGTCGACGTGGTCGACGGGGTGCTCGCGGAAGAGACCGCCGCACAGCTGCGTGAGTTCTTCGCAGCGAAGCGGGGCGCGGAGAGGTGGTCGAGTGGTTGAAGGCACCCGCCTCGAAAGCGGGCGTACGTTGATAGCGTACCGTGAGTTCGAATCTCACCCTCTCCGCCACGTCAGCGAGGCGTCGTCCGATCCGGACGGCGCCTCGCCGTTTTGCGGCTCCGTGCCGATTCCACGTGCATGGTAGACTGGCGCATGCGGTTTCGTTCGAGCCTGTTCGTCCTTGCCGTGCTCGCGGCGTGCTTGGCGCCGGCCCGCGGCGCTGCGGCGGTCCACGCATGGACCGATCCGACTACGCTGCGGCTGGTGATCGCCGGCGACCCGCACGGGTTCAACCCGCTCTACCCGACGAATCAGGAAGACGACTACCTCGCGTCGCTCTGCTTCGATCTGCTGGTCACGCAGGACGCCGCGGGGCGGCTCGTGCCCGACCTGGCCGCGGAGGTTCCGACCGTGCACAACGGCGGCATCGCCGCCGACGGCAAGACGATCCGCTACGCGCTGCGGCACGGCGTGAAGTGGCACGACGGCGCGCCGTTCACCAGCGCCGACGTCGCGTTCACGTGGCGCGCGATCATGGACTCGCGCAACGCCGTCCCCAACCGGCACGGCTACGACCACGTGGAGCGCGTCGAGACGCCGGATCCCTACACCGTCGTGTTCCACCTCAAGGAGCAGTACGCGCCGTTCGTGCGCACGGTGTTCGCCGAAGCCGACACGACGTATCGCGTGCTGCCGCAGCATCTGCTCGCGCGCGAGGCGTCACTCGACCGCGCCGACTTCAACACGCACCCGATCGGCACGGGGCCGTACAAGTTCGTGCGCTGGAACCGCGCGCAGAACGTCGAGTACGAAGCGAACCCCGCGTACTTCGGCGGCGCGCCCCGCATCCCGAAGATCACCGTGCGCATCATCCCCGACTTCACGACGAGTGCGATCGAGGTGCGCGCGCACCACGTCGACCTCGCACTGCTGGATTCCCGCGGGTACACGACCGTGCTCGGCGCGGACGGCGTGGCCGGCGAGCTGATCCCGGTGAACGGCTTCGGCGCCTATCTGCTCAACGAGAAGCACGCGCCGCTCGACGACGTGCGCGTGCGGCGGGCGATCGCGCGCGCGCTCGACCGGGTGGGGCTCGCGCGGCGCGTCTCGCTCGGCACCGCGCTGCCCGGTTACGCGGACATCCCGCCGGCGCTCTACGGCGGGTCGGCGAGCAACGATCCGAACGCATACGATCCCGCGGCGTCGCGCGCGCTGCTCGACGCGGCCGGATGGAAGCTGGGTCCGGACGGCATCCGCGCCCGCGACGGCAAACGGCTCACGCTGCTGATGGTGGACTTCGCCGGTTCGCCGAGCGTGCAGAACATGGACGTGCAGGTGCAGTCGATGCTGCACGCGGTCGGGATCGAAGCGCAGATCAAGGACTACGCCCCGGCGACGTTCTTCGCCGCCGCGAGCGCGGGCGGTCCGCTGCAAGGCGGCAACTACGATCTCGCCCTGCTGGGCTGGCTTTCGGGTACCGACCTCGACAACTCGGTGCTGTTCGCGTGCGCGTCGGCGCCGCCGCACGGGCGCAATTTCGAGAACTACTGCTCGCCGGAGATGGAGGCGCTCCAGCGCGAAGCGCTAGGCACGTACGACGACGCGAAGCGCCGCGCCGCGTACGCGAAGATCGAGGCGCTGATCGTGCGCGACGTGCCGATGGCGTTCGTGAACTACCCGCGCCTGCGCGTCGCGCGCAACGTCGACTTGCACCGCCCCGAGCCCAACGGCGTGACGCTGTGGTGGCACGTCAACGAGTGGTCGTTCGGGCCCTGAGCGCTACAGCGCCAGCTTCGGATCGCTCGGCGTGGCGGGAAACGCGAAGTCGCTGTTCGTCGCGTCTGCCGTCGCCGTGATGCGCCCCATGTGCAGCGGGCCGAAGAACGTGTGCGAGTACGTCGCGTGCCGCACCAGCCAGTGGCCCTGCACCACCTCGTAATCGGTGGCAAATGTCGTCGACGGCCCGACGTAGACGACTTTGGTGGGCAAGTTCGTCGCCGTGTCGACGTAGACGTCGTGGATGAAGAAGTCCGACGGGTTGTTGCGGGTGAGCGCCGGTAGCGTCTCCATCGAGATGTGCGCGATGCGATCGTTCGAGTCGTCGGCGTACGACGCGCGGTAGTTGCGCAGCGACGTCACCACGACGTCGGCGTGCGAGGTCGCGCGCGGGTCGGTGAACGTGATCGGCTGTCCCGGCTCGACGTAGCTGAGCAGGTCGCGGCGGTTGCCGGTGAACGTCACGCGGAAATACGAGAGCGCGTCGAACGTCGGGATCAGCGGGAAGCTGTGCGCGTACTGGTGCTGGCCGCGCGGCAGGTCCTGCAGCGCGGCGAAGTCGTCCTTGGTGCGCGTCTCGACCTGGCGCGCGATCACCTGGTGGCGGCGCAGCGACGGCACGTCGACGACGACCTCGGTGCGATAGGCCAGGTACGGCGGCGAGTTCGCGAAGGCGGCCGCGGCTGCGTTCGCCGTTTGGCGGAACTGGGCGTCGGCGGCGATCATGCGCGCTCGAAGGGGAGCATCGGAAGAAGGTTCAAAGCGGCCTCATCGTGTCGGACTCTTCGCGAGCAACGTTCGCCGGGACCGCTCCGTTCCTCGCAGCGGCAGGCGCGAACCTCGTCACGTTCGCGTGAGGCGCTTCGCCGACCGCTATACCTTCGCGTTCGACGTGCCGGCGGACGCGCTGTGGCACACGGTCTCCGACACCGACGCGGTCAACCGCGACGCGGGGCTGCCGCCCGTGCGCTACACCTACGAGGCGCGCGCCGGCGGGCCCGCAACCACCGTCGCGCATGCCCGGCTCGGCCCGGTCGCGCTGGAGTGGGAAGAACCGCCGTTCACGTGGGAGGCGCCGCACCGCGTCGCGGTGGAGCGGCGCTTCCGGCGCGGCCCGTTCGCGCGGTTCGCGAGCGACGTGCGCGTGCTCGCCGACGGCGCCGGCGCGCGGATCGAGCACGCGGTGGAGCTCGACGCGCACAGCGCGCTGGGCGCGTTCCTCGCACCGGTCGTGCTCGCGCGCGGGCGCGCCGGTGCGCAACGCGCGTACGCGCTCGCCGCGCAGCGCGCGCGTGACAACGCGGCGCATGCACTGACGCGCACGGGCGTCCCCGCCGTGCCCGCCGGCGGCGTCGCGCGCGTCGCGCGGTTCGTCGATGCGTTCGAGGCGCTGCACCCGCACACCGAGCACGAGCCGGCGATCGCGGCGCGGCTCGCGGCGCTCGTCGAGCACGCCGACGACGCGACCGTCGCTCGCATGCGGCCGTACGTGCTCGCGGACGCATGGGAGCTGCCGCGCGACCGCGTGCTGGGCGCGATGCTCGCGGCGACGCGCGGCGGGCTGCTCGACCTGTCGTGGACGCTGATCTGCCCGAGCTGCCGCGGGCAGAAGAACAGCGTGGCAACGCTCGCGCGCATCGGCGGGCGCGTGCACTGCGGCGCGTGCGGGATCGCGTACACCGCGGAGTTCGACCGCAACGTCGAGGTGACGTTCGACGCGCGACCGTCGGGGCGCAGCGCTGCGCCGGCCGCGTACTGCCTGGCCGGGCCGCAGACTGCGCGCCAGACGCTCGCGCAGACCGCGCTCGCGCCGGGCGCCGAGACGTCGCTTTCCGTCAGGCTGCCCGCGGGCGCGTACGTCGTGCAGGCGCTGCCCGATCGCGTCGCGCGCTTCACCGTGGAAGACGACGCCGGCGCGGGGACGCTCGACGTGCGCGTCGACGAGACCGGCGTCCGCGCGGCCACGTCGGTCGTGCAGTCGGGGACGGTGCGCGTGCGCATCGAGAACGCATCGGCGCGCGACGCGGTCGTGCGCGTCAGCGAAGCGGAGCTGACCGACCAGATCGCGACGGCGGCGGAGGTCACGGCGCTGCAGGCGTTTCGCGATCTGTTCTCCAGCGAGGTGCTCGGCGCGGGAATCGAGCTCGCGATCCGCTCGCTGACCGTCGTGTTCACCGACGTCGTCGGCTCGACGCAGATGTATTCCGAGACCGGCGACGCGCACGCGTTCCGGTTGGTGCGCGATCATTTCGACGCGTTGCAGGACGTCGTCGCGCTGGCGCGCGGCGCCGTGGTGAAGACGATCGGCGACTCGGTGATGGCGGTGTTCGCCGACCCGCGCGACGCCGTCGAGGCCGCACTGCTCTTCCCGGGCGCCGCCGCGCCGCTGGAGCTGCGCATCGGGCTGCACCGCGGGCCGTGCATCGCGATGCGCGCGAACGAGCGCCTCGACTACTTCGGCGCGACGGTGAACCTCGCGGCGCGCGTCGCGCACGCGGCCGGCGGCGGCGAGATCCTGATCACGGCCGCGGTTGCCGACGACCCGCGCGTGGCCGACGTGCTGCCGGACGGCGAGCGCGGCACGCTCGTGCTGCGCGGTATCCCCGAGCCGGTCGACGTGGTGCTCGTGCGCGCAGCGGCGCCGAGCGAGCCGGAGCTGCGCGCGCCGCGATGAGCGGCCCCAACCCGCTGTACGACGATCCGGCGCTGGCGGCGTCGTACGCGCGCGTCACTGCCGCGAACGTGTACAACGCGGCGTACGAACGGCCGGCGGTGCAGGAGCTGCTCGGCGACCTGCGCGGGCGCGACGTGCTCGACGCCGGGGCCGCGGCGGGGGAGCACAGCGCGTGGCTGGTCGCGCACGGCGCGCGCGTCGTCGCGCTCGACGCGAGCGAAGCGATGGTGCGGCTTGCGCGCGCGCGGCTCGGCGAATCGGCGGCGGCGCTGCGCGCGGATCTCGCGCAGCCGCTGCCGCTCGCGGATGCGTCGTTCGACGTCGTGCTGTGCTCGCTGACGCTGCACTACCTCGAGGACTGGCTGGCGCCGCTGCGCGAGTTCGCGCGAGTCTTGCGCCCCGGCGGACGCCTCGTCCTCTCGACGCACCATCCGTTCGTCACGCTCGACCTCGTCGACGACTACCACGCGCTGCGGCGCGTCGACGACGCGTTCGGCAGCTTCGCGGACGAGGCCGTGCCGGTGCGCTATTACCACCGCTCGCTGGAGCGGATCGTCGCCGACCTGCGCACCGGCGGATTCGCCGTGCGCGCGCTGCTCGAGCCGAAGCCCAGCGCGGAGGCCGACGCGCGCGATCCCGCCGTGGCTGCGAAGCTGCGCACTCGGCCATGGTTCTTACTCGTCGACGCGGAAGCGATGCAGCGATGAGCTACGGCGACAAGAAGTACGAAGAGTTCCGCGTCGGCGACACGACGACGTTCTCGAAAACGATCACGGAGGCCGACATCCTGCTGTTCGCGGCCGTCAGCGGCGACAACTACCCGCTGCACGTGGACGCCGAGTACGCGAAGACGACGCGCTTTCGCCAGCGCGCCGCGCACGGGATGCTGACGGCAAGCCTGCTCTCGACGGTGAACGGCTTGATGCTGCAGAAGCCCGGCGGTCTCTACGTCGAGCAGTCGGTGCGCTTCCGGCGGCCGGTGTTCATCGGGGACACGCTGACGGCGCGCTCGGAAGTCACCGAGCTCATCACGGCGAAACGGCGGCTGCGCGTGCGCACGAGCATCGTCAACCAGCACGGCAAGACCGTCGTCGACGGCGAGGGCGTGCTGCAGAAGGACGAGCGCTAGAAGAGCGTCGCGGCGGCGACGAGCGGCTCGATGCAGCGCGCGTCCTCGAACGCGTGGTGGTTCATCTCCGGCGTGACGGCGGTTTGTTGCATGCGTGCCGCGTCGAACGGCACGATCGCGTCGAGCGCGTCAGCGACGTCGCCGTGCAGCCACTGGTCGAGCGCGGCGTCGTCGAGGATCGCCGGCATGCGGTCGTGGATGCTCGCGAGCATCGCATTCGGGGCGCACGTGACGATGGTGCAGGTCGCCACCGGCGCTTCTTTCGGACCCCAGCGCTCCCAAAGCCCGGCGAACGCGAACGGCGCACCGCCGGCGACCGTGAAGCGGTGAGGCTGTTTGCGGCCTTTGTTGCCGGTCCACTCGTAGAACCCGTCGGCGAAGACGATGCAACGGCGCCGCTGCAGCGCGCTGCGGAAGGCCGGTTTCTCGGCCAGCGTCTCGGCGCGCGCGTTGATGAGCCGCTGCCCGATCGTGAGGTCCTTGGCCCAGTACGGCACCAAGCCCCAGCGCAGCGGTGCGATCTCGCCATCGGCGTCGTTGCGCACGGCGAGCACGTCTTGCGTCGGCGCGATGTTATAGCGCCGCGGCCAGCCGCCGTGCAGCTTGAACTGCGGATAGCGGTCGGCGATCCGTTCCGGGCCGGCCAGCGAGAACCGCGCGCACATCAGACACTCGGCGTTCGGCGCGCGGGAACGGGAGTCTTACCGAGCGGACGACGCGCACCTGTACGCGCGCACGTAAGGCCGGCGCGCTACGGTGCCTCGAAGGTGGCGATGGCTTCTTTGCGACCGTTGACCTGCATCGTGCCGTCTTCATCCGCACGGTCGGGCGGACCGAGCGCGATCGCCAGCGGGCCGGGCCTGCCGCAGACGAGCAGCGCGACGTCGCGCGCGATCGGTATGCAGCGCTGATGCAACGCCTCGCGCTCCGCGTCGTCCAGTGCGGCGTAACGGCTCGGTTCGATCTGGAAGCCGACGTGAACCGGCCCGTCGCCCGAGGCGACGACGCCGCCCGGCAGCATCTCGAGCTCGCCCTCGACGCGCGCCCACGTGGCCATCATCCCGAGGTCGTACGGCGGGAACTCGTCGCGGGCGAAGCGTTCCTGCGGAATCATGAACCAGCCGCCGGCGAACGACACGTACGCGAGCGCGTCGCCGCGCAGGACGAGGAGCATCGCCGACGCCGTCGGTTCGATGCGGTAGAGATGGGCATCGAGATCGCCGAGGCGCCAGCGGCGTTCTTCGGTGAACGTCTCGAACACCGGCCAATTCGGGTCGGGATCGTCGGCGCCGGCGCCGTACGCCTGGACCGCGCGCGCCTGTTCGCGCTCGGCCCAGTGGCCGTAGAACGGCGGGAACGGCGGGCTGGAAAAGTCCGCTCGCGCGTAGTGGTCCACCACGTCGCGGGCGACCGCGTCGAGATCCATGGTGCGCCGGTCATTCGCGGCAAGCGTACGGGGCACCGTCCCCGGTATGGCGGTCACGCGCATCGTGGTGGCGGAGGACGACGCGTCCATCCGCGAGCTCCTCGTGCACCATTTGCGGCGCGACGGTTTCTCGTGCGACGAGGCGCCTGACGGGCCGGCCGCGCTGCGGCTGGCGCGCACGGGCGCCGACATGCTGATCCTCGACGTGGGGTTGCCCGTGGTCGACGGGTTCGAGATCGTGCGCATCCTGCGGCGGGAAGGGCGCGAGCTTCCGATTCTGGTGCTGACGGCGCGTGCGGATGAGATCGACCGCGTCGTCGGTCTGGAGATCGGCGCCGACGACTACGTGGCGAAGCCGTTCTCTCCGCGGGAGGTCGTCGCGCGCGTGAAGGCGATCGCGCGCCGCGCGAACCTCGCATCGATGAATGCGCCGGTGACGCTCACGTACGAACGGCTCGAGATCGATCAGGCGGCGCGCGAGGCGCGCGTCGACGGCGTGAACGTCGGGCTCAAACCACGCGAGTTCGCGCTGCTGCTGGAGCTGGCGGTTAACCCGGGCGTGGCGCTGTCGCGGTCGACGCTGCTGCAGCGCGTGTGGGGCTACGATTTCGAGGGCGACGAGCGCACCGTGGACGTGCACGTCCGGCGCTTGCGGCTGAAGCTCGAAGAGCGCGAAGGGCTACCGGTCTTGCTGCACACCGTCCATGGCTTCGGGTACCGGTTTGCACGAGCCTGACGTTCGTGGGCTGTTGCCGCGGCTGGACGCGCTGGAACGGCGGCTCGCGCAGCTTGCGCCCGAACCGCGGCCGTTGCTGGTGGTGCGATTGCCGGAACTGGAGCGCGTTGCATGGCGGCGCGGATTGCGCGCGGCGCGCGCGCTGGAACGCGCGGCCGGCGCGGCGTTTTCGACCGCCGTCGCGTGCGTGCTGCGCGCGGACGATCTCGTCGCGCACGACGGCGGCAGCGACGTGTTCGTGGCGGCGCTGGTCGGACCGACGCGCGACGGCGGTGCCGTGCCTGCGCCGGTCGACGTGCGCTCGGCGCTGGCACGCATCGCCGCGGCGACGGAGGCGAGCATCCGCCTCGCCGTGCGCACGGGCTGGACGACGTACGACCGCGCGGCCGACGCCGGCGCGATGGACGCCGTGGTGGAGCGTGCGCTCGAGCGCGGCGCGCAGGAGCGCGAGCGGTATGCGTTCTTCTCGTCGATCGGTCACGAGCTGCGCACGCCGCTGTCGTCGATTCGCGGATACCTCGAGACGCTGCTGGACGACGACGCCGATGCGCGCACCCGCGAGCGCTTCGTGCGCATCGCGTACAACGAATCGCTGCGCCTCAGCCGGCTGGTGGAGGGGATGTTCGAGATCTCGCTGCTAGACGTGCGCGCCGCAATGCCCGCCCCTGCGAGCGGCTCGCTCGCGCACGCGGTCGACGCGGCGGTTGACGCGTGTGCAGCGGCGGCCGGAGCACGAAACGTCTCCATCGTCCGCGGCGACGTGCCGGCGCTGCGCGTCGCAATCGACGCCGATCGGCTCACGCTCGTTCTCGTCAACCTGATCGATAACGCCATCAAACACGGCCGAACCGGCGGCGGCGTCTTCGTCGGCGTCAACGTGGACGATCACCGCTTCGTCCAGCTCACCGTCGACGACGACGGACCGGGGATCGCCTCCGCAGATCGCGAGCGTGTCTTCGTGTTCGGCGACCGCGGCGCGACGGAGGCGAACGGCAACGGAATCGGCCTCACCCTCGTGCGGCTCATGATCGAGCGGGCCGGCGGCCGCGTCGACCTGGAGACATCGCCGCTCGGTGGAGCGCGCTTCATCGTAGTGGTGCCGCGCGCGTAGCACCGTGATGATCGCTTTACAGGTGAACCTCCGCCGCGAGCTTCGCACATCCGGTACTATCGGGCGGCCAATGGTCTGTGCCGGTCTCTCGCTCTGAACGTTGTGCGACCTCGAAGCGAACGAACGGAAATCCGGCCACGTAGCGGTACAGTGCAACGCCGTGGAAACCTGTGTTGTAGTAACCCCATTCGCGACCTTCGCACGAAACCCCAGGCCGGATTTCCGCTGTGTAGACCGGCGCCTGAAGTTCATCGAACATCGCTGCGCCGAAGAGGGAAAAGGTTATCAAAAACGATGGAATGAGAACGATGAGCGGTGCCCATGCGACCGTACCGGCCCCGATACCCACGATACGCGGACGGATCCACCAAGCAGCTGTTCCGAGGATACAGTACGCAACAAACGCGGCGGCCGGGAAGAGAAGGTTCAGCAGGGGCGACGACGTTTCCAGTCCCGTTCGCGTCACCAGCCAATTGAACAAGAGTAGCGCGGCGGCAAGAGCGCACACGGGGGTCAACCAGACACGAGTGCCGCGTCTAGCACTCTGCGCGACCACCGCGAGCGCGATCGCTCCGGCGCCGACCTGAAAGAACACTTGGAGCAGGCCGAGGTGCTCTAAAATCCACCACACAACGGGGAACACGTTGACTTTGTATCACAAAGTTATTTGGACCGCAAGACGGCCGAGCGGATAGGAGGCCGGGTCGCCGTGGAAGCATCACCGATCGGAGGAGCGCGCTTTCTCGCCAACGTCCCCAAGGCATAGCAGCGCGCGCATTTGTCGCTCGCTCAAGCAGGGGACCCCTGCATCGCCCCGGGCAACAATGCAGCCTATCGTACGTTGACGCTACCAAACAGTATAAGAATCTGGTACGATGGCGCGACCCACGGGCGTCGTGGGACGGGGGATCGTGCCAGAAGCGACCAGACCGGCGACGCCGGAAGGCGCCCGCGGGGCGGCGAGTGCGAGCTCGGGGAGCGCACCGTTTTCGCCGCCGCACGTCACGTTGCCGAAGGGCGGCGGCGCGCTGCGGGGGATCGGCGAGAAGTTCTCTGCCAACCCGGTGACGGGCACGGGCTCGATCGTCGTCCCGATCGCGCTGAGCCGCGCGCGGTCCGGCTTCGGCCCCGATCTCGCGCTCAGCTACGACTCCGGCAGCGGTAACGGCCCCTTCGGGCTCGGCTGGCACCTCGCGCTGCCGGCCATTACGCGCAGAACCGATCGCGGCTTGCCGCGCTACGACGACACGGCTGAATCGGACGTGTTCATCCTCGCCGGCGCTGAGGATCTCGTCCCGGCTCTGATCCGGCGCGACGAGCGATGGATCCCCGACGAGATCGTTCGCGAGGGCCATGTGGTGAAGCGGTATCGGCCGCGCGTCGAGGGATCGTTCGTGCGGATCGAGCGCTGGTCGCGGCCGGACGGTGACGTCCACTGGCGTTCGTTCTCGCGCGATAACGTCATGACGGTCTACGGCGACGATGCGGGATCGCGCATCGCCGACCCCGGCGATCCGCGCCGCATCTACAGCTGGCTGATCTCACGCAGCTACGACGCGACGGGGAATGCGATCGTCTACGGATACGTCGCGGAGGACGACCACGGCGTCGACCTCGCGCATCCGAACGAGCGCAATCGCGTTCGGTGCGCCGGCCGGTATCCGAAATTCATCCGCTACGGAAACCGCCGCCCGCACCTGCTCGACGCGGCTGCGGAGAGCTTCCGGCGCTGTCATCTCGAGGACGACGAAAGCGACACGGCGCGCTGGATGTTCGAGGTCGTGTTCGACTACGGCGAGGGCCACTATCGCGAGGAAGAGCCGGACGAGCGCGCGCGCGTGTTCGCCGCTGCGACGGCGACCGCGCAATCCGATCGCCGATGGCCGCTGCGCCGCGATCCGTTTTCGTCCTATCGCTCCGGGTTCGAGGTGCGCACGCAGCGCCTGTGCCGCCGCATCCTGATGTTCCACCACTTCCCCGGCGAGCTCGGCGCCGGCGAAACGCTGGTGCGGTCGACAGACATCACGTATCGCGAGACGCCGGTCGCGTCGTTCGTCACGCAGGTGACGCAAGCGGGGTACGCTCCGCATCGCGCGGGCGGGCTGCTGCACCGAACGCTACCGCCGCTCGAGTTCACGTATGCGGTCAGCCCGCTCGAAGATCCCGGCGCCGCGGCGTTTCGCGTCGAACGTGTCACGCGGCCGAAGGCCGTGAACCTCCCGGAAGGCGTCGACGGCAGCCGCTACCGCTGGGTCGACCTCGACGGCGAGGGCATCTCAGGCGTCCTCTCGGAGCACGGCCGGGACTGGTACTATCAGGCGAACCGCGGCGGCGGACGGTTCGACGCCGCGCGCCCGGTCACGCCGCAGCCGTCGCTGGCCGCACTCAACGGAGGGCGGCAGCAGCTCCTCGACGTCGCGGGCGACGGGCGGTTGCAGCTCGTTGATTTCGGCGCACCGGCGGGCGGTTATTACGAGCGCACGGCGGACCGTGGGTGGAAACCGTTCCGCGCGTTCGACGTGCTGCCGCGCCGCGACTGGAACGATCCGAACCTCAAATTCATCGACGTGACGGGCGACGGTCTCGCCGACGTCGTCGTCACCGAAGACGAGACGTTCACGTGGCATCCGTCGCTTGCGCGCCGCGGATTCGGCGAAGCCGTGCGCGTGCACGTCCCGCTCGACGAAGAGCACGGCCCGCGCGTGGTGTTCGCCGACGCCATGCAATCGATTTACGTCGCCGACATGGCGGGCGACGGGCTCAACGACGTCGTGCGCGTGCGCAACGGCGAGGTGTGCTACTGGCCGAACCTCGGCTACGGCCGGTTCGGTGCGAAGGTCACGATGGACCGCGCGCCGTGGTTCGAAGAGCCCGATGCGTTCGACCAGCGGCGGGTCCGCCTGGCGGACACCGACGGCTCGGGCACCACCGACATCGTCTATCTCGCGCGCGACGGCGTGCACGTGTACCTCAACGAAGCGGGGAACGGCTGGTCGTGCAAGCGCGAACTGCCCGGGTTCCCGGCCATCACCGATCGCGCCGCGGTCTCAGTGATCGACCTGCTCGGCCGCGGCACGTCGTGTCTGGTGTGGTCGTCGGCGCTTCCCGGCGATGCCGCTGCGCCGCTGCGCTACGTCGACCTGATGTGCGGCCGCAAGCCGCACCTGCTGACGGAGATGCGCAACAACCTCGGCGCCGAGACGAAGCTGGCGTACGCGTCGTCCACGGAGTTCTACCTTGCCGACAAGGCCGCCGGCACGCCGTGGGTGACGCGCTTGGCGTTCCCGGTGCACGTCGTCGAGCGCGTCGAGACGTACGATCGCGTTGCGCGGAACCGCTTCGTGACGCGCTACGCGTACCATCACGGCTACTACGACGCGCCGGAACGCGAGTTTCGCGGCTTCGGGCTGGTCGAACGGTACGACACGGAGACGTTCGCATCGCGCGCCGAGGGAAATGCATGCGGGGCGGGCGATAACGTCGACGCGGCGACGCACCTGCCGCCGGTTCTGACGAAGACCTGGTTTCACACCGGCGCATATGCGGACGCGGGGCGCATCACGCGCCAGTACGAACGCGAGTACTATCTCGGTGAAGCGCATCTCGGCGATACGCAGCTGCCGCCGGGCGGCTTGCCCGACGCCGTGCGGGAGGCGTGCCGCGCGCTGAAAGGCTCGTTGCTGCGCGAAGAGCTGTACGCGCTCGACGGCACCGAGGCGGAGCCGCGCCCGTATTCCGTAGTCGAGCACACCTATGCGGTGCGCCGCGTGCAGCCGCGCGCGCGCAACCTGCACGCCGTGTACTTCGCGCACGCGCGCGAGTCCGTCACGCTCGCGTACGAGCGTGCGCTTTACGACGCCGGCGGCGCCCGGCGCGCCGACCCGCGCATAGGTCACGCCTTGACGCTCGAGGTCGACGATTTCGGAAACGTCCTGCAGTCGGTCGAGGTCGGCTACGGCCGGCGGTATGCCGACCGTTCGCCCGTGCTGAGCGACGCGGAGCGCGCGACCCAGGCGCGTTCGCTCGCGACGCTGACGCAGACCGCGTACACGAACGCCGTCCTCGAGCCCGACGCGTACCGCACGCCGGTGGTCGCGGACGCGAAGGGCTTCGAGCTGTACAACCTCGTCGAAACGGCGGGCGCGTCGCGCGGCTGCGGTTTGCTGGACTTCGATATGGTGCGCGCCGCAGTGGCCGATGCGAACGGCGGAACTCGCGATCTGCCGTTCGCGGACGCAGCCGGTGCGGGAGTCGTCACGAACGCCGTATACCGGCGGCTGCTCACGGAGCACCGCACGGTTTATCGCAGCGGCCGCCTCGAACGGTTGTTGCCGCTCGGCCGGCTCGATGCGCTCGCGCTGCCCGGCGCGTCGTACGGGCTCGCCTTTACGCCGGAGATTCTGTCCGTCTATCATCGCGCGCGCGACGAGGGAGCCCCGGAGCCGCTGCTCGCGGACGCCGGTGCCGTGCTGCGTGACGCGGGATATGTGGAGCTGGATGCCGACGAACGCTGGTGGACGACGTCGGGGGCCGTGTTCTATTCCGCCGGCGAGAACGACTCGCCCGACGCCGAGCTCGGCGCCGCCTTACGTGGTTTCTATCTGCCGCGCCGGTACCACGATCCGTTCGGCAACGTCACGGCGGTGCGGTACGATCGTCATCGCCTGCTGCCGGCGCGCACGCGCGACGCGCTCGGGAACGTCGTGACGGTCGAGAACGACTACCGCGTGCTCGAACCGCGGCGGTCGACCGATCCGAACGGCAACCGCTCCGAAGTCGCGTTCGACGCGCTGGGTTTCGTCGCCGGCGTCGCGTTGGCGGGCAAGAGCTCGGAGCGCACCGGCGACTCGCTCGATGGTTTCGACGCCGACCTCGACGACGCGACGGTGGTCGCCTACGTGCGCGATCCGCTGCGCGACCCGCACGCGATCCTCCAGGGCGCGACGTCGCGCATCGTCTACGACCTGTTCGGGTTCCTTCGCGACGGTGCGCAGTCGGCACCGGCGTTTGCGGCGACGCTCGCGCGCGAGACGCACGTATCGGAGCTCGCGCCGGGCGAGGCGACGAACATTCGGCACGAGATCGCGTACTCCGACGGTTTCGGGCGCGTCGCGCAAACGAAGCACCGCGCCGCACCGGGCGAGCTCGCCGACGGCGGCTCGGCGGCGGACCCGCGCTGGATCGGCAGCGGCTGGACGATCTACAACAACAAAGGGAAACCCGTTCGGCAATACGAGCCGTTCTTCAGCGCCGCGCACCGTTTCGAGTACGCGCGTGCGACCGGCGTCAGCCCGATCCTGATCTACGACCCGCTCGAACGCGTCATCGCGACGCTGCAGCCGAACCACACCTATCAAAAGGTCGTACACGATCCGTGGCGGATCGAGACGTGGGATGCGAACGACACGGTGCTGCTCGATCCGTCGCAGGATCCCGACGTCGCAGCGCACGTCAGCCGTTTGCCGCCCGGCGAATACGCGCCGACATGGTTCGGGCGCCGTATCGACGGATCGCGAGGGCGCAAGGAGCGTGAGGCGGCGGAGAAGGCCGCCGTGCACGCCGCGACGCCGTCGACCGCGTTCGTCGACGTGCTGGCCCGCCCGTTCTCGACCGTGGACTTCAACCGGTTCGACGACGGCGGGCGCGTCGTCGAGGAGCACTACCGCACGCGTCTCGTGCTGGACGTGCAGGGCAACCAGCACGCCGTCGTCGACGCGCTCGGCCGCACGATCGCGGCGTACGCGTACGATCACGCGGCTCGGCACATCCATACGAGCAGCCCCGACTCGGGCAAGCGCTGGACGCTCGACGACGCGACCGGGACGCCCCTGCGGTCGTGGGACGGCCGCGGTTATTGTTTGCGCTTCGAGCACGATGATTTGCGCAGACCCGCCGCGCTCTACGTCCAGGCCGGCGCCGCGCACGAAACGCTCGCCGAGCGCACGGTTTACGGTGAGTCGCGCACGGAAGCGCGCGAGACGAATGCCCGCGGCCGCGTCTGGCAGCAGTACGACGCCGCCGGCGTCGCAACGAACGAACGCCACGACTTCAAGGGTAACGTCGTTCACGCCGCGCGCCGGCTCACAGCCGGACATGAGCCGCCGGACTGGTCGGGCCGGCCCGAGCTGCAAGAAGGGACCTTCGCGACCCAGGCGGCGTACGACGCGCTCGACCGCATCGCGATCGCGACTTCTCCGGACGGGAGCTCGACCCGCTACGAATACGACGAGACCGGGAACGTGCGCGCCGTCGGCGTCCGGTTCGACGGCGAAAGCGCGCTGACATCGTTCGTCGGCCACGTCGCGTACAACGCGCGCGGCCAGCGAGTCTCGACGGGGCTCGCCAACGGGACGACCACGACGTGCGTCTACGATCCCGAGACGTTCGCGCTCGACCGGCTCCGCACGGTGCGTGCCGTGGACGGCGCCGTGCTGCAAGATCTGCGCTACGTGTACGACCCGATCGGCAACATAAGCTCGACCCGCGACGCCGCGCAGCAGACGATGTACTATGCGAACGCCGTCGTGCCGGCCGGTAACGAATACGTGTACGACGCCGTCTATCGTCTCGTCTCGGCGACCGGCCGCGAGCACCGGTCGCGGTCCGCGTTTCCGCAGACACGCGCCGGTGAGGGTCCGGCGCTGCACGCTCCGCTCCCCGGTGACGGGCGCGCGATGCGCCGTTACCGCGAGCTCTACGCGTACGACGCCGTCGGGAATCCGTTGGCGCTCGTGCACGAAGCGCAGGGCGGAAACTGGACCCGCACGTACGCATATGCGGTCCGCGACGGCCTTCCTCAGGGCAACCGGCTCGTGCAAACGACGATCGGCTCGGTCGCGGAGCCGTATGCCTACGACCCGAACGGCAACATGATCCGCATGCCGCACCTGCGCGCGCTGGGATGGGACGCGCGCGACCGGCTGGCCTCGGCGCAGCAGCAGGCGCGCGGGCGAGAACGGGCCGAGCACGAAACCTACGCGAGCGACTCCGCCGGGAGTCGCCTGCGGAAGCAGAGCGTGCGAAGCGATGGCACGGTGCGGCGAGAGCGCGCCTACCTCGGCAGCTTCGAGCTCTTTCGTGAATACGGCGCAGGCGGCGCAATGATCGTCGAGCGCCAGACGCTTCACGTCATGCTCGGTGAACACCGTGTCGCCTTGGTCGATAGAACGACGCGTGATGAGCGCGAGCGCCCTCAGCTCGGCAGGACCGTTCGGTATCAGCTGACGGACCGGCTGGGATCGGCGAGCGTGGAGACGGACGAAGCCGGATCGGTGATCTCGTACGAAGAGTTCGCACCGTTCGGCGCGACGACGTATCGGTCCGGACGATCGGTCGCGGAAGCCGCCGCAAAGCGTTATCGCCACCTCGGCGACGAGCGCGACGACGTCACGGGGTTCGATTGCCACGGCGTTCGCTACTACGCCTCGTGGCTTGCGCGCTGGACGAGCGCGGATCCCGCCGGGCTGGTCGACGGCACGAACTCGTACACGTACGGGCGGAACAATCCGGTGCGGCTGAGCGACCGCAACGGCATGCAAACCGGGGAGGGCAGCGATTATGAAGTCTTCATGAACGACTTAGGGTCACCACCGTGGATGCTCCCTGGCTATGGAGGCGCGATGGTCAAGAATTTCGAGCAAACGGCGACAAAGACCGAAACGCCGGCTGTGCCCGTCTCGGCATGGGCGCGAATGCGTGCGTCCGATTCGCGTTGGTCGCGAATACTATGGAACGCTCAACAGATACAACGTCTCACGGTGGGCGACAAAGACAACGCAGTCATCGAACAAGTCGCGTCGGGAGCCGATGGCGAGTCAAAAACGAAATCGTTCGCTTGGAACCGCAAGAAGGCTTTCAGCGGCGCGATATCCGGTGAAAAGTTCGCAATCGAAGGCGACAACAATTTCGGCACCGGCGAGGGCAGCCTGGCCGGCCATATTTGGACCGGAGAGTTCTGGGGTGGGTTCAAAGCCGGGTTGTACGTCGGGGGCGGCTACAACACCGTCGAAGACCAAGGTCAACACATTACTTACGGCAGCGGTTCAGTCATCGGCGCAGTGACGTATGAGAAGAAGGACTTCAGCTCTACGATAAATGCGGACTACGGATATGCAGGTATGATGGAATTCCCGCACGTCAGCATCCCGGGTGCGAGTCGCGTCGGCGGGACGGCTGACGTCACACAAAAATTCCTCGGTGGAACGTACGGCGCATCTTTTGGGATGAACGTACATAACACGTCGGGTGACGGTTCCAGCGTCCGCGAGTTCGGCATCAGCAGCGTCGTATCGGGGAACGTAAAGCTCCCGTTCATTCCAATGCTGAACATTGCAGTCGGTGTCAACTGGCTGAAACAGACCGAGAGGGTCGGACAGCTCAACGGTCCCCCGATGAAGCACGTCGGCGACCACGCTGAATTTATGTTCAAGCTCGGCATGACCATCGGGCGGTGACTCGTTACACTCCCACGCCGCGTCTTGTGCCGAATCACTTGCGCAGTCTAGGAAGGCCGTATCTTGTCTGACTTTATCGTCATTCGTCTTCATCCGGTGGCTCCGGTCGATGCCGGTACGTTCGCCGCGTATCTCGCCGGACTCACCATTCGGGTGTACGACGTGTCCGTCGGCGACCCGGCGACGGGGGCGCTGATCGGTCAGGCGACGTACGTCGCGCCCTCGAACGCGCCGGCGCCGAACCCCGCGACGGCGATCGCTCAGCACGTCCAGCCGATTCCGCTTGCGGCGCAGTCGGTCGCGACGGCCGTCATCGCGGTGGCAGCGCCGGCGGCGTACGAGAACCTGCGCGTCGAGGTGACGCGCGGCTCCGAGGTCGTCCCGATCGACGAGATCTATTATGCCGCGGCGGTGTCCTCGGCGAGCGCGCTGCCCGCGCCGGCGACATATCAGAACCTCGTGACGCCGTCGTTCTATCTGGCGCTGCCGGCGCCCGCGAACCCGCAAGCCGTCGCGCTCGCGATTCCGAGCAACGGTCAGCCGCCCAGCTTCGCCGGCCTCGAAGCCGCGATGCTGAGCGTGCTCGCAAACGACCCCGGCGGCCCCGTGGACATCGCGACGCTCGCGCCCGCGCAGTGCAAGACGATCGCGTCCGAGATCGTCTGGAGCCAGGGCGACCCGCTGCCGGCGCCGCCGATGCCGCTCGCCGACCTCTACACGGCGCCGTCGTCGTCCGCGCCGGACCCCAACGCGCAGTCGCGCCAGCAGTTCGAGCTCTCGCTGCAGGCGTTTTACGCCGCGCGTGACGCACGCGCGGAGGGGCTTGCGGACAACGTCTATGCCGTCGCAGCCGCGCGCTGGTGCGAACAGCAGAGCGCCGCGCAGACGGCGGCGTCGCTGGACGTTCCCATCCTCATGTCGGTGCCGCGCAACGGTCCGCTGACCGACGTGCGCGTCGCGGTGCAGCGCAGCGACAACGCCGCGCTCGGCTTCGACGTGCCGGCGGAATACTTCTACGCGCTCGGCGCGCGGATGCCGCGCACGTTCTCGGCATCGCAGCGCTATTCGGCAGCGGTTCACGACCACGCGGACCGGTTGCGCGACGAGTTCGATCGCGCGCTCCAGTCGGGCATGATCGCCGCGCCGGCCGTCACGCCGGCGCAGGCGATCCGGCGGCTCGACGCGCTGGTGCCGATCGCCGGTATGCCGGCGTACTGCGATCCCGCCACCGTCGCGCCGATCGTGAGCGACTGGCTTGCATACGGCGCCGACGACATCGGGACGTTCTGGGGCACGGAGCTCGGCACGTATCCGGATGCGTACACCGAGCTCGTGCTGATCGCCGTCACGCACGCGTACGTCGTGCCGCCGCCCGACGGCCGGCGGCTCGCGGACGTCATCTCGGATTGGCTCGTCACGATCCACACGCAGACCAAGTCCGTCGACGCGCTGAGCGAGATCACGGCGAACGAGTGGCACGCGTTCTTCATGACCACGACGAGCGCCGGGTGGCAGACGGCTTTTGGCACGGCGGCAATTCCGTGGGCGGGCACGGTCGTCGCCGATCGCCTCCCGCCGTTCACGCGACCAGGAAACGCCGAGGCGCGGATCGCAGCGTTCGTACGCGAGCTCGGACGGTATTTCATCGTCGACGCCGTGCCTGCCGTCCCCGCCGCGCCGGTGGTTCAGGCTCCCCCGAACCTCGCGCCGCCCGCCGCCGATCCGGTGCGCGCCGCGCTCGCACAGTACGAGTCGCTGCACGCGCCGCCGCTCGCGTCCGGAAGCTTCGTGTTCGGAACCGGGTTCGATCAACCCAACGCGCTTCGGGCCGCGGTCGACGCGACGGTCAGCGAATCCGGCGCACGGACGTGGCTGCTCGACTCGCTGCGCACGATCGACGCGCTCGCGGCGTGGGCGGGCGTGCCCGGCAGCGTCACCAGCGGACGGCCGAACGTGCCGTTCTCCGTCGTCGAAGCGCTGTACGCGCGCGGCTTCACGGCACCGGCCGGCGTCGGCGCCGCGACGCTGGACGAGTTCCGCAACGCGCTGGCAGGGACCGTCGCGTACGACCATGCGGAGGCGCTGTATCACGCCGCGCAACCGCACGTTCCGCCGCAACATGAGCCCACCGGGTTCAAGCCCGTGAACGCAGGCACTCTCGTCGATTGCATCCCGCCGCCGGAGCTTTCACCGCTCGGCCCGATCGCGTACTTGCACGACATGCTGCAGCTGTCGCCGGCAGCCACGTGCGAAGATCCCCGTGCCCAGCAGGCTGGTCCGGTTCCGGGCGCTGTTGCAACGGGCGCCGGGATGACGCTGCGCTCCGCCGTCGCCGCACGCCGCGGCGACGTCGGCACGCTGCTGGCGAGCGAAGCAAACCTCGAGACGCCGGTCCCGCTGGTCGACCTCGTCAACGAATGCCTCGAAAGCGTCGCGTCCGCCGTCGCGACTGGGACGCCGCCGTTCGCCGGGGCCGTCTACGACACCGCGCCGGGCGACGAGGACGAAGCGGCTGCGCTGCTCGCCGCGATGCCGGAACACGCCAGCCCGGCGACGCCCGTCGCACGGCCCGCCGGCTACGCGCGGCTCGCGACCGACTTCTCGTCGCCGGAGCTGCCGTACGCGCAAGCGCTCGACGTGTCCCGCACGTACTTGGGCGCGCTCGGCACGAGCCGCTTCGACGTCATGCGCACGTTTCGCAAAGAGATCACGGAGTTCGTGTTCGATCCTGCCCTCGGCGCGCCGGTGTTCCAGACGCATCTCACGCGGTTTCCGGTCCGGATGCCGATCGCGCTCGAGTATCTCGGCATCTCACCGGATGAGCTCGCGATGCTGTTCGGCGGCACGATCGCGACGCGCACCCTGTACGGTTTTTCCGACGCGGACCAGACGTGGACGAAGACTGTTCTGCGGGTTTCCGAGTTTCTGGCGCGCACCGGGCTGACGTACTGCGAGCTCGTCGAGCTGCAGCACGCTGGTTACGTGAAGTTCACGTGCACGGGGAGCGCAGCGGGCTCGCTCCCCGACTGCGAACCGTGCTATCTCGACCAAGTTCTCCTTGCCTTCTCCGATCGCAAGCTCGACGCGGCGCTGCGCAGACTGATCCTGTTCGTGCGGCTCCGGCGCATCGTGCGCGACCGCTGCGGTTCACGCTATACCTTCGCGCAGCTCGCGCAGATCTGCGCGGTGCTCGAGCCGCTCGGCAGCGGCGTCATCGACGGCGAGTTCCTGCGCCAGCTTGCCGCGCTCGCGATGCTCGGCGATCTCTTCCGCGTGTGCCGCGAGGACGAGCGCGGCGATGACGAGCAGGAAACCGCCGCGGGCCGCTTGCCGATCCTCTCGCTGTGGGCAGCGCACCCCGCGTCGCCCGGCCGCGCCGCCGCCATCGAGCGGCTCATCGACGGCGTGCGGCACTACGCGACGGCGCGGCACGGCTGCGAACGCCGCGATCCTGATGTTGCCAAGCTGCTGGCCGAGAATCTCGACGCGCTGTCCGCGCTCGCCGGCTTCGACCCGTCCGTCCCCGCGCACCGGTGGGACAGGTGCCCGACGCACACCTTGCGCTTCGCGGAGATCCTCGCCAAGATCTACGCTTCGAACTTCACCGTGGGCGAGCTGTTGTATCTGTTCACCGCCGGGCCGCATCTCGACGGCGACGATCCGTTCCCGGCGTCCGAAGAGAACGAAGCGGCGGACGACCCGCTCGAGTTTCCGGACGACGACGAACGCCATAGCCTGTGGGCGCTGCGCAGCGCGCTGCTCGGCGTGGACGTCGCGGAAGAGGCGGCGTGCGCGTGGACGTGGGACCGCATCGAGGCGTCGCTGCGCCGCGACTTCGGGTTCGGCGTGCACGCAACCGGGCACGATCCGGTGCGCACGCTCGCCGAGCGCTACTTTCCGCACGTTCTCGAAGCACACGGAATTGCGGTGAGCGTTGCCGCCCGCCGGTACCGCACGCCGCTCGTCTCGTCGGCCGGCGCCTGGCAGCATCCGCACGGCTTTCATTACGATACCGCCGCTCAGGAGCTCTGGGCGCAGCTGCCGATGCGCGACGAGTCGCTCATCGAGCACCTCGCGGCCGCGCGCCAGCTCACGCCGCAGGAGCAAAGCGCCGTTCGCGCACTGTATGCCATGCCGCGCGCGGAGCTCGCACCGTTCGTCTTCCTGTTCGGCGACGTCGCTTCCGCCGAGCGGCATCTGATCGAGGAACCCGACGCGGAGAAGCGCTGGGGATACTTCCGGCACCGCTTCGCGGTGGCGCACGCGCGCTGCTGCGTCATCGCGCAGCATCTTGGCGACCTCGCCGCGGAACGTACCGGCTGCGCGCGCGAGGCCGATTCGGCCGCCGCGTGGGCCGTGCTCCGGCGTCTGCTCGCGGACGGCAACGCGCCCGTGACGCCGCCGCGCTGGGAGGACGACTCCGGCGCCCTGCCCGCGGTGACGTGGCCGTACGGCGGCGCGTTCACGGCGTTGCTCGGGCTGGCGGGCGCAGGGCTCGTGCGCGAGTTCACCGTGGAACCGAACGGCGCCGTCGTGTACCGGGACCTCGCGCGCGTCGAGGGCTTCGGCGCTGCGCGCGCCGCCGCCGGCGCGCCGCTTCCGACGATCCTGCCGGCGCTCGACGCGATCCCGACCACCGAACAAGCGCGGTTCGCAACGCTCCAGAACGGGTTCGCGCTCGACGACCGCAGCGGCCGTTTGCTGGGCGGTGCGCAAGGATTTCGCGTGCGCTGGTACGGGACGCTGCTCGTGGAGTGCGCCGGGCGATACCGGTTTCGCGCCGGCGTGCCGGCGCACGGCGCCGGCGAACCGGACGGCGACTGCGCCGAGCGCACGCAATGGCGGGTCACGCTCGCGCGCGGCGAGCGCACGTGGACGATCGCGCGGCGCGGCTCGGAGGAAGAGGACGCCTGCGACGACACCGTGACGCTGCGGCGAGGCGCGTACGCGATCGCGGTCGAGTACGCGCATCCCGAACCCGACTCGCGCGAGCGCGCGAAGCACGAGCGGCGCGCCGGATTCGAGCTGATGTACGCCGGGCCCGACACCGGCGACGAGCTCCGTGAGATCCCGCGCGCCAACCTCTATCCCGACGCAGCAGCGGCGCTCTCGGCGAGCTCGCTGCAAGGCATCCGCAACACCTGGGAACGTGCGTTCAAAGCGATGCTGTTCGTGAGCCGGTTCGCGCTTTCGGCGCGAAACGGCGGCGACGACGACCGCTCGGAGCTCGGCTACCTGCTCGCCCACGGCGACCGCTTCGCCGGCATCGCCTATTACAACGGCGGCAGCGGCTTCGTGCGCCACGCGGCCGGCTTCGATTTCAACCTGCTCCCGCTGCGCAGCGTCCCGCCCCGCACGGGCGACGATCGCGCGCACCCGTCGCCGCAGCGAATCTCGGCGCTGTTCGACTGGTTCGAGCGCATCTTCGATTACACGTGCATGCGCGACGACACGTGGTCGCGCTGCGAACGACGGCCCTGGCACCTGTTTGCCGAGGCGTCCGAGCACGAGCTCCCGGAGCCCGTCAACCTCGTGCGCCATCTCGGGATCGACGTTCGGCACGCGCAGCTGGTGACGCGCTATTTCGACGAGGCGGCGTCGCAGGTGTTCTCGCCGGGCGACGCCGACTTCTCCGACGAGCGCTGGACGTTGCGGGCGTGGCTCGCGGATGCGTGGGTTCGCGCGATCGAGCACGCGTTCGCGGTGCACGACATTGCCACGGCACGTCCGGATTTGTGGTCGCGCGGCGACCCGTCGCTGCCGCTCGCGCCCGATCCGGCGTCGCCGAACGCGCACCTCGTGGAATTCGTGCGGCAAAGCTGTCTCCACCACCACGCCGCGCGCCGCTATGCCGAGCTGCAGCGCATCAACGACGGGCTCCGCGAGCGCGCGCGTCGTGCGCTCGTGCGCTACCTCTGCGCCGGCCATCGCGTCCCGGCCGGCGCCGGCTTCGCCACGACGGCGCGCGATCTCAGCGATCTGCTGCTTCTCGACGTGGACGCCGGTGCGTGCGAGCGCGCGAGCCGAATCGAAGAGGCGATCAGCGCCGTCCAGCGGTTCGTGCTGCGCGCCCGGGTTGGGTTGGAGCCGGCGTGGCCCGTGAGCCGCGAGTTCGCCGAGCTGTGGGACAGCCGGTTCGCGAGCTTCCGCGCGTGGAGCGCGTGCAAAGCGCGCGAGCTCCACCGCGAAAACACGATCGAGTGGTCGGAAGCGGACAGCGCGCGCGAGAGCGAAGCGTTTCGTTTGCTCGAGTCCGAGCTGCGCAGCGCGACGCTCAGCGCCGCGCTGCCGGGCGGTGGTATCTCGTGGCCTGGCCGCCGGCCGCCCGTGCATCACGGCCTCACCGTGCTGCAGTCGCGGGAACCCTCCACGCTGGCTGCGATCCCGCCGCGCCAGGGCCTCGATCTGCTCGGGACGCCCGTTGCCGCGGCACAGCCCTCGTGGCTCAGCGCCGTGGGCGCCGCGTCGGCGAACCCGGCCACGAACGTGCCGTTGTGGATCGAGACGGCGATCCGTTCGGGCGCGACGTTCGTTCGCGTCGCCGCGGCCGGCGTGCCGCGGGCGTCGTCCGGGATCCATCACGGGGCCGGCGCCGGGAGCTGCTGCGTCACGTGCGGCGGCACGCATCCGCCGCGCGTCGACGAATACGTGTTCTGGCTGATCGACGCCGCCGTGTACGGCGATATGCCGAACGCGAACGCGGACGGATCGCAGAACGACTTCTACGATCAGACGACGCAAGAGTCGGCGCCGTGGCACGACCCCGCGCAGCTGCCGGGGCTGCTCCATTGGGAATCGAAGCGGGCCGTGCGCCTGGCGTGGTCGGCGCAGCACGGCGGCGAGTACGGCGAGTTTCGCACGTCGCACGAAGCGGTGACGCTCGCCGCGAACGCCGTCCCGGATCTCATGTTCGCGGGCCGCACCGGCGACTCGCTGTACTTTGCGGTCACCGGCGCCGTCGCGCCGGTCGGCTACAACGGGACGGCCGCGCCTGGATTTCGCTACGACCTCGCGACGGACGGCGCGATCGCCGAACCGCAAGTCGTCGACACGCCCGCGCCCCCGCTGCTGTATCCGGGCGGGCTCCCGGTGTTCCCGTATTTCGTGTACCAGGACCCGGGCGCACCGCTCTTTCCTGCGTCGCCGTACAGCTACGCGATGACCGTCGCGTGCGCGCTGCGCGCGCGCTGCGATTTCGAGGCGGCGCTGAAATGGTACGAGCTCGCCTTTGATCCGCTGCACGACGACTGCACCTGGGCGGATTGCGAACCCGACGTGCAAGGACCGGCGGGGCCGATCCCGCGCAAAGAGTGCTGCCGCAGCGACGGCGCCACCGACGACGTCGCGCGGCGCCGCTCGGTCATCGTCGAGTACGTTGGCACGCTGCTCCAGTGGGGCGACGCGCTCATGCGGACGGGGACGCTGGAAGCCACGGACCAAGCGCGCGTCGTGTTCGGGGCGGCGCAGACGATCCTAGGCCCGCGGCCGCGCGCGATCGCGGAAGAGGACGACGACGACAATCCGCAGCCGATCGCGCACGTGCGCACGGTCGCCGATTTCGAGCCCCACTTCGCGCCGCTCAACCCGCGCCTGCTGTGCCAGTACGATCTGGTGGCCGACCGCATCGCGCTGATCGAGCGCTGCGCGAACGCGCAGCGTCTGCGCAGCGGCCGGCCGCACCACGAACTGGCATACTTCGGCGAGCGCGAGGACGGCGATCCCTGTGCGTTCGGATGCGCGTGCTGCACGCCCGACCCGTGCGCGGACGGCTCCGACTGGTGCCGCGCGCGCAGCCCGTATCGCTTCAGCTACTTGCTCCAGCGCGCGCAAGATCTTGCCGCGCGCGTGTCGCAACATGGCAGCGCGCTGCTCTCCGCATACGAGAAGGGCGATGCGGAGTATCTGGCCGCGCTGCGCGCCGGGCACGAAGCGGAGCTGCTGACGCTCGGCACGGCGGTGCGCCAGGATCAGGTCTACGACGCCAGCTGGGCGCGCGAAGCGCTTCAAACGACGAAGCTGGTAAGCCAATTGCGACTGTCAAACGTCCAAAACCTCATCGCGGTCAACTTGATCCCCGACGAGCTGGCCTACGAGAATCAAACCGCAACTGCGCTCGTCGAGCGCGTCGCATCGAACGTCTTGCTCGTGATCGCCGAAGCGATGCAGCTCACGCCGGACATCTTCGTCGGCTATCCGTGCACCGAGACCCAGCTGCCGGCCGGCTCGAAGCTGGGCGGGTGGTTCAAGACGGCCGCCCAGGTGTTGACGACGCTGGCCGACATCGCGAGCACGAACGCGTCGCTCGACATGACCCACGCGGAATGGTATCGCCGCTACATGGCGTGGCTGCTCGACAGAGACGTCTTGACGCTGGAGATCCAGCAGATCGAGCGCCAGATTCTTGGCGCCGAGCGACGGCTCCACGAAGCCGAATTGGAGCTCAACAACCATCAGCGCCAGCGCGAGCACGCCGCCGAGATCATGGACGTGCTGCGCGACAAGGTCACGTCGGTGCGGTTCTACCTCTGGCAGCAGCGCGAGACGACCGCGCTGTACTTTCAGATGTACGAGCTCGCGCTTCAGGTCGCGCGGCAGGCGGAGCGCGCGTTCGTGTTCGAACGGGGCCATGCGCCCAAGACACGCATCCCGAGCGCCGGCTGGGATAACGCGCATAAGGGGATGCTGGCTGGGGAGCGGCTGGAGCTCGCGCTGCGCTGTCTGGACCAGGAATACCACGACGACAACCTGCGCGAGTACGAGCTGACGAAACACATCTCGCTGCGCGAGCATTTTCCGGTCGCGTTCTTGCTGTTGCGAACGGCCGGCGTGTGCGAGATCAAGCTCGACGAGCAGCTCTTCGACCTCGACTACCCGGGCCAGCACATGCGCCGAATCGCATCGGTCGAGCTGACGCTCGCGGCGGTCGTGGGACGGCTCGCCAACGTGAACTGCAAGGCGACGCTTTTGAGCAGCGTCACGCGGGTCGACCCGCGACTCGGTCCGCCGGCCGGGCATTGCTGCTCGGAGTGCAACGGGGAGCGGCGCTACGAGGGCTGTCACGGCGATCCGCGTTTTCTGCGCCATTACGCCGCGCGCGAAGCGATCGCGACCTCGAGCGGGCAGAGCGACTCGGGGTTGTTCGAGCTGCGCTTGAGCGACGAGCGCCGGTTGCCGTTCGCGGGCTTCGGCGCCGTGAGCAGCTGGCGCTTCGAGCTCTCACCGCACGAGAACTATTTCGATCTCGACACGTTGACCGACGTCGTCTTCACGCTGCGGTACACGGCGCGCGAGGGCGGGCCGATGTTGCGCGACGCGGCGCGCGAAGCCGCGCGGCACCGGCTGCCCGGCAACGGCCTGCGCTTTTTCGACATCGAGCACGAGTTCCCGGACGAGTGGGCCGCGTTCCGCCGCCTGCCGCACGACTGCGAGGAGTCCCGGCAACTCACGATCCCGCTGGACCGCGCGCTGTTTGCGTACCTGCCCGGACGGCGCGACGTCCTCGTATCGGGCATCGGCCTGCTGTTCGAGACGGAGGAAACCGGCGAGCGGGCTTCGCACGAGGTGGAGTTCCACGTGCTCGACGACGAGGGTGACGAGATACCGTGCGGCGACGACGACATGCGCTGCATCGCCAGCGCCGAGATGTCCGGCCTCTATCACGGCGTCGTTGCGACGCGCATCGGCCCGCTGCGTTCGCGGCGGCGCTTTCTCGCAACGTTCCGGTTCGCGCCGGCGGCCGGCAAGATTCGGCGGCCGTTCCTGTTCTGCCGATACGAGGCGGAGACGGAGGAGGAGAAGTAGCCCGCGCCGGCCGTTGCACAGAAGGCGCGAGCCGTTCGTGCGCTTGCTACGGGCTCTGCAGGTGCTTCGCCATGTCGGCGAGGGGCGGATGGCTTGGCTCGTTCGCCAAGTGCTCGGCATCGAGCGCCTGGGCGCGCGCGATGATCGCGGCCCGCTCCGCAATGATGGGTTTTCCGGGGCAATCGAAATGGCCGCCCCATGCGTTGCCGCCCATCGCGTGGTATCCAAGACCGCGGCCGTTCGGATCGTCCGTCGCCGCGAGCGGGATGTTCTCCGTCGTGTGAAGCCAGACGAGAAGCTTCGCGCAATTCTCGATCTGGCTCGGCGTGAGCGTGTCCCCCGTATGGCCTTCGTTGGGCCTCTATCTTTGGTTGGCTTGGTGACATGCGCGAGCGAACCCCCTTTCCCTTCCGGGCCCGCAGGGAAAAATCCGAGCGTCTCATAGCGACCGCTCCTGGGGAGAGTTCGGTGCGATGGCTGCAGCGGAGGTGCGCGTCGGGACCGCGGCGTGGGCGATACCGCGCGACGTTCGCGAGCGCTTCGACGGCGACGGGTCGCGGCTGGAGCGTTATGCACGCCGTTTTTCGTGCGTCGAGATCAACTCGTCGTTCTACCGGCCGCACCGGCCTTCGACGTATGCGCGCTGGGCGGCGAGCGTGCCCGACGGCTTTCGCTTCGCGCTGAAGGTGCCCAAGGAGATCACGCACACGCGCCGGTTCGCCGGCGTCGTCGAGCCGCTCGAACGATTTCTTGCCGAGAGCGCGGAACTCGGCGCGAAGCGCGGCGTGCTGCTCGTGCAGCTGCCGCCGAGCTTTGCGTACGATGCCGCGCTCGTTCGCGAGTTCTTCGCGACCGTCCGCGCGCGGTACGACGGGCTGCTCGCGTGCGAGCCGCGGCATCCGACGTGGTTCACCGCCGCCGCCGAAGACGCGCTGAAGAGCGCGCGCGTCGCGCGGGTCGCCGCGGATCCGGCGGTCGTGCCCGAGGCGGCCGTGCCCGGCGGCTGGGACGGATTCGTCTACTACCGGCTGCACGGTTCGCCGCGCACGTACTACTCCGCGTACGACGACGTGTCGCTGCGCGCGGTCGCCGCGCGCTTGCGCTCCGCGCGGGTTCCGGCGTGGTGCATCTTCGACAATACGGCGCTCGACGCCGCGACCGCAAATGCGCTCGACCTCACGGAGCTGCTCGGCGAGGTCGAGGAGGTCCCGCGCTGCTGAAGACGGAGAAGTCGGCGTGAAGAATCTCTCGGGCGGCGTCGCCGTCGTCACCGGCGCGGCGTCGGGGATCGGCCGGGCGCTCGCGCTCGCGCTCGCAGCCGAAGGCATGACGATCGCGCTTGCGGACCGTGACGAGGCTGGGTTGCACGAAACGGCGCTGCTGCTCGCGCGCGTGGGCGGCACGTCGTCGCTGCACGTGGTCGACGTCGCCGACGAAGCGGCGGTCAACGCGTTCGCGCAAGACGTGCTGCGCGCGCACGGGCGCGTGACCGTCGTCGCGAACAACGCCGGCGTGTCGATCTACGGCAGCGTGCAGGAGCTCGCGACCGACGAGATGGCGTGGCTGATGAACGTGAACTTCTGGGGCGTCGTGTACGGCACGAAAGCGTTTCTGCCGGCGCTGCTCGCGGAGCGCGAAGCGTGCATCGTCAACACGTCGAGCGTGTTCGGGCTGTGGGGTCCGCCCGGGCAGTCCGCGTACGCCGCCAGCAAGTTCGCCGTGCGCGGCTTCAGCGAGGCGCTGCGCGGCGAACTGCTGGGGACGGGCGTGCACGTGCTCACGGTGCATCCCGGCGGCACCAAGACGGCAATCGCGCGCAGCTCGCGCGTCGCGCGCGCCGCCGATGCGGAGCTCGCCGCGAAAACCACGAAGAAGTTCGACGAACGGTTTCTCACGACGCCGCCCGAGGTGATGGCCGCCGCGATCGTCGACGGCATCAAGCGCAACCGCGACCGCGTGGTCGCCGGGACGGACGCGCCGCGCATCGACGTGCTGACGCGGTTGTTCCCCACGCGCGCGTCGCGCTGGTTCAACCGCCGCGTGCGCGCCGTGCGCGAAGCGAACGACGCCTAAACGGCAGGATGACGGCACTTTGCGACGGCGGGTCCCGAAGCGTTCGTCGCACGCGAGGCGAACGAGCACGATGGTGGCGCACCCTTCGACAAGCTCAGGGTGACATTGACCTGGGTGGCGTTCGCGTTGGGTGACATTGGCCTGGGTGACATTGACCTGGGTGACGTTGGCTCAGGTTGACATTGGCGTTGGGGGAGTGGGCATGAGGGAGATTACCATCGTTGGGGCCGGGCAGGCGGGGTTGGTGCTCGGGATCGGGTTGCTGGACAACGGGTATTCCGTGCGGCTCGTGACGAGCGAGACTGCGGCGCAGATCGCGGACGGTTCGATCCGCTCCGCGCAAGGGATGTTCCACGAGGCGCTGCAGATCGAGCGCGATCTCGGCTTGAACGCGTGGGACGACCTCGCGCCGCAGATGCGCGCGCTGCAGTTCACGATGATCGGGCCTGACGGCGAGCCCGCGATCGCGTGGCGCGGCGAGCTCGACGCGCCCGCGGCATCGGTCGATCAGCGGCTGAAGTTTCCGGCGTGGATGCGCGCGTTCGAGCAGCAGGGCGGCCGGCTCGAGACGCGGGCCGTCGGCGTCGCCGACGTCGACGAGCTCGCGCGCGACTGCGAGCTGCTCGTCGTCGCGGCCGGCAAGGGCGACGTGCGCAAGCTGTTCGCGCGCGACGGCGCGAAGTCGCCGTTCGACGCGCCGCAGCGCGCGCTCGCGATGTGCTGCGTGAAGAACACGCGGCCGTACGATCCCGTGCGCGTGTCGTTCAGCCTCGTCCCCGGCGTTGGCGAGTT
Organism: Vulcanimicrobiota bacterium; assembly: GCA_963797935.1. Lineage (GTDB taxonomy): Bacteria > Vulcanimicrobiota > Vulcanimicrobiia > Vulcanimicrobiales > Vulcanimicrobiaceae > Vulcanimicrobium. The sequence continues at coordinate 319,737 of CAWCRI010000017.1, forward strand.
CTTCTGCGTGCCGGCTTGGGGCGCGAGCGGCGCGTGCGAGTATCTGCTGATCGAGGCGATGCCGGGCGGGCCGCTCGACCGGTTCGACGGTGTCACCGCGCCCGAGCAACGGTTCGCGCTCATGCTGGAGCTGCTCGCGGCGTTCGTGCCCGCCGAGCTCGAGCGCTACGCGGATGCGACGCTCACCGACGCCGGCGCGACGCTGGTCGGGCGCTTCACGCCCGAGGTGCGCTCGCCCGTCGCGCAGCTTCCGTCGGGCGCGCTCGCGTTCGGGCTCGCCGACACGGTGGTGCTGAACGATCCGATCACCGGCCAAGGCTCGAACAACGCGACGAAGGCGGCTGCCGCGTACCTCGCGGCGATCGCGGAGCGCGGCGCCGAACCGTTCGATGCGGAGTGGATGCAGGCGACGTTCGACGCGCACTGGGCGGCGCACGCGGCGTGGTCGACGGGCTTCACCAACGCGCTGCTGCAACCGGCGCCGCCGCACGTGCAGCGGTTCTTGCTCGAAGCGAGCTGGCGTCCTACGCTGCGGCGCGCGTTCGTCAACGGGTTCGACCACCCGCCGAGCCTGTTTCCGTGGCTCGCCGATCCCGTTGCGTGCGAGACGATGATCGAAGCCGCGGAGGTCGAGAGCTCGGTCGGCGTCTAACGCGAGCGTCTAACGCGAGCGGCGCCGCGCGCGGAAAGGATCGCCGCGATTCCGCGGTAACGGTGTGGGGTGGTGCAGATTCCGAGCGAGGTGGCGGACCTCGCGGCGATCGCCGCGCTGCTTCGAGCACAGGACGCCGAGCTGCGCGCCGTCGCGCTGCGCGTGTACGCCGCGCGCGGCTCTGCCGCCCGCGTACGGCGAGCGGGCCGGCGTGATGCTCGATGCGGTCGTCTCGGCGTTTGCGGGCGATGCCGACGATTTCTATGCGTGCGGCGCGGAGCTGGGTCTGGAAACGGCGCGCTGGCTGCGCGGGCGCGGAGACCGGCTGCCCGACGTCGTAGACCGGCTGCACCGCGCGCGCGTCGATCTGTTCCTGATCGAGATCCCGGAACGGCTTCCGCCCGCGGTGCGCACGCTCGCGACGCGGCAGATCGCGTGGTTCCTGACCGGCTACATCGGCCGCTTGCACAGCGGCGACACGGCGCTGGACTACGAAGTGGCCGGGCTCACAGTGCGCCGCTTGAGCACGACGCGCTCGGTGCCGGAGATCGAGCGCGTGGCGGTCGACGCGACGCGCAAGCTGCTCGCCGCCGACGGCGCGTGGTTCGCGCGCCGCGAGCACGGCGTGTGGTCGATGTCGGCGCAGCGCGGGCTCGATCCGAGCGTGAACGCGCTGACGCTGCGCGATGAAGACATCCCCGGCGTCACCGCGCTGCTGAGCGGCGAGTCGATCGCGTACGACCGCGTCGAGCGCGCATCGCCCGAGGAGCGGGCGATCTCGAGCGCGCTGGGCGTACGCGTCGCGCTCGTCGTGCCGATCCTCGTCGAAGGCGTGTGCATCGGCATGCTCGGCGCCGGCCGCACGGCCGAGGGACGTTTCACCGCGCAGGATCGGGGCCTCGCGGAGATCCTCGGCGCGCAGGTCGGCGCGCGATTGCGCGAACTGCACGCGGTGACGCGCATGCGCGAGGCCCTCGACGCGCTCGAGGAATCGGATCGGCAACTGCGCGAGCAGCTGCGCCGCAAGGAGCAGATCGTCGAGACGCTGCAGCAGATCTACATCCCGCGCGCGTTTCCGACGGTGCCTGGGATCAGCTTCGACGCGGTGTACGTCCCGGCGGAAGACGACGCGCGCGTCGGCGGCGACTGGTACGACGTGTTCCGGCTCCCCGACGGGCGGCTCGCGTTCTCCGTCGGCGACGTCGCCGGTCACGGTTTGCACGCGGCCGTGACGATGGGTGCGATCCGCCAGGCGATCTACATCGCGTCGCTGGACTCGCCCGATCCCGCGGTGGTGCTGCGCAGCGTGAACCGCGTGCTGCTGCTCCAGCAGGCGGGGATGGCGACGGCGATCGTCGGCTTCCTCGACCCGCGCACGCGCGGCATCACGTACGCATCCGCCGGTCATCCGCCGCCGCTGGTCGCGGGACCGGGCGGCGCGCGGTTCCTCGAGCCCGGCGGCATCCCGCTGGGGATCCTCGACGATCCGCTGATCACGGAGTCGCGCCTCGACGCGGCCGGCGAGACGTTGTTCGTGCTCTACACCGACGGGCTGATCGAGTACGCGCGCGACGTGGCGGCGGGAGAAGAGGCGCTGCGCCGCTCCGTCGAGGTCGCCGCGGCGGAAGATCCGACGCGCGATCACGCGCTGCGCATCGTCCAGCGCGTGCTGGGCGGCGCGGCCACGGACGACGACCTCGCGCTGCTCGTCGTGCGCTTCGCCGCGCCCGGGGCGCGCTTCGCGATCAGCTCGACCCAGACGCGCAGCGACGCGGTGTCGTGGGACGTCGACGCGTCGGACCCCAGCTCGGCCACGGCGGTGCGCACGCAGTTCGTCGCGTTCTTGAGCCGCTTCGTCGATGCGCAGACCGATCTGTTCCCGGCCGAGCTGATCCTGGGCGAGCTGCTCGCGAACGCGGTCGAGCACGCGCCCGGTCCGGTGCACGTCGAGCTCGCCTGGCGCGGCGACGAGCCGTTTGTGACCGTGCGCGACAACGGCTGCGGATTTTCGCCGCGCGCGCGCCTGCCGGACGACGTGTTTTCCGAGAGCGGCCGCGGGCTGTTCCTCATCTCCGCGTTCGCGCGCAGCGTCACGTCGTCGACACGCCTCGAAGGCGGCACGGACGTGTGCGTCGTGCTGCCGTTCAGCCGCGCGGAGCGGCGCTGACATGGCCTACGAGCTCGCGCGCGACATTCAAACCTGCCGCGGCCACCACGCCGTGCTGCGTGACCTGCTCGAACGCTTTCCCACACCGGTCGCCGCGAATGCGCGCGATCTCCGGGCCGGCCTGCGCAACCTCGAGACGGTGCTTGTCCGGCACCTCGCGTTCGAGGACGCGCGCCTCTACCCCGTGCTCGAGGCGGCCGATGCGGCGGTGTCGGAGCGCGCGCGGCGCTACCGCGAGGAGATGGGCGATCTGAGCGGAGGCGTCGTCGCGTTCATGCAGCGCTGGTGCGGCGAGCATGCGATCGAAGCCGAACCCGACGCGTTCGCCGCGGCGTGGAACGCGATGCACACCGCGCTCGAACGCCGCATGACCGCCGAGGACGACGACCTCTACGAGCTCGCCGAAAACTACGCGGGCTGACGCTCAGCGCGACACGATAGCGCGTCCGATGAGCTGCGGGTGGACGTTCGGGAAACTGCGTACCGGCTGCCCGGGGCACAAGAAGCCGAAGGCGTGCGAGTCCAGCGAGTTGGGGCGGTTGTCCCCGAGCACCACGTAGCAGCCGCGCGGAACCGTATCGGGCGACGTCCACTCGGCGCGCGGCGGGATGACGGCCATGGCCGGGTCGAGCGGGATGCCGTCGACCGTCATGGTGTAGTTGCGCACCGTGAGGTCGTACGGCGCGGGCCAAGGCGCGTACGGTTCGTCGGCGCGCTGGCCGTTGACGAACGTGCGGCCGGCACGGATCACGATCCGGTCGCCGGGCACCGCGACGACGCGTTTGAAATAGGGGGCCGGCGAGATGACCGGCGGCACGAACACGACGACGTCCCCCCGGTGCGGCGCTGCGCCGCGGTATGCGAAACGGTCCACCACGAAGATCTGGCCCATGACGATCGTGGGCGCCATGGAGCCCGACGGCGAGTAGAACGTCCGATAGCGAAGCAGCGTGTATACCACCGCGGCGACGACCACGACGAGGACGGCGGCGACGGCGCCGCCGGTGATCATCCAGCGCCGGCTCACTCCGGCAGCGCCAGGCGCACCGGCTCGCTGCCGTCGGCAAAGTGCAGCACGATCTCGCCGTCGCTGTTGCGCACCACCGACACCGGCACGGCGCCTGCCGGTGCATGGCCGTTCGCAGCGGTCGCCGCGCGCTTGCGGCGCGCGAACCGCGCGCGCAGGCCGGCGAGTGCGACGTACACGACCGGCACGACGAACAGGTTCAGCACCGTCGAGAGGATCATGCCGCCGAACACCGCGGTTCCCAGCGAACGGCGGCTCGCGGCGCCCGCTCCCGACGCGAACACCAGCGGCACGGTCGCGAGGATGAACGCCAGCGACGTCATCAGGATCGGCCGCAGCCGGGTCTGTGCGGCGTCACGCACGGCGGCGGCCGCGTCCAAGCCGTGCTTGCGGCGCTGGTTGGCGAACTCCACGATCAAGATCGCGTTCTTGCTTGCGAGCGCGATCAGCATCAGGTAGCCGACCTGCGCGTACAGATCGCTCGGCAGCGCGCGCAGGTCGAGCGCGAGGATCGCGCCCAGGATCGCGAGCGGCACGGAGACGAGGATGATGATCGGGTCGCTGTAGTTCTCGTAGTTCGCCGCGAGCACCAGGAACACGCACAGCAGGCCGAGGCCGAAGATCACCAGGGCCTGGCTGCCGAACTCGATTTGCTCCAGCGAGATCCCCGTCCACTCGAAGCCGGTGCCGCTGGGCAGGTTCTGCGCCGCGCTCGTCATCGCGGCGAGCGCCTGGCCCGAGCCGTAGCCCGCGGCCGGGATGCCGTTGATCTCGATCGAGCGCATCAGGTTGTAGTGCGTGATGATCGGCGCGATGCGGTCGACGTGCGTGCGCACGAGCGACGACAGCGGGATCGTCGCGGCCAGCTGCGGCCCCGGCGCGTTGCTGTGGACGTAGATGCGGTCGAGCGCGCCGAGCCGGTTGCGGAAGGGCGTGTCGGCCTGCACGTACACGCGGTACGATCGGTTGAGGTAGTCGAAGTCGTTGACGTACTGCGAGCCGAGGTAGACCTGCATCGCCGAGAACACGTCGGGCAGCGGGATGCCCAGCGACGCGATCTTCTCGCGGTCCAGCTCGACGACCAGCTGCGGCGCGTCGTCGCGGAACGTCGTCGACACGTTGCGCAGCGTGGCGTCGCGGCGGGTGTCCGCGATCAGGCCGCGCGCCGCCGCGGTGAGCGCCGGGATGCCGACGTTGTCCTGGTCCTGCAGCTCGAACTGGAAGCCCGCGAGGTTGCCGATGCCGCGGATCGCGGGCGGGTTGAACGCGAGTACCGTCGCGTTCGTGATCTGCGCGAGCCGCGGCCGCAGCCGCTGCATCACGCCGAACGCCGACGACTCCGCGGCTTTGCGCTCGCCCCACTCGTGCAGCGACACGAACATGATCGCGCGGTTCGGCGCGTTGATGCCGAACTGGGTGCCGTTGGGCTCGAACACGATCGAGATCTCGGGGAAACCGCGAAGCATGCCTTCGATGCGCTTCGTGACGCGCTCGGTGTCGGCGAGCGACGCGCCCTCCGGCAGCTGCACCGTCACGTAGAAGTAGCCGAGGTCCTCGTCGGGGAGAAAGCCCGTCGGGATCTTCTGGTAGGCGACGTACGTCGCCACGAGGCCGAGCGCGAACAGCCCGAGCACGACCGCGCGATAGCGCACGAGCGCCGGCAAGACGTTGTGGTAGCCGTTGCGCCCCGCGTCAATGGCGCGGTTGATCGCGCCGTAGAATCCCGTGCGGTGCACCTTGTGCTCGCCCAGCAGCAGCGCGGAGAGCGTCGGCGTGAGCGTGAGCGCGTTGAACAGCGAGATGGTGATCGCGCACGCGATCGTCAGGGCGAACTGCTTGTAGAGCTGCCCCGTGGTTCCCGCGAAGAACGCGACCGGGACGAACACCGCCAGCAGCACCAAGGAGCTGGCAACGACCGCGCTGGTGATCTCTTTCATCGCCGCCGACGCGCCCGCGTACGACTCCATGCCCTTCTCGTTGACGAAGCGGGCGATGTTCTCGATCACCACGATCGCGTCGTCGACGACGAGCCCCGTCGCCAGCGTGAGCCCGAACAGCGTGAGCGTGTTGATCGAGAAGCCGAGCGCTTTCATCAGCGCGAACGTTCCGATCAGCGAGACGGGGATCGTGATCGCCGGGATCAGGGTGGTGCGCCACGACTGGAGGAACAAGAACACGACCGCGATCACCAGCACGATCGAGATCGCGAGCGTCTTGAGCACCTCGCGGATCGACTCGCTCACGAACGGCGTCGCGTCGAACCCGAACCGGTACGTGATGCCGTGCGGGAACCGGCCTTGCAGCTTGTCCATGGTGGCGCGCACGTCGCCGGCGACTTGGAGCGCGTTGGCGCTCGGCAGCGTGAGCACCGCGATGCCGATCGCGTCCTTGCCGTCGAGGCGCAGGTCCTGCGCGTAGCTCTCCGCGCCGAGCTCGACGCGGCCGACGTCGCGCAGGCGCACGAAACCCGCATCGGGGTTCGAGCGCAGGATCAGGTTGCCGAAGTCTTCGGACGTGCGCAGCCGGCCCAGCGCGCGGACCGAGATCTGGTAGGGCTGGTCCGATCGGATCGGCGCCGAGCCGATGGAGCCCGCGGCGACCTGGACGTTCTGGGTTTGCAGCGCCGTCACGATGTCGGTCGCGGTCAGGTGGTTGACGTTGAGCCGGGTCGGGTCGAGCCACAGCCGCATCGCGTAGCGGCGCTCGCCGAAGATGCGCACGTCGTTCACGCCGCGGATGCGCTTGAGCACGTCGACGATGTTGTTCGCGGCGTAATTGCTGATGAACACGCGGTCGTAGCGGGCCTCGTTCGACGCCAGGCCCATCGCGAGCACGAACGTGCCGCTGTTCTTGGTCACCGTCACGCCGGTCGCGCGCACCTCGGCCGGAAGCCGCCCGATGGTGTTGTTCACCTGGTTCTGCACGTCGTTGGCCGCGAGATCGATGTTGCGGTCGAGCTGAAACGTGCATACCACCGAGCTCGTGCCGTCGCTCGTCGTGGTCGAGCTGATGTAGCGCAGGCCGTCGACGCCGTTGATCGCCTCTTCGAGCGGCGTCGTGACCGACGACTCCGCGGCTTGCGCGTTCGCGCCGATGTAGGTTGCGGTCACGGTGACGACCGGCGGGGCGACCTGCGGGAACTGGGCCACCGGGAGCGTCGGGATCGAGACCAAGCCGGCCAGGATGATGAAGAGCGCGCAGACCGACGCAAACACCGGCCGGTGCAAGAAGAACTCGATCACGGCGGCCGTCTTCGACCCCGGAGGCCCGCGAACCGCTGTCGAACGTTGCCAGGAATGCAGTCCGTACGGCGCACCGCGGCGGTGGTCATCGCGATCCTGACCAAGCCGCCGCACGGCGTCGTCTTCGTGGAGCGCGCGGCGCACCTGCGCGACCATCCGGGCCAGATCGCGCTCCCCGGCGGCTCCGTCGACGCGCAGGACGGCGGCGACCTGCGCCGCACCGCCCTGCGCGAGCTGCGCGAAGAGGTCGGCATCGATGCGGAGCGGGTGTCCATCCTCGCGCAACTGCCGATGGTCCGCCAGACGCGAGCCAACAACTTCGACGTGACGCCGTTCGTCGCGGCGGTCGAACCGGGGCCGCTCACGATCGACGCCAGCGAGACGGCCGCGGTGTTCACCATCCCGCTCGCCGTGATCGTCGAGCACCTGCAGCCGGGCACGCACGTCGTGGGCGAGCACAGCATCGAGACGTATCTGCTCGACTACGAGAGCCGCCGCGTGTGGGGGCTCACCGGGCACATCCTGCGCTCGTTCGTCGACGCATGGAACGACGCGGCGAACCCGCTGCGCGCGCTCGTCGACGCCGCGCTCGCCGGGAGCGCGTCGGCGAGCCCCGAAGGACGGAGCGGCCGTGTATGAAAGAGCGCTCGATCCTTCCGCGCACGCTGCTGGTCGCGGGCACGCTGCTCATCAGCGTCGTGCTGGCCGGCACGGCGGGCTACGTCGCACTCGAGCGCTGGTCGTGGTTCGACGCGCTCTACATGACCGTCACGACGATCACGACGGTGGGCGGCGGCGAGCCGTCGCCGCTCGACGTCGCGGGCAAAGTGTGGACGATCGCCGTCGTCGCGTTCGGCTTTGGCGTCCTGACGTACACCGTGCTAGCGCTCATGGCGTACGTCATCGAGGGGCATCTCGGCGAGGAGTTCAACGCGCGCCGGATGCGGCGGCGCGTCGCTAAGATGCAGGACCATTTCATCCTCTGCGGCTTCGGCCGCGTCGGCCGCGAGATCGCGCGCGACTTCACCGCGGAGAAGATCGCGTTCGTCGTGGTCGACATCAACCCCGACTCGCTCCAGCGCGCCGCCGCGCAAGGCTTCGTCGTGATGAACGGCAACGCGGCCGACGTCGGCACGTTGCAGGCCGCCGGCATCGAGCGCGCTCGCGGCTTGGTGACCGCGGTCGACGACGACGCGGACAACATCTACGTCACGCTGTCGGCGCGCATCCTCAAGCCCGACCTGTTCATCGTCGCGCGCGCGAACGCCGAGGACGCGGAGCGCAAGATCCGGCTCGCCGGCGCGAACCGCGTGATCTCGCCGTACACGATCGGCGGCCGCCGCATGGCGAGCCTCGCGATGCGCCCGACGGCGGTGGAGTTCGTCGACACCGTGCTCTCCGCCGACAACGGCCAATTGCTGCTGGAAGACCTCACGATCCGGCCGGGTTCGGCGTGGATCGGCCGCGCGCTCGTCGAGCTGTTTCCGCATGACGATGAAGCGTTTGTGCTCGCGCTCAAGCGCGACGGCGAGATGCGCTTTCGCCCGGCCGCAGACACGGAGCTGCGGTCGGGCGACGAGCTGGTTACGGCCGGACCGCCCGAAGCGATCCGCGCGCTGGAGCAGCGCTTGTAGCGCTTACGGGTAGCTCGGGGTGTAGATCGTGCTCAGGTCGTGGTAGCCCGCGGGCGGCTGTTCGATGACCGTGACGCCGGCCGGGACGGCGCTCGACGACTTGGCGATGCGGATGCGGTAGCCTTCGAACGTGCGCAGCGTGAACGAGAGCGGCGGACGGCTGTCGCACGCGGTCGGCGCGTTGGCGTAGCTGTCGGTACCGGTGCCTTCCTCGGAGTACGTGTTGACGATGTCGAGCAGGTAGTAGATCGCGACCGCTTGCCCGAGCAGCTGCGAGTACGTGTGGTCGGAGCGCCAGTGCACGCCGGCGATGTTGCGGAACAGGCTTTCGTTCGAGGCGAGCTTGTTGAGCTCGCTAGCGATCGTCATCTGCGCCGCGTCGGAGCCGGTGTAGAGCTCCAGCGTGCGGCCGTCGGCGCTGGGCTGCACGGGTTTGAAGTACGTCGACTGCACGCCCGTCACCGGATCGGTGTACTTGAGGTTCGCGAGCGGCAGATCGTCGTTGAAAAACGCCTTCATCAGCGTGACGCAGGCGGCCGAAGCCGTGGCGTGACCGGCGCCGTACGACGGGTGGACCGGCGAGCCTTCCGGGAACTGCTGCGGCAGCAGGTAGCCCGGCTCCGGAGCCGGCTGGATGCCGTCGCCCTGCGGGTCCTGCGGGTTGGTGGAGTTCGAGTTGTAGATCTGCGGCAGCACGGTCGCGGTGACCGAGCCCAGCGGGTTCGCGTAGAACGGATACGGTCCGGACTCGAACTGAAGCTGCTGGTTGATGCGGCCCGCGAACACTTCGGGGCGCAGGCGCCGGTGGATGTTCCACTTGTAGTACCACACCGTCGCCAGCGCGCGGCGAGCGACCTCGCCCAGCATGCCTTTGAGGTCGTGGTTGCCCAGCGTGATGAAGCCTTTCTCGACTTGCGAGAACTGGTACGGGATCTCGGGCGCGAGCGTCTGGCCGGGATCGAAGATCCCGCCTTCGTACTGCAGCACCGTACCGCTCGGGTCGAGGTCGTTGTAGACGGAGTCGCGCGCGAAGTTGCTGCGCGGCGACGGCGGCGTGAACAGGATGAGGCACGCGTTGAAGTACTCTTGGAATACGACGTCCGCGTGCACGTACTCGCCCGCGTCGCGCCCCGCGCGGATGAGGCGCGGATCGGTGTCGAAGTTGGGATCCGCGACGTTGCCGATCGCCGTGCGGTAGATGAACCCGCGCTGGCGCGCGATCCATTCCGTCTTGGTGGTCAGGTAGTCGCGCCCGCTCTTGCCCGACTCGGACAGCGGCTTGCCGCCGTAGTCGGTGCGCATCGCGGCGGTCTTCTGTTTCGGGCTCAGCGTGAGGCGCCCGACCGGGACCGGACGCACGAAGAACTGCGAGACGTACGGGCCGACGCGGTCGCCTTCGGAGAAGCCGCGGAACAGGGTCTGCTCGGTGACCGAACCGTTGTTGCCGCCTTGCGGGTTCTGCCCGAAATAGTACACGAGGCTGCTGCCGCCGAGGTCGGCGACGGCGGAGTCGACGAGCGATGCGATTTGGCTCGCCATCGCGGAGCTCAGGATGCCGCGGCTCACGTCGTCGTTGCGGCCCGCGGCGGTGTAGTACTTGAACGGCACGTCGCGCAGCAGCGCCATCCAGTAGTTCTCGACGATCTCCGCAAGCTCGGTCTTGGAGCTGAACTTCGGCGGCGCGGGGAACGCGATGATCGGCGGCGTGTAGCCGGTCGCGCCCGGGCTCGGCGGGCGCAGGTCGTAGATGCCGACCGTCTGCGGGTCGGCGCCTTCGAGCGTGAACTGCTCGGGCGCGAGCGGGTTGTCGAACAGCAGCCGCGCGCCGTTCGGACCGACGGCCATGCCCGCGCTGTTGCGCTGCTGGAACCGCAAGATGCTGCCGGGCGCCGGCGTCACCGGAACGGTGCCGAGCTGCTCGGTGGTGGGACTCACCTGCGGGTCTTCGAGGTGGCGGTCCCACGCGCAGACGTGCTCTTCGCCGAGCGCGGCGAGGAACGCGGCGTAGGCCGCCGTCATCACCTCGCCGTCGGAGTTGTGCGCGAGCGACTTCGAGAATTGCCCGACGTACGGAAAATCGGTTTCGTCGCCGTTGCACGGCTGCGCCGCCGGCGTGACGGCCTGCGCGTTCGCGCGGTTGATGCGCAGGTTCTGCGCCGCGGTGACGCGCGCGGAGATCGGCGAGTATTCGGCTGGAACTTTTCGACAAGGATTCGGATCGGCCATGGCTTCACCCCAGAGCAAAATATGTGGTACGGGCACTGAGAATACGCGTCGCGCATGCAAACAACAAGCCAGCATGGGAGTGCAGTTCGCAGCGGAATCGTGCGGCCAGGCCGTTGACGACCACGCCGGGCGAATACGGCGCGGGGGGCCGGGCCCGGCACGTGGCAGCGGCCGGCCAGGTGCCGAGACCGAGCCCGCCCCGACAGGGCAGCGCCGTCGCGATTCGGAACCTCTCCTCAACGGCCGCCCGTGTGCGGTGTCCACGAAGCGCGAGGTGGTCCAGAGTGATCCTCAACAGCGTCGAAGTGATGTTCGGAGGGCAGGCCGGCGACGGCAGCTTGACGACCGGCGATCTGATCGCCGGCGTGTTCAAGCGGATGGGCTTGGAAGTCTACACCTACAAAGACTTTCCCTCACGCATCCGCGGCGGGCACACCAACTACGTCATCCGCGCGAGCGAGCGCAAGGATTACGGGATGGCGGACGCGGTCGACGGGCTCGTCGCCTTTGATCTGGAAGCCGTCGAGGCGCACATCGACGAGATGCGGCCCGGCGGCTTCGTCGTGTTCGACAACACGTCGGAGGTGATCGGCGACGAGATGCGCCGCCACGACGTGACGTGGTACGAAATCCCGCTCGCGAAGCTCGCAAAAGAGCTCGGGCTGGAGCTGATCCGCAACACCATCTCGCTGGGCGTGCTCGGCGCGCTGATCGGGATGGATCCGGCGATCATCCGCAACGACGTGCGCCGCCTGTACCAGCGCAAAGGCGAGAAGGTCGTCGACCTCAACATGCGCGCGATCGAGGCCGGCGAAAACTTCGTGCGCGACAACTTCGCGGACAAGCCGAGCGGCTACGGGCTCGTCGCGGCGAACGACGGCGACCGGCTGATCATGATGGGCAACGACGCGATCGCGTACGGCGCGCTCGTCGCGGGCTGCCGCTTCATGGCCGGCTATCCGATCACGCCCGCGACGGACGTGCTCGAGTGGATGTCGGTGCAGCTGCCGAAGTTCGGCGGCGTCGTCGTGCAGGCCGAAGACGAGCTCGCCGCGATCACGATGACGCTCGGCGCCGCGTACACGGGCGTGCGCGCGATGACCGCGACGTCCGGCCCGGGCCAGGCGCTGATGACCGAAGCGATCGGGCTCGCGGGCGTGCTGGAGATCCCGGTGGTCGTCGTCGAGTGCGCGCGCACGGGCCCATCGACCGGGATGCCGACCAAGACCGAGCAGAGCAATCTGAACCACCTCATCTATTCTGGACACGGCGAGATCCCGCGCGTGATCCTCGCGCCCGGCACGGTGTCGGAGTCGTTCTCGCTCACCGTGGATGCGTTCAATCTCGCCGAACAGTATCAGTTGCCGGTGTTCGTGCTCACCGAACAGGCGCTGTGCCAAAGCAAGGCGACGCTGCCGCCGTTCGATTTGAGCAAGGTGCACGTCGAGCGCGGCAAGCTGATCGATTCGGGCGAGGTGGTGTTCGGCGAGTACAAGCGGTTCGCGTTCACCGAGGACGGCGTGTCGCCGCGCGTGATCCCCGGCATCCCCGGCGGCATGCACCTCGCGCCCGGCTCCGAGCACAACGACGCCGGCGTCATTACCGAGAACGCCCGCAACCGCGCGCGGATGATGGAGAAGCGCATGGGCAAAATGGTGTCGATGCGCGACGACCTTCCCAAAGCGGTGCTCCACGGCGTCGCGGACGCCGACATCGCGATCATCGGGTACGGTGCGAACACGGGCCCGATCGCGGAAGCGGTCGACCGGCTCGGCGCGGGCAACGTGCTGACACGCTTTCTGCAGCTGCGCACGCTGTGGCCGTTCCCCGACGACGACGTCAAAGAGTTCATCCGCGGGGCGCAGCACGTGTTCGTGGTCGAGAACAACTACACGGGCCAGCTGATGCAGCTCATCCGTGCGGTCGTCGGGCCGCTCGATGCGCTGCACGGCGTGCGCAAGTACGACGGGCGGCCGTTCCGCCCGATCGAGATCATCGAGCCGGTGCTGCGCATCGCAGACGTCGGTACACCGGCGGAGGTTTTCTGACGTGACCGCGACGCTGACCCCGAAAGATTTCGCGACGGCGACGCCGTCCTGGTGGTGCCCCGGCTGCGGCGACTACGGCGTGCTCTCCGCGCTCAAGCAGGCGATGGCGGAACTCGGCAAGCAGCCGAAGGACGTCGCGTTCGTCTCGGGCATCGGTTGCTCGGGAAAGATCTCGGGCTACCTCCACAGCTACGCGTTCCACGGCGTGCACGGGCGTGCACTGCCGGTCGCGACGGCGGTGAAACTCGCCAACCGCGACCTCACCGTGATCGCCGCGGGCGGCGACGGCGACGGCTACGCGATCGGTGCGGGGCACTTCGTGCACGCGGTTCGCCGCAACACCGACATGACGTACATCGTCATGGACAACCAGACCTACGGTTTGACGAAGGGGCAGTCGTCGCCGACGAGCGCGACGGGCTACGTGGCGTCGGTGAGCCCCGACGGCAACCCCGACACGCCGCTCAACGGCCTCGCGCTCGCGCTCGCGGCCGGTGCGACGTTCATCGCGCGTGGCTTCTCCGCGCAGCCCAAGCAGATGGTCGCGATGATCAAGGCCGCGGTCGAGCACCGCGGCTTCGCGATCGTCGAAGTAATGTCGCCGTGCGTGACGTACAACAAGATCAACACGTACGCGTGGTTCAAGGAGAACACCGAGGACGGCACGCTGCGCGACGGCTACGCGCCCAACGACCGCCTCGCGGCATTCGAGGCGCTGACGACCGGCGACAAGATCGCGCTCGGGATTCTCTACAAGGAAGACCGGCCGACGTTCGAAGAGCGCACCGAGTTGCCGGAGATGCCGATCGCACGCCTCGACGTGCGCACCCCGCACGCGGATTACCAAGCGATCCAGGAAGCGTACCGCTAGCGGCGCGCGCCGCGAACCTCAGCGCGTATTCGTCGCGACCTGCAACGTCGTTGTCGCGCCTGGACGCAGCAGCGTTACCGCCGTGCCCGGCGCGACGCGGGCGACCGCGGTGCGGAAGAGATCGCCGCATTGCGGGCCGACGACGAGCGGGTTGTGCGCGTAGTGGACCGGGATCGCCTGGCCGACGCCGAGCAGCTTGCACGTCAGCGCGGCGTCGTCCGGACCCATCGTGAACGCGCCGTTGCCGGTGCACAGCACGGCGAGGTCGGGCCGGTAGCGCGTCCCCACGAGCGCCATGTCGCCGTACACGTCGGTGTCGCCCGACGCGTAGACGCGCGCGCCGCCGATGTCGATGATGAATCCCGCCGCGGGGAAACCCGAGGCGGTCGAATGGACGGCGGGGACGAGGTGCAGCGTGACGCCCTTGTAGCTCGCCGTTCCGCCCATGTTGATGCCGGCGCCGCCGTTGAGCACGAGCTGCGTGTTGTCGAGGTTCGCCGTCTTGAACTTCTGCAGCAGCCCGACGCGCATGAGATCGCTCTGGCCGACCGTCTTGACGTCGACGTTCGCGGCGACGAGCGCGCTCAGCAGCTCGAAGTAATCGCCCATGTGATCGCCGTGATCGTGCGACAGCGCGACGACGACCGCCGCGTTGCGGCCCTTCAGGTGTGCCGCGTACGCCGCTGCGCTCGACAGCTCCGCCGGCTTGTCGATGTTGAACGCCTTGAAGCCGGTGTTGTTCCAGATCCACGCGTCGACCAGCACGATGTTCTTGTCGTCGGGCGTCGCCAGCTCGTAGACGCCGCCGCCGTACCAGCGGATCTTCAGCGGGACGGTGGGCCCGGATGCGGCGACGAGGCTGCCCGGCGACCCGGACCCAGCGGCGCCGACGGCCGCCGACACCTGGATGAACTCGCCGCGCGACAGTGGATCGCTCATGGAAGCCTCCTCTACGGGCCCTCGCCTGCGTATGCGCCTGGATACGCGGGCGACGCCGCGAGACCTCGCGCCGAGCGCACCGGGATCGCGACGATCACCGCCGCCGCGAGCAGCGCCGCGATGCACGCGCCGAACGCGCTCCCATAGCCGTGCGCGTCGATGAGCCGCCCGACCACGACGGGCCCGAGCGCCGCGCCGATCCCGACGGGGACGCCTTGCGCGGCGAGGATCGCGCCGTACGCACGGCGTCCGAAGCGCTGTGCCATGAGCGCGCCGCGCAGCGGAAACGTCGCGCCGTACGCGGCACCGAACGTGCACACGTACGCGATGACGCCCGGCAGCGCGGGCGCCTTCACCAGCACGACGATACCGAGTGCCTGTAGCGCGAACGCGCCCGCGAACAGCAACGCCAGCGACGTGCGCTCGCCGTGCCACGCGATGAACGCGCGGCCCGGCAGATACGCGAGCCCGAACAGCCCCACCAGCGTCGCCGCGAACGCCGGCGCGTAGCCGCGCGCGATCAGGTACGCGACCTGCTCCAGCACCATGCCCGTGCTGGCGAACGCACCGAGCGCGAGCGCGGCAGTCAGCAGCCAGAACGCCGCGGTGCGCACGGCAACGTGGTAGTGCATGCCGCTCTGAGGCGTCGACGTCCCCGCGGACGCCGCGCCGTCGGGGAAGAGTCCGAGATCTTCGGGATGCCGGCGCACCACGAGCGCGTGCAGCGGGAACGCGACGAGCAGCTGCACGGCGCCGAGGATCGTGACGGCGTCGCGCCAGCCGTACCGCGCGATCAGCAGGCCCGCGATCGGATAGGTGATCGTCGACGAGAACGCGCCCATGAAGCTGAGCACGGAGAACGCCTGCGTGCGCCGCCGGTCGAACCAGTTCGCGACGACGGTCATCGTGACGGGATAGAACGTCAGCGCGGAGCCCAACCCCATCCCGAACGTCCACAGGAGATCGAAGGCGGCGAGCGCGTGCACGTGCGCGAGTCCCAGCAGCGAAAGGCCGTTGATGAGCGAGCCGGTCGCGAGCAGGAACCGTGCGCCGGCGCGATCGCAAACCGGCCCCAGCCCCAGCCCCGCGAGCCCCGAGACCAGCACGACGCCCGAGTATGCCAGCGCGATCGAGGCCCGGTCCCAGCCGAACTCGCGCGCGAGCGGGTCGACGAGCAGCCCGAACAGATACTGGTTGGTGCCGTACGACAGGATCGTCGTCACGCCGAGCGCGACGACGATCGTCCAGCCGTAGAAGTACTTGCGTGAAGGCGGGTGGTCCGGGCGCTCGGGCACCCGGACGTTATACCACGTCGGCGTCGTAGATGATGCGGATCGTTCCGACGCGATGCCCTTGGGCGAACAGGGCGACGGAGAGATCGTTGTACACGATGCCGCTGTCGCGGGCGTACGTGTAGATCGCCCACGGCCGCTCGCCGTCATCCCGGCGCAGCGCGCAGCCCAGCTCGCGGAAGCGCGCGTACGGCGTGCGCTTGGGCAGCGGGTCCGACTGCGCGCCGATCCCGACGCGCGAGCAGCGCAGGCTCAAGTCGTCTTCGAAGAACCGCTTGATGCGGTTGTGGTTGAGGTCCGTGACATAGTCGCCGGTCCACGCGCGGCGGCACTCGTGGTAGTGGCCGAAGCAATAGCCGTTGAGGTCGACCGCGAACATCGCCTTGATCGAGGCGTGCTTGGGCACGTACGCGTCGATGAGCCGGTTGAAGCCGTCCTCGACGGCGCGGTCGTAGCGCGTCTCGAACTTGGGCGGGTTGAAGCCCTGCGCGGGCACGCGCGACACGTCGAACAGCCGCGACAGCTTCGCGATCGACGCGCCGGCGATCTCGGCGTAGTTCGTGTCGAAGCAGTCGTCCAGCCGCACCGCGCCGCGCGCGAGCGCGTCGTCGAACACGCCGTCCATCTCCTGCGCGACCGCAAGGCCGATCTCGCGCACGCGTTCCGCGACCGTCCCCAGCGGGCGCCGCGATGCGAGCGCGTGGGCGCGCATGCCGAGCATCGCCAGCTCGAGCCGGCGCGTGTCGGTGGCGGCGCCGGCGTCGCTCTCCGCGCGCCGGACCGCGAGCTCCGTCACGCGGCGGACATCGGCGAGCGCGACGAGCTGCTGCTCGACGATCCCCGCGACCTCGGCCGCGTGATCGAGCGTCCCGTCGAGCTTCGTGCGGAGCTCGCCGATCGACGATTGCATGCGGGTGGTCTCTTCCTGCACGTCCTGCGTCTGCGCGACAGCCTGTGACGTGGTCTCGGTCATCGAACCGCTCGCGCCGGCGACGGTCTCGATCACGCGCGCGATCTGCTGCGTCGCGTGCGACGTGGTTTCCGCCAGCGAGCGGATCTCGTCGGCGATGATCCCGAAGCCGCTGCCCGCGGCACCGGCGTGCGCGGCTTCGATCGCGGCGTTGAGCGACAGCAGCGTCGTCTCGCTCGAGATCGTGTCGATCAGATCGAGGATGGCCGCGGCGCGTTCGCTCGCGGCGGACGTCGCGGCGACGAACGACTCCGCGTGCCGGACGTCGTCGCGCACGCGCACGACCCGGTCGAGCGCGCGCTGCAGCTCGTCGACCGACGAGGCGAAGCCCGCGCGCATCGCATCGAGCGTGCGGCGCATGCGCTGCGACGCCTGTGCGGCGACGTTCGCGCCTTTGGCCGTCTCGTCGATCGCGTGCGTCGTCGTGCCGAGCTCGGCGTGCAGCGATGCCAGCGCCGCCGCGATCGCTTTCCATTCGTAGCTGTTGCGCGCGATCGATACGGCGATCGCCGTGATCAGGGTGAGGATCTCACGCTGGTCGGTATCGATGCGGGCGCGCAGGCGTTCGGCCGCGTCGCGCAGCTCGGGCGGCAGGTCACCGAGGCCGGCGCCGGCGCCGAGCGAGGTTCCGCGCTCGCCGAGACGGTACGTCGCGATCGTGCGCTGGAGCATGTCGATGGCGTCGCCGATCGCCAGGCGGGCCGCACGCTGCGCGGCGCCCGCGACGTCCTGCGCGTGGCGCGCCATTTGCTCGACGCCGCCGGAGATCGACGACAGGCTCGCGCTCTGCTGCGCGGCCATGGTCGCGACGTCGCCGATCGCGGCGTCGAGCTCACGCACTTGCTCTTCGGTCTGCGCCGAGCGCTCGCGCGCGATGCGGAGATCGTCCGCCAGCGTGCGCACGATCCCGGCGGACTCGCCGATCGCGGTCTCGACGTGACGGCTCGCTTCGCGCAGCTCTTTCTCGATGGCGGCGACGTTGGTCGCGGAGTCCGCGGTGGACCCTGCGAGCTGCTTCACCTCTCCGGCGACGATGACGAACCCGCGCCCCGCGTCGCCGAGGTGCGCGGCTTCGATCGCGGCGTTGATCGCGAGCAGGCGTGCCTGGCGCGCGATGCGGCGCAGCTGCTCGAGGAACGAGCGGATCTCGCTGGAGCCCGACTCCATCGCGTTCGCGAACGCCGCCGCCGCTTCGACGGTCGACACGAGCTTCGTCAGCGCTTCCAGCACGGAGTCGATCCCCGTGTCGTACCGCGTCGTCGAGTCCGCCAGCGTGCCGGTCAGCGCGCGCAAGCCTTCCGCCGTCTGCGCGACGTGCGCCGCGCCGCGATCGATCTCCGCGATCGCCGCGGCCGTTCGCTCGACGACGCCGCTCTGCTCCGTGGTGTTCGCGACGATGGCGTCGAGCTGGTCGGCGTTGAGCGCCGCGATCTCGGCGGCCGCTTCGACGATCGCGCGGAAATCGAGCATCTCGGCTCGCAGTCCGTCGACGTAGCGCCGCAGCGCCGCGGCGGCGGGAAACGCCCGCTCGTCCACGCCGGCAAGCGGCCGTACCAAATCGCGGCTGTCCGCCAGGTCGCGCAGCCAGGCCGCACAGCGCTCGGCGTCGCCGGCGCGCGGCTGAAGTGCCAGTTCCCCCACCATCACGTTAAGTATCGGCCGGGAACGGGTCGGCCTGAAAGCGGGCGAGCGCCGTGAGGGTGCTAGCGGACGATCGGCCCGGTCTGGACCGCCTCGAAGGCGCTCGCAGGGACGCGCTTGAGCTGGTTGAGGTCGGTATCGTTCCAGCGGCCGTCGGTCGCGCCGCTGATGAACCAGTCCGAACCGTTGTCGGCGACCAGCATCCCGTAGCGTTTGAGCGCGATCAGCACGGCGCGGCTCGCGCCGGTGAACGCCGACACGTCGAAGCTCGCCTTCAGCCGCACGCGCAGGCCCATCGGCGGCAGCGTCGGATCGGTCGAGGAGCTCGCGTAGTGCGTCGCGGGATGGATGAAGGCGCGCTGCGTGCGGCGCACGGTGAAGCGCAGCGCGTGGCCGATCTCGCCGTTCTGCGCGGCTTCGTCGTACCGCACGAGCCCGGGCAGGATCGGAAGGCCGGCGGCATCCGCCGAGGTCCAGTAGTCGGGGCGCAGCGCGTTCGAGCCGAGGTCGAAGACGGCGCCCGAACCGGCGTGCCAGCCCGGACCGACGTACTGCGCGGCGTAGAGCTCATAGAGCTTGCACGAGCTGGAGTCGACGACGAGCACGTGCCGGTCGCCGGTCGCGCCGGGACCGCCTTCGACCGGTGCGTTCGGCGGGATGGGATACGGACCGGGATCGCTCTCGCTCGCGTAATCGAACGTCATGGGCACCGGCGGCTGGCCCGCGCCGACCATCGTGTACGGGATGCCGTACGCCGGATTGCTGCCGAAGTCGGGATGCAAGAACGTCGTCGACGCATTCATGCTCGCGAGGTAAGCGCCGGAGTTCGCATCGACGGGTGCCGCCGAGATGTCGGCGTTCCAAGGATTATCCGCCGGAAAGACACGGCAGCCGGCGACCGTCGGCGCGCTTCCGGGCGGCGGCGCGGTCGGGTCTTGCGTCGGCGCCGCCGTGGGCGCGGTGGACGGCTGTGCGGTCGGCGTTGAGTTCGTGACGGGCAGCGAACCGCCCGCGGACGATGCGACGGTACCTCCGCCGCCACCGCACGCGGTCAGGAGAAGGACGAACGACATGACGGCGGCGCGGCGCCCGCAAACGCGCATAGAGTCGGCTTGTGCCCGCCGCGGCGGCGTGACCTCCGCGTGCCGCCAGCCTGTGAGCGGCGACACGCGGGTCCACGCATCTAGTCGCAGTCCGGGTCGTCGCCGTCGCCTGAGTAGGCGTCGGGATCGTTGCACGTGCCGGTCAGCGTCGGCAGCACCGACGTCGTACCGGGCGTAAGGCCGTTGAGATTCACCGTCGTCGACGAGACGACCGACGTGGTGAGTGGGTCGTAGTCGAGCAGGGTCAAACCGTTGTAGGGGACGGGCGCGCCCAGCGGCACGTCGAGCAGATACGCGCCCGTCATATCGGCAGCGGCATTGCTGATCGGCGTCGACCCGCTCTCGAGCGTGAGCGCCGGAAGCGGACCGTACACCCCCTCGCTATTGGTGATCTTCGCCGTACCGGTTGCCTGCGCGAACATCGGCGTCGACGAGCTCCCGATCTCCGCAGCCGCGCGCGATGCGGTTTGCGAGTCCGCCTGAGCCTGTTTCGCGTTGTTGAAGAGTCCGTAGGCGCTGAATGCCAAATTACCGGCTTGCAGAATATTTTGTGCACCATCGGTCGTCAGGAGCTTGTAGACCGCCGGTATCGAGGAGATTTCCGACCCGCCGATATCGGCGGCTCCGCCCGCCGTAAGTCCGCCGAAAATCGTCCCGATGCCGCCCATGATGGTGTTCGACAGCTCGTTGTTGTACGAGTTGCTCAATTGCGTGGCGAGGGCTAAGTTGCCCTTGGCAGCAGCGTCGGCTGCGCCCTGGTAGTCGGTATACGCAAGGTATCCGCTCACCGCCGTCGCGCCTAACGAGCACCCGACTGCGAGAAGCTCCGCGCCCACGCCAACCGGAGTCGGCCCGGTGCCGATGGCCACGAGATAGGACAAGCTGGAGATCCCTTGGAGCACCGAAACGATCCCGTCGCCCAACGGATGCGTCGGTGAATTCACGGCGAGTCCGAGGCCAAGCGCAGCAGTCGGCAGACCGAACGATCCCGAGGAGATGGCGGCAAGCGTCTTTTGCAGCACGCTCGCCGTCAGCGTCTTCGGATAACGGACAGACATGACGCCGCGTAAGGGGCGGCCTTGATACGCAGCGGTCCCCGGCGCGGGCGCCGTCGACGCCGACAACGCGCTGCGCACCGAGGTCGACGTTACCGCGCCGTTCGTCAGGCCGGGCGCGAGCTGCAGCAAGAGCACGCCGAGCACGCGATCCATTTGCGCGATGCTGTTCTTGTCGAACGACACCGCCGTTCCGTCGGGAAGTGTTCCGGCGGCGATCGCTGTGCCCGTGGCTTGCACGCGGTCCAAATCATTGCGCGATTTGATCGTCGACGCGAGCAGGGAGGCGACGTCCGACGTCTGCTGCGCCGTATTCACCGAATTGGCGGGGATTGAAGCGAGACCGCGGGACACCCCGAGTTCGCCGCTGAGCGCCATCGTTTCGTAGTTCAGGAGAGTACGCGTGATCTGCCCGGGGGCCGTACCGTAGTCGCTGATCTGCGGCATGTCCTGGATCGTCAACGGGACCGCGACCGATGTAACTTTGTTTTGAGAGATGGTAACCGTGGCGCTCGTCGACACGGTGCTGCCCGTGGTCGGGTCCAAGTACTGCGGAACGGCGACGACGACGGTGCCGTCACTTCCGATGCGAAATGCTTGCAGCGGCGTCGAGCCGCCGGCAGCCGTGGTAAAGGTAACCGTAACAGGGGCCGACGGATTGATGTTCTTTGTCGAGATATGCAGCGCCGTAAGCGAGGTTGGAGACGTGTTGTCGAGCGCGGTGATACTCGGAACTGCCGGACTGAGCGGCAGTGTTGGACTGGGCTGTCCGGCGGGCGGTGCGGCGCTGCTGCCGCCGCCGCCGCAACCAGCCGCCAGTGCAGCAATGACAGCCGCGGCGGTGGTCCTCCGGATCGGCACGGAAAGTGCGAATAGCAATTCAATTTCCCCGTCAATGAAAATGCCGAAAGACGACGCAGCTGCGCCGATGGAGAGCTTCCGGCGAAGCGTCTAGGCTCGGCTCCCGCGCTCTGCAGCGGCTGGCGAGCACGAACGTCGTTCGAATGAACGGCAAACTCACCGTCTGCGGCTGGGGAAGGCGCCGGGTCGCCCCGTATTATACGCTTACTAAGCTAACTAATGCAAGCCATTAAGCAGGTGGCCGAGCCCACGCTCGCGCCCTCGATGCTCAGCGCTATTTTGAAATCTATTTCGCCCGTGATGAGCGGTGTTTCACTATGCATATGGGGCGATGCGGTCCGGTGACGGATCGGCGTGCATCGCAAGCCCTTGTGCGGTCGTCCGGCGGCTCGTCGCGCCGAAAAACGCGATCACTGCGACGGCGAGCGCCACGCACGAAAGGAACCACGCGCGCTCGCCGGGTTCGAAGGTGCCGGGATCTACCGGCGCCACCCAGGCGACGGTTGCGAGCCCCAAAAAACCGCCGCCCAAGACGATCACGAGCCATTCGAGCCAGTGGAAGCGCGTGGGGACACCGGCGTCTCCAACCAGCGCGATCTGCGCCCGCACGAACTTCTGCTGCATCACGGCGATCGGCACGAGGTTGAGCACGCCGAGGCTCGACGCCAACGTCTTGAGCCGGCCGATGACGGTGAAGACGAACATCGAGAGGCCGATCCACGGCAGCGAGCCGTCGACGCGGGCCGGATCGGCGCGCCATTGCACGCCTTGAATCTTCTTGCCGAGATCGAACATCAAGAAGAAGTTGAAGATCGGAACGATCAGCGCGATGCTCTTCCAGAGCGGCTGGTCTTCCTGCTCCAACAGCGACGCGCACGCCCGGCGGATGAAGTACGCCCAGACGAAGACGTACAATCCCATCGTGACGAACATCAGCAGCGCCACCTGGAACGCTGACCGCCGGAATGGTATGACGTGGACGCGTTCGACCGGTTCGATCACCCTGGGGAAATCGGCGCGGCACACGCCCGCACCTGCGGTGCGCGGCGGAGGCCCGCGGTGCGAACGGCGGCGAGGAGGATCGCGAGGTCCTCGTCCCGCGTGCGGTGGTTGATGATGCACGCGCGAAGCCCCGTGCGATCCCCGACGCGGGTCGTGCTGATGACGGCGGCGCCGCTTTCCTGGACGTCGATCGCGATCTCCGCGTTGAGACGATCGAGCGCATCGTCGTCGACGCCGGGTACGCGATAGCGGAAGCAGACGATATTGAGCGTCACGGGCGCGAGCAGCTCCAAATCGGGATCAGCAGCGACCTCAGCGCCGAGCGCCGCCGCGAGATCGCACGTGCGGGCGATCGACGCGCCGAGGCGCTCGATGCCGTAATGCCGCAGCGTGAACCACACCTTGAGCGCGCGGAACTCGCGCGACAGCTCGAGCCCGTAGTCGGCGAACCACGGTGCGCCGGCCGCGGTGCCGCGCGACGACCGCGCGAGATATGCGGGATTCGACGTGAACGCATCGCGGTGTGCGAGCTCGTCGCGGAAGAGCACGCAGCCCACGCCGTACGGTGCGTGCAGCCATTTGTGCGCGTCGAACGCCAGCGAGTCGGCGCGTTCGATGCCGCGCACCAGATGTGCATGCGCGGGACTTGCCGCGGCCAGCGCGCCGAACGCGCCGTCGACGTGCAGCCACAGGCGTTCTTCCGCGCAGACGTTTGCGAGCGCGCGGAGGTCGTCGAACGCGCCCGTGTCGACGCTGCCTGCGGTGCCTACGACGAGGAACGGACGGTCGCCGGCCGCACGATCGGCGGCGATTCGTGCGCGCAGCGCTCTTGTATCGAGCGCGCCCCGGTCGTCGACGTCGATCAGCCGCAGCGCCGCGGTACCGAGGCCGGCGATGCGCAGGGCCTTGGCGACGCAGTCGTGCACGCCGCGCGCGGCATAGGCCGTCAAGCGCGCGCCTGCGATGCCGTTCGCTCGCGCGTCTGCGCCCAGCGCTGCGTCGCGTGCCGCGGTGATCGCGAGGAGGTTGCCCATCGACGTCCCGCTCGTCAGGATCCCACTCGACTCTGCTGGGAAGCCGAACAGCTCCGCGAACCACGCGATCACTTGGCGCTCGACGTAGACCGCGGCGTGTTCGCGCCCGCCGACGTTCGCGTTCATCCCCGCGGCAAGCAGCTCGGCCAGCACGCCCGCCGCGGTCCCGGCGCCGTGCACCCAGCCGAAGAAGCGCGGGTGGCGGTTGCCCGTCGCGTAGGGGCGCACGAGCTCGTCGAACGTCGCCAGCGTCGCGCCGATGTCTTCGCCGTCGCGCGGCAGCGGTTCGCGCAGCGAGCGCTTCACGGCGTCGGGGACGGGGCGCCACGCCGGTTCGTCGCGCAATCCCGCGAGGTCGTCCACGATGCCGTCGACGGCATCGTGCAGCACCCGGCGAAATTCGCCCCAGTCGGCGGGGTCGAGCGACTCGCCGGTCACGCGCGGATTCGCCGGCGCACCATCGCGTCGAGCGCCGTCAGGATGCGCGGCACGTAGATGTGCTTGTACGCGAACATCACCGGGTCGTCGAGCAGATGGACGATGAGCGCGTTGTCGGCTTCGAAGACCAGCAGCTTCCCGTCGCTGCCGATCGCGCAGTCGATTCCCACGTAGTCGAGCTGCAGCAGCGCGGCGGTTTCGCGCAGCGCGTCGCCGAGCTCGCCCGGAAAGACGTCGTCAAGCCGGGCTAAGAACGCATGTTCTTCGTCGCGCATCCACTGCTCGTCGCTCATCGCGGCGTTGTAGTAGTGGACCATCCAGTTGCGTGAGATCGCAAGGTGGAACGGAAACGGTTCGCCGTCGATGAAGATGATGCGGTACTTGCGGAAGTATCCGTCGGCGCTGCGGTAGTCGACGTACGGCGCGGCGTAGAGGAACTCGGCATCGCTGCCGGCGGCATATGCGGCGCGCTGTGCGTCGTCGTCGATGCGCGCGAGGCCGGTGCCACCGTGCGAGTCGACGGGCCGGACGATGTGCGGCAGCGGGAAACCTTCCGCGGCGTACCGGTCGCGCGCGATGCGGGTCGTCGCGACGGCGCGCGTGTGGCGCGCGGAGGCGAAGGTCTCCGTGAGCGCGACACGCCCGAGCCGTTCGATGCCGGCGGGCAGGTTGAACACAGCGCACGTTTGGGTGGCGACGAACCGTGCCGCGGCCCGCAACTGAGGCGCGGCGGCATCGGACTCCCCGATCGCGACGAACACCGCGTCGTACGGCGGCAGCGGCGGTACCGCGCCGGACGGGTCGACGTACCAGCGGTGCAGCGTCACATAGCGCGAGTCGAAGATGAGGTCCGCGGGCGTGTTGGCGGTGTACGGCCCCGGCGCGCACAGCACCAGCAGCGCGTAGTCCTCGCGCTCGGCGGCGAACGTCGAGTGGACGGGCGCGATGGCGATCGCGACGGCCTGGTGGCTGAGCGCAAGCTCGGGTCGCCGCAGGATCTGGGCGACTTCGTAGATCCCCAGATGGGCGTCGACGGTCAGCGCATCCCGGCTGACCGCATCGGAAAAGGCCGCCAAAGCTTCTTCGAGCCGGCCTTCCCGGGCCAGCCGCCGGCCATTCGCGGTCAACGTCGATGCGAGCATCTCTCATGGGGGATCGGCAGGCGGGGTCGGTCTCCGCACGATGATCAGAGTCAAGGCGGGCGAAAGCAGTCAAGCAGGCCCACTGTCTAGCGTTCGTAAACGCGAAGAGGTTGCGATGGTCAGGTGCGAGCAGCGGTCACGTCCATGAAAATAACCGCATCAGAGAATAAAGTGGCTTTTGACGCCATCGACGGTGCGATAGCTTTCGGTAGAAACATCGCCGACATTACAGAAGTCGCGATGGACGAGCAATTCATCGAACGGTCTCGGCATGATTGGTGCTGGCTGAGCGGGGAGAACGTGCCACCAGAAACGGGTTGGTATGAGATCGATAGACACAACGAACGTTTGATCAAAATTGTTGACGTACGTGCTTCAGAGTTGGAATGGCACGAACGGTTATTCGTTTATGCAAGCGCATTCCATGCGGCGAAGCAGAACAGCCCTCTTGCCTTATACATCGGCGACGAATACGAAGATAGGCGCCTTTCCGCCCTCTACCTTTGCGGACCCGACGTGCTCGCCCGAGTGGCCCAGAAGTAAGACGTAGCGCGACGCCACGCGGCGGCTCAGGTTGTCTAGCGCCCGCGACAGTAGCTTCGAGACGTGACTCTGCGAGAGGCCGAGCCGGGCGTCGATCTCGGTTTGGGTCAGGCCCGCGCCGTAGGTGCGAGCACGACGGTGCGCTCGCGCTCGAGGAGCGCCATCACCAGCGTGACGTCGTCAAATTCTCGACGACCGCACCCGCGAGGTCGGCGACGCCGTTTCTCGGCGCGACGCCGGAGTCCAGCATCGCGCGTATGATCTTTCGCGCCGCCAATCGACACCGTCGGTCGCTTCGGTGGATTCGCTTCGGCGGAGGCCGTTCTTCATTACGGCGGCAAGGGTCGGCCAACAGGATCGCGAACAAAGTCTCCTGGAACGCTAGTTTGAGGTCCGCCGAGCGAACTGCCGCGCGCCGGAAATCGGTAATGCACGCTTTCGGAACCGGAGATCCGAGAATGCTTTCGCGCTGTTCGGTGCTCATGGGACGCGTCGCACGCACGGTCTTTAGAAAGGCTTGTGCGTTCGCATCGGGCAGTGCCTCAGTTTTCGCCTTTTTGTTCCTGGTTACGATATCCCCGTTTGGAGATGGCAGCTGGGATCTGCGCTACTTTTTCAGCGACGCCGCCGTAGAGTTTCACCACCTTGTAACGACGCCATTAGGTCCGCACGTGGTGACGGTCTCGGTAATCGCCGGCCTTGCAATTGCTATATTTCCGAACGGTGAAGGGTGGGAGTCCCCCATTCAAATCCCGTTCCTAGTATTCTTCTCACTTTCGTCATTCTTCATGATATTCGTATGGCTATACGTTGCTGCTCTATGCATACAGCCCATTGTAGCGGTCTACTCTATTCTGCATCTTCCGCCGAGCGCTCGATATGATGTACCAAATCGCGCCTGCAATGCCCGTGACTTAGCAGAAGCAACGCGCAAGTTATACGGATCACAGTCAACCGCGCAACTGGCAGTCGCGGTTGTCGGGCCGAAAACTCCGAACGCGCATTTTACACATCTGCTGGGCGACCTTCGCGCCAAGGCGCGAAAGGGTGAAAGTATTGCTGGCGCCTTGAGCGTGCCGCCCCAATTCAACAGAATGCCGTTGCCGGCTCTGGATCTGGTTGAAGCTATCACCCATCCGAACCATCGAAAACCTCCCGAGCCCGCGCAACGGTATGATCCGCGGCCCGGTGGCATTCGCGTCCTTTTTCTGCAAGGGACACAGTTTGCACGCGGACGTGACACCGGAACGTGGGCCGACGTTCTTGCATTCTCCGGCTTTGAAACAAAGTATCAACATCGTATTGAGGTCGCCGCATTGAACGATAAGAACGGCGCCATACCCTTGATCGCCGTCGGGCATAGTCTAGGCGGGATGATCGCATCGCGAGCAAATACAGGTGCAGTTCGCGCGATCACGTTCGGGAGCCCTTACGGCCCCTACTATAGGGAGCTTTCACCCGCAAGCACCAGGGTCCGATCTTTCGCGATCTCGGGCGACGTGGTTCCCGCATTAGACGAACTCCGGGCAGTCAACATCTTTGCAAAGAGCGTTTTCAAGGGATTGCATAAAGCGACTTGGCTTGAAGTCCTAGAAAATATCGCAACGATAAACGAGGTACGTCAAAGAGACGATACGCAGTGGCTCCCCAATGACAGATCCGGATTGTCAAAATATCTGCCGGTCGACGCGCACCTTCAATATGCGGAGAGCCGTGCGTTAACGAATTACGACGTATTCGGCGACCGCATGACAGAAGACCCCGCGAATTGTTTGTGGTTTGTTTCCAGCCGCAATCTCTAAGTGATGGCCTGATCTCATGAAAGATGCGGTGCGCTGGCTCAAAGAAATGAAATCAACCTATGCCGCGTTACGGACGAACGCCGGTACGCGGACATCTATCCCGAGTCGGGCATCCGCATCCCGGCCGCGATACGCGGCATGCTGGGCGAACCGCCGGGACCGTTCGGCGACTGACCGGTGGCGCTCCCGCCGTCGAGCCGCCTCAGCCGGCCCTGCGCTTCAGGAAGTCGATCGCGCGCTCGGCGACGTCCTCGCGTACGGGCGATCCGGTGGAGACCAGGTGGCGTTCCCCGTTTTCAACTCGCCGCGAGCGACGTCGTCGGCGGTGGTATAGCGGATGCCCTCTATCGCTGCGGTCCGGACGTCCCGCGTGCCGCAGAAAAAAAGAACGGCGCCCTACGCGACGCGGCGGCTGAGCTTGTCCAGCGCTCGCGACAGCAGCTTCGAGACGTGGCTCTGCGAGAGGCCGAGCCTGGCGCCGATCTCCGATTGCGTCAGGCCTGCGCCGTAGGTGCCCAGCACGACGGTGCGCTCGCGTTCGCCCAGCTCGTCGACCGCCATCGCCAATGCGATGCGCTCTTCCAGCGCGATGCCGATCGACGTGTCGGCCAGCAGCTCCACCCGCTCGGGGCCGTTGTCGGACTCCGCGTCCGGCAAGGGCACGTGCTCCACGCGGCGCAGGTTGCGCAGCTCGTTGACCGTCTCGATGGTGACGCCAAGGGCTGCGGCCATCTCGTACGTCGCCGGTTCGCGGTGGTGGCGGACGGTGAACGCGTCCCAGGCCGCGACGTAGCGCTTCTCCAGCGCCAGCAGCGTGCGCGGTGCGCGCACCATCCGCTCGTGATCGCGGACGTAGTGCATCAGCTCGCCCACGATCATGATCCAAGCGTATGCCTGGAACGGCGTCTGCATGTCGGCGCGGTAGTTCGACGCGGCTTTGATCAGCCCGACCGCGGCGACTTGCTCGAGGTCGGCGCGGTCGTTGTGTGCGCGCTTGAACTTGCGCGCGCCGCGAGCGCAGAGGTAGCGGTGCGCGTCGACCACGGCGTTGCGCCGTTCGACCGTCCGTTCCGCGCCGTAGCACGCGATGGCGTGTTCCTGTAGGGTCATTTCGAAACGCTCCCGATCAAAGCATAGAGAGGGATGAACACGGAGAAGACGATGAAGCCGACGACGCACCCGAGCGCGCCGATCAGCGCCGGCTCGATCACCGCGCCGAGCGTCGCGATCGCGGCCTCGACGTCGGTCTCGAAGTAGGCGGCGACCTTGAGCAGCATCTCGTCGAGCAGGCCGGTCTCCTCACCGACGCGCACCAGCGCGACGGCGAGCGGGTCGAAGAGACGTGCCGCTTGCAGCGGGACGGTGAGCGCGTCGCCCGCGCGCAGCGCCACGTCGACGCGCTCGAGCGCCGCCGCGTACGCCGGGCTGCCCGCGACGGGCCGCACGACGTCGATTGCGGTGACGAGCTCGATCCCCGAGCGCAGCAGCGTCGCGAGCATGCGCGCGATGCGCGCGGTGATCGTTTTGTGCAGCAGCGGACCGAACACGGGCAGCCGCAGCCGCAGGCGATCGAGCGCGAGCGCGCCGCGCTCCGTGCGCGCCGCGGCCGCAACGGCGCCGCCGCGCGAGCGCGGTCGCGGCGGCGCACGCGATCCACGCCGCCGGACTCTGCAGCGCCTCGCCGGCGGCGAGCAGCGCGCGCGTCGTCGCGGGCAGCTCCGCATGGAACGCATCGAACATCTGCGCGAACATCGGCACGATGCGCGCCATGAGGAACAGCACCAGCCCGAGCGCGACCGTCACAACGACGGCCGGGTACGCGAGCGCGGCACGCACTTTCTTGCGCAGGTCGGCGTCGCGCTCCAGGAACGTCGCGAGCCGGTCGAGGACGTCGTCGAGGATGCCGCCGGCCTCGCCGGCGCGGACCATCGCGACGTAGAGCGGCGCGAATGCGCGCGGGCGGCGTTCCATCGCGTCGCTCAGCGCGGCGCCGTGCTCGACGTCCGCCAGCACCGAGCGCAGCGACTCGCGAAGCGCGCCGTCGGACGCGCGCTCGATCGTGACGTCGAGCGCGCGGCGCATCGGCACGCCGGCGCGGACGAGCGTCGAGAACGAGCGGAAGAATGCGAGCAGCGCGCGCCGCGACGGTCGTCCGATGTGCAGGGAGCGGCTTACGGTGCGCCGGAGCAGCGTCTCACGGTCGACCGAGGTCACGAACAGCGCGCGCGTGCGCAAGCTCGCGAGGACCGCCTCCGCCGACGGCGCCTCCATCGAGCCGCGTACGAGCTGGCCGGCCGCGTCGCGTGCGGTGTAGCGGTACTGCGCGGCGCTCACGACGCGCTCCGCTCGAACGCGCGGATCTCGCTCGGCCGGCCCGTCGCGGCTTGCGCGTCCGCAAGCGCGATCTCGCCGCGCACGACCAATTCTGAAAGATGCGTCTCCAGCGTTTGCATGCCGGCGGCGCGGCCGGTCACGAGCGTGTTGCGGAGCTGGTGGGTCTTGCCTTCGCGGATCAGCGCGCGCACGGCGTCCGTGCCGACGAGGATCTCCGCGGCTGCGCGGCGGCCGGCGCCGTCGTGCCGCGGAACGAGCCGCAGCGCGACGATCCCGGCGAGCACCGACGCGAGTTGCGAGCGAACCTGCGCGTGCGCGTCGGCGGGGAACGCGTCCACGATGCGGTCGACGGTCTGCGCGGCGTCGTTGGTGTGCAAGGTCGCGAACACGAGGTGCCCGGTCTCGGCCGCCGTGAGCGCGGCGCCGATCGTACCGCGGTCGCGCATCTCGCCGACGACGATCACGTCGGGGTCCGCGCGCAGCAAGCCGCGCAGCGCTTCCGCGTAGTCGTGCACGTCGCGGCCGATCTCGCAGTGCGTCACCAGCGAGCGCGCGGGCGCGTGCACGTACTCCACGGGATCCTCCACCGTGACGATGTTACGGTCCGCCGTGCGGTTGATGCGGTCCACCAGCGCCGCGAGCGCGGTCGTCTTCCCGCTGCCGGTCGGCCCGGTGAAAAGTACCAGACCGGCGGGACGCTGCGCGAACGTCGCGACCACTGCCGGCAGCCCGAGCTGTTCGAGCGTCGGCACGCGTTCGGCGAGGAGGCGGATTGCCACGCGCACGCCGCCGCCGTGCCGGTAGGCGTGCACGCGGTACGGGCCGCCGTCGGCGTCGCTCGCGGCCGCGCCGTCCGCCGTGCCGCGCGCGTCGAGCCGCGCGCACTGCTCCGCGGGGAGCGCGGTCGCGAGGAAGGCGCGCACGCCCGCTTCGTCGACCGGCGGCGTGTCGACGACGACGAGCCGGCCGTCGATGCGCAGCGCGGGGCGGTCGCTGCCGCCGAAGTGCACGTCGGTCGCGCCCCGGCCGCGCGCGCCGCGCACGAGGTCGTGGACACGAATGGTACCGAGGCTCATCGGGCCGTGCTCCACGCCACGACGCGCGTCAGCTCGTCGAACGACGTCGTGCCGGCCAGCACCTTCGCGAGCGCGTCGTCGCGCATCGGCCGGTAGCCGCTGCGCGCGGCAAGCTGCGCGATGTGCACGCTCGAGGCGCCGGTCGCGATCGCGTCGCGCGTCGCGTCGTCCACGTCCATCAGCTCGTACACGCCGGTGCGGCCGAGGTAGCCGGTGCCCGCGCACGCACCGCACCCGCCCGCGACGTACCACGCGTCGTGCGGCGTGCGCAGCGTCAGGCGCACCGGCGCGGGGATCGGCTCGCGCAAGCGGCACTGCTCGCACAGCACGCGTACGAGCCGCTGCGCCACGACCGCGGTGAGCGCGGCGGCGAGCGAGTGCCGGGCCACGCCTAGCTCGACGAGCCGGTCGATGGTGCGCGGCGCGTCGTTGGCGTGCAGCGTCGTGAACACGACTTGTCCGGCGAGCGCCGCGGAGACGGCCACGCCGGCGGTCTCCCCGTCGCGCATCTCGCCGACCATCACGACGTCGGGATCCTGGCGCATGAACGCACGAAGCACCAGCGGGAACGTCAACCCCGCGCGCAGGTTCACTTGCACCTGCGACACGCCGCTCAGGCGCATCTCGATCGGGTCTTCGACGGAGCAGACGTTGCGCGAGCGCGCATCGAGCTCCGCGAGCGAACCGTACAGGGTGGTCGTCTTGCCGCTGCCCGTCGGGCCCGTGACGACGACGAAACCCCACGGCGCATGCACGGCGCGGCGATAGCGCTCCAATATCTCGCGCGGCATCCCCAGCGTGGCGAGGTCCGGCGCCGACGCGTAGCGGTCGAGCAGGCGCACGACGATCTTCTCTCCGTCGATCGTCGGGCACCGACGCGACGCGCGCGTCGATCTCGCGCTGCTCGAACGGGATGCCGCAGCGCCCGTCTTGCGGCTGACGGCGATCGGCGATGTCCATCCCGGCCACGAGCTTCAACCGCGAGGTGAACGCCGCGAACACCTCGGGCGGGATCGTCTCGAGCTCGCGCAAGATGCCGTCGACGCGCAATCGCACGCGCCCGCCGCCTGCGCTCGGCTCGACGTGGATGTCGCTCGCATGCGCCGCGATCGCCCGCGCGAACACGAGATCGACCGCTCGCACGGCCGGCGCGTCGCCGTCGCGCTCGCGCGCGGCGGCAGCAGCCGGCCCGACCGTCTCGCCGTACGCGACACGGAGGTTTTCGCGGATTGCGTCGCGCGCCATCGGCAGCGGCCGCAACCGCAGCCGCGTCGCGGTGCGCAGCGCATCGAGGATCGCCGTATCGTCGGGAGCCGCGAGCGCGACGGTGAGCACGCCGCCGGCAAGGTTGAGCGGAAGCGCGTCGTAGCGATACGCGATCGAGCGCGGAACACGCGCCACGGCTTCGGGATTCGGAGCGAACGTCGCCATGCAAAAACGAATCGGAAACATCGCCCGCTAAAAAGAGGCAATATTTCGCAGCGTTTCTTAAACTGTCTTAAAGCCGCCGCCGCCGGGAATACTGTGGATGAAAACGTGCGCGTGACGTGCACGTACCATCGGCCCACAGTACAGAATGCTGAGCACGAAACTGCGATGAGCGACATCACGACGCACACCGACTATCTGACGATCACGACGAAGACGCGCTACGAGATCCGCGACATCACCGAACACGTCGAACGCGTCCGTGCGGCGGCGAACCTCCACGACGGCACCATCTTGGTGAGCACGATGCACATCACGTCGAGCGTGTTCGTCAACGACCACGAGTCGGGTTTGTGGCGCGATATCCTGGAATGGGTCGAGAAGCTCGCGCCGTCAGGTCTGGACTACGCGCACCACCAGACGGGCGAGGACAACGGCGACGCGCACCTCAAGCGCATGCTGCTCGGTCACCAAGTGATCGTCCCGGTGACCGCCGGCAAGCTCGACCTCGGCACATGGGAGCGCGTGCACTACGGCGAGTTCGACGGCATGCGCCCCAAGCGCGTATTGTTCAAGGCGTTTGGTATAGGCCACTCGTAAACATCGTTCGTCTCAGCATCGATGCCGGATGAATTCAACATGAACGTTCGCGACCGCGAAGCCCCAGTCGTCAGCCGACCTGGACGCTGAGCATCGAGATCGAGCCGCCGTCGCCGCCTTCGACCGGGAACGTCACGCGTTCGTCGTCGTGCTGCGTTGCGATCACGTATAGCAGCGGGAGGTAATGCTCCGGCGTCGGGACCGACAGCACCGCGTCTTCGCCCATCGATTCGTAGTCGATCAGCGGGCCGTGCTCGTGCGCTTCCAGCAGCGTGCGAGCGCGGGATTCGAAGCGCACGGCCCAGTCGAACTGGTGCCCGGCGTGCCGGCCCCAGGCATACGCATGCAGGTTGTGCACGACGTTGCCGCTGCCGACGATCAGCACGCCCTCGTCGCGCAACGGCGCGAGCTGTTTGGCGAGCGCGTAGTGGAACTCCGGCGGCTGCGTCTCGTCGAGCGCGAGCTGCACCACCGGGACGTCGGCTTCCGGATAGGCGTGCACCAGCACTGACCACGTGCCGTGGTCGAGCCCCCAGCGCTCGTCGCGGCCGACGACCACAGGCGCCAGCAAGTCTTGCACGCGCGACGCGAGCGCGGGATTGCCGGGCGCGGGATACCGCACGTCGTACAGCTCGCGTGGAAAGCCGCCGAAGTCGTGGATCGTGCGCGGCTGCGCCATCGCCGTGACGTGCGTCCCCGGCAGGTACCAGTGCGCGGAGATCGCGAGGATCGCGGTCGGGCGCGGGATGCGCGCACCGAGCGCCGACCACGCGCGCGTCCACCCGTTGTCGTCGAGCGCGTTCATCGGGTTGCCGTGGCCGAAGAAGATCGCGGGCAGCCGGTTCGCCACGGTCACACCTCCGCGAGCGCGGGCGTCAGCGCGAACGCTTCCGCGAGCAGCTCGTACGACCGCGTGCGCGACGGATAGTCGGGTGTGATGGTCAAGATCATGGCCTCGTCGGCTTCGTGCCCGCGCGCGAGCGTTTCGATCCGGTCGCGTACCGCGCGCGGCGCGCCGAGCGCGAGCCGGTGCCGGTTGTATGCGATCTCCTCGCGATCGTATTGCGTGTACGGATACGCGAGCGCTTCCTCGCGCGACGGCACCGGCAGATCCACGCCGTGCCGGATGCGCAGGCGCCACAGATCGATCGTCGCCGCGAGCTCTTCGGCTTCCTCGGGCGTCTGCGCGGCGAGCGCCGCGACGCACAGGATCACGCGTGGCTCCTGCAGCCGAGCCGACGGGCGGAAGTGGCGCCGGTACATGCGCGTCACCGCCGCCGCGTCGCCGCTGATGAAGTGCGCGAACGCGAACGGCAGGCCCAGCTCCGCGGCGAGCGCGGCGCTGTAATCGGACGAGCCCAGCAGCCACACCTCCGGCGACGTGTCGCCGCTGGGCATCGCGGTGAGCTTCGCGAACGGATGCGACTCGGGCAGCGTGCCGTCGAGGAAGCCGACGACGTCCTGCACTTGGCGCGGAAAGCGCGCGATCTCGCGCGACTCCAGCGCCATTGACACGCGCTGCGAGCCGCCGGGCGCGCGCCCGATGCCGAGATCGATGCGGCCCGGCGCGAGGGCATCGAGCAGCCGGAACTGCTCCGCGATCTTGAGCGCGGAATAGTGCGGCAAGAGTACGCCGCCCGTGCCGACGCGCATGTGCGTCGTTTCCGCGGCGATGCGCGCGAGCAAGATCTCCGGCGCCGGGTCGGCGAGGCCGCGCATCGCGTGGTGCTCGGCCAGCCAGTAGCGCTGATAGCCCAGGCGCTCCGCGTCGCGCGCCAGCGCGATCGTCTCCATGATCGCGTCGCGCGGCCGAGCGCCGGCCAGCACGGGTGATTGATCGAGGATGCCGAGCGCGAGTTCCATGTTCGTCAGGTCAAAAGGCGCGCCGGAGCGCCGGGGATGCAAGCGTACGCCCGGGCAGGAAAAAGCCCCGGCGGTTGCCCGCCGAGGCTCGATCATCGAGGGCGAGTCGCGGCTACAGGCCGTCGCTGCCCGACGGGTTCGTCAGGTTGCCCGACACGCAGAGGTGGCGGATGTCGGAGTACTCCGATTGCAACACGTACTTGTTGCCGTTCACCGTGACGAAGTTGTCGAAGCTCGCGCAGAGATCCCCGATCTCGTTACCGCTGAGCCCGTTGAACCATGCGTTGAGCAGCGGATCCGAGATCGTCTCGAACAGCTCGTGCGAGAGCGTCGAGTATCCTGGATCGGCCGGATTGCCGCCCGACGGGGACGGGTTCGGCAGCGCCCGGTTGCCGACGTTATTGCGGCAGCCGCCGACGTCTTGATACGGCTCGACGGTGTACAGGTACGTCTGGCGCTGGTTGCCGCTGGTCGCGGTGAACGCGCCGTGGTACGCGCAGAAGGTGAACGTGGACCCGTTATCGGGCGAGTAGCACGAGCTCGTCGGGTTTCCGGGCGGGTTCTCCATGCACGTGTCGACGTTCTTCGGCAGGAACACGTGGTAGATGTGAGCGAGCCCGCCGCCGCCCAAGCTCGTCGGGTGTCCGGGCGATCCGGCCGCGTTGAGCACCTGGAGCCAGATCGAGAGCTGACCGAAATACGGGTTCGACGAACCCGGTCGCGGCGATGCGTACGTCGCGGTCAGGTCGCCGCCGGGGCCCTTCGTATACGAGCCGACCGGTGAGCCGAGCGTCACGCCCGGGCTCGTCCGGTACTGGTAGAGGAGGGTGACGAACTGGTCCTGGTTGAGGTCGGCCAGGAACACGCCGGGGAAGAACCATTCGGTTTGGCGGCAGCCGGCTTGGCAGTTCAAGAACAGGTCGTGGGAGACCGCGCTGCCGAGCACCGGGCCGCCGAAGTACGTAAGATCGTACGGCGAGTTCACGGCGACGTCTTTGGCCGCGCGATGCGCGCTCGACCCGGACGATCCGACGGCGAGACTTCCCTTGAACGTGTGCTGGTTGGCGTCGCTGAACGACGGCATGCCGACGCCCGCGGACGAGTCCACCGCGACGGTCGATGCGTCGCGGACGTCGACGGTCGGGCCCGCCGGCGTGGTGCTGGTGAGGTTGACCGCGGTCGAGCTCGCGGGCTGGTTGAGGTTGAGCGAGCCGATCGAGACGTTGCCGCTGCTCGGTGTTTGCGCGGTTGGTGTCGTCGTCGTTGGGACCGTGCTCGACGTGCCGCCGCCGCCGCCGCAGCCTGCGAGCACCGCAGCGCCCAGCAATGCCGCGAAGGCGAGTCCGGAAAGGGCTGAAAAAGATGCCTTCAC
Source organism: Vulcanimicrobiota bacterium (assembly GCA_963797935.1). GTDB lineage: Bacteria > Vulcanimicrobiota > Vulcanimicrobiia > Vulcanimicrobiales > Vulcanimicrobiaceae > Vulcanimicrobium. Next base: position 356,099 of record CAWCRI010000017.1, read on the forward strand.
AGACATCCTCCTGTTCAAAGCGAAAAAACAGCGCAAATGCGAGAGAACGGCCACATAGTCATGCGTCCGTCCTCTGCACTTTTCCGGAGATGGTCGCTCTTCCCGTGGGACGGGACCATCGGCCCAAATACCCCCAGATCGTATAGGGTATGGGGGGCGCTTTGAACGCTACCGTGCTTTGATCGCGGCTGCGAGCAGCCCAGGGGACGCGTGCGCTTCGAAGCGTTTGAAATTCTCCTCGAACAGCGCGGCGAGCTTGCGCGCTTGGGCGTCGTACGCGGCGGTGTCCGACCATGCGTTGCGCGGGTTCAGCACCTCGATCGGGACGTCGGGCACCGCCGTCGGGATCGACAAGCCGAAGAACGCTTCGGGCTCGAACGTCACGCTCGCGAGGCGGCCGTCGATCGCGGCGTTCACCATCGCGCGCGTGTACGCGATCTTCATGCGCTTGCCGGCGCCGTACGCGCCGCCGGTCCACCCGGTGTTGACGAGCCAGCAGGTCGCTTCGTGCTTTGCGATGCGCGCGCCGAGCAGGTTCGCGTACACGGTCGGATGGTGCACCATGAACGGCGCGCCGAAGCACGTCGAGAACGTCGCGGTGGGTTCGGTGACGCCGCGCTCGGTGCCGGCCACCTTCGCGGTGTAGCCGGAAAGGAAGTGGTACATGGCCTGCTCGGGCGTCAGCTTCGCGATCGGCGGCAGCACGCCGAACGCGTCGGCGGTGAGCATGATGATCGTCTTCGGATGGCCAGCCATCCCGCTCTTGACGAAGTTGGGCAGGAAGTCCACGGGATACGCGGCGCGCGTGTTCTCGGTGAGCGCTTGCGAGTCGAGGTCGAGCTGACGCGTTTGCGGATCGATGACCACGTTCTCGAGCACGGTGCCGAAACGGTGCGACGCTTCCCAGATCTCGGGCTCCGCGTCCTTCGAGAGCTTGATGGCTTTCGCGTAGCAGCCGCCTTCGAGGTTGAACACGCCGTCGGCCGACCAGCCGTGCTCGTCGTCGCCGATGAGCGGGCGGTTCGCGTCCGCGGAAAGCGTCGTCTTGCCGGTGCCCGACAAGCCGAAGAAGATCGCGACGGCGCCGTCCTGCCCGACGTTCGCAGAGCAGTGCATCGAGAGGACGTCGCGCAGCGGCATCAGGTAGTTCATCACCGTGAACACGGACTTCTTGATCTCGCCCGCGTAACGCGTGCCGCCGATGAGGATGATCTTGCGCGCGAAGTTGACGATGACGAAGGTCGACGAGTTCGTCTTGTCGCGGGCGGGATCGGCGTCGAACAACGCCGCGTCGATAACCGTGAACTCCGGCGAGAACGTTTCGTCGCCGTCGGCGGTGTCGATGAAGAGGTCGCGTGCGAACAGGCTCTGCCACGCGTACTCCGTCACGATGCGCACCGGCAGCCGGTAGCGCGGGTCGGCGCCGACGTAGCAGTCGAGCGCGAACACGTCCTTGCCGTTGAGGTACGTTCCGGTGCGCGCGAGCAGCGCGTCGAAGGCCGCCGCGTCGATCGCTTTGTTGACGCTCCAGTCGATGTGCGTCTCGCTGCCCGGCTCGCGCACGAAGAACTTGTCGTTGGGCGAGCGGCCCGTGTGCTTGCCGGTCTCGACCACGAGCTGGCCGTCGGCCCCGAGGATCCCCTCGTGCCGGGCCAGGGCGTGCTCGTACAGCTGAGCGGCGCTCTGGTTGCGGTAGACCGTCCCGACGCCGCCCAAGCCAAGGCTGGACAGATGTTCGTCGAACGATTGCGAAGGGTTCGGTAACGTGAGAATCGCCGTGCTCCTCGGTGCGACCGGGGGAAGAGGTTCGTGGTTCGCTTGGTAGCGGTGGGTCGCCTCGTATGAACGAGCTCTTCACCGTGCTGCCGCCCGGCGAAGCCTTCGCGGCCTTTGGCCGCTTTTGTTCCCGCGTCGACCGCACGGAAACCGTAGCGCTCGACGCAGCGCTCGGTCGCGTGCTCGCCGAGGACGTGGTGGCCGGTGAGACGCTGCCATCGTTCGCGCGCTCGACGATGGACGGCTACGCCGTCCGCGCTGCGGACACGCACGGCGCCTCGGAGCAGTCGCCGGCGTATCTGCGCGTGGTGGACGACGTGCCGACCGGCGTCGTTCCGGCCGTGCGCGTCGGCGTGCGGGAGGCCGTCCGGACGCACACGGGCGCGATGATCCCGCCCGGCGCCGACGCGGTGGTGATGGTCGAGGACACCAACCTCCATGCGCCTCCGGGCGGCGCCGGCCGGGCCGAGGTGGAGGTACTCGACGCGGCGGCGCCCGGCGAGAACGTGCTGACGGTCGGTGAGGACGTGCGGGCGGGTGCGGTGGCGATCCCGGCCGGGCGGCGCTTGCGGGCGGCCGACCTGGGCGGGCTGGCGGCGCTCGGCGTGATACGGGTCGCCGTGCGGGCGAAGCCGCGCATCGCGATCGTCTCCACCGGCGACGAGGTCGTCGGCGCCGGCGCGGTACCGGGACCCGCGCAGGTGCGCGACGTCAACGGAACCACGGTCGCCGCCGTCGTCGCACAGGCGGGCGGCGTTGCGGTGCCGTGCGGTATCGTTCCTGATGACGCCGCCGCGCTGGAGCGCGCGCTGCGCGCGGCGCTCGACGATGCGGACGCCGTCGTGCTATCGGCCGGCTCGTCGGTGTCGGTCCGCGATCTCACCGCGCAAGTCGTCGCGCGGCTCGGAGCGCCCGGCGTGCTGGTGCACGGAATCGCGATCAAACCCGGCAAGCCCACGGTGCTCGCCGTCTGCGACGGCACGCCGGTCGTCGGGCTGCCGGGAAATCCGGCCAGCGCGCTCGTGGTGGCATGGCGTATCGTTCGGCCGCTGGTGCGGCTGCTGGCGGGCGAAGCCGTCGACGCCGACGGATTGGGCGACCCTTCGACAGGCTCTGGGCAGGCTGAGACGAGCGCGGTGCTCGACGTGCCGCTGCCGTCACGTCCGGGCCGCGAAGACTTCGTCCCGTGCACGCTCGCGCGCGACGCGCACGGGTCGCTGCACGCGACGCCGGTGTTCGGCGCGTCGAACCTGATCTTCACGCTGATCCGGGCCGACGCGCTGATCGCCGTACCGCTGGATCGCAGCGGTCTCGCGGCGGGCGAAACCGTTCGCGTGGTGGTGCCGTGAACGAGCGGACGGTGTTTCTGCACGACGTGCCGCTCGAACGCGCGCGCGAACGGTTCGACGCAGCGCTCGACGCGGCGGCCGTCCGCAACACGGCGACCGAAACGCTCGCGCTCGACGACGCGCTCGACCGCGTCACCGCGCGGCCCGTCATCGCGCGCTTGTCGTCGCCGCACTATCACGCGTGCGCGATGGACGGCATCGCCGTCGTCGCGGCGCGCACGGCGGGGGCGTTGGAGACGGCGCCCGTCGAGCTGGTCATCGGCGCCGGCGCGCTCGTCGTCGACACCGGCGATCCGCTGCCCGACGGCTTCGACGCCGTGATCCCGATCGAGCAGGTCGAGCCGCGCGGGGACGATCGCGTCGCGGTGCGCGCGGCGGCAGCGCCGTTTCAGCACGTGCGCGCCATCGGCGAGGACGTCGTGGCGAGCGAGGTCGTCGTGCCCGCGCTGCGGCGGCTCGGCGTCGCCGATCTCGCGGCGTGCGCGGCGGCCGGCGTCGCGGCGGTGGAGGTGCTGCGCAGGCCGCGCGTCGCGGTGATCACCACGGGCGACGAGCTCGTCGACGTGACGGCCGACGCGCCGGAGCCCGGTGCGATCCTCGACTCGAACGGCGTGCTGCTGCGCGCGTGCGTGCGCACGTACGGCGGCGAGGTGGCGCTCGCGTTGCGCGTCCGCGATGAAGAAGAAGCGCTCGTCGCAGCCGTGCGCGATGCGGTCGGCGTCGCGGACGTCGTCGTCGTCAACGCCGGCTCGTCGGCCGGTCGCGACGACTACACCGCGCGCGTGTTCGCGCGGTTCGGCGACGTCGTCGTGCACGGCGTCGCGATCCGCCCGGGGCATCCGCTCGTGCTCGCCGTCGCGCGCGACGCGCATGTGCCGCTGCTCGGCATCCCCGGCTATCCGGTGAGCGCCGCGATCTGCGCGGACCTGTTCCTGCGGCCGCTGCTGGAACGGCTCGGGCACCGCGACGCGCCCGAACCGCGCGAGATCGAGGTCGAGCTCACGCGCAAGCTGTTCTCGCCGCTGGGCGAAGACGAGTACGTGCGCGCGGTCGCGGCGCGCGTCGAAGGCCGGCTCGTCGCGACGCCGCTGCGGCGCGGCGCCGGCGTGATCACGTCGCTCTCGCGCGCGAACGTGCTCGTCACGATCCCGCGGTTCAGCGAAGGTGCGCGGGCCGGCAGCCGCGTCACCGCGCGCGCGCTGCGCCCGCTGGCGCAGATCGAACGCACGCTGCTCGCGGTCGGAAGCCACGACGTCGCGCTCGACGTGCTCGCCGGGCGCCTCGCCGCCGACGGCGTCGAGCTCGTGTCGGCGCACGTCGGCAGCATCGCGGGGCTCGTCGCGCTGCGCGAGCGTTCGGCGCACCTCGCCGGCACGCACGTCCTCGATCCCGAGACGTCCGCGTACAACGACGCCGCCGTGCGCCGCTACGGACCGCGCGAACCGGTCGCGCTGGTGCGGCTCGCCGAACGCGAGCAAGGGCTGGTCGTGGCGCCCGGCAACCCGCATCGCATCGCATCGCTCGCGGACGTCGTGCGAACGCGCGCGCGCTACGTCAACCGGCAAGCCGATGCAGGGACGCGCATCTTGCTCGACGCGCTGCTCGCTCGCGCGGGCATTTCGGCCGACGGTATCGCGGGCTACGACCGAATCGAGTTCTCGCACCTCGCGGTCGCGCAGCTCGTCGCGAACGGCAACGCGGACGCCGGGCTCGCAATCCGCGCGGCGGCGCGCGCGTTCGGTCTCGACTTCATTTCCGTCGCGTGGGAGCCGTACGATCTCGCCCTGCCGGAACGTTCGCTCGCCGAACCGCGTATCTCGCGCGTGATCGCAATCTTGCGCGAGGCTGCATTTCGCGACGAGGTCCAGGCGCTCGGCGGCTACGACTGCGCGCACGCGGGCGACGTGCGCATCGTCGCGCCTGAGCCGGTGCCTTCGCTGTGAAGGTGGAGCTGTTCGGGATGGCGCGCGCGCTGGCGGGCGTGTCGCACGTGGACCTGGCGCTCGACGAGCCCATCGCGCTGCCCGAGTTCCTGCGAGCGCTCGGGGACGCGGTGCCCGCGCTGATCCCCGACGTCATCGCGCCGGCGGCGGACGTGCTCGTCGAGCCGAACCTGCTGCTGCTCGACGGCCGCCGCGCGCTGCAAGCCGGCGAGACGTTCGGCGACGCGGACCGGCCGTGCATCCTCTTCCTCGCGAGCGGCGGATAGATGTACGCAGGGCCGCGCGATCTGCTCGAGGTCGACCTTTCGGCGCGCACGTGGCGGCGCACCGCGCTGGGCGACGACGTGTTCGCCGACGCGCTCGGCGGCGTCGCGCTCGCCGTGCGGCTGATCGACGAGCGCGTGCGCGGTCCGCTCGACCCGCTGGGCGCCGGCAATCCCATCGTGTTCGCCGCGGGCCCCTTCGCGTCGACGCCGGTGCCCGCCGCGAACAAGCACGCGCTCGCGACGATCTCGCCGCTGACCGGCTTGCTCAACGAAGGGCTGTCGTCGAGCCATTTTTCCGCCGTGCTCCGACGCTGCGGTCTCGCGGCCATCGTGATCACCGGCGTCGCGGACGAATGGACGACGCTCGCGATCGACGGCGATGCCGTGCGCTTCGAAGACGCGTCGGCGCTGGCGGGCTTGTCGGCGCGCGAGACGACGAAGGCGCTGCGCGATGCGTACGGCGACCGTTCGCTGCGCGTCTGCGCGATCGGCGTCGCGGGCGAGCGCGGCGTGCGCTTCGCGGCGGTCGAGAACGACGGCCGCCAAGCGGGGCGCGGCGGCACCGGCGCGGTGTTCGGCGCGAAACGGCTCAAAGCGGTCGCGCTGCGCGGGCGCGGCGAGGTCGGGATCGCGGACCGCGACGCGACGGCGCGCCTCGCGGCGACGCTGCGCGAGCGCGCGCTCGGCCCGAAGACGGCGAAATATCGCGTGCTCGGAACCAGCGCGAACTTGCGCGTGCTGCAGCGCATGGGCCAGCTGCCGACGCGCAACTTTACGGCCGCCACGTTCGAGGGTGCGGAGAACGTCACGCCGGAACGCGCGCGCGAGTCCGCGGGGACGTATCTCGAGCTGCGCGCCGGCTGCGCGGGGTGTCCGGTACAGTGCGAGCACCTGTACGTGCGCAAGGACCGCGACCGGCGCAGCGCCGCCGCCAGCGAGTACGAATCGGTGTGGGCGTTCGGCCCGAACTGCGGCGTGGACGACCTCGATGCCGTGCTCGACGCGATCGCGCGCTGCGACGAGCTCGGGCTCGACACGATCTCGACCGGCTCGGCGATCGCGTTCGCGATGGAGTGCGCGCAACACGGTCTCGTCGCAAGCGATGCGTTCGGACCTGAGCTGCGGTTCGAGAATGCGGCGGTGCTGCTTCCGGCAATCGAGGCGATTGCGCAGCGGCGCGGCTTGGGCGACGTGCTGGCAGACGGCGTGCGCGCGGCCGCGAGGCGCATCGGCGGCGGTGCGGAACGCTTCGCGATGCACTGCAAGGGTCTGGAACTGCCGGGCTACGAGCCGCGCGCGCTGCCGACGTACGCGCTCGGCCTGGCGACTTGCACGCGCGGCGCCTGCCACAACCGCGCCGCAACGTACGACAAGGATCTGCGCAACCCGTCCAACGATGACCGCGACGACGCGCGCGCGCGCGACGCGATCGAGGCGGAAGATCGCGCGATCGCGTGGGACAGCCTGGTGCTGTGCAAGTTCGTGCGCGACTGCTTCGAGGACTTCGACACCGAAGCGGCGGCACTGTGGAGCGCGGTGAGCGGCATCGCGCTCGACGCCGCCGGGCTGCGCGCCGCCGCGCAGCGCACGTGGGACCGCAAGCGCACGATCAACGCGCGGCTCGGCTGGACGCCGGACGACGACACGCTCCCGGAGCGCCTCTTCGCCGAAGCGATCGCTGACGGTCCCAACGCCGGACGCCGCGTCGAACCGGGACGGCTCGAAACGCTGCGCGCCGCGTACGAGTCGCTGCGGCGCGGCGCGAGCATGGCCGTCGGCGTCGGATAGCCAACGCCGTGCCGATGCGACGCCTTCTCGCGCTGATCGCCGCGCTCGTCTGCTGCGCGCTGCCCGCCGCGGCGCGCACGCCGGTGCCCATCGGCACGTTCGCGCCGGGCGCCGTCGACGGCATCACCGACGTCGCAGGCGTGCGCGTCGGACACGTGACGAAGGTCGAAGGGACCAGCGTGCGCACCGGCGCGACCGGGATCATCGCGAACGCCGACACGTGGAACCAGCGCGTCGCCGCGGCGACGTTCGCGCTCAACGGCAACGGCGAGATGACCGGCGCGCACTGGGTGGACCAATCCGGTTTCTTGGAAGTGCCGGTCGTGCTGACGAACACGCTGAACGTCGGCCGGGTCGACGACGGTGTCGTGTCGTGGCTCATCGGCAAGCACCCGCAGATCGGCGTGCGCGAGGACGTGCCGCTGCCGGTGGTCGCGGAGTGCGACGACCAAGGCATCAACGACATTCAGGGCCGCCACGTGCACGCGGACGACGTCGTGGCGATGCTCGACGCCGCGAACCCCGGGGATTTCGCGCGCGGCAACGTCGGAGCCGGCACCGGCATGCGGGCGTTCGGCTTTGCGGCCGGGATCGGCTCGGCGTCGCGCGTGCTGCCCAAGGCGCTCGGCGGCTACACCGTCGGCGTGCTGGTCAACGCGAACACCGGCTCGCGCGCGGAGCTGCGCATCGACGGCGTACCGGTCGGGCGCGCGTTCGCGAGCGAGTTGCTGCCGGTATATCCGCGAACGGCGGGCTACGCCGCGCCGGAGCGCGGCCGCGCCGCGGACGGCAGCGTCATCATCGTCGTCGCGACGGACGCACCGCTCGACCACAACCGCCTGCACGACGTCGCCAAGCGCGCCGGGCTCGGGCTCGCGCGCACCGGCGCGACCTCGCACGTGTCGAGCGGCGACCTGTTCATCGCGTTCTCGACGACGCACGTCTACCCGCGCGCGGGCGGGGTCACCGGCCCGCCGCTGGAGGCCGACGAGGACCGCGTCGACGCGCTGTTCGCCGCGACGGTCGACGCGACCGAGGCTGCGATCGACGATGCGCTGTTCAGCGCGCACACGGTGACCGGCCGCGCCGGCGTGACGTATTACAACCTGCCCGCGGCGCGCGTGCTGCCGCTCTTGCGCCGCTGACCCGAGGGCTCAGCCCGTCGTCGTGAAGCTTCCGAGAAGCTGCGGCGCGAGGCTGGTCTGCGAGCTCGGTCCGCAAGAGCTCTGCGGAAGTGCCGGTCCGGCCACCGACGCGTACACCTGATACGTGGTGTGCGGCGCGAGCTGCGCGAACGTCGCGATCCGCACGTCGGTCGCCGGCGGGTTCGCTTGCCGGAAGTCTGCCGACAGCGTCACGTTGCCGCTTCCGTCTTTCACGAACAGCGACGTCGCGTTGAACGCGCTGCTGATCGTGACGTCCAGCGGGCCGGTCGAGACGCCGGTTGCGCCCGGTGCCGGCGAGACGAGGACTGGGGTCACGATCACCGCGGCGTTATAGACCCCCGGAGGCGCCGTACAGGCCTGCGTGCCGTTGTTGCACGCCGCGAGGACCAGCGCGCCGAGAGCGGCGGCGGCTCCGCGCACGAGGCGTTCGAACGATCTCATCGGTACCAGCATCGCGCATGCGGCTGCCGCCCCGCTAGCCGTACGTTCGTCCCGAATGCTCAGCTCCAGCCGGAGGTTTTTGCAGGCAGGCCCGAGGAGGCGGCGCCGGCCGCGTCGCGCAGCGCCGCCAGCTCCGCCTCGCCGACGAGATCGGCGGCGCGCTCGTAGACGGGCGCGGTGGCGCGCACGAACGTTTCGCGCTCCGCGTCGTCGAGCGCCGTGACCTTCATGTGGCGCCGCAGCTCGGCGAGCGCGTCGGCGTCGAACTTCGCCGCGGCGTCGCGCTGCCAGGCGATCGCGCGCTCCGCGGCCTTCTCGACGATCGCGCGGCGCTCGCCCAGCGACGCGAGCACGTCCGGGTTCGCGACGAGGATCTGCGGCGTGTACGTGTGCGCCGTCAGCGTGAGAAAACGCTGGTGCTCGTAGAACTTCGTGCTGACGATCGTCGGCAGCGGGTTGTCCTGGCCGTCGATGCGCCGCTCGCGCAGCGCGTCGCGCACCTTGCCCAGCGGCATCGGGTACGGCGTGACGTCGAGCGCGCTCGCGACGTAGAGCGGGACGGGTCCTTCGAGCGTGCGCATGCGCAAGTCGCGCATGTCTTCGGCGACGTGCAGCTCGCGCACGTCGTTGGTGAAGTGCCGCACGCCGTTCTCGCAGAAGCCGAGGAACGCGAGGTCGACGCTCGCGCCGCGCGCCAGCAGCGCGCGGCCGTACGCGCCGTCGAACGTCGCGAACGCGTGGCGGCGCGAGTGGAACAGATACGGCAATTCGAGCAATTGCGCGGGCGGCAGCAGGCTGCCGACGAGCGAGGCGTTCAGCGAGCCCAGCGCGAGGTCCGCGGTGCGCAGGTCGATCAGCAGCTGCGTCTGGCGCTTCTCGTACGGGATGACGAGCTCGATGCGAATCTGTCCGTCCGAGAGCTGCTCCACTTCGCGCTTGAAGGCGCTGAGCATGCGCGCCGGGAGCGACTCCGGCGCCACCGCGCAGCCGACGCGCAGCGTGCGCACCGGCGAATGCACCACGACCGCCGCGTCGGAACGGCGTTGGTGCAGCACGGCCAGCTCGTGGCTCTGGAACTCGACGTTGCCCGTCCACAGCTGCGTCTCGGCGGTGTCGGCGAAGTGCTCGCGCACGCTGCGCAGCAGCGAGCCTGCGGCAGAACCGTACTGGTCGGCGGCGGCGATCTCGCTCTCGACGAGCCGCTCGACGTCGGCGAACGTCGCGACGACGTCGGCGACCGCGCTCGAGATCGCGTCCAGCGCCGTGCGCGCGCCGCCGGCGGAGCGTTCGCTGCCTGCCACGGCACCGTCGAGCGACGCACCGAACGCGCTGGTCGACGCGCCGCGCGCCGCGATCTGGCGCAGCAGCTCGTCCATGTCGCGGGTCGCCTCGCGCGTCGAAGCGGCAAGCTTCCCGACTTCGCCGGCAACGACGGCAAAGCCGCGCCCGTGCTCGCCGGCGCGCGCCGCTTCGATCTTCGCGTTGAGCGCAAGCAAATTGGTGCGCTCGGAAACCTCGCGCACGAAATCCACGATCCCGTTGATCTTCTCGGTGAGCGCGAGCAGCTCGCCGATCGACGCCAGCGCACTCTTCGTCACAGCCGCAAGCTCGCTCGACGACGTCGTAAGCTCTTCGATCCCGCGCCCCGCCGACCGCAGCTGTTCGTCCGCTTCAGTCGTGCGCACGCGAGCATTCGAAACGGTACGCCCCGCACCACGCACGCGCTCGGTAGAAGCACGCGCGGTCCGCGCGATCTCGACGATGGCCGACGTCTGCGCAATGGCATTCGCGGTGAGCCGATTCGAAGCCGACCGCAGCCGCTCGATCGCATCCGCCGTCTGGCCGGCAACCTCACGCACGCGAGCACGGCGCCGCGAATCATCGCCGGCCTCAACGCCGGCGTCCACGATCACCTCAGCAGCGTCCGTGCCGAACCCGCCTCCTTGCCGAACATCCCCCGTCCGAGCAAGCCCCTGTTGCTGCACTAAACGAAGGTTCGGCGAAACCAGACCCCTGCGTTAGCCCCCCGGCGGCAAGGCCACAGGCAGCAAGACCTGCCGGCGGCCACGACCCCGGTGATGGAGCGAGCACAGCGTAATCGTGCCTAGCCCGGATTGTGGTTGCGAGCTCGAACCCGGGGGCCCCACGCTCGGCGTGGGGGGCGCGCAGCGGAGCGGAGCGCCTTGAGACCGGAGAGGGGGAGATTCGAACTCCCGATACGTTTTACCGTATGCTCGCTTTCCAAGCGAGTGCATTCAACCGCTCTGCCACCTCTCCGCGGGGAGCTCGTCCTGAGCTCGAAGGCCCCTGATTCACACTGCGGCGGGCGCGGTCCCGCCGTCGCTCAGATTCGGGCCGGGTGCCAGATGGTCTTGAGCTCCGTGAACGCGAGCACGCGCTCGAGCTCGTCGTAACCGCCGCCGAACCATGCGTCGCGCGCCGGTGCGTCCTCGAAGTGCGTGCGCTTCACGTTCTCCGCCGCGAGCTCGCCCAGCCGTTTCTCCGCCGCCGCGTCGAGCCCGAATGCGCCCAGCGCGTTCACGTCCATGTGGCCTGCAAGCACCGGGGCAAGCTCGGCGCGCACGCCGGTCAGCACGTTGCAGGCTCCCGCGGGGAGATCGCTGGTCGCGAGGCATTCCGCGAACACGACCGCCGTGCGCGGATCGCGCTCGCCGGCGACGACCACGACGGCATTGCCGCTCACCAGCGCCGGGAGCACCGCCGTCACGAGGCCCAGCAGCGCGGGCTCGTCGGGCGCGAGCAGCGCCACGATCCCGGTCGGCTCCGGCGTGGAGAAGTTGAAATGCGGGCCGCCGACCGGGTTGCGCGTCGACGCGAGGGCGAGATATTTGTCGCACCAGCCGGCGTACCAGACGGTGCGGTCGATTGCGGCGGTGACTTCGCGCGCGGCCTCCGCGTCGTCGGCGGTTCCGCCGGCGACGAGCTGCGCGGCAAGCTCCGCCTTGCGCGCCTCCATCATCTCGGCCAGGCGGTAGAGCACCAGCCCGCGGAGCGCCGGCGTCTGGTCGGCCCACTTCGCGTGCGCCGCGCGCGCCGCCACGACCGCGTCGCGGACGTCCTTGCGCGATGCGTGCGCGACGTTCTCGCCGCCGATCTGATCGCTGCGCCCCGACTCGCTGCGCGCGAACGCGCCGTTGATGTAGAGCTTGTACATCTTGCGGATGGCCACGCGGCCGTCGGACTCCATGCCGCGAACTTCCGGCGGCGGCGGAATTGCCCCTCGCGGGCGCCTGCGCCGCACTTGCCTGGGGCGGGCGGGCGCCGGGCGGGTACAGTCCTGATCTGACCGTTCCAATCGAACCGGGAGACCCATCGTTGTGACCACCACGAACACCCAGCAGCCGTTCCTGACCGACATCACGGAGCTGCGCCGCCGCGCCCGCGAGCAGATCGACAAGGGCGCGCTCACGCAAGATTACGGGCTCGACCCCAAGCAGGCGATCGACCTGCTCCAGAACGCGCTCGCGACCGAGCTCGTCTGCGTGCTGCGCTATACGATGCACAGCATCGCCGCGACCGGCATCTCGAGCCAAGGCCCCAAGGACGAGTTCGCGCAGCACGCCGCCGAAGAGCGCGAGCACGCCGCGCGCATCGCGGAGCGCATCAACCAGCTCGGCGGCACGCCCAACTTCGACCCGGAGGGTCTCGCGACGCGCTCCGCGTCGCAGTACGGCGCAAGCGATCTGGATCTCGTCGGGATGATCAAAGAGAACTTGATCGCGGAGCGCATCGCGATCGAGCACTACCGCGAGCTGATCCATTTCTTCGGCGACCGCGACTCGACGTCGCGCACGATGCTCGAAGAGATCCTCGCGGTGGAAGAGGAGCACGCGAACGACATGAGCGATCTGCTCGTGTCGCACGGAGGAAAATAGCCGCTCCGGCGATCATAGCGTTCGCGTGCAGCTGATCTGCGTTCGCCACGGGCGCACGGCCTGGAACGCGGACAAGCGCTTTCAGGGGCATGCCGACATCCCGCTCGACGACGAGGGCCGCGCGCAAGCGACGGCCCTCGCCGCGCTCTTGCGCAACGACCGCATCGACGCGGCGGTGTCGAGCGATCTCGCGCGCGCGGCCGAGACGGCGCGCATCGTGCTGGGCCCGCGCGACGTGCCGCTGCGGCTCGATCCGGACTGGCGCGAGATGCAGTTCGGCGAGTGGGAAGGCCTGACGTGGGAACAGATCCTCACCGCCAACCCGCAGCTCGACGCGACGAACCAAACCGCGGTGAAAGCGTACACGCCGGGCGGCGGCGAGACGTTCGACGCATTGTGTGAACGTGTTGCGCGCGCCGTCGAGCGCATCACCGGCGAGGTGGGCGACGACGGCGTCGGGCTGGTCGCGACGCACGCCGGCCCGCTTCACGCGCTGCTGCGCGTGCTGCTCGGCGACACCGAGCTGAAAGTTCGCTTCCTGACGGCGTCGGTGACGCGCTTCCGGCGCACGAACGGCGTATGGACGCTCGCGCGGTTGAACCAGACGGCCCACGCGGTCTAGCCGGCTTCGCGACGCTCTCCAGGCGCGCGCTCACGCGGCGCGGAAGCTCGCCGCCGTGAGCCTTGCCGCGCGCCAAAACCGTTTGAACCTGCCGCTGGGCGACCGCGCGCCCGACGAGATCAACGTGATCGTCGAGATCCCCAGCGGGTCGCGGAACAAGTACGAGTACGACAAAGCGCTCGACATCTTCCGGCTGGACCGCGCGCTCCACTCGCCGATCTTTTATCCGGGCGACTACGGCTTCGCGCCGCGCACGCTCGCGCTCGACGACGATCCGCTCGACGTGCTGATCCTCGTCTCGGAGCCCACGTTCAGCGGCTGTCTCGTCGCGGCCCGTCCGATCGGGCTGCTGCGCATGATCGACGACGGAAAAGAAGACGACAAGGTGCTCGCGGTCCCGGTCGGCGAGCCGGACTATGCCGACGTCCACAACTACACGCAGATCTTCTCGCACCAGCTGCGCAAGATCCAGCACTTTTTCGAGACGTACAAGACGCTCGAAGGCAAGCACACGAGTACCGCGGGCTGGGACGACGCCGCGACCGCGCGGCGCGTCATCGCCGAGTCAGCCGAACGCTTCGCGCAGCAGCCGGCGACGTAGCGCCCGCGCTTACGCCGGCTCGAGCTGCACGACGGCGATCGCGTCCGCGTGCTGCGCGGCGTCGCCGGCGATCGCGGCGGCAAACAGCTCCGCGGTGTCCACGAGCCGCGGGCCCGGGCGGTTGACGAACGCGTTGCCGTCCATCGCGTAGGCGCGGCCTTCGCGCACCGCGCGCAGCGACGTGAACGCTTTCGCGGCGGCAGGCGGCAGTGCGGCAAGCTCGTGCTGCGCGCGAGCGAGGCCGAAGCCGCACGGTGCCACGATGACGACGTCCGGTTCGGCGGCGGCGATCTCGTCCCACGAGAGCACGCGGCTGTTCGCGCCGGGATTGCCGAGCGCGGGTTCGCCGCCGGCGAGCTCCACGAGACCGGGCGTCCAGTGGCCGCCGCTCATCGGCGGATCCGTCCATTCGAGCACGAGCACGTGCGGGCGCACGCCGTCGCGCGCGGTGACGCGCTCGCGCAGCACCGCGACGCGCGCGCGCAGGTGACGAAGCAGACGATCCGCACCGTCACGCGCGCCGGCCAGATCGCCGAGGAACGCGATGGTGGAGAAGACGTCCTCGATCGACGACGGCTCTAGCGAAACCACCCGCGGATCGCCCCGTAGCCGTTTGGCGGCGCGGTCGACGATCTCGTACGACACGGCGCACACCGCGCACAGTTCTTGCGTCACGATCAGGTCGGGATCGAGCGCGGCCAGCGCTTTGTCGTCGAGCCCGTACAGCGACGAGCCCGCGTGCACGCTCGCCCGCACGTGCCGGTCGATCCCGGCGGCGTCGAGCTCGGCGGGCAGCAGCGACGACGTGAGGTGCGGGCGCGTGGTCGCTTCCGGCGGGAAGTCGCACTCGTGCGTGACGCCGACGACCTGGTCGCCCGCGCCGATCGCGAACAGAATCTCGGTGGCCGACGGCAGCAGGCTCACGACGCGCATCGGGGCGGTTTCCGTGCGCGCCGCGAGCCGGCCCGCCGCGGGTAGGGCTCGGTCCCCGGGGACGAGCGCGCGCCATGCGGAACCACAGCCGGTCACGCTTCGCACGCAGGAGTATCCTCCCCTGAACAAGATCACGGTCAAAAACCCCGTCGTCGAGCTCGACGGCGACGAGATGACGCGCATCATCTGGCACTTCATCAAAGACAAGCTCATCCTGCCGTATCTCGACGTCGACCTGAAGTACTACGACCTCTCGGTCGAGCACCGCGACGAAACCGACGACAAGGTGACGCTCGACGCGGCGCGCGCCATCAAGCAGTACGGCGTCGGCGTGAAGTGCGCGACGATCACACCCGACGAGGCGCGCGTCGAGGAGTTCCACCTCAAGCAGATGTGGCGCTCGCCGAACGGCACGATCCGCAACGAGCTCGACGGCACGGTGTTCCGCGAGCCGATCATCTGCCGTAACGTCCCGCGGTTGGTGCCTGGATGGACGCAGCCGATCGTCATCGGCCGCCACGCATTCGGCGACCAGTACAAAGCGACGGATTTCGTGGTGCCCGGCGCCGGCAAGCTGGTGGTGAAGTTCACGCCGGCGGACGGCGGCGCGCCGATCGAGCGCGAGGTGTACGAGTTCAAGGGCGGCGGCGTCGCGCTCGCGATGTACAACGTCGACGAGTCGATCCGAGGCTTCGCGCGCGCCAGCATGAACTACGGTTTGCTGCGCGGTTACCCGGTATATCTGTCGACGAAGAACACGATCCTCAAATACTACGACGGGCGCTTCAAGGACCTGTTCCAAGAGATCTACGACGCAGAGTTCAAGACGGAGTTCGAAGCGCGCGGGCTGACGTACGAACACCGGCTCATCGACGACATGGTCGCCGCGGCGTTGAAGTGGTCGGGCGCGTTCGTGTGGGCGTGCAAGAACTACGACGGCGACGTGCAGTCCGACACCGTCGCGCAAGGTTTCGGTTCGCTGGGTCTCATGACGTCGGTGCTGATGACGCCCGACGGCCAGACGATCGAAGCCGAAGCGGCGCACGGCACGGTGACGCGGCACTACCGCGAGCACCAGAAGGGCCGCGAGACGTCGACCAACCCGATCGCATCGATCTTCGCGTGGACGCGCGGGCTCGCGCACCGCGGCAAGGTGGACGGCACGCCCGACGTGACGCGCTTCGCCGAGACGCTCGAGAAGGTGTGCGTCGACGTGGTCGAGTCCGGCAAGATGACCAAAGATCTCGCGATCCTGATCGGCCCCGATCAGCCATGGCTGACCACGACGCAGTTCCTCGACGCGCTCGACGCGGAGCTGCGCACGCGGATGGGAGCCGCGACGACGCCCGCGGCGGTGTGAGAACCGGGGTAAGGACGGGGTGATGAACGCGGACGAGACGCTTGCGATCCTGGTCGGCGGCGGGCCGGCGCCCGGCATCAACGGCGTCATCGCGTCGGCGACGATCGAGGCGCGCAACCACGGGCTGCGCGTGCTCGGGATCTACGAAGGCTATCGGCACTTGGTGGCGGGCGACACGTCGCACGTCACCGAGCTGCAGATCGAGGACGTGTCCCGCCTGCACTTCTCGGGCGGATCGATGCTGCGCACCTCGCGCACGAACCCCGCGAGCGATCCCGATTCGCTGCGGCGCTGCATCCGCTCGCTGACGATGCTGGGCGTGCGCTACCTGATCACGATCGGCGGCGACGACACGACGTTCGGGGCGACGCGCATCGCAGCCGAGACGAAGGGCCGCATCGGCGTCGCGACGGTCCCCAAAACGATCGACAACGACTTGCCGCTGCCCGACAACGCGCCGACGTTCGGTTTCGAAACGGCGCGCGCGGTGGGCTCGGCGATCGTCGAGAACCTGATGGAAGACGCGCGCACGGCGTCACGCTGGTACCTCGCGGTGACCATGGGCCGCAAGTCCGGCGCGCTGGCGCTGGGGATCTGCAAGGCCGCCGGCGCGACGCTCGCGCTCATCCCCGAAGAGTTCGTCGGCGAGAGGATCGCGTTGGACGACGTGGTCGACACGATCGTCGGCGCGATCGTCAAACGGCTGGCGTCCGGCCACGACCACGGCGTGGCGGTGGTCGCCGAAGGCATCGCGGAGCGCATCGCGCCCGAGGAGCTCGCCGCGGTGTCGACCGCGACGCGCGACGCCTACGGCCACGTGCGCCTCGCGGACGTGCCGCTGGGCAGCGTGCTGCGCGACGCGGTGCGCGCGCGCCTGAAGGAGATCGGGATCGACGCGACCGTCGTGCCCAAGGACATCGGCTACGAGCTGCGCAGCGCGAAGCCGATCCCGTTCGACGCAGAGTACACGCGCACGCTGGGCTACGGCGCGGTGCGCTACCTGCTGAGCGGCGGCAGCGGCGCGCTCATCGCGCTGGCCGGCGGCCGCATCGTCCCGGTGACGCTGGAGTCGATGCTCGACAAGGACACGGGCCGCATCCGGGTACGCATGGTCGACGTGACCACCGAATCCTACGAAGTCGCGCGCAAGTACATGATCCGCCTGGAAAAGCCGGACCTCACGGAGCCGCGCTTATCGCGCCTCTCCGCTCAGACGAATCTTGATCCGGAAGCCTTCGAGGAGCGCTTCGGAAAACTGTTCGCTACCAGCTGAGCAGCGTCAACGGCGCGTCGGCCCTGCAGCGACGCGCTGTTCCACTTTCGTCAAGCGGCGTTCGAGGACGAGGAGCCGTTCGTTCAGATTCGATCCTTCGCCGAACGCCAGGTAGTATGGATCTACGCCGAGATGATGGGCGAGCCTGAGACCGACTGCAAAGCTGGGACTTTTCACGCTGCCCGCCTCTAATTGCCTGATCGCGCTCTCGGAAACGCCGACTTCCAGTGCAAGAGCGGCGATGGTGAGCCCACCGTCCTCGCGGAGGCGGCGAAGGCGCTCCGCGAACGTTTCGGCCACGATCAAACCATCGGTGGGCAGGGCCGCAGGAATAAACGCAAAAGCCGTAGTATACTGTGCTGTACCTTACGGACACACATACGAGCACCGACTGCCTCATGAGAAGAATAGGCTGATGACGAAAGGAACTTTGGCAATCGGCGAGAGCGCCGGCGAGCGCCCGAACGGAGTCAACGACAGTGAATCAAGCGCACATTCAACAGCATGCTACGGCTCCTCCTCGTCCTCCCGGGGACCGTGCGCGCAACCGTCGAACGCGATCGTTGCCCATGAGCACCACCGTGACGTACCCGATCGTTATCGAGGAACAAGACGGCGAATTCGTAACGTACATTCCTGCGCTGGACTTCGCGTCCACGCACGGCGACACACGCGACGAGGCGCTCGAACGCACGCGCGAGCTGATCGCCGGATATCTCGAATTCGCCCAGAAAGAAGGGCTTGCGGTGCCGGTGCCCGCGAGTCGTACGGAGATCGCGGAAGTCACCGTCCTGCGGTCGTAGCCCGCACGCGGCGACCCTAAGATGGGACGCGTACCGCGCGTTCCCGGTCGTGACGTGCTTCGGGCGCTCTCACGCCGGGGATTCGTCTTGTCCCACGTCAACGGCTCGCATCACTTTCTGCGCGGCCCAGGCGGCCGAGTCGTCATCGTGCCCGTACATCCTGGCCGAACCCTCGCCCCGGGAACGCTCCGCTCCGTCATCCACCAAGCGGGACTCACGTCAGGCGAGTTCATCGCGCTGCTCGACATGTAGCGCCTCACGAGGACCGGGCGATGCCGCGAAGGGTTGTCATCGCCAGCTCAGCACGTGTGGCTGGGACGAGCACATGATCGTGATGATAACCCGCGATGACGTTCGCCGGTATGCCGGCGTCGGCGAGCGCGCGCGCCACGACAGCGATGAAGCCGACTGCGTTCAGGCTTGAATCCACGCCGAGGGTGATCGCGCGATAGCCGTCGCCGCCATCAGGCTGCGGCATCGGGGAATGTTCGATGACGACAGTGAGGCCTTCGTCCTCGCGCACCGTGGCAAAGGGCATGATCCCCGCCGGCAGCGACTCGCCCGGCGGCAGCGTCCGGAATTCGTACGTCTCCGGCCGCAGCGTCGGCGTCATGCCGGCGAGCAGCGCGCGCAGATCTGTTTCGCCGGGCACCGTCAGACGCGCAGCGGGGCGAGCTGCGACTCGGTTCGTACCAGCGTTCGGTCGAAGGCGTCGGCGCCGTTGCGCGCGAGCGTGTCGTACAGTGCGAGCGCCGTGTTGCGGGTGAGGATCATCGCGCGGTACCAGGGGAACGTCGGCGCCAGCGTTCGCAGGCCTTCTTGGCGTGACCAGCGCTGCTGCAGGCGCGCGGAGACCACGTGCATCGCGTGCACCGACACCACGTAGTCGTGGTCGCTGAGGTAGTTCACGAACGCTTCGAGCGGTACGGGGTCCGCCGCCAGCGCGAACTTCGTGCCGTCGCGCTTCAGCAGCCCGAACGCGACCGGATCGACGTTTGCGACGATTGCCGCCGCCCGGCACCACGCCACGACTTGCACCTCGTCGCCCAGCGACGGCGCGGCGTGCGCCGACAGCAGCGTCGTCACGAAGCGGGGATCGCGCGCGCGCGCGATCGCTTCGGCTCCCGACAGGATGTGATGTGCTCCCGTGCCGGCGATCGTCAGCTCGTCGAACACCGTGCCGTCGTCGTTCCAGCCGAACACGACGGTCTTCATGATGTCGTGGTAGAGCGCCGCGGCGACCACCGTGTCGCGCGAGACCGTCGGCCGCCCGCCGAAGTAGTGCGCGTCGTACTGCGATGCGAACGCCGTGGCCATCGCCGCGTTGAACGACTCGTGCACGGCGAGGCCGCCGGGATAGTCGTGGTGCGAACCTTCCGCCGAGCCCGGCGCGCACCAGAACGGCTGCACGGCGGTCGTCGCTTCCGGCTCCGTCCCGGGCGGGAAGATGCCGCGCACCGGCGCGGCTGCGGGGACGAACCCTTCACGTGCCAGCGCGTCGCGCACCGCGAGCCGTGACGCCGGCGCCGGGTGCCGCTCCGCGTAGAGCGCGCGCGGGTTGCGGAGAAGGTCGAGGACGTCCGTGCGCAGCGTGCGGTCCTCGACCGAGCTCGCCAGCGCTTCGACGCGCGCGTACGTCGCGGTCACGAGGTTCGCGCCGCGCGCCAGGGACGCGGCCGCGGCGTTGCCGCGCGTGAGCGGCAGGCGCGGCTCAGGCAACGGCACTCGGCGCACGCGCTCCGCCGCCGCGGCCTGTTCGGCGCCGCCGGCGCCCGCGACCAGCGGGGCCGCGGCGCCCGCGAGCACCCCGAGGAACGCGGGCCGCGAGAAGAATGCCGCCCGGCCTTCAGCGACGCACATGGCTAACTCATGAAACGAGCGCGCTTTTCGGGTTCAAGCTCTGGATGTGACCGCTCTCGGTGCCCGCGGTCGGGTCGATCACCGCGTTGATCAAGGCGGGCTTCCCGGAAGCGAGCGCGTCGCTCACGGCCTTCTGCAAACTCGCCGTGTCCGTCACGTGCACGCCCACTCCACCGAACGCTTCAATGATCCGCTCGTAGCGCGCGCCGGCGATGAAACCGGTCGGCGAGGGCGCTTCACCCGCCGGATCGCCCCGATAGATCCCGTTGTTGTTGAAGATCACCGTCACCACGGGCAAGTTGTACCGGCAGATCGTTTCGATCTCCATGCCGGAAAAGCCGAACGCCGAATCGCCTTCAAGCGCGACGACCGGCTTGCCGCTCTCCACCGCGGCGCCGATCGCATAGCCCATGCCGATGCCCATGACGCCCCACGTCCCGCTGTCGAGGCGATGGCGCGGCTCGAACATGTCGATGATGTTGCGCCCGAAGT
>CAWCRI010000018.1:0-328526 GCA_963797935.1 Vulcanimicrobiota bacterium
AACGCTCAGGAGAAGGTGAGGCGCGCGGCGTGGCATGATCACGGTCGGCGGCTATACTACCTCCCCGGCTGCGCGTAGTCAACTAATTTAGTAGTAGAACGTGCGGTACCGCACGCACGCTTTACCTGGTTCGAGCTCGTCGCGGCGGCTTGCTCCCCGCCGCGCCGCGCTGGAGCGAGGCGGCTGCTGCGGCGTGGAGCGCCTTCGTCGCGTTCAACGTCGCTCGGGTCACGTCGTACCTCGCCGCGTACTCATCGAAATCCGCGACCGCCGCACGCACCCGATCGATGATGGCCCGCGCTTTGGGCCGGCGTATCGCGTGCGCGTCGGCAACGGCAAGCAAGTCGTCGACGGTGATGTCCTTGCCGCGACCGTTTATCGTGAGGTAGTGCTCGCCGCCCGGTCCGGGATTCGGCGTGAGATCGAATGCGGGCGCGAGCGTCCACGAGCCGTCGGAGCTCATGAGAAGCGCGTGCTGCTTCCAGTGATCGTCGCGGTTGTGGGCCGCCACGTTGAAGACCATACGGCGGTAGATCTCTTCGAGCGCTTCGACGTCGCGAACGACGTTGCGGACGACGCGCAGCGCGAGGTCGTAATCGCCGCTCGGAACGTACCAGTCTGCATCCAGAAACGCTGCGAACGACAGGGTGTGGATTCGCTGAGTGCCTGAAGTGCCGGATCGATCGAAGCGCCGTGTCGCGAAGTATGCTGCACCGCCTTCGCCGACGAGCCGTGTTGCGGATACCGTGATGCCCGCGGACCGCGCCATGTCCGCGTAGGCCGCCTCCAAGCGCGTGACGTCCACCGGATCCTGCGGACCGCGAAACTTGATGAGCCACGGGACGTAGCCAGGCTTTTCAACGGCGCTTGCCCGACCGGCGTCATCGAGCGAAACGAGAATCTTCGGCCGTGCGCCACCGGACGGCGCTCCGAGGGCGATCAGCGCCGTTACGACGCGATCGAGCTCTCCCTCGAGGATCGAGAATGCCTCGGCCGCGTAGCGATCGAGGTCCACCGGTGCGTCTTCCGGTTTTTCCGCATAATCGGGAACGTAGGACAGTGCGCCCATCGCCGTGCTCCCGACCCACGCGAGCCGGTCGAGCGCGTTGAGCGAATCGTATGCGACGCCTTCGGCTTCTGCGCGCCGCCGGAGCAACGCTTCACCCCACGCGTCGGGTAGGCTGTCCGCAAAGACGCCGTGCAGCCCACGAAAGACGCGCGGGTTCCTCGGTTCGAGCAGCGCCGGCGCCGGGACGCCGAGGTTCGGATTGATCCGCAACGCGGACGTCATGAAGGCCCGGTCGTATTCGAACACGGCATGTGTGTTCGCCCACGCGAGGCGCCCAACGCGCACGATCTCGTGCGGCGAAAAGCGGAGGCCGACCTGGATGGCCGTTCCGGCGGGCAAGCGCATCAGGGCTGTGTGCCCGGACGACGGACTCTCAGGCGGGCCGTGTGCGGCTCCCTCTGCGCACGCAGCACTTCGTCTAGCGAACTCTGCGGAGCGGGCGCGAACAAGTCGGTGAGCTCGTGTCCGGAGCCCAGGGCGATTGCAATCGCGGCGAGCGCCTTGACGGTGAGCCCGCCATCACCCCGCTCGAACCGCCGGACCGAGTCGACGGAAACGCCGGCGGCGCGAGCGAGGTCCTCCTGGCGCATCTTCAGGGACACCCGGCGTTCCCGTGCGCGCTTGCCAAGTCTCGTCGCGAGCTCGCCCGGCGAATAAAGAGCATGCATATAGCCTACCTTACGAAGTCTATACCCGCATAAGATAGCATATATGCGTTGCTCGTCGCCGGATTACAACGCAATGCCGCAAGTCAGTGCGCGGCTACTTCGAGTCCCATCAGCGTCCGGATGCGGTTCTGGTCTGCGGCCAGCTCCGCCGCGGCGCCTTCGTGCACGATGCGCCCGCTGTCGAGCACGTAGGCGCGGTCAGCGATCTTCAGCGCGAGTAGCGCGTTCTGCTCGACCAGCAAGATCGACACGCCGGTCGCCTTGAGCTCGGTCAGGATGCGGTAGACTTCCTCGACGATCAGCGGTGCGAGGCCTTGCGACGGCTCGTCGACCAGCAGCAGCCGCGGGTTCGACACGAGCGCGCGGCCGATCGAGAGCATCTCTTGCTCGCCGCCCGAGAGCCGGCCGGCTTTGCGCGAGCGCAGCTCGGCGAGCTTCGGCAGATGCTGCAGCACGCGCGCGATCGTCCACGCACCGCCGCGGCCGTTCTCCGCGAGCTGCAAGTTCTCCAGCGTCGTGAGGTCCTTGAACATCCGGCGGCCTTCGGGCACGTAGCCGACCCCCAGGCGCGCGACGCGGTACGCGGCCAAGCCCGTGACGTCGCGGCCGCCGATGCGAACTTTACCGGCGCGCGGCGGCGTGAGCCCGAGGATGCTGCGGATCGTCGTCGTCTTGCCGGCGCCGTTGAGGCCGAGCAGCGCGACGACCTCGCCTTCGCCAACCGTCAGCGACACGTCGCGCAAGATCCGGATCTTGCCGTAGTTGGTGAACAGCCCTTCGACGGAGAGCAGCGGCTCGGACATTTACGCGACCGCGCCTCCGCCGACAGTATCCAACACGCCTTCGCCGAGGTACGCGCTGCGCACCGCGTCGTTCGCGGCGATCTCCGCGGGCGTGCCTTCTGCGAGCAGCTTGCCGCGGTCTAGCACGGTGATGCGGTCGGCGAGCGACAGCACCACGCGCATGTTGTGCTCGACGAACAGCACCGTGAGTCCCAGCCGTTCGCGCAAGTCGCGGATCACGCCGATGATGCGTTCCGTCTCGGCTTCCGCGAGCCCGGCCATCGGCTCGTCGAGCAGCACCAGGACGGGATTCGTCGACAGGCTCATCGCGATCTCGCACAGCCGCTGCGAGCCGTGTGCGAGCTCCGACAGCGGGCGGTCGCGCTGCGCGGTGAGGTTCACGAATCCCAGGAGCTCGTCGACGCGCTTGTCGAGCGCCGCCTTCGCGCCGCCGCGCGGCGCGCGCAGCCGAAACGCCTGCTTCGCGTGCGCGTTGACGCCCAGCCGCACGTTCTCGTCGACCGTCAGCTCCGGGAAGATGCTGGGCGTTTGGAACGTGCGCCCCATGCCCATCGCGATGCGCCGCCAGTTCAGCATCCGCGTCACGTCGGTGCCCAAAAAGCGCACGCTGCCGCGCTCGGGGAACGCGAAGCCGGAGATCGCGTTGAAGAACGTCGTCTTGCCCGCGCCGTTCGGCCCGATGAGCGCGTGAATCGTGCCTTCGCGGACCTGCAGCGACACGTCGTCGACGGCGCGCACACCGCCGAATACTTTCGAGATGCCGGTGGCTTCGAGCATGATCCGGTCAGACGCCACGGCCCACCTCGATCGGCGCTTCGGCATCGAACGCCGCGTTGACGTCGTCCTCCGCGAACGTTTGCGGCGACCGGCGCGTGAGCGACTGCAACGTCCCGAGGACGCCGCGCGGGAAGCCGAGCACGCACGCGACGAAGAACGCACCGAGATAGATTTGCCACGCTGCGGTGATCGTCGAGATGACGTCTTTGCCGATCACGTAGATGAACGCGCCGACGAGCGAGCCCCAGACGGTGCCCGCGCCGCCCAGAATCATCGAGAGCACGAAGTAGCCGGACTGGTGCCAGTCGAGCTGGAGCGGTGCCGCGAAGTTGATGAGCAGACCGAAGAGCGCACCGCTCAAGCCCGCCATCGTCGCGGAGATCAGCAGCGCGACGAAGATGAAGCGGTCGGTGTTGAGCCCGAGATAGCGCACGCGCGGTTCGTTCTGCCGGATCGCAATGAGCGTTCGGCCGAACGGCGACCGGACGATGGTGCGAAATGCGATCAGCGCCACGACGAACAGCGCGAGCGAGACGTAATAGAAACCGAAATCGCTCACGATGACGTGCGCGGAAGGCAGCCCGGCGTACGGGCGTGCGATCTGCATGCCGTCCTCGCCGCCCGTCACGTCGGTGTAGCGGTACGCGATGAAGTAGAACACCTGCCCGAACGCGATCGACAAGAGCCCGAAATAGATGCCGCGGCGGCGCAGGAGGAAGGGCCCGAGGATCAACCCGCCCAGCAGCGCCAAGGCCATTCCGATCAGGACGGCGACGACGAAATCCACCTGCGGGATGTATTTGAGCGACAGCGCGACGCCGTACAACCCGAGCCCGAAGTACGCGGCGTTCCCGAACGCCGGCAAGCCCGTATAGCCGAGCAGCAGGTTGACGCTCATGACGGCGATCGCCGTCACGAACAGCTCGCTCACCGTCGATAGTTCCACGTGCGCGAGCGGCGACGCCCACGGCCCGAAGCAGAACAGCACCACGAGGGCCGTGGAGACGAGCAGCTCCCGGGGAGCCCTCACCCGAAGATGCCCTCTTCGCCGAACAGGCCGCGCGGTCGCACGAGCAGCACGATCGCCATCAGCACGTACATCGCGACCTCGCTCGCGGCCGGGACGAACAGCGTCGTCATCGAGATCGCGATGCCGACCAGCAGGCCGCCGACGATGCTGCCGAACAAGCTGCCCATCCCGCCGATGATGACGGTTACGAACGCCGGCATCAGCAGCGCGTTGCCGCTGGTCGGTGAGAGCCCCAGCATCCCCGCGGCGAGCACGCCGGCGATGCCGGCCAAAAAGATCCCGAGGCTGAAGTTGACCGCGTAGAGCAGCTGCGTGTTGGTGCCGAGCGCGGCGATCATCTCGCTGTCCTGCACCGCGGCGCGCAATCGCAGCCCGAAGCGGGTGCGCGTGAGGAACAGCGCGAGCCCGGCGATGGCGACGATCAGCACGAGCACGATGAAGATGCGGAACGTCGGAAACTCCATGAAGCCCAGCTTCGCGGCGCCGGCCAGGACGCCGGGCGGCGAGAACGGCACACCGTTCGGCCCCCAGATCAGCCGGAACACCTCTTCAGCGATGAGCGACAGTCCGAACGTCATCAGCAAGCTGTAGAACGGCTCGCGCTTGTAGAGCGGGCGCACCAGCGTCCGCTCTACGACCACGCCGACGAGCACCGCGAACAGCGGCGCGAGGATGAGCGCCCACCCGAACGGCACGTTGCGCAGCACCATCGTGTACGCGAGGTAGCCGGCCAGCGTCATGAAGCTCCCGTGCGCCATGTTGATGGTGCCCGTGAGGTTCATGATCAGCGACAGACCCAGTGCGACGATCGCGTAGAACGCGCCCAGCACGAGTCCGTTGAAGAGCTGCGGCCCAAGGTGTGCCAAGTCGTGCACGGGGAGTTTATCCTACGTCGGATACCCCAGCTTGCAGACCGCTTGTTTCTGCGAGATCGTCTGCTCGACGGCTTCCGCCGCGTTGATGTCGGTCACGTCGAACAGGTCGTACTTGTCGCCCGGCGTGCCGTTGGGCCGAATCTTCGCGACCCACATCGGCCACATCAGCTGGTGGTCTTCCTTGCGGTAGTACGCCGAACCGGCGAAGATCGAGTTGAAGTGCGTGCCTTCGATCGCGCGCGCCACCTTCACGGGCTCGACGCTCTTCGCGTCGCTCATCGCTTGCGCGAGGCGGTCGAGCGTGATGTAGCCGAACGCGTTGCGCGCGGTCGGCGGCTTGCCGTAGCGCTTGATGGTGTCGGCGACGAATTGGTGCGCGACTTTGTTGCCCTTGCCCAGGCACTTGTCGCTCTTGTAGTACCACTCGATGCCCCAGTAGCCTTCGCGCGCTTCGGGCGGCAGACCGTACAGCGGCTCGAGCTCCACCTGCGGCCCGCCGACCGGGTATTTCTTGAGCAGACCGAACTGGTTCATCTGCTTGAGGCAGTTGGTGTAGTCGTCGCCTTGCACGAACACCAGCACGAGATCGGGCTTCGCGGCGTCGATCTTGGTGAGGTACGAGCTGAAGTCCGTCGTGCCGAGCGGCGTGAGCTCGTTGCCGACGACGCTGCCGCCGTTATGCGCGAGCACGTCTTTGAAACCGGCTTCGAGCGAATGCCCGTACGCATAGTCCGGCGTGATGAAGAACCACTTCTTGCCGAATCGCTTCTGCAGCGCGTAACCCGTCGCGTGCGTCTCCATCCACGTGCTGTGGCACGTGCGGAACACGTTCCAATGACAGCTCTTGCCCGTTACGTCGTCGCTGTGGCCGCCGGAGTCCATGAACAGCGTGCCGGTCGTTGCCGCCACGCCGGCCACCGAGAGCGACACGCCGCTCGACACGGTACCGACCAGCGCCGCGACCTTGTCCTGGTTGATGAGCTTGCGCGCCTTTTGCGCGGCGACGCTCGTATCGTTCTGCTCGTCTTCTTTCACGAGCTCGAGCTTGCGGCCCATCACGCCGCCGCGCTTGTTCCACGCGTCGACGGCCATCTCGAAGCCGTGCGTCTCGTTTTCGGCCGGTCCGGCGTACACGCCGGTATAGGGCTCGAGCAACCCGATCTTGATGTTGTCGGCGGCCTCGCCGATGCGCGGGATGTAGGCGGGGATGCCGAACGCCGCCGCCGCGCTGCCGGCCCCGGCGAGCGTGACGAACGAACGGCGCGAGAGACGCGGTCGAGTCATGGTGGAGCTTCTCCTCAGCAGACGCGGACGAACCGAGCCCCCGGCGCCCGGTTGAGGGCCATTAAGACTTCTGTCGTGTCTGCCCTCTCGGCCCGGCGACGATCCGCGCGCGTGGGGAGAAATCGCGCTGCGCCGAGAATCTTGGCCGTTATGCCCTCCACCGTGGTGAATCCGGGTCTCGAAGGGATCGTCGTCGGCGAGACCGTCCTGTCCAACGTCGAAGGCGAGGTCGGCCGGCTCACCTACCGGGGCTACGACATCCACGATCTGGCCGACCATGCGAACTACGAAGAGGTCGTCCACCTGCTGCTGTTCGGGCACCTCCCGACCCACCAGCAGCTCATCGACCTCAACGCGCGCCTCGCCGCGCGCCGCGCGCTGCCGTCCGGCTTGCTCGCGATGCTGCACGCGATACCGCGCGAGGCGTGGCCGATGGACGTGCTGCGCACCGCCACGTCGGCGGTCGCGCACTTCGTGCCGCACCGCGCCGACGGCTCGCACGACACGTCGGTGGAGACGGCGATCGACCTGATCGCGAAGTTCCCCACCATCGTCGCGACATGGGACCGCATGCGCCGCGGCCTCGAACCGATCGCGCCCGACCCGCAGCTGCACACCGCCGCGAACTTCCTCTACATGCGCACGGGCGAGAAGCCGATCCCCGAAGCGGAGGAGGCGCTCGACACGTACTTGATCCTGTTGGCCGACCACTCGTACAACGCGTCGACGTTCTCGGCGCGCGTCACCGCCTCGACCAACGCCGACATCTACGCCGCGATCACTGCGGCCGTCGCGACGCTGGCGGGCGACATCCACGGCGGCGCACCGAGCAAGGTCATGACGATGCTCGAAGAGATCGGCCTGCCCGACAAAGCCGAGCCGTACGTGCGCGCGCTGCTCGACCGCGGCGAGAAGATCATGGGCATGGGGCACCGCGAGTACAAGATCCGCGACCCGCGCGCGCAGCAGCTCGAGCAGATGGCGCGCAACCTCACCGAGAAGTCGCACACCAAGTGGTACCTGATCGCGCGCGCGCTCGAAGACGCGTCCAACAAGGTGCTGCAAGAGAAGAAGCCCGGCAAGCGGATCTACGCCAACGTCGAGTTCTACACCGCACCGACGCTGTCGAGCCTCGGCATCCCGTCCGACGAGTTCACCTGCATGTTCGCGTGCGGTCGCATCTCCGGCTGGAGCGCACACGTGCTCGAACAGTTCGCGCACAACCGCCTGATCCGCCCGCAAGCGACCTACGTCGGCCCCGAAGTGCACGCCTACGAAGAGATCGGCGAACGCCGCGCCTCACCGGCGAACGCAACCACGACCAACGGGAAAAGCACAGGAGACGTGTCACCCTGAGCGCCCCTAATGTCACCCTGAGCCTGTCGAAGGGTGCGCCACCATCGTGAGCAACCGCACCGCGCACGTCCGCCGCGAGACCAAGGAGACGCGCATCGACCTGCGTCTCGCGCTGGACGGCGGGCGCGTGTCGATCGAGACCGACGTCGACTTCTTCGATCACATGCTCACCGCGCTCGGCACGCACGCCGGCCTCGGGTTTGAGCTGGTCGCGCACGGCGACGGGATGGACCACCACCATCTGATCGAGGACGTCGGCATCGCGTTCGGCCGCGCGGTCGACGAAGCGCTCGGCGACAAGCGCGGCATCGCGCGCTTCGGCTCCATCGCCGTGCCGCTCGACGACGCGCTCGTGCAGTGCGCGGTCGACCTGAGCGGCCGCCCGTGGCTGAACTACGACGTGCCGTTCTCCGTGCCGGCGCTCGGCGCGCTGCCGACCGAGCTCGTGCCGCACTTCTTCCGCAGCGTCGTCGACCACGGCAAGTTCAACCTGCACCTGCTGCGCTGGGCGGGCACGAACAACCACCACCTGTGCGAGGCGGCGTTCAAAGCGTTCGCGCGCGCGTTCGCGCAAGCGAAGGTCGTCACCGCGAACGACGCGGTGCCGTCGACGAAGGGCACGCTCACCGGCTGACGAGCGCCCGCCGCGCGAAATGTCACGTTGCAACGTTTCGCGTTTCTCGCATCGTCCGGGTGGGCACCCGACCAGCGTGAACGACTCGCAAGTACTGGTCGTACGTCGGAGATTGCATCGAAGAAACGAGTTGCGTGCGACCCGGCGTGCGGCTGTTTCTGGAGACGCAAGCCGACGCGGAGCGGTCCGACCTCGACGCAGCCGAGCTGGTGGTCGGTGAGCTGATCGCAAACGCGGTCCGCCACGGCGCGCCGCCGTTCGGCGTCTGCATCGACTGGCACGACGATCCGCCGATGCTGTGCGTGGTCGACCGCGGGCCCGGGATGCGGGCGGTCTACCCGGCGCCCGATTGGCGGTCGGAGCGCGGCCGCGGGCTGCTGCTCGTGCGCGCGCTCGCGGGCGAGGTGGTCGTCGACTCGGCGAACGCGGACCGCGACGGCACCCGCGTCGTCGTCGCGCTCCCGGTGCTCCGGCGCGGGCCTCGCGCGGCGTGAGCGCGGGGCGGCGTAGATGCGCCGCCCAGGCTAGAGCGTGCTGAGCTCGGCCCGGCTCCCGACGACGTCGAAGATCTTCGTGAAGCCCACGATCTCCAGCGTGCGCCGGATCTGCGGTGACGGCGCCACCAGCACGACGTTGCCGACGCGCTTACGGAGTACCCCCAGCTCGTAGAGGGCAGTCGAGTCGAGGTACGTCACGGCCGACAGGTCGACGACGGCCGGTCCTTGCGCGTCCGCGAGCGACGAGCGCATCTCGGCGACGTTGCTCAGGTCGAGCTCGCCGCGGAGGGTGATCACGAACGAAGGGGCTTCCATTGGACAGCCTCCCGAGAAAGTGGACTCTTATCATAGCACCCAGGCGCGGCCGCCGTCCGTACGGTAGCCGCGCTTTTGGATCCCTCGAGCGGCAACGCCGGCGTCAGCGCCGCGCCGGCCTGATCCGCCAGATCGCGCCGGTCGAGTCGTCGCCGACGAACAGTGAGCCGTCGGTGCCGATGGCGACGCCCGTCGGCCGGCACGCGCGCCCGCCGTCGGCGCTCTGGCAGCCGCCGACGAACTCGGTCCACTGCGCGTCGGGGTTGGCCCAGTCGACGCCCTTCGCGGGTTCGTTGCCGCGGAACGGCACGAACGCGACGCGCGGCGGTACGGGCGGCTGGTGCCACGAGCCGTGCAGCGACACGAACGCGCCGCCGCGGTAGCTCGCCGGAAATGCGTGCGCGCCCTTTTGGTCGGCGGGATAGAACGCCGCGCCGATCGGCGTGTCGTACCCCGGGAACACCACCTTCGGCACGACGACGTTCGCGCAGCTCGCGCCGCCGATCGGCTTGCGGTCGTCATAGCACTTCATCCAGCCGTAATCGGGCGCGCCGGCGTGCGCCGTGATCGCGTCGAAGATTTCATACGGGTGGCCGTGCTCGAGGTCGTCGCGGCCCGCGACGCCGGCCCACACGTCGCCGGTCGCCGGCTGCACCGCGAGCGCGATCGCGTTGCGGATGTCCACCGCGCGCGAATGCATGTTCTTGCCGTCGGGCGCCATCGCTTGCACGGTCGCGCGCGTCGCGTCGCTTTCGTCGCACGCATTGCACGACGAACCGACGCTCGCGTACAGCGTCCCCTTGCTGAACGCGACGGTCGTCGTCGAATGCCCGCTGCCGCCGCCGGTCCGGACGCTTGCGATCTTCTGCGGCTTCGCGCGCGCCTCGCGGTCGCCGCTGCGGTACTGGATGCGGTAGACGCCGAACTGCCCGCCCGCGTACAGCGTGTCGCCGGCGAGAAACACGCCCGCCATCGGGCTGTCGTCGAACGTCGCGAACTGGCGCGCGGCGCCGGCGGCGCCTTCCGCATCCGGCACGACGTAGACCGCGTTGCCGTTCGTGCCGACGAACAGGTCGCCGTTGGGCGCGACCGCGAGCTCCCGCGCGCGCGGCACGGTCGCGATGCGCTCGGCGGTGAAGCCGGCCGGAACCTTGATGCCCGGGCCGTCGGCGGCGCGGGCCGGCGGCGCACTCGACGCGGCGGTCGCCGCGCACGCGCACGCGAGCGCGACGCTGAGGAGACGATGCAGGACCATGGTCCTGACCGTTTCCCCAACTTTCTCGCGCGTCAGCGTCGCTGCACCGAGCTGGTCGCCGACGACGCCGGGCGGATGCGGTACACGACGCCGTTCTGATCGTCGGCGACGAACACGCTACCTTGCGCGCCGACGGCAACGCCGGTGGGGCGCCCGATCCGCGTGCCGTCCGCGCGCTGGAAGCCGGTGAAAAAATCGCTCCACTGCGCGGTGGGATCGTTCCAGTTCACCGCGCGCGCGGGCGACGCGCCGCTGAACGGCACGAACGCAACGTGCGGCGCGTCGACGGGGACGCCGCCCGCCGCGTGCCACGAGCCGTGGACGCCGACGAACATGCCGCCCTTCCACGCCGCGGGGAAGACGTACGCTCCGGATTGCGCGGCCGGATAGAACGCCGCGCCGATGATCGTCGAGTACGCCGGAAACTCCAGCGCGGGGACGACGACGTTGGCGCAACTCGCGCCCGCTTTGTAGGCGACGCGGTTCTCTTCGCAGTCCGGCCAGCCGTAGTCGGCCGGCGCGGTGCGCGTGGACACCGCGTCCATGAACTCGTACGGATGCCCTTGCGCGAGCGAGTCCTGGCCCGCGCCGCCGGCCCACACCGCACCGGTCACCGGATCGGTCGCGAACGCGATCGCGTTCCGCCAGCGCGTCGCCTGCGTCGTCATCGCTGTGCCGTCGAGGTTCATGCGCTGCACGGTCGCGCGCGTCGGATCGGTTTCGGCGCACGCGTTGCACGACGAGCCCACGCCGACATAGAGCGTCGAGCCGCTCACGCCCACCGAGCTCGTGGTGTGCACGTCGCCGTCGGAGTTGGGTGCGACCGGGCCAGTGCGCACGGACGCGATCTTCGCCGCCGTGCCGGTCTGCGCGCCGATCGCGTACGGGATGCGGTAGACGCCGTGCTGCGTCGCGACGAACACGAAGTTCGCGCCGTATGCCACGCCTTGCGCCGGCGCATCGCCGACGGTCGCGAACGTCGCCGGCGTTCCGGCGGCGCCCGCGCTCTCCGCGTTGGGGATGATGGCGACCGTCGTTCCGCTGGTGCCCACGATGAGGTCGCCGTTGGGCAGCGCGGCGAGCTCGCGCGCGCCGCCGACGTGCGCGATCGTGCTGACGAGGAAACCCGCCGGCACGTGCAGGCTCGGATCCGCCGCCGTCGCCGGCGGCGGCGTGGGCGTGGGGATCGGGGTGGTCGGCGGCGGAGCCGGGCTCGCCGGCGCGGTCGGCTGGGTCGTCGGCGCGGTGGTGGGCTGGCCCAACGATCCGTTCGCAGGCGGATTGACGAATGGTGCGGGAGCCGTGCCGCCGCCGCCGCTGCACGACGCCAGCGCGGCGGCAAGCAACGCCAGACCCACGAGCGAACGAAGCCAGTCGTGAAATCTCCGCAGATCGCCGTGATCGACTACGGGGGCGGCAACGTCGGCTCGCTGGTCGCGGCGCTCGAGCGCCGCGGCGCGGATTTTGTTTTGACGGGCGAGCCGGCGGTCGTGGAGCGTGCCGAGGCCGCGATCCTGCCCGGCGACGGCGCGTTCGGCGCGACCGTCGACGCGCTGCGCGAGCGGGGCCTCGACGGGCCGGTGCGCGCCGTCATCGCCGCGGGCCGGCCGTTTCTCGGGATCTGCGTCGGTATGCAAGTGTTGTTCGACTCCAGCGACGAGTACGGCGGCGCGCTCGGCCTCGGTATCCTACCCGGTGAGGTACGCCGCTTCACGGCGGCGCCCCGCGTGCCGCACATGGGCTGGAACGATCTTGTGGTCGAGCGCACGCACCCGTTCGTCGACGGCGTCGCGAGCGGCGCATGGGCCTACTTCCTGCACTCGTACCGCGTCGAGGCGACCGATGCGCTCGTTGCGTCGTGCGAATACGGCGAGCGCTTTGCGGCGATCGTCGCGCGCGACAACGTCATGGCGACGCAGTTCCACCCGGAGAAGAGCCGCACGACGGGCGGGCGGCTTCTCGACAACTTCCTGCGCATCGCCGCCGCGTGAGTCGCGCGCTGACGATCTATCCCGCCATCGACTTGCGCGGCGGGCACGCCGTGCGGTTGGAGCGCGGCGACCCGTCGCGCGAGACGCGCTACGACGCCGATCCGGTCGCGCGGGCGCGCGCGTTCGTCGCGGCCGGCGCGCAGGCGCTGCACGTCGTCGACTTGGACGGCGCGTTCGGCACGGGCGAGAATCAAAGCGCGCTGCGCGCGATTTGCGCCGCGGCCGCCGTCCCCGTGCAGACGGGCGGCGGGATTCGCAACGCGCACGACGTCGAAGCGCGCTTCGCCGCGGGCGCGCACGCCGTGGTGATCGGCACGCTGCTGGTGGAGCAGCCCGATGAGGCGCGCGCGATCGCGGCGCGCTGGGGCGAGCGCATCGTTGCGGGGATCGACGCGCGCGGCGATGCCGTCGCGACGCGCGGCTGGCTCGCCGAGACTACCGTGTCGCGCGACGCGCTCGTGCGCACGGTTGCGGCGTGGGGCGTGACGCGCGTCGTCTACACGGAGATCGCGCGCGACGGCATGGGCGCGGGGTACGACGTCGAGGCGCTCGCGCACGTCGCGTCGCTCGCGCCGCTGCACGTCACCGCGAGCGGCGGCGCGCGCACGCTCGACGACCTGCTCGCGCTGCGCGACGGCACGCCGGACAACGTCGACGCCGCGATCGTCGGCCGCGCGCTCTACGAGGGAACGCTCGACCTCGGCGAAGCGCTCGCGGCGCTGCGCGCCTAAAGCGGATCAGGCCGGCGGCGCGCTCGGAGCCGGCACCGGCTTGCGCAGGGGGCGGCGCGTGCGGACGGGCGCCGGCGTGTCGGCCGGCGCAGCGGTCGGCGCGGCGGTCGGCGTGGGCGACGGCGTCGCGAGCCGTACGGGCGCGCGCGTGCGTTGCGGCGCAGGCGTCGTGCTGAGCGTGCGCCGCGGCGGCGGCGTCGGCGACGGCACGTCGACCGATCTGCGCGCAGGCGCGGTGCGCGACGGCTGCGGCGCCGGCACCGGCGTCGGCGTGATGACGATCATCGGCTTGAGCGGCTGCGTGCTCAGGTTGATCGTCTGCGGCAGCACGATCGTGTGCTCGACGCCGTTGGGGTACACGAGCCGCGCGGCGACGCGCGCGAACGGCTGGTTCACGCCGTCCGGCACGAACACGTGCGCGACGTATTCGTTCGCCGCGTAGACCTGCAGCGGGAAATATCCGCCGACGCCGTCGATGCCGACGTAGCCCGTGAGCCCCGGCGCGCCTTGCACGTAGATATTGAAGGAATTGACGCCCGGCGTGATCCAGCGGTCGATCCAGATCGCGTACACCGGCTGCCGCACCGGCGGCGGCGCGGTCGAGAACGCGAACGTGTCGTCGAACGACCACTGCTGCGAGATCGCGGCGCCGGTCGTGTCGCGGCCGGTGATGGCGACGTAGTGCGTGCCCGGCATCAGCGCGGTGCGCGGCGTGACGAACACCTGATCGCCGAGCACGTTCGCGTCGCCGCTGACGTCGCGGTCGTCGACGCGCACCTGCAGGGAGCGCGGGTCGATCGACGCGGCGCCCGCGAAGCGCGCGGAAATCTGCGGATACGGATCGTGCACCTGTGCGTGCGCGGCCGGCGACACCGTCACGGTGAGCGGCGGCCGCACGGCGTCGCCGACGATCACCGTGGGCGCCGCCGCGGCACGATCGACCGATTCCGTGCGCTGCGCGAGCGCGATGATGTGCGTGGGCGCGTCGTAGGCGACGCTCATGCCGAAGGCGTTCGCGGCGGTGCGCAGCGGTGCGTACGCGCTGCCCTTCACGATGCGCACCGCACCGCGCGCGGAGATCGTCGCGACGTGCGCGCCGCGCTGCACGGTGATGGTGTGGGCGCGACCGTCGTAGCCGACGTCGGCGCCAAGCGCGTTGCCCAGCGCGCGCACCGGGAGCAGCACGCGGCTGTCCACCACGGCCGCGCGGGCGTGTTTCAGGACCGTCCGCCCGTCCAGGGTGACCGTGTAGCTCGCGAACGTCAGCGCGTGGATCACGGGCCGGTAACGTCGTAGCGGCGCGGAACGTCCGCGGGGAGCCGCGCGACGATCTCGTAGCCGATCGTCCCGCAGGCCGCCGCCAGCTCCTCGGCGGTGATCCGCGCGCCGCCGTCGGCCCCGATCAGGGTGACGGCATCGCCCACGGCCGCGCCGGGCGCGTCGGTCACGTCGAGAAAAGCCATGTCCATGCAAATGCGCCCGACGACGGGGACGCTGCGCCCGCGCACCAGCGCCTGCGCCGCGTTGCCGGCGCTGCGCGGCAACCCTTCGGCGTAGCCGATCGGCAGCGTCGCGATCGTGGACGGCCGCGCGGCGCGCCAGGTCCGCCCGTAGCCGACGGTCGTGCCCGGTTCGACGTCGTGCAGCGCGACGATGCGCGTGCGCCAGCTCAGCGCCGGTTCGAGCACGAGCCCGCGATCGCGCATCAGCGTCTCCGCTTCGTCGCTCGGATAGATGCCGTACAGCCCGATCCCGCAGCGCACCGCGTCGAGCCGCGTCTCGGGCCACAAGATCGCCGCAGCGGTCGCCGCGGCGTGCCGTTCCACGCTCGCATCGAGCGCCTGCGTCGCGAGCAAAAATCGCGTCGTCTGCTCGAGCGTGAACGTCGAATCGAGCTCTTCCGCCGCGGCGAGGTGCGTGAACGCGCCGCGCAGCTCGAACTCCGGCGTCGCCGCATAGCGCTGCAGTACCGCGGGCGCTTGATCCGCGGAAAGCCCGAGCCGCACGACGCCGGTGTCGATCTTGGCATGCACGGCGAAATTACGCCGCCGCCGTCGCGCGACGCTCGCGACTTGGCGCGCATAGAGCTCATGATCCCAGAGCGTGAGCTGCACGTTCGCCGCGTGCGCAACCTCGAGCTCGCCGGCGGGCACGGGCCCGAGCACGTGAATCGCCGCATCGATCCCCGCATCGCGCAGCGCAACGGCCTCTTCGAGCGCATACACGCACAACCGCGCGGCATGCGGCGCAAGCGCGCGCGCCACCGGCACGAGCCCATGCCCGTACGCATTCGCCTTGACGACGGCAGTCAGCCGCGCAGGCGCAACGAGCTGCGCAAGCGCGTCCGCATTCCGAACGATCGCCCCAAGATCAACACCAATCTCAGCGATCACGCCGCCACTGTCTCGAGCGCCATTGTCACAGTGAGCGCCATTGTCACCGTGAGCGCCATTGTCGCGCTGAGCGCCATTGTCACCCTGAGCGCCATTGTCACCCTGAGCTTGTCGAAGGGTGCGCCACGATCGTGCGAAGCATCCGCGACGCGATCACCGCAACGGGGATCCCGTAGAACACCACGTGCGCGACGAGCTGCGTAAAAAACAGCCCCGGCGCGACGCGGTGATAGAGCCCCGCCGTGATCAGGATGATCTCCATGAAGACGTACACCATGAGCCCGAACACCGCACCGGAGATCCACGGCCGAGTGAGCAGCTGCGGCTGCGACCGCACCAGATAGACGTAGCCGAGCGCCCAGCCGATCGCCACGCAGAAGTGCAAGACGATCCCCAGCGGCACCGCAATCGCGCTCGTGTACGCGCCGGGCCCCAGCAGCACGGCAGCGATGAAGACGAAGTTCCCCGCGAGCTTGTCGGCCGGCGTCCCGGTCGCGAGCTGCATCGTAAAAAGGAAGACGTCGATCAGGATCCCCGCGGCGACGCCCGCGACGAGCCCCGCCTTGAGCTGATCGCGCAGCGCCACGGTCCGTTCCACGGCGCCGGGGCTTCGCGAGCCTTACGCGGTGATCCCCGACGACCCCGGGGCCGAGCCGGGCGAACCGGGGTCCGCCGCGGCGCGGAACTCCAGCTCGCGTGCCTCCATCGCGTCGCCGAGCCGCTTCAGGAGATCGCTCATCGTCGCCCGGGCGATCCGCCGGCCCGCCGCCAGGTCGAAGACGCTGCCGAGCGCCCCGAAGGGCGGCTGGTAGGTGCCCTCGAGCGACAGCCGGGTGGTCTCGACCGTCTCGATCCGCAGGCGCAGCGCGCCGTGGAAGTCGGGGAAGAAGCGCGTCCCCGCGCTCCAGTCGATCTCCAGCTGATCGTTCACCCGGCCGGGAGCGTCGTAGTCGCGGACGCGCTCGGCCACCAGCCGCACCCGACGGCGCAGCTGCCCCCTGCGTGTCGGGGCCAGATCGCGCAGCGGGACGTGCAGCTCCACCCCGCGCGAGGCGTCCGCGAAGAAGTCCTCGGCGTAGTCGTGCGCCACGGAGAACGGACAGCGGACGACGCGCTCGACGGCCACGCGGGAGATGCTCACAAGGCCATCCCTTCCCGAAAGTCCACGGCCCGCCCCCGCCTTCTCCGCTTGCACTCAAGTGCCGAGTCTGCTAATCTCTATATCCGGCTGGCACTCTCAGGTGAGCACTGCCAAGCCCATTTTACCCCCTCTCAGACCGTCAGCATTCAACCGCTTTCGGAGGATGGATTTTCGTGAATCTCAAGCCACTGGGCGATCGCGTGGTCGTCGAGCACGTGGAGCAGGCCGAGAAGAGCGCCGGCGGCGTCTTCCTGCCTGACACGGCCAAAGAAAAACCGCAGGAAGGCCGCGTCCTCGCAGTCGGCACGGGCCGCACGCTCGACAATGGCACCAAGCTGCCGATGGACGTCAAGCCTGGCGACAAAATCATCTACTCGAAGTACTCGGGCTCGGAGATCAAGCTCGAAGGCAAAGAGTACCTCATCATCTCGGAAAAAGACGTTCTCGCTGTCATCAGCGATGAGCGCGTTCCGGCCGGAGTTTAACAGCACACCATGGCAGCAAAACAACTCGTATTCGACGAGCAGGCACGGCGCGCGCTCGAGCGCGGCGCCAACATCCTCGCCGACGCGGTGAAGGTCACCCTCGGACCGAAGGGGCGCAACGTCGTCCTCGACAAGAAGTTCGGTTCGCCGACGATCACGAACGACGGCGTGACGATCGCCAAAGAGATCGAGCTCCCCGACACGTTCGAGAACATGGGCGCGCAGCTCGTCAAGGAAGTCGCGTCCAAGACCAACGACATCGCCGGTGACGGCACGACCACCGCGACGGTGCTGGCGCAAGCCATCATCCGCGAAGGTCTGCGCAACGTCACGGCGGGCTCGAACCCGCTGCTGATCAAGCGCGGCATCGAGAGCGCGGTCGAGACGGCCGTCGCCGAGATGCAGAAGATGGTTCAGACCGTCGACAGCGCCGAGAAGATCGCGCAGGTCGCGTCGATCTCCGCCAACGACAAGGTGATCGGTTCGCTGATCTCCGAGGCGATGGAAGCCGTCGGCAAAGACGGCGTCATCACGGTCGAAGAGTCGAAGTCGATGAAGACCGACGTCGAGACCAAAGACGGCATGCTCTTCGACAAGGGCTACATCTCGCCGTACATGGTGACCGACTCCGAGCGCATGGTCGCGGATCTCACCGACACGTACATCCTCGTCACGGAGCGCAAGATCTCGGCGATCGCCGACATCCTGCCGCTGCTCGAGAAGATCGTGCAGATGCAGAAACCGCTGCTCATCATCGCCGAGGACGTCGAAGGCGAAGCCCTCGCGACGCTCGTCGTGAACAAGCTGCGCGGCACGTTCACCACCGTCGCCGTCAAGGCGCCGGGCTTCGGTGACCGCCGCAAAGAGATGCTCAAGGACATCGCCACGCTCACGGGCGCCACGGTGATCTCCGAAGAGCTCGGCCTCAAGCTCGACAAGATCACGCCGGACCTGCTGGGTCAGGCCAAGACCGTCAAGGTCACCAAGGAAGAGACGACGATCGTCGACGGCAAGGGCAAGCCCGAAGCCATCAAGGGCCGCATCGAACAGATCAAGCGGCAGATCGAAGACACCGACAGCGATTTCGATCGCGAGAAGCTCCAGGAGCGCCTCGCGAAGCTGTCGGGCGGCGTCGCGGTGATCCAGGTCGGCGCGGCCACCGAGACCGAGCTCAAAGAGAAGAAGCACCGCATCGAGGACGCGCTCAGCGCGACCCGCGCTGCCGTGCAAGAGGGCATGATCCCGGGCGGCGGCAGCTCGCTGGTGCACGCGGTCAAGGCGCTCCAAGAGCTCCAGACCAAGACCGAGAACGCCGACGAGAAGATCGGCGTGGGCATCATCACGCGCGCGCTCGAGGAGCCGCTCCGCCAGATCGCGGAGAACGCCGGCTTCGAAGGCAGCGTCGAGGTGAACCGCGTGAAGACGGCCCAGCCGGGCCAGGGCTTCGACGCGATGACGGGCGACCTCGTCGACATGGTCAAGGCCGGCATCGTGGAGCCGTTCAAGGTCACGCGCTCGGCGCTGCAAAACGCGGCCTCGATCGGCGCGCTGGTCCTGACGACCGAAACGCTGATCGCCGACAAGCCGGAACCGAAGAAAGAATCGGCCGGTGGCGGTGGCGGCGGCGGCATGGGCGGCTACGACATGATGTAGTCTTCGCCCCAAAGCGAAGATGAAATCCAAACGGTCCTCGGGAGCGATCCCGGGGGCCGTTTATCATAATGGCTCGAACGGGCGCGCCATGCTGCATTGGGTGTTACAGTATAACCCGCAACGTACCAAGCCGAGGAACTAGCGAACCGCAAAGATGCGGCCTTGATTGCAGCGATTGAATCCCTGACGACGGAGATGCGAAAGCGTCCTGCTCCAAATCCTGCTGGGATTCATCTGTCATTGTTTGGGGTGAAGAAGTGAGACGGGCTATCCTGCGGTTCTTGAGTAGTAAGGTAGCAATTGCGGTTTCGGGTCTACTCTTTGCCGAGGTCATCATAATTGCCAGCCTCGTCATCGTGCGCCCCATTGTTGGACCTGGCAACGACATTTTGAAAACGCCAGACCGCTGGCTATTGGTCCTAACCTTCCTCCTGGTCACGCTCCAAACAGCGTTCGCAGTAATATCCATGTCACTTGCGCGGCGCGACCCACGACGTTATGAGTACGTCTTGTTGACAGTCGAGTTTGGAAGCATAAGCCAATACTTCGCGTCCGATGAACTGAACCGTATGTCGAAGGATGAAGGCTGGGAGGTCGTGCAGATATTGGGAGACGCTATCCTGGTTCGTAAGCCCCTTGAAGAAACAATCTGGTGGATTGGATAGAGCGTCGTTGTCTTCGGTTCAATCTGCGGCATTGGTTGTGGCGCTTTGATTGGACTGAGACGCCATGAGCCTTAGAAACCGAATCTTGAAAGCCAGGCGCATATTGCGTCGCGAGGGTGCATTATTCCACACACACAGGGTAGCACCGACTGGACGAATCGCTGCCGGGTTCGAAGCGTCCTATGAGTGCGTCAAAAAAAAGGAGCGCCTTACGGAGTCAGACTTGCCACGCGAAGAGGCGTTTGATATTTTCACCTCGTCCCGTTAGGTCATGTTGCTTCTTCATTATGGGTTCTTGATCGGAAGCCGGCGCGCTCGGTACGGCATTCGAGCGCGCACCTCCGCCGCCGCACGCGGTGTGCGCGAATGTTGCGGTGATCGCCGCCGGCACGGCGGCGCCCCTGGGTACATCATTGTGAATCACTCTTGCGGGCGGATAGCGCTCGCTGACCGACCTTAGGGCCGCAAGCATGAAGGAAGCCTGAAGGCGCGAACGCTTCGTTCGATGAGCGGTTTGGCGAGCGACGACGGTCGCGTGCGGTGTTCTTGGGCGGGCACCGATCCCGCGATGGTAGACTATCACGATCGTGAGTGGGGCGTGCCGCTGCACGACGACCGTGCGCTGTTCGAGTTTCTCATCCTCGAAGGCGCGCAAGCCGGGTTGTCGTGGTCGACGATTCTGCACCGGCGCGATGGCTACCGGCGCGCGTACCGTGAGTTCGATCCGGCCAAGGTCGCGCGCTTCGGCGAGCGCGAGACCGCCGAGCTGCTCGCCGACGAGCGGATCATCCGCAACCGCGCGAAGATCGCATGGTCGGTCCGCAACGCGCAGGCGTTTCTCGCCGTACAGGGCGAGCACGGCTCGTTCGATGCCTATCTTTGGAAATTCGCCGGCGGCGTGCCGCTGCTGAACCGGCCGCGCACCTCGCGTGACCTGCCGGCGCGCACCGAGCTGTCCGATGCGCTCAGCAAAGACTTGCGCAAGCGCGGCTTCGGTTTCGTCGGCTCCACCATTTGCTACGCCTTTCTCCAGGCCGTCGGGGTGGTGAACGACCACGCCGCCGGCTGCTTTTTGGCGCCGCCGCCGGGAAAGCGCCGCAAGCCCGGCGTAGCGTCGCGTTCATGATGCTCGCCGGTGACGCAGTCGTCTTGGCTGGTGCGACCGGGCGCGTGGGCGGTGCGACGCTCGCGACGCTCGTGCGCGAGGGCGCGCGCGTGCTCGTCGTCTCGCGCTCCG
This sequence comes from Vulcanimicrobiota bacterium, assembly GCA_963797935.1. Lineage (GTDB taxonomy): Bacteria > Vulcanimicrobiota > Vulcanimicrobiia > Vulcanimicrobiales > Vulcanimicrobiaceae > Vulcanimicrobium. Next base: position 20,860 of record CAWCRI010000018.1, read on the forward strand.
CGGATCGCGCGCGCGACGCGATCGACGGGCTGCTCGACGATGCCGAGCGCGCGGCGGCGGCTCCATTCGCCGCCGACCTCACGGATCCGGCGCAGGCCGCTGCGGCGGTCGACGCGTGCGTCGAGCGGTTCGGTCGCGTCGATGCCCTCGTGAGCCTCGCCGGCGACGGACACGTCGTGCGGCTCGTCGACTCCTCGCTGGACGACCTGCGCGCGAACTACACGGCCTTCGTCGAGACCGCGTACAACCTCGCGCTGCCGGCGCTGCGCGCGATGCTCGCGCAGGGGTATCGCGACGGCGCGCGGTCGCGCGGGCGGATCGTCGTCGTCACCGCCGGATCGTCGAAGCAGCCCGCGCCCGGCCGCGGCTTGTTTGGCGTCGCGAAGGCCGGCGTGAACGTGCTGATGCAAGCGATCGCGCGCGAGCACAAGGCCGACGGCATCGTCGCGAACGCGCTCGTGCTCGGCGGCGTCGCGACGCACGCGGCGCGCACGTACTACAGCCCCGAAGATTTCGCGGCGGCCGCGACGCCGCAGGAAGTCGCCGACGCGCTCGTGTTTCTCGCGAGCGACAGCGGCAGCGGCGTGAACGGCGCGCTCGTCGACCTCAACGCGCGCGAGGTCGATTGATCGTGCGTTCATTCGCCGTCGTGCTCGCGGTCGCACTGCTCGCTGCCTCGCCGGCGCCGGCTGCCTCGCCGGCACCGGTCGCGTCGCCGGGCGATCGCGTTGCCGATCTCACGGGGAGCTGGACGTGCCGTACCCCGTACGGAAACCTTTCGACCGTCAGGTATCGCGCGGAAGGCGGTGGCATCGCCGCCACCGAGACGAGCGCCGCGGGCGCGGTGACCGCGACCGTCGTCTTCACGCCGGTTGCGACCGGCGGCTGGACCGTCGAGCGCAGCACGAAGTACGGCGACTTCAGCGGTTACGCCCCCGCCTGGACGACGGATCGCTGGATCATCACGGAATATCAAAAGCATGGTACCGACATCGTCTACCAGCGCATCGACGACGGGACGCTGCGCCGCACGTTCACGATCTCCGGTCGCGCCCCGTCGTCCGGTGAGGTCTGCGCAAGGGGCGGCATGCCACCCGACCCCGCGCTGTGCGCGGTCGCGGACGTCCCCGCGTTCGTCATGAAGCCGATGATGCCGGATACGCCGCGGGTGGCGCAGGAGCAGCGTCTCAGTGGCAGGGTCGAGGTGCTCGTCTCGCTCGACGCGGAGGGCCACGTCCTCGACGCGACGGTCGCGAAGAGCGGGTCCGCCGTCTTCAACAGCTCCGCGATCGCAGCGGCCCGCAGGTCGACGTACCTGCCGACGCTGCATGATTGCAAAGCCGTTCCGGGCACGTACAGTTTCAGCGTCGAATTCAATGCGCAGTGAACGCCGGCGCCGCGTGACGTGACGGCGCTCTACGCCATCCCCTCGTGGGTCGTGCTGTTGCTTGCCGCCGGCATCGCGGCCGCGTTCGCGTGCGCCGGTCACGTCGCGGTGCGGCGGGCGTTTCCGCGCGTCGACTTTCGCGCGCACAACGACGTCGGCGGGATTGTGCTGGGCGTGACCGGCGGCTTGTTCGCCGTGATGCTCGCGTTCATCGTCGCGATCGTCTGGCAAGAGTTCGACACGGCGACGCAGCGCGTCGCCGTCGAGGCGGCGGCGGCAACCGATCTCTGGCACACCGCTCGCGGGCTTCCGGCACCGCTGGGTCCGAGCGTGCGCGGGGGTCTCGCCGAGTACGCGTCGCTGATGGTGCACGACGAATGGCCCGCGATGCGCAGCGGCGGCAGCAGCAAGCGCGCCGAGGACGTGCTCACCCGCACGTTCGAGGGCGTCGCGCAGTTCCGGCCTGCGAATGCGGGCGCGAGCAACGCGCAGTCGGCATCGCTGCAGTACCTCGGCGCGCTGCACGACGCGCGCCATCACCGGCTCGACGACAACAACAGCGGCGTCTCGGCGTTCGAGTGGACCATCTTGCTGATCGGTGCGGCCGTCGTCATCGGCATCGGCTATCTGGTCGGCTTGCCGAGCTTGCGCATTCAGCTGCTCATGACCGGCGCCGTGGCCGCGATGATCGCGGCGACGTTCGTCCTGATCTTCGAGCTCGACTATCCCTTCCGCGGCGACCTGTCCGTCGCGCCGACGGGTTGGCAGGAGTTCCTCGACCGCAACCGCTAGCGTTTGCGCATGGCGCACGACTCGCTCGCTTGCCGCTGCCCGCACGGGCCCTTCCACCCCGACGTGTTCGCGTGCGCGTCGGCGCTGCTCGGGCGGCGCAGCTTCTTGGCGGGAATTGGCGCTTCGTTCGCCGCCGCGGTGTGGCCGAGCGGTTCGCGCGCCGCGGATTCCGTCACGCTGCTGCGCGCCGCGCGGCTGTTCGACGGCACGGCGATGCGCACGCCGGGCGTGCTCGTGCTTCGTGGCGACCGCATCGTCTCGCTGAACGCCGGCGACGCCGGCAGCGGCGCGACGACGATCAATTTGGGCGACGCCACGCTGATGCCCGGCCTGATCGACGCGCATACGCACGTCGCCGCGAGCACCGTCGTCTCGTCGTATCTGATCCGGGCAGACCGCAGCGCGGACTCGATCGCCGAAGCCGCGCTGCTGTCCATCCGCAACGCGCAGTCGATGCTCGCGAACGGGTTCACCACGATCCGCGACGTCGGCGGCGGCGCGGGCATCGATCTCGCGCTGCGCAACGTGATCGCGCGCGGCGGGATCACCGGGCCGCGCATCCTCGCCTCGGGGCCGATCCTCTCCATCACCGGCGGCCACGGCGATCAGAACGATTTGCCGCCGTACGTGAGCGTCGAGCAAGGCATCGAATCGGGCATCTCGTTCGGACCGTACGGTTTTCGCCAGCGCGTGCGCGAGCACGTCAAGCGCCACGTCGACCTGATCAAGATCGTTGCGACCGGCGGCGTGCTGTCCTACGGCGACGCGTTCGACGTGCCGCAGTTCAACCTCGACGAAGTGCAAGCGACCGTCGACGAAGCGACGAAGTTCGGCTTGCACGTCGCCGCGCACGCGCACGGCGACCGCGGCATCCGCGTCGCGGTCGACGGCGGCGTGCACTCCATCGAGCACGGCACCGGCGTCGGCGACGCGACGCTGCGCACGATGAAGGACCGCGGCACGGCGCTCGTGCCGACGATCTGGGCGCTCGACTCGATCCTTCAGCCCGGCAACCCGAACCAAATCTCGTCGAACGGGCTGGAGAAGGCGCATCAAGCCGCGCTGCTGCGCGACGAGGGGATGCAGCGCGCGCTCGCGGCCGGCGCGAAGATCGTGTACGGCACCGACGCCGGCGTGTTCCCGCACGCGCAGAACAACAAAGACTTCGCGCTGTTGCAAACGATGGGGATGCACGCGCTCGACCTGCTGCGCTCCGCGACCTCGCGCGCGGCCGACATGATCGGCACGAAAGACCGCGGGCGCCTCGCACCCGGCCTGCTGGCCGACGTCGTCGCGTTCAACGGCGACCCGAGCACGAACGCGGCACTGCTGGAGAAACAGCCGTCGCTGCTGATGGTCGGCGGCAAACGCATCGACCGCGCAGGGCTGCGCACCTGATACGCCGCTGAGCGGTCAGCTCGTCGCGCCCACCAGCTTCGCGAGCGCATCGGACGGCTCGCACTGCAATTCCGACGACAGCACGTCGCGGTACTGGCGGAAATGGCGCAGCGCCGCCGCGCGGTCGCCGCTCTCGAGATATGCGCGGATGGCGATCTCGCGCGCGGGCTCGTCGCACGGGTCGTACGCGATCATCTCGTGGCAGAGCGCGAGCGCGTCTTGCGTGCGGTGCTCCGCGAGCGCGTGCTTTGCGAGCGCCTGCGCGACCTCGCAGCGCAGCTCGCGCAGATGGCGCTCCGTCTGCTCGAACCACTCCCACTCCTCGAACTTGGGCGGGCGCGTGGCGCGCAGGCGGTCGTAGAGCTCGCGCAGGCCGGCGGCCTGGCGCGCGTCGAGCGCGCCGTCGGTGCGCAGCGTGCCCAGCGCGCGGTCGATCTCCCACAAGTCCACCCGCACCTCGCTGCCCAGCCGGTAGCCTTCGCGCGTGCGCACGATGACGTTGTCGTCGCCGAGCCGCGACTTGAGCCGGTGCAGGCACACGTGGAACGCGTTGCGCGCGGCGCTCTCGCCGAGGTCGGGCCACAACAGATCGGTGAGCCGGTCGCGCGAGAGCGCTTCGGCGCGCATCGCGACGGCGGTGAGCAGCGCGTGCTCGCGCTCGGCGAGCGTGACCGCGACGCCGTCGCGCACCACGCGTCCGGTGACCAGCTCGATCGCGAGCCCGCCGCGCGGCGCCTCGGCGCCCGCCTCGGCGCGATAGCGGCGCACGAACGGTTCCAGGAATCCACCGGCCTCGCCGCGCGCGAGCGCGTCGAGCGCCTCGTGCAGCTCCGTCGAGTCGATGCGCTGCGCGAGGGCCGCGGCTTCCGCGCGCAGCGCGCGCCGCCGCGCGGGATTGAGCTCCGCGACCGCAAGCGCGCTGAGCACCTGATAGAAGGGCGAACGGCTGCTGGACGCGGTCTCGCGCGCGACGTCGGCGTAGCGCAGTGCCGTCGCCGGATCGTCCGCGTTCGCCGCCGCGATCAAGTACCCGAGCGCGACCCACTTCGGCTGATCGGCCGGCTGCGGCTCGCCCGCGTGTCCGCGCGCGCACGCCGTGAAGAACGCGAAGCCGCGCACGCCCTCGCGCTCCACGACCGCTTCGAGCGCGAACGCGTGCTGCACGAAGTCCTCGTCGTCGCCCGCGAACCACGCGCCGAACGTCGCCTCGGCTTCGTAGAACGCGACGAAGTTGCCGAAGCCCGTCGAGCGCGCGTACTCGATGGCGCGCTCGATGCGCTCGCGCTCGCTCGCGCGGTCGCCCCGCACGCGCGCGACGTCGGCCGCCAGCGTGACCAGCGTGCCGCCCGCCATCAGCGGCATCCCGTTGATGAACGGCCACGCCGCTTCGAGATCGAACTCCGCTTCCTTCGCGCGCCCCAGCCGGGCCGTCATCAGCGACCGCAAGTAGAGCAGCCACGCGTGCATGCGCGTCGTCGGAACGTCCGGCGCGGCGATCTGCGTGCGGAACTCGTCGACCAGCGCGAGCGCCGATTCGTACTCGCCGACGTAGCTGAGCATCAGCACGCGGAAGACGTAGAGGTGGATGCGCTCCATCGCGGGCGCGTCGGCGGGGAGCTTCGCCCACATCGACTCGACCTCGTCGTGCAGCAGCCGCGAATCGACCGAGAACGTGCGCGCCAGCGCGGTGACCGACCACAGCCGCGAGTGCCGCAGCACGATCTCGCGGTCGAGCGACGCGAGCACGCGCGCGTAGCCGATCTGCGGGCCTTCGTCGATCACCTCGATGTGCTCGAGCGCGTCCGCGGCGGCTTCCTGGTCGCCGCGCCCGAGGTGGATCTCCGCCGCGCGCTGGTATTCCGCCGCACTTTCGTACGCCGCCGCCGCGGGCGCGAGCAGCGTGTCGGCGCGCGCCGGGTGGCGTTCGAGCAGCGTCGACGCGACGAGCGGGTGCACGGCGAACGTGCCGTCGGCGCCGCGGGTGACGAACGGCGACGTTTTGGTGAACGCGAGGAACGTCTCGAACGCGGCGTCGTCGCCCATCGCGAGCCGCACGTCGCGCTCCGACGCCTGCGGGATCGCCGACGACGCCAGCAGACCGTCCGTCACCGCGGGCGACGCATCGCCGAGCACTTGGTCGGCGAGGTACTCGTGCAGCTCTTCGTACGCGACGTCGTCGAGCGTGTCGAGCAGCGGCTCGAGCCGGCCTTCGTGCGCGAAGCGCGCGAGCAGCAGCACCGCGATCGGCCAGCCCGACGAGATCGAAGCGACGCGCTCCACGCTCGCGGCGCTCGCGCCCGTGGGCCGGAAGATCGCCTCGATCTCGTCCGCGGTGAACGCGAGATCGGTTGCGCGCAGGCTCAGGATCTGGTGGGGCGGCGCGAAGCGCGACAGGTGCATGCGCAGCGACTCGCGCGAGCAGACGACGATCGTGCGCGAGTCCGTGCGGCTCGCCAGGAGCTTGGCGAGCAGCTCGCGCGCGCCGGGATCGGCGATGACGTCCTCGGTGTTCTCGAACACGAACGCCGTCGGGCCCGGCGGGCGGACGCGCCACGCCGCCAGCGCGACGCCGACCCGGTCGGCGGCCGACGCGTGGCCGTCGCCGAGCATCGCCTCGCTCTGCGAGAGGTTGGCGCTGCGCTCGGGGTTCTCGTCGGCCAGCGCGGGGAGGAGCTGGCGTGCCAGGTCCACGTCGGAGGTCACGCCCCGGCAGTCGCACACCGCGACGGCCGACCCTTCGAGGAGCTGGCGCACGAACGTGGACTTCCCGAACCCCGCCGGGGCGACCAGGGACACGATCGCGGGCCGCGCCGCCCGGACGCGCTCGATCAGCGACGTTCGAAGAAGATCCGCGCCCCCGGCGGCGGGGGGCGACGAAAGCGTGAGGTCCATCTGCAATCTCGTAAGCGTCGGCGACGAGTGAGCGAGAGCGACTTTCGTCGTCTTAACGGCGCATTACTTTACACACGCCGCTGTGGACGGTGTGGAATGGGCCGTCCGGCGGGCGCGCTTGGGCTACGGCGCCAGGCGGCGGCGGGCGAACGCGTCGTTCATCGCCGCGTAGCACTCGCAGGCGGCCGCCTCCAGACCCTGCCGGTCGATCACGCTGAAGCGGCCGCGCGTGTAGCGGATCGATCCCTGGTGCTGGAGGGCGGCGGCCGCGACGCTGACGCCGGCCCGGCGCACGCCGAGCATGGTGGCGAGCACTTCGTGCGTGATCGAGAACTCGCTGCGGCCTACGCGGTCATGGGTCATCAGCAGCCAGCGAGCGCAGCGTTCGTTGACGAAATGCAGCCGGTTGCAGGCGATCGACTGCGCCATCACGTCGAGCTGAGCGCTCAGGTAGCGCTGGGCCAGATCGCGCATCGCCGGATGCATCGCGCAGAGTTCGGTGAACCGCGCGAACGGCATCCGGTACGCGTCACCGGCGACTTGGCAATATGTGAGCTGGGAGGCGACCGCGCCGTCGAGCAGCCCCTGGGCCCCCGTCAGGCCCTCCCGCCCAACGGTCAGGGCCTCGATCTGCGTCCCGTCGCGCATCACGGTCACGACCGAGATCACGGCGTCGATGGGGAAGTAGACGTCGCGAATGCGCCCGCCGGGCTGGTAGATGACCGTTTTGAGCGGGACGTGCACCCGTTCCAGGGCCTCGCCGACGGCATGTCGCACGTCGCCGGCCAGGGCTTCGAATAGGTGGTTGTCCGGGGCGGTGAGCGTGGGGTTCCTCGGAACGACGGCGAGCCGCCGTACCGATAAGCGGTCAGGCGGCGCTGTGCTCCCACTGTACGGAAAACGGCAGGCCCTCGTCGGTACGTTTTCGCGCATAGCGTGGCGGCAACTCCGGTTCCTGGCAGTGTGTTTCAGTGAGTGCTAATCCCGAACGGAAGGAGTCGCGCGCGTGCGAAATCACGACGACCTGATCGAGTTCGAGCGGCTCTTCGCACCCCGCGGTGCGCACGGTCGCTTCGAGCCCAACACCGACGTCCACGTCGACGAAAACGACCGGGCGATCGTCGTTCACGTCGAGCTGGCCGGTGCCGACGCCGACGCGCTGCTCGTTTCCGTTGACGATGCGTATCTCACCATCGCAGGCCGGCGCGCCTTGCGCGACGTGTCGCGCAACAGCTCGCTGCTGCGCAAAGAGATCCAGTACGGCGAGTTTTTGAAACAGATTCGCCTCCCGGCGCCCGTCCTCGACGACGGCGCGACGGCGGTCTACCGCGACGGCATTTTGACCATCCGTCTCCCCCTCGCTCAATCCAAACAGTTCCCGATCGTGCGGACCGAGATCCGCATGACGGTCAGAAGGACCCCCGCGTAATGGCGAAACCCGACAAAGCCCCCGAGATCTTAGGAATTCTGCCGCTGCAAGACGCGGTGCTGTTCCCGAACACCGTCATCCCGCTCGCGGTCGTCAAGCGGCCCGGGATCCAGCTCGTCGAGGAGGCGCTGCGCGAAGGCAAGCAGATCGGCCTCGTCGCGCTCAAGGACAAAGAGACGGAAGATCCCGGGCCGGACGATCTGCGCCGCATCGGCACGATCGGCACGATCCAGAAGATGCTCAAGGTTCCGGACGGCACGCTGCGCTGCATCGTCGCCGGCGGCCCCGTGTTCCGCATCGACCAGTTCGTCGCGACCGAGCCGTACCTCGCGTCGACGTACACCGAGCTGCCCGACGTCACCAAGGACGGCGATCAGCTCGTCGCGATGCAGCGCAACCTGGGTTCGCTGTTCCAGAAGCTGCTCGGCTATCTGCCGCAGGCGCCGCGCGAGATGGAGATGGAGGTCAACAACATCTCCGATCCCAACCTGCTGGGCTACTTCGTCGCATCGACGATGCGGCTGGAGACTGCGGACCGCCAAGCGATCCTCGAAGAACGCGACACCGCCAAGCGGCTGCGCAAGCTCACGATGCTCATCACCAAAGAGCTGGAAGTCGTCGAGCTGGGCCACAAGATCCAGTCCGACATCCAGCGCGAGATGGAGAAGAACCAGCGCGAGTTCTACCTGCGCCAGCAGATGCGCGCGATCCAGGAAGAGCTCGGCGAAGGCGATCCGCAAGTCGCGGAAGCCAACGAGCTGCGCAAGAAGATCGAAGACGCCAAGATGCCGGAGGACGTGAAGAAGGCGGCCGACCGCGAGCTGGACCGCATCACGAAAGTTCCGACGGCTTCGCCCGAATATAGCGTGATCCGCACGTACCTCGACTGGCTCACGCAGTTGCCGTGGGGCAACTCGACGTCGGACCAGATCGACATCGCGCGGGCGCGCGAGATCCTCGACGAGGACCACTACGATCTCGAGAAGATCAAGGACCGCATCGTCGAGTACCTGGCCGTCGGCAAGCTCAAGAACAAGCTGACCGGACCGATCCTGTGCTTCGTGGGACCGCCGGGCGTCGGCAAGACGTCGCTCGGGCAGTCGATCGCGAAGGCGATGGGCCGGAAGTTCGTGCGCCTGTCGGTCGGCGGCGTGCGCGACGAAGCCGAGATCCGCGGCCACCGCCGCACGTACATCGGCGCGATGCCGGGCACGATCGTGCGCGCGCTGCGCGACGCCGGGACCAACAACCCGGTGATGATGATCGACGAGATCGACAAAGTGGGCGGCGACTTCCGCGGCGACCCGCAGAGCGCGCTGCTCGAGGTGCTCGACCCGGAGCAGAACAACACGTTCCGCGACCACTACCTCGACCTGCCGTTCGACCTGTCGCGCGTGCTGTTCATCTGCACGGCGAACACGCTCGACTCCATCAGCAGCGCCCTGCGCGACCGCATGGAGATCATCAACCTCTCGGGCTACACCGAGCTGGAGAAGCTGCAGATCGCGAAGCGCTACCTCGTGCCCAAGCAGAAGAAAGCCAACGGGCTCAAGGAAGCGCAGGTCACGATCACCGACACCGCGCTCAAGCAGATCATCGTCGACTACACGCGCGAGGCGGGCGTTCGCAACCTCGAGCGCGAGATCGGCACGACGTTCAGAAAAGTCGCACGTAAGGTCGCGGAAGATTCGAAGTACAAGCTACGGGTGAAGCCGGAGAACCTCGTCGAGTTCTTGTCCAAGCCGCGCTTCTACAACGAGGTCAAGCGCCGCACGGCATCGGTCGGCGTCGCGACGGGGATGTTCTACACGCCCGTCGGCGGCGACATCCTGTTCATCGAGACCAGCGCGATGCCCGGCACCGGCAAGTTCACGCTCACCGGCCAGCTCGGCGACGTGATGAAAGAGTCGGCGACGGCGGCCATCTCGTTCCTGCGCTCGCGCTCATCGGAGCTCGGATTGCCCGACGACTGGTTCGCCAAGCACGACCTGCACATCCACATCCCGGCCGGCGCGATCCCCAAGGACGGTCCGTCCGCGGGCATCGCGATGGCGACGTCGATCGCGTCGCTGCTCACCGGGCTGAAAGTGGATCCGGAGGTCGCGATGACCGGCGAGATCACGCTGACCGGTCAGGTGCTGCCGATCGGCGGGCTCAAGGAGAAGGTGCTCGGCGCGAAGCGGGCCGGGATCAAAAAGGTTCTCATCCCGCGCCGCAACGAGATCGATCTCGACGACGTGCCCAAGGAAGTGCGCGACGCGATCGAGTTCGTCCCCGTCGACGAGCTGAGCGAAGTGTTCGAGAACGCGCTCGGCAAGCGGGTGATCACGCCCGTGCTGCTGGGCGCGATCGAACCGCCGTCGGGCCGTCGCAACAACGTCGTGGCGCTGCGCCCGAGCGCGAAGCGCAACGGCACGGCGCAGCGCACGCCGCGCACCGCGCGCGGCGCCGCCCCGAAGCGCCGCTGAACATCCCGGCTTTCTACCGCGCGATCGGGCTTTCGACGCGGTAGATTCGGCCGCGGTGATCCGTGCGCACGCTCTCGTGGAGCGTGTGCGCGGCGTGGCGTTCGGAGCCCAGGATGACGCGCCGTTCCTCGAGGTTGTCGAAGCGCAGGTCCGGGATCGCGGCGAGCAGGCCGAACGCGGTGTCGCCGAGCGCCGCGTGATCGAGCTCGTGGCCGAGACCCAGCGCGGGCGACTGGTGCCCGCCCCGCGTCGTGCGCATCGCGCTGGTGGGGTCCCAGCGGATCGTGCGCGTGTCGGGAAGATATGCGTCCTCGCCGCGATGGTTGATGACGATGCGGTGCGGGACGGGGCTGTGCTCGACGCGGCGGATCAGCGCGCGCTCGACGGCGTCGCGGCGCAGGTACGCGAACGCTCCGTCGACGAGCTCTTTGGCTGCGAGCGGGATGGTGAGCGAACCGTAGCGGACAGCGGCAGCACGGCGCGCGAGCAGCGGCGCGGGACGAGCGGCGGGGATGGCTGACGTTCTCATGCGCCGCTCTCATCACGCGCGAACGGCCGCGCGGCAAGGGCGGCGGCGCGTCAGCCCTTGGTGTCGCCCGTCGCGCCCCGCACGATCTGCGCGTGCGTCGCCTCGTCGGTCGCAACCGTGACGTCGAACGAATCGATTTGCGCGCTCACCGGGATGTGAAACGGCCCCACGCGCACGGAGCCGGCTGCGCGCAGCGTGAACTGAAACGAGAAGAGCTCCGGCGTCTGGCCGGCCGCGGGCGTCGTGCGGCAGTTGTCGATGGTGCCCGTGACGCTGATCCCGGGCGTGATCGCGACCGTCGTGCTCTGCCCGTTCGCCACCGACGCGATGGTCGAGCTCGCACCGCTCGGTGCCGAGAGGACGACGCTCAGCGATGCCGGCACCGTCTTCCCGGCCGACGTGTCGCAGAAGACTTGCGTGGTCGCGCCGATGGGGATGCCCAGCGCGGAATAGCCCGTGACGTGCGGTCCGAAGACGCTTTGTGCCATGGAGGTTCCCTTTCTCCGCCGCGCGCGACCGGCCTCGTCGCGGCGGCGCCGGGTGAGAACCCGGTTACCAGACGCGTACGCGCGCGGACGGCGCGAGATACATCGTGTCGTTCGGCGTGACGCCGAACGCCGCGTACCAGGCGTCAATGTTGCGAACCGGCCCGTTCACGCGCAGGAACGGCTGCGCGTTGCGGCCGGTCGCGATCTGGCTGCGCACGAACGCGCGGTCGAACTTCGCGCGCCACATCTGAGCGCGGCCCAGAAAAACACGCTGGTCGCCGGTGAAGCCGTCGAGGACCGGCGCTTGCCGGCCGTTCAGCGCGAGATGGTACGCGTCCAGCGCGATGAGCAGCCCGCCGATGTCGTCGACGGCCTCGTCGGCGACCAGCTCGCCCTTCACGTGGATGCCGGGCAGCGGCTCGACCGCCGAATACTGGTCCGCGACGGCCTTCGTCATCGCTTCAAACGTGCGCGTTTCCGCCGGCGTGAGCCAATCGTGCAGGCGGCCGGCGGCGTCATAGTGCCGGCCCGTGTTGTCGAACGCGCCGGCCATCGTCGCGCCGATCAGCGCACCGACGGCGCCGTAGTTTACCGCCGGGTCGGCGTGCACGTCGAAGAACGGTGGCTGAAACGTCGCCGCGGGGATCTCCAGCGTGTTCGTCGTCGGGACGTACCCGTAGTTGACCGACTGCGGCGTGAACTGCCACTCGGAGCGGTCGAACGGTGCGTTCAGCCGGCGCGCTTGACGGCGCCAGTTGAACGCCGTCGCGCGCACGACGTCCCCATAAAGGTCGGTGTCGCTGATCTTCAGGCTGGTGTAGTCCACCTGGTCGTCCGGGTAGCCGATGTTCATCCGCATCGCGGCGAGCTTCGCGCGCGCGCGAACTTTCGTCGCATCGCTCATCCACGTCAGCCGGCCGAGCCGCGCATCGAACGCGCGCCGCATCGTGGAGCTCATCTCCAGCGCCGCGGCCTTCGCTTCCGGCGAGAAATACCTGGCCGTGTACAGAGTCCCCAGGATGTCGCCGATGCACGGCTCGAGCGTGTACCACGCTTGGATCCGCCGCGGACGCGGCACGACCGACGGATTGTTGAACGCCCTGACGCGGAAATCGAAGTTCGCCGTGAACGCAGCATGGTTGAGGTTCGGCGCGGCGACGTCGGCCGCGATGAACGCCTGGCGCGCGCGCACGACCTCCAGCGGCGTCTCCGCGACGATCCGTGCGATCTTCGGGAACGCGCTCTTGGCGTCGACGACGACCCGGTCGGCGCCGCGCAGCTCCGCGCCGGCGAGAAACGCCCGCCAATCGAAGCCCGGTGCGAATGCCGACAGTTGCGCGACCGTCATGCGATTGTCGGTCGCGACCACGTCGCGCATCTGCTCGTGCGACCAGCTCGCCTGCGCGATGCGTGATTCGAACGCGACGACCTCCTTCGCGAGGACAGCGGAATTCGGCCAGCCGATCAGCGCGAGCATCGTCGCGGCGTACGCTTCGTATGCGCCCTTGACGTCGGCCAGCTGCGGGTCCGTGTAGTACTCGGGTCCGGGCAGCCCGAGGCCGCCCTGGCCGACGTACAGCGCGTAACGCTCGGGACGTCGCGAGTCCTGTGCGACGCGCAGGACGAACGGCGCGCGGTCCGCCGGGAAGCCGATGACGCGCTGCGCGGGCATCGTACCGGGACCCGCCGCGCTGCCCATCACGTATGCGATCTGCGACGCGGTCCGCGCCGCGCGAAGCGCGCGCAGTTCCGGTTCGAGCGGCGTCGTACCGCGCGCCTCGACCGTCGCTTCGTCCACGAACGCACGGTAGAACGAGCCGGCTTTGCCGCGCGCGCTCGCCGGCGCGGCGTTTGCGTCGGCCGCCGCTTCTTCGAGCAGCGCGCTGAGGCGGCGCGGCGCGAGGCGGCGCAAGTCGTTCCAGTACGCGGCGAACGGCGTTTGCGGGGTCAGCTCGGTCCGCGTGAACCACGCGCCGTTCTGCGACTTGTAGAAGTCGTCGCCGGGCTTCACCGATGCATCGCGATCGGCGAGGTCAAGACCCCACGTCCCGACCGAATGCAACGCGAGGTCGTCGGGCGGCTGTGCGGGAGCGGCGTTCGCGGCGCCGCAGAGCAACGATGCGATCAGCAACGCCGTAAGCGCGCGCGCGATTGAGGGATTCATCTGGCTCGAAGCGTACGGCGCGCGGCGCAATCCTCAAAGAGCCAAAACCTTGGCAGCCGGTGGGGCCACCGCGGCGCGAAGCCGCGTCTTACATTGCGATCGGTGTCGCGAAGCGTCCCGGCGCGAACAGGTCGAGCGGAAAACCGGGATCGTCGCCGGCGAGCAGCGCGGCGACGATCTCGCCGACGACCGGCGTGAACTTGTAGCCGTGCCCCGAGAACCCGCCAGCGAGCACGACGCGCGGCGCGCGCGGGTGCGCACCGATCACGAAGTGCTCGTCGGGCGTGTTCGAGTACATGCACACCGCCGCGCGCGCGAACGCGCCATTCGCCGCGGGCACGAACGACGCGAGCGCCGCGCGCGCGTACGCGATCTCGTCGTCGCGCACGGCGCGGTCGAGCGCATCGGGATCGGCGTCGACGCCGCTGCCGTGGTGCGCCACCTTCGCGCCGCGACCGAAATCCGGAAAGCCGTAGAACATTCGTGCGCCGGCGCGCTCGCAGCACCAGATCGGCAGACGCTCCGGTGACACGGCGTTGCGGTCGTTCGGTACGAACCAGAACTGCACGTTGCGCTCGATGCGCAGCGGGATGCCGGCGTCCGGCGCGGCGCGCGCGAACCACGGGCCCGCGCAGATCGCGAGCCGCTCCGCCTCGGCGTGCGCGCCGTCGCCGAGCGCGACGCGCACGCCGCCGTCGCCCGCATCCCAATCGATGACGTCGACGCCGAAGCGCAGCTCCGCGCCCGCGGCTGCCGCGTCGAGCAGGTGCGCGTGCACGCCTTCTTCCGGGAACACCGCGCCTGCGATCGCTTCGTACACGCCGATCTCGTCGTCACGCGGCGTCGTCGCCGGGAAGCGCCGCCGCAACTCGTCCGCGTCGTACACGTCGTGCGCGAGGTCCCACCGCCGCGCGCTCGCGAGCGTGCCGGCGACGACCGGCATCTCGGGGCGCCCGACGAACAGCCCGCCGGTTTGCGCGCGCAGCGCCGTCGCGGTGCGCGCGGCGAGCGCGTCCCACAATTCGTACGCGCGGCGCAGCAGCGGCACGTAATCGGGCGACTCGAAGTACGCCTGGCGGATGATGCGCGTGTCGCCGTGCGACGAGCCGCGCGCGTGCGCGGGGCCGAAGCGCTCGATGCCCAGGACACGCATCCCGCGCGCGGCCGCGTGCGCGGCCACGGCGCTGCCCATCCCGCCTAGCCCGAGCACGATCGCGTCGTAGCGCACGGCGAGCTTATCGCACGAACACGGTGCCGGCGGGCCCGTCGAGCACTTCGCCCACGATCGCCGCGGTGCCCAGATCGCGCAGCTCCGCGAGCACGCGCTCCGCGCCCTCGCGCGCGATCGCGATCAGCAGCCCGCCCGACGTCTGCGCATCGGAGAGCACGATGCGATGCGCTTCGTCGACGCCGTCGGCGTACCGCGTGAAGCGCGCGTGGTCGGCGAGGTTGTCGCGCGTGCCGCCGGGCACGGCGCCGCGCGCGATCAGGTCGAGCACGCCGTCGAACAGCGGCACGCTGCGCGCATCGAACGCGAGCGCGACGCCGGACGCGCGCGCCATCTCGCCCGCGTGACCCACCAGGCCGTAGCCGGTGACGTCGGTCGCACCGTGCACACCGTGCGCGAGCATCGCGCGCGACGCGCGGTCGTTGAGCCGCACCATCTGCGCGATCGCCGGCGCGAGCTCGGCGTCGGAGATCATGTCGCGCTTGCGCGCGGTGGTGAGGATGCCCGTCCCGAGCGGTTTGGAGAGAAGCAGCGTGTCGCCGGGACGGGCTCCGCCGTTTCTAACGACCTCTTCAGGCCGAATGGTTCCGGTGACGGCAAGCCCATATTTGGGCTCGGCGTCCTTGATCGTGTGGCCGCCGAGGATGACGACCCCCGCCTCGGCCGCGACCGCCGCGCCGCCGGCGAGGATCTCGCCGAGCACGTCGGTGCCGAGCTCTTCGACCGGGAAGGCGGCGACGTTGAGCGCCATGAGCGGCGTGCCGCCCATCGCGTACACGTCGCTGAGCGCGTTGGCCGCGGCGATCCGCCCGAAGTCGTACGCGTCGTCGACGACGGGCGTGAAGAAGTCGACCGTCTGGACCAGGGCCAGCTCGGCGCTGAGACGGTAGACTCCGGCGTCGTCGTTCGTCGCGTGTCCGACGAGGACGTTCGGGTCCGTGGCGGGCGGCAAGCGGCGCAGGACCTGCGCCAGGTCGGCAGAGCCGACTTTACTCGCTCAACCCGCGCAGGCCGAGTACGCCGTAAGCCGGATCTTGCGACCGGGGGACTTCATCGGATGTCGAATACACCGCGCAACGCCGAACGTCCGCCGGAGAAGCCGTTGTCGAAGAACCTGCTCTTCATC
The DNA here is from genome assembly GCA_963797935.1 of Vulcanimicrobiota bacterium. Classification (GTDB taxonomy): domain Bacteria; phylum Vulcanimicrobiota; class Vulcanimicrobiia; order Vulcanimicrobiales; family Vulcanimicrobiaceae; genus Vulcanimicrobium. The sequence goes on from CAWCRI010000018.1 coordinate 36,761, forward strand.
CCGGGTCCCGTCACCGTCGCGGAGTCCGTGCTCACCGCGTCGGCGCAGCCGATGATCGACCACCGCGGCCCCGAGTTCAAAACGCTCCTCGACCGCATCGCGGCGCGCATGAAGCCGATCTTCGGCACCGAGCGCGCCGACGTGCTGCTGCTTGGCGCGTCGGGCACGGGCGGGCTCGAGGCCGCGGTCGGCAACCTGTTCGGGCCCGGTGACCGCGTCCTCGCGTGCCCGATCGGCGTGTTCGGCGAACGCCTCGTCGCGATCGCGCGCGCCTTCGGCTGCGAGGTCGAGGTGCTCGACACGCCGTGGGGCGGCGGCGTCGATCCCGACGCGCTGCGCGGCCGGCTCGATGCGGCTCGCGGCGAGAAGCGGTTCGACGGCGTGCTGCTCACGCACAACGAGACCTCCACCGGCGCGCAGAACGACATGGCACCGCTCGCCGCCGTGCTGCGCGGCTACGGCGCGTACGTGGTGGTCGACTCCGTCAGCGGGCTGGCCGCGAGCGAGTTCGCGATGGACGACTGGGGTTTCGACGTCGTCGTCACCGCGTCGCAGAAAGCGCTCGCGGCGCCGCCCGGCGTCGCGATGGTCGCCGTCGCGCCGCGCGCGTGGGAGCGCATCGACGCGAACCTCGGCGCGCACCGGTTCTACTTCGATCTGAAAAAGGCGCGCGAGTTCGCGACGCTCGGCCAGACGCCGTGGACGCCGCCCGTGTCCATCGTGTTCGCGCTCGACGCGGCGCTCGACGAGTTCGAGCGCGCCGGCGCAGCCGCCGTGCACGCGCGCCACGCGCGCTATGCGCGCGCGATCCGCGCCGCGGCGGGCGCGCTGGGCCTGGCGCTGTATTCGAAAGACGGCGCGCACTCGCCGACCGTCGTGGCGATCGGGCTTCCGCCGGAAATCGACGGCGACGCGATCCGCAAGAGCCTGCGCGAGTCGCGCGGCGTGATCGTGGGCGGCGGCCAGAAGGAGCTCAAAGGCAAGCTCGTGCGCATCGGCACGATGGGCGATCTATCGCAGACCGACGTGCTGGGCGCGCTCGGCGCGCTGGAGATCGCGCTGCTCGAAGCCGGCGCGCCGGTGCACCTCGGCACCGGCGTGCAAGCTGCACTCAAAGTGTTCCTGGAGGCAGAACAGCCCGCTGCGGTGTAGCGGTTCGCATGACCGCCCGTCTCGTCACGGCGCTGGCCGCTGCGACCACGCTCCTCGCGGGGCCGCCGGCGAGCGCCGCGGGGCCGCCCGAGCCGCCCGATCCGTGCGCCCTCGTCTCGAAGGCGGACGCCGCGGCGGCGATCGGCGCGCCGATCACGTCGGTCAAAGGGATGACGGCAGGTCCGAGCCGGAGCTGTTCGTTCCACGGTGCCAAGGCGCTTCAGTCCGTCGTGGTGACGGCCTTCCGCTACGGGTCGCCCGGCGAAGCGCACACGCGGTTCATCGACATCGTCAAACAGACGGCGAGCGCGGCGAAAACGCCGGCCACCAAGCTCAACGGCGTCGGCGACGAAGCGGTCGCGATCTCCTCGAGCGTGTACGTCCGCAAGGGTACCGCCGCGCTCGTCTTCAACATCTTCGGCGTCCGCGGGGCGGCACTGACCACGCGCGCGGTGGCGCTTGCGAAACGCACCCTGCCGCGTCTCCGCTGAGCGGGCGGTTCGCAAACCTTTGCCGTTTTGAGGCGAACGGGCCGAAGGAAAGCTCCAGACCGACGAAGCACTTTTCCGGACGCGGGCCACCGCGGAACGATATAAAGAAAGAGGCCGAGCGTATTGCACGACCTGGCTCAGCAAATCGTCAGCGGTTTGGCGACGGGATCGATTTTCGCGAGCGTGGCGCTCGCATTGGTCCTCATCTACCGCGCGATGGGCATCATCAACTTCGCGCAAGGCGAGCTTGCGATGTTCACCACGTACATCGCGTGGCAGCTCACGCAGACCGGGATGCCGATGCTGGCCGCTTTCGGGCTGACGATCGTCATCGCGTTCGTCGGCGGCGTCGCGCTGGAGCGCATCGTCGTGCGCCCCGTCGAGCGGGCGCCGCAGCTCACCGTCGTCATCGTGACGCTCGGGCTTCTCACCGTGTTCAACGGGCTGGCCGGGTGGTTCTGGGGCTACGTCGTGAAGTCGTTTCCGTCGCCGTTCCCCACCTCGCCGCTGCAGATCGGCGGCATCGCCTTCTCCGCGCAGGACGTGGGCGTGATCGTCGTCTCGCTGATCACGCTCGGCCTGATCTCGCTCTTCTTTCAGAAGACCAAGATCGGGCTTGCGATGCGGGCGGCGGCGCTCTATCCCGAGCAGAGCCGCGTGCTGGGGATCCACGTCGGGTGGATGCTCGCGCTGGGCTGGGGGCTCGCGTCGGTCGTCGGCGCGATCTCGGGGATCATGGTCGCACCGGTCGTATTCCTCGACCCGAACATGATGCAGAGCATCGTCGTGTACGCGTTCGCGGCGGCCGTGCTCGGCGGGATCGAGAGCCCGATCGGCGCGGTGGTCGGCGGGCTCGTGCTCGGGGTCGTGCTCAACCTGCTCGGCACCTACGTCGAAGCGATCGGCAACGAGCTGCGGCTCGCGGCGGCGCTCGCGATCATCGTCGTGGTGCTGATGGTGAAGCCGTCCGGCTTGTTCGGCCGCACGACGGTGCAGCGCGTCTAGTGGCGGCCCGCTGATGCGTTTGAACGCCGGCCGCCTGGTGCCGGTCGCGATCGCGGTCCTGGTGATCCTCGTGCTGCCGGCGATCGTGCCTTCGTTCATCGTGTTCGATCTCATCTTCGTCGCGGCGTACGCGATCGCGGTGCTCGGGCTCGTCGTGCTGACCGGCATGAACGGCCAGATCTCGCTCGGCCACGGGGCGTTCATGGCGCTCGGCGGCTACGTCGCGGCGGTGCTCGCGCACAACGCCGGGATCCCGTACTGGATCGGCGTGCCGCTCGCCGCGGTCGCGTCGGGCGTGTTCGGCTTGTTTTTCGGGCTGATCGCGCTGCGGCTCGCCGGCGTGTACCTCGCGCTCGCGACGTTCTCGCTCGCGGTCGCCACGCCGTCGTTCCTCAAGCACTACAAAAGCATCACCGGCGGCTTCGGCGGGATGTCGCTGGACGCGGTCAAGGCGCCGGCGTGGTTCCCGCTCGACGCGCAGCACTGGCTGTACTACGTCGCCTGGGCCGTCACGGGCGTGTGCTTCCTGGCCACCGCGCTGCTGGTGCAAGGTAAGTTCGGCCGTGCGCTGCGCGCGCTGCGCGACAACCCCGTCGCGGCGGTCTCGTTCGGCATCAACCCGACGTACTACAAGACGCTCGCGTTCGGGTGGAGCGCGGTGCTGGCCGGCGTCGCCGGCGCGTTCCTCGCGATCGCAACGGCGTTCGTCAGCCCCGACACGTTCAGCTTCGCGCTGTCCATCACGCTGCTCATCGGCGCGGTGCTCGGCGGCATCCTGACGTTCTGGGGCGCGCTCGTCGGCGCGCTCGTCATCGAGTTTCTTCCTTTGGTTGCGCAGCAGATCAACAACGCTGCGCCGAGCGTGGTCTACGGCGTCACGCTGATCCTCATGATGCTGTTCGTCCCCGACGGGATCGTCGGCGGCCTGCAGCGTTTGATTCGCCGCCTGAAGCACGCGCAGCCGGCGACGAAACCCGCACCCGAACCGTTCACCCCAAGCGCCGCGCCCGTAGCGGCCGATCAACCCTGGCGCGAGTAGCGCAAGCCCGGCGCCGGCTCGGCGCAGTCGAGGAGTACCCGTGAAACCAGTGTTCAGAAAAGCCGGAACCGGCATGCTCGCAGCGGTGTTCGCGCTCGCGATGAGCGGCAGCACGATCGCCCCTGCGTTCGCCGCGGATCCCGGCGTTAGCGACACCGAGATCGTGCTCGGCGGCACGCATCCGTACAGCGGCCCCGCGTCGGCGTACGGCAACATCGGCAAAGGCATCGCCGCATACTTCAGCTATATCAACGACAAGGGCGGCGTCAACGGCCGCAAGATCAAGTACATCGACAAAGACGACGGCTACAGCCCGCCGCAAGCCGTGCAGATCGTTCACCAGCTCGTCGAGCAGGACAAGGTGTTCGCGATATTCGACACGCTCGGCACCGCAGTCAACACCGCGATCCGGCCGTACCTCAACCAGAACGGCGTTCCGCAGCTCTTCGTCGCGACGGGCGCTACGACGTGGGGCCACGACACGAAGCAGTTCCCGTGGACGATCGGCTGGCAGCCCGATTATCAAGCCGAAGGCGTGCTGTATGCGCAAGACGTTTTGCGCGAGCATCCCAAGGCGAAGATCGGCGTGCTCTACCAGAACGACGACTACGGCGAAGACATGAACGCCGGCCTCAAGAAGGGCCTCGGCAGCCATCAGAACCTCATCTGCAAGATGGCGTCGTACGAGACGTCGGACCCGAGCGTCGGCTCGCAGATCGCGTCGCTCAAAGCCGCCGGCTGCGACACGTTCATGATCTTCGCGACGCCGAAGTTCGCGATCCAAGCGATGGTGCTCGCGGCGCAGCAGTCGTGGCATCCCGTGACGTATCTCAACAACGTCGCCAACGCGATCCCCTACATGCGCGCCGCCGAGAAGGCGGGCGGACCGTCCGCGGTCGCCGGCATCCTCACCACGATCTACCTCAAAGATCCCGCCAATCCGGCGCGTTTCGGCAGCGATCCCGGCATGAAGCTCTACTACGAGATCATGGCCAAGTACCTACCGCAAGGCGACAAGGAAGACGGCAACTATCTGTACGGCGTCTCGATCGCGTACACGATGGTCGACGTGCTCAAGCGCGCCGGCAAAGACCTCACCCGCAAGAAGGTGATGGACATCGTGTCCAACTTCACCGAGAAGGACAACCCGCTGGTGTATCCGGGCGTCGTCGTGAAGACGTCGCCGAGCGTGCGCTTCCCCATCACGCAGCTGATCGCCGCGCGCTGGGCGGGCAAGACCTGGTCCCCGATGGGCATCCTCACCGACACGCGCAGCATCAAGACGGCGTCGAGGTAACCGCGTGGCGTCCTTGCTGGCGGTCCGCGACCTGACCATCCGCTTTGGCGGCATCACGGCGTTGAGCGACGTGTCGTTCGACGTCGCGGAAGGCCACATCGTGGGACTGATCGGGCCCAACGGCGCCGGCAAGACGACGTGCTTCAACTGCATCACCCGGCTGTACCAGCCCAGCGCGGGCCAGGTGATGTTCCGTGACGACGATCTGCTGCGGTGCTCGCCGCAGCAGATCGCCTCCAAACGCATCGCGCGCACGTTTCAGAACGTCGCGCTGTTCGACCACATGTCGACGCTCGACAACGTGCTCGTCGGCGGGCACGCGCGCTTCCCGTCCGGCTTCGCGGGCCGCCGGTTCGAAGCGCAAGCGAAATCAGAAGCGCTCGAGATCCTCGACCGGCTCGGCTTGGCGCAGTTCGCGGCGCGGCCCGTGCTCGGGCTGCCGTTCGGCACGCGCAAAGCCGTGGAGCTCGCGCGCGCATTGATGGCGAAACCGGAATTGCTGCTGCTCGACGAGCCCGCAGCGGGCCTCGGGCACGAAGAAGTGGCGACGCTCGGCGCGACGATCAAGCGCGTCGCCGTCGAGTTCGACACGACCATCCTCATGGTGGAGCACCACATGGCGCTCGTCATGAGCATCTCCGACCACATCGTGGTGCTCGCGTCGGGGCGCAAGCTCGCGGACGGCGCACCCGAGTCCGTCCAGCAGAATCCCGCGGTGATCGAGGCGTATCTTGGGACCGTCTAACGGCGTGGTGCTGCTCGAAGCGCGCGGGCTGCGCGGGCGCTACGGCGAGATCGAAGCGGTGCACGGCGTCGACCTCGCGGTGCCCAAAGGCAGCATCGTCGCCTTGCTCGGCGCGAACGGCGCCGGCAAAACGAGCACGCTGCGCGCGCTCACCGGCGCGATCAAAACAACGGGCACGGTGACGTTCGCGGGCAAACCGCTGGCGCGCCGGCCCGAAGACGCGGCGCGCGTCGGCATCGCGCACGTCCCCGAAGGCCGCGGGACCCTGAGCACCCTCACCGTGTGGGACAATCTGATGCTCGGCGCATACGTCGAAGGCAGCCGCGCGAACGTGCGCAAGCGCATCGACCGCGTCAGCGGATATTTCCCGTGGCTCACCGAGCGCAAGAATCAGGCGGCGGGCACGCTGAGCGGCGGCGAGCAGCAGATGCTCGCGATCGCGCGCGCGCTGATGCTCGAACCGCAACTGCTGCTGCTGGACGAGCCGTCGCTGGGCCTCGCGCCGCTGATCGTGCGCGACATCTTCGCCCTGCTGCGCACGATCAACAAACAGGACGGCGTGAGCATCCTGGTCGCGGAGCAGAACGCAACGATCGCCCTCGCGAACGCAGACCACGCGTACGTCCTCGAAACGGGCCGCGTGGCAGTCTCGGGAAGCAGCGACGAGCTGCTCAAAGACGACCGCGTACGCCGCTCCTACCTGGGTTACTGATCGGGAACGCCTCTTTGTCGGATGACGAGGGGCGGGTGGCGATCCGCTCGAAAGCTCGGCGGCTCATAAGGAGATCCGATGCCGATAGACGTCCGCGATGGGGTTGCCGTCCTGGAGATCGACAGCCCGCCGGTCAACGCGCTCGGGGCGCAGTCGATCGCGCCGGTGATCGAAGCGCTCGCGGCCGTCCAGGCCGATCCCGCCGTCACGGCCGTCGTGCTGACGGGTGCGCGCGGCAACTTCAGCGGCGGCGCCGACATGAAAGGCTTCGGGCAGGATCCGCCGCCGCGGCCGAACGTGCGCGACCTCATCGACGCGCTGGAGAAATCCGCGAAACCGGTGATCGCGGCGCTGGACGGCCATGTGCTGGGCGGCGGCTTCGAGACCGCGCTCGGCTGCGACTACCGCGTCGCCGCACCGACGGCGCGGCTCGGCTTCCCCGAGATCAAGCGTGGCCTGCTGCCCGGCGCGGGCGGCACGCAGCGCGCGCCGCGCCTCGCGGGCGCGCAGCCGGCGCTGGAGCTGATCCTTTCCGGCGATCCCATCGATGCCGCGCGCGCGACCGAGCTCGGGCTCGTGGACGTGCTCGCCGCGGACGGCGACTTGCTGGAGACTGCCGTCGCGTTCGCGCGAACGAAAGCGGGCGGGCCGCGCCGGCGCGCGAGCGAGACCGCCGCGCCGCCCGACAACGGTGCGATCGAAGCGGCGCGCAAGCGCGCGCAGCCCGAAGCGCGCGGCGGTTTGGCGGAGCACCGCGCGATCGACTGCGTCGCGGACGCGCTGACGCTTCCGTTTTCCGAAGGTCTCGTGCGCGAGCGCGAGCGTTTCATGGAGCTGATCGCGTCGGAGCAGTCCAAGGCGCGGCTGCACATCTTCTTCGCGGAGCGCGAAGCCGCGAAGCTGCCGGACGGAAGCGCTCCGGCACCGTTCGCCGTGCGCACCGCGACGGTGATCGGCGGCGGCACGATGGGCACCGGCATCGCGATGGCGTGCGCGAACGCGGGCGTCGCGGTAACGCTCGTCGACCTCGCGCCCGACGTGATCGAGCGCGCGCGCGGGATCATCGCGGGCAACTACGCGGCGACGCACCGCAAAGGCAAGCTGTCGCAAGAAGACATGGACGCGCGCATCGCGCGCATTACGTTCGCGACGTCGCTCGACGCCGCCGCGAACGTCGACCTCGTGATCGAAGCCGTGTTCGAGGAGATGGGCGTCAAGCAGGACGTGTTCCGCAAGCTCGACGCGATCGCGAAACCCGGCACGATCCTCGCGACGAACACGTCGACGCTCGACATCGACGCGATCGCCGGCGTGACCTCGCGGCCGCAAGACGTGGTCGGCATGCATTTCTTCAGCCCGGCCAACGTGATGAAGCTGCTGGAGATCGTGCGCGGTGCGAAGACGTCGCCGGAGACGATCGCCAAGGCGCTCGCCGTCGCGAAGCAGCTGAAGAAGGTCGGCGCTGTCGCCGGCAACTGCGACGGCTTCATCGGCAACCGCATGCTGCACCAGTACACGCGCGACGCGGGCTTCTTGCTCGAAGAGGGCGCGACGCCGGAGCAGGTCGACCGCGTCATCAAAGACTTCGGCTTTCCGATGGGGCCCTTCGCGATGGGCGATCTCGCCGGACTCGACGTCGGTTGGCGCATTCGCCGCGCGCGCAACGCGATCGCGCCGCCGAAAGGCCGCTATTCGAAGATCGGCGACGAGCTGTGCGAGATGGGGCGCTACGGGCAGAAGACCAGCGCGGGCTTCTACCGCTACGAGCCCGGCAGCCGCACGCCGATCCCCGATCCGGTCGTGGACGAAGTCATCGAGCGCAACGCGCGCGAGGCCGGGATCGAGCGCCGCGAGATCTCCGACGACGAGATCCTCAAGCGCTGCATGTACCTGCTGATCAACGAGGCGGCGAAGATCCTCACCGAAGGCATCGCCGCGCGGCCGGGCGATGTCGACGTCGTTTGGGTGTACGGCTACGGATTTCCGGCGTTCCGCGGCGGGCCGCTGCGCTGGGCCGACTCCGCCGGTTTGAAAAACATCGTGGACGACATGCGCGCGTTCGAGCGCGCGCACGGCGACTACTGGGCGGCCGCGCCGCTGCTGCGCGAGCTTGCGGAATCCGGCGGCACGTTCGGTGCGTGGAAACGCGGTTCGACGACGGAAGGCCAAGCGGTGACGGCGCATGCGTGAAGCGGCGATCGTCTCGACCGCGCGCACGCCGATCGGCAAAGCGTTTCGCGGTGCGTTCAACGACACGCACGGTGCGACGATGGCCGGCCACGTGATCGAGCACGCGGTGAAACGCAGCGGGCTCGATCCCGCGGAGATCGAGGACGTGATCCTCGGCTGCGCGGAGCCCGAAGGCGCGACCGGCCACAACATCGCGCGGCTCGCGGCGATTCGCGCGGGCCTGCCGGTGACCACCGCGGGCACCACGATCAACCGCTTCTGCAGCTCCGGCTTGCAGGCGATCGCGTTCGCGGCGCAGCGCGTCGTCGTCGACGGCGTGCCCGCGATGGTCGCGGGCGGGCTCGAGTCGATCAGCCTCGTGCAGCCCAACGCGAACCGCACGTACCTGCGCGAAGACTACCTCGCCGAGCACAAGCCCGACTTGTGGATGTCGATGATCGAGACGGCCGACATCGTCGCGAAGCGCTACGGCGTCAGCCGCGAGCGCCAGGACGAATACTCGCTGATCAGCCAGCAGCGCACGGCGGCGGGCCAGCAGGCGGGGCGCTTCGACGCGGAGATCGTGCCGCTGCCCACGCGCAAAGCGGTGCAGAACAAAGAGACCGGCGAGATCACGCACGAGGACGTGACGCTCGACGAAGGACGAGGGCAACCGCGCCGACACCACGCTCGAAGGCCTCGCGAAGCTCAAGCCCGTGCGCGGCGAGGATCAGTACATCACCGCCGGCAACGCGAGCCAGCTCTCCGACGGCGCGTCGGCGTGCGTCGTGATGGACGCGAAGCTCGCGGAGCAGCGCAACATCGAGCCGCTCGGATTCTTCCGCGGCATGGCGGTGAGCGGCTTGGAGCCCGACGAGATGGGGATCGGCCCGATCTACGCGATCCCACGCTTGCTGGAACGCCAGGGCCTGACGATCGACGACATCGACTTGTGGGAGTTGAACGAAGCGTTCGCGGTGCAGGCGCTGTACTGCCGCGAATACCTCGGCATCCCGCTGGAAAAATTCAACGTCGACGGCGGCGCAATCTCCATCGGGCACCCGTACGGCATGAGCGGCGCGCGCATGACGGGCCACGCGCTCATCGAAGGCAAGCGCCGCGGCGCGAAGCGCGTCGTCGTGACGATGTGCATCGGCGGCGGCCAAGGCGCGGCCGCGCTGTTCGAGATCGCCTAAGGCGCGACGATCACGTCCGCGGGCGGCGGGCTCGCGTACAGCCGCGCGACGTCGTCCGCACGGTTCGCGAGCACGCGCCGCTGGTTCACCGAACCTTTGTCGGTGATCTCGCCCCGCGCCGCGTCGGGCGGTTCGGCCGCCAGAACCGCGCGCGCGACGCGCGTCGAGCTCGCGGCGCTGCGCGCGTTGTGCCGCGCGAGCGCGTCGCGCACGCGCTCCGCCGCGCCCGGCTCGTGCACGAGCGCGCGTGACGCGAACACGATCGCGGCGATCTCGTCGCGGTCGGCGCCGGCGAAGACGACGTCGTCGATGATACCCTCGCCCGCGTCCAGCACGTCGAGGCGCAGCAGCCCGGCGTTGACCCACGTGCCGGACGACAGCTTGAAATTTTCGCTCAGCCGGCCGCCGAACACGATGCCGCGCGACGGATCGTCCGCGTCGAGCAGCTCGCCGGCGTCGCCCGTTTTGAAGAAGCCGTCCTCGTCGAACGCGGCAGCGGTTGCGGCCGGATCGCGCCAGTACCCCGGCGTGACGCTCGGACCGCGCACGCGCAGTTCGTAGCGGTCCTCGAAGGGCGCGAGCTTGATCTCGACGCCGGGGACCGGCGTGCCGACCGTCGCGTGGTCCGCCGGGCGCTCGCCCCACGCCGCCGTCGCCATGGGCGCTGTCTCCGTGAGGCCCCACGCGGAGACGACCGGGATCGTGCGTCCGGCATGGCGCCGCGCGAGCGTCGCGAGGCGCGCGCGCAGCGACTCCGGGAGGCTCGCGCCCGCGTTGAGCAGGATGCGGAGGCGCGAGAAGAACGTCGTCGCGAGCGCGTCGTCGCGTTCGAGTGCCTCGAACAGCAGCGCCCAGCCGCGCGGGACGTTGAAGTAGAACGTCGGCGCGATCTCGCGCAGGTTGCGCAGCGTCATTGCGAACGCGTCGGGCTGCGGTTTGCCGGCGTCGACGTACATCGTGCCGCCGTTGCGCAGCACCATGCCGAAGTTCTTGTTGCCGGCGGCGGTGTGGCTCCACGGCGCCCAGTCGACGAGCACCGGGTCGCGCGTCGCCTCCGGCCACACCTGCGCGAGCATCGTCTGGTTCGCGCACAGCATGCGGTGCGTCGTCATGACGCCCTTCGGCGTGCCGGTCGAACCCGACGTGAACAAGATCTTCGCGACGGTGTCGGCGCCGACGTGCGCGTGCGCGCGATCGGCCGCCTGCGCGTCGCCGTCGAGCGCGGCGACGTCGCCGATGACGTCGAGCTCCGGGAGCATCGCGCGCACGCGCGCCGCGGCGTCCGCGTCGGGGACGAACGCCGCGAACGGCCGCAGCACGTCGACGAGCGCGCGCAAGCGCGCGGGATCGGCGCCCGCGCGCGCATAGCCGGTCGAGATCGGCGATGCCGGTACGCCCGCATACATCGCCCCGAGGACGACGGCCGCGTGATCGATCCCGTTCTCCGCGATCACCGCGAGCGGCCGGTCCGCGGTCCCACCCGCCGCGATCAGCGCGCCGCCTGCACGGCGCGCGCGGTCGAGGATCGCGGCGTACGCGATCGTGTCCCATCGCTCGCCGTGCCGCTCGCCGACGAACGGCGCGTCGGGCGTCGCGGCGGCCCAGCGTTCGAGATCGTCGGTCACGCGCTGCGGATACGGCCGCAGCGGAACGCCGGAGCGCAAGATGCGCCCGGGCGCGACGTTCACGACTTGGTGACCTTGGCCGCGCGCTTGTCGAGAAACGCCTGCACGCGCACCTTCGCTTCGTCGCCCGTCGCGGCGGCGGCCGCGACGAGCGCCTCCGTGAAGTAGCCGATCGACGGCGGCGATTCGGCGATGCGCGGCAGCGCTTGCACGATCGCGAAGTTCGAGAGCGGTGCGTTCCCCGCAATCTTGTGGGCGAGCTCGAGCGCTTTCGCGCGCGCGCCGCCGTCGTCGACGAGGTACTGGCTGATGCCGAGCGTCTGTCCCGCCTCCGCGTCGTACACGCGCCCCGTGAGCAGCATGTCCATCACGCGCGACGTGCCGATCAAGCGCGGCAATCGCACCGATCCCCCGCCGCCGAGAAAGATGCCGCGCTGGCCTTCGGGCAGCGCGTAGAACGTCGAGCGCTCGGCGACGCGGATGTGGCACGCGGCGGCGAGCTCGAAGCCACCACCGATCACCGCGCCGTGCAGCGCCGCGACGACGGGCACTGTGCCGCGCTCGATCGCCTCGAACGCCCGGTGCCATAGGCGCGAGTGCGCGATCGACGCGGCGAGGTCGCGCGATGAAACGTCGGCGAGGTCGAGCCCCGCGGAGAAGTGCGCGCCCGCCGCGCACAGCACGAGCGCGCGCACGCCGTCGGGCGGCGCGGCGACGAACCGCTCGAGGCCGAGCACGGTGTCGTCGTCGAGCGCGTTGCGCTTCTCGGCGCGCCGGAGCTCGAGCACGCCGACGTCGCCGTCTCGGCTGAAATCGAGGGAAGCGGGAAGCATCTATTATGTGATATAACCATGAAGCGCGGCCGGGGTCAAGCAGCACCGGCGCGAAAGGCCGGTACGATGGATGCGCTCGTCCCCGAGATCGCGGGAGAGTTCGGACCGCTGAGCGAGTACGTGGGCTACGCGCTGCGGCTCGCGCAGCTCACGGTGTTCCAGGATTTCATCGACTCGCTCGCCGAGCTCGACTTGCGGCCGGGGCAGTTCTCGCTGCTGACGGTCGTCGACGCGAATCCGGGGCTGCTGCAGTCGCACGCGTGCGCCGCGCTCGGGATTCAGAAGGCGAATCTCGTGCCGCTGCTCGACGGCCTGCAGAAGCGCGGGTTGGTGCGGCGCGTCGCGCGCGACGGCCGCGCGAACGGCTTGCACCTCACCGACGACGGCCGGCGGCTGCTCGTGCGCGCGCGCCGTTTGCACGACCGCCACGAACGCCGCATTACGGCGCTGATGTCCGCGCTCGAGCGCAAACGGCTGATCGCGACGCTCAACCGCATCGCGGGTCACGGCGTCGTCAGCGCAAACCCAGCAGGCGCGCGGCGTTCTCCTTCAGGATCAGCGGCCGCACCTCGTCGCGGATCGGCAGCGAAGCGAAGTCGCGCAGCCACCGGTCGGGCGTGATCATCGGATAATCCGAGCCGAACAGGACCTTCTCGCGCAGCAGCGTGTCGGCATAGCGCACGAGCGTGGGCGAGAAGTATTTCGGCGACCAGCCGGACAGGTCGATGTACACCTGCGCTTTGTGCAGGCACACGGAGATCGCTTCGTCCTGCCACGGAAACGACGGGTGCGCCATCACGATCGGCAAGTCGGGAAAATCCACCGCAACGTCGTCGATCAGCATCGGATGGCCGTAGCGCAGCCGCACGCCGCCGCCGCCGCGCATCCCCGTGCCGATCCCGCTGTGCCCCGTATGAAAGATGACGGGCAGACGCGCCGCCTGGACGAGCTCGTAGAACGGGTAGATGCGCGGGTCGTTGGGCTCGAACTGCTGGAGCGGCGGGTGCAGCTTGAAGCCGCGCGCTCCGGCGCGGATCAGGCGCGCGGCTTCGGCGAGCGCCGCCGGGCCGCGCGTGGGGTCGACGCTCGCGAACGCGACGAACACGTCGGGGTGCGCGGCGGCCGCGGCGAGGACGTCGTCGTTCGGCACCGCTTCACGTCCCGTGAGGCGCTCGTCCACGGTGAAGACGACGCATGCCATGTTGCGCTCGCGGTAGTGCGCCGCGACGCCGCCGAGGTCGAGCGGCACGCCGGTGTCGCCGAAGTAGCGGCGCGCCGCGCCGGCCGCGGCGTTCGATTCGCCCTCGGCCGCGTGCGCGTGGACGTGAACGTCGATGGCCGCCAGGGCGTCGACGTCGAGGGCGCTTTCCATCGGCCGTTCCTCGTCTTTTGGCAAAAGGTTGTTTGACAGAACACTTCGTGTGGTGCTACGTTGCGCTCCAGCGGACTTCGGACTCCTGCCTGGAGGATTCGTATGAGCAGATCGATCGCGGCGTTTGTGGCCGCAGCATGCATGCTGTCGCTGGTCGCGGGGGCTGCGAGCGCCCCGACCATCGCGGCCCCGGAGCCCATCAAGCTCGCGGCGATCCTCTCGACGAGCGGGCCGTCGGCGCCGCTCGGCGTCCCCGAATCGAACGCGGTCAAGCTCGCCGAGCGTGAGATCAACGCGCACGGCGGGATCAACGGGCGGCCGATCCAATTCGACATCGTCGACGACGGGGCCAAAGCCGACGTCGCCGCACAGCTGGCCACGCAGATGATCGCCAGCGGCCACGTCGCGATCTTCTGCGGCACGCGCACCGACACCAGCGCGGCCGTCGCGCGCGTCACCGGCGGCGCGAACGTGCTGCAGGTCTACACCACGCCGACCGAGGCGCTGTGGCGCACGCCGCGCGGCATCGTGAAGAACGTCTTCCAAGTGAACCCGCGCGATCAGCTCGAGGCGATCGCGCTGCTGACGTTCGCGAAGTCGCACGTGCACGCGAAACGCATCGCGCTCCTCCACGACGAGAACCTCTACGGCAGCGGCGGCGCGACGATCGCGACGGCCGAGGCGAAGTCGCTCGGCATGCAGGTCGTCGGCGACGAGAGCTATCCGGGCACCGCGACCGACTTCACGGCGCAGATCGTGAAGCTGCGCGACGCGAAGCCCGACGCGATCGTGCTGTGGGGCGCGACCACCACGCCGGGCCTCGCGATCAAGGCCGCGCGCACGCTCGGCGTCACCGTGCCGATCCTGGGCTCGTCGGGGATCCTCTCGCCCGCGATCTTGAGCGTCGCGGGCGGCGCCGCCGCGGGCGAGGTGTACTCCGCGTCGCCGCTGGCTGGTGCCCCGAACGCGGAGCAGCGCGCGTTCGCGGCGCTGTGGGACAAGGAGTACCACACGCCCGTCGTGTCGTTCGCCGCGAACGGCTGGGATGCGGTGCAGATCATTGCGGCGGCGCTGCGCGAGGCGAAGGGCAAGACCGACGGCGCGAGCCTCGCGAGCGCGCTCGAAGCCGGCAAGCCGATCCCGCTCGTCGACGGCGCGTTCAAGTTCTCGGCGACCGATCACAACGGCCTGGTGCCGGCGGACGTGCACATCGCGAAAGCGGTCAACGGAGCGTGGGGCGCGCCCTAGCAGGCTGATCGCGTGCTGCAGCTGCTGATCGCAGGGCTCACCGTCGGCAGCGAGTACGGCCTGATCGCGCTCGGGATTCACATCATCCTGCGCTCGACGCGCGCCGTGAGCTTCGCGCAGGGCGAGTTCGCGATCGTCGGCGGGCTCGTCGCGTACAGCGTCGTCGCAGGCTTGCACGTGTCGGTGTGGCTCGGGCTGATCGGAGCGATGCTCGCGGGGAGCGCGCTGGGGCTCGCGTTCGAAGTGCTCGTGCTGCGACCGGCGGGCCGCGGCGGTGAAACGGGCGCGACGATCGCGACCATCGGCGCGGTGTTCGTGCTGCTGTACGGTCACGCGCTCGTACCGGGCTGGGGCTCCGAAGGACACGTCCTGCCGCCGTTCTCGGGCACGTCCGCCGCGAACGCAACCGTCGCGAACGCCGTCATCCCCACGCAGTCGCTTTGGGTGTTCGGTTTGCTGCTGCTCGCGCTCGGCGCGCTGTACGCGTTCTTCGAGCACACGTACTACGGCAAAGCGATTCGCGCGGCGGCGGACAACCCGCTCGGCGCGCGCTTGGTCGGCATCGACGTGCGCTCCGCGCGCGCGGTGAGCGTCGCGCTCGCCATCGCGCTCGCGGCGTACGGCGGCACGATCATCGGCCCGATCACGCTCGTGGGCGGCGCGGGCGGTTTCGCGCTGACGATCAAGGGCTTCGTCGCGGCGATCGTCGGCGGCTTGGAATCGCCCGCGGGCTGCGTTGCGGGCGGCCTCGTCGTCGGCGTGCTCGAGGTGTTCCTGACGTCACGGCTCGGCTACGACGTCGCCGATCCGATCGTGTACTCGGTGCTGCTGGTCATGCTGCTGCTGCGCCCGCAAGGGCTGTTCGGGCGGCGGGACGCGGTGCGCGATTGACCGCGCGGCTGCGCGACGACGGCCGCATGTTGGCCGTGTTCGCCGTGCTCGTCGTCGCGTTCGGCGTCGTCGCGCGCGGCGACGCGGGGCTCGTGCAGGCGGGAACCTACGTCGCGATCTTCGCACCGGCCGCGATCGGTCTGTCGGTGCTGCTCGGCAACGTCAACCAGATCTCCGTCGGACAAGCCGGGTTCTTCGGGATCGGCGCGTACGCGGTCGGCTATCTCACGGTCAACGCCGGCTGGCCGTTCTGGCTCGCCGCGCCCGTTGGGATCGTGGTCGCCGCGGTCGTCGGCGTCGCGCTCGGGTTCATCGCGCTGCGCTTCCGCGGCCATTACCTCGCCATGGCGACGCTCGCGTTCGGCTTGATCACGGTCGGCGTGTTTCACGCCGCGCCGTTTCTCGGCCGCGCGAGCGGCATCACGAACATCCCGTATCCGCAGCTCGGCCCGCTCACGGTGAGCGGGTATCCGGCATACTGGTGCGCGTGGATCGTCGCGTTCGCCGCGGCGCTTCTCACGTCGGCGCTGCTGCGCAGCCGTCTCGGTCGCGCGTTCGAGGCGATTCGCAACGACGAGCTCGCGGCGGAAGCAGTCGGCGTCGCGACGCGCCGCTGCAAGATCGCCGCGTTCGCGTACAGCGGCGCGCTCGCCGCCGCGGGCGGCGCGATGTTCGCCGCATTTCTCGGGCTCGTTAATCCCGACGCGGTCGGCATCGCGCTCTCCGTCGATTTCTTGCTGATGGTGGTGCTCGGCGGAAGCGGGCTCGTCGCAGGCGCGCTGTTCGGCGCGGCGCTGATCGGCTTCGCGAACGTGGTCGGCCACCAGTACGACAACTGGCGCGAGGTCGTGTACG
The DNA here is from genome assembly GCA_963797935.1 of Vulcanimicrobiota bacterium. Taxonomy (GTDB): domain Bacteria; phylum Vulcanimicrobiota; class Vulcanimicrobiia; order Vulcanimicrobiales; family Vulcanimicrobiaceae; genus Vulcanimicrobium. The sequence goes on from CAWCRI010000018.1 coordinate 53,391, forward strand.
GCGCCCTCGTGATCGCGTTCGTCGTCTTCGCGCCGCGCGGCGTGCTCGGTCTCGTGCGCGGCTTCTTCGCATATCGGCGAACGACCCGACCGCGCGAGGCGCGCGCCAGCGGCGCGCCTGCGGACCCGGCGGCCGGCTTCGCGCCGGTGCGCGCGCCGCACGCCGAGCCGCTCGCGGTACGCGGCGTGACGAAGCGGTTCGGCGGGCTCGTGGCGCTCGACGGCGTGTCGTTCGCGCTGCAGCCCGGCACGCTGACATCGCTGATCGGGCCCAACGGCGCGGGCAAGACGACGCTGTTCAACGCGATCTGCGGCATCGGGCGGCCGAGCGCCGGCAGCGTCGCGATCGGCGGCGTCGACGTGACGGGCGCGCAGCCGCACCGCATCGCGTCGCTGGGCGTCGGGCGCACGTTTCAGGCGGCGCGGCTGTTCGACGAGATGACGGTGCTGGAGAACGTCGTGGCGGGCGCACCGCGTCGCGCGGGCCGCGCGGCAGCCGAGCACGCGCGCGCGCTGCTGGCGCGCCTGGAGCTCGACGATCTCGCGAACGTCCTCGCGAAGGATCTCGCGTTCGGCGACCGGCGCCGCGTCGAGCTCGCGCGCGCGGTCGCGGCGGACCCGTGGCTGCTGCTCGCCGACGAGCCCGCGGCCGGGCTGAACGACACGGAACGGCGCCGTCTGTTCGCCGATTTGAGCGCGCTGCGCGCCGCCGGCACGACGATCGTGCTGATCGAGCACGACATGCGGCTGGTGATGGCGATCTCCGAGCGCGTCATCGTGCTCAACTTCGGGCGCGTGATCGCCGACGGCGATCCGCAGACGGTGCGCAGCGACCCGGCGGTCATCGCAGCGTACCTGGGGACGGCGTCGTGACGGGCCGCGCGCTGCTCGAGGTGCGCGGCCTGCGCGCGGGCTACGGCGCGGTGTCCGTGTTGCACGGCGTCGACCTCGACGTGCACGAGGGCGAACTGGTCGCGGTTCTGGGACCGAACGGCGCGGGCAAGTCCACGCTGCTGCGCGCGATCTCGCGCTACGGGCCGACGGTGAGCGACGGCACGATTGCGTTCGCCGGCGCGGACCTGCGGCGCATGCGCACCGAGAGCACGGTGCGACTCGGCGTGCTGCAGGTACCCGAAGGCCGGCAGCTCTTCGGGCGCATGAGCGTCGACGACAACCTGCGCCTCGGCGCGTTCGGCACGAAGCGCACTACGCTCGCGGCCGATCTCGCCGCGATCTACGACCGCTTCCCGGCGCTCGCGCAGCGGCGCGCGCAGGCAGCGTACACGCTTTCCGGCGGCGAGCAGCAGATGCTCGCGATCGGGCGCGCGCTGATGGCGAAGCCGCGGCTGCTGATGCTCGACGAGCCGTCGACGGGGCTCGCACCGCTTATCGTCGAGGAGATCTTCGCGCTCGCCCGCGAGCTGACGCGCGGCGGCACGGCGCTGCTCGTCGTCGAGCAGAACGCGCTGGCGACGCTGCGCCACGCCGACCGCGCGTACGTGCTCGAAATCGGATCCGTCGCGCTGTCCGGCACGGGCGCCGAGCTGCTGGGCGACGCGCGCGTGCAGGCGATCTACTTGGGCGGCGCCGCGGGCTGAACCGCTACTCGCCGCCGCCGATCGTCACGCCGCCGTCGACGGTGAGCACGTGGCCGGTCACGAACGACCCCGCCTTCGACGCGAGGAAGATCGCCGGGCCGGCGACCTCGTCGGGCTCGCCGATGCGGCGCAGCGGATAGCCGGACACGGCGTGCGCGTAGATCTTGGGGTCTTCCCACAGCTTGCGCGCGAAGTCGGTGCGGATGATCGCGGGCGCGATCGCGTTGACGCGCACGTTGTGCGGTCCCCACTCCACCGCGAGGTTGCGCACGAGCTGCATGTCGGCAGCCTTCGAGATGCCGTACGCGCCGAGCGCGGTGTTGCCTTTGAAGCCGGCGATGCTCGACACGACGATCACGCTGCCGTCCTTGCGCTCCGCCATCTGCGGGATCACCATCTTGCACAGCCACACGTTGCTGCGCACGTTGCTCGCCATGATCTTGTCGAACGCGTCGTCGCCGATGTCGAGCAGCGGCCCGAAGTACGGGTTCACGGCGGCGTTGCACACGAGCACGTCGATGCGCCCCCATTCGGCGAGGGTCCGGTCGACCAAGCCCTGGAGCGCGGCCTTGTCGGAGATGCTCGCGGCGTGGGCGATCGCGCTGCCGCCGCGGGCGCGGATCCCGGCCGCAACCTCCTCGCACGCATCTGCCTTGCGGCTTGAGATCACCACCTTGGCGCCGGCCTCGGCCATTCGCTCGGCGACCGCCCGGCCGATGCCGCGGGACGAGCCGGTGATAAGGACGACCCGCCCGGTCATGTCGAATAACACGTTTGTCACTTTCCTCGGCGTTTGGAGATCGAGACGAATGGACCTAGCGTTCAGCCCTGAAGACCGCGCGTTCCGCGACGAGGTTCGCGACTTCATCGCCACGCATCTGCCGGGCGACATCCGCCGCAAGATCCAGGCCGGCGATCACCTCGTGAAGGACGACTACGCCCGCTGGCAGCGGATCCTCTTCGAGCGCGGCTGGGTCGCGTCCGGATGGCCCAAAGAGCTCGGCGGCACCGGCTGGGGGCCGGTCCAGCGCCACATCTTCTACGAAGAGATCGCGTACGGCTGGGCGCCGCGGCTGCTGCCGTTCGGCTTGCACATGGTCGCGCCGGTCATCATCGAGTTCGGCAGCGACGCGCAGCGCGCGCGCTACCTGCCCAAGATCGCGAGCGGCGAGGAGTTCTGGTGCCAGGGCTACTCGGAGCCCGGCGCCGGCTCCGACCTTGCGTCGCTGAGCACGCGGGCCGAGCGGCAGGGCGAGAACTACCTGATCAACGGCACGAAGACGTGGATCACCGCGGCGCAGTGGGCCGACTGGATCTTCGTGCTCGCGCGCACCGACCCGAACGCGAAGAAGCAGGAGGGCATCTCGTTCATCCTCGTCGACATGAAGACGCCCGGCGTGACGGTGCGCCCCATCGAGACGATCGACGGCGGCAAAGAAATCAACGAGGTCCACCTCGAGAACGTGGTGGTGCCCGTCGCGAACCTCGTCGGCAAGGAAAACGAAGGCTGGACCTGCGCGAAGTTCTTGCTGGAGCACGAGCGCACCGGCACCGCGGGTATCGCGGGCTGCCGCCAGCAGCTCGAATCGCTGCACGAGCTGCTCGCAAAAGAGCACGTCGACGACCGGCGCTTGGAAGAACGCATCGCGCAGACGGAGATCGAGCTCGAAGCGCTCGCGTTCACGGAGCTGCGCACGCTCGCGGCGGAATCGGCCGGCAAACGGCCCGGCCCGGAGTCGTCGATCCTGAAAATCAAAGGCACCGAGATCCAGCAGGCGCTCAGCGAGCTCGCGCTCGACGCGCTCGGGCCGTACGCGGAACGGCATCTCGCGCCCCGGTATTTCAACTACCGCAAGACGTCGATCTACGCGGGCTCGAACGAGATCCAGAAAAACATCATCGCCAAGCGCATCCTCAAGCTGTAAGGCCGAACGCACAATGGACTTCACGCTCTCACCCGAGCAGCTCCTCATCAAGGACAGCGTCGCGCGCTTCGCCGCCGGCGCCCACGCGGGCACGGAGAAATGGCCGCAGTTCGCGGAGCTGGGCTGGCTCGCGATCGGCGCACCCGACGACCTCGGCGGTTTCGGCGGCCCCATCGAGACGCTGCTGCTGATGGAACAGTTCGGCCGCGGCCTCGTCGTGTCGCCGTACGTCGCGCAAGTCGTGCTCGCCGGCACGCTTCTGCGCGCCGCGGAGCGCACGGAGCTGCTGGAACGCTTGGTGGAAGGCACGGAGCGCTTCGCCGTGGCGTACGAGGAGCCGCACGCGCGGTACGACCCCGCCGCGGTGGAGACGAGCGCGGTGCGCGATCCGTCGGTCAACTCAGGCCAGGTCGCGTACGTGCTGCGCGGCACCAAAGTGCGCGTGCTGGACGCGGGCACCGCGAACACGCTCATCGTGTCGGCACGCACCGGCGACGGGATTTCGCTGTTCGCGGTGCCGGCGAACGCCGCCAACGTCAGCCTCGAAAAGTACGCGTCCGAAGACGGGTACGACGTTGCGAACGTGCGCCTCGACGGCGTACGCGTCGATGCGGCGCAGCTCGTCGGGCCCGCTCGGCGGCGGCCTCGCGCTGCTGGATCGCGCGCTCGATCACGCGACCGCGGCGCTGTGCGCGGAGGGTCTTGGGCTGATGAGCCTGATGCTCGAAGCGACGGTGGAGTACACGAAGCAGCGCCAGCAGTTCGGCGTCCCGATCGGTTCGTTCCAAGCGCTGCAGCACCGCATGGCCGAGATGTTCATCGAGGTCGAGCTTGCGCGCTCCATGGCCTACCTCGCCGCGATGACGCTCGATGAGCAGGCCGGAAGATCCCGTCGCACGGCGGCGCGGCATCTCCGCGGCGAAGGTGCAGATCGCGAAGTCAGGCCGGTTCGTCGCGCAAAACGCGATCCAGCTGCACGGCGGGATCGGGATGAGCGAGGAGTACAAGGTCGGCCACTACTTCAAGCGCATCACCATGGTCGAGCGGCTCCTGGGCGATGCGGACTTCCACCTGCGGCGCTACATCGCGTCGCGCGGCGCGACGCCTATGGTGGCCCCGGATCGCGATCCAGTTGGAGCGTCCGGATCCAGAGGGTCGTAACCGTCTCCACCATCCGCTCGATCGTCGGGCGGCGCGTGGCGAGCACCCATTCCAGCAGCAAATCGTGCGCGGCGCCTGCGAGCGCCGCGCTGAGCAGGCGGCTGTCGATGCCGCGGTCGTCGAGCCGCTGCGTGGCTTTGGTCAGCTTCTTCACGAACGCTTCGCGCCCGGTGCGGCGGTGCTGCTCCAGCTCGGAGTGCATGCCGACCGCCTCGATCGTGTAGATGCGCGCCAGCCGTGGGTCGCTGGTGAGATAGCGAAAGTATGCATCGTTGCTGTCGTGGATGCGCTCGCGCACGTCCTTGTCGCGCGCGCGCAGCGCTTCGATCACCCGCTCGAACACGGCCGCCGCGATCCGGTCGTAGACCGCGCGCAGCAGTTCCTCGCGCGACGCGAACTCGTCGTAGAAGTGGCGCGCGGTCACGCCGGACGCGCTGCACAGCATGGGGATCGTCGTCTTGTGGAAGCCGGTCGTGCCGAACAGCTCCAGCCCGGCGTCGAGGAGGCGCTCGCGCCGCTCCGCGCGGCGCTCGTCGGCCGAACGCCCGGCATAGATGCGGCCCGGCGCCGCGTCCGGCCGGGGAGTCCTCATCACCATGCTCCCCGGGTTCGGGCTCCGCGCGCAACGTCCCGGCGCGCGGGAGGCCGCAGCGTCAGGGTCGTGCAAAGCGCCGCCGCGATGACCTCCGCGCTGACGCACCTCGAATGCTCCGCGTGCGGCGAGCGATATGACGCCGACGTGCCGCAGAACCTGTGCCATGACGGAAAACCGCTGCTCGCGCGCTACGACCTCGCCGCGGCGGCGCGCACGCTGACGGCGGAAGCGCTCCGCGAGCGCGAGCCGAGCCTGTGGCGGTATGCCGAGCTGCTGCCGCTGCGCGATCACGCCAATCGCGTGAGCCTGGGCGAGTCGATGACGCCGCTGCTCGCGCTCCCGCGCACGGGCGAACGGTACGGACTTGACCTGTACGTGAAGGATGAAGGCCTGCTGCCGACGGCGAGCTTCAAAGCGCGCGGTGCGGCGGTGGGCGTCTCGCGCGCGAAGGAGCTCGGCATCACGGCGTTCGCGATGCCGACGAACGGCAACGCGGGCGGCGCATGGTCGGCGTACGCCGCGCGCGCGGGCATGAAGGCCCACATCGTGATGCCGCAGAGCGCGCCGCACGTGAACCGCCTCGAAACGGTGATGACGGGCGCGGACGTGCATCTGGTGGACGGCTTGATCAGCGACGCCGGCAAGATCGTCGCGCGCGCGGTTGCGCGCGGAGGCGTGTTCGACGCGTCGACGCTCAAAGAACCGTACCGCATCGAAGGCAAGAAGACGATGGGCTTCGAGCTCGCGGAGCAGTTCGGCTGGCGCCTGCCCGACGTGATCGTCTACCCGACGGGCGGCGGCGTCGGCCTGATCGGCATCGACAAAGCACTGCGCGAGCTGCAGGCGATCGGGCTGCTCCCGGATGCGCGCATGCCGAGGATGGTCGCGGTGCAATCGACCGGCTGCGCGCCGATCGTGCGCGCGTTCGAAGCGGGCGCGAAGGAGTCGGTGTTCTGGGAGCACGCGAACACGGTCGCATTCGGAATCACGGTGCCCAAGCCGCTCGGTGATGCGATCGTGCTGGAATCAATCTACGCGACGAAGGGTACCGCGATCGCGGTCGACGACGACGCGATCCTCGCGGGCCAGCGCGAGATCTCGGCGGCCGACGGCGTGTTCGTGTGCCCCGAAGGCGGCGCGACGCTCGCGGCGGCAATCACGCTTCGCGAGCGCGGCTGGATTCATGCCGGTGAGCGGGTGCTGCTGATCAATACGGGCAGCGGCTTGAAATATCCCGACGTGCCGTACGCGCAGCCGCCGCTGCTCCCCGTGGACGGTGAAATCTTTTTGCCATTCTAAGTCTCGCGTCGCGCCCGCTTGAGGTACGGCCATTCAAGGACGACGAGAATGATGTTGAGCGCCGCGGTACAGCCGAGGACGAGCGCGATGCTACCGGACGAACGGTCGTCATGAACGATGATGTATGCCGCGAGGAAATATCCGGCGGCGATCACGCAGCTCAGTGCGCGCGTCAGGAACGCGCGGCCGCGCGGCATGAACTTGTAGGGCCTCGAAATCAGAAACGGCGCGCAGAGAAACGCGAGCCCACCGACACTTATGAGAGCTACGAGCGTGCGGGTCCATGGGTCTGCCATGATGTCTCCTCGTCGGTCAGAACGTCTGGCGGTTTGGACAATTTCCGGCTGAGACGCGCGTGTTGCCCCCGTACGCGCGCTGGCATCCGAGGATATAGTCGACGTAATTGTCGTTGTTGTTCTGCTTGCGATACTGTCCGGCGGCGAACTGCTGGTTGCGGATGTCGGCGCCACGCTGGAAGCTCGCCATGAAGTCGGCGTGCGCGCGGTTCCGCTGGGCCTGCGCGAGCCGGCCTTGGGCCAGCATCGCTTGCGTCTGCGCTGCGGAGCGCTGACGCATCGCGTTCAGCGTCATGGCGGTCCATGCGCTATTCCACTGCTGGTTCACGTTGAGATGCATCGCCGTGAACATCGGGACGAGGCCTTCGACCTTGCCGGCCGGCGCGAACCAGCGCGTGACGAAGGCCGAGCACGAATGCACCGTCCCGAGCGCGATCATTTGCGCCGCATGGCACGTGACGGTGGCGCTGAGCAGCGCATCGACGGGCCGCCCGTTCACGGAATAGCGCACGAGAAACCGCGCCGCATCGCTCGTGAATCCGGGAAGCGTCATCGCGGGCGCCTTCGGCGGGGGCTCTGCGCGCACGAACTGCACCTTGTCGACGCCGATCTGATACGTCAGAAACTCTTTCGCGCTCAGGTCCTTCGCCCACGGGAGGCAGTCTTTGCCGGGCCGGATGCCGCCGCCCCACGTCCAGTCGGCGCGCGGCAACAGGTACGAGCCGGTCGCACCATCCGCGCTCGTCGCTCGAAAGATCGGGCTCGTGCTGCCGTTGCACGTCGAGCCGGGCATCATCGTGCCCGCAGCGTTCCAGCCGGACGGTACTTGCAGCGTCCACGCGGTCTGCTTCAGCACCGGGTCCACGATCGCGTACGGATGCATTCCGTCGGTCTGCGACTGAGCCGCGGGCGCGAACGCCGTGACGAAGAGCGAGAGCGCGGTGGCGCCGGCGATTCTGGAAACGAACACGCTGGAGTCTCCTCTGGCGGACTCGGACCCGCCCGGCGGGGGTTGCCCGTGACGCGCCAGCTCGCCTGCTACACCCGATGCCGGGCGAACAGCGGCGCGACCATCGGCCGCACGAACCATGGCATCGTCGCTTGGACGACGCCGTCGATTTGTGGATTTTCCGACGTCACGAGCCTGACCAGCGCCGAGTTGTGAAAGTCCGTGCGGATGTCGCGGGTCAGCGGGAAGAACAGCAGCACGTACAGCACCACCCAGACGCCGACGAGCGACTTCGCGATGCCGACGAGCGCGCCGCCGAGGCCGTTGCCGAGGCCGATCACCGGCAGCTTCGCGATGCGTGACAGCACCGACGAGATCACCATCAGCGCGACGTACACCGCCAGCGCGAACACGACCATGCCCACGACGTGCGCGGAGCCTTCGCCGATGTGCACCACGTCGCGGAAGAACGGGTCGAACGTACCGGGGTAGTGGATCGCTGCCCAGATCGCGGCGGCGAGCGCGATGAAGCCGCCGATCTCCGCGACGAACCCGCGCTTCCAGCCTTTGAGCGCGAACAGCAGCGCGATGAAGCCGATCACGAGATCGGGCCAGGTCACGATGAGCCCTGTGCTGAGCCTGTCGAAGCACGCGGTACCGCTCCGAATTGCTTGCGCAGCGCCGCGACGATGCGCGCGAGCGCGGCGTCGGCGTCCTCGTCGGTCAGCGTCTTCTCGTCGCTTTGCAGCACGATGCGCAGCGCGAGCGATTTCTTGCCTTCGCCGGCTTGGGGTCCGCGGTACTCGTCGAACACCGTCGCGCTGCGGACCAGCGGCTCAGCGCGCACCGCGTCGACCAGGTCGCCGGCCAGTACGTCGAGCGGGACGACGACCGCGAGATCGCGGTCGACCGCGGGGAACTTCGACGGTGGTACGTACTTCGGCGTGACGTGCGGCGGCAGCTTCTCGACGAACAGCGTCGCGAGCGCGGTCGTATCCGCGACGTCGTACGCGCGCGCGAGCCGTGGATCGACGACGCCGACGTAGCCTACGACGGCATCGCCGGATCGCAGCGCCGCGGTCTTGCCGGGATGCAGCGACGGGAACGTGCCGCGCTCCACGCGCGCGTCGGCGCCCGTGATGCGGCGCAGCAGCGCGAGCACATCGGACTTCAGCCGGCCGAACGCGCTCTCGCCACCGGCGTGCAGCGCGGTGAGCTGCACCGTTTCCGACGGTTCGGATTTTCCATTGGAGAAGACGTGGCCGAGCTCGAACACGCGGTACGGCCGAACCGCGCGGTCGCGCGCGGCGAAGCCGAGCAGCGCCGGTGCGATCGAGAACCGCAGGAAGCGCTGGTCCTCACTGAGCGGGTTGGTGATCTGCACGGGCTCGTCGACCGCGATGCCGTTCGCGCGCCACGTCTCCGCGACGCTCGCCGGTTGCAGCGACAGCGAGATCGCTTCGGTGTAGCCGAGTCCCGCCAGCGTCGTCGCGAGCTCGGCCTCGCGGTCGAACTCCGCCGAGTCGACGTCGTGCGGCGCGACCGGCGGCACCTCGGCGCGCACGTGCTCGTAGCCCACGACGCGCGCGACCTCTTCGACGAGGTCCGCGGCGATGACGACGTCGCCGCGCCAGTACGGCGGCGTCACGACGAAACTCGCGGAAGCCTGCCCTGAGCCCGTCGAAGGGTCGCGTGCGACCGAGAACCCGAGCGACGTCAGCGCGCGTTCGATCTCGTCGTCCGCGAGCGTGAAGCCGAGCAGCCGTTCCACCTCGCCCGCGGGCAGCATGACGGCCGGCGGCGCGACCGCGGGTTTGCCGGCGGCGTGCGGCATGGCGACGCTCGCGCCTTCCTGTTCCAGCAGATGCGCGGCGCGCGCGGCGCCGAGATCGGCGAGCGCGAGCGGCAGCGACTTCTCGAACCGGCTCGACGCCTCGGTGCGCAGCTTCAGCGCGGTCGATGCGCGGCGAATGCGCGGGCCCGTCCACGTCGCGGCTTCGATCAGCACTTCGGTCGTCGTGGGCTCGACCTCGCTGCGCTTGCCGCCCATGATCCCGGCGAGCGACGTCGGGCCTGCGTCGTCGCAGATCACGATCGCGCGCGCGTCGAGCGTGCGCTCTTGATCGTCGAGCGTCGTGAAGCGCTCGCCGTCGCGCGCGTCGCGCACGACGAGGTGCTTGCCCGCGACGTGGTCCCAGTCGAAGAAGTGCAGCGGCTGGCCGAGCTCGAGCATCACGAAGTTCGAGATGTCGACGACGTTGTTCAGCGGGCGCTGGCCCGCGAGCGCCAAGCGAATGCGCATCGCCGCCTTCGCGGGACGCACGCGCAAACCGTGCGCGCGCTGGAACACGAAGCGCTTGCAGTCGACCGTCTCGATCGTCACGCGCGCGTCGTCGGCTCCGTCCATGTCGTACTGCACGTCCACCGGCGGCTCGCGCAGCGCGACGCCGAACGACGCCGCGAGCTCGCGCGCGAGCCCGACGACGGAGAGCGCGTCGGGCCGATTCGACGTGACGTCGACGTCGAGCACGGGATCCGTCAGCCGGAAGTGCGCGATCACGTCGGTGCCGAGCGGGATCGTCGGCTCGAGCTGCATGATGCCGTCCTCGAACCACTCGCCGGGCAGCCCGATCTCTTCGGCGGAGATCAGCATCCCCTCCGAGTCGATGCCGCGCATCTTGCGCGGCGCGATCTTCAGACCGCCGGCGAGCTCCGCACCGATGCGCGCCACCGGGATCGTCTGCCCTTCGGCGACGTTGGTCGCGGCGGTCGCGATCAGCAGCGTGTTCTCCGCGCCGACGTCGATCGTGCAGAGCTGCAAGCGGTCCGCGTTCGGATGCCGCTCGAGCTTGGTGATGCGCCCGACGACCACATTGGTGAGCGTCGGACGCGTCTCGACGTCGTCGACAGGAAAGCCCAGCGCCGCGAGGCGCGCCATGATCTCGTCCGCGTTCTCCGGCAAGTCGGCGTAGTCGCGCAGCCACGCGATCGGAACGCGCATTATGCCAGCGCCTCCGCGAAGCCCGGCACGTTCTCGACGAACGCGCGGATGTCGCCGATGTCGTGGCGCTTCATCGCGATGCGCTCCGGGCCGCAGCCGAACGCCCAGCCCGTCACCTCGTCGGGATCGTAGCCCACCGAGCGCAGCACGTTGGGATGCACCATCCCGCTCCCGCCGATCTCGATCCAGCCGCTGCCGCCGCACGTGCGGCACACACCACCCGCGCCTTCGCACGCCGGGCACTTCACGTCGATCTCCGCGGACGGTTCGGTGAACGGAAAGAACGACGGCCGGAACCGCACGTCGGCCGACGGGCCGAACAGCTCGCGGCACATCCCGAGCAGCATCCCCTTGAGGTGGCCGAAGTGCACGCCGCGGCCGACCATCAGGCCTTCGATTTGATGGAACATGTAGAGGTGGCGCGCGTCGATCGCGTCGCGGCGGTACGCTTTGCCGGGCACGATGATCGCGATCGGCGGACCGTGCTTGCGCATCGCGCGCACCTGCATCGGCGACGTGTGCGTGCGCAGCACGAGATCGGGCCGCAAATAGAACGAGTCGAGCCCTTCGCGCGCCGGATGATCGGGCGGGATGTTGAGCGCGTCGAAGTTGTTCGCGTCGGTTTCGATCTCCGGGCCGAGCACGACGGCGAAGCCGTGGCGCGTGAAGTAGCGCGCGATGTCGACGATCACGCGGCGCACCGGATGGATCGCGCCGATGTTCGCGGGCGGGCCCGGGAACGTCACGTCGATCGTGTCTTCGAGCGAGCGATCAAGCGCGGCGCGCTCGACGCGCGTCAGCGCCTCGGCGAGCTTCGCCTCCAGCGCCTCGACGGCTGCGTTGATGACCTTGCCCGCGTTCGGCCGTTCCGCGGGCGGCAGCGCGCCGATGCCGCGGCGCACCGTCGTCACCTCGCCGCTGCGGCCCAGAAACGCGACGCGGACCTCGTCGAGGGCGTGCGCGTCGGGCGCCTTCGCGACCGCTTCGTCGAAGCGTGCGGCCAGCGACGCGAGATTTTCTTCGAGTGAGTTCATGCCGGTCGTGGTCATATGCAAATGCGAACGCCCAGTCCTGGAGGACCGGGCGTTCTGCAACTTCTTTCTTGGGATCTCGCGCGCCCCTTCGGGGTCGCGCCGCCCGCGTTAGTTTGCGGGCGAGGGATGCAAGTGCCGGTACATCAGGTATGCGCTGATCGAGCCCGTGGTGCTAAACAATTTCCAGAAAACTTCGGAGGTGCGCATGTGCGTCGGCGGTCCCTCTCCTGTCGTTCGGTGCGCGGTTTTTCGCGGGGTTAACGGGGGTCGGCAAGGGCGAGTATAGCACCACCCTATGTGGCCGCCAAGTCTTGACAGATCAGGGTTTTTCGGCGACTTGACAAGCCTCTTGACAACGCGACGCCTCATATAAAACGATGCTGCCCGCCACGGCCGCGTTCAGGCTTTCGGCGGCGGCACGCTGGGGTATACGAACCGCTCGGTCCCAGCGCGGCAGCCAGTCGCGGACGCCCCGCCGCTCGTTGCCGATCGCGATCACCGAGTTGGCCGGGAGGCCGGCGGTGGTGAGGTCCTCGCCCTCCACGTCCGTGGCCACGACTGGCCGTCCCGCCGCCGCGGCCGCGGCGAGCAGCTCGTCGGCCTCGACCGCCGCGACCGGGAGCCTGAACAGCGAACCCATCGCGGCCCGGACCACCTTCGGGGCGAACGGATCGGCCCCGCCGCGCCCGAACAGCACGCCCGCCGCGCCGAACGCCTCCGCCGAGCGCACCAGCGTCCCCGCGTTGCCGGGGTCCGACACGCCCGCCAGCAGCAGCACCGGCCCGGGCCGCGCGAGCACGTCCGCCGCGGTATGGCCGGGCAGGTCGAAGACCGCGAGGATGCCGGTCGGCGTCTCCAGATCGGAGAGCCGGGCGAACACCCGGTCGGGCACGACGAAGACCGCCGTGCCCGCGGTCTCGAAGCGGCCGGGGTCGAATCGCCCGAGCCCGGCCTGGGTGGCGTAGATGTCGTGCGGGCGCAGCCCCGTGCGCTCGGCTTCCTCCAGCAGGGTCGGACCTTCCGCGGTGAAGCGCTGCGCCGCGCGGCGCCCGCGCGGGGTTCGCAGTTCGCGGACCGCCTCGACGCGGGGGTTGTGCGGGCTCAGCTCGGTGGGCACCGGACGCCCCTTCGGCAGGCTCGGGGCAGGCTCTTCGACCGGCCGGGCCGGCCCACGGCGGAGTCCGGCCCGCCCCGTGGAAGCGTCGAACCCCGTGAAAGACACCCGCGCCGCCGAGATCGCATGGCTGGTCGTGATCGCGATCCTCGTCCTGCTCGGCGGCAACGTCGTGCTGGCGATGCTGGCGCAGCACCGCGCGTTCGCCGACGTCCTGCTCGCTGGTCGTGATGAGCGCGGCGTTCTTCGCGCTGCGGCGCGCGTTCGTGGCGAACACGGCGACGGCGCGCGCCGACGTCACCAAAGCGGCGACGTACTTCGTCGCGGCGGTCCTCGCGTTCGTCGCGATCGGGCTCCACGTGCACTGGGCGATCGGCGCGTGCATCGCCGCGATCGAGACCGCGCTCGTGTTCGACATCATCAGCAACGTCGCGCGGATGCGGACCGCGCCGAAAGAAGAGAGCTCATAGCATGCCGGTCTTCGTCACGGGCGGTACGGGCTACATCGGCGCCGGCGTCGTGCGCGAGCTGCGCAAACGCACGCACGCCGTGCGCGCGCTCGCGCGCAGCGACGCGGCGGAGCAGAAGCTGCGCGCGCTCGGTGCGGAGCCCGTGCGCGGCGAGATGCGCGACCTCGACGTCTTGCGCGCCGAGGCGGCGCAGGCCGACGCGGTCGTGCACTGCGCGGTCGAATATTCCGCTGAAGGCGTTGCGGTCGAGCGCGCCGCGCTCGAAGCGCTGATCGACGCGCTGCGGCCCGGACGGGCGTTCGTGTACACGAGCGGGTGCTGGGTGTACGGTTCGCGCGGCGACGCGCAAGTCGCGGAAGACGCGCCGCTCGCGCCGCTCGCGCTCGTCGCGTGGCGCCCCGCGCACGAACAGCTCGTGCTGTCGCAGGACGGCCGGCTGCGCACGATCGTGCTTCGGCCCGGCGTCGTGTACGGCGACGGCGGCGGTATCCCCGGCGGCATGGTCGCGGACGCCGCCAAAGGCCAGCTGCGCATCGTCGGCGACGGCGCGAACCGCTGGCCGACGGTGCGCCACGATGCGCTCGCGGAGCTGTACGGCGCGGTCGTCGACACGCGCACGGCGCACGGCGTGTACAACGCGACCCGCGGCGCCGCGGTGCCGTACCTGGAGATCGCGCACGCGGCGTCGCGCGCCGCGGGCGGCGACGGCCGCATCGCGCACCTCACGCTCGAGGACGCGCGCGCGCAGATGGGGCCGTACGCCGACGCGCTCGCCTGCGACCTGCAGACCGACAGCACCAAGGCGACGCGCGAGCTGGGCTGGGAGCCCCATCGCCCGACGCTGCTGGAAGAGCTGTCGAACACGACGGTCGTGTAGGACGCCGGGCGCGAAACGCGCGCGCCGCGTGTCGCGTTAGCATGGACATGCCGCATCGCCTCGCAATCGCGCTCGCCGCGCTCGTCACCGTCCTGCCGGCCGCCTCGTTCGCGCAGACGACCGCTTCGTCGCCGAACGAAGGCACGACCGCGGTCATCACCGGCCAGGGCACCGTCTCGCGCGCGCCCGACATGGCCACCCTCAACGCATCGGTGCTGACGAGCGACGACGTCTCGGCGAACGCGACGTCGAAGAACAACGCCGTGCTTGCGGCGCTGACGACCGCGCTCGGCGCGCTGCACGTCGATGCGTCGGACATCAAGTCGACGTACTACAACGTGTCGTTCGTGCCGCGCCCCGTACCGCCGCCGGCGCCGGCCGGCGCGATCCTGCAGCCGGCGTATCCGTATCAAGGCCGGTACGGTTACGTCGTCAACCGCCAGCTCTCGATCACCGTCGCGCGCGTGGCGGACGTCGGCGCGGTCATCGACGCCGCGGTGAAAGCCGGCGTCACGAACGTCAACGGCGTGCAGTACGGTTTGAAGGATCGCAAGCCGGCGACCGACGCCGCGCTCGCGCTCGCGCTCGAGGACGCCGCCGGCCAGGCGAGGGTCATCGCGGCCGCGACCCACATGCGCGTCGGCGGCATCAAGCAGATTCAAGTCGGACCGTCGTACAGCGGCCCGATGCCCGTGCCGATGCGCACGATCGCGAACGTCATCAGCACCGGCGTGCCGACGGAGATCACGCCGACCGCGGTCGACGTGCGCGCCACCGCGACGGTGACGTACTACCTCAAGCCATAGCGGCGCCGCCCGGCAGGTCGGCGGCGCACGCCGGGTAAGGTTCGGGCATGGAGCTCCTGGCAACGCGGCGCATCTACGACGGCAAGGTGGTGAACCTGCGCGTCGACACGCTGCGCGGCGGTGACGGAAAACCGCACGACGTCGAAGTCGTCGAGCACGCGCAAGCCGTCGCCGTCATCGTGCGCCCGCGACCGAGCGAGATGCTGCTCGTGCGGCAGTACCGTCATCCGCTCGCGCGCGACAACTGGGAAGTGGTCGCCGGCGGCATGAACCCCGGCGAGTCGCCCGAGGACGCGGCAGCGCGCGAGCTGCGCGAAGAGACGGGGTACGTCGCACACCGCGTCACGCGGCTGTGGTCCGCGTTCTCCGCGCCGGGCTTTTGCGACGAGCTCCTGCACTACTGCGTCGTCGACGGTTACGACATCGGTGAGCCGGAGCGCGACGAAGGCGAAGAAGACATGGAGCTCGGCATCTTCGCGCTCGACGAGCTGTGGCGCAAGATCCGCGCGGACGAGCTGCCCGACAACAAGACGCAGGTTTCGGTGCTGTGGGCGCTGAGCGGTCGCGGCTAGTCGTCGCGCTGCAGGCCGCGCTGCTGCGCGCGGCGTCGGAGTTCGGCGACGAGGAGTGGTTCGCGCCGCATCATTCGCGCGTGCTCGCGACCGCCGCCGCGCTCGACTACGTGCTGATGCTCGCGACGGGGACCGCGGGCGTGCGCATCCCCGAGCGCGACGCGGAGCGCGCGATCCACGAAGGCATGACGCGCGCCGTCGACGACCTGATCGCGTGCGCGACGACGATCGCGGAGAGCGGCGGCCCCGCGGCGATCGCGTTCGCGCGCGAGACGGCCGGGCCGCTGCGCGCGGTCCTGCGCGAGGAGGCGCTGGCGAGCGACGAGCGCAGCTTCGCGGTGATCGCGCTGGCGAACGCGTGAAGGCGATGGTGAGCGCGCGGTGATCGACACCGGCGCGATCGTCGCGTCGCTCGACGCCGGCGAAGAGCATCTGCTCGGCGACGAGATGCACTCCGTGGTGCTCGACCACGGCGCGCGCACAGGCTGCGTCACGGTGCTGCTGCACGGGCTCACCGCGAGCCCGCGCACGTGGCGCGAGTTCGCGCGCGTGCGCCACGCGCGCGGCGAGAACGTCCTGATCCCGCGCCTGCCGCGCCACGGGCACGCCGACCGCATGTCGGAAGCGCTCGCGG
Source organism: Vulcanimicrobiota bacterium (assembly GCA_963797935.1). Taxonomy (GTDB): domain Bacteria; phylum Vulcanimicrobiota; class Vulcanimicrobiia; order Vulcanimicrobiales; family Vulcanimicrobiaceae; genus Vulcanimicrobium. The sequence goes on from CAWCRI010000018.1 coordinate 69,721, forward strand.
GGCTCACGAGCGCGGAGCTGACGGAGCAAGGCGATCGCATCCTCGACGCCGCCGCGGCGCTCGGTGACCACATCGTGCTCGTCGGCCACTCGCTGGGCGGCGCGATCGCGCTGCACCTCGCGCACCGCGACGCGCGCGTCTATCGCGCCGTCGCCGTCGCGCCGTTCCTCGGGATCAAGCGCCTTCCGCCCGATTGGCACGCCTGGACGCGCGCGGTCCTCGAGCGCGCGCCGAACCGGTTCTTGTACTGGAACCCGATCGACAAAGGCCGCGGCGTCCCCGAGCACGGCTACCACCGCTACACGACGCGCTCGCTCGCCGCGGGTCTCGCGCTCGCCGACACGCTGCGCGCCGACGCGCGCAGCGGTCCGCCGCGCGCGCGCCACATCGAGCTCGTGCGCAACGCGAGCGAGACGTCGGTGAGCAACGGCGCGATGGCCGATCTGGTCGCGCGCTGGCGGCAAGTCGGCGGCGAGCACGTGCGCGTGCACACGCTCGTCGGACTCGGCCCGTCGCACGACGTCATCGAGCCCGAACGCCGCCGCCCGCCCGCGGCGCGGTTTCTGCCGATGCTTCACGCGCTGCTGGACGCGCCGCCGCCGCAGACCGATCAGGTCATCGACGTGCGAGGCTGACGGCGGCGCTCAGTCCACAGCCTCGAGCGTAACGGTGAGCTTGACGACGTTGCCGACGACGCCGCGCGCGTACGTCATCCCGTAGTCGGAGCGGCGAAACGTTCCGACCGCGTCGTAGTGCACGCGCCGCTTGCCGTTCGTGTCGGCGCGCACGCCGGTCGCGCGCGCGTCGAAGGTGATCGGGCGCGTGACGCCCCGCATCGTGAGCCGGCCGTCGATTGCGAACGTCTGCAGGCCGGTCGTGCGCACGCGATCGCTCGCGAACGTGATCTGCGGATAGCGCGCGACGTCGAAGAAATGAACGCTGCGGAGATCGGCATCGCGTTTCGCATCGTGCGTGGTGAGCGCCGCGGCTTGCAGCACGACGTCGACGCGGCTGGGAGCGGTGATGCCGCCGGCCGTGACGATCTCGCCCGACGCGATCGGGATCGTGCCGGCGACCTTCGCCACGACGAACTCCGCCGCCGAGAGCGATACGGTAGAACCGGCCGGGTCGACCGACCAGACGATGCCTTCCACCGGCCGCGGCGCGGTTGCCAACAAAGCGACTGCCAGCGCGCCGATCCAGATCGTCCGGGAGCGAATCATCCCTCCGGCATAACCGGAAAAGCTGAAGAAACTCTGACGGTCACCGCCGCTGGGCGGCGTCGGCGGCGAGCGCGTCGAGCGCTTTGGTGTACGAGGCGAAGCCGAAACCGGCGAAGCGGTGCGCGCACACGTCGCGCACGACGGAGATCTTGCGGAAGTCTCCCTCGCGCTTGTCGACGTCCGAGAGGTGCACTTCGGCGGCCGGTATCGCAATCGCCAGCAGCGCGTCGCGGATCGCGTACGAGTAGTGCGTGAACGCGGCCGGGTTGATGACGACCGCATCTGCCCACTTGCGCAGGCGGTGGAGTTCGTCGACGATCGCGCCTTCGTGGTTGGACTGGAAGAATTGGACGCGCACGCCGAGCTTATGCGCGTGCTTTCGCACCTCGCGTTCCAGATCGCGCAGCGTCTTGCGGCCGTAGATCTCGGGCTCGCGCTCGCCCAGCAGGTTGAGGTTCGGGCCGTTGACGACGAGCACGTTCATCTTCATCGCAAGCCCAGCCCCGCGAGCGCTTCGCGCACGTCTTGCGTGCGCACGCCGTCGTCGAGGTGCGCGCGGCCGATCGCGTCGAGCAGCACGAACTGCGTGCCGCCGGCATGGCGCTTCTTGTCGCCGCGCGTCGCATCGATCACCGCGCTCGCGTCCAGCGCGCGCCACGCCTGCGGCACCGGTAGTGCGGCCAAATGCGCGTCGGCGTCCGCGCTTGCCGCGCCGCCGAGCGTGCCGCGCGCGACCGAGAGCGCGAGCGCCGCGCGCATGCCGACGATCACGGCCTCGCCGTGGCGCAGCGTGCCGTAGCCCGCGACCTTCTCGATCGCGTGGCCCACCGTGTGGCCGAAGTTGAGCAGCGCGCGCGTGCCCGTGCGATCGTCCTCGTCACGCGCGACGATCTCCGCTTTGAGCTCCACGCAGCGAGCGATCGCGCCGAGCGCGGTGGCGGGATCGTCGAGCAGCGCCGCCTCGCCCGCGCGCAGCGCGGCGTACAGCGCCGCGTCGAGCGCGAGCCCGTACTTGAGCATCTCGCCGTAGCCCGACACGACGTCGCGGCGCGGCAACGAGCGCAGCGCGTGCGGCGCGATCGCGACGTGCGCCGGCTGCGTCACCGTGCCGACCAGGTTCTTCCCGGCGTCGAGGTTGATCGCGGTCTTGCCGCCGATCGCCGCGTCGACCGCCGCCAGCAGCGTCGTCGGCACGGCGACGTACGGCACGCCGCGCTGGTACGTCGCGGCGGCGAAGCCGACCGCGTCGCCGATCGTGCCGCCGCCGACGCCGACGACGAGCCCGCGCCGGTCGAGCTGCGCGTCGACGAAGCGCGCGTACAGGCGCGCCCAGCGACGCCAGCGATTTCAGCGACTCGTCCGCCTCGACGCACAGCATCGTCGCGTGCACGTGCGCGGCTTGGTACGCGTGCGCGATCCGCTCGCCGACCTCTTCGACGCGCCGGTCGACGATGACGACGACGCGCCCGCCCGCGAGCGGCGCGACGCGCTCCGGCAACTCGTCGAGCACGCGCGGCCCGATCGCAACGTCGTACGGGCGCGCGGTCTCGACGCGCACGATCCGCTCGTCGCGCAGCGCGGCGTCCACCGCGCGTGCGACCTCCGGCGGCGCGAGCGCGTCGACGGCGACGCACACCGCGGATTCGAGATAGCGCTGCCGCCGCGCCGCGTGCAGGCGCGCGAGCGCGCCGGGCTCGCGCAGCAGCGGCCGCGTGCCCGGCCGCGTGCGCGGTGCGTTCCTCGCACGTTCCGATCTCCGCATCCAAGAACACCAGCGTGCCGCTCGACGTGACGGCGCGGCGGTTCACCGGATCCTCGAGCGCGCCGGCGCCGAGCGCGACGACGGTGTCGCCGCCCGTCGCGAGCGCGCCGATCGTCTCGCGCTCGAGCGCCCGAAACGCCGGCTCGCCGTCTTCCGCGACGATGCGCGCGATCGGCCGGCCGTCCTTCGCTTCGATCGCGGCGTCCACATCGACGGCATCGAGTCCCCGCAACGCCGCCAGCAGCGGCGCGACCGTCGATTTCCCGGCGCCGGGCGGACCGCAGAGATAGATGTTAGCGCGCACGCGCCGTTTTCTCCCACGCGGTGACGCGTTCGCGCAGCTCGTCGAGCGAGTCGCCGCCGAATTTTTCCAAGACCGCATCGGCCAGCACCAGCGCAAGCAGCGATTCGCCGATCACCGCCGCCGCCGGCACCGCGCAGGTGTCGCTGCGCTCGACGTGCGCGCGCGTCGCTTCGCCGGTGCGCAAGTCGACGGAGTCGAGCGGCTGCATCAGCGTCGCGATCGGCTTCATCGCGACGCGCACGACGATCGGCTGGCCCGTCGACATCCCGCCTTCGATGCCGCCCGCGCGGTTGCTGCGATAGCGCGTCGGCGTGTCGCCGCCGGGCTCGTACTCGTCGTGCGCTTCGGAGCCGCGCACGGCCGCCGCGCCGAAGCCGAGCCCGATCTCGACGCCCTTGATCGCGTTGAGCGCCATGAACGTCTTCGCGACCTCGCCTTCGAGCCGGCGATCCCACTGCGCGTACGAGCCCAGCGCGACGGGCACGCCGCGCGCGACGACCTCGAACACGCCGCCGAGCGAGTCGCCCGCGGCCTTCGCGCGCTCGACTTCCTGCACCATCGCCGCAGCGCGACGGCATCGAGCGCGCGCACGGGCGACGCGTCGATCTCGTCGGGCGGCACGTCGCGCCACGGCGTTTCGTCGACGGCGCGCCCGATGCGCACGACGCGGCTGGCGATCGTGACGCCGAGCTCGGCGAGCAGCGTGCGCGCGACGGTGCCGAGCGCGACGCGCATCGCCGTCTCGCGCGCGCTCGCGCGCTCGAGCACGTCGCGCAAGTCTTCGCGCGCGTACTTGATCCCGCCGATGCGGTCGGCGTGGCCGGGCCGCGGCACGTGCACTTGCCGCGCGGCGGGCGCGTCGTCGTCCGGCGGATCGACGCGCATGATCTCCGACCACCGCACGTGATCCTTGTTCTCCAGATACAGCGCGATCGGGCTGCCGATCGTGACGCCGCGGCGCACGCCGCCGACGATGCGGATCTCGTCGGTCTCGATGTTCTGCCGGTTCCCGCGGCCGAAGCCGAGCTTGCGCCGCCGCGCCTGCGCGAGCAGCGCCGCCGCATCGAGCGCGAGCCCGCTGGGAATCCCTTCGATGATCCCGACGAGCGCGGGCCCGTGCGACTCCCCAGCCGTGAGAAAACGCAAGCTCATGCGGGGTTGTCCGCCGAGATCGTGGCGGACCCTTCGTCCACGATGTCACCCTGAGCTTGTCGAAGGGTGCGCCACAATTCGTCCGTGTCAGCCTCCGTAAGCGCCGGCCACAGTCCGAACCACCGGTGGAACGTCGCCGCGGCCTGGGCGACGAACATGGCGGTGCCGGTGACGGTGCGCATGCCGCGCGAACGTGCATCGATCAAGAAGGGCGTGTCCTCGGGGACGTAGACCAGGTCGAACGCCGCCGCATTGCGCGGCGCGTCCGGCGGCAGGAGCGAGTGCTGCGGCTGCCCTTGCATCCCCACCGGCGTCGCGTTCACGTACACGTCCGCGTGCGGCACGTCGTCCAGTGCGCACGCGAACGCGCCGAACTCCGCCGCGACGGCCGCCGCGCGGTCCACGTCGCGCGCGGCGACCATGACGCGCGCCGCCCCGCTGCGGCGCGCGGCTTCCGCGACCGCACGCGCTGCGCCGCCGGCGCCGAGGATCGCGACGCGCGCGCCGCGCAGCGCGACGCCGTGCTGCTCGAGCGCCGCTTCGACGCCGGCGACGTCGGTGTTGTCGGCGATCAGCGCAGCCTGCCCTGAGCTTGTCGAAGGGTCGCGCGTCAGCACGTTCGCCGCGCCGCACGCGCGCGCGGCGAGCTCGGCGCGGTCGGCGAGCGCGAGCGCGCGCTCCTTGTGCGGCAGCGTCACGTTGCAGCCGACGAACTCCGGCAGCGTGCGCCAGCGCGCGAGCGTCGCGGCGAGCTCATCGGGATGCACGTCGATCGCTTCGTACGCGAGCGCGATCCCGCTCGCGGCGGCGAACCGCGCGAAGAGCGCGGGCGAACGGCTGTGCGCGACGGGATGCCCGATCACCGCCGCGCGGCGCACGCCGCTCACCCGAGCGCCTCGAGCGCCGCGGCGAACCCGGGGAACGACACCGCCGCGCAATCGGGATCGTCGAGCGTCACGCGAACGCCCGCGGCACGCCCGGCGACGGCGAACGCCATCGCGATGCGATGGTCGCCCGCGGTGATCACGGCGCCGTCGCGCCACCGCGCCGGCCCGTGCACGGCGAAGCCGTCGGCGAACGTCTCGACCTCGACGCCGAGCGCGCGCGCCGCCGCGGCGAACGTCTCGATGCGATCCGACTCTTTCACGCGCAGCTCCGCCGCGCCCGACACCACGGTGGTGCCGCGGGCGAACGCGCCGAGCACGCCCACGAGCGGCAGCTCGTCGATCACGCCCGGAACTTCATGCGGCTCGATCGCGATCGCGCGCAGCTCCGCGCCGCGCACGGCGATGGTTCCGCTCGGTTCCGCGCCGCCGCCGGTCTCGGTCACCTCCACGTCGGCGCCGAAGCGCCGCAACACGTCGAAGAACGCCGTACGCGTGGGGTTCAGTCCGACGTTCGCGACGACGGCGCGTGCGCCGGGCACCGCCGCCGCGGCAGCGAGCAAGAACGCCGCGCTCGACGCATCCCCCGGGACGTCGAGATCCGTCGCGCGCGGCGTCTGCGGTCCGGTCAGCACCAGCGCGTCGCGGTCGCGCGCGCACGCGATGCCGAACGCGCCGAACAGCCGCTCCGTGTGATCGCGCGTCGCAAGCTCGCCGGTGAGCCGCGTCGTTCCGTGCGCGCCGAGCGCGGCGAGCAGCACGGCGGACTTGATCTGCGCGCTCGCGACCGTGATCGCGACGCCGGCACCGCGTGCATAGCCGTTGCCGTGCACGATCACCGGCGCGGTGCCGCCCGGCGCGAGCTCGATCCGCGCGCCGAACGCCGCCAGCGGCTCGGCGACGCGCCGCATCGGGCGCGCGCGCAGCGACGCGTCCCCGTCGAGCGCCACCGTCAGCGCGCGCGTCGCGAGCATGCCGGTCAGCAGCCGGATCGACGTCCCGCTGTTGCCGCAGTCCAGCGGCTCGCCCGGTGCGACCAGCGCTCCGCCGCTGCCGCTCACGACCAGCGCGTCACCGTCGTCGCGAAAGGTCACGCCGAGCGCGCGCAGCGCGCGCTGCGTCGACCGCACGTCGAGGCCGGCCGGGACGTTGCGCAGCCGCGACTCACCGCGCGCGAGCGCGGCCAGAATCAGCGCGCGGTGCGCGATGGACTTGTCGCCGGGGACCGTCAGGGGTGGAGTCGTCGCCGTCATCGTCTTCTCGCCGGTGCAACACGACGCGGCAGGCGGCGGTTGTGCGCGCCCCGGCGGGCCCGATACGGCTCTCAGCCGGTGGCGAACGCGGCTCGCCCCGATTCCAGCCCGTACGTCGCCGAGACGACCCGCAGTCTGCCCGCCTTGATCCGCGGCTGCAAGACCGGGCTCAGCCGCAGCCCCGCCGCGACGGCCTCCGCGTTCGCGGCGACTGCCTGGGCCCACTGATCCGCGCCGGCCGGGACGCTTCGCACGTTGGCGACGATCTGGCGCACCAGGCCGCCCACGCTCGCGGCGGGCAGCACGCCGTCGCGCAGGGCGTCGAGCGCCGCGCCGACCGCGCCGCAGCGCTCGTGACCCAGCACGACGACCAAGGCCGGATGGAAGTGCGCCGCCGCGTACTCGATCGAGCCGGTGACGGCCGTGTCCGCGATGTTGCCGGCGACGCGGCACACGAACAGATCGCCCAGCCCCTGATCGAACAGGATCTCGGGCGGCACGCGCGAGTCGGCGCAGTCGATCACCGTGACCCATGGGCACTGGTGGGGCGCGACCTGCATGCGCCGCCGCGGCGACTGGTTGCCGTGCTTCATGCGCCCGTTGACGAAGCGGTCGTTCCCGGCGACGAGCCGCGCCATCGCCTCGACCGGGCCGACCACGGGGCATACGCCGGCCGGATCCGCGGCTGATTCGAGCGACGGGATCGCCGGCGTCGCCGGCGCGGCCGGCTTCTTCCCGGTCGCCGTGAACAGCAGCGCCGAGGCGCCGGTCAAAAAGTCGGAACGCGAGTGCTGCATGGCGCGCAGCGTTCCCGGCGACGGGGCGAGCGAACCCTCGATCGTCCCCGGGGCGCCGCACGCGCGCGCCGAAAGCCGCCGCATGACGACCCTCGCGATCCCGCCCAAGCTGTACGCCGAGACGCTCGCGATCCGCCGCGACCTGCACGCGCACCCGGAGCTCGCGTTCCAGGAGACGCGCACGGCGGGGATCGTCGCGACGCGACTGCGCGCGCTCGGGCTCGACGTGCACACCGGGATCGGCGGCACCGGCGTCGTCGGCGTGCTGGCGGGCGCGCACCCCGGCCCAACGATCATGCTGCGCGCCGACATGGACGCGCTGCCGATGCCCGAGGAGAACGACGTTTCGTACGTCTCGCGCAACGCGGGCGTGACGCACGCATGCGGTCACGACGCGCACGTCGCGATGCTGCTCGGCGCGGCGACGCTGTTGCGCGACCGCACGGACGAACTGCACGGCCGCATCGCGTTCGTGTTCCAGCCCGCGGAAGAAGGCGGCGGCGGCGCGCGCGCGATGCTCGACGACGGACTCATCGCGCGTTTTGAAATCGAGCGCGCGTACGGCCTGCACGTCGTGAACACCGCGGGGAACGCCATCGCGCCGAGCGGGACGTTCGGCCTGCGGCCCGGGCCGATCATGGCCGCGGTCGACTCGTTCGATCTCGTCGTGGAAGGCATGGGCGGCCACGGCGCGATGCCGCACCGCTCCGTCGACCCGGTCGTCGTGGCGTCCGACGTCGTCGGCGGGCTGCAGCGCGTCGTCAGCCGCGAGATCGATCCCGTCGAGCCCGCCGTGCTGACGATCGGCGCGATCAACGGCGGCACGACGTACAACGTCATCCCGCCGCGCGTCGCGCTCAAGGGCACCGTGCGCACGTTCACCGAGGCGACGCGCGACACGATGGAAGCGCGCGTGCGGCGCATCGCGGAGCACACCTGCGCGGCGGCCAACGCGACGTGCTCCCTGCACTGGATCCCGTCGTATCCGGTGACCGTGAACGATCCCGCCGAAGCGGCGTTCGTGACGGCGACGCTCGCAGCGGAGTTCGGCGCGCAGCGCGTGCAGGAGATCGCGCCGGTGATGGGCAGCGAGGACTTCTCGTACTTCGCGCAGGTCGTTCCCGCGTGCTTCTATTTCCTAGGCGCGGGCGACGCGGCGCACCAGTTTCCCAACCACCATCCCGCGTTCGACATCGACGAGCGCGCGATGGAAGCCGGCATCGCGGCGCACGTGGCGATCGCGCTGGCCGCTACTTCGCCTTCGCCTCGTCGATGAGCAGGATCGCGCGGCGATCGGACGACTGCAGCCGCTTCAGCTCGGCGATGACGGCGCCGGCGGGGCTCTTCACGTCGAGCATCTGCGTAACCGTGTAGCCCGTCTGCTGCTTGGCGGCGTCGTCGATCGGACCGCGCAAGAAATCCGGCGCGGCGCGGTAGCTGTCGATCAGCGTGAAGAGCGGCCCCATCTCGCGGTAGATCTGGCGCGGATCGGCGGTGAAGACGTACACCCAGCGCGCGGAGCTCGCGTTCTCGAACTGCGCGGAGTCGTCGCCGTTGAATTCCACGCGGTTGACGCCGTCGGCCGAGCGCGACGACGAATGCCTGACGTGAGAGGTGGTGTCGTGAAAACCGCTCGGCGGCGACGACTGCAGCGCCGCCAGCCAACTGCGCAACTGCGGCATGGTGGCGCCGGTCTCGGCGATGATCACGTGGCCGCGGTAATTGTCGGGCAAGTGTGCGTGCGGATCGTTCGCGCGCATCACCGCGAACATCTGCCTGGAGTCGACGGGCACGACGTTGACGACGTCGCTGCGCGGGTAGAGCGGAAAATCGCTCGGGTTCTTCGCCGGGCGGGACGCCTCGGACGCGTCGCGGTGCTCGCCGCCGCCGCGGCCGCACCCGCAGAGCAGCGCGGTCGCGAGCAGCGCGGCGCCGAGTGCGGACGGCCACGACCTCGTCATGCGCGGTGATATTCGGAAACGCGAAGAGGGCGCCTTTCGGCGCCCTCTGGAGTGGTGTGAGGAAGTCGCGGTGCTACGCGGGCGTGGGCACGGGGACGAGGCCGTTCTCGTGCACCGGTATGCCGGCCGGGGCCGTTACCGCGGCGGGCGCGCTCTTCGCGTGCGCGAGGTACAGTGCACCGCCGGTGAAGAGGTAGGCGCCGACGAGGTTGCCGATGGTCACCGGGATCTGGTTCCAGACCAGCCACTGGAAGAACGTGATCTTCGCGCCGAGCAGCATCGCCGTCGGGATGAGGAACATGTTCACGACGGCGTGCTCGAAGCCCATCGCGTAGAAGATCGCGACCGGTAGCCATGCCGCGGCGATCTTGCCGATCGTCGAGCGCGATCCCATCGCGAGCACGACGGCCAGCGCCACGAGCCAATTGCACAGGATCCCCTTGACGAACGCCGTGAACATCCCGGCCGCGCCGGCGTGCTCGTAGCCGACGGTCTTGGCCGTCGCCACGAGGATCATCTTGTTCACGAGGCCCGTTTTGTCGGGCGCGTGCAGCGCGGTCGTCAGCGCGACGGCGAGCAGCATGCCGAACACCAGCGAGCCGAACAGGTTTCCGACGAAGATCCAGCTCCAGTTCGGCAGCAGCGCGGACGGCTTCACGCGCCCGCCGTGAACGCCCACCGGCATGATGCCGAACGCGCCGGTGACCAGCTCGAGCCCGAGCAGGACGATGATCGCCAAACCGACCGGAAAGAGCAACGCCCCCACGATCGGCAGTCCGGTTTGTATCGTGGCGTACGTCGCGAACGCGCTCGATACGCCGAGCAGCGCGCCTGCGAGCGCACCGCGAATGATGAGGTCTCGTGGCCGCAGCGCCGTCTTCTGCGTCGCGCTGTCAACCAGCGCAGTGATCAGTTCACCCGGCTTCATCTGATCCATACCGGTGAGGTATCGGCACGCTCGGCCGCTACTTGAGCCATTTCGGCCATAATCGCCCAAAAAGGCTAGCACGCCGACGAAAAACGAGCGAGGCACGGCGAAAGAGTCTTGGTGGCTCCCTTCTCGGGAATTCTTCGCGACCTGGCATTGCTCGTAAGTTCGATCGGATACCGATTCGAACAGTTCCACCGCGTCAACGGCAACGGCGCTCCGAGACGTACGACTGAACTCGCCGACGACGACAGCGGTAATGGTGACGATTCAGCACGCCGACTCGGTGACGACTTTCTGCTTTCGTGCACCATCGGTTTCAATCAGCGCGTTCTTTCAAACATCGACGCCATCGATACTGCACTGATCGGGATCTTGGGCGCAACGGGTGCGTTCGCGGTCTTGACCGTGGATAAGATCCGAGAGCTCGCGGTCGCCCCACGATGGGTCGCAATCGCGTTGTTGGCTTCATCGGCGTTGGCTAGTCTCGCCGGTTACGCCTACGGTTTCATCGGCCGAACGACGCGTGACGTTCCTCGTCCGCTTTTGTTCGTGCCGGATTTCAGCCTGTACGGTTTAAGGGCGGTTGCTCGAGCCATCCGCGAAACGGTGCTAGAAAGCGAAGAGAACCTTGCTATTCGCCGGCGCAAGCGCGTCGTTGCGCTGCTTGCGATAGCTCTCCTCATCGCCGGAGCCATCGTCGTGAGCTATGCGCGATTGGCCGGCTCTGGCAATACTATGCTGTGGAGTATGCTATAATGACCGGCATGGGTAAGCCGCCGAGTAGCCAGCCAGTGTCGGATGCGGTCAAAGAAATGGCGCAGGAGCTTGCGCGCGAGTATCACATCCGCCCGCTCGGTGAACACGAGCAGCGTCCGGACCACTACTACTCCGTCGATCATTATTTTGGCGGCGCGTTGAAGAAACCACTCGCGAACACGAAGAAAAGCTAGCTCCCCTAACCAACCTGAAAATACGTGAGAGGTGCGGCCTTGCGGCGCACCTCTCAGTACCGTCTCCGTATTGATCGCTATGCAGCGCTACGCCGCCGTCGTTGCTGCTCCGACCGCGTCTTTGGCGAGCGTCGTGAGGCGGCCAAAGGCGGCTGCGTCGTGGACGGCCAGGTCGGCCAGGGCCTTACGGTTGACGATCACGCCGGACTTCTTCAGGCCGGCCATCAGCTTCGAGTACGACAGCCCCTCGCGCCGGGCGGCCGCGTTGATGCGGGCGATCCAGAGCGCGCGGAAGTCGCGCTTGCGCACGCGGCGGTCGCGGAACGCGTACTTGAGCGAGTGCAGCAGCGCCTCGTTCGCGACGCGGTAGTTGCGGCTGCGCGCCGCGCGGAAGCCCTTGACGAGCTTCATCACCTTGCGGCGGTTCTTGATCTTGTTGAGACCGCGTTTGATGCGAGCCATATGTCAGTCTCCTAGAGCAAGTACGGGATCTGCGGCGCGAAACGCTTCAGATCGCCTTTGAAGGTCGGTTGGTCGCGGCGGAAGTTCCGCTTGCGCTTGCGCGTCTTCTTGCTGAGGATGTGACCGCAGCCGTCGAACTGGTGGCGGTGAAGGACCTTGCCGTTTCCGGTCACCTTCACGCGCTTCGCCGTACTGCGGTGCGTCTTGATCTTAGGCACTGGCTCCCCCGATGTTGGCGACCGCGTTGTGCTCTCCGGGCTCTCGGCCACGGGCGCGGCATCGTCGTGGTGCTCGTCTTCGGCGTGCACGACGGTGTCGGCTTCGTGGTGCGCCGTGTCCGTCTTGAGGTGGACGAAGCGCGGCGGACCGAGCGGAGTGGCTCGCGGAGCCATGATGAGAAACATGTTCTTGCCTTCGAGCTTCGCCTCGCGTTCCACGATGGCGCTGTTCTCGAGGTCTTTGGCGACTCGGTCGAGCAGCCGTTTCCCGAACGCGGTGTACGTGATCTCGCGTCCGCGGAACATGATCGTGACCTTGACTTTGCCGCCGTCGAGGAGAAGCCGTTCGGCCATCTTCGCTTTGACTTCGTAGTCGTGGACGTCGATCTTGGGACGCAGCTTGACTTCGCGCAACTCCCAGTTGCGCTGTTTCTTGCGCGCCTCTTTGTCTTTTTTCGACTGCTCGTACTTGAGGCGACCGTAATCCCCGATACGGCAGACCGGCGGGACCGCGGTCGGTGACACCTCGATGAGGTCCAGGCCCTTGCTGCGCGCCATCCCGAGGGCTTCCTCGGTGGTGATGACGCCGAGCTGCTGGCCGGCATCGTCGATGACACGGACTTGGCGGATTCTGATCTGCTCGTTGACGCGTAACGGTCTTGCTATGACAAACTCTCCGGAAAGAACATAAAAAATGCGAAGACGCCGAAGCGGTCCCCGCTATTCGAGAAGGACCGGATCGCCCGCAGGCATCCGGTGAGGGCCTGAGGTTCTCCTGAACCCTGCTCCCTGCTTCGGCTCGCGGAGCGTACCACGCCGCCGGGGTGGGCGTCAAGGACGCTTGCCGTCACGCGCGCCGTAAGTCCCCAAGTAAGGGACGCGTAAGTCGGCTGCGCCAGGATTGGAGGGCGGGGCGTGGGGTGTCCCCGCTCTCTGAGGAGGAATCCTGATGAAAACTCGTCTCGGCCGGCGGCTTTGGCTCTTCGCAGCGCTCGCGGTGACCGCGGCAGCCCTCGTCCCTTCCCGTGGCCACGCCCAGACGGCCGTTTCGACGCTGCTCGGCACGTGGAATGCACCGGCCGGAAGCTCGCTGGCGCAGGTGACCGTCGGCGGTGGCCCCGGCGCCTACACGATCCAGGTCAAGGGCGCGTGCACCCCGACCCCGTGCGATTGGGGGACGCGACCGCTGACCGTCTACGGCGCGTCCGCGAGCGCCACCGTTGGGAAGGTGGGCTCGGCAACGTACGCCCAGGGCTTCGCGACGCGCATCGTGATCGTCACGGCTCAGGATGCCGTAGCGCCGTTCCTGAAAGTCGACGTCTACACGAGGTTCACCGGCGGCGGGCGCTCCAACTACGTGCTCACGCAAACGTTCCATCCGTAGCGCCGCAACGAACGCCTCCGCGCCGGACCGACGCCGAGGCGCGAAACCGGCCGCTAGAACTCGATCGTACCGTGGACCACGTGCGTCATTCCGAGCGCGGAGATCTCCAGCGTCATCCTCGCCGGAAACGACTCGGTGTCGCCCGCTCGGCCGCTTTCGATCGCGGCGCGAACGGCTTTCTCGATCTCGCGCTGTGACGTCACACCGACCTCTTTGAGAAATCGGCGAATGGTGGCGTTGAATTTTTCTTCGTTCATCAATCGGATCTCCGGGTGCTCTTGCGTTCTTCGTGTCAGCGGCGCACGGCGCGGTTTGGTTTAGGCGGGAACTCCGGGCGCCGCGCGGCCTTCGCGAGCGCGTCGTCCATGAGCCGCAACGCTTCGTCGAGCTGCGGATCGCGGTTCGCGACCACGTCCTGCGGCGCGACGTCCACTTCGACGGTGGGATCGGTGCCGTAGTTTTCGACGCCCCAGCCGGCGTCGGTGAACCAGAACGAATATTCCGGTTGCGTGGTCTCCGTGCCGTCGACCAGGCGGTGGCGCGGGTTGATCCCGACGACGCCGCCCCACGTGCGCATCCCGACCAGCGGGCCTAACCCGTACAGCTTGAAGCAGTGGCTGAAGATGTCGCCGTCGGAGCCCGCGAACTGGTTCGTCACCGCGACCATCGGGCCGGCGACCGATTCTTCGGGGTACGGGTGCGACGGCGCCCAGCGCGACACGTCGTAGCCGACGCGTTTGCGCGCGAGCTTTTCCAGCAGCAGCGCCGAGACGTGGCCGCCGCGGTTATAGCGCACGTCCACGATCAAACCGTCGCGGTCGAACTCGCTCAGATAGCCGCGGTGAAACTCCGCGAACCCCCACGGCCCCATGTCGGGCACGTGCACGTAGCCGACGCGGCCCTTGGTGCGCTCGTGCACGCTCGCGCGGTTCGCGTCCACCCACGCGCGGTAACGCAGCATCCGCTCGTCTTTCAGCGTGCGCACGAGCACGCGCCGGGGCGCGTCGCCGCCCCGCACGATCGACAGCACGACGTCGCGGCCGGCCTGGTTCACGAGCAGCGCGGCCGGACCGTTGTGCGCGGTCACGGCACGCCCCCCGATCGCGACGATGAGATCGCCTTCCTTGACGTCGACGCCGGGCTCGGCGAGCGGCGAGTCGGCGTCACGGTTCCACGCGTCGCCGCGCAGGATGCGCTCGACGCGGTACGCCTTCGCGCGCGCGTCCCAGGCGACGTCGGCGCCGAGGAAACCGCGCTTATACTGCGGCGGGACCGGTTTGTCCCCGCCGCTCTCGTACGCGTGTGACGTGCCGAGCTCGCCGTGCATCTCCCAGATCACGTCGGAGAGCTCGTTGCGCGAGCGCACCTTCGGCAGCAGCGCTTCGTAGCGCGGCAGCACCGCGTCCCAGTCGATCCCCGACATCTTCGGGTCCCAGAAATTTTCGCGCTGCAGGCGCCACGCTTCGCGCAGCATCTGCCGCCACTCCGCGCGCGGCTCGACGAGCACGCTGATGCGCGCGAGGTCGAGCCAGCCCGTGCGTCGGCCGATGTCGGGCAGCGGCTTGTCGTCGTCGCCCTCTTCGGGCAGATCGCCGCCCGCGTCGATCGCGCGCAGCTTGCCGTGCGAGAAATAGACGAGCGTGCGCGCGTCGGGTCCGATCACGAAGTCTTCGATCTCGGTCGCGAGCGTCGCGCCGCGCTGCTGTTCGAAGTCGTACGCGTACAGCTCGCCTTCGGAATCGCTGTCGTGATCGCGCTCGTTCGGCCGGATCCCGCGCACCGGGAAGCGCGAAAAGATCGCGCGGCCCTTCGCCGCGACGATGCGGTCGTACGCGCCTTCGTCCACGGGAAACGCCAGCATGCGGCGCGGCAGCCCGTCCGCGTCGACGAGCACCTCGGGCTTGGGGTCCTTCTTGTCGTCCTCGTCATCGTCGTCGTCGCGGTCGCGCTTGTGCAGCGGCGCGGGCTTCGGCACGAACGGATTCGCCGTCGTCTCGCGCAGCGTCACCAGATACGGCCGCCACGCTTCCGGGAAGCTCAGCTCGAACTGCAGCGCGTCGTAGACGGGGTGGAAGTCGCGCGTCGACAGGAAGTACAGGTAGTTGCCGTCGGGATCCCACGCGGGCGAACGGTCTTCGCGCAGCGCGCTCGTCGCGTCCACGATGCGGCCTGTGTCGCACTCCGCCAAGCGAACGATCGCGGTATGCGTCTTGGGCGACCACACGTACGCGAGCCACCGGCCGTCGGGCGAGAACGCGAGGTCGTCGATGCGCTCGCCGACGCTGCGGTCGAGCAGCTTGGGCTCGCCGCCGAGATCGAGCAGCCACAGCTCGTGGCGGTTGTTCGCGAACGCGAGCCGGTCGCCCGCGGGCGACGCGACGAGCTGGTGCAGTACGCCGGTGTCCGCCTGCGTGACGTACTTCGGCGGCGCGCTCTGGTCGACCGGCGCGACTGCGATGCGCTCGTAGCCGCCGAAGTCGTCGACGTAGACGACGCGCTTGTCGTCGTGCAACCACGTCAGCAGCCGCCGGCGCGCGTGCGGCTCGCCGGCATCATTCTGTGTATCGGCGGACGCGGGGTGCTCGGTGACCGCTTCTTCCCACAGCGGCATCGTGTACGCGCGACCGCGCGTGACGAGCCCCAGCGCCGTTCCGTCGTACGAAACGCTGAAATTTTCGAGCAGATCGGCCGCGTCCACGAAGCGGCGCGCCGTCTCCGGCGCGTTCGACGGCATCTCGACGGCGACGCGCCGCACGCCGCCGTCGCGCGGGTCCAGCAGCACGAGCTCGCCGCCGCACGCGTAGACGACGCGCGTGCCGTCGGTCGCGGGGAACCGTGCGTAGTGCTCGCGCTCGTTGGTGTGGCGCTGCAGGTCGCTGCCGTCGGGAAGAACGGAGTAGAGGTTGCCGATCCCCTCGTGATCGGAGAGGAAGATCACGCGCTCGCCGAGCCACATCGGCCACACGAGATTGCCGGCGACGTCGCGGCAGATGCGGCTGAAGGCATCATCACTGCGCGCGCTCACCCAGAGATGTCCGGCGGTGCCGCCGCGATAGCGTTTCCAGCGCGCGGGATCGATCGCGTTGCGCCCGAGCAGCGTCGCGCCGTTCGACGCGACGTTGATCGTCATCGCATGACCCAGCCCGAGCGCGACCGGTTCGCCGCCGCCCGCATCGACGCGCCACGCCAGCGTCTCCTTGACGAACGGCGAGCCCGCGTCGGACGTGAAGTACACGAAGCGCCCGTCGCGCGACCAGCCGCAGCAGTGCACCGCTTCGCCACCCAAATGCGTCAGCCGCTGCGCGACGCCGCCCTCCGACGGCATCACGTAGAGCTCCGGTGTGCCTTCGTCGCGGCCGACGAACGCGACGCGCGATCCGTCCGGCGATAAGCGCGGCAGCGTGCACTCGCCTTCCGTCGTCGTGATGCGGCGCGCGGTTCCGCCTTCCGCGTTTACGGTCCAGAGATCGTCTTCGCATGCGAACACGATGCGATCACCCGCGATCGTCGGGGTGCGTACGTAGCCGATGGAACTCACCCGCGACGGGTACCGGACGAGACGGACCAGTCCCTGTACCAAGCAGGGCGTTCCTTCAAACCGTTTGGCTGTCGAACCGCAGAGGGTACGAGCGTGCGAGAGATGGCTGAAGACGACGAACGCAGCGTCAAAGAGATCCTCCACGAGGTGCGCCAGCGGGTCGATCGCCGCACCTTCATCCAAGACGTCAGCGAGCCGCTGACGGGCCGGATCGACCAGCGCAAGATCGCGGCGAAGTTCAACAACCTCGAGCACGCGGTGGACGAGCTGGCGGAAGCCGTGGAGCGCGTCGCCGACGCGAAGTCGGCCTAAGGCCGCGCCAGAACGGGAACCGCGCCGCGCGCCCGTGAACGCGAAGGCGCGATGAACGACCCGCGCGCGGGAACCGATCTCCTCGAAGCGTTTCGCGCCGGCGACACGCGCGCGCTCGCCCGCGCGATCACGCGGTGCGAGTCGGGCCGCGGCGCCGGTTTGATCCGCGCGCTCTACCCGCTGACCGGCCGCGCGATCACGATAGGCCTCACCGGTCCGCCCGGCGTCGGCAAGTCGA
Organism: Vulcanimicrobiota bacterium; assembly: GCA_963797935.1. Lineage (GTDB taxonomy): Bacteria > Vulcanimicrobiota > Vulcanimicrobiia > Vulcanimicrobiales > Vulcanimicrobiaceae > Vulcanimicrobium. Next base: position 87,090 of record CAWCRI010000018.1, read on the forward strand.
CGCTGACGTCGGCGCTCGTCGCGTACGCCCGCAACGAGGGCAAGACGGTCGGCGTGATCTCCGTCGATCCCAGCTCGCCGTTCTCGCACGGCGCGCTGCTGGGCGACCGCATCCGGCTCACGGAGCATTTCACCGACAAGGACGTGTTCATCCGCTCGATGGCGTCGCGCGGCCATCTCGGCGGATTGGCCGGCGCGACGGCGGACGCCGTGTCGCTGATGGACGCGTTCGGCAAGGACGTCGTGCTGGTGGAAACGGTCGGCGTCGGGCAGTCGGAGATCGAGATCGCGGAAGTCGCCGACACGACGCTCGTCGCGCTCCAGCCCGGCAGCGGCGACTCGGTGCAAGTGCTCAAGGCCGGCGTGCTGGAGATTGCCGACGTCTTCGTCGTGAACAAGAGCGATCACCCGATGGCGCTGCAGTTGCAGCGCGAGATTCGCTCGATGATGGAGATGCTGAACTTCAGCGGCTGGGTGCCGGAGCTGGTCAGCACGCAGGCGCTCGAAGGCAAAGGGATCGACAAGCTCTGGGCGGCGATCGTGCGCCACGACGCATGGCTGCGCGAGAGCGGCGCGATCCGCGACAAGCGCCGCTCGGCGTTCGCACACCGCGTGCGCCAGCTCGCGCTCGGCACGCTGGAGCGTCGCATCGAGGATACGATCCCCGAGATCCCCGACGACCTCGATCCGTACGCCGCGGCCGATGCGGTTCTAGAACGCTTCGGCGTGCACGGCGGCGTGAACGCCGTCGGCAACACGCGCGCGCGCAGCGGCGTACGCGCGACGGTGAAGGGGCTGTAGTTTGGCCATGAAAGTGCGCAAACATGACGGCACCCGATAGTCGAATAATTCTTGCTCCCGATCTGCAAGGCGCGGACCCAATTCAAGCGCCCCTCGATCCTCGGGACATCTTTCGACCGCCGTCGTCAGTAAGAATCGAGTTGGACGCCGTTCGCTTCGCGCGCCCTAGTGGACTCGCATTTCTAATACGTTCTCGTGTACACGTTGGTAGAGCTGGGACATCACGTCAGCCTGACGGAGCCTCAGGATCTAAATGCGCGAGGCTATATCCGTCGTGCGAACTTCTGGTCAATCCTTTCTCAACACGGATTCACCGTACCAGATGGATGGCACGGGTACAATATCGGTGGCGCGGCCGGTCTTATTGAATGTGCGCTGATTACAACCAATGCCGAACTCGACGAGAATATGCGATCGTCGCTCTTGTCTTACGATCGTCTGCGCAAAGCCATGTTGCAAGCGGGGCTGCATGGGAGAGATCGAGCCGCGAGTGTGTTTGCGGAGCTAGCCGGAAACGCCGCTGAACATTCAAAGTCCCAGCGCGGCGCCTTTGTCGCAGCTCAAGCATATCCTCAGAGAGGGCTAATAGAGATAGCCGTTGCCGATGTCGGAATCGGCATTCGGACCGCTTTCAACGATCAAGCGATTCAGAATGATGGTGACGTGATCGAAGCGGCGCTACAGGAGGGCGTTACAGGAAGACGCGACGCCGGAGGAAATCCAGCGGAGGGCGGCTTCGGCCTACCAACTGCCGTCGCAGAATCGACAGTCTTGATGGTGCGATCGGGTCGCGCGATCGTGACGGCTCGTGCGGACCCGCGCCCATATCTTGCGGACGAGGGTATAACAATAGACTATGCTTTCCCGCTCCTGGGAACCCTTGTCATTGCCGATGTGTCTTCGTAACGGGAGGCTGTGGAATGATTCGACTTGACTTTCGTGAGCAGGCTTTGGTAAATCGTCTGGTCGCGCAGCGTGACTTAGCGGAGGCACTGGACTCGATAAAAACGAGGACTGGAGATGTTGTCGTTGATATTGGGTCGAATGTTGCAACCACATCGTGGGTTGACGCATTTTTGGCCCCTCTGGTAGCGTTGAGCGAGCGTCACATAACCGTCATCGCTGATTCCGATGTAACGCGGTCTCATATCAACCGGGTTTTTCGAGCCCGAGGGCATCGTGTCGAGATCGCACGGAATGAAGAAGAGGCAAGACGTGGGGCGGTAGAGGTCATACCGGCAGCGTGATCTCAGCTGGGCATGCAATTGTTGCACTTTCCGACGGCGCGCACACAACCGTGCAGCAGTGGGGTGAGCGCGGGCCGCTCGTCGTGGCGGTGCACGGGCTCGGGTCGTCGCGGCGCGGGTGGGCGCGCATCGGCGCTCAGCTCGCCGAGCGCTATCGCGTCGTCGCCTACGATCAGCGCGGGCACGGCGACAGCGGCGCGAAGGGGCCGATGACGCTGGAACGATCCGTCGACGATCTCGCCGGTGTCGTCGCGTCGCTCGGCGAGCCGGTGCACGCGCTGCTCGGCCACTCGTGGGGCGGCGCGGTCGTCGTCGCCGGCGGGCGACGGCTCGACGTCGCGCGCGTCATTGCGTTCGACCCGATGCTGCGGGTGCATCCCGGCGTCTGGAGCGCGCAAACGCTGCCCGAATACCGCAAGCAGCTCGCGCAGACGTTCGACGAGCGCGAGGCGCACATCCGTCGATCGCACGCCGCGCTGCCGGAGGTGGAGATCGAGTCGAAGCTGCACGCGGCGCGCCGGCTCACGCTCGAGCCCGTGGAATCGCTCGGCGAAGAGAACGGGATCGACGCCGGCCGCTGGGACTTGCGCGAGCTCGTCGCCGCGTATCCCAAACCGCTGCTGCTCGCGCTCGCCGATCCCAAGCGCAGCGTCGTGCTGGACGAAGAGCGCGCGGAGTTCCGCGCCCGGGGCGGCGAGCACGTGCGCGTCGAGGTGTTCGCGGGGGCGAGCCACTCGCTGCAGCGCGATGCGTTCGACCGCGTCATGCCCGTCGTCGAGACCTTTCTGGCCGAATAGCGCCGCCGGTTTCCGGCTGGCGCCGTGACGGCGATTACGTTAAGAAGCGGCACGGCCGGGCGGTCATCCGCTGCGCGCTCGCGTACGTTTCCCGGTCGTGGAGCCGAGGCACGAGGACGCACGGATGCGCGCCCTGCGCGCGTACCGGGTGCTCGACACCCCACCGGAGACTGCGTATGATGCGCTGGTCCGGCTTGCCGCGTCCATCTGCGGGACGCCGATCGCGCTGGTGACGCTGATCGACGAGACGCGGCAGTGGTTCAAGGCGAACGTCGGCATGGAAGGCGTCAGCGAGACGCCGCGCGAGTGGGCGTTCTGCGACCACGCGATCCGTGGCCGGGACGTGTTCGAGATCGCGGACGCGCGCGCCGACGAGCGCTTTTCGGCGAACCCGCTGGTCCTCGGCGAACCGCTGATCCGGTTTTATGCCGGGGCGCCGCTGGTCACGCCCGACGGCGACGCGGTCGGCACGATCTGCGTGATCGACCGCGAGCCGCGCGCGCTCAGCGAGGAACAGCGCGTGCAGATGAGCCTGCTCGCGCGGCTCGTGATGGAGCAGCTCGAACGCCGCAAGCGGCTAACGCGGCTCGCCGAAGGGCTCGCGCAGGTCGGGGACCTGACGCAGGCGGTGCTCGCGTCGCCGCGGCCCGCGACCGCCGCGCGGGCGCTGGTCGACGCCGTCGGGTCGGCGACCGGCGGCACCGCCACCCTCTTGCGGCGCGCCGCCGACAACACGTACGGCGGCGTGAACGCGCTCGATGCGCGCCCGCTGCCGGGCGGCCGCGAGGCGCTCGACGGCGCGCCGTTCCGGCTCGCCAACGCGCCCGCCGACGAGCTTGCGCTGGCGATCCCCGGCGGCGGGGCACGGCCCGAGTTCGTGCTGACGGTGCGGTACGGCAACCGGCAGCCCGACGAGGCCGACCGCGCGGCGCTGGAGCTGGTCGCCGCGTCGTTCGCGATCGCGGTGCGCAACGTCGCGCTCTACGGCGAGAGCGAGCGCCGCCGCGTCGAGCTGCTCGACGCGCGGGCCACCCAGGCGGAGCTCGTCGCGCGGCTCGCGCGCGACGTGCGCGGGCCGGTGACGTCGATCGTGGGGTTCGCGCGGCTGCTCGAAGAGGACACGCGCTTTCCGCAAGATGCGCGCGAGGCGCTGGCCGTGGTGCGCGCCAGCGGCGAGCGCGTGGGCGAGATCGCGTCGGACGTCGACCTGCTGTCGCGCATCGAGCTCGCGGCCGTCGAACCGCAGTGGCAGACCGTGGACGTGGTCGCGCTGGCGGCGGCGGCAGGCGCGGTCGTGGAGCGGGGGGCCGCGGCGCGCGTCGTGGCCGATCCCGATCTGCTGGCGACCGCGCTGGGCCGGCTGGTGGAGGACGGCCGCCGCCCTGCGTCGCCGGTGCGCGCTCACGTCGAAGACCTCGACGAAGCCGTCGTGGTGGAGCTGGCCGGGACGGGCGCCTCGCCGGCCGGCGAGAGCGTCGCGCCAACGATCGGCGCGCGCCTGGCGGCCCGGATCGTGGAGCGCCACGCCGGCACCTTCCGCGCGGGCGGCGACCACGGCGCTTGGTGGGTCCGGTTGACGCTCCCCTCCGACCCGCGGCGCATCCAGCGCGGCCTGCGCGTGCTGCTGGTCGGCGCGGAGGCCGGCGACGACGCCGGCGATCAGCTGCGCGCTTTGGGATTTGGGGTCGAGACGGTCGGCAATGCCGCAGGGCTGCGGCGCGTCCTCGCCGCGTCGGCGGTCGACGTCGTGGTCGTGCCGGTCCCGCTGGTGGCGTGGACCGGCCTCGAGCGGCTGCCGCCCGACTTGCGCCGGCGAGTGGGTCTGGTCGCGCTCGCCTCGCCCGGCCAGCCGGCGGGAGACGGCTGGGACGCCACGGTCACGGTCCCGCCGCTGCCCGGCGACCTGCGCGCCGCGGTCTTCGCCGCCGCCACGCAAGCCCGGCTGCGGCGCGCGCACGACGGCCCCGTGCCGGCGGCGCACTGAGCGAAACGCCGAGACGTTCGGGAAAGTCATGGGAAGAGGTCGAACCGAACCGGTCGACCTCGAAGGGATTGCTGCATTGGCCAAGATGATCGATCGCGCGTCGGGACTCGGACCCGACGTCACACCGGAATACCGCGAGCTCGTCGAGCGCTGGGAGCGCAAGGCGGAGCGGACGCCGCCGCGTTGCGGCAAAGGCTCCGGCGCCGTCGACCGCACGATCTCCGACGTGCCGCTCAAGACGGTGTACGGCCCGGCGGACGTCGCGCACCTCGACCTGACCAACGATCTCGGCGTCCCCGGCGAGTACCCGTACACGCGCGGCATCCACCCGACGATGTACCGCTCGCGGCTGTGGACGATGCGCCAGTTCGCGGGCTTCGGCAACGCCAAGCAGACAAACGAGCGCTATCATTTCCTGCTGTCGCAGGGTCAGATGGGGCTCTCGGTCGCGTTCGACATGCCGACGCTGATGGGCTACGACTCCGACAGCCCGAAATCGCTGGGCGAAGTCGGCAAGTGCGGCGTCGCGATCGACAGCGTGCGCGACATGGAGACGCTGTTCGACGGAATCGACCTCGGCGCGATCACGACGTCGATGACGATCAACGGCCCCGCCGCGATCGCGCTCGCGCAATACATCGTCACCGCCGAGAACAAGGGCATCCCGCGCGCGAAGCTGGGCGGCACGCTGCAAGCCGACATCCTCAAAGAGTACATCGCGCAGAAGGAGTGGATCTTTCCGCCGCGACCGCACGTGCGCATCATCGTCGACATGATGGAGTTCTGCACGCGGGAGATGCCCAAGTGGAACACCATCTCGGTGTCGGGCTACCACATCCGCGAAGCGGGTTCGACGGCCGCGCAGGAGCTGGCGTTCACGCTGGCCGACGGGTTTGCGTACGTCGAGGAAGCCACGAAGCGCGGCTTGGACGTGGACGACTTCGCACCGCGGCTGTCGTACTTTTTCAACAGCCACATCGACTTCTTCGAGGAGATCGCGAAGTTCCGCGCGGCGCGGCGCATCTACGCGCGCCACATGCGCGAGAAGTACGGCGCGAAGGACCCGCGCTCGTGGCAGCTGCGCTTCCACACGCAGACCGCGGGCTGCAGCGCGACGGCGCAGCAGCCGGAGAACAACATCGTGCGCGTCGCGTTCGAGGCGATGGCGGCGGCGCTGGGCGGCACGCAGTCGCTGCACACCAACTCGATGGACGAAGTCCTGGCGCTGCCCAGCGAGAAGTCGGTCGAGATCGCGCTGCGCACGCAGCAGGTGCTCGCGTACGAGACGAACGTGACCAACGTGGTCGACCCGCTGGGCGGCGCGTACTTCGTCGAAGCGCTCACCGACGAGATGGAGCGGCAAGTCGAAGAGTACTTCGCGCGCATCGCGGAGTTCGGCGGGATGGTCGAGGCCGTCGAGGCCGGTTACCCGCAGCGCGAGATCGCCGACGCGTCGTACCGCTACCAGCGCTCGATCGAGTCGGGCGAGCGCGTGATCGTAGGCGTCAACGCGTTCGAGCGGCCCGATGAGACGCAGGACCCGAACCTGCTCAAGATCGGCGCGGAGATCGAGCGCGGCCAGGCGCGCGCGGTGCAGGACGTGCGCGCGAGCCGCGACAACGCGGCCGTCGAAGCGTCGCTCGCCGCCCTCAAGCGCGCGTGCGCCGGCGAGGCGAACGTGATGCCGTACCTGATCGACTGCGTGAAAGCGGTCGCCACCGAAGGCGAGATCGTCGACGCGATGGTGAGCGTCTACGGCCGCTACACCGAGACGACGCAATTCTGACATGACCGCTGCTGCCGACGACACCACGAACGACCGCCCGCTGCGCGTCATCGTCGCCAAGGCCGGGCTCGACGGCCACGACCGCGGCGCGAAGGTCATTGCGCGCGCGCTGCGCGACGCCGGGATGGAAGTGATCTACACCGGCCTGTTCCAGACGCCCGAGCAGATCGTGCAGACTGCGATCCAGGAAGACGCCGACGGGATCGGGCTGTCCATCCTGTCGGGCGCGCACATGACGCTGTTCCCGCTCGTCGTCGAACAGCTCAAGGAACAAGACGCCGCCGACATCGTGTTCTTCGGCGGCGGCACGATCCCGGCGGACGACGCCGCGGAGCTCAAGCGCCTGGGCGTGCGCGAGATCTTCACGCCGGGTGCGCCGCTCTCCGAGATCATCACGTTCGTCGAACGCGAGTGCGGCAAACGACGCGAACTGGTCGGCTAGCGTGAGCGATTCTCCCACCGGCACGAAACGCGTTCGGACGCGGGTCGCGCCTTCGCCGACGGGCGATCCGCACGTCGGGACTGCGTATGTCGCCCTGGTGAACTACTGCTTCGCGAAAAAATACGGCGGCGACTTTCTGCTGCGCATCGAGGACACCGATCAGGCGCGCTCGACGCCGGAGTCGGAGCGCGCGATCCTCGCGGCGCTGCGGTGGACGGGGCTTTCGTGGGACGAAGGGCCGGACGTCGGCGGACCGCACGGTCCGTACCGCCAGAGCGAACGCTCCGCGATCTACAAGCGGTACTCCGATGAGCTGCTCGCGAACGGGCACGCGTTCCGCTGCTTCTGCACGCCCGAACGGCTCGACGCGATGCGCGCCGCGATGCGCGCCGCGGGTGTGCCGCAGAAGTACGACGGCCTCTGCACCACGATACCGCCCGAGGAATCCGAGCGGCGCGCGGCGTCGGGCGAGCCGTTCGTCGTGCGCATGAAGGTGCCCCAGAGCGGTACGTGCATCGTGAACGACGCCGCGCGCGGTCCGGTGCCGTTCGAGTACGCGACCGTCGACATGCAGGTGCTGCTCAAGTCGGACGGCTTGCCCACGTATCATCTCGCGAACGTCGTGGACGATCACCTCATGGAGATCACGCACGTGATCCGCGGTGAGGAGTGGATGTCGTCGGCGCCCAAGCACTTGCTGCTGTACTCGTATTTCGGCTGGGAGCCGCCGGTGCTGATGCACCTGCCGCTGCTGCGCAATCCCGACAAGTCGAAGCTCAGCAAACGCAAGAACCCCACCGGCATCTTGTTCTACGAGCGCATGGGCTATCTGCCCGAGGCGCTGCTGAACTTTCTCGGGCTGCTGCTCGCGCCCGCGCCCGAAGGCCAGGAGATCTTCGACATCGCGACGCTCACCGAGCGGCTCGATCTCGCGAAGATCTCGCTCGGCGGCCCTGTGTTCGACGTCGCGAAGCTCGACTGGCTCAACGGCCAGTACCTGCGCACGCTCTCGACCGACGATCTGCTCGCGCGCACGCAGCGCTGGGGCTTCGACCGCGACCGCCTCGTGAAGATCGCGGAGCTGGCGAAGTCGCGCGTCGAGCGGCTGAGCGATCTCGTGCCCACGGCGGCGTACTTGTTCGCGGGGCGCATCGCGGTGACCAAGGAGTCGTTCGCGGGCGCGAAGCTGCCGCCGGACGACGTGCGCAAAGCGCTCGCGCTCGCGATGTGGCGGCTCGACGGCGAGCGCAGCTTCGGCAAAGACACCGTCGAGCGCGTGCTCAAGAGCGTCGGGGAGACGCTGGGCGCGAAGTTCCGCGATCTCTCGCGCGTGTACTACGTCGCGATGACCGGCAGCCACGACGTCGCTGCCGCTGTTCGACTCGATGGAGCTGCTCGGCCGCGATCTCGTGCGCGAGCGCTTCCGCGTCGCACTGGACGTGCTCGGCGGCGTGAGCGCGAAAGAGCAGAAGGAGTGGCAGCGCTTGAACCCGCCCGACGACTCGAACGGGGCGGCGGCGTGAACGTGCGCGCGATCGTGCTCGCGGCCGGCAAAGGGACGCGCATGAAATCCGCGCGGCCGAAGGTGCTGCACGAGCTGTGCGGTCGGCCGATGCTGTGGTGGGTGCTCGAAGCGCTGCGCGCGGCGGGCGCCGGCGACGGCGTCGTCGTGACGAACCCCGAGCTCGACCCGCAGCTCGCACCGTTCGGCGTCCGCACGGTGATCCAGCACGAGCAGCTCGGCACCGGCCACGCCGTGAAGATCGCGCTCGACGCGCTCGCGCCGGGCGACGGCTGCCTGATCGTCGCGTACGGCGACATGCCGCTCGTCGACGGGACGATCTTCGAGGACGTCCAGGCGGCCGTCGATCCCGATGCGGGCGTTGCGCTCGCGCTCGTCACGGCCGTGATGCCGTTGCCGTCGGCCTTCGGCCGCATCGTGCGCACGCCGAGCTCGGGTTCCGTTTCGCGCATCGTCGAGGCGAAGGACTGCACGCCGGCGCAGCTCGCGATCGACGAGATGAACGCGGGAATCTACGCGTACGACGAGCGCGCGCTTCGTGCGGCGATCGCGCAGGTCGGCAACGCCAACGCGCAGGGCGAGTACTACCTCACCGATACCGTCGAGCTGCTGATCGCGGCGGGCCACCGCGTCGCGCCGGTGCCGGTCGCCGACTATCGCAGCGTGCTCGGCGTGAACGACCGCGTCGAGCTGGCGACCGCGAACGCGATCCTGAACCGCCGGTTGTGCGAGACGCACATGCGCGCCGGCGTGACGATCGTCGATCCCGCGACGACGTACCTCGAGCCGGGCCTGCAGATCGCGACCGACGTGACGATCCGCCCGAACACCGTGATCTGCGGCGCGACGCGGATCGGCGAGGGCACGAGCATCGGCCCCAACAGCCGCATCGCGGACGCCTCGATCGGCGCGCGCTGCGACATCCGCGAGAGCGTCGTGACGTCGAGCGAGGTCGCGAACGACGTGAAGATCGGGCCCTTCGCGCACCTGCGCGGCGGCTCGCGCCTGGCCGACGAGGTTCGCATCGGCAACTTCGTCGAGCTCAAGAACGCGCAGCTCGCGGACGGCGTCAAGGCGAACCACCTCGCGTATCTCGGCGACGCGACGATCGGCGCGCGCTCGAACATCGGCGCGGGCACGATCACGGCGAACTTCGACGGCGTGCGCAAGAACCGCACGGAGCTGGGCGCGGACGTGAAGGTCGGCTCGAACAGCGTGCTGGTCGCCCCGGTGTCGGTGGGCGACGGCGCCATGACGGGCGCGGGCGCCGTGGTGACGCGCGACGTGGCCGCGGGCGACAAAGTGGCCGGCGTCCCCGCGAAATCGATCGCGAAGAAGCCGGCGGAACCTAGCCCTTAGTCGTCGTCCGGGATCAGGTGCGACGGCGCGCGCGTCGATGCGGCGCGCATCGCGCTGCGGCTCGTCCGCATGCCGCTGAGCGGCTGCACCTGCTGCGCGTAGTCGAACATGTCGTCGGGCGCGTTCGCAGTCGCGTCGCGCTGGCCGAGCGACGGCAGGTTGAAGATCTCTTCGATGTAGCGCGTGATGCTCGACGTCTCGAGCTGCACGTGCGAGACGTAACCGTGCTTGGCGTACGGCGAGATGGCGATCAGCGGCACGCGGAATCCCGGTCCGTTCTGATCGATCTTCGGCGGCGCGACGTGGTCGTACCAGCCGCCCCAGTCGTCCCACGTCACGAAGATCGCCGTGTCTTTCCAGTACTGGCTGCCGCCGATCGCGCTGACGATCGACGACACCCACGCCGGGCCGGTGGTCGACGGAAACCGCGCGTGATCGGAGTTGAGCGCATCGGGCGTGACGAACGAGACGTTGCGCAGCGTGCCGTGCGCGATGTCGCTGAGAATCGACGTCTCGGGCGCGATCTCGTTCTTCGCCCAGTCCGCGCCGAAGCGGATGTGCCGGATCGCATCGAACGGCGTCCACAGCGATCCGCCCAGATCGTTGGGTGCGTTGATCGGCGGCGAGTAGTACGCCCAGCTCACGCCGGCGGTGTCCATCGTATCGCCGACCGTCTGGTAATCGAAGCACGGCGGCGCCGACGACTGGAACGCGGTCCCATCCGGGCGCAGCATGGTGACGGTCGTGCCCGCGGGAGCGTCGCAGCCCCACGGGATCGCGGTGGGGACGTTGACGACGTTCGCGCTCTGCGCGGCAATCACGTACTGGTGCGCGGGGTAGCTGGCGCTGTTGTTGGACTGGAACATGCGGTCCGAGAGCGCGTACGCCGACGCGAGGTCGAAGTAGGGCTGCGATTCGGAACGCGGCACGTACGAGTACGAGATGTCGGGCTCGTTGTTCGGGTACGAGCCGGTCTTGTCGAACCCGTCCAGCTTCCCGCCGTCGAGGCTGTTCACGAAATCGGCGTAGTCGTGGTTCGGGTCCTGGCCGTGCGCGAACGAGACCGGCTTGAGCGCGACGGTCGTGCCGTCGGACTTCAAGCCCGATGCGACGGTGTCGGCGCCCGGAAAGCCTTGGAACAAGTTATCGAACGAGCGGTTCTCTTGCACGATCACGACGATGTGACGGATCGCTTGCTGCGGCGTCTTCGGCGGACCGGCGGGCGACGGCGACGACGGGATCACCGGCGTGCTGGCGGTCGTGCCGCCGCCGCCGCCGCAACCGGCGAGGGCAACGAGCAGAAGAAGCGCAGTCGCTGCGCGGACGCGTGACACCATACACGGTCATGTTCGACCGTAAAGCTTTGGTTCTACATACAACGCGGCCGAATTAAGCGCGCGCTAATGATGGGGCGTTTTCTCGCCGATACTGGCGCTGACGAGCGCCGGCTCAGTCGTCGGGCGGGGGACCGACGTCGCCCGGCTGCGCGTGCCGGAAGCTTTCGGCGGATCGCTTGCGCGCCGCGACCGCGGTGTACGCGCGCGGCGCAGCGGTCATATCGAGCACGTCGGCGATCGAGTGCGACGTCATGTCGGTACCGCCGAGCGAACCGAGTCCGTACGTGTCTTCGATGAAGCGCAAGATGCTGCCGAACTCGTATGTCGTGTGGCTGACGTAGCCGGACCGCGCATACGGCGACGCGACGATCAGCGGGACGCGAAAGCCCATGCCCATGCGGTCGCGGTGCGGCGGCTTCACATGATCGTACCAGCCGCCCCAGTCGTCCCACGTCACCACGAGCACGGTGTCTTTCCAGTACGGGCTCGCGCCGAGCGTGTTCGCGATCGCGGCGATCCAATCGGGTCCGCTGCCGTCGGTCATGCCGGCGTGATCGCTCTTGCGAAAGTTCGGTACGACGTACGACACTTGCGGCAGCCGGTTCTGCTTGATGTCGTCGAGGATCGTGTTCTCGGGGCTGATGACGTGCGACCAGTCGCCGCCGTACCGGATGTGCTTGACGGCGCCGTACGCCGACCAGATGTCGCCCGTCTTCGTGGCGATCTGCGGCGCATAGTAGGCCCACGAGACGTTCTGCGCGTCGAGCTGGTCGGCAAGCGTCGGCGGATCGAGACACGGCGAGATCGGGCTTTGCGTCATCGGCGTTTCCGGAACCGCCGGATCGTCGGACGCGCCGGGATCGTTGTCCGCGAGGCGGTCAACCATCACCGAGGGCGGCCCGTCGCAGCCCCAGACGTTCGTCGCGGGGTTCTCGTCGACGCTCTGCGACGTCCCGGCGATCAAGTAGAGGTGCGCGGGAAAGCTGGGACCGGAGTTGCTCTGAAACATGCGGTCGCCGAACGTGAACTGCCGCGCGAGATCGCGGATCGGTTTGGTCTCCTCCGGCGGCACGTATGCGAGCCCGTCGGTCGGCACCGAACCCGCGCCGGTGAACGTGCTCGCCGCGCTGGTGTCGAACCCGTCGAGCTTGCCGTGATCGTACTGCTTGAGAAAGAACGCGTGGCTGTGCTCGACGTCGGCGCCGTCTTCGAGCCGTACAGGACGCAGCGCAACGGTGCCGCCGGCGCGCGTCGGTGCGGTCGCGGCCGTATCGGCGCCCGGAAATCCCTGGAACAAGTTGTCGACGCTGCGGTTTTCCTGGATCACGACGACGACGTGCGCGATCTTCGGCGCGCCGGCCGGCGCTTGTGTCGCGAGCGGTGGTATGGCCGTCGACGGCGCGCTGCTCGTGCTCCCGCCGCCTCCGCCGCAGCCGCACAATGCGAGGGACAGCGCGAAGGCGAGACGTCGTGTACGCAGCGGTCTCACGCGCCGGTCGTTCCTTGGTCCGCTCACTAGGCCCGCTCTCCTGGGGTTACGTCTGTGTAAGCAGCTCGTACCCTGGGCAGGCGAGCAGGCGCCCTGCGCAATCGGGGAGGAAAGGGCGTTCGGTGGACCGTCTCAGTCGGGCAATGGACCAGCATCCGCGCGACTTCCTCGGCTACGGTGCGACGCCGCCGGATCCGAAGTGGCCGAACGGCGCGCGGCTCGCGGTACAAATCGTGATGAACTACGAGGAGGGCTCGGAGTACGCGATCGGTGACGGCGACGCGGCCTCGGAGACGTACCTCACCGAGGTGCCCGGCGCGACGCTGGGCCCGGGCACGCGCGATCTCATCGTCGAGTCGGTCTACGCATACGGCAGCCGCGCGGGCTTCTGGCGTCTGATGCGCATGTTCGGCGAGCGCGCCATCCCGATCACCGTGTTCGGCGCGGCGCTCGCGCTCGAACGCAACCCCGCCGCCGCCGCGGCGATCGCGGCGGCAAACTACGAGGTGTGCTCGCACGGCTGGCGCTGGATCGGTTTTCAGAACATGGCCGAGGACGAAGAGCGCGCGCAGATGCGGCGCGCGGTCGCGTCGATCGAGCGCACCACCGGCACGCGGCCGTTCGGCTGGTACTGCCGCTACGCGCCGTCGCTCAACACGCGGCGCCTGGTGGTGGAGGAAGGCGGGTTCTTGTACGACTCGGACGCGTACGACGACGACTTGCCGTACTGGACGCGCGCCGGCGGCAAGCCGCACCTGGTGATCCCGTACACGCTCGACAACAACGACATGAAGTTTTCCGTCGCGCCGGGGTTCACGTCGGGCGACGGGTTCTTCCACTATCTCAAGGACGCGTTCGACGTGCTGTACCGCGAAGGGAAGACCGCGCCGAAGATGATGTCGGTCGGTCTGCACACGCGCTTGGCGGGCCGGCCCGGCCGTGCCGCGGCGCTGGAACGTTTTCTGGACTATCTGCTCGCGCACGAAGACGTGTGGATCTGCCGCCGCATCGACATCGCACGGCACTGGATCGCGACGCACCCGGCGCCGGCATGATCGGCTCCGACGCGTTCCGGCTGCCCAAAGCCGAGCTGCACGTGCACGTCGAAGGGACGTTCGAGCCCGAGCTCATCTTCGCGCTCGCGGAGCGCAACCGCGTCGCGCTGCCGTATGCGTCGATCGACGCGCTGCGGCGGGCGTACGAGTTCACCGACTTGCAGTCGTTCCTCGACTTGTACTATGCGGCGATGGCGGTGCTGCGCACGGAGGCCGATTTCGCCGAGCTCGCGCACGCGTACTTCGCGCGCGCGCGCAGCCAGGGCGTGGTGCACGCGGAGCTGTTCTTCGACCCGCAGGCGCACACCGCGCGCGGCGTTGCGTTCGAGACCGTCATCGACGGCTTGTGGTCGGCGGTGCGCGACAGCGAGCAGCGCTACGGCATCACGTCGAAGCTGATCATGTGCTTCCTGCGCGACCGCAGCGCCGAGTCGGCGCTCGCAACGCTCGAGCAGGCGCTGCCGTACGGCGAGCGCATCGTCGCCGTCGGGCTCGACTCCGCCGAGGTGGGTCATCCGCCGGCGAAGTTCCAGCGCGTGTTCGAACGCGCGCTGGCGGAAGGCTGGAAAACCGTCGCGCACGCGGGCGAGGAAGGCCCGCCGGCATACGTGTGGGAGGCGCTCGACCTGCTGCGCGTGTCGCGCGTCGACCACGGCGTGCGCAGCCTCGAAGATCCGGCGCTCGTCGCGCGCCTGCGCGACGAGCGCATCCCGCTGACGGTGTGCCCGCTCTCGAACGTGAAGCTGCGCGTGTTCGATACATTGCACGAGCATAATCTCGGCAAGATGCTCGATGCCGGGCTCGTCGCGACGGTGAACTCCGACGACCCGGCGTATTTCGGCGGCTACGCCGGCGACAACGTCGCCGCCGTCGCGCAGGCGCTGAACCTGCCGCCGAGCGCGCTGGTCACGCTGGCCCGCAACAGCTTCGAGGCGTCGTTCATCGACGAGCGCACGCGCAACGTCTACCTCGCGCGCGTCGACGCGGTCGCAGACAGCAGCCGCTCCGCGGAATCGGGACGCGCCCCGTCGACGAGCTCAGGACGGAACGGGTGACGCTGCACGAGCGGCTCGCGTCGCTCGCGACGCTGGGCGCGACCGCGGACGGCATCGACCGGCCGCTGTTCACCGCGGCCGAGCGCGCCGCGCGCGAGCAGTTCGTGCGCTGGGCGCGCGGGGACGGCTTGCACGTCGAGCAAGACCGCGCGGGCAACGTGTTCGCGCGGCTCGACGGGCTGGACGCCGGGCCGCCCGTGCAATGCGGCTCGCACCTGGACACGGTGAAGGACGGCGGCGCATACGACGGCGCGTACGGCGTGATCGGCGGGCTCGAGGCGCTGCGGCGCATCGCAGCGTCCGGCGAGCGTCCGCGCCGCGCACTGGAAGCCGTCGCATGGGCCGGCGAAGAGGGCAGCCGTTTTCCGCTGGGCTGTCTCGGCAGCTCCGTCTACGCGGGGCTGACGCCGTACGACGACGCCTCGGCGCTGATCGCCGACGACGGCGAGCCGTTCGCGTCGGCGCTGCACGGCCCGAACGGTTTGCTCGCGGACGTTCCGGTGCGTGACGGCTTTCCCGCGCCGGCCGCGTACGTCGAGCTGCACATCGAGCAAGGGCCGGTGCTGGAGCGCGCCGGCGTGCGGCTCGGCATCGTCACGGCCATCGCGGGCCAGCGGCGGTTCGGCGTCGCGGTGGAAGGCGTCGCCGGACACGCGGGGACGATCCCGATGCGCGACCGCGCCGACGCGCTGTGCGCGGCGAGCGAGCTGGTGCTGGCCGTGGAACGCGCCGCGCGCGACATCGGCGACTGCGTCGCCACGGTCGGACGGCTGCTGGTCGCGCCCAACCAGACCAACATCGTGCCGGGTGACGTGCGCTTTCGCGTGGACGCGCGTTCCGCCGACGACGAGCGCGTCGCCGCGATCGAGCGCGCGCTGCGCGAGCGCGCCACCGCCGTGGCGGCCGCGCGCAACGTCCGCGTCACGATCGAGGCGCTGGAGGCGCGCGACGCGGTCCCGATGGAGCCGCGCATGCGCGCGCTCGTGCGCGCCGCGTGCGAAGCGCTCGACCCGCGCGCGATGGAGATCGCGAGCGGCGCCGGCCACGACGCGATGTGCATCGCGCACGTCGCGCCGGCTGGGATGATCTTCGTGCCGAGCATCGGCGGCCGCAGCCACGTCGGCGACGAGCGCACCGCGCCGGCCGACCTCGATCTCGGCGTCGAGGCGCTCGCCATGACGCTGCTCGCGGCCGCTCGCGATCCGTCGCTCCATCCCACACCCACCCGAAAGGAACCCTGAACCGGATGCAGTTCTTCATCTGCGGCTCCGCGCTGCGCGGCCAGCCCGACCACGGCAATCTCGGCGACGCGCCGTTCGTCCGCGAAGCGAAGACGCGCCCGATCTATCGCCTGCACTCGGTCGACGACCAGCACCCGGGGATTTACGAGGTCGCGCAAGGCGGCGTCGCGATCGCCGGCGAGGTGTACGAGCTGACCCCCGAGCAGCACGCGCACTTGATCTCGACCGAGCCGCCGAACCTCTACGAAGCGCCGGTGCAGCTCGACGACGGCACGACGGTCAGCGCGATGATCTATCCGCGCGAGCTCATCGAGGAGCGCGGCTACGCGGACATCTCGCAGCACGGCGGCTGGGCCGCGTACAAAGCGTCTCAGTGAGGTTTAAGAAGAACGCTATATGACGTTACGGTAGCTCGAACGCAGCGCCGCCGCTGCGCTTGCCGGCGTCCGCCTCGGTCAAGTAGAACTTCAAGCGGTGGATCGACGTCGGCACGTCGAACGGCATGACCATCGTCTTCACGAGCCCGGGTTGCAGCGTGAAGTTGAACATGTCAGGCGCGTTGGACGTCTCTTCCATCATCAACGCGGCGGCGGCGTCGGTCGAGAATGGGTAGACGTTGCGGTCGTCGTCGATCAGCACCGCGTTCTGCGGCAGCCACATGAGCGGCTGGTTCGACGTGTTCTCGACGCGCATCTTGACCTGCACGAATTGCCCGTTAGCGGCGCGTTTGGGCGTGGTGTACTCCTTGGTGCCGCCCACGCTGGGCGACCAGCAGACCGCCATGAGCTCGTAACGGATGCCATTGGCACGGTTGCGGAGCGGCAGGTTCGCCGCCGCCGCGTCGAGGCATTGCGACGCCGCCGGTGCGGCAGGTGCGGCCGCGGGCACGGCCAGCGAGAGCGCGAGCCCGGCGAGCCCGGCACGGCATGCAGAAGCAAACGTCATGCCGTCCATGTACCCGCGAGCGGCGGGACCCTCTCGTCAGCTCCCGCGGTACGTGGTGTAGCCCCACGGTGACAGCAGCAGCGGCACATGGTAGCGCGCTGCGTCGCCGGCGATCATGAAGCGCACCGGGATCTCGTCGAAGAACGTCGCGACGCCGTCGCGCTCGAAATAATCCATGACGGCGAAGACCAGCTCGTACGGTCCCGGCGCGAGATCGGTCGCGAGCGGCGCGTCCGTGCGGCCGTCCGCATTCGTCACCGCGACGCCGAGCAGCTTGCGTTCGATGCCGCCGAGCGCGAACGCGCCGACGGAGATCCCGGCGGCCGGTGCGCCGCGCGCGGTGTCGAGGACGTGGGTCGTCAGTGTCGCTGCCATCAGATCTTCGCTCCTGCACGGATCCAGGCGCCGAGCTGCGCGCGCTCGGCGTCCGTCATGTGGGTGAGGTTGCCGAGCGGCATCGCGTGCGACGCGACCGCCACGCCGTAGATGCGCTGCGCGTTTGCATGCACGTTTTCGGGCGTGTCGAGCAGCACGCCGGCCGGCGCCGCGGCGAACCCCGGCTGCGTAGGCTGCGCCGCATGACAAACCTCGCACCGCTGCGCGACGATCGGCGCCACGTTCGCATACGCCGGGCTGATGACGTGCACGGCCACGAGCCGCGGGGCGGCCGGCGCACGGGGCGCGAGCGCGAACGCGATCCCGAGCAGCACCAGCGCGGCCGCGACCGGCAAGCCGACGACGTACCGGTGCTTGTGCGACAGGACGAAGAAGCGCCGCACCAGCACGCCCGCCGCGCTGATGATCGCGAGCACGAACCAGCCCTGCGCGCTTCCGTACGTCATCGGGTAATGGTTGCTGATCATGATGAACAGCACCGGCAGCGTGAGGTAGGTGTTATGGACCGAGCGCATCTTGCCGAGCTGCCCGGGCCGCGGATCGGGCTGCTCGCCGGCGCGAATCTGCGCGAGCATCCGGCGCTGGCCGGGGATGATGACGTGGGCGACGTTCGCGACCATGATCGTGCCGATGATCGCACCGACGTGGATGTACGCGGCGCGCCCGCCGAACACGTGGAACAGCGCCCAGTCGGCGAACAGCAGAAACGCGGCGACGGCGGTCCACAGCAGCGCGGGGTTCCGCTCGAAGACGCGGCACAGCAGGTCGTACCCCAGGTAGCCGGCGACGAGCGAACCGATGCTGATCGCGATCGCCACGGGCGGCGTGAGATCGAGCACGTCCTTGTCGATCAGGAACGTCGACGCGCCCGCCCAGTAGACGATCGCCAGCATCAGCATGCCGGTGAACCACGTCGAGTACGCCTCCCACTTGAACCAGTGCAGGTTCTCGGTGAGGGGTTCACCGCGTGGTCCGGTGAGGAACTTCTGGTTGTGGTAGAAGCCGCCGCCGTGCACGGCCCAGAGCTCGCCCGACATCCCGCGCCGCACGTCGTCCGGCTTTTCGGGCGGCGTGAGGCTGTCGTCGAGCCACACGAAGTAGAACGACGCGCCGATCCACGAGATGCCGGCGATCAGGTGCGCCCAGCGCGCGATCAGGTTCAGCCAATCGAGAACGTACGGCGATATCATGCGGTGACCGCGTCTTCGAGGCGCAGCCGGGCGATCTTCGCGATCTCTGCGAGCGCGGTCGCGATCTCCGCCGCGCGGTCGTTGCGCGCGCGCCGTTCGAGCGCCGTAAGGATCGACGCCTGGTCGTGCTCGCGCGCGCAGATGACGAACGGAAAGCCGAACCGGGCGCGATAGGCCGTATTGGCTTCGTCGAAGCGGGCGATTTGCGCCGGGGTCAGGCTGTCGAGTCCGGCGACGGCCTGCTCGCCGCGCGATGCCGCGGTGAGCCGGCCTTCGCGCGCGACGCGCCCGGCGAGGTCCGGATGCGCCGCGATCAGCGCGATCTGCCGCTCGTGGGGCGCCCTCGCGACGACGGCCGTCAGCGCCGCATGCAGCGCGCCAGCGTCCGCGAACGGGCGCCGTTCCCAGGCCGCCTCGGCGATCCAGGGCGAGTCCTCGAAAGCGAATCCGACGGCGGCGACGAATGCGGCGCGATCCGCTGCGTTCAACGCGGCGATGCTCGTCATCGCGGGACCGGTTCGATTCGCACGCTGCTTCTCCGTCACGCAACGCTCGTCGCGACGTTCGACGACGCGGGCCGGGAGATCCCGGACGGCGCCGTCCTGCTGCGCGACAACGTCGTGGAGGCCGTCGGCCCGACGGCACAGCTCACGGCGCAGGCCGACGAGGTCGTCGACGCGCGCGGGTTGGTGCTCCTTCCGGGCCTGATCTGCACGCACCACCACTTCTACCAGACGCTCACGCGCAATCTGCCGCAGGCGCAAGATGCGGAGCTCTTCGACTGGCTCGTCGCGCACTACCCGATCTGGGCGCGGCTGACACCGGAAGCCGTCCGCGCGAGCACCGCCACGGCGATCGCCGAGCTGCTGCTGTCCGGCTGCACGACGGCAGCCGATCACGGCTACATCTGGCCCAACGGCGCGCGCGTCGACGACCAGATCGCGGTCGCGCGCGAGATGGGGCTGCGGTTCCACGCCTCGCGCGGCTCGATGTCGCGCGGCCGATCGCAGGGCGGCCTCCCGCCGGACGAAGCCGTCGAAGACGAAAACGCGATCCTGAACGACAGCGAGCGCGTCATCCGCGAGCACCACGACGCATCGCGCTACGCGATGACGCGCATCGTGCTCGCGCCGTGCTCGCCGTTTTCGGTCACGCCGGAACTGATGCGTGCGAGCGCGGAGCTCGCGCGCAAGCACGACCACGTGCACCTGCACACGCATCTGTGCGAGACGGTCGACGAAGAGAAGCAGTGCCTGGCGGAATACGGAAAGCGCCCCGTGGAGTTGGCGGAGTCCGTGGGTTGGACGGGACCGGACGTGTGGTTCGCGCACGCGATCCACATGCGAAGCGACGAATTGATGCGCTTAGGCAAGACGCGCACAGGCGTCGCGCACTGCCCGACGTCGAACATGCGCCTCGGCAGCGGCATCGCGCCGGTGCGCGCGCAGCGTGACGCGGGGATGCGCGTCGGCCTCGGCGTGGACGGTTCGGCCTCGAACGACGGCTCGCACATGCTCGACGAAGCCCGCCACGCAATGCTGCTGCAGCGCGTCGCCCACGGCGCATCGGCGATGACTGCCCGAGAAGCACTGCGCCTCGCAACGCGCGGGGGCGCAGAAGTACTCGGCCGCGACGACATCGGCGCGCTCGCGCCGGGCATGGCGGCGGACGTGATCGGTGTACGCGTCGACGGCCTCGCAACGGCCGGCGGCAGCGTGCACGATCCGCTGGCGTCGCTGGTGTTCTGCCGGCTCCCGAACGTGGATCTGAGCATCGTGAACGGCGCAATGCGCGTGCGTCACGGCCACCTGCTCGACATCGATCTACCCGCGCTCGTCGAGCGCCACGAACGCGCTTCCCGAGCGCTCGTGGAAATCTCGTGAAAGCCTCTAAAGCAACTTGCGCAAATCGTCCGGCGTTAGGTCAGCATCGCTGAGAAATGAGCAGCGTCTCGACGTCGCTTGGGGGAACCGGTTCTCCACACTCCGTCCGGTCCTCAATCTCGAGCTCGATGAGCTCGCGCGCGTTTGCTAGCGCTTCCTCGACGGTGTTTCCAAAGGTGTGCGCCTTGGGAAACGCCGGTACGATGACGTTGTACGCCGACTTGTCCGGCTCCGGTTCGAGGATGACCCGGTAGGCGAGGTCCATGGGATCGACTTCGGCATAGGAAAAAGCGTTCATGCCTGTTATTCCCACGGGGAGTAGGCACTGGCTAGGTGACGCTCAGTCTATCCGCCTATTCGCCCCGATTTCTGTCCGTTCGGAATAGCATTACGCGGCTCATCGTTTAGGGCGTGGTTGCGACCAGCGACTCCGCCGTTGCCGTCGTGCGGTCGCGGGCTGCCGTGATCGCGGCGAGGATTCGTTCGGGCGTCATCGGGAGGTCGTTGAGCCATGCGCCGGTCGCGTCGTAGATCGCCGCCGCGACGGCCGGCGCGAACGGGACCAGCGGCATCTCCGCCATTCCGCGCGCGCCGTACGGGCCGTTCGGGTCGGCGAACTCCAGGATCACCGGTGTGATGTCGGTCGGCATGTCGAGCGTCGTCGGCAAGAGGTATGTGCTGAAGTACGGCGTGAGCACTTTGCCCTCGCGCACGATGAAGTTCTCCGTGAGCGCGTAGCCCAGCGCTTGCGCGAGGCAGCCTTCGATCTGGCCTTCCACCTGCTGGCGGTTGATCGCGCGGCCCACGTCGTGCACGCTGACGATCTTCAGCACGCGCGTCACGCCCGTCGCGACGTCGACTTCGACCTCGACCGCTTGCGCGGCGTAGCCGTAGCAGTAGTTCGGCGTCCCCGCGCCCGTTTCGAGATCCAGCGGCGTCGTCGCCGGCGGCCGGTACTGTACCGTTGCTTTCGGCTCGTCGCCTCGCTCGCCCGCGGCGCGCGCGGCGATGGCAGCGTCGTACACCGCGCGCCCGGCCATGAGCGTCATGCGTGACGCCGATGCCGAGCCCGCGTTCGGCGTGTACGCCGAGTCCTCGCCGACCAGCGAGACGGCGTCGAGCGGCAGCGCGAGCGCTTCCGCGACGATCTGCCGCAGGACCAGGTGCACGCCTTGGCCGACGTCGGCGGCACCGATGCGCACGACGGCGCGCACGATGCCGAACGCCGCGAACAGCTCGACGGTCGCCGTCGACTGCTCCGGAAAACCGAACGAATAGCCGACGTTCTTGATCCCGCTCGCGATGCCGACGCCGCGCCGCAGCGTGCCGGTGAGATCGCGTTGCGCGCGCGGCGTGAAGCGCGCTGCCGCCTCGTCGGCGCAGCGCTCCAGCACCGCTACGGCGCTCACGCCGGCCGGCAGCACGTTGCCGGTCGCCTCCGTATCGCCTTCGCGGTACAGGTTCTTGCGCCGGATGTCCGCCGGATCGATCTCCAGCGCGTGCGCGATCCGCGCGATCATCGACTCCGCCGCCCAGTGCGCCTGCGGCGCGCCGAAACCGCGGAACGCGCCGCTCGGAACGTTGTTCGTGTACACGACGATGCCGTCGGTCGCCACGTTCGGGATGCGGTACGGTCCCTGCGCGAAGATCGTCGCGCACTTGAGCACCTCGACGCTGGTCGACGCGTACGCGCCGCCGTCGGCGACCGTGCGCGTCTCGACGGCGACGATCGTGCCGTCGCGCTTCGCGCCCCACTTCGTCGTGATGTGGAACGGGTGGCGCTTGTGGTGGCCGATGATCGACTCCTCGCGGCTCCACACGATCGCGGTCGGGCGTTTGAGCTTGAACGTCGCGAGCGCGAGCAGCGTCTGGACCGAGAGATCCTCGCGGCCGCCGAACGCACCGCCGATCTTCGCATAGCGGATCGACACGGCATGCTCGTCGAGCTCGAGCATCGCGGCGATCTGGCGCAGATCCTCGTGCAGCCATTGCCCCGCCGTCTCGACGACGAGCGTCTCGCCCTCGTAGTACGCGATCCCCGCGTCGGGCTGCAAGTACGCGTGCTCTTGCCACGCCGTGGTGAACGTGGCGCTGAGCACCACGTCCGCTGCGGCGAACGCGCGCTCGACGTCGCCTTTGCGCACCTTCTGGTGCAGCAAGACGTTCGTGCCGTGAGCCGGGTGCACCAGCTCCGCGGCCGGTTCGAGCGCGCTCAGCGCGTCGCCGACCACCGGAAGGTCGGTGTACTCCACCTCGACGAGCGCCGCGCCGCGCGCCGCCGACGCGGGATCGTCGGCCACGACGAGCGCCACGCGGTCGCCGGCGTAACGCACGCGCTCGCTGCACAGCACTTCCTGATCGGCGTCGATCAAGCCGTAATGATTGTGCGGGACGTCGGCGGCGGTCAGCACCGCGACCACGCCGGGCAGCGCGCGAGCGCGCGCCGTATCGATGCGGTCGATCGTCGCGTGCGGCCGGTGCGCGAACACCGCTTTGCAGTGCAGCATGTCGCCGCGCACGAGGTCGGCGGGATAGCGGGCCGCGCCCGTCACCTTCGCGGCCGCGTCGGGGCGCGCGACGGACGTGCCGATCAGGCTCACACGCGCACGGCTTCGGGCTGCGGCTCGTGCGCGTGCAGCTCGCGCGCGGCGCGTTCTTGCGCGTCGAGGATCTTGCGGTAGCCCGTGCAGCGGCAAATGTTGCCGCTGATCGCCGCCTGGTGATCGTCGAGCGACGGCACGCGCCGGTCCTCGCGTGCGCTGCACTCCTCGAGGAGCTTCGCGCCCGCCATGATCATGCCGGGGATGCAAAAGCCGCACTGCACCGCGCCGCAATCGATATACGCCTGTTGCAGCGGATGCAGCCCATCGTCGCCGGCCAGGCCCTCGATCGTGACGATCTCGCCGCCGTGCGCCTGCGACGCCGGCACGAGGCACGACATGACCGCCGCGCCGTCAAGCCACACGGTGCACGCGCCGCACTCGCCTTCAGCGCAGCCTTCCTTGGCGCCGGTCAGGCCCGTGTGCTCGCGCAGCGCGTTCAACAGGGTCTTGCGCTCCGCGCGGTGCAGCGCGCACGCGCGGCCGTTGATCGTCGTCTCGATCGTGCCGTCGAACGCGCGCGGCGGCATCGTCGGAACCGGCGTTTCGAGCAAGACGGGTACGGCGCGGAATCCGTCGGCCTCGCGGCCACCTGAGATCCGTTCGAGCGCGCGCGCGACGAGCGCCGCCAGCGTCGTGCGGCGATAGCCCGCGGAGCCTCGCACGTCGTCGATGGGCGCGGCGTCGTCGCACGCGACGCGGCCGGCCTCGGCGCACGTCGCGGCGTCGAGCCGCTTGCCGGCGAGAAAGGCTTCCGCCGTACGCGCGCGCACGACCGTCGGCGCAAGACAGCCCAGCGCGATGCGCGCGTCGGTCACGGCGCCGCTCGCATCGAGCGCGACGACGACCGCGATGTCGATCACGGAGATGGCCTGCGCGCGCCGCAGTCCGAGCTTGAGGAAGATGCCCCGGCGCGCCGGGCCGAGCGCGCGAAACCGGATCTCGCGCACGAGCTCGTCGGCCCGCAGCTGCGTGGTGCGAAAGCCGGTGTAGAAGTCCGCGAGCGGCAGCGTCCGCTCGCCGCCGTGCGACGCGAGCACGATCTCCGCGTCGAGCGCGATGAGCGGCGCGATCGTGTCGTTGGCGGGCGATGCCGTCACCACGTTGCCGGCGATCGTCCCGCGGGTGCGGATCTGCGGCGCGCCGACCTCGGCGCAGGCTTGCGCCAGCGGCAGCATCGCCTCGCGCGCGAACGGCGCCGCGAGCACGTCGTTGTGGGTCGCCAGCCCGCCCAGCGCGATCACGCCGCCGCCGCGGCGCACGTACTTCAGCTCACGCAGCGCGGAGACGTCGATCAGCGCCGCGGTGGGCTTCACGCCGCGCTGCAGCTCGACGAGCACGTCGGTGCCGCCCGCGACGATTCGCGCGCCGGTGCCTTCCTTCGCCAGCACGCCGAGCGCCTCGGCGACGGTCGACGGGCCGCATGACCCTGCTCCACATGCCGGGGGAGTTCGCGAGCATGCGGAGCGGGTCTTGCGGTCGCGCCGGTCGGCCCTAGAGGGCCACCGACGAACCGAAGTTCGGCACGCGCAAGGCGGTTGCGCCGGCTTCGGGCGCGTCCTCGTCGGCGACGACGAAGCGCGCGACCAGCGCGTCCAGCCGCTCGGCCTGCTCGCGCAGCGCGCGTGCCGTCGCGTCGATCTCGCCGACGCCCGACGCCAGCTCGCCCGTGGCGAACGCCGCCTGCTGCGCCGCTGCGGACTGCTCCTCGGCGGCGCGCGCGACCGGCATCATCGTCGCCGTGATCTCGTGGGTGGTCGTCTGCATCTGGTTCGCCGCCGCGGCGTTCTCCTCGACGCCCGCCGACGTGCTGGTGACGCTCTCCGCCACCTTGCTCGACGCCTCTTTCATCTCGCGCGCACGGGCGGCGAGCTCTTCGGCGACGCCGGTGGTGCCGCCGACGGCTCCGCCGATGCGTTCGAGCGCCGCCGACGCCTTCTCCGCGACCGCCATGCCCGTGTTCATCGAATCGTCGGAGGAGCGCATGGCTTCAGCCGCGGTGATCGTCTCGCGCCGGATGGACGACAGGATCCCCGAGATCTCGCGCGTCGCGCCGGACGAGCGCTCCGCGAGCTTGCGAACTTCGTCCGCGACGACCGCGAAGCCGCGGCCGTGATCGCCCGCGCGCGCCGCTTCGATCGCGGCGTTGAGCGCGAGCAAGTTCGTCTGGTCGGCGATCTCCTCGATCGTGCGCACGATGTCTTCGACCTGCACCGAGCGCTGCTCGAGCGCGAGCATCGCTTCGGCCGCTTTGGCGGAGATCTCGCGCAGCTTCTGCATCGCGCGCTGCGTCTGCAGCACCGCGTGCGTGCCGCCGACGGCTTCCTGCGTCGCATCGCTCGCCGACGAGGCGAGGTCGGCGCCGTGGAACGTGAGCGACTCGATCCCGTCGTCGAGCAGCTGGATCGCGCCCGTCGCGAGCTGGATCGCCGTCGCCTGATGGCCGGCGCCTTCGGCGATCATCTCGGCCGAGCGCGCGAGCTCCTCGATGGCGGCGGTCGCTTGCGCGATCTTGATCGCCTGGTCTTTCGCGCCGCCCGCCACGCTGTCGACGGCCTTCGCGATCTGCTCGACGGCGACCGACGCCTGGTTCGCCGCACTCGACGTCTGGTCCGATGCGATCGCGAGCGTGCGCGACGCGACGATGACGCCGCCGATGAGCTCGCGCAGCGCTCCCAGCCCGGCCGTCAGCTCGGTTCCCACGGTCCCCAAGCCCTCGCCCAGGTCGTTGTAGCTGTTCACGAGCGCGGCGATCTCGTCGTGCCCGTCGTCCTCGACGCGCACGCGGGTCGACGTGAAGCTCGCGCGCAGGTCGCCCTGCGCCAGCCGCCCGAGCGCATCGGAAAGGCGCGCGAAATCTTCGTGCACGATCGACGACAGCGCGTTCGACACGCGCGCCAACCGGCTCGTCATGCGGCGCGCCAAGAACACGGCGATGCCGATCGTCGCGACGACCGTCGCCGCGCCGGCGGCGATCAGCGCCACCTCGAGCTGGCCGATCGCGGCGTCGAACTGCTCGTGGGACGCGTGTGCCGCGTTGAGCGCGCTGAGCCGCGCGAAGACGATCATCACGCCGCCGACGACGAGCGTCAGCGCGACGATCGGGACGGCGAATCCCGCGGCGAGTTGGGCACCGAGTCGCAACTTCATGAGGTCCACACCCTTGGAAAAGCTCCGGTCACGGCCGAAGACGCGCCGCTGTATAAAGGGCTCGCCGCCGTCTACAAGGTCTTCGGCAGGAGTACGGTCCTGCCTGAGTGCCCCGCCGGCCGGCGCGGTATCGCGCTCGGGCTGGAGGGCTGTCCGGTGCGCGCCGGCACGCGAAGGCGAGCTCCGCTGGCGGGTTCCGACCCGCCGCGGCGAACGTCGGACTATGCCCTTCTCCGCGCGCGTCCTACTGGACAGCGTCTCGCCCGCGGGCGTCCGGCTCACGACGATGGAGGCGCGCTACCCGCGCTTCATCCACAGCGAGTTGCTGACCCACCGAGTGTTTTCCAGAAATTCGAGCTCGTCTCGCGCCGTGCCGGTGCGCAAGATGATCGACGCCGTGCGCGACGATCCGGCGATGCCGGTGTGGTGGGGGCGCAATCAAGCCGGGATGCAGGCGTTCGCCGAGTTGAGCGACGAGGCGCGCGCGCTGGCGCAAGCGGAGTGGCAGCGCGCGCTCGAAGACGCGCTCGCGCACGCCGAACGCCTCGCGGCGTCCGACATCAACTTGCACAAGCAGCTCGTGAACCGCATCCTCGAACCGTTCGCGTGGATCACCGTCATCATCACCGCGACGGAGTGGGCGAACTTCTTCACGCAGCGCACGCACGAGGACGCGCAGCCCGAGCTCAAGCACCTCGCGACGCTGATGCTCGACGCGTATCGCGACAGCGAGCCGCGCGCGCTCGCGCGCCGGCGAGTGGCACACGCCGCTGATCCTCGCCGACGAGGAAGCGTCGCTGCCGCTGGAACAGCGGCTGCAGATCAGCGTCGCGCGCTCCGCGCGCGTGTCGTATCTCACCCACGACGGGTCGCGCGATCACGCCAAGGACATCGAGCTCTACGAGCGGCTCGTCGAGGGCGGCGCGAACGGGCACTGGTCGCCGTTCGAGCACGTCGCGACGCCGCTCGCGTCGGCCGAGCAGTGGTCCGGAAACTTCCGCGGCTGGCAGCAATACCGCAAGCGCTTCGCGCAGGAGCACGCCTCGGCGTTCCCGGACGAGTCGCCGGTCGCGGCGCTCCGCTGAGACGCTCGTCGTGCGCGGGCCGATGAGCGCGCGCGGGTTCGTCGTCGCCGTGCTGGCCGCGCTGGCGCTCTTGTTCGCGCTGCCCGCCGGCGCCGATGCGCGCACGCGGCTCGACGCGCAGGTCGATGCGCTCACCGCCAACCAGCTGCTCACGCGCAACGCCGCCACGCTGGTCGATCGCGGGACGGCAGCGGCGCGCGCGCAACATCGCCGACATCCACCACGCGGCGTCCGCGGGCTGGGGGCTCGTGCAGATCCTCGCGTTCTGGTGGCTGTGGCGCTCGGGGGCCGCCGCGCGCATCCGCGACATGATGCGCCGCCGCACGCGCAACCGCACGGCGCAGCGCGCGGTGTTCGGCGCCGTGCTCGGGGCGCTCGGTCCGATCGTGTCGCTGCCGTTCGGCGCTGGTCAGCTATCGCGTCGGCTTCAACGCCGGCGTCACCGACGAGCGGCTGCCGCAATGGTTCCTGGACTACCTCGTCCGCATCGGGCTCGACGCGCTGCTCGGCGCGCTCGTCGTCGTCGCGGTGCTCGCGCTCGTCGACCGCGTGCGCGTGTGGTACCTCGTGCTGATGGCGCTGTTCTACGCGGGCGCGCTCGCGGGCGTCGCGCTCGCGCCGGTGATGCCGTTCGGCACCGCGCACAAGACGACGCCCAACGCCGTCGCCGCGCTCGGCGCCGAGATGGCGCGCGTGCTCGGCGTGCCGGGCACGCCGGTCGTGGTGCTGGCGAGCTCGCGCCACAGCAACGCGATGAGCAGCCATCCGGCGGGGATCGGGCCGACCGCGCGGGCGGTCCTCGGCGACGTCACGCTCGTGCACCTCACGCCGCCCGAGCTGCGCGTCACGCTCGCGCACGCGTTCGCGCACATCGCGTACGACGACACGCTGCGCCAGACGCTGATCGCGGTGACGCTGTTCGTGCTCAGCGCGGCGATCGCGGTGCTGCTGAGCGACCGGGTCGGCTTCCGGCGCGACGACGACGCGCTCTCGCGGCTCGCGCTCGTCGCCACGTTCCTCGGTTGCGTGCTCGTGGTCGCGTACCCGATCTACAACGCGGACGCGCGCAACATCGAGTCGCGCGCCGACCGGGTCGCGCTCTCGGCGACGAACGACCGCGCGGAGACCGTGCGCGCGATGGTCCGCTACGCGAACGACGACCTCGTCGCGCTCTGCGACCGGCGCTCGGTCCGCTGGTACTTCGACGACCGTCCGCCGCTGGGCGGGCGCATCGCAACGACCGCCGGCTCACCCGACCCGTGCCCCGGCGGAGCGGCACCGGCCCCCTCGCCGTCACCCTGATGCGGTTCGGCGGCGGTCAGCCGCCGCGGCGCAGCACCCCGGCGATGGAGTCGACGCGGCGGTAACCCTGCGGCACGACGAACAGCCCGTCATCAGGATTGTCCGCCTGCACGCTCGTGAGATCGAGCTTCGCGGTGCCGCCGAACGCGTTGGACGCGGAAGGAACGCTCTGCACCGTGATCTGCACCGGAAACTCGCTGAGATCGTCGGCGAGCGCGAGCTGAGCGTGATAGTTCTCGAGCGGCTTGCCCGGGCGCTGGCGCTTGAGCTGCAGGTCGAGGTTCGTCGCGGGGTGCCCGTTCACGGCGCTGTGCCCCACGAGCTGGATCGTCGCGCTCTGCACGTCGCGCAGGATCGTCGCGAGGCCGCCGAGCGCGCCGAGCGGATCGCCGGACGCCGCCGTCGCCGCGTTGGCCGCGGCCGCTGCCGCCGCCGGCGCCGATGCTTGCGCGGGACGCGCCGGGGTTTCCGTGTAGTACGTGCGGTTGCCGTTCGACCACGCGGTCAGCGCGCCGGTCGAGCCGTCGTAGAGCGCGCTGATGCCGCCCGGCCCGATCAGCGTGGCCGCAAGCGCGCTCAAATCGCCGCTCGTGCCGGGGAAGCCCAGCGACAGCACGTCGAGCCGGTACAGCGAGCCCTTGTGGTAGAGCGCGACGTTGCCGCCCACGTTGACCGGCGAGCCTTGGACGTTGGCTTGCACGACGAGCGTCCCGCGACGCGCGCAGCCCGGGGATCGACGAGGTCGCGCCGAGCAGCGGCGGTGCGGCGAAGAGCAGCGCGGCGGCGGCCGCGAGCGCGCGGAGGTTCATCCGGTGTACACGGTACCCGCGACTTGCGTGCCGAGGTGCCGCGAGGTCAAGAACTCGACGATGGCCGCGTGAGCGACGCGGCCGTCGCAGATCTGCGCGGCCCCGACGCCGCCGCGCACGCCCAGCGCCGCCGCGCGCACCGCCGTGCGCAGGTCGGTCTCGAGCGTGCTGTCCTCGGCGATCGTCAGCGCTTCGGCGGGCGTGAGCTCGTCGACGAGCGTGCGCGTCTTCGCGTCGATCACGCCGCCCTGATAATGGAAGAAGATGGCGCGCGCCGCGCCGACGGCGCTCGCGAGCGCCTGCGCGACGTCATCGGCAGCGACGGCGACGTCGTTGCCGGCAAAACCAAAAGCCATCGGCTCGATCACCGGCACGTAGCCCGCGTCGAGCAGCGTGCGCAGCAGCTTCGGATCGACGTTGCCGATCGTCTCGGCGCTCGCGGCGGGGATCATCCCTGCGTCCGCGCCCGAGAGGCCGACGGCGGCGTCGCCGCTGCGGTTCATCGTGCGGACGACCGCGCGGGCCGCGTCCTTGGTCGGCGCGACCACCACCGGCCGCATCCCGAGGTTCCCCAGGAAGACCAGGTCGCTGAAGAACGTCGCGCCCTCCGCACCGAGCGTCGCTTCGTCGACGCGGATCACCATCGTGCGTCCGTTGAGGTCCATCGTGCCTCCTTGTTCCCGAGGAACGCGCACTTCGCGCGTTCCGTTCACGGGGACCGGGGGACCGACCTCCGGTCAGCTATCTAGTCGGCAAACTCTTCGACGTAGAAGATCTCGCCGTCGCCGGCGGCGACGACCGCGACGCCCAGCTTGCGCGAGTGCGAGTCGACGATGTTGCCGTAGTGGCCGGGGCTGTGGAGGAACGCCTGGTGCGCGGACTTCTCGTCCTGGTCGAACGCCATGTTCTCGGCCGCGTACCGGTTCATCCAGCCGGCGGCGCGGAGGCGGTCCTGGAACGTCACGCCGCTGGGATCGGTGTGGCCGAAGTAGTGGCGCTCCGCCATCTGCTCGGCGACCCTCAGGGCGAACTGCGACAGCGAGACGTCTTCGGCCAGCGCCGGCAGGCCGCGCTGGGTGCGCGCCGCGTTCACGTCGTTGAACAGCTCGCGGGCTTCGGACGTGATGATCTGCGGCTGGTGCGGTCGCACGTACGCGAGCTGAATACACTCTTCTTCGGACGACGCCGTCGCGGTCAGCGGAGCCAACACGACGAGCGCCGCGAGAAACGCGGCGACTCTATGCATACGAAAATTTTCGGATCGCAGGGAGTCAGGCTTTAGCGTTCACCAGATTCATGGCCTGCGTCACACCCTGGGTTAACCAAGTCTCAACACCGGCGACTGCGCGGTCGACGATCGCCGGAAGCTCGCGCAGCTCGGCCTCGGAGAATTCTCCCAGAACGCGGTCGATCGCGTCCGGATCGTCGTGGCTGCGCCCGATCCCGATGCGCAGCCGCGGGAAGCCCTGACCGAACACCTCGATCAGCGACTTGAGCCCGTTGTGGCCGCCGCTGGAGCCCTCGGCGCGCAGCCGCAACGTCCCGAACGGCAAGTCGAGATCGTCGACGATGACGAGGATGCGCGGCGGCGGGACTTTGTAGAACGTCGCGAGCCCCAGCGTGGGCGGCCCGCTGAGGTTCATGTACGACTGCGGCTTGACGAGGATCGCGTTGCGCGACCGATCGATCGCGTACCGCGCCTCGCCTTTGCGCTGCCAGTCGCGCACGCCCCAGCGCTCGGCCAGCGCGTCGACCGCGATGAAGCCCGCGTTGTGGCGCGTGAGGGCGTACCTCGAGCCCGGATTTCCGAGCCCGACTACGAGCGCCGGATTTCCGAGCCCCACGACGACCGAGTGCTGCGGCTTGTCGGCTATGCCGTGGGCGCTTCCGCGGCCGGCGTCTCAGCGGCGGCTTCCGCCGGCGCTTCTTCGGATGCGAGCGCGCGCGTGATCTCGACCGACACGACGACGGTTTCCGGCGGCGTGATCAGCGTGAACCCCTTGGGGAGCGCGACCTGGCCGGCGAGGACGTGCTGGTGCACGTCGAGGTCGGACACGTCGACCGTGAGGTTGTCGGGGATGTACTGCGCCGGCCCCTTGATCTCGAGCGTGTGGCTGATGACGTCCATGACGCCGCCGTTCTCGCGCACGCCGACGGCCGTGCCGGTGGTGACGATCGTGACGTTGGACGTGATCGCCTCGTCGCGCGACACGCGCTGGAAGTCGACGCTCAGCGGCCGGCGCGAGATCGGATGCGCTTCGACGCGGCGCAACAGCACGGAGTCGTGCTTGTCGCCGATCGACGCGTCGACGATCTTGCTCTTGTTGCCCGAGAGCAGCAGGTCTGCGAGCTGCTTCGCGTCGACCGCGATCGGGGTCGCCTCGCCGTGGCCGTACACGACGCCCGGGATCTTCCCGGTCTTGCGAAGGCGCTGCGAGCTGGTGGTTCCGATGCCGGCGCGCGGCTCGAGGGTGAGGCTTGCGACTGTGTGTTGCTTGGGCATGACGTCCTGTTTCTAAACTGCTGCTGCGACGGCGGGGAGATCGGTTGCCGCGCGCACCGGTGGAGGTTCTTCGGGCGGGGGCGCTTCGGGTTCTTCGGCGTTGAACAGCTCGGACACCGAGCGGTTCGACGTGATGCGCTTGATCGCGTCGGCGAGGATCTGCGCGATGGTCAGGTGCTCGACTTTGGTGGAGTCGATCGTGCGGGGGATCGTGTTGGTCACGATGACCCGGTTGATCTCCGACTTCTCGAACTGCGCGATCGCGTCGCCGGCGAAGATGCCGTGCGTCGCGAGCGTGTAGACGTCGGTCGCGCCCTTCTTGCGCAGCGCCTCGGCCGCTTTGACCAAGGTGCCGCCGGTGGAGATCATGTCGTCGACGACGACCGCGATCTTGCCCTCGACGTCGCCGACGATGTGGGTGACCTCGGAGACGTCGGGCTCGGGCCGGCGCTTGATGATCACCGCCAGATTGGACTTGAGGCGCTTGGCGAACGTCTCCGCGCGCGGCACGCCGCCGGCGTCCGGCGACACGACCACGATCCGATCACCTTGAAGGTTCTGGTTCTTGAGGTAGTTGCACAGCGTCGGCGCGGCCATCAGGTTGTCGACGGGGACGTCGAAGAAGCCCTGGATCTGCGCGGCGTGCAGGTCGAGCGTGACGATGCGCTCCGCGCCCGCCATCTCGATCATGTTGGCGACCAGCTTGGCCGAGATCGGCTCGCGGCCTTTCGTCTTCTTGTCTTGCTTCGCGTAGCCGAAGTACGGGATCACCGCCGTGATGCGGTTCGACGACGCGCGGCGCAGCGCGTCGATGATCAGGAGCAGCTCCATGAGCGAGTCGTTCACCGTCGCGCCTTGCGGCGAGCGGCAGAGCGACTGGACGACGAACACCTCGGCGCCGCGGACGTTCTCCCGGATCTCGATGCGGCACTCGTCGTTCTTGAACCGGTCCACCAGCGCGTTGCCGACGCGCGTCTGCATGCGCCTGGCGATCTCTTCCGTGAGCAGACGGTTCGAGGTCCCGCTGAAGAGCAGGGGCGGCTGGATCACGGGGCTCGGCTCCTTCTACTACCTCCGGACGGCGCCTGAGCGCCAGGGGGAAGCGCAGATACGGTGCGGCAAGCGAGCTTGATTGTCCTGGCCGAGTAAAGTCGCCGGGGCTCAACCGCCGTGTTCCGGCGCGTGTCTTGAGCAAGAGCCTCATGCCGAAATTCGAGCTCGTTTCCGCGTACCCGTTGGCCGGTGACCAACCCAAGGCTACCCAACTGCTCGCCGACGGCGTGCTGCGGGGCGACCGCGCGCAGACGCTGCTGGGCGTGACCGGCTCGGGCAAGACGATGGCGATGGCGCGGCTGGTGGAGCTGGTGCAGAAGCCGACGCTCGTGCTGAGCCACAACAAGACGCTGGCGGCGCAGCTCTGCGCCGAGTTCCGCGAGTTCTTTCCGAACAACGCCGTCGAGTACTTCGTGTCGTACTTCGACTATTATCAGCCCGAGGCGTACGTCGCGCACACCGACACCTACATCGCCAAGGACAGCTCGGTCAACGACGAGATCGAGCGGCTGCGGCACTCGGCCACCCAGTCGCTGCTCACGCGGCGCGACACGCTCATCGTGGCGTCGGTATCGTGCATCTTCGGTTTGGGCTCACCGTCGGACTACATCGAGATGGCGGCCGACATCAAGGTCGGGCAGACGATCAACCGCGACGACTTCTTGCGCAAGCTGATCGGCATGCAGTACCGGCGCAACGACCTCAACCTCGTGCGCGGCACGTTCCGCGTGCGCGGCGACACGCTGGAGTTCGTCGCCGTCGACGAGGAGCTGGTGCACCGCATCGAGTTCTTCGGCGACGAGGTCGAGGCGATCAACGTCGTCAACCAGCTCACCGGCGAGTACGTCACGTCGAAGGACGAGCTGAAGATCTTCCCGGCCAAGCACTACATCACGCCCGACGAGAAGCTGCGCCGCGCGGTGATCTCGATCGAGAACGAGCTCGAAGACCGCCTGAAATTCTTCAAGGACAACGGTAAGCTGCTCGAAGCGCAGCGGCTCGAGCAGCGCACGCGCTACGACCTCGACATGCTGCGCGAGGTCGGCTACTGCAACGGCGTCGAGAACTACTCGGGGCCGCTGTCGGGGCGCGAGCCGGGCTCGACGCCGTGGTGCCTGCTCGACTTCTTCCCGAAGGACTGGCTGCTGCTGGTCGACGAGTCGCACGTCACGCTGCCGCAGGTGCACGGCATGCACGGCGGCGACCGCTCGCGCAAGCTCGCGCTGGTGGAGCACGGTTTCCGGCTGCCGTCGGCGCTCGACAACCGGCCGCTCACGTACGACGAGTTCGAGAAGCACGTGCAGCAGGCGATCTACGTGTCGGCGACGCCGGCGACGTACGAGATGGGCAAGTCGACGCAGGTCGTCGAGATGATCATCCGGCCGACCGGGCTCGTCGATCCCGAGGTGGAGGTGCGGCCGACGCGCCATCAGGTGGACGATCTGATGGACGAGATCCGCGTGCGCGCGGAAAAGAACGAGCGCGTCCTGGTGACGACGCTGACGAAGAAGATGGCCGAGGACCTCACCGACTATCTGCTGGAGAACGGGATCAAGGTCCGCTACCTGCACAGCGAGGTCGAGACGCTGGAGCGCATCGCGATCCTGCGCGATCTGCGCAAGGGCGAGTTCGACGTGCTGGTCGGCATCAATCTGCTGCGCGAAGGCTTGGACTTGCCGGAGGTTTCCTTGGTCGGCATTCTGGATGCCGACAAGGAAGGCTATCTCCGTTCGGGCACGTCGCTGATCCAGACCATCGGCCGCGCCGCGCGCAACGTCGAAGGCAAGGTGATCATGTACGCCGACGTGGTGACGGAGTCGATGGCGCGCGCGCTCGGCGAGACGAAGCGCCGCCGCGAAGTGCAGGTCGCCTTCAACCTCGAGCACGGCATCGAGCCGAAGTCGATCCGCAAGGAAGTCCACGACATCCTGAGCCTGGTCGGCGGCGCGACGACCGGCGCGGACGCGGCGAACGCGGTGCGCGCGGAGCACTTGCCGCGCGAAGTGGCGGAAGCGATGGCGAAGGAGATCGAGCGCAAGATGCGCGACGCCGCGGCGAACCTAGAGTTCGAGAAGGCCGCCGCGCTGCGCGACGAGCTGGTGAACCTCCGCAAGCAGATCGGCGGCAACGAGAGCCTGCTGTTCCAAGGCAAAGCCCCGAAGATCTTCCAGCACGCGTTGCGGGAGCTGATCGGAACCTAGGAAGCGTTTCCCGGCTGCTCGGCGTCGCAGCGTAAGGATTTCGACAGCACGGAACCGTGCGACGGCGGCAGGTGGTATGGTGCTCCCATATCACCCGTCTCCCGGGAGGCCTCTTTGAAGCCCCGCGTCATTTTCGTTGCCCTCGTGGCCGCGCTCAGCCCCTTGCCCTCGATGGCACAAGCGACAGCTCCGGTGCAGCCGCCTGTCAGCACGCCCGCTCAGCCGCCGGCGACCACGCCCGCGACCGCGCCCGCCGATGCCACCGCGCCAGCGCCGGCTGCAACGATCACCGTCCCCGGCGGAACGCCGATGAAGGTGTCGCTGATCGAGCCGATCTCGTCGAACACCGCGCACTCCGGCGACAAGATTCATTTCAAAGCGATCGACGACGTGACGGTCGACAGCTGGGTCGTCATTCCGCGCGACGCGGTCGGCGAAGGCAGCGTGGTCAGCGCCGAGGGCGCCGGCGGGAACGGTCATCCCGGCAAGATCCAATTGCAGTTCGACTGGATCTACGGCGCGGACGGCCTGAAGATCAAGCTCTCGGACGTTGCGGCGAACGCGAACGGAGACGCCGCCAAAGGCGCCGCTTCGACCGCCGCGATCGCGTCGTACCTCGTGCTCGGGCCGCTCGGGCTGTTCGCCCACAACTGGGTGCACGGCAAAGACGTCACGGTCAAGACGGACCAGAAGCTCGCGATCTACGTCGCGCAAACCGTGCACGTCACACCCAAGACCAAGGTCTCCAGCACCGACGGCTTCGCCCACTAGGGTTCGGCACTCGGGAAGCGCCTCACGCGCGGCGAATGCGTTGCGCGTGAGAAGAAGGCGGCTCGCGGTTCACACGCTCCTCGCGGCTTGCGTGCTGGCCGCGAGCGCGTGTACGCGCACAGGCGGCGACTCCGCCGCCGGCGGCCGGCATCCGTGGACGCAGGCCGGGACGCTGCGGCTCGCGACCATCTCGACGCCGAACACGCTCAATCCCATTCTCTCGACGCAGCAGATCGAAGCGCTCGCGCAGGCGTTCGTGCTCGATCCGCTCATCGCGACCGAGCCCGACGGGCGCGACGTGCCGATCCTCGCCGCGGAGGTGCCGACGCTCGAGAACGGCGGCATCGGGCGCGACGGTCTGACGATCACGTACCATCTGCGCCACGGCGTGCGCTGGCAGGACGGCGCGCCGTTCACCAGCCATGACGTGCAGTTCACGTACCGCGCGATCATGAATCTCAAGACGAACGTCGCGACGCGGCACGGCTACGACGTGATCGCGCGGGTCGACACGCCGGACGCGTACACGGCGGTGTTCCGGCTCAAGCGCCGGTTCGCGCCGGCCGTGCACACGTTCTTCGCGCACAGCGATGCGCCGTATTTCATCCTGCCGGCGCACCTGCTCGAAAAATATTCCGATCTCAACCGCGTGCCGTTCAACACGTTGCCGGTGGGGACGGGACCGTTCAAGATCGTGCGCTGGGTGCGCGGCGACCACATCGACTACGTCGCGAACGACGATTATTTCTTGGGCAAGCCGAAGCTGCGGCGCATCGTGCTGCACTTCGTGCCCGACGAGAACACGCTCGCCAACCAGCTGCGCGCGCACGAGCTGGACTGGTTCGCGTTCGCGACGCCGCGCGCGTACCCGCAGCTCAAGGCGATCGCGGGCGTCGACGTGCACCTCGTCTCCCTCAACGCGAACGACTCGATCCTGTTCAACACGACGGTGCCGCCGTTCGACGACCCGCGCATCCGGCGCGCGATCGGGCTCGCGATCGACAAGCCGCTGCTCGTGCGCGAGGCGACGTACGGCACCACGGTGGCGGCGACGGAAGACTTGCCGCCGCAGCTGTGGGCGCACGATCCGCGCGCGGGCACGGCGGTGCGCGATCTGCCGGCGGCGCGAACGCTGTTCGACGCGGCGGGCTGGCACGTCGGGCCCGACGGCATCCGCGCGAAACAAGGACGGCGGCTCACGATGGGGCTCGCGTTTCGCAGCGACAGCGCGACGGATCGCAGCCGCAGCGTGCTCGTCGCGTCGATGCTCAAGGATGCGGGCATCGAGGTGGACCTCAAAGGTTACACGACGGCGAAGCTGTTCGGCCCGCCCGGTTCGGGCGTGCTCGCCGACGGCAAGTTCGAAGCCGGTTTGCAGACGTGGTATTCCGGAACCGATCCTGACGACTCGACGCAGCTCACGTGCGATCAAGTCTCGCCGCGCGGCTATAACTGGCCGCGCTGGTGCAACCACGCGATGGACGCCGCGCAACGCGACGCGCTCACGCACTACGACCGTCCCACCCGCAAGCGCGCCTATTCGATCATCGAGCGCCTGCTCGCGGACAACGCACCGTTCGTGTACCTCTGGTGGCCGCGCCAGATCGAAGCGGTGAACACCGATCTGCACGGCTTCCGCCCCAACGGGATCGTGGAGAACTGGAACGCCTGGGAGTGGTCGATCTAGGCTTTCGCCGGAATTATTTCGGGGTGAACGCGCGGAGGTAGCCTAGCGTCTGGCGGTCGATCGTGCCGTCGGCGCGCACACGGTTCTCCAAGTTCTCCACGTGCATGAACGACACGAGCGCCGCGCGCGCCTCGTCGTCGAACGCGCCTTCGTCGTGCCGCGCCAGCGCGCGCACGCGCACCAGCTGCGCGACGATCTCACGGCCCAGCGCGTCGTCGATCGCGAGCACGTCCTCCGGTGCGGCGGGGAAGTGATAGAGCTTGTGCAGCTCCAGCAGCCGCGCGAGCTCGTCGATCGGCGCGGCGTGGTCGTCCACGCGGAGGTCGACGTACCGGTCGTTGAACCCGCCGTACCCGCCGCCGGGCTTGAGCACGATGAGCGCCGCGCTCTGCTGTCCGCGCTTGTCGCCGCCTTCGCGCTGGCCGGCGCCGAGCGCGGCGACGAGCCGGTCGGCGAGCGTTCCGCGGCCGCCGCGAAACGTGGCCGCCATCGCGTCGACGACGCCGGGGCCCGTGAGGCAGTTGCCCTGCGCCGCGAAGTGCTCGCCCGTCACGCCGCCGGCCCACGTGATGCAGCGCGCGCCCGTGAAGGTCGCGGCACGGCCGTCCGCCGCGACGATCCCGAACTGCCGGTCGTCGGCGCTGTCGTCGGCCGCGAGCAGCGTCTGCGCGATCTGTTCCGGCGGCTCGCCGCCGCGCAGCAGCTCCAGCGCGCGCGGGCCGAACGCCGTGTTCGCCCACGCCTGCGTCGCGATCGCGCCGGCGCCGCTTTCAGCCCACGGCACGACGGCGCCGACGGCCAGGAACTTCGACTGGACCGCGATCCCCAGCTCGCACTGTGCCGGGTCCGCCGCGACGATCGAAAAGGTCGAGAGCACGCGCGCGTGGTTCTGAGGAGGACGCACCCGATCTTTCCGCGACGAGGATTCCATGGCGAGCGCTTATCAGGTCTACGTCACGTTCTCGGGCGAAAAAGACGACAAGATCCAAAACGTCGG
The DNA here is from genome assembly GCA_963797935.1 of Vulcanimicrobiota bacterium. Taxonomy (GTDB): domain Bacteria; phylum Vulcanimicrobiota; class Vulcanimicrobiia; order Vulcanimicrobiales; family Vulcanimicrobiaceae; genus Vulcanimicrobium. The sequence goes on from CAWCRI010000018.1 coordinate 125,776, forward strand.
CGCCTATGCGGCGGACGGATCGTTTCTCGGCGACGTCTTGGCCGGAGGCGGGCCGTTCGACGAGCTCCGCGGCCTCGCGGTCGACGAACGCGGCCGCCTCTACGTCGCGAACGCGTACAAGAAAGCGTCGGCGGTCGACGTGTTCTCAGCGACGATCAACGCGGACGGATTCTCGCGCGATTATCTCGGCACGCTGATCACGCCGGCGACGACGGCGGCGCTGCTGCACCCGTACGGCCTCGCATTCGACGGCGACAACCTGTTCGTGTCGAGCCAGGACACCAACGTCGTGTCGGGCTACGCGATCTCCGGCAAGAAGATGCCCACGGCGAAGAAGCTCGCGGTTGCGTCATACCTGCAGAAGCTGCATCCAAAAGGCGACTACTACGGCGGCACGTTCGTCGCGTCCGCGGATCCCGTGAAGGTTGGAAAGAAGACGCCGCCCGCGGTCGATCCCGACAAGGGCGGGCTGTCGGCGAGCGGTTTCGTCGCGAAGACCGCGGCGACCGACGACGACCCGCCCGAAGCCGCCGACGAAGCGAAGCCAGCCGCGCAGCAGGCGCGCCATTCCGTGCGCGGCATCGCGTTCGGCGGCAAACGGCTCTACGTTGCCGATCAAGCAAAGGACCGCGTGGGCATCTACGGCCACAAGAGCGGCACGTTCCACGGCTGGATCGACACGACGTCCGACGCGTCGGCGAGCCCGAACGCGCTCGACAAACCGGTCGGTATCGCGGTGAGCCCCGCGGACGGGCGCGTCTACATCGGCAGCCCGAAGAACGACGCGATCTTCGCGTACGATCCGAAGTCCGAGCAGCTCGCGCTCGTCGTCAGCAGCGCGACACACGGCGCCGGCGACGCGCTCAAAGATCTGTCGGGGCTCACGTTCACGCCGGACGGCACGCTGCTGTTCGGCAGCCGCGCGCAGCAGCAGCTCTACACGTTCGACGCGTCTTCGAACACGGTCGCACCGTTCGGCGCGAAGTTGGACGACACGCCGGAGTGCGTGCTGGTCATCGCGGTGTGACGACCGCGCGCAGCCCGTCGCGCGGCACCGGCGGTACCAGCGCCCAGTTCGGCGTGAGGTCTTGTTCCGGCAGCACCCAGCTGTAGCCGCGCACGAGCCGCGCGGCGAAGAGCGCCATGAACGTCGTCGTGAGATCGAAGCCCGGACAGCGGTGCGTCTCCGGCGGCCCCGCGCCTTGCGGCGCATACGCATACGGGTGCGCGTTCTGCTCGGCGCGCGCGCCGAAGCGTTCCGGATCGAATCGCTCGGGTTCGCGATACGTCGCCGCTTCGCGGTCGTGGTGCCACACCGCCGCCGCAACGCCCCAGCCTGCCGGAATATGAAAGCCGTCGACCACGAACGCGCGGCGCGCTTTTCCGATGACGACCGGCACGATCGGCGTCAGGCGACGCACTTCGTTGACGAACTGCATCAAATACGCGTTGCCGACGAGGTCTGCGGCGCTGGGCGCATCGGGCAACGCCGCGGTCTCCGCGGCGAGGCGCTCGCGGAGATCGGGATTCTTCGTGAGCTCGAGGATCGTCGCGGCGAATTGCCCGAACACGATGAAGCCCGCGAGAAAGAGGTGGTTGAGCTCGCCGGCGGCTTCGGCATCGCCGATCGGGGCGCCGCGCGTCACGCGCCGCGAGGAGGCGTGAGAGCCCGTCGTCATACGATCCCGCGCGATGCGCGCGCACGAGGTCGCCGTAGTACGCGATCGACTCGTCTTTCGCGCGAACGCCCTTCGTGTACGCCGTTCCGGGCAGCGGGATCGGCAGCGCGATGAAGGCGGCCGCGATGAGCTCGCAGCGTTTCACGAGCGCCGCGAGGTCGGCTTGCGACTCGATGCTCGCCAAGACCGCGCCGAGCGTCTCGATCGTAAGCCGCTTGAGCTCTTCGTTCCACGCGATCTCGCCCGCCGCCGTCCAGCGCGCGAACGCGGCGTCGACGAAGCGCGTCATCGTGGGGACGTACGTCTCGATCGCTTCGCGCGAGAGCGCAGCGCTCACGAAATGCTTGCGCGCGGCGTGCGCCGCGCCGTCGAGCCCGTTGATCACGCCGGTGCCGCCGAACAGCGTTTGAATGTTCGCCGGGTTCGCGCCTTCGCGCACGACGTTGGCGGGATCGTAGAACGCCTCGAGCGGTTCCGGTCCCATCAGGACGACCATCGTGCGCCCGAGCAGGCTCGTGCGGAACACGCGGCCGTAGCGGGCGCGCCGTTCTTTGATGAACGCGAACGGGTCTTTCACGAATGCGAGCGTCTCGCCGATCCCGGGGAGGCCCGTGCTCCCGGGCGGTCGCGGCGCGCTCGACGGCAAGGTGTCGGTCGCCATCGTAAAGCATGCTTCCGCACCCGAGCGCTCGGCGCCCGCACAGCACCGCACCAAGGAGGTCCGTATGCCTGCTCGCCGTCTGAGCGCATTTCTCGCCGCCGCCGTCGCGTTCGCCGCGCTGGGCGGCGCGGCGCCGGCGCCCGCCGCCGATCAGCCGGAGATCGTGATCGGCTCGATCCTGCCGCTCACGGGGCCGTCGGCGCAGACCGGCGCGGGTCTGCGCGCCGCGCAGCAGCTCGCGGAGGACCTCGTCAACGGCCACGTCAGCTATCCGCTGCCGATGGTGGGCAGAAGCGGCCTGCCGCACCTGGGCCACGCGCGCATCAAGCTGGTGTTCGCGGACTCGCAGGGCAAGCCCGATCAGGCGCGCGCCGCGGCGGAGCAGCTGATCACGCAAGAGCATGCCGTCGCGCTGATCGGCACCTATGCCTCGTCGACGACCGCGACCGCGTCGCAGGTCGCGGAGCGCTACGGCATTCCGTTCCTGAACCCCGACTCGTCGGCGCCCGGGCTCACCGCCCGCGGGCTGAAGTGGTTCTTCCGCGCGACCCCCAACGACGCGACGTTCGCGGACAACTTCTATCAGTTCTTCGCCGACATGAAGAAGACGAAGAAGATCGACGTGAAGCGCGTGGCGATCGTCGGCGAGGACGGCTTGTTCGGCACCGGCGCGAGCCAAGCCGAAGAGGACATCGGCAAGAAGCTCGGCTACGACATCGTGGCGCGCATCGCGTACCCCGCCACGACCACCGAGGTGAACGCCGAAGTGCAGAAGGTGAAGGCCGCCGCACCGGACGTCATCATGATCGCGTCGTACCTGCCGGACTCGCTGCTGTACATGCGCGGGTTCAAGGAACAGAGCGTGCAGCCCAAGGCGATCATGGCGCAAGATGCCGGCTTCATCGATCCCGGGTTCATCCGCACGATGGGCGCCGACGCGGAGGGCGTGTTCACGCGCGAGGTGTTCTCGCTCGAGATCAAGCACCGCAATCAAGCCGTGCCGCTGATCGACCAGCTCTTCCGCCAGCGCTTCGGCGGCAAGCCGCTCGACGGCAACACCGCGCGCGACTTCATGGGCGTGCTGTTCATCTCCGACGCCATCGACCGCGCCGGCTCGACGAAGCCCGACGCGATCCGCAGCGCGCTGCAGAAGACCAACATCCCCGGCAAGCTCACGCTGATGCCGTGGAACCGCGTGCACTTCGACGCGAACGGGCAGAACGACGGCGGCGTCGGGATCATCGAGCAAGTGCAGAACGGCAAGTACGAGACGGTGTGGCCGTTCGACGTCGCGGTCAAGCCGGTGATCTGGCCGATGCCGGCGTGGAAGCGCTAGGAACGTTCGGACAGCTCCTCGTCGCGGGATTGCTGACGGGGCTGGTGTTCGCGCTCGTCGCCGTCGGGCTGACGCTGGTGTACGGCGTGATGGACGTGGTGAACTTCGCGCACGGCGAGTTCCTCATGCTTGCGATGTACGCGACGCTGGGCCTCGCGCTGGTCGGGCTCGGGCCGCTCGTCGGGTTGCCCCTCGTCGCGCTCGCGATGTTCATGTTTGGGATCGTCGTGTACCGCGTGTTCGTGCGGCGGCTGCTGGCCGGACCGCCTGAGGCGACGGTGTTCGGCACGTTCGGGCTCTTGGTGCTCATGCAGGGCCTCGCGCAAGCGACGCTGACCAGCGATTTCCAGTCGGCGCCGAACCCGCCGTTTCGCGGCACGCTGCACCTCGGCGCGATCGCGGTGTCGCAGGCGACGGTGATCGAAGGGATCGGCGCGCTGGTGCTCACTGCGGCGCTGTTCGCGTTCGTCGAGTACACCGAGACCGGCCGCGCGATGCGCGCCGTGGCGGAAGACCGCATCGCGGCGACGCTCATGGGGATCGACGTGCAGCGCGTGAACGGCCTTGCTTTCGGCATCGGCGCGGCGTGCGTCGGCGCGGCCGGAGCGCTGCTGATGCTGTCGTACCCGGTGTATCCCACGGCCGGCGCGCCGTTCGCGCTCACCGCGTTCGTGGTCGTGGCGCTGGGCGGTTTCGGCAGCATCCAGGGCGCGCTCGTCGGTGCGCTGCTGGTCGGGATGCTCGAGGTGTTCGGCGGGTTTTATTTGTCGCCGGAGATGAAGATGGTCCCGGTGTACCTCGCGTATCTCGCCGTCGTACTGCTGCGGCCGCAGGGATTGCTCGGCCGGCGATGAGCGCACGCCCGCACCTCTTCGCGCTCGCCGCGATCGTCGTTGCCGGACTGCTCGCCGCATTCGGCGTGAGCAACGCCGTCGTGCTCGACCTCGTGTTCACGCTGCTGCTGTATGCGGTGCTCGGACAGTCCTGGAACTGGATCAGCGGCTACGCGGGCAACATCTCGTTCGGGCACGCGATCTTCTTCGGCTGCGGCGCCTATGCGTCGGCGCTGTGCGTGACGCATGGACTCTCACCGTGGCTCGCGATCCCGCTCGGCGCGTCGGCCGCGGCGCTGCTCGCGCTGGTGACTGGGTTTCCGACGCTCGGGCTGCGCGGGCATTATTTCTCGATCGCGACGATCGCCGTCGCGGCGCTCGTCGAGGTCTTCGTGCGCACCTCGCCGTCGCTCGGAAAAGCGAACGGCTTCGAGCTGCCGATCGCGTCGGGCTGGGCGGCGATGCAGTTTCCGCAGAAGGGGCCGTACGTGCTGCTGGCGCTGGCGCTGTTCGCCGGCGTGCAGCTCGCGACCATCGCGCTGGAGCGATCGCGCCTGGGCTATTATCTGCGCGCGCTGCGGGCGAACCATGCCGCCGCGGCGTCGGTGGGGATCGACGAGCGGCGCTACAAGCTGATCGCGTTCGCGTGGTCGGCCACGATGGCGGCGGCCGCAGGCGTGCTGTACGCGCAGTACACGCTGTTCGTCGACCCGCCGTCCACGATCGCGCTGGCGGTGTCGATCGACATCGCTCTGATCGGCGTCGTCGGCGGCATCGGCACGCTGTGGGGACCGCTCGCCGGTGCGCTCGTATACGTCGTGCTCGCGAAAGCGGTTGCGCTGCGCATGGGCGGCGGCGGGAAAGGCTACGACCTCGTGATCTACGGCGCGATCATCTGCGTGATCGCGGCGCTGCGGCCGTACGGTATCGTGGGCACGATCGTCGACGCATTGCGGCGCCGGCGCGGCGCGACAGGCATGACCGAAACGACTGCGGTCCCGACGGGCACGGCCGCATGAGCGCCGAGCCGATGCTTACCGTGCGCGGTTTGACGAAGCAGTTCGGCTCGCTGCGGGCGCTCGACGGCATCGACCTCGATGTCGCGCAAGGCTCGCTGACGGGGCTGATCGGACCGAACGGCGCGGGCAAGTCGACGGCGTTCGCGTGCATCGCGGGCGCCGAAAAGCCGAGTGCGGGCAGCGTGCGCTTCCGCGGCGCGGAGATCGCCGGCCTCGCGTACCACCGCATCGCCGCGCTGGGGATCGGGCGCACGTACCAGATCGTGCAGACGTTCGCGGATATGACCGTGCTCGAAGCGACGACGACCGGCGCGCTGCTGCACCATCCGCGGCTCGTTGACGCAATCGCGCATGCGGAGGAAGTGCTCGCGTTCGTCGGGCTGGCCGACAAGCGGTATCGTCTGGGCCGTGCGCTGACGATTGCCGACAAGAAACGACTCGAAGTGGCGCGCGCGCTCGCGACGGAGCCGTCGCTGCTGCTGCTCGACGAGGTGATGGCCGGCCTGACGCCGGCCGAATGCCGTGACGCGGTCGATCTGCTGCGACGGATTCTGGCGCGCGGCGTGACGGTGCTCATGGTGGAGCACGTGATGGAAGTGCTGATGCCGATCGCCGAGCACGTGGTGGTGATCGCGGCCGGCAAGACGATCTTCAGCGGTACCGCCGCGGACGCGGTGCGCGATGCCGGCGTGATCGAAGCGTATCTCGGCTCACCGCTGGAACACGGGGAGATCGCGGGGCATTCGCCGTGAGCTTACTGGAGGTCGACGGGCTGGCGGTCGGCTACGACGGGATGCGCGCGCTCCAAGACGTCTCGCTGCGCGCGGAGGCCGGCACGATCGTCGCGCTGGTCGGTGCGAACGGCGCCGGCAAGACGTCGCTGCTGCGCGCGATCAGCGGCCTGGTGCGCGCGGAGCGCGGTACGATTCGCTTCGATGGCGAAGACGTAACGCGCATGCCCGCGCATCGGATCGTGCGGCGCGGCATCGCGCACGTCCCGGAAGGGCGGCGCGTGTTCGCGAGCGCAACGGTCCGCGACAACCTCTTGCTCGGCGCGTACGTCGACCGCGATGCGGAGCACCGCCGAACGCGCCTCGACGGGGCGTTCGCCGCATTCCCGATCCTGCGCGAGCGGCTCGAGCAGCGCGCCTCGACGCTCTCGGGCGGAGAGCAGCAGATGCTCGCGATCGCACGCGGCACGATGAGCGGCCCGCGCCTGCTGATGCTCGACGAGCCGTCGCTGGGCATCGCCCCGAAGCTGATCCCGCAAATCTACGCCGGCATTCGCAGCATCGCCGCAACCGGAACCACGGTGCTGCTCGTCGAGCAGAACGTGCGCGAAGCCTTGCGCGCCGCGGACACCGCCTACGTCCTCCAAACGGGCCGCGTCGTCCTGAGCGGGCGGGCGGCAGAGTTGATCGGAGACCCCCTCGTGCAGGAAGCGTTCCTCGGAATCGGCGCGCCGGCATGAGCCCGCGGACCGGGGTCGGGGTTACGCCGCGTTGGCTGGGTTTGCTTGCCCTCAGCGCCGTCGCCGTCGTCGTGCTCGACATTCTCGAATCGCTGTCTCGGCTTTTGCTCCCACTCTGGACACCGATTCTGGCTGTGAAGCTGGTCGTATACGGCGTGTTCGGCTTCTTCCTGGTGCGTGGCGGCGCCGGTGCTGCAAGAGCGATGGCGGCGGTTGCGTTCACGGCGGTCGTCGACATCGGCATCGGCTGGTCGGTCGCGCCCATCGTCGTATACGGACCCGCGACGGTGTTTGCAACTCCCATGCCGATCCCCACGTATCTGCCGGAGCAAGGCTTCGGAACGCCCTCACCGATCCTAGTCGTCTATCAGCGGGCGGAGTCACCGGCGGTCTCGATCGCAACCGGCCTCCTGCGCTATTGTGCGGCCGGTGCGGCCGGCATCGCCGTGGGCTGGTTCGCCCGAAAGGTTCGTCGAGCATGAGCTGGCGCGTCGGGGCCGACATCGGCGGGACGTTCACCGATCTCGTCGCACTTGCCGACGACGGGCGGCTCGTTCGGCACAAGGTGTCGTCGACGCCGCGCGCGCCCGAGGAAGGATTGCTCCACGCGCTGCGCGCGCTGCTCGAAGAAGTTGCGGCGAGCGAGATCGCGCTCGTCGCGCACGCCAGCACCATTGCGACGAATGCGCTCCTCGGGCAGGTGCATCTCGAGCTGCCGCGGGTCGCGTTCATCACGACCGAAGGGTTTCGCGACGTGCTCGAGATCGGGCGGCAGAACCGCAGCGCGATCTACGACCTCAACGTCACGCGGCCCAAGCCGCTCGCGCGGCGCGAGGACCGGCTCGTCGTGCGCGAGCGGCGCACGCACGAGGGCGGCGTCATCGTTGCGCTCGACGCCGCGACCGTGGATGCAGCCGTCGCAACCGTTCGCGAACGCGGCATCACCGCCGTTGCCGTTGGGCTGCTGCACGCCGATGTGGACGGCTCGCACGAACGGACCGTCGCGGAGGCGCTGCGCGCGGCGATCCCGGGCGTGGAGGTGTCGCTGTCGTCGGAGATCGACCCGCAGTACCGCGAGTACGAGCGCTTTTCGACGACGGTGCTCAACGCTGCGTTGGCGCCGATCGTGCAGGCGTATCTCGATCGCGTCGCGCGCGGCGTGCGTGCGGCGGGCGTGCAAGCGCCCATCTTCGTGATGCGGTCCGACGGCGGGATGGCTGCGTTGAAATCCGCTTCGAACCGGCCGGCGACGCTCATCGAGAGCGGGCCCGCGAGCGGGGTCATCGGCGCGGCGTACGTCGGGCGCGCGCTCGGCATCGCGAACGTGCTGTCGTTCGACATGGGCGGCACGACCGCCAAAGCCGGGACGGTGTTCGGCGGCGTGCCGGAGATCAGCGCGTCCTTCGAAGCGGCCGGCTCGACGCACAGCGGACGCTCCGTCAAAGGCAGCGGCTATCCGGTGCGTTTTCCGTTCGTCGACCTCGCGGAAGTCAGCGCGGGCGGCGGCACGATCGCGTGGATCGACGGTGCCGGTACGCTGCGCGTCGGCCCGCTTTCCGCAGGCGCCGATCCGGGACCGGCGTGCTACGGCATCGGCGACCGGCCGACCGTCACCGACGCGAACGTCGTGCTGCAGCGCTCGAACCCGCGCGCGCTGCTCGACGGCGCATTTCCGATTGACGCCGCGCGCTCGCGCACAGCGGTCGCGTCCGTCGCGGCGCCGGTCGGCGGCGACGTCGAGCGCGCGGCTGCGGGGATCGTCGCGCTCGTCGACGCGGAGATGGCCAAAGTGCTGCGCATCGTCTCCGTCGAGCGCGGCTACGATCCGCGCGACTTCACGCTGCTCGCGTTCGGCGGCGGGGGGCCGATGCACGCGTGCGCGGTCGCGGCCGACATCGGCGTCGCGCGCGTGATCGTGCCGCCGCTGCCCGGCGTGTTCTCCGCGTACGGTTTGCTCGCGGCCGACGTGCGCGTCACCGCGGTGCGCTCGCTCGTCGCGCCCGCCGACGGCGATACCTGGGCGCGCTCGCGCAAGCTGTTCGACGCGCTCGCGCGCGAAGGCGACGTCGCGCTTGGCGAGCAGGGTGTCGCGAAGGCCGACCGCAGCTTTTTGCGCGAGCTCGACTTGCGCTACGTCGGCCAGTCGACGGAGCTCGTCGTCGGCGCGCCGCGCTCGCTCGACGAAGCGGTCGAGTCGTTCCACCAGCGCCACGAGCAGCGCTACGGGTACGCCGCTCGGCAGGATCCCGTCGAGATCGTGACCGCGCGCGTGATCGGGATCGGCACGACGCCGAAGCCGCGCCTGATCGCTGCCGCCGCGCCCGCCCGCCGCGCGCCCGAACCGCGCGCGCTGCGCGAACGGCGCGACGTGTACGACGGCGCGGCCTTCGTGGACACGCCGGTCTACAATCGCCCCCTGCTGCGGCCCGGCGACGCGTTCGACGGCCCCGCCGTCGTGGAACAGTACGATGCGACGACCTACGTCGCGCCCGCGTGGAGCGCGCGCGTCGACGGCTTCGCCAACCTCGTCCTGGAGCACGCACCATGATCTCCGCGTTGGACCCGATCACCGCCGAGCTCGTCGCGTCGGCGCTCGTCTATGCCAGCGAGGAGATGGGGATCGCGGTGCGCGACGCCGCGTATTCGCCCAACATCAAGGAGCGGCTCGACCACTCGTGCGCGCTGTTCGACGCGCGCGCGCGCCTCGTCGCGCAGGCCGAGCACATCCCCGTCCACCTCGGCTCACTGCCGTGGGGCTTGCGGCGCACGCTCGCGTGGCTGGTGGAGCGCGGGCGTCCGATCGCGCGCGGCGAGATGATCGTCGTCAACGACCCGTATCTGTCGGGCACGCACCTCAACGACGTCACGGTGATCCGCGCGATCTACCACGCGGACCGGCTGGTCGGCTACGCCGCGAACAAAGCGCACCACACCGACGTCGGCGGCGCCGTGCCCGGCTCGATGCCGCCCGACGCGCGCGACCTCTTCGCGGAAGGCGCGGTCTACACGCCGACGTTGCTCGTGCGCGCGGACCGCGTCGTCGACGAGACCGTCGACCTCCTCCGCGCCAACTCGCGCACGCCCGAAGCGCGCGCCGGCGACTTGCGCGCGCAAATCGCGGGCAACCACGTCGGTGAGCGGCGCTTCCTCGAGCTCGTCGAGCGCTACGGCATCGAGGTGGTCGAAGCGGCGCTCGACAAGGCGATCGCCGATGGCGAGCGCCGCACGCGCGCCGCTCTGCGCGAGCTGCCCGACGGCGTCGTCGAGCACGCCGACGTGATGGAAGACGAGCGCGGCGAGCCGTCGATCGTGCTGCGCGTGCGGCTGGAGAAGCGCGGCGACACGCTCGCGCTCGACTACACGGGCACGTCGCCGCAGCGGCCGATGCCGCTCAACGCGGTGTACGGCGTCACGCTCTCCGGCGTGTATTACGCGGTGCGCGCGGTGACCGATCCGCGCATCCCGATGAACGACGGCTCGTTCGCACCGATCAGCGTACACGTTCCGGAAGGCACGCTGCTGAACCCGCACCGCCCCGCGCCGGTGAGCGCGGGCAACGTCGAGACGTCGATGCGCAACGCCGATCTCGTGCTCGGCGCGCTCGCGAAGCTCGCGCCGGGGCGCGTCCCCGCGCAGAGCGGCGGGTCGATGAACAACGTGATGATCGGCGGGCTCGACGGCGCGGGCAAATCGTGGGCGTTCTACGAGACCAACGGCTGCGGCATGGGCGCGCGCCCGCACGCCGACGGCATCGACGGCATCCACGCGCACATGACGAACACGCTGAACACCCCGATCGAAGCGATCGAACGCCAGATGCCGATGCTGATCACCGCGTACGAGTTCGCGGAGTCGAGCGCGGGCGACGGCGAGTTCCGCGGCGGCTCGGGGCTCGTTCGCGCGTTCGCGCTGCGCGACGGCACGGCAACGGCGTCGCTGCTCGCGGAGCGCCACGCGGTGCACCCGCACGGCACCGAAGGCGGCAAGGACGGCGCGACCGGCGCGCACGTGCTGGTGCGGCGCGGCGGCGCGATGAGCGATCTGCCCGCGAAGACGACCGTCGCGATGGAGCCGGGCGACGCGATCATCGTGCGCACCGCGGGCGGCGGGGGCTACGGCGGTCCGGCGAAGCGCGATCCGGCCGCGCGCGCGCGCGACCGCGCCGACGGAATCGGATCCGCCGAATGACGCCCGCCGAAGTGCGCGCCGCCGTGCGCGCCGGCACGATAACGGGCCCGACGGAACGTCTCGCGCCCGACTACGTGCAGGCGAATCTGATCGTCGTGCCGCGCGCGTACGCCGGTGAGCTTGCAGACTTGTGCGCGCGCAATCCGGTGCCATGCCCCGTGGTCGAACAGCTCGCGCCCGGCGCGTACGAACCGCGCTGCGCGCGCGGTGCCGACATCCGCGCGGACCTCGGCCGCTACCGCGTGTGGCGCGACGGCACGCTGGCGGAACATCCGCGCGACGTGCGCGCGCTGTGGTCCGGCGATCTCGTCGCGTTCCTGATCGGCTGCTCGTTCACGTTCGACCACGCGCTCGCGGAGGTGGGTCTCACGCCGCGCCACTACGCGCTCGACCGCAACGTCCCGATGTACCGTACGCGCGTCGCGCTCGCCGCCGCGGGCCGGCTGCGCGGTGAGCTCGTGGTGAGCATGCGACCGTACCGCGCGAACGACGTCGAGCGCGTGCGCGACGTGACCCGCCCGTACCGTCTCGCGCACGGCGAGCCGCTGGCGTGGGGCGATCCCGCGCAGCTGGGTATCGACGATCTCATGCACCCGGAGTACGGCGACCCGCCGGTGATGGAACCGGGCGACGTCCCCGTGTTCTGGGGCTGCGGCGTCACACCGCAAAGCGTGATCGTCGCGAGCAAGCTGCCGTTCGCGATCACGCACGAGCCAGGTCACATGTTCGTCACTGACCTCGCGCACGCGGAGCTCGCACGATCCGCCGGCTGACACGCCGGCATTTGAAACCGCTGCGCGGGTCGGACCGTAACTGGCGCAGACCGCTGGCCGCTTGACGGCCTCCGGGTTCCATAGTAGAGTGGCGCGGACGAGTTCTTAATTCATTAAGATTTCCCGCGAAGCGAGGGCGCCGGGTGATGATATCAAGCCGTTGGCAGGCATTCGTGCGCAGTGCCGCGTTTGTGACGGCGGCGGTTCTCGTCGTGTCGAGCCGGGCGCTCGCGGAAACCGCGAGCGCGCCCGTTACGACGCTGGCGATTCCCACGATAACGGCACCGCCGCCGCTGGACCCCAAGGCCGACCCTGCAAGCTGGAAAGACACCGCGACCGTCGGGCTGCCGTGGGACGTGCAGCACCAGAAGAGCGCGTCCGAGCCGGCGACTGCGCACATCGCGACCGACGGCACGAACATCTACGTGCGCTTCGACGTGAAGCAGCGCGAGGCGCTGCTCGCGCAGCAGCGCACCAACGACGTCGGCGACGGCACCGACGACGAAGTGTGGGTGGACTTCTGGCCCAACGGCAACAGCGGCTTCTATTACCAGTTCGCCGCGAACTCGAACGGCACGCGCTGGCAGTACTCGTCCGAGAACACCGCATACTCGCCCACGTGGGCGGCGTTCGGTGCCGCGTCGGGCAACGATTACGTCGTCACGATGAAGATCCCGATCAAGGTGATGCGCGGCAGCGGCGGCGGCAGCCAGTGGAAGGTGCAGTTCGTGCGCATCATCCGCTCGACGGGCGAGCGCCAGATCTGGACGTACGGCCCTTCACAGACCAACGGCGACGACGTGACGTATGCCGGCGTGATGAACGGGATGGCGCCCGCCGTCGCGTCGCGCGCAAAGCCGCGCGTCGCGCTCTACGGGCTGGGCGCGGTGGGCTCCAGCAACGCCGGGCTGACGACGTCGCGCATGGGCGGCGATTTCTCCGTGCCAGTCACCGCGACGTCGTCGATCTACGGCACGATCCATCCCGATTTCTCCAACGTGGAGGTGGACCAGCAGTCGATCTCCCCCACGGCGTACCAGCGCTCGTTCAACGAAGTGCGGCCGTTCTTCACGCAGGGTGCGAATTTCTACGAGAACTTCTCGTGTTCGGCGTGCCCGTTCATCGCGCAGCTGTACACGCCGTCGATCCCGACGCCGCGCGACGGATATGCGTTCGAGGGCAAGCAAGGTCAGTTCTCGTTCGCGGGCTTCGACGCCGTCGGCGACCGGCGCAACGACGGCGCTGCCAACGTCGCCTGGCACACGAAAGACAACCGCTGGCACCTGTCCGCGCAAAGCGTCGCCGCGAACGTACCGGGCATCACGGACCACGTCGACACGACCGGGATATCGTGGAGCGATCTCAAGAACGTGAGCGCGTACTTCGATTACGGCAGCGACAGCGGGACGAACGTGTTGGCGGGGAACCGCGCGCAGCGCTACGACGTGGGCGGATACTACGGCACCAACACCTTCGGTTTCGCAGCGTCCGCGCGCAAGGTCGGCCGGTACTACCAGCCGGTGGACGGTTTCGTGCAGCACGCCGACATCGCGGGCTATGCGCTTTACGAAAACAAGGTCTGGCTGTTCGACAAGAAGTCTTGGCTCAACAGCATCCAGTTCGGCTCGTTCATCGACCGCTACCACGCGCAGAGCGGCGCGCTCAACCAGACCGACAACACGCTGTTCCTCGACGTGCTGACGCAGAGCCGCATCGACATCAACATGAACATCGGCTCGAGCTATCTGCTGCTCGACAGCGGCGTGTTCACACCGATCTCACAGAACGGCGTCGGCGTGACGTGGCACAGCGGCACTGCCAACAATCCCGGCAGCAACGGCTTCCACGGCTCGTCGTCGACGCCCACGTCGATCGCGTTCAATACGGGCCGGTTCGGCCCGGGCCGCGTCGACTCGTGGTTCCGCAGCTCGACGATGCGCGTCGGGTCGCGCGGCACGCTTTCGCTCGAAGCCGACGACACGCGCGGCTACGAGGACACCGGCGCGACCAACGTCCAGTGGCTCGAGCGCGCGAGCTACGCGTACTCCACGGGCGCGAACTCGTCGCTCGCGCTGGGCGTGCGGCGTATCATCGGCACGCCGCCGGTCGTGGACGCCCGGTTCACGCCCGGCTACACCGCCGCATGGAGCCTCTCGTTCGCGTTCCACCACCGCACACCGCACGACGAGCTGTATTTTGCGTACGGCGACGCGAGCCAGCTCTCCACGCTGCCGCAGTTCGTGGTGAAGCTCATCCACTACTTCGGCGCGGAGAAGGGCACTTAGAGAGCACTCCTGAGCGTCAGCGCGGCTAAACCGAATTCAGCTAACACAAGCAACTTGTCAACACCTCGTCGCGAGCACCCCGGCGGAGGGAGCAAATTCGCGTAGACGAATCTGAACCTCGTCTACGCATGAGATGAGGCAGCAAGGTGTACTATCCGCTCGATCATCAGCTCTCCGCGGCCGAAATCGAAAATCTCGCCGCGCAAGGTGAGTCGGAAACCGTCGAGTTCAAGGCATTCTTTCCCGGCGACCGACTGGCACCGACTCTGGCGGCGCTGGCAAATACCCGCGGTGGCATCGTGCTGGTCGGCGTCAATGACGACGGTGTGATCCGAGGCATTCCGAACCGTATCGCAGCCAATAGTCTCGCGTCAATGAATGGGACCGCAGCAAGCTTATTCGACGGGCTGCCGGAGCGCATTTATTCAACTGGGTTGGTCGACGTACTTGGGAAAACGGTCTTGTATTCCGTCGTCGGGCCTGTGCCGCCGGGCTATGGCCCAATTCTCTCCTCTGCTGGCGAATTTTTCGTTCGGGTAGGTACCCGCACCACGGTTCACGCCGTGACGTTGGAGTCTCTTCCCACGGAGGACAGCACGCACGTCGCCGGGGAGGTTCCCGCTACGGCGGAAAGCATACATCTTGCCGACCATGCACCACTGGAGCTCTTCGTCGCAATGTCTTTTCGGAACGAAGAAGAACCCGCACTCGAAGACTACTACACCGCGATGCAACGTGCCTCGAGAACAGTGGACCGCGCGGTCCACGTATACCGAATGGACGAAATTGACGGGAGTTACGAGATTACACAAGAGATCTTCAAGAAGATCGACGAAAGCGATATCGTGCTTGCAGACTTTACGCTACAGTCTCGCAACGTCTATTTGGAACTTGGCTACGCGCGCGGAAAGGGCCGTCCCGTCATTCTGACGGCTCGTCGAGATACCGTCCTTGAATTTGATGTGAGCACATGGAAAACCTATTTCTACCGCAATGCGACACAACTCGAGGCCATACTCCCCGGGGCGCTACGTGCTGCCGTGTTGGAAGCGGACGCGAAAAAGAGAATATGATGATGGACGATCTCTGGTATCCGCGGACCATCGGCGAGTTGGCAACATTTATGGACGAATTGTCGGCGGCGGAGGACGTCAGGGTGCGTTTTCGACTCGGGCCCGCAAAACGCGCTGCATCTGAAGCGCAAGACACGGCATTGCTGGAAGCGATCGAAGCGGAAGGGAACGCGTTCATCTTCTTCGGTGACCCTGATTCGTTGTCTATGGCCGATGTCGAAGCACGGGCTTATTTCAACGACGGGATGATGGCCTACCTGCGGAAACGACTGGAGTCGACCGGAGACCAAAGGCTTTACACACGCTACGCCCATGTCATTGCCGAATATTCCGCTGACCCGAAGGACCAATCGCGCGCTGTAGATGCCTACGTAGCGACGGTGGAGTATTACCTCTCTGCCGATGTGGAAGACAAGGCGAGCGAATTCCATGGTTTGCGCAAACTGCTGCCTTCGATGTTCGCGACGGCCACCAAGTATGGCTGGGGCGACCGCATCATGGATGTCGCCGTCCAAGCCGT
This sequence comes from Vulcanimicrobiota bacterium, assembly GCA_963797935.1. GTDB lineage: Bacteria > Vulcanimicrobiota > Vulcanimicrobiia > Vulcanimicrobiales > Vulcanimicrobiaceae > Vulcanimicrobium. The sequence goes on from CAWCRI010000018.1 coordinate 141,614, forward strand.
TCAAACGCCGAATCCGTACTTGCGTATGAAACTGCTCGAACTGATCGTCGATGATCCGGGAGCCGAGGGGGAAATCCTCGAGAGAATTCGCCCCGATGTCTTCCGTACCGTTAACGGCCTGCGAGCTTCACCTAATCGCTCCGACCCCGAGACGATGGCGGAACTGGGAATGCGATTAGATCAAAAGGTCGGCCGCGACGATCGCGTCGCATGGCTGCGAATTCTTGCCGAGACTTACGACGATGTCGCGCGGGAGAGTGCGGACCCATTCGTCAAACACGATTCCATTATTCGCGCAGCGATGGCGCGCCGACGTCTTGAAGCTGAGCCGCAGTGAGTCTCAACCTGGCGGCGCGAGTCAACACCTAACCTGGCGAGGGCGTCGCGTTCGGCTGCGGTACGATCCGGTACGCGCCGATCTTCTGATCGGGATCGACGCGCAGCTCGACGAGCAGCGTGCCTTTGTCGAACGCCGCTTCGTAGTCGTAGCGGCCCTTGTCGGGATCGGCCGACGTTTGCTTGAGCCCATGATACATGCCGAGCGCGTGCATCTGGTCGGAGAGCTGGCCGATCGACGCGCGCGTGACCTGACCCTTGAGCGCGTCGTCGAAGCGCGCGACCGTCGCGTCGTAGTCGACGTTGTACACGCCCTGCGTCGTTTGGTCCGCGAGCGCCTGCGGATCCGTGCGCGGCTGCGCGCACGCGAGCGCCGCGACCGCAAGGGCGATCGCGGCGGCGGCGAACGGAATCCTCACCGGGTTAGAGCGAGCCCCAGCCGTACGAGGTGGTGGCCACCCGCGTCGGTGCGCGATCCGCCGGACGCGACGTCGCGGCGGCGACCAGCGGATGGTATCCCGGCCGCGCCTGCGGCTGTGCGGCCGCGACGTGCTGCGCGGGCCCGCGGCTCATCGCGAGCTGGTGCCGCAACCGCAGCACCTCTTGGTGCTGGATCGCGACTTCGTGCTGATACGACGCGACGAGCGCCGCTTCGTGCGCGTACGCCTGCCGCTCCGAGTAGTACGCGCTTTCGGCATCGCTCGCGCGAGCCTGCTGCCGGGCGATCGCCCGGTCTTTCTCCGCGTACTTCTCGTGGACTTTGCGGTTGTGGTTGAGGATCAGCAGCGTCGCGGCCGCGCCGCCGATGATGATGTTGCGCGTGCTGGCGGCGCCGTCGGCGAGCGCGGGCGCCGCCGGCATCGCGGTCGCTCCGAGCGCCGCGGCCAGGGTGAAACAAGCAAGGCGGCGTTTGGTCATCGTGATCGTTCCTCCGGTCATGATCTACCCAACGCTACCCGGATGCCGCGCCGTTGCGACGCCCGCAAACGTGACGCGCGTAACATCGCGCCGCCGGCCGGCAACACGGCTAATGCGGCTTGCGCTGATGAATGCCGAAGCGGTTGCCTTCCGGGTCGGTGACGAACGCGCTGAAGCAGACCGGCGAGTCGTGGATCTCGGTGACCGGTATGCCGAGGTCGAGCAGACGCTGCCGCTCGCGCGTGACGTCGTCGACCTCGAAGGTCGCGCTGAACGACGTGCCGGGGACGATGCCGAGCGGCTCGCCGTTGCCGATCCCGAACGTCACGTTCCCGACGTCGAACTCGGCCCAGTGTTCGCTGACGAGTTCGCCGGGCTTCAGCCCCATCGTGTCGCGGTAGAATGCGGTCGCCTTCGGCACGTCCCGGACGGAGTACGCGATGAACGCCATCTCTTTGACCATTGTGTCACCTATCTCTGGCTGAGTGTTTGTGGTTGCGCTGCACGCCTCAGCGCTCGTCAGCTCGGCGCGACGCCGCTTTCGACGAGCGAGAGCGACGCGGCCTCGCAGTCCAGCTCCGCGACGACGCCGTACGGCAGCGTGAAGATCGGGTCCGTGTGGCCGAAGTCGAGGTTCGCGAGGACCGGCACGTCGATGAGACCTTCTTCGTCGAGCGCGCGGACGATCGCCGCGTCGTACGCGCGCAGCTTCTCCGGCTCGATGCCGCACGGGCGCCCGACGATGATCCCGGCGAGGCCGCGCAAGATGCCTTGCGCGGCGAAGTTGCGCAGCCAGCGCACGACGAGGTCCGGCTTCGGCGCCTCTTCGGACGTCTCGTAGAAAAAGATCGCGCCCTGCCACAGCTCCGGCGGCGGCCACCACGGCGTGCCTTTGAGCATCTCGAGCACTTCCGCGCAGCCGCCGATCAGCGGTCCGCGCACGGTGCCGCGGCCTTGCAGCGTGCGCGGCCCGGTCGACGGCTTCAGCGCGCGGCGCCGATTGCGCAGCGACGGATCGCCCCATTCGAGGTGCTCGTCGGTCCAACCGTCGCGGTTCGGTTCGATGCGACCTACCGGCGCGGTGTCGAACAGCGTGCGGCGCACCGCGTCGAGCGTGTACGCGAACGGTTCAACGTTCTCGGCGAACCCGGCCATGACGGTGGGTCCGTAGAACGACGTCACGCCCGCTTTGCGCATGCCGAAGTGAATCGACGTCGAGTCGGAGTAGCCGAGGTAGATCTTCGGGTTGGCCGCGATCGCGTCGAGGTCGAGGTGCGGCAGCACGCGCACCGAGTCTTCACCGCCGATCGATGCGACGATCGCGCGAACCGACGGGTCCGCGAACGCGGCGTTCAGATCGGCGGCGCGCCCGCGCGGGTTGCGCGCGACCGACTCGAGATCGTGGAGCGCGTGCGGCATCTCCACCACCTCGAGCCCGAAATGCTCTTCGAGCACGCGGCGGCCGAGCGCGTACCGCTCCGGCTGCGCGCCGGGGCCGCCCCACGACGGCGTGACCACGGCGACGCGATCGCCGCGCCGCAGCGCGGGCGGTTTGATCGTGCGAGCGGGCCACGGCGTCATCGAGCCACCGTTACGCGAGCGCGCGGCGAAACTCCGCCGCGCGGTGCCCGCGCTCCCGTCGCGATGCGGTGGATGCGAGCGCAACCGGCGCCGTGACGGCGGAGCGCCGATCGGCTACGCTAGCGTCGATGCCGTCCGTGCGCTCCATGGGCCCAGCCGAATGGGCCTCCTTGCTCGCGCTCTCCGTGCTGTGGGGCGCGGCGTTCTTTTTCTACAAGGTGCTCGACGACGCGGGGCTGCCGCCGTTCACGATCGCGTTCGGCCGGGTGCTCGCCGGCGCCGCCGTGCTGCTGCCGGTCCTGTTCGCGACCGGGCGCAGGCTGCCGTCGTCACCGCGCATCTGGGGCGCGTTCGCGATCACCGGCGTGCTCAACAACGTGCTGCCGTTCAGCCTCATCGCGTTCGGCGAGACGCACATCGTCAGCGGCCTCGCCGCCATCTACAACGCGACGACGCCGTTGTTCACGGCGCTGATCGCGCACGCCGTGACGCGCGACGAGAAGCTGACCGCGCCGAAGATCGCGGGCATTGCAATCGGTCTCGGCGGCGTCGCGATCATGATGGGGCCCAGCGCGCTGCACGGCTTCAACGCCGTCGCGATCGCGCAGCTCGCGTGCGTCGCCGCCGCGGTGGTGTACGCGTGCGGCGCGATCTACGCGCGCCGGTTCCGCGCGCTCGGGATCGATCCGCTGGTGCTTTCCACCGGCCAGCTGTGCGCGTCGACGGTGATGGCGCTGCCGCTCGTGCTCGCGATCGACCGGCCGTGGCCGATCCTGCCGACGCTGTCGCCGGGCGTGTGGGCCGCATGGCTGGGGTTGGCCGTCCCGAGCACCGCCCTCGCGTACGTCTTGTACTTCCGCCTCATCGCGGTCGCGGGCGCGACCAACGCCGCGTCGGTCACGTTCCTCGTCCCCGTCAGCGCGCTGCTGCTCGGCACGTTCGCGCTGGGCGAGCGGCTCGCGCCCAGCAGCGTCGCGGGGATGATCGTCGTGTTCGCCGGCTTGGCGGCGATCGACGGGCGGCTCTTCGCCAAGCGAAAATGAGTGCGGCCGCTCCCCGGCGGAGAGTCGGGGATGCGCAAAACGATCGTCCCCGGCGTGTGGTCCTGGTCGCGCTGGCAGCCCGATCGCGGGCTCGACTTCAACAGCTTCTTCGTGGAGACGGCGGACGGCAATCTCGTCGTCGACCCGCTCGAGCCCGACGAGGAGACGCTCGCGGAGCTGCGCGAGCGCGGCGTGGCGGCGGTGCTCGTCACCAACCGCGATCACGAGCGCTTCACCGAAACGGTCGCTGCCGCGACCGGCGCGCCGGTGATCGCGAGCGCGCTCGACGCGCCGCTGCTCAAGCACCGGGTCGATCACACCGTCGTGCCGGGGGACGTCGTGTTCGGCTGGACGGTCGTCGGGCTCGACGGTTTCAAGACGGCGGGCGAGATCGCGCTGTATTCGAAGGAGCGCCGCGCGGCCATCGTCGGCGATGCGTTGTGGGGGACGCCGGCCGGCGCGCTCACGCTGATGCCGGATGCGAAGCTTGCCGATCCGCAGCGCGCCGCGCTGTCGGCGCGCAAGCTGCGCGCGTATGACATCGCGCATCTGCTCGTCGGGGACGGCGCCTGCGTGTTCGGCAACGCCCATGCCGTCATCGGCGCGATGCTCGACGCCCGCGATGGCGTCTTCATCAATCGCGTCAACGTCGACGAGCTCGACTTCGCGGACGGCCACGACGGCAACGAACCGTTCGGCGACGAGACGGCCGAGGTCGGGCGGCTGCTCGGCGCCGAGAAGCTCGGCTATTCCGTCGCGCGCTTGCGGCGCGGCGACCACTATTGCCCGAACCACTGGCACACCGCGGAAGAAGAGCTCTTCGTCGTGCTCTCGGGCACGCCGTCGGTGCGCACGCCGCGCGGCACGTTCGCGCTGCGGGCCGGTGACATCATCGCGTTCCCGACCAATGCGGGCGGCGCGCACCGGCTGTTCAACGATGCGGACGCCGAAGCCGTGGTGCTGCTGGTGGCCAACACGAATCCCGCCGACGTGTGCTTTTATCCCGACTCGAGCAAGCACGTCGTCGAAGTGACCGGCACGCTGGTGCGCGATCAGCCGCAGCTCGACTATTTCGACGGCGAAACGTAGCGCGTGAGCGCCGGCCACCGCATCGCGACGACGCCCGATCTGCACGTCGCGTACCTGGAGCGCGGGCCGCGCGACGGGACGCCGGTGCTGCTCGTGCACGGCTTCCCGGACGACGCGCGCACGTGGGACCGGCTCGCGACCGCGCTCGCGGCGGACGGCTATCGCACGATCGCGCCGTTCGTGCGCGGTTTCGGGCCGACGCGCTTCGTGAACGGCGCCGAGCGCACGGGCGAGGTCGCCGCGCTCGCGCGCGACGTGCTCGCGCTCGCCGGCGCGCTGGGGATCGAGCGCTTTCACGTGGTCGGGCACGACTGGGGCGCGCGCGCCGGCTACGCCGCTGCCGCGCTCGCGCCGGAGCGCTTGCGCTCGCTGACGGCGCTCGCGGTGGCGTACGGCACGAACCACGCGTCGCAGACGATGCCCATCGACCAGACGCGCGCGTATTGGTACCAGTGGTACTTCGCGACGCCGCGCGGCGAAGCGGAGCTCGCCGCGAACGCGCGCGCATTCTGCCGCGCGCTGTGGACGTACTGGTCGCCGAACTGGTGCTTCGCCGAAGCCGAGTACGACGCCACGGCCGCGTCGTTCGCGAACCCCGACTTCCTCGCTGTCGTCCTCTCGTCGTACCGCCAGCGCTGGAATTTCGTACCCGGTGCGGCAGCATACGCGCACGACCGTGAAGCGCTCGCTCGCGTCCCGCGAATCTCGGTTCCGGCATTGGCGCTGATGGGACGCGACGACGGCGCGACGCTTCCGTCGAGCGCCGACGGCAAGGAGGCGCTCTTCACCGGACCCTACCGCGTCCAGATCGTCGGCGGCAGCGGGCATTTCGTGCAGCGCGAGCAGCCGGATGCGGTGATCGAGCGGGTGCGGGCGCACCTGCGCGCCAACGACGAGGCGCTGATGCTCCCGCTGCTCGTCGCGTACGCGGTCGCCGCCGCGCCTACGCCGTGCCCGTCCGACCTGCTGGTCGCGAACCCGCGGCTGCGCGTCGTGCGCGCCGCCGACAAGGCGTTCGACAGCTACGTCGTCACCATCGACGTCACGAACCGCGGCAGCGCGCCGCAACCGAACTTTACGCGCCAGCACCTCGCGCTGGCGCGCGGCGGCAGCGTGATCGGCACGCAGCCGATCCCCCCGCTCGACGCCAACGAGAAGTACGCGGCCGCGTTCCGCGTGCAGCTCCCGCACGAGCGCAACCGCCCGCCGTTCGTCGTCGAGTTCCGCTACGTGCTCGACTCGAAGAACGCGCCGCGCGCGAACTGTACGAGCGCGAACGACCAGCTGACCGCCACGCTCTGATGCGCGTCCGTCTCGTCCAGCGCGGCGCGGACGAGGCGACCGTCACGCTCGTCGCGCGCGCCACGTTCCCCGACGGTCCGCTGCGGCTGCGCTACCCGACGCGCACCGGCGCGCTGCTGCGCATCGACGGCGTCGTCCGCGGCGCGTTCGACGGCAAGCACGGCGCGATCGACCTGCCGCCGCTGCCCGGCCCGCGCGACGTCGTGCTGGAGGTGGAGCGCCGCTCGCTGCCCGTGTCGGAGCTGCCCGCCGGCGACGGCGTGCAGTGGCGGCTGATGCTCGCGCGCGCCGCGCAGAAGCCGCACGCGCACCTCGACGTCGAACCGCGCGACGGCGCGCCCGCCGGCGAAGCGATCGGCGTGCCGCTCGTCGGCCACGCGCACCTCGACGTCGCCTGGCTGTGGACGTACGACGCGACGCACCGCAAGGCGCTGCGCACGTTCGCGACGGCGCTGCGCGAGATCGAGCTCGATCCGGGATTCGTGTTCGCGCAGAGCCAGCCGCAGCTGTACGCGTGGGCGTTTCGCGGCGACCGCGAGCTGGGCGAGCGCATCCGCGCGCACGCCGGCGGGCGCTGGGACGCGAGCGTCGCGGCGATGTGGGTGGAGGCCGATCTGCACGCGCCCAGCGGCGAGTCGGTGCTGCGCCAGTTCGCGCACGGGATTCGCTGGACGCGCGACAACCTCGGCGTGGAGCCCACGGTGGCGTGGCTGCCGGACACGTTCGGTTTCCCGTCCACGTTTCCGGCGCTCGCCGCGCACGCCGGCGTGCCGTACTTCGCGACGACGAAGCTGCAGTGGAACGAGACGACGCGCTGGCCGTACCCGCGTTTCCGCTGGAGCGCCGACGACGGCTCGTCGCTGATCGCGGCGGTGATCGACAGCTACGACGGCGATCTGAACGACAAGCGCATCGCGGCCGCGCGCGAGCGGGACGAGCTGCTGATCGTCGGCTACGGCGACGGCGGCGGCGGCGCGACCGACGCCGATCTCGCGCGCGTGGGCGACGGCTCGCGCGGCTGGACGCGCGTCGCGGACTGGTTCGAGCACGACGTCGCGAACACGAGCGCGCTGCCGGAGTACCGCGGCGAGCTGTACCTCGAGACGCACCGCGGCACGTACACGACGCACCATGACGTGAAGTCGCGCAACGCCGAGCTCGAGCGCGCGCTCGCGCACGCGGAAGAGCTCGCGGCGTGGTGCGTCGCCGTGCGCGCGCCGGAGACGGTGCGGCGCTCGCTGGCCGAAGATCTGCGCAGCGCGTGGCGCATCGTGCTGCGCGCGCAGTTCCACGACGTGATCCCGGGGTCGGCGATCGGCGCGGTATACACCGACGTCCACGCCGAGTACGACCGCGCGTTCGCGATCGCCGCGCGCGTCGCCGAGGCCGCGGTGTCGCTGCTCCCGCGGAGCGATCTGCAGTTCGCCCCGCCGCGGCCGCTCGAACCCGTGCGCGACGATGACGCGTGGGTGTTCGAGAACCCGTACGTCCGCGCGCGCGTGCGCAGCGACGGGACGATCGTCGAACTGGCCGGCGCCGGCGGGCCCAACCTCGTCGCGGTCGCGAACGGCATCGCCGCGTACGCCGACCGGCCGAAGACGTGGGACGCGTGGAACCTCGACGCCGGCTACGCGCGCAAGCCCGTGCGCGTGCAGCCGGCCGGCGCGGCCGTCGAAGGCGGCGCGCTCGTCGTGCGCCTGCGCGTCGGCAAGGCCTCCGCGGTGTCGATGCGGATCGCGCTGCACGAGGGCGAGCCGTGGCTGCGCGTCGAGATCGCAGTGAGCTGGCACGAGGACCACGTGCTGCTGCGCGCCGAGCACCGCATCGCGCTCGACGCGCGCGACGTGCGCTACGGCCAGCCGCACGGCTCGCTCGTGCGCACCGCCTACCCGGCGACCGACGCGGAGCGCGCGATGTTCGAGGTGCCGGCGCAGCGCTGGGCGCACGTCGACGACGGCGCGCACGGCCTGGCGGTGTTCAGCCCGGATCTCTACGGCTGGAGCGGCGCCGGGCTCAAGGACGGCGGCGTGCGCTTGGGGACGTCGCTGCTGCGCTCGCCGCGCTGGCCCGACCCGCTGGCGGACCGCGGCGAGCAGCGGCTGGAGTACGCGCTCGTCCCGACGTCGGGTGCATCGGTCGCCGCGCTCGAGCTGCGCGTGGGCGACGTACGTCATCGAGGAAGACCGCGTGCGCTTGTTCGCGTGCGAGAACGAGTCGGTGCTCATCGTCGCGACGTATCCGGCAGACGACGCGAACGGCGTCGTCGTGCGCGTGCGCGAGTGCGACGGCGAACGGCACCGCGTCGCGATGCGCTGCGGCGGCCGCATGCGAACCGCGATCGCGGTGGACGCGGTGGAGCGCCCGATCCCCAGCGACGCCGAGATCGTCGAGGAGGACCTCGTCTTCGACCTGGGCCCGTTCGCGCTGCGGTCGTTCCTCGTTCGCTTCTGAGTCCGGCGCCGTTCCGATGGGCCTAGGGTATCGGATAGTTTTCGACGGAACCTGAGCGACTGGGCGCATTCTTAACCGGCCGGACACAATTCGAGGCGGTTTGCCCGCAGGGCCGGCCGCGGCCGCGTCTTAACGACGTGCAGGTCGGGTGGGCAGTTCTGCTCATTCGCCTTTTGCGTCCGGCGTCTTTTGACGTCGGCGTGCGCTCGCTTCCTGTGTGTTGACGGTGCCGAATGAGAACCAACTCGCTGCGTAGATTGCTTACGGCCACGTTCGCGGCCGCGTTCCTCGCGGGCTGCGGCGGCGGGGGCGGCGGTGGCCTCTCCGCGCCGACGCCGGTCACGCCGTCCAAGCCGGCGGGTGCGGCCGAGTCCGTGCAGATCAGCGTCATCGTCGGCGGCACCACGGCCGGCCGGGGAAGCTCCAGCGGCGTGCGGCGGCCGAAGTTCATCTCGCCGTCCACGAACGGGATCGACTTCAAGGTGTACGCGCACGGCGGCAACACGATCATCGGCCAGTCCGACACCGACATCTCGTCGGGCTCGGCGGCGTGCGGCGGCCACACCGGCACGCCGCGCACGTGCAACATCCAAGTCCCTGCGCCGGCCGGTAACGACGACTTCAACGCCACGACGTACGACGGCGCACCGGTGAGCGGCTCGTTCGCGAGCTCGCACGTGCTGGGCACCGGGATGCTGAACGCGACGATCAACTCGGGCCAAGCCAACAACCTGACGATGTACGTCAGCGGCGTCATCAACACGCTGGGGTATCTGGCGCCGCACGCGTCGCTCCCGGCCGACGGCGCGACCCACACGCTCGGGTTCGTGCTGAACCCGTCCGACTTCGACAACAACCCGATCACCGCGGGCGCGAACGATCCGTACGCCAACCCGATCACCGTGCAGCTCAATGAGACGGGCGGCAGCGGCCACGTGCAGATCGTCAAGAACGGAACGCCGACCGGCGGCACGAGCACGACGCTGACCTTTTCGACCGACACCGTCGCCGTGAAGTACGACGGCGGCGGCGCACCCGGCTACTACGTCTCCGTCGCCGTGAGCAGCACCAACGTGAGCCCGGAGACGCTGGTGATCTCCCCGCTGTACGTGACGTCGGCGAGCCCGTACGCTTCGGGAACGACGCTGACGTTCAGCGCGACCGGGCAGACCGCTCAGGTCAACCTGAGCGAGACGAACAACGCGACGGCGACCTATACGGCGACGGGCGCAACGTGCGCGGGGATCGCGACGGCTTCGAGCCCGACCGGACCGGCGAACGCCGCATCGACGACGATCACCGCCACCGGCGCCGGCTCGTGCACGATCGCGTTCTCGGACGGCACGAGCACGATCACATGGAGCGTGAGCGTCTCGACGACGGGCGCGAGCGTGACCGTGCCATCGAACACGACCGGGCCGATCACGTTCGCGAGCTACAGCAACGGTCCGGTTCGCGGTCAGAACGGCTGGCTCTCCAACTCGTGCGGCAACAGCGACTACAACGCCAATGTCGTGCCCACGAACAGCTACGGGAGCGCGCAGTGGCCCGGCACGCCGCCGGCCAAAGCGCTCCAGATCGACAACTCGGTGACGCAGGGCTGCTACTCGGGCCTCGGCAGCCCGGTGACCCCGACCGTGGCCGGCTACCCCAACGCGCTCGCCGACACGTCCGGTGCGACACCGGCGCAGTGCGGTCCGACCTGCCAGCCATTCTTCAGCGTCGAGTTCGTCGTGACGTCGGCGACCGGCGCCTGGCAGCCCGCGCTGGAGATGAGCATCTCGCCCGTGTTCAACAACCAGGGCGCGCGGATGCAGTACATCGGCCTCTGGCACACGACGGACTCCGGCAGCAACAACAAGCTGCTGGTGTTCACCAACGATGTCGAAGGCGTGTTCCCGGCGAACACGCCCACGCCGTGCTTCCAGTGCGCGAACTTCGTGCCGTGGGAGATCAAGTACGTCGACCCGGCGCTGCCGCACAAGATCGGCATGACGATGCAGTTCGTTCAGCCGAACGCCGACGTGGTGAAGTTCTACGTCGACGGCGTCCTCTCGGGCGTATCGCAGCAGCAGTTCCGTTCATGGGAAGACTACTACATCTTCGACACGGAGAGCGATCCGAACGCTACCTACCCGTACTCCCGCGCGGTCAACGACCTGCTGTTCCATCCTGGCAACGTCGACTCGTGCCTGAACTTCGCGGACTACCAGGGCAACTGCAACCAGCGCACGAGCGGCCCGGGCCATACCTCGACCGCGAACAACGGCTTCCTGTTCACGAACATCACGACGTGCGCGGGCACGGCGGCGGTGTGCGCGGGTGCGATCCAGACGTCCAGCATGGCGCGCTCCGTACAGTCCCGCTCGGTCAGCGGCGTGCGTTCGCCGGCGAGCGTGCACCACATGCGGAGCTGGGTGAGGTAACACGCTCGCGCTGAACCTCGCGCGACACATCCCGGCGAGCCGGCCTCTCTTCGGAGGGGCCGGCTTCTTTTTGCGATAGACAATCCGCGATGCGCGCGATCGACACCGTCCTCTTCGACCTCGACGACACGCTGCACGACGACACCGCCGCGTTCCGCGCCGCGGCGCGGAGCGTCGGCGTGTCCGTCGCGCGCGAGCACGGCATCGATGCCCAGGCGCTGGCCGACGCGTACGAGCGGGCGGCGATGTCGTTCTGGTCGTCGCTGACCGCGGACCATCTGACGAGCGCGATCGGCGACGAGCGCGAGCGGATGTGGCACGAAGCGCTCTGCAGCGTGGGCCTCGACGACCGCGCGCTCGCGCAGCGCTGCGCGAGCGGCTACGTCCGCGCGCGCGCCGAGGTGCTGGCGCTTTCGCCGGGCGCACTCGACGTGCTGGTCGCGCTGCGCGAGCGCGGCTGCAAGCTCGGGCTGGTGACGAACGGCTTCGCGGCGACGCACCATGAGAAGATCGATCGCCTTGGCCTGCGCGAGCGGATGGACGCATTCTTCATCGCCGACGAGGTCGGCATGATCAAACCGGATCCCGAGCTGTACCGGCACGCCTGCAGGGTCCTCGGCAGCGAGCCGGAGCGCACGGCAATGGTTGGCGACCGCTACGGCCGCGACGTGCTCGGCGCCCACGAGGTCGGCCTCTTCACGGTGCTGATCGACGTGCACGCGATCCCCATCCCGGCGGAGGGTCCGCAGCCGGACGCCGTGGTGACCTCGATCACCGACGTAATCCGCGTACTTCCGCTGGCCCTGCACCAGGGGTCGAGGGGTCGCTAGGTGAAGACGGGGCCCGATGACACAACCATCGCCTTCCGTCGAAAGCGTCTTCTCTCGGGCGTGGGAGCTCCTTTCGCGTAACTGGATCATTATCGTCCCCGGCATCGTCGTCGGGTTGATCGTCGGACTCATCAGCGGCCTCCTCGCGCCGCACACCTACACCCAGGCGGAATATCAAAACGACCCGGGCCTCGCCATGGCGAATCTCGGCAGTTTGTTCATCCGCGGCGTGCTCGTCGCCGGCGTCGGCGTCTTGGGCTACATCGCGACGACCGCGTACACCGTCGGCATGGCGGGCGCCGCGTGGGCGCGCGGCACGACGACGCTCGCGGACGGGTCGGCGGCGTTCAGCGAACGTTCCGGCAACATCGTGATGACGGCGATCGGCTTGATCCTGCTGGGAATCATCGCGGCGGTCCTCGCGATCCCGACGATCACGCTGTCGCTGCTGGCGTTCTGGATCTTCACGTTGTACGCGATGCCCGCCGCAGTCATCGGCAACCAGCCCGGTTTCTCGTCGATCGGCGAATCGTTCCGCATCGCGGCGAAGCGCTTCGTACCGACGCTGATCATCGCGATTTTGATCGCGGTGATCTCGTTCATCCTCGGGCTGGTCACGGTGCCGCTGCACTTCATCCCCTTCCTCGGGCCGATCGTCAGCAGCATCATCACGCAGATCGTGATCGCGTTCGCGATGCTCGTCATCGTCGGCGAGTACCTGAGCTTGCGCAGTGCCGCCGCCGCCGCCGTCGTTCCACCGCCCGCGTACCCGCCGGGCCCCAGCGGGCCGGTCGTCTAGAGGGGGCGTCGGTCGTGCTGCCAGGCCAAGCCGTAGGCACCGGCGCAACGGCGCAAGCCCCGGGCAACGCCGTCCCCGAGGAGATCCTCTCCCGGTGGACGTGGGGCCCGTTTTTCCTGTGGCTGCTGTGGCCGTTCTGGAACGCCGACACCACGCACAAGGTCATCGCGATCGCGATCTTCGTGTGCAACTTCGTCCCGGTCGTCCACTTCCTGACGCTGCCGGCGTCGCTGGTGTTCGCGATCTACCTCGGCATCAAAGGCAACCGGATCATGGCGGCCAACCGCCACTTCTCGAGCTTGGCGGAATTTCAAGCCGTCCAGTCCGCGTGGGCGAAATGGGGCCTCATCGTGTTCGTCGCGACGATCCTGCTCGGCTTCCTGCTGTTCGTGATCTTCGGTGCGTTCTTGGTAGCCCTCTTCGCGGGCGCGGCGGCGGCGGGCTCGCACGCTCGCTGACCGGCCCGATCTGGGTGCGCGGCGCGTGGAACCGTTCGCTTCCCCTCGCGGGTTCTAGCGAGGTATGCCGGACGGAACCACGCACGCCCTCGATGCCATCGTCATCAAGGGCGCGCGGGAGCACAACCTCAAGAACATCGACCTGACGCTCCCTCGCAACAAGCTCATCGTCATGACGGGCTTGTCGGGTTCGGGCAAGTCCTCGCTCGCGTTCGACACCATCTACGCCGAGGGCCAGCGGCGCTACGTCGAGTCGCTCTCGTCGTACGCTCGCCAGTTCCTGGGGCAGATGGAGAAGCCGGACGTCGACTACATCGAAGGACTGTCGCCCGCGATCTCCATCGACCAGAAGTCGACCTCGCGCAACCCGCGCTCGACGGTCGGCACGGTGACCGAGATCTACGATTACCTGCGGCTGCTGTACGCGCGCGTCGGCGTGCCGCACTGCTACGAGTGCGGCAAAGAGATCAGCTCGCAGACCGCCGAGCAGATCGTCGACCAAGTCCTCGCGTTCCCCGAAGGCACGCGCATCCAGCTGCTGGCGCCGGTGATCCGCGGCCGCAAGGGCGAGTACACCAAGCTCTTCGAGGAGATCGGCAAAGAGGGCTTCGCGCGCGTTCGCGTCGACGGCGAGATCCGCGAGCTCAAAGACAAGATCGAGCTCGACAAAAAGCGCAAGCACACCGTCGAGGTGGTGGTCGATCGCCTCGTCGTGAAGCCCGACGTGCGCTCGCGGCTCGTCGACTCCATTGAGACGACGCTCAAGCTGTCCACCGGCATCGTCACCGTGCTCTATCAGGCGAAGGTGAATAGCGAGACCGCGAAGCCGTCGGAGCAGTGGGTCGAAGCGACGTTCAGCGAGTCGTTCGCGTGCGCGTCGTGCGGCATCTCGTTCCAGGAGCTCGAGCCGCGGCTGTTCTCGTTCAACTCGCCGTACGGCGCGTGCCCGGCGTGCAGCGGCCTGGGCGAGAAGATCGAAATCGACGAGTGGAAGGTGATCCCCGACCGCACCAAGTCGATCAAGGACGGCGCGATCGTGCCGTGGTCGAAGAACTTGGGCAGCGGGCGCTATCCGTCCACGAACCCGTACTACATGCAGCAGGTGGAGCGCTTGCTGCGCTCGCGCCGCTGCAAGGCCACGACGCCGGTCGAGGAGCTGCCCGAAGACGTCGTCGACATGATCCTGTACGGCGCCGACAAGAAGCAGAAGTTCGTCTACGAATCGCGCTCGGGGCACCAGTGGGAGTACGAGTCGCAGTTCGAGGGCGTCTGCAATAACCTGCAGCGCCGCTACAGCGAGACCTCGTCCGAGTACGTGAAGGAAGAGATCGAGAAGTTCATGTCGGCGTCGGTCTGCAAAGTCTGCAAGGGCGCGCGGCTGAAGCCCGAGGCGCTCGGCGTCACCGTCGCCGACAAGAACATCAACGAGACGACGACGATGTCGGTCGAAGCCGCGGAAGGGTTCTTCAGCAGCTATCACCCGAACGAGCGCGCGGCGAAGATCTCGCAGCAGATCCTCAAGGAGATCCGCGCGCGGCTCGGTTTCCTCAAGAACGTCGGCCTGGGGTATTTGAATTTATCGCGCAGCGCGACGACGCTCTCGGGCGGCGAGTCGCAGCGCATCCGCTTGGCCACGCAGATCGGCTCGTCGCTCGTCGGCGTGCTGTACATTCTGGACGAACCGTCGATCGGGCTCCACCAGCGCGACAACGATCGTCTGCTCGCGACGCTGGAGACGCTGCGCGACATCGGCAACACGCTCATCGTGATCGAGCACGACGAGGACACGATGCGCTCCGCCGACGTGATCGTCGACATCGGCCCCGGCGCGGGCGCCGAGGGCGGGCGCATCCTGTCGGTCGGCTCGATCGAGCAGATCGAGAACAATCCCGAATCGCTGACGGGCGCGTACCTGTCGGGCCGGCAGTTCATCGCGATCCCGAAGCACCGCAAGAAAGGCCGCAGTACGCTCAGCGTGATCGGCGCAAAGGCGAACAACCTCAAAGGCGTCGATGTCGACCTGCCGCTGGGCACGTTCACCTGCGTGACGGGCGTGAGCGGTTCGGGCAAGTCGACGCTGGTCAACGAAGTCGTCGTCAAGGCGCTCAACCAGTATTTGCATCACCAGCCCGCCGGGGGCACGTACGGCCGCGTCAAAGGCGCCGAAGCGCTCGACAAGATGGTGGTTATCGACCAATCGCCGATCGGCCGCACGCCGCGCTCGAATCCCGCCACCTACACGGGCGCGTTCGACCAGATTCGCGAGCTCTACTCGCTCACGCCCGAAGCGAAGATGCGCGGCTACACGCCGGGGCGCTTCTCGTTCAATGTCAAGGGCGGCCGCTGCGAGGCGTGTCAGGGCGACGGCATCATCAAGATCGAGATGCACTTCCTGCCCGACGTCTACGTGCCGTGCGAGGTGTGCAAGGGCAAGCGCTACAACGCGCAGACGCTCGAGGTGAAATTCAAGCACAAGTCGATCGCCGACGTGCTCGCGATGCGTGTCGACGAGGCGGCCGAGCTGTTCTCGACCATCCCGAAGATCTCGAACAAGCTCAAGACGATCTGCGAGGTCGGCCTCGGCTACATCCACATGGGCCAGCCCGCGACGCAGCTCTCCGGCGGCGAGGCGCAGCGCATCAAGCTCGCGACGGAGCTGTCGCGCCGCGCGACGGGCCGCACGTTCTACGTGCTCGACGAGCCGACGACGGGCTTGCACTTCGCCGATATCCACAAGCTGCTCGACGTGCTGTCACGGCTCGTCGCGATGGGCAATACGGTGCTGGTGATCGAGCACAACCTCGACGTGATCAAGACCGCCGACTACGTGATCGACCTCGGCCCCGAAGGCGGCGACAAGGGTGGCCAGATCGTGGCGACCGGCACGCCGGAAGAGATCGCCCGAAACCCGCGCTCACACACGGGCGAGTACCTGCGCGGCGTGCTCACGGACGAGCGCGCGAAGGGCCGCATCCGCGTCAGCGCCGCGCGCATCGCGCAGCTGGAGCAGACGAACTTCGAGACGCTGGACGAGCTGACGAAGAACGGAACGCGCGAGCGCGTCCCGGTCGAAGCGTAGCGCGGCCCGCCGGTGCGGCGGTCTAGCGGCTGAGCTCCCCGATCGGGACGATGCGATAGTTCACGGGGTCGTGCTCGACGATCGTGCTCGCGTCGAAATAGCTGCCGTTCCAGCGGCGGCCCGTCGTGACTTCTTCGAGCTGTGCGGTGCCGCGGATGTACTGGTCGAAGCCCAGCGAGCTTTGCTCGCCCGCGTGTTGACGCGACCAGTAAGCGCCGGTGATGATGTCCCCGGTCTCGCGCATCGATTGCGCCGCCGCCGTCAACCGTGACGTGAGCACGCCGCTGTTGACGCCCCATGATTGCCACGATTTCCACAGTGTCGGCGCGAGCTGCGGAAACGTCGCTGCGGGCAGCATGAACATCGACTTGTAGACCATGAACGTGCGGTTGTCGACGCCCGCGACCGCGATCAGCGCGAGACCGCGGAACGATGCGCCGCCGGCGACATAGTCGAACAGGACGTATGCAGCGCGTCCGCCCGCCATCGGGGCCGCAACGGGCCGTATCTCGGCGATACGCACGCCGGAGACGCCGAGCCCGGCGGGCGACGGCGCCGTGAGCACACGCTGTAACACGGCGACGGGATCGCCGCTCGCAATGATCAGCACGCTGCGCGGGTCCGTCCCCGGCAGCAGCGGTGGGGCCACCGCGGCCTGCGGGCAGCCGAACGCGAGGTAGCCGTGATCCTGCCGGGACGCGGCTTCGACGCAGCCTTGGTACGAGTTCATGACGCTCCAAGAGTCCGGCAGGCCGATGGAGCCGCTTCCGAACGAGACGGCGTGCAACGGACGCGCGGCGCGCGGCGCGCCGTGCGAACCGAGCTGCGCGAGCAGCGCGGGGATGGTCCGCGGCGCGCGATCCGTCGT
The DNA here is from genome assembly GCA_963797935.1 of Vulcanimicrobiota bacterium. Classification (GTDB taxonomy): domain Bacteria; phylum Vulcanimicrobiota; class Vulcanimicrobiia; order Vulcanimicrobiales; family Vulcanimicrobiaceae; genus Vulcanimicrobium. Next base: position 158,794 of record CAWCRI010000018.1, read on the forward strand.
ATCGAACGCCGCCGCTGCAACGCCTGCCGTCCCGGCGAGCAAGACGCCCGAGATCGCAGCGCCGTGCCAGGTCGCGGTGAACGCCCCTTCGACGAAGCGGTCGCGTGTGTCGCTGAATGCCGAGTGAATTCGCAGACCGTCCAGCGGGAGCGACCGCAACGCCTCGCGGAATGCTGCGCGCGCCGATGCGCGCGCATGGACCGGGATCGTGAAGGTCCGGCCCGGCGCAGCCTGCGTGCCCGCGGACGCCGGCTGGACGGACGTCGCAACCACGATCGCGAGGAACCACGAGAAAGATGTGCGCATCGGCGAACTCCTACGTTGCAATCCCGGCGGCCTCATTCTAGCACGGAGCCCGCGCCGCGATGAAACTTCGGCGCCGGGCGCGTGTAGGCCGCAGATCATGATGACACCCGACCAGGAGATTCAGCTCAAGGAGATCGCCGCGCGGCTCGTCGCGTCGATGCTCGACAACCACAACGGCGACTGGGACGACCAGGCGACCGCGAAAGCCTTCCGGACGATCTACGAAGCGGTGAAGAACACGAACTAATCTGAGCTTGTCGAAGCTGTCATCCTGAGCTTGTCGAAGCTGTCATCCTGAGCTTGTCGAAGCTGTCATCCTGAGCTTGTCGAAGGACGCATCAGGGCGTTGAGCTCGGCGTACGGGACGCTCGTCTCGCGCGTGTAGGAGAAGGTGCCCGCGTCGCGCAGCTCGTGCGCGATCTCGCGCAGCACGCCCAGCGTGCGCCGCATCGGCCCCGAGCCGACGCTCACGCGGCGCACGCGGAGCGCCTGCAGCACCGTGCGATCCGGCGTCTTCGGTCCGGCGAGCACGTTCAGCGGGCGCCGCGTTCCGATCGACAGCTTGCCGATCGTCACCGCATCCATGACGCCGGGCACGAACACGCCGTCCGCGCCTGCGTTCGCAAACGCGTCCACACGCTCGAGCGTCCGTTCCAAGCGCGTCTCGGCGGGGCCGATTCCCATCAAATAGATGTCGGTGCGCGCGTTGAGGAAGACGTCCGGCGCCGCGGCGCGCGCCGCGCGCACGCGCGCGACGGCCTCGTCGAGCGCGTACAGCTCGCCTTCCGCCTTCACGTCTTCCAGGTTGTACCCCGCGACGCCCGTCGCCGCCAGCCGCGTGACGAATTTCGTCAGCGCTTCGATGTCGCTGGAATATCCGCTCTCCACGTCGGCCGAAACGGGCACGTCGAGCGCGCGCACGATCCGCTCGATCGCGGCGAGGTGCAAGTCGACGTCGAGCGCGTTGCCGTCGGGATAACCGAGCGCGTTCGCGACCGCCGCGCTCGACGTCGCCACCGCCGGAAATCCCGCATCCTCGAAGATGCGCGCGGTGACGACGTCCCATGCGTTGGGCAGGATCAGCAGCGCGGGGCCGTCGTGCAGCGCGCGAAACGCGCGCCGCCTCGCCGCAACGGTTCCCTCATCGAGTTGCACGGCTGCGATCAACCTCCCAAGAGCGTGGCGACTTGCGTGACGTACGGCGCCGCGAACGCGCGCCGCGCGGCCCAGCGGTCGCCGCGGGCGACCTCGTCCTGCGCACGAGCGGCGTCGTACGCGCGCTTCGGCGCGGTGTCGGCCGGCTGCGCGTCGGCGGTGGCCAGCACGAACGCGCGTATCAGCGCGTCTTTGCCTTGCGACGTCTCGAACACGCCCGGCGGGATGACGTGGACCGCGCCCCAGCCTTTGGGCGCGTGCGGATCCGCGTCGCGTCCCACGTACACGGCGTAGGGCTCTTCCGCCGGCATGTCGGTGGGCTTCGTGACGATCCGTGCGACGCCGCCGATCCCAGGCGTCATCTGGCGCAGCACGGCGTACGGAAACTCGAGCCGGTTGAATTCGGCTTCGCTGACCGTCGGATACGGCGAATAGCGCGCGATGACGGCCACTTTGCCGGCGAGCGTCGCCGCGGTCGCGCGGCGCTTCGCGGGCTCGAGGTTCTCAAGGCCCAGCGACGGCGCGCCGCGCGAACGCACGTCCACCGAGGCGAGCAGCAACTCCGTCAGCAGCGGGATCTCGTCGCTGAACCGTGCGAAGCGCGGGCTTTTCAGCTCGGGATGATCGACGTTGAGCCAGATGACCGCTTCGTTCGGATAGTCCGCGTCGTGCCCGCGCGCGACGTAGTATGCGATCGGCGCGAGCGGCGGAAACGGTGACGGCGCGCGCCACACGGTGCGCACGGCGAGCTGCGTCGCGGAGATGACGGAGACGGCGTCGAGGATCGTGCGCGCCTGCTGGGCGGGGGTGCGCACCTGGTCGCCGGTCGTCGTGTCGACGAACGCGAGCGCACCGCACGGAGCGGCTGCGGCGAAGGCGGCGGTCCCCGCGACGAACGCGCGCCGAGAAAGCATCCGGAGCGGTTCTCTCCGGCGCGGGCGGCGGACCTGCGCCGCCCTCGTCGAAGCCCCAGGCCCGTGGCCACGTTCGCTCTCGCGATGATCGTCTGCGCCGACTTGGAACGGTCCAAGCAGTTCTACCGGACCATCTTGGAGCTGAAGCTCGGGACCGACGCGGCGCCGCACTGGGTCGACTTCGATCTCGGCGACGGCCGGATGCTCGGGCTGCACCCCGCCAGCGACAGCCTCACCGTCAAGCCGGGCTCGCTGCAGCTCGGGTTCTACGTCGACGACGTCGATAAGTTCGTCACCGACGCGCGCACCGCGGGCGTGCCGATCCTGCAGGAGCCGCACGACGAGAGCTTCGGGCGGATCGCCGTGATCGCCGACCCCGACGGCTATCCCGTGCAGGTCGCCACCCCCAAACCGTGGCGGTAAAAGCGTTCGAGAAACGCGCTCGCGAGCTGCGCAAGCAGCTCGACGACGCGAACTACCGCTACCACGTGCTCGACGACCCGCAGATCAGCGACGCGGACTACGACGCGCTGCTGCGCGAGCTGCTCGACCTCGAGCTCGCCCATCCCGAAGTGCTCACGCCGGACTCGCCGACGCAGCGCGTCGGCGGTACGCCGTCGAGCGGCTTTCCGCCGTACGTGCACGCGCGACCGATGCTGTCGCTGGGCAACGCCTTCGGCGAAGACGAGCTGCTCGCGTTCGACGCGCGCGTGCGCAAGCTCGGCGGCATCGACGGCGACGTCGCGTACACGTGCGAGCTGAAGATCGACGGGCTCGCGGTGTCGCTGCGCTACGACGACGGGCGGCTCACCGCCGGCGGCACGCGCGGCGACGGCAGCACCGGCGAAGAGGTGACGTCGAACCTGCGCACGATCAAGACGATCCCGCTGACGCTGCGCGACGGCAAGGTGCCGGTGCCCCGCCACGTGGACGTACGCGGCGAGGCGTACATGCGCAAGAGCGACTTCGCGCGGCTCAACGCCGAGCGTGCCGCGCGCGCGCTGCCGACGTTCGCGAACCCGCGCAACACCGCGGCCGGCGGCATCCGCCAGCTCGACCCGAAGATGACCGCGGAGCGCAAGCTCTCGTTTTACGCGTACGCCGTCGGCGAGATCGACACCGACGCGCCGCCGCGCTCGCAGCACGAGCTGCTGGAGTATCTGCGCGCGCTCGGCTTTCGCGTCAACGAGCACGCGCACGCGGTGCCGTCCATCCGCGACGTCGTCGCGTTCGTGACGGAATGGGAAGCGAAGCGCGAGACGCTCGACTACGAGATCGACGGCGTCGTCGTCAAGGTGGACGACTTGGCGCTGCAAGCGAAGCTCGGCACGTCGGGCAAAGACCCGCGCTGGGCGATCGCCTACAAGTTCCGCGCGCGCGAAGCGCGCACGAAGCTGCTCGACATCACCGTCAGCGTCGGGCGCACGGGCGTGCTCAACCCCAACGCGGTGCTCGAACCGGTGCAGATCGGCGGCACGACCGTGGCCAACGCGACGCTGCACAACCAGGACTACATCCGCGCGAACGACATCCGCATCGGCGACGTCGTGACCGTCATCCGCGCGGGCGACGTAATCCCGCGCGTCGTCGGACCGGTGCTCGAGCTGCGCAAAGGCAACCCGCCGGAGTACACGCTGCCCGACCGATGCCCGGTGTGCGGCGCCGACGTCGACCACCCGGAAGGCGAGCCGATGGCGCGCTGCACGAACGCGTCGTGCCCGGCGCAGCTCGTCGAGCGCGTGCGGCATTTCTGCTCGCGCGGCGCGATGGACATCGAAGGGATCGGCGACCAGCTCGCCGCGTCGCTCGTCGACAGCGGCGTGGTGCGCGACGTCAGCGAGATCTACCAGCTCGACCTCGAAAAGCTGCTCGCGCTGCCGCGCATGGCGGAGAAGTCGGCATCCAACGTGCTCGCGGCGATCGAGGGCTCGAAATCGCGCGGCCTCGCGCGGCTGCTGTCGGGCCTCGGCATCCGGTTCGTCGGTTCGCAAAACGCGGCGATCCTCGCCGGCGACTTCGGCTCGATGGACGCGCTCGCGGCGGCGACGGAGGAGCAGCTGCTCGCGAGCGAAGGGATCGGGCCGGAGATCGCTGCGAGCGTGGTGCTGTTCTTCGCGCAGGTGCCGAACCGCGCGATGATCGCGCGCTTGGCGAAGGCGGGCGTCGACATGACCGCGCCGTTGCGCCCGCGCGAGCCGGTCGGCGTCCTCGCGGGCAAGACGCTCGTGCTCACCGGCACGCTGCCGAGCCTTACGCGCGACGAAGCCGCGGAGCTGATCGTCGCGGCCGGCGGCAAAGTGTCGTCGTCGGTGTCGAAGAAGACCGCGTATGTGGTGGCGGGCGATGAAGCGGGCAGCAAGCTCGCCAAAGCGGAGTCGCTCGGCGTCCCGATCCTCGACGAAGCGGGCCTGCGCGAGCTGTTGAAATCGGGCGGGTAGCGCCTCAGCCCGGACGGCGGAGGCGTAGCGCGCCGAACATCTCCGGCAGCGCGAACGTGAAGCCCGGTGCCGCGGGATGCTCGAACGTCTCGTCGCCCCAGAAGATGCGTCGCGCGGTGGCGTCCTGCGCGAACACGGTGCGCGTCTTCGGATTGACGACGATCACGACATCGGTCCCGGCGCGAATCAGGACGTCGATTTTGTCCTCGATATCGCGACGACTGTCACCCGGCGAACGTATTTCGATAGCGAGGTTCGGCGGGATCAGCGGGGCCTCGAGCTCGTCCTCCGTCGCGTCGCCGATCCGATCGTACGCCAGATAGGATATATCCGGAACGAGCGGCCGGATTTCCTCGCCGGGTGGCGCTACGCGAAAGCGCCATTCGGTTCCGACGATCCCGCGGTCGCCGCCCCAGGCCTTCAGCCGTTCCCCGAACCAAAGCTGCAGCACGGCATGCGTGCGCTTCGGGCTCATCTTTCTGACCGCCCGGCCGCGCAGCCATTCGGTCTCCGGTTTCGTTTCCGGCAGGACGATCTCGCGCACCATCGTTTTCGACATGTTTCCACGCAAGGCTATCACGCGGTGGTGTGCGCGCGTCAAGGGTACCCTCGCATCTCGTCCGGAATTCGGCCGTTAGGAGATACGCACGAGCGTACCGTCTTGCGGCTCCACGACCGACGCTTCGCCCAGTGCTTCCGCGATGTCGCGGGCGATGACGCCGCGGCGGCGCTGCGCGAGCGCGACCTGGCCTGCGCGGCCATGCCAGTACGCGCCGGCACGTGCGGCATCGAGCGGCGACAAGCCCTGCGCGAGCAGCGTTGCGATCGCGCCCGTGAGCACGTCGCCGGTGCCGGCCGTTGCCAGTGCATTCGTGCCGGTCGGGTTGACGTGCGTCGCGCCGCGCCCGGCGATCAGCGTCGTGCGGCCTTTGAGGAGCGTTGCGATGCCGTGCTCGTCGACGAACGCGCGCACGCGCGGGAGGCGTTCGCCGGGCGCGATCGTGCCTTTGCCGCTGATGCGCGCGAACTCGCCGGCGTGCGGCGTGATGACGAGCGGTTTGTCGCGATACGCGCCGAGCCGTTTGGCGAGATGATAGAGTGCGCTTGCGTCCACGACGGCGGGCAGCGCGCTGCCGCCGAGCACGCCGTTGACGATCGTCGCGAACCCATCGGACAAGCCGAGGCCCGGTCCGATCGCGATGCTGTCGCAGCGATTCGTCAGCCCGAGGATCGTTTGCACCGCGCCGTCGGGATCGCGCTCGTCGTACGTGACGACCACTTGCTCGACCAGATGCGCGCGCAGCGCGTCGGCCGCGCCTTGCGGCGCCGCGACCGTGACGTAGCCCGCGCCCGCACGCGCGGCGCCCCACGCGCACAGCACCGCCGCGCCCGGAAATTGCGTCGAGCCTGCAACGATGAGCGGCGCCCCGGCGCTGCGCTTATCGGACTCGCCCGCGCGCGCGGGCAGCAGCGCGGCGAACTCCGCGGGCGTGAGCACGTCCGCGCGCGGATCGTCGATGCCGTTCGCGTCGCCGTCACGCATGCCGATCGGCGCGCACCACAGCTCGCCGGCGGCGTCACGGCCCGCGTCGAGCAGACACCCCAGCTTCGGCCGGCCGAGCGCGATCGTCGCTGTTGCGTTCACGACGTGCGCGCCCGCGGCGCCGGTCGTGGGATCGATGCCGGTGGGGACGTCGAGTGCGAGCACCGGCGCGCCGCTCGCCGCGATCGCGTCCACCAGCTCGGCGCTGCGCGCGTCGAGCGGCAGGCGCGCGTTGGCGCCCAGCACGCCGTCGAGCACGAGCCCCGCGTAGCGCAGCGTCGCAGCGTCCGGCGGGAACGGCCGCTCCTCGACGCCCGCGACGCGGGCGCGTTCGCGCGCGTCGCGCCGTGCCTCGCCGTCGTGCCGCACGCTTGCCGACGCATCCGCGAAGATCACACGTCGCCGCGTGCCGTCGTACGACGCCAGGGCCGCGTACGCGTCGCCGCCGTTGTTCCCTGCGCCCGCAATGCCGACGACCGCGCCGTCGCCGCGCGCGTAGCGGTCGATCAGAAGCGCGATCGCGTCGCCGGCCGCGCGCATCAGCGCGACCTCGCCGTCGCGCGCGACGGCTGCAGCGTCGATGGCGCGCATCTGCGCCGCCGTCACCGCCCTCACCGCCTTATCCTTCGAGCACCACGACCGCCGCCGCCGTCGTCGCCGTGTGCGTGATCGTTAGGTGGATCGCGCGCACGCCGCGCTGCGCGAGCAGCTTCTCGTAGCCGCGGTACAGGCGGATGACCGGCTTGCCGCTGCGCTCGTGAGACACGCCCACGGCGTTCCAGGGGATCGCGTGGCCGAACGCCTTGCGCACGGCTTCTTTCGCCGCGAAGAAGCCGGCGAGCCGCTCGGGCCAGTTGCGCTTGCGCATGGCGTACGCCATCTCTTCCTCGGTGTACACCTTGCGCGCGAACCGCGCGCGCTTGGTCTCGTCGAACGCGTAGCGCTCCACCTCCGCGAGGTCGATCCCGATCCCGACGATCATGCCTCGCGCTCTTCGACGCGTGCGGGACGACCGCCGCCCAGGACCGTGCCGCGCGCGAACCGAACCGGTACCAGCGCCGTGCGCGAGATCAGCATCGTTCCGATCAATGCGATCGACGCAGGATTGCTCACCCGGCTCGCGCTGTGCCTGGAAGAGCGATTCCTCGCGACGGCCGTCGTGCGCGCGACGCTCGCCGTCCCCAAGACGGCGCTCAACAGCGCGCGCGGACAGCTGTTCTTCGGCTCGCTGGTCGGCCGCCTCACCGCGGCGTACGAGACGCGCGAGGACCTCGTCCTCGGCATCACCGACTTCGACCTCTACAAGACCTCGCACCAATTCGTGTTCGGGTCGTCCAGCGAGGCGCAGCGCTGCGCCGTCGTGTCGCTGCACCGGCTGCGCTCGGAGCTGTATGGCGACCCCGCCGACGAGAACGCGCTGTTCCAGCGGCTGCTCAAGGAAAGCGTGCATGAGATCGGCCACGCGCTGGGTCTCAAGCACTGCTACAACGCGCGCTGCGCGATGTACTACTCGAACTCGGTCTTCGACACCGACAACAAGTACTCGCATTTCTGCGAGACGTGCGAGCGGCGCAGCCGCGCGAATCGACCAGCCTAGCCAAGGGCACTCTCCGCGGTAGAGAGCGAGCGAGCCGGCGGAAGCTCAAGGCACGCCCCGCATTGTCCGATGCTGGTTAAGACGGACTGTGTTGGTGTGGCACGGGCTCCGCTTCTCGTTCGTCGTTTGGCCGAGGACCCGTTGAGATTGATCCTGGAGCGCCTCCTCGTCGTGCACCGCCGCGCCACACCGGCCGGCCGTTTTGCCGTGGGCGCCGTGGCCGTCGTGCTCGCGGGCGCGCTCGTCGCGTACGTGGCTCGCGGGCCGCACGGCGCCGCGGAGACCCTGGCCGCGTCGGCGGGGATCCTCGTGCTCGCCGGCATCCTGCTGGCGTGGCTCGCTGACGCGCCCGGCGGCGGCGGGTCGAGAACGTCCGGCGCCCTGGCCGAGCTCGAGGCGAACATCGAGGCTCTCACCACCGGTGTCAACGACGTCGCCCGCGGCGACCTGACCGGCAACCTCGCGGTGGCCGAAGGCCCGCTGGCCGAGCTGGGCATCGGGCTGAACACGCTCGTGTTCGGGATGCGCGACTTCCTCGGAACGATGCACGACGAAGCGCAGCGGCTCGGCGCCGCCGGGACCGATTGCCGGTCCACCGCGTCGTCGTCGCTGGCCGTGATCGAGGGCGGCGCGATCGCGCAGAAGCAGCTCGAAGACGGCATCGGCGAGCAGTCGCAGATCGTCGAAGGCGCGCTCGGCAAAGTGCGTTCGATGACGGACGCGATCTCCGAGCTGGCCGGGTCGGCCGAGCAGCAGACGCGCTCGCTCGACCAGACGGCCCTCGACGTCTCGACGATGTCGGCGTCGATCGAAGAAGTGTCCGCGCAGGTCGACTCGCTGCTGACGATCTCGTCGGAGACGACGCTCACCGCCGACCGCGGCGGCACCGCGATCCACACGATCGTCGACGCGATGTCCACCATCAAGTCCACCATCGACGAGCTCGCCGCCGACATCCGCCGGCTCGGTGCGAACTCCGACCAGATCGGCGACATCGTCAAGGTCATCGACGGGATCGCGGATCAGACGAACCTGCTCGCGCTCAACGCCGCGATCGAAGCGGCCCGCGCGGGCGAGCACGGGCGCGGCTTCGCGGTCGTGGCCGACGAAGTGCGCAAGCTCGCCGACGGCAGCGGCCGCGCCACCAAAGAGATCGCGGCGCACATCGGCTCGACGCAATCGGTCATCGCCCAGGTCACCGGCGTGATGACGCGCCTCGACGCGCGGCTCGACGAGAGCGTGAAATCCACCGACAGCGCGTCCGACGCGCTGCGCGACATCGTCTCGACCGTGAAGGACGCGAACCGGCAGATCGGCCAGATCAGCTCGGTGACGCGCTCGATGTCGGAGAACACGTTCCGCGTGATCCGCTCGATCGAGGAGATCACGAAGTCCGTCGGCGCAAACCTCACGGCGACCAAGCAGATGGCGTCGCACTCGAGCGAGGTGTCGCGCGCGTTCGACGCGATCACGTCGATCTCGTCGCAGAACGCGTCGTCGGTCGAAGTCCTCACCTACGTCAACGCGGAGATTACGTCGGCCGCGGAACGCATCCTCGGGTCCGTCGACGAGATGAACCGGCGCGCCGCCGCGATCGACGGCGAGTTCGGCCGCTACACGATCTCGGATCACCATGCCACTCAGGAGACGCCGGTATGAAACTCGGTCTGCGCACGAAGCTCGTCGGCACGCTCGTCGGCGCGATCGTGATCTCATCGGCGATCAGCGCGATCGCGGCGCGCAACACGATGGCCACGGACTTGAACCGCCTCGCGACGCAGCAGGTCGCCAGCGGCTCGACCGGCTTTGCCGGCTATTGGGACGGCAAGCGCGACTCGGTCAAGCTGCTGGTGACGCAGTCCGCGATCAACGAAGCGGTGCGGCGCGGTACGGCATCGCACGCGAAGAGCCTCGAAGCGACGCTGACCGGCATCGCGCGCCAGGGCGGCTTGTCGTTTCTCACCGTCGTCGACGTGCACGGCAAGGTCGTCGCGCGCGCGAACGGCGGCCGGGGCGGCGCGAAGCTGGATTCGCCGTTCGTCGCCCGCGCGCTCTCCGGCGAGACGGTCAACACGGCCGCGACGCTGCCGCACGACGAGCTCGTGCCCGAACAGCTCGAGCCGCAGATCGAGTCCACGACGGCGGGCCGCGAAGGCCTGACCGAAGGGCTAGGCATCGTCTCCGCGACGCCGATCTCCGACGCCAACGAGCGCACGATCGGCGCCGTGTACGGCGGCATCGTGATGGACCACTATTACGACGTCGTCGACACCGCGGCGCACGCGCTCGGCGGGAAAGCCGCCGTGATCTTCCACGGTGAGTTGATCTCCAGCTCGATCTCGCGCCGCGACGGCACGCGGCTGATCGACGACGCCGCGTCGGCGACGGTGAACGACGTCAAGCAGACGTTCTACGGCATCGATACCGAGGCGGGCGTGCAGTACCTCACGCGCGTCGAGCCGATCCTCGACGATCGCAACCAGGTCATTGCCGCGCGCTGGTTCGGCGTGCCGCTCGAGACGTTCACCGCGATCCAGCAGCACACGCTGGTGTCGCTGCTGCTGTGGGGCCTGGTCGGCATCGTGATCGGGCTCGCCATCGCGGTTCCGGTCGTGCAGCGCATCGCGCGCGCGCTCGCGGCGCGCAGCCGCCAGGTGCGCGAATCGGCGCACGAGCTGTCGGTCGTCATCGTCGGCAGCGAGGTCTCCGGCGATCACGTCGCGCAGACGCGCGCGGCGGTCGAACGCCAGGGCGAATTGCTGATGCAGGCTGCGACCGAAGGCGACGCGGAGTCCGATGGCGATGCTGCGGCGACTTCACGGCACGCCGTCGCGACGCACGCCGGTGTTGCGGAGAAGATCCTGGCCGCGTCGGTGCTGAACGCCGAGATCCTCGGCGACGTGATCGTGATCGACACCCTCGCGTCGGAGATGGCGTCGCGCACGCAGCAAGCCGTCGCGCGCGTCGGCGAGCTGAACGAAGTCGCCGCGGGGCTCGACGAGCTCGTGAGCGGTTCCGGGGCGCCTCCGAACAAGCCATCGTTCTCGGGCATCGTGGCGAGGAAAATCGCTCGAGAACAGACACTTGATCAAAGTCGCCCCAAGTGAGACGCGATGGCTGACGTCATCCTGTTCTTCTCGTCGAACGCCGATACGATGATCGCCACCAAGGCGCTCAAAGACGGCGGCGTCGCGGCGAAGATGATCCCCAAGCCCGCGCACGTGTCCGCGACCGCGAACCTCGCGCTCAGCGTCGACCCGACATTCGAAGCGACGGCCATCGCGGTACTCGGCAAAGCGAACGTCGCACTGGGCGGCGTCGCGAAGTAAGGCAGGCACCGTCCGCTAGCATTCTGTAGGCCAGGCAAATGCCCAGCTCCGAGCGTCAGGCCGCGATGATACTAAGCTGAGTTAGTGAGTAAGCGGCTGCTAGCGGCCACTCTCGCGCAATAAGGACCGGACGCTGAAAACAGCGAAGTCCTGGATTGAGGTCCATGTCTCTAAGTCCGGTTATACATGAAGAATTATCGATTGAGTCCAACGCGATCGCGAAATCTGTTCGTCCCGGCACTTTTGCTAGGATCGGTCGTTTATCTAACTGTCTTGGACCCGCGTACTTTTTTTGAGGGTGCGGGGCTGATACTCATCGTCGCGGCGTCGTACCTATTGCTGGCATTAATCCCGTGGCCACGCGAGCGCCATTCCATTAGTGTTGACTCTAGCGAACCTTCGAGCAGAATTTCAGCCACCGACGTCACGCATGGTGAGGTGGCCGTGGTTCGGGAGGACGTGGTCCTGGGCGAAATTACTGACCCGCTATCGAAGTGGCGGCGCTAGCATGTCATTCCTTGAAGACATTTCGGAGCCTGAGACTGGCGAGCGCGAGCCGCCTCAAACGCGACCGGCGGCAATAGTCTGGGAAATGTTATCAAGCACCGGGGACCAGGCTGTAGCATGCCTGGGGTTCGCCGCTGGAATCGGGATTGATCTTCTGAGCCACGGGACGACAGTAGTCGGACTGGGGTCCGCCGCGACATTAGGGGCAACCGCGGCGCTCGGATTGAAGAAGGCTATCGAGACAACTGCCAAACGGCGGTGGCTTTCGCAGTCAGATCAAATATCGTCAGTTTCCGCTGCTCGTGCCCTTCGCGACGAGTATAGCCGGGCGCTAAATCAGGCGCAGTTGAGCGAATCGACTCTCGTGGGGCTTCGAAGCTCATTCGACTCATTGGAGTACTATCTCCGGCTTCGTGAATCTGGTGTGCTCCCTGAAAAGCAGTTCCAACCGAAGTACGAATCACTGCTTAAGGAATTTATCAGGCTTACGGCGCCGAGTCGTAGGATTATGGTTGAACAGCTTGAAGGCGTACGATCTTCTGTAACACAGGAACCATAGCGCGGGTTCCGTGGCTATTAGAACCGGTTTTTGTCGCAATTTACTGCATTCCACGCTGTGAGATGCCGCGAGCGCACTAAGTCCGGTGATGTTCATGCGATCGCGACATCTGTAGGCGATGACGTCCCGGACCGCAGCAATCTGTCGCGCACCGTTGTCAAATTCAACGAGGTCGTGACCGGCAGCAAGCAGCGCGGTCACTATCTCCCGCCGGCGGAATTGCGCAGCCGACGGGCCAAATTAAGCGCCTAGTCTGTCCAGAACCGCGGGGTCACTTCACCACGATATGGACATCGAACCGTTTGACGGGGCTCGCCACAGCATTACCGCGATCACTGCATTGCTGCATGCGGCCTATGGAGGCTACGCGGCGCGCGGGTTCCGGTATACCGCCGCGACGCAGGACGATGCGCGCACGTCGGCGCGCTTAAGCGAAGGCGATGCGTTCGTCGCGCGCGACGACGCCGGCGCGATCGTCGGTACGGTGACGTACTACGGTGGCCCGTCGCCGTCTGAAGCCGAGTCCATCGCGTGGTATCGCCGCGCGGACGTCGGCAACTTCGGACAGTTCGCCGTCGCGCCGGACCTTCAGCGCAGCGGCGTCGGCGTCGCCCTGCTCGATGCGGTCGAACGCCGTGCGCGCATCGCCGGCAAATTGGAGCTCGCCTGCGAGACGAACGCTGCGAATGAGCTGCTCGTCGCGTACTATCGCCGGCGCGGCTTTCGTGAAGTCGGGCGCTTCGCGTGGCCCGACGACGACGCGACGTGCGTCGTGCTCAGCAAGGCGTTGCGTTAGCCGACGACGCGCGCATCGGCGAGGTGGACGACGGTCTCGCGGCCGTCGTGCGCGATGACGAGCCCGCCTTCGCGGTCGAGGCGCACCGCGGTGCCCGCGACGATGCTGCCGTCGGCGTCGAGCCGCAGCCGGTACGGCCGGCCCCGCAATCCCGCCCGCTCTTCCCACGCGCGCGCGATGTCGGCGGGACGGTCGAGCACGTCGAGCAGGCCGTCCATCGCGCCGAGGATCCCCGCCAGGATCGCTTCGCGCTCCGCGTGCGGCGCGGCATCCGAGAGATACGCCGGCGGCGGCTCGATCGCGGCGAGCGCGGCATCGCCCGGACGGCGGACGTTGAGGCCGACGCCGCAGCCCACGTGCGCTTCCGTGCCGGTCACCCGCGACGTGCAGAGGATGCCGGCCACCTTGCGCGCGCCGAGGTCCAGGTCGTTGGGCCAGCGCAGGTCCAGCCGCACGCCGCAGCCCTCCTCCACGCCGTCGGCGACGGCGAGGGCGACCCAGAACGGCACCGACCACAGCGCTTGCGTCGCAACCGCCGCCGGCAAGATCGTCGTGAACAGCAGCGCGCTTCCGGCGGGCGCGATCCAGCTCCGGCCGGCCTTCCGCCCGCGGCCGGCGGTTTGAAATTCTGCGACCAACGTCGCACCGGCCGCGGACGGATCGCCGAGCAGCGCCGCCGCGTCGTCGTTGGTGCTGGCCGTTTCGCGCACGGCGCGCACCTCGGCGAAGCGTGTGCCTGCCAGCGCTTCGCGCACGCGCGCGGCGTCGAGCGGCCGCGAACCGTCGGGGCCCGCCGGAGGTGCGGCATCGTTCGGCACGTATAGCACGTCCGCTATGGCAGTCGAACGGACCTTGATTCTTGCGAAAGCCGACGCGGTCGTCCGCGGCCTGGTCGGCGAAGTCCTCGCGCGCTTCGAACGGCGCGGCTACGTGATCCTCGGGCTGAAGATGCTGCGCGTGACCGAGGAACAGGCGAAGCGGCACTACGCCGAGCACGAGGGCAAGGGCTTCTTCAAAGGGCTCGTAGACTACATCACTGCCACGCCGATCGTGGCGATGGTGATCGAAGGCGAAGACGCGATCGAAGGCTGCCGCTCGACGATCGGCGCGACCAACCCGATCAAGGCGACACCCGGCACGATCCGCGGCGACTACGGTCAGACGATCGGCCGCAACCTCGTGCACGGCTCAGATTCCGCTGAGTCGGCGGCGCGCGAAGTGAAGATCTTCTTCAGCGACGACGAGCTGTTCCCGCGCGGGCACGTGCTCGGCGAGTGGGTCGCCGCAAAATAATGTCCATCGAGTCGCTGCGCGGCGGCGGGCGGCCGCTGATCGAGAGCGTGCGCGCGCGCGAAGTGCTCGACTCGCGGGGAAACCCCACGGTCGCGGTCGCGGTGGCGACGTCGTTCGGCGTGGTGGAAGAAGCGATGGTGCCGTCGGGCGCATCGACGGGCGCGCACGAAGCGGTGGAGAAGCGCGACGGCGATCCCAAGCGCTACGGCGGCAAGGGCGTGCTCAAGGCGGTCGGCGCCGTGAACGAGATCATCGGACCTGCGATCGAAGGCGCGGACGCGACGTCGCAGCGCGAGCTCGACCGCACGCTGATCGAGCTCGACGGCACGCCGAACAAATCGAACCTCGGCGCGAACGCGCTGCTGGGCGTGTCGCTCGCCGTCGCGCGCGCTGCCGCGGTGTCGGTCGGCGTACCGCTGTACCGGTATCTCGGCGGCCCGTCGGCGGCGACGCTGCCGGTGCCGATGATGAACGTGATCAACGGCGGCAAGCACGCCGAAGGCGCGCTGCAGTTTCAGGAATGCATGATCGTGCCGCTCGGCGCGCCGACGTTCGCCGAAGCGGTGCGCTGGGGCTCCGAAGTATTCCACACGCTCGGCAAGATGCTGCACGACCGCGGCCATCAAACGCTGGTCGGCGACGAGGGTGGTTACGCGCCGAAGCTTGACTCCATCGACGAAGCGATGCAAATCCTCGTCGACGCAATCGCAAAGGCGGGATATCGGCCCGGCGACGACGTCGCGATCGCGCTCGACCCCGCGTCGGCGGAGTTCTACCGCGACGGAAAGTACTGGCCGCACGTGCCGGACGATCACCCGCTGACGTCGGCGGAGATGGTCGGCTTATACGACGGCCTGTGCACGAAATATCCGATCGTGTCGATCGAGGACGGCCTGGGCGAAGACGACTGGGACGGCTGGAATCTGCTGACGAAAACGCTCGGCGCGCGCGTGCAGCTCGTCGGCGACGACTTGTTCGTGACGAACGTCGAGCGGCTCGAGCGCGGTATCCGCGAGGGCAGCGCGAACGCGATCCTGATCAAAGTGAACCAGATCGGGACGCTCACCGAGACGCTGGACGCCGTCGAGATGGCGCACAAAGCGGGCTACCGCGCGGTCATCTCGCACCGTTCGGGCGAGACGGAAGACACGACGATCAGCGACCTCGCGGTGGCAACCGGCGCCGGGCAGATCAAGACGGGCTCGCTCTCGCGCAGCGACCGCATCGCGAAATACAACCGCCTCATGGCCATCGCCGAGGACCTGGGGACGGGCACGGCGCGCTACGCGGGGAAGAGAGCTTTC
This sequence comes from Vulcanimicrobiota bacterium, assembly GCA_963797935.1. GTDB lineage: Bacteria > Vulcanimicrobiota > Vulcanimicrobiia > Vulcanimicrobiales > Vulcanimicrobiaceae > Vulcanimicrobium. Next base: position 174,535 of record CAWCRI010000018.1, read on the forward strand.
GCCGCCCTGTCGAAGGGGTAGCGGCTACGGGCTCGTAGCTCAGCGGTAGAGCAGCCGGCTCATAACTGGTCGCGCGCTGGTTCGAATCCAGCCGGGCCCACGGGGCGCCATAGTCTATCGGTTAGGACGCCGCCCTTTCAAGGCGGAGAGACGGGTTCAACTCCCGTTGGCGCTACCATCACAACCCCGCCCCGGCGGGGTTTTTCTTTCGCTCAGCGGTCTCACGTCTGTTAGGCCCTGTGAGCCAGCTTCAGGAAGTTCACCGCTCTCGCGGAAAAGTAGCCGCTGAGCAGGCCATAAACAGCGGACAGCGCGCCGATGAAGATCGGCGTAGAGATGAGCTCTGCATTCGAGGCGTGCATCACCGCGTACACGTATTTCGTAAAGAAGATGGCCATCATGACGACGAGCGGAACCCAGCTGCCGGGGACGAAGAATTTTCCGCTTGTCGCCTCGCAGTGAATGCGCTTGTCCCTGAAAAAGCTGTATCCGACAACGGTTGCGATGGCGATGGCAATACCCCAGGCCGCCAGCGGTATCGTCGTGAGACCGAAGCTGGAGTTGATGCCGCCGAGTGAAAGGGCGATCATGCCGACGGGCAAGAGCAGCGCGGTAATTTTGCTTACCGTGCGCGAACGCGTCTGCATGAGGCCGAACCCCAGCAGCACGAAGAACAGCGCGTAGACCCAGATCGGAGTGTGAGAAAGAATCTGAACGATCAACGTCTCCTCCTGACTCCCGGTGCCGGCCCCTCGCCCGCGCATTGTAGCACTTCCATGGTGGATCTACGGGATCCGAACGGCGCCGCCGGGCAGCGGGGCTCGGTGCGCTCGAGGAGAAAGTGCGCTCGATGGATGGCAGCATATGAACCGTGGTCTAATCGCTTTGGGTGGCCTCGTCGTCGTCGTGTTGATCATGGTGATGTCGCTGGCCGGGACCTATAACCGGCTGGTCACGCTCGACCAGGCGGTCCAGTCACAGTGGGCTCAAGTCGAGAGCGTCTATCAGCGGCGCGCCGACCTGATCCCCAATCTCGTGGCGACGGTCAAGGGCGCGGCGAACTTCGAGAAGAGCACCTACGTCGCCGTCGCGCAGGCGCGCTCGAAGGTGGGCCAGCTCAGCCTCGGCAGCGGGGTGCCGAGCGATCCCGCCGCGTTCGCGAAGTTCAGTGCCGCGCAGGACGCGCTGTCGTCGGCGCTGTCAAAGCTGCTCGTCGTCGTCGAGAGATATCCCGATCTCAAAGCGACCCAGAATTTCGCCGACCTGCAAGCGCAGCTCGAAGGGACCGAAAACCGCATCGCCGTGGAGCGCATGCGCTTCAACAAGGCAGCTCAGACCTTCAATACCACACGCGATTCGTTTCCGACCGTTCTCGTCGCAGGTTTCTTCGGGTCGCGTTTCAGCGAGAAGCCGTATTTCAAATCGCAGGCCGGTGCGGAGGCCCCTCCGCAGGTGAAGCTCTAGCCTGATGCGCGCCGTGCGCTGGTTGCTGGCGCTGGTGATGGTGATCGGGCTGGGGACCGCGGCGAACGGCGGCGAGATCCCCATCCCGCCCTCGCCCACGCACTGGGCGACGGACACGACCGGGTTTCTCACACCGGAAACCATTGCCACGCTCGACGCGCGCTTGCGGGCGTATGAAAGCAGCAGCGGGCATCAGGTGCTCGTCTACGTGGCGCCGACGACGGGCGCGACGCCGACCGAGGACTGGACGGTGCGTGCGTTCGCGCGCTGGAAAGTCGGCCGTAAGGGACTGGACGACGGGCTGGTCCTGTTCGTGTTCCCCACCGACCGCAAGGTGCGAATTGAGGTCGGGTACGGCCTCGAGCAAACCGTCCCCGACGCGACGGCGGCGCGCATCATCCGCGACATCACGCCACAGCTCAAGTCCGGCCATCCCGACGCAGCCGTAACCGCGGGCATCGACGAGATTCTCGGCGCGGTCGGCGGCGACGGCACCGGAGCGCGCAGAACGACAGACGATGTGGCCGGCAAGAGCGCCGACGCGCAGCGCGCGCCGGTCGCGCCGGATCCCGTCCGCGTCAACACGGACGCGGGCTCGTCTCGGTTCGGGGAGATTTCGGGGGAGACGGTCGGCATCGTCATCGGCATCTTGATTGCGATCGGGATCGTCGTGCTGATCATGAAATTGCCCGACCCCCCGAAAGGGAGGTATATCAGCAGCCGTAGCAACGATAGTGACGGTTGGGGGTTGGCCGGCACGTTGCTCGGCGGCCTTTTCGACGGAATCTCCGTCGTCAGCTCGTTTTCGGGAGGCGGCGGTATGTCGGGCGGGGGAGGAGCGACCGGCTCATGGTGAATGCGAAGCTGCACCAGTTCGTCGACGAGAAGCGCGTTCGGGAAGCGATCGTACGCGCCGAAGCGGCGACTACGTCTCCGATCGCGGTTTCCATCGTGCCGCACGTCGCGGGCGACGTGCATGCGGCGGCGTTGCGCGCGCTCCACCGCCGCGGTCTGTCACGCGCGCGCGATCGCAACGCGGTGCACTTCTTCGTCGTGCCGTCGCGGCGCGAATTCGCCGTCGTCGGCGACGCCGGCGCGCACGAACGGCTCGGACAAGAAGCGTGGAAGAGCGTAGCCGCGACCGTCGAGAACCATTTTCGTCTTGGCGATCCGACCGCCGGTTTGGTGGCGGGGATCGAAGAAGTGGGGCGTCTGCTGGCACGGCACTTTCCGCGACCATAGTCGTGGATGCGCGCAGCGGCGTGCATGGGACCGCGAAGGTCCCGCGAGTGTTATGTTCCGTCGGCCTGCTTTGTCGCGGGCGGCATCGGTTCGGTGGGTTCGTGCACGGTTTCCATGAGGACCGGCGGTTTGAGCGCCGTGCGGTAGCCCGCGTACACGGCGAGGGCGTAGAACACGACGTCCATGATGCTGAAGCTTTGCGTCAGCATGAACCACGCGAGCTTCGGGTTCAACACGATCAGCAGCGTCAGTTCGACGATGCCGCGGTGCGCGTCGTCGTGCGGCGCGAAGTCGATGACGACCGTCAGCAGGTTGCCGAGCACGCAGCCCAGGAACGCGACGATCCCGGCGATGACGCCGTCGGCGCGGTCGCGCCCGCCGCCCAGCGTGCGCATCCCGTAGCCCGCGAGGAAGCCGACGCCGATCGCCATGTAGCCGATCTGAAAATGCGTCGCGGCGGTGATCGCGCCCCACGCGATCGCACCGAGCAACGCGCCCGCGATAGCGCCCAGCGTACCGAGCACGAGCCTTCGAGCCATCCCTCCGGCTTCGGGGAGCGAAGCTCAGCCGTCCTCCTTCGCGAGCAAGCCATCGCCGCCGCCGCGCCGATAAACGCGCTTTGGCCGGCTAGCTCCGAAACAATGCGGAGGTTGCCGAAGTTATAGGGGCATGCGACTGCGGAGCTTTTCCTTGGCGGCCGGCATCCTCATGTGCGCGGCGGCCGTGCTGCCGGCCGGCGCTGTGACCGGCCCGAGCGGCACGTTCGTGGCCGTGCGGACCGACAAGCCGCCCGCGCTGGACCCGTTGCTGAAGGACTCGGCGTGGGACAGGGCCGTCGTTGCCACCGGCATGCAGACGGTCACGACGCAGAAGCCGAGCCCGTTCGCGTCGCGCTTCATGCTGCTGTACGACGACACCAACGTGTACGTCGGGATGACGCTCACGCAAACGGGCGCGCCGGTCACCGCGACGCAGAGCGCCAACGACGTGGGCTTCGGGCTCGACGATTTCGCCGGGATCGGGATCGATCCGAGCGGCAACGGTGGGCAAGTGTACTTCTTCATGACGACGCCGCGCGGCACGCGGTACCAGCAGTCGACGGAGTCCGCACGCTTCGCTCCGCCGTGGACGGCCGTCGCGGCGCGCACCGCCGACGGCTGGAGCGCGATGATGGTCATCCCCATCAAGGTGCTGCGGCGGCCGAGCGCGCCGGTGCAGACGTGGCGGTTCGACTTCGTGCGGCGCATTGCGGCGCTCAACGTGAACGAGTCGTGGGCGTACGACGCAACGATGAACGACGGCGGCGGCGGGATCGGCGGGTTTCCGCAAGCCGGCGACGCGCGTTTCTGGCCGCAGCTCACCGGCGTGAAGCTCGCCGCGGGTCAGAAGCGGCAGCCGCCGCGGTTCGAGGTGTACGGCCTCGCGAGCGCAGGGCAGGACCACCAGCGGTTTCAAGCTGCCGACGGCAACTTCGTCGTGACGGGCGCGCGCCACGCGGGCGCCGACGTCGTCGTCCCGATCACGGGCACCACGTCGTTCGTCGCCGCGATCGCGCCCGATTTCTCCAACGTGGAGATCGATCAGCAGACGATCGCGCCGCAAGAGTTCCGCCGCGCGCTCAACGAGTACCGGCCGTTTTTCACCCAGGGTGCGAATTTCTTCAACCCGATCTCGCTCACCGGCGTCAACGCACCGGCCACCACGATCTTCTACTCGCCGGCGATCGGGCCGTTCGACCGCGGCCTCAAGCTCGAAGGCACGCAGGGTCTGCAGTCGTTCGGCGCGCTCGAAGCTCAGGGCGCCGGCTTCGACGACATGGTGTTCGGTTACAAGCACGCGGTACCGAACCGCTCGTTCGCATGGTCGTTGGACGGTGTGATGACGCATCATCAGGCGGGCAACGAGACGATCGACCAGCGCGCGGGCAACGACGCGACGTGGCAGGCGCAGGTCGGCGGGCGCAACAACAACACCGGCTTCGTCTACGCGCTCGACTACGTGCGCGAGCAGGGCACGTTCGTCACCGACAAGCGCCTCGCGTACAAGACCGAAGACTTCATCGACGTCCACCAGCACAACTACGAGATCTACACCGGCTACCGCGACCTCGGGCCGCAGTACGCGCCGGTGCTCGGCTTCACGCAGAACGCCGACCTGCGCGGGCCGCAGACGTTCGTCGACCTCAACGGCACGCCCAAGAACGGCATCCTCAAGCGCGTCGACTTGTTCATGACGGGCGACCGCTACGTCGACCGCAGCGGCGCCGCGCATCAGTCCGACTCGAACTTCAACCTCGACCTGCAATTCAAGAACGGCTTGCATCTCTCGGGCGGGCCGTACGAATCGTCGCTGCGCACGTACGACAGCGGACTGATCGGCTATCCGTTCTACACCGGCGGGATCACCCGCTCGTACAACCAGAACAACGTCAACGTCGGCTGGAAAGAGGGCACGCCCGCGCCGTACACCGCGGGCTTCTCGTGGGGACCGTTCGGCGACATGTACCTGCAGCAGATGTCGTTCGCGACGTCGCGCACGCTCGGCACGCGCTGGAGCGTCGGCGGCGAGATCGACGGCACGCGCGAGCGGCCGTCGTTCGGCGGCGCCGCCGACGGCCAGTGGCTGCGCCGGCTCACCATCGGCGAGACGATCGGCCCGAGCACGAACTTCTCGGTCTCGCTGCGCAGCATCAGCTGGGACGGGCGGTTTCGCGCAGCCGGGCGTCAACCTCGCCGGCTCGCTGCACCACCGCTTCAAGAACGACAGCGAGCTGTTCTTCAACTACGGCACGCCGGCGGCGTTCACGACGCTGCAGCGCTTCGTGCTCAAGTACGTGCTGCGAACGGGCGGCGGTTCCGGAACCTAGATCAGCGCGGGCGCGTCGAGCGCGGGCTTTCCGTCGTCGAACCGCTTCAGATCCGGTGCGCGCAGCTTGAAGTGCGTCGTGAGCAGCAGCGCGGCGATCGCGGCGGTTCCGGCGACCGCGAGCACGAGCACGATGACGTACGCGTCGGCGATGCCCGCGGCCAGCGCGCTCTTCAGCGACGCGACCGGCACCGGTTGCGGGAGCGCGCGCCCGGTGACGAACGCGCGCACGGCATCCTCGCTCAGATGCGCGCTCAACGACGCGTCGAGCGCGTGCAGGTGGCCTTGCGCGCGCGAGCCGATCGTGTGCTCGACGCCCGGTGCGCTGATGAAGCCGCCGGTGAGCCGGAGCAAATTGAGCAACGCGATCGCGCGCGCGACGAGGGAGCGCTCGAACGAGAGCACGACCACGAACAGCCCCGGCGATACGCTCAGCCCGGCGCCGAAACCGCCGAGCAGGCACAGCCATCCGACCGACGCCGCGTCGACGGGCGCGACGGCGCGCGCGCACGCCGCCGCGAGCGCGATGCACACCAGGCCGGCGGCGCCCGTGACGACGACCCACTTCGTGGTGACGAGGCGGCCGAACACGTAACCGCTCGCGACCGCCGTCAGAAACTCCGGCCAGAACGCGAAGCCCGCGTGGCGCGGATCGAGCCCGTCGATGCGCAGCAGCGTGAGCGAGAACGACTGCGTGAGCGCACTGAACGTCACGCTGCCGATCACCGTCGCGATCGTGCCGACCAGCGCTAACGACGTCGCTAGCCCGCGCACCGGTACCAACGGCTCGCGCATGCGCGCTTCGCCTAGGATCAGCACGACGTACACGACGATCCCCGCCGCGGTTGGGCCGAGCGCGAGCGGGTACGTCCAGTCGTGGCCCGCGAGCGAACCGACGCCGAGGTAGATCAGCAGCGAGCCGACGCCCGATGCGAGCAGCGCGAACCAGTCGACGGGTGCATCCGCGCCTCGGGGCTCGCGCTTCGCGAGTACGCTGCGCGCGAGCACCAGCGCGACGATCGCAACGACCACCTCGACCGCGAAGATCGAGCGCCACAGCCCCGGCGACGCGACGAGCCCGCCGACCAGCGGCCCGAGCGTCGCCGCGCCGAAGAGCGCCGGCACGAGCACGCTCGCGCTCGCGCCCAGCTTCGCGCTGCCGAAGCCGATGACGAGCGGCGGAAGCACGACGACGAACAGCATGCCGGCGACGAGCCCGTGCACGACGTGCGCGGCGAGCAGCACCGGGAACGACGGCGCGAGCGCGCTCGCGAGCGACGTCGCAAGCGACACGCCGAGCAGCCAGAAGTACAGCGTGCGGCTTTCGATCCGGCGGATCAGCTCGGCGGCGAGGATACAGCCGAACGCGAGCGCGGCGTCGCTGAGCAGCGGCAGGCTTGCGGCGACGTCGGGCGCGACGCCGAGATCGGGGCCGATCACCGCCGCGGCGAGCGCGATCGCGCTGGTGTTGATCAGCCCGGGGAACAGCGTGAGCACGACGAGCGCGACGTTCGCCGCATAGGATTTCGCGAGCCGCGGTTCGGAGGCCATCGTGCGGCGCTACGTCGCGACGGGCTGCGCGGGGACGTTGTCGTCGAGCAGCGTGGTGAGCTTCTTGCGGCGCCAGAAGCCGAAGTAGTAGACGAGCTGGAACGTCATCGAGGCGGCGAACGCGACCGGGTACGCGATCCACACGCCGCGCAGCCCGAGCCGCGGCGCGAGCGCGTATGCGACGGGCACTTCGACGGCCCAGATCGACACGATCGACAGCAGCGTCGGCCACAGCACCGTACCGCTGGAACGCATCAATCCCGACAGCACGCTCGACGTGCCGAAAAGCAGGTAGCTCCACAGCGTGATCGCGAGCAGCTCGTGCGCGGTCGCGACGACGGCCGCGTCGGTGACGAACAGGCTCAAAATGCGATCGTTGAACGCGTAGACGAGCCCGATCAGCACCGCGCCGATCGCCCAGTTCAGCCCGACGCCCGCGCGCGCGACCTTGGTCAGCCGGTCGAAGCGCTTCGCGCCGATCGACTGCGCGCCGAAGATCGACGACGCGATCCCGATCGAGATCGCGGGGAACTGCACGTACGACACGATCTGGTTCACCGCGCCGTACGCCGCCGTCGCGGACGAGCCGAAGCGGTTGACGAGCGCGATCACCGCGATCTCCGACAGCGACACCATCACGAGCTGCAGCCCGGTCGGGAGGCCGATCCGCAGCAGCGTGACGAGGAGCCGCGGCTCGAGCCGCATGTGGCGGACGATCGACATGTCGAACGCGAGCGGATTCTTCTCGCGCGCGAGCGCGACGAGCATGAACGCGATTGCAAAGATGCTGGAGAGGATGTTCGCGACGGCGGCGCTGATGATGCCGATCTGCGGCAGCCCCAGCCAGCCGCGGATCAGCGCGGGCGTGAACAGGACGTTGAGCGTCGTGCTGACGATCAGCGCCAGAAACGGCGTGCGCGAGTCGCCCGTGCCGCGCACGAACGTCGTGTACGCGAGGTACACGAACAGCACGGGCAAGCTGAGGAACGTTACCCGTGCGTACGCGAGCGATTGCTGGAACACGTCGGGCGGCGTGCGGATGAGACCCAGCAATTGCGGCCCGAACAGCCAGCCCAGCCCGCCGATGATCACGCCGAGCCCGATGCACAGCGTCAGCGTCGTTCCGGCGACCGCCTTGAGCCGCCCTTCGTCGCGCGCGCCGTACGCCTGTCCGATGAGCACGGTGGCGCCGCTCGCGATCCCGATGAAGAACGCGATCATGAAGAAGACGATCGGGAAGAACGCGGACGCCGCCGCAAACGCCTGCACGCCGATGAGCCGGCCGAGATAGATGCTGTTGAACGTCGCCGAGGCCGACTGCAAGATGTTGCTCAGCATCACGGGCACGAGGAACACCAGCATCGAGCGCCAGATGGGGCGGGAGTCATCGAGGGCCAGCCGGCGCTGCTGCATCCGGGACGTTATCGCCATCCGGGAAGGCCTCTCCCGCGCGCCGAAAGGGGCCAAGCGCGGCGGGCGATTAGCTCAGCGGGAGAGCGGCTCCTTTACACGGAGATGGTCGGCGGTTCGAATCCGTCATCGCCCACGTTCGCGGTGCGTTATCACGGTATGGCCTCAACTTAGCGTGACTTAGACCGTCGCGAGCCAATTGGGGTGATTTGGGCGCGAAGCCGCGTGGCGAAAGGGCCTCTGGCTCGCCGCACGATCAATTAGCAAGCGCGGTCATGCGGCCGGAAACTGCGAAATCACGATAAATGCCCGCAGCTCTAAACGTCGTGACCTGCTGGGCTCGGGGCACTGTTGTTTCAGGGCACCGGCTGATACGCGGTCGTGACCGTAGCCCCGTCCAGGCGGCGAAGGATGAGCGACGCGATGGACATCATATCGAGCGCGTCCTCTTCGGAGATATGCCAAACGACTTGCGGCTCGTGCGCGGTCACGTTCCTGAATGCGTGGACGAGCCCGCGTGCGAGGTGGGCAATGCCTTTTTGCTCGTTTTGCAGCGACGGCGTATCGTACCGGTTCAGCGCCACGATGGGGAACGGCCGCGACCCGCACTCAAGTGTATCGTTGATCAGCCGATTCCCGTCCTCGGCCGACCCTGACATCGCGCGAAGGCGGTCCAGCACGCTCTTGGTCGCTTCGAAAACCGCGTGAAAGTAATTGTCATCGCGGATGAGCAGCCGCTCCGAGAATCGGAGAACGTCATTGTGGACGCCGCGATCGCGAAGCTTCGCGCGGAGATGATTCGCGCGCGCGGCGGATTCGTCGACCGTTTTTGCCGCGGTGACGACCTTGAGTTTGCCATCGGGCCCGAGCTGAAGCCCACCGAGTAAGAGCGCCTCGTTCAGCTCATCGCGAAATCTTGCGAACTCGTCGCGTCGTCCGGTCCAACGTCCTGGTGCTGCCACGCCCTCAATAAACGCGCCGAATTTGTTCGCGCATTTGTCCTGCTGCTGACGAGCCGAGAACGTGCGGTAGATGCGGCGCCACTTCGTCGATGCTTCGCTGATGTCGAGCACGTGCTGCGCCATTAGCATATCGTCGAGCACGGTTCCGGTCACGGCCTCGCCCAACGTCTTTGACGCGGACTCCAGCACCGCGTCCGCGAGGGATGAAATCATGCAGTGAACCCTCAGGGTGTAGCTCGGGCGATGTCTGGGCGCGAGTAAACGGCACCAGCTTCCCAGCAATTCTCTGCGCGATTCGCGCGACGCTGAAAAGGGCCTGGATAAAGCGAAAATACAGCCAGCCGCGGACCGACGGGATACTTCACAACTCGCGATCCACTCATGCGCTCGAACGTCGCTCACCGCATCTGGCGTTTATCGCGATCATCTCGGCGTCTTGAAGCTAGAATTTCGTTATGGTACGAGTTCCACGAGTCGCTTCGGCTCCGACTTGGCACGTCGGTTGCCGCGCTTGCTCAAGGCCTGAAGGCCCCTCACATCAATCAGACTCGCCGCGCGCGCGAACGCCCTAGCAACAAAATGCACGGTACCGCAGCTACTCTATAGGCCGAGCTTAGTCCGGGTTGGCGAAAGGGCAACGGGCGCATCCGCTCCGCTCGCCTTGCTTAGAAGCGCGGCCCTTCTCCCCTGCGCGGGCGGCCACGGAGTCGGGATCGACCGTTCGCTTGTGCAGCGAATCGCAATAGCCCGCCTCTTGCAGTCGCTGCATACGATCGGACTGGTGAAGCCGCTCGAGTCGGCATACTCGGGCGGGCAACTCTTGCGCTGATTGACTCGATACAACTGAGACCATAGGTGCGCCACGGATTGATCGTCGTCTGGATGCGACCGAAATTCTCGTACGCGAGCAATTCTCCACATCGTTCCTTTCACGGCGGCTTGGATAGTGGAGGCATGCGTTCAACGATGGCGTCGCGAGGAAGCTGTCACCTCGCCAACGAGAAGTGCCTCGTCATTTCTTGGCGCATGGAACATGAGAGAAATGCGTTGCTGGCGGGGCTCTCAGAGGTATACGGTTAAGGAAATATACGGCCTAGCTTTTTCGATGTTTTGGACGTGAGGTCCAAAGAAGTTGCTCGTCGCATGCTACGAGCGGCGGGGCATCGGGTCGCCCGCATGGTGGATGCACTCGAAGACATCGAGCGCCCCTTCATTGAGTTGCGGGAAGTGCCGGCCTAAACAACCGCTAGCCACCCGCTACTAACGTTGCCGCGACTGTCAAAAGTACATGGGGCGTTTTGCACCCCTTTCCTTTTCGAACGGATTACGAGCTCGGTCTTCAAAGCCCCATACTAATCGCACACAGAGCATCGCGCTCGATGCCGCTTCCGAAGTTGCCAACGACAATCTGATGACTGGTGCATGACCTACTGTATGTCGTGCCTCGATTCCGTCGTGCATAGTTCGATCACAACGGATCATCGATGTCAGCGATCCCCATCGTTTCGACTACATGAGGTGGTAGGCCGGCTCGATCGCGGATCGCTTTTGACGACACCGTTCCGCAGCGCGCATCACGTTAGCATGCCTAGACTCTATACTTAGGTTTCACGTATCGCTAGACGGCATGCGCTCGCTTGCCTTTGGATAAGATACAAGGACTCGGCCGAGTCGCGCCGATTTCTTCTCCCGTAAGTGGCTTACTTAAGTCACCACTCAGTGCGAGAGAGGAGTCTCTAATGTTTACCACCTTGGTCGCCGTGCTAACGACGGCATGTATTTTCGGCAGCCCGATCCATGCCGCGTTCCCGCCGGTGACATCGTCGGTCAGTAGCTCCGCAGATCTGTCGGCCGGTGGACCGCCCGGAGCGCCGGCTGGCAGCGACCTCTCCGCAGGTGGCCCGCCCGGCTAGCTGGCTCATTCCAGCCATTGTGTCAAGCAGGAAGAGGGGCTTTGGACGGCGCCTCTTCCTGCATGGCCCGTTCGAGCCGTGGTTCGCCGACCGTTGCGCCGAGCGTTCTCGATGACGCTCGCCAATTGCTTGCCGATGGAGAATACGCCCGCGCTGTCGAACAGGTGCAACTGATCGCATCTGAAGTGGGGCGTGTCGGTGAGGACGCGACGCTGCTGATAGCGCGGTCGGAATTGCGTCGCAACCACCCTGAAGCTGCGCTAGGTATCTTACGCGAACGTGATGCATGGTCTCTTCCGAGTCAAACCTATGCGGACGTTCTGCTCGGGATTTCGGAATACCGCACGGGCTCGCGGAGCGGCGTTGATCGTATCGAGCACGCATATGCCCGTGCGAACTCGCCCGAAGAGCGCTCTGAGGCAGCATATTACCGCGCTTGGGCGTCTTACGTGGAGCGAGACTTGGCGTGCGCCGAGGAATGGATTCAGACATCTCTAGACGACGCACACGATGTTCATGCCGCACGCGCGCACGCCCTCATGGGTTGGGTTGAAGAGGCGCGTGAAGAATATTCGAGTTCGGCACGCGCGTTCCGCGCTGCTCTGCGATCTCTACGTACGTCGCAGGAACGCGATGTCGGGCTGTTAGCGCAGGTGCTGCAGAACCTAGCTGTATATGCAGCCGAGTTGCCCGACCCCCGACTGGCCGACCTTGTCATTGAGGAATGGAGCCGTTTCAAGCAGGCTCCCGAAGGCGTCCGGTCTGCAGTGGTGCAGGTCGCGATCCACATCGGCATTGCTATGACGAATGTCGGACGATTTGATGAAGCTTTCGACTTTTGGGACGATGCCGAGAAGCTCAGCCACGGCGTGCATACACTGGCCGCCGCGTCACTGCTAGAGACCGCCGATTTCTTCCGCCTCATTGATGAGCCCTCGGCTGCGAACAGAGCTGTGCGGCGTGCGCTAGAGCATTTACGTGTTAAGGTACCTCGCGAGATCGAGGAGCAAATGCCGTTGCTGGAAGCGGCGTGCGTTTGCGCCCGCTTGGACCTTCCGCAGTCGTACGGATGGATTCTGCGATACAGAGAACTGTCAAAGGTGGATAACGGGCGGTGGGCGCTCACGCGCGATCGCCGTGTCCAAGCGCTTGAGCTGCATGCACGCGGCCTGGCGGAGGCCGTTAGCGGTCAACGAGAAAGCGGAAAAGGGAACATTGCAGCCGCTGCTGCGCTGTGGACTGAATTGGGCTATCTTAGGCGAGCGGGCTACGCAGCCGCCGATTTGCAGAGCCTCGGTCTAAGGCGAGATGTCGCTTTCAATCGCTTCGCCAGTATTGCGCCGGATCACCCGCTGTCTCTGAAACGGGGCAAATCCGCCAACGACGCGAACGGGCCCGCCACGTGGCCACATCTTAGTCCGGCCCTGCTAAAATTACTATTAGACTTGTGCGCCGGAAAATCAGTTCGCGAGGTTGCCCGCGAGACCGGACGGAGTGAGTTCACGCTGCGCAACCACCTCAAGCGTCTCTTTAAAATCTTTCAGGTGACGAGTAGTGCGTCGCTGGTCGCCGCCGCAATGCGGTCGCAGCGAACGAGCCGAAAGAAGGCCGCAAAGAACGCGGGCTGAGTCGTCTCAGGTAGCTGTAGTGTGACGATGTCGCCTTTTATGCTCCGCGGGGCAAGCGTCCCGATTTTTTGCGAGGAGCACGTTGTTCGAGATCGAGAGCAGAAACTAACAGGCTGATATGAGCTAATTGGTGAAGGGCCTTCGACTGCCAGAGGTGTGGCCCCAGACAACCAAGAGGCAAACGTGCAAAACGAGTTGGTCTCGGATCTCACGGAAGCGCGGTCGGCAGTAGCCGAAAGTGTGAGGTCTCTGATCGTGTTCGTAGGGAACGCGATGGCCCCAGGGCGGCCCCACACGTCAACGTCGGCAAGCCTGGCGTCCTTGCAGTATAGCCCGACTTCACCTTCCGGGACGACGACGTCAACGACGACGCTTCCGTTGCCGGACGCAGTCCACCCGTTCGCTTGGGTTGGCGTTGCGCTTTTCTTGATCGTGATGCTGGTCTTCTGCGTTCGGGCGCAAAGGGCCACTCCGCTGCGAGACGAGACCTATGAAGAGTCGTCGCGGCGGTTGCGCATTTTTTCCGTTGTGCTCACCTTCGTTGCTGCCGCCGGCGCCCTTGGTCGCGCGTTCGTCGTGCCGTTCGGACCGAAGCAGGGCTACGTACCGACGTTGGATTTCACGACGCTCGCCTGGGTTCTGCTAGCGATTTTCGCGGCGCTGCTTCCAATCATAACCGAAATCACGATTGGGAGTGTGTCGTTGCGTCTCCGCCGCCAAGAGTCGGTGGACATCGTGTCGGTCGTCGTGCCAGACCTGCAGAAGCTGATGTCTGACTGGTGCATTGCATCAAACCGATTTACGGCGGCCCCCAGGGTGCCGAATGAGCCCTGGTGGGAAACCCTTGAACGGTTTGCTCTCGATCGCCTTCGCGAGGCATCGATGAGATACAACGCGACTGGTGTGCCCAAGGCTGCCACCCGCCTTACCGTCTGGCTCGCGGACCCGCCTCTTCGTGAATTAGGCTTCACCTGGAGCAACCTTAACGTGAGTGCTCTTGCGAAAAAAACGTTCCCGTATGGTGTCGGGATCGCAGGCGCCGCATATCTGGATCAAGCTATTCGAAATGTGGTCGACCCACGGAGCTCTCCGGAATTTCTGGAGTTCGAAGATATACCGTACACCTTTAATTCTATGCTGGTGGTCCCGATGTGCTTTGGGAAACAAAAGCTGGGCGTCATCTGCGTCGACAGCATGCTCGCCGAGCCATTCGATGAAGGCGCGATCGCTAGGACCCTTGCGCTCGCCGCGGTGCTAGGCGCTGCGATCGGCGTCGCGAACGCTGCCTCGGGAACCGCGGATCATGCTTAAACGTACTGTGCCAAAGGCAAACACGGCAAACGGGTTTACGCACGCGCCCGTCACGGATGAACGCAGCTGCCCGCGGATGCCTCTTAGATCGGGCGGTCTTAGCAGGGCGTTGCGTCGCTGGCGGTCCTACGTCATGATCAAGCACACTGCATTCGGGTCAGGCTTATGAGCCAGAAGAAGGCTGCCGTAAAGCACGACCCGTTGCAGGCCCAACGCCCCTTTGATGCGGATGAAGTGCTCTCCGACGTTGAGCGCGAACTGCCCGTTTTGCTGCGTTCCTTAATTGCGGCGCTTTGGTATATTCTCGCGGCGGCGCTTTCCGCGAGCGCGGTCGCCTATATCGCGATTCGAACGATTACGGCATTCTCGCCGTCGTTCGCAATAGGAGTAGTTGTCTTCGCCTTCATGCTTCCGCTGCTTTTTCTTGGAGAAGGCAGCGAAGTTGCTGTGGCGATGCTAATTGACAAGGACCCCGAGCAGTTCGGACACCCGGTGCGACTTTGGTTCGAAAGATTGTGGCGCTGCCGTGATCAGGATCCCCCACCTTTCATCATCGGGCGACAGCTCATTGTAGTCATGGCGGTGGTGTTGCTCACGTTCCTTAGCGGAAAGCTCGTGGAGATTCCCGATGTCGCGTCAACTGCATTCGCCACGGCTGGCGGACGTTTTCACGGGTATTTGGTGCAAATCGCTTCGACGCTCCGAACTTCGTGGGTCCAATATGCATTCGCTCTGCTATTCCCCACATTTATCGCTCTCTGGATCGCGCAGTTGCCTTCAAAACTCATCGCGCATCGTGACCCGCTTCGGTTGTATTCGTGGTTCCTCACACGAGTCGTCGTGCGAGGAGCACTCGTCATCGGTTCGCGCCTCGAGGTCGAACGTCTGAGCGTCGGACTCGCACGATGGCTATTGAGACAGGGCGATCCGCCCGAGAAGCTGCGTCCGGGACGTCCGCAGTACTTCGAGACGTCAGCGCTACTGCGCGGAGGACGGGCGTTGAAGAGAGCCACTATCGACATTACGATCCTCAAGGACGGCGCCGTGAAAGTCCGAGAGTCGTTTGAATACTACACCTTCGCAGCAGGCTTGAAGCAGATTCCACAACGCGTATATTGGGAGAAGCCGTACGCTCAATACGCGCCGGTGAAATTTACGAAATGGCCGGAGAATATCGGGATCAGACCCTCGGTCCAAGGCAAGCCGTCAGCAACTCCGGAGGTCCGGCACGGCAAAAGTCTTTACCCTCTGGAGTGGAATGTCGAGCTACCGCACGCTGTGCCGGCCGGATCGGAGCTCGGGCTCGAATTGAACTTCCAGACCGCACCAGGCGCCATGGCCACGATCCCTACGACGGCCGATTACTTCTACTACAACGTCTATCAAGTGCCGACGGCCGAGTTAATCGTCCACATCGCTCCGGCGGCCGACGCGCCATTCATGCTATTGGAGCGCGCGGTAATCGCCGAGGCGTCCGAGGATGAGGACGTAAACGTCCGGGAGGCCAAGCTGGTCGAGGTCGATGCGAAAGCGGACGGTGGTCTACGTTTTCGCGTCCGCTACCCGCTTCTCAACACGCGGTTCGTGTTCAACTGGGTCGTGGAGCGTCGCTCAGCGACGACCGTCCCGCTACTAGTGGCCGCTTCCGCCGCCGGTGACGATTCTCACTCTTTCAAGTCCTGACATGGCTTCAAAGCTGGTCCTTCCGGCCTCAATCGTACCCACCCTGCTGCACATGAAGGGCTTTTCGGAGGGCAATATCCACTATGGGACCGTGAAGTTGCGTGCGGCCCAGGACGACCGCTACCGAGGCCTGTGGCAGCGGACCGGCTACCCGAGGGCGTGTCGGTGGATTGGTATCTTGGCCCGCCCCAGGGGTGGCGGCGCGAGCGTCGTACGTTCCGAACCTGCCCCGAGGTGGCGGACCTCAGAGGGGCGCGAAGTGGACAGGCTGTCCTTCGCGGCAGAAGGGGTGTCGGTAATGGGGACGCGATTTGCGGTGCTTGCGGGGAGGCGTCAGTGCCTCGGCTACGAATCGCTTGTCTCAATGCCCTGCCCAAACTTGCATGGGGTCATACCGTCTGTGAGGCGCGCGACGGCGCTTAACGATGACGCTCGTGGCGCCGATAGATTGGGTGTGACTGACCGGTGCCACCGTCTCAGTCTCCGAGTGGGCGATCATGCCAGAAGTGGTTTGATCGGTGCGGATTCTTCGCGGCTGTTTCCAGCGGTGCGGTTAGCCGCGCGCCCCGGGTTCACGTCGTCCGGCCGACTTTCGGCGGAGGTGGTCCATGCGCGACAATTCGGACGAGAGCGACACGCCCGTGCCGAATAATGGCTGCGTAGAAGGCGTCAGCCCCTCGTTCTACGAGAAACTAAGGGAACGTGCGCCAGTGACAAACGCACGGCAACCGCATACGGAGTCGGTTAGTCCGCGGATGGGTGTTCTGTTGAAACGACTGAACGATCTCAAAAAGAACTGATCGATCGTCGACCGTGACGCCGGTCGATCAACAACGTGAGATTGGACGATGGCGCCGCGAGCGCTCCTCGCCACGCGCGAACCCATGATCTTCGTTTGCTGGCCCCCAGCTGACGTTGCCCCGGTCATCCGGGCCGGTTGATACCTGGCGCTAATTAATTTGGGGACTAAATGTGCGTGGCTCCAGCAAACGCCGGGTGGCTCGACGATGCAAACATCTCGCACTTGTGCGGCGGCGCCAGGAGGCGACAGGAGCGGTGTGTTAAACCATCGCGGAGCAGTAAGCGGTGTTAAATAGAGCAAATATTTTGCTGTTCTCCATTTGTCCGCTCGCGCCCACCCCGCAGAAGGGAGGTAGAATTAACGCTCGTCATTCCAGGCGGTGTTACTTTCCCAACGAGGCGGCAGAGAGCGAGTAGGAAGACCCGTATTCAGAGCAAGAGCCGATGCGCGTCCTTCTTGCAGTTTACTCGATCAAGTGAGAAGCGCCAGGCATTGAATTCCGCAATCCACCGAGCGCTGTAGCCGCAGGTAAAGAGTGTTTGGGGAATGGCCTAGCGACGTCATCCACTTCTTCGACCGTGCGTACGGGCGGCCCATAAAAGCCGTTGATGATAGGGACTCTGGTTCCGGTACTGGCGAATGTTCAGGGCACGGCTCGTAGTGGATCTCGGCATCGCGCTTGTCTTCCGAGCTCGCGTAGCAGCCGCATGGCCAACTCCGCTCCACGATGATTCGAGAACCTTTGAGGTCCATCGTCTGAGCGTTCGATTCGCCGAGGCGCCCTAGGAGTTCACGGATCGTTCGGCCGAGCGTTGCTCCCGCTTCGAGAACCGTAACGGATCCAGCTGCCGACCATCCAATTTGTGAGGACGTTGCCGTGACTTCATCGACGACGGTTGGATTAGCGTGATTGGGTCACTTATTGTGATAAGCGAGATTCGCGTCAAATGGGAGGCCGACGTAGTTTTCCGCGAGCGATTGCGCCGCCGCATGCGAGCTCGTCACGTAGTCGAGCTCCGCGAGCTGCAGGCGTTCGGCGAACGCGTCCGTGCCCGGCGCACGATGCAGCATGGAGGTCATCCACGACGAGAACCGCTGTGCGCGCCACACGCGGCGCAGGCAGCGCGCGCTGTATGCATCGAGCGCCGTCGTGCCTTCGCCGGCGTAGAATGCGGTGAGCGCGGCGGCGAGCACGGCGACGTCGGCGATCGCGAGGTTCATGCCTTTCGCGCCGGTCGGCGGGACGATGTGCGCCGCGTCGCCCGCGAGGAAGAGCCGGCGGTACTGCATCGGCTCGACCACGAAGCTGCGCATCGCGGTGACGCCTTTCTGCAAGATCGCGCCTTCGACGAGGTTCGGCGCGTCGTCGCCTGCGAGGCGGCGGTGCAGCTCGTCCCAGATGCGTTCGTCGGGCCATTGCGCGAGGTCCTCGTCGGGTTCGCACTGCAAGTACATCCGCTGGATCGCGGGCGAGCGCTGGCTGAACAGCGCGAAGCCGCGTGCATGGTGCGTGTAGATGAGCTCGTGCGCGACCGGCGGCGACTCCGACAAGATGCCGAGCCACGCGAACGGGTAGACGCGCTCGTACGCCGTCAGCACACCGGCCGGAATCGTGTCGCGCGCGATGCCGTGGAAGCCGTCGCAGCCTGCGACGACGTCGCACACGATTTCCTGCGGTGTGCCGTCGGAATCGCGGTAGCGAATCGTGGGACGGTCGGTGTCGACGTCCTCGATCGCGACGTCGCTGACGTCGAAATGCAGCGGTGCGTTTGCCGCGAGGTGCGCGGCGATGAGGTCTTTGACGACCTCGTGCTGGCCGTAGACGGTGATCGTCTTGCCGGTGAGCGCTGGAAAGTCGATGTGCCGGCTGCGCCCGCCGAACCGCAGGTAGATACCGCCGTGCACGAGCCCTTCGCGGTGCATGCGCGCACCGGCGCCGTTCGCGTCGAGCAGTTCGACGGTGCCGTGCTCGAGCACGCCCGCGCGGATGCGCTGCTCGCAGTACTCGCGGCTGCGCGCCTCGAGCACGATTGACTCGATGCCGTGACGGCGAAGCAGCAGCGCGAGAACGAGCCCCGCAGGCCCAGCGCCGACGATGCCGACCTGCGTCCGCGTTCCGCGAGGCTCCGCCATGCGGCCGTGTTTGCTGCGCCCGGCCAACTCTTCCCGCCTTTTGAGACGCTCCTGAGACGCTCGCGGCCTAATCTGGGCGGCGGGGTGCCTCGCATCACGCCGACTCCGGGAGGGTCACATGGCCACAGCCGTCCGTTCGTACATTGATTGCCGCGAGTTTCCCAGCGAGAACAACTGCTCGCTGAAGATCTCGGGGACGCCCGACGAGGTGCTGCTCGCCGCCTCACAGCACGCCGTGAGCAGCCACGGTCACGAAGACACCCCGGAGCTGGCCGAAATGCTGAAGTCCGGGCTGCGGGAGGAGCGCGCGTGACGACCGCGACCGCCACCACCCCCGCGCCGTTCGACGAGGCCAAGCTGCACGCGTTCGTCGGCAAGATGGTCGGCGAGGTGGGCGCCGCCGCTACCGGCGCGCTCGTCATCATCGGCGACCGGCTCGGCTTGTACCGCGCGCTCGCGCAGCACGGCCCGCTGACGTCGCAGGAGCTCGCCGGAAAAGACCGGCACGCACGAGCGCTACGTGCGCGAGTGGCTCGCGAACCAAGCCGCGAGCGGTTATCTCGAATACGATCCGTCCACCGAGAAGTTCACGCTTGCCGCCGGAACACCAGCCGGTGCTCGCGGACGAGTCGAGCCCGGTGCTGCTGTGCGGGCTCTACCAGATCGCGCAAACGCTGTACGCCGACGAGCCGCAGATCAGCGAGTCGTTCAAGACGGGCCGCGGCTTCGGCTGGCACGAGCACGACCAGCGGCTGTTCGGCGCGACCGAACGTTTCTTCCGGCCCGGTTACAACGCGCATCTCGTGCCGGAATGGATCCCGGCGCTCGACGGCGTCGAGGCCAAGCTGAAAGCGGGCGCGTCCGTGGCGGACGTCGGCTGCGGGCTAGGCACGTCGACGATCGTCATGGCGCAGGCGTTTCCGAAGTCGACGTTCGTCGGCTACGACTACCACGACGGCTCGATCGCCGCCGCGCGCCGGGCCGCCGAAAAAGCCGGCGTAAGCGACCGCGTGCGGTTCGAAGTGGCGTCGGCGCAGACGTTCCCGGGCAAGAACTACGACTTCATCGCGTGCTTCGACTGCGTGCACGACATGGGCGATCCCCTCGGCGCGGCGACGCACATGCGCGAAGCGCTCGCGCCGGGCGGCACGTTCATGATGGTCGAGCCGTTCGCGAACGACAAGCTCGAGGACAACCTCAACCCCGTCGGCCGGTTGTTCTACGCCGCCTCGACGATCCTGTGCACGCCCGCGGGCCTGTCGCAGTCACCGGGGCTCGCGCTCGGCGCGCAATCCGGCGAAGCGCGCATGCGCGCGATCTTCACCGAAGCCGGCTTCACGAAGTTCCGCCGCGCGACCGAGACGCCGTTCAACCTCGTGTACGAGGCGCGGCCGTAGAGCAAACGAAAGCCCGGCGACCGAGGTTCGCCGGGCTTTCTGTTGCGGGGTGTCGTGCGCTTTGAATCAGCCGCGCAGGATGACTCGGTTTGCGATGAACGTGCCGTTGCTCCAATAACCGAACACGGCGACGCGCTGACCGGCAGTCGGCGTCGCGCCGGTCGGCCTGATCACGGTGCCTTCCTTGAGATCGACCGTCATCGTGTCACCCTGAACGCTCGCGACCGTGAGGCGATCCTTCGTGAACTTGCCGACGGTGCCCAGCAGCACGTGGTTCCGGTCGTACGCGCCGGTATCCCACGCGTTCTGCCACGCGTCGACGGAATTGTACGTCGGGTCGAACGAGTTCCAAGCCGAAGGTCCAGGCGGCATCGCCGGCGCGCACGGGATGGTTGCTTGCGCCGCACCGATCGCGGCGGTGGCGCCGAAGATTCCGATGCCCACGGCGAGCGGCCGGACGACGTCGAGAACGGTAGTTTTGTTCATGATGACGACGTTCTACCCACCACGTGCAAAATTGCGGCGACGCAGCGCCGAGTGAACACGCTCCCTAACCAAACTGCCGCACGGCCAGCTACGACGCGACCGACAGCGCTTCTGCGACCGCGCGGTTGAACGGGAGCGCGAGATATGCGGCGCGCGTCGGCGCATCGTCGATCACGGCCGCGCGCGCGTGCATCACGGAATGCGCCTGGCGCAGCAGTTTGCGCGCGGCGTCGGCACGATCGCTGGCGAGCGCGACCTGCGCCGCGGTCCACAGCCACTCCGTCGGCTGCGGCGCGAGCTTGGGGTTCGCGTCGTACAGTGCGAGCAGCTCGTCGGCCGCACGCCGCGCGCCATCCACGTGACCGGCGCGCAACGACGCGAGCGCGAGCGCGCAGAGATTGTCGCCCAGGCGCGGCGTCGCGCCTGCCGGGCGCCGCATCTCGACCGCGGGTACGAGGTGCGCGATCGCGGCGGCGTAGTCGCCGAGCGCGCATTCCGCGGCGCCCAGCGCGCCGAGCGCTGCGGACTCCAGATGCTGCGATTTGATGTCGCGCGCGAGGGCGAGCGCCTCGTCCGCGCTCGCCTTCGCGGCGGCGAGATCGCCGCGCAGCCGCAGGCAGTAGCTCGTATCGATCCGCTCCACGCACGCGACGAACGGAAACCCGATCTCCGCGGCGATCTCGCGAGCGCGCGCGTACAGCTCCAGCGCGCGGTCGAGCAGCCCGAGCTCGGTGTGGAAGAGCCCGAGGTCCACGAAGATGCTCGCGAGGCCGACGCGGTGGCCGATGCGCTCGTAGAGCTCGAGCGCGCGCAGGTAGTACGACTCCGCGTCTCCGACCCGGAACGTGTAGACCAAACCGTTCGCGATCGTGTGAAGCGCGAGCGCTTCGCCTTCGCGGTCGCCGATCGCGCGGCTCACCTCGTGCGCCTCCGTCGCGAAGCGCGACATCGCCGCGTAGTCCTGCTGCGCCAGCGCGGCGCGCGAGAACGCGATGAGCGTGCGCACGAGCGCGCCTTGGTCGCCGCCGGCGTGCACGGCGTCCCGCAGGTCGTCGAGCGCGCGATACGCTTCGTCGAGCCGGCCTTCGTAGATGTACGTGTCCGCGAACGCGAGGCGCGCGTTCGCGTGCGCGCCGCGAGCGCCGGTGCGCTCGGTGAGCGCGATGAGCTCGGCGAATGCGTCGCGCGCCGCGCCGAAGTCGTTGATCGCGCGGCGGTAGCGCGCCTCGGCTTCCAGCCATGCGGCGTGCCAGCGCACCGCGCCGGAACGCCGGGCGCGCCGCCGCAGCAGCGCGAGGAGCACGCGCTCGCGGCGCCGGTCGCCGGTGACGTCGGCGAGCGCGATGCGCCGGTCGAGCGCCGTGCACGCCGCGTCCTCGTCGTCGATCGTGCGCGCAAGCTGCGTCAGGTCGGCGATGATCTCCGCTTGCAGCGCGCGCGCACCGTCCGCCGCGGCGATCCGCTCGCGCAGCAGCAGCGCGTCGAAGCGGATGCGGCGCGACGTGCTCAGCTCCAGCGCGCGAACGAGGCTGCGCGCCGCGTCCTCGTTGCCGTACACGTCCAGCGCGCGGCGGGCCGCCGCGAGATAGCGTTCGGCCGCGAGCTCCGGTTCACCGCCGCGATCCCAGTGCAGCGCGAGCTCCGCGGCCACGTCGTCGCGGCGCTCCGCGTAGAGCTCCGTCATGACGTGTGCGACGCGGCGGTGCCGGCGCGCGCGGCCCGCAGGTGCGACGCGCTCGTACACCATGGCCTGGATGAGGTGATGGTTGAACGCATAGTCGAAGCCGGTTCCGGCCGGCTGCTCGCCGACGATGCGGCGGTCCGTGAGCTCGCCGAGCGCGTCGAGCACCGCGGCTTCGAGCCAGCCCGTCGTCTCGCGCAGCAGCTCGACGTCGAAACCGCGACCGATCACCGCCGCGACTTCCG
Organism: Vulcanimicrobiota bacterium; assembly: GCA_963797935.1. Classification (GTDB taxonomy): domain Bacteria; phylum Vulcanimicrobiota; class Vulcanimicrobiia; order Vulcanimicrobiales; family Vulcanimicrobiaceae; genus Vulcanimicrobium. Next base: position 197,308 of record CAWCRI010000018.1, read on the forward strand.
CCAACGTCTGCGCGCGGTCGCCGAGGCGCGCGAGGCGCGCCCCGAGCACGTCTCGCACGGCGCGCGGAACGCGTTCACCGTCCGGCAGGTCGCCGGTCTCGCCGAGATCGCGCAGCATCTCTTCGAGGAAGAACGGGTTGCCGTCGCTGCGCTCGTGCAGCACGCGCGCGAGCGCGGCGGCGTCGTCCTCACCGCCGACCGCGCGCACGAGCTCTTCGACGTGCTCGCGCCCCAGGCGCGCCAGCGCGACGTGCGACACGCTCGCGTCGCGCTCGAGCCGCCGCCGCATCGCTCGGAGGTGATGGCTCAAGTCGAGCTCGTCCTCGCGATACGTCGCCACGATCAGCACGCGGCTGCGCAGCGCGCCGCGCGCGAGGTGCTCCAGCATCCCGAGCGTCGCCGCACCGGCCCACTGCACGTCCTCGACCACGAGCACGACGGGCCGCCGCGTCGCAATCGCTTCCCACACACTGCTGCACGCCTCGAACAGCCGGATGCGCTCGCGGGCGGGATCCACCGCGGGCAGCGGCGGCAGATCGGGGGCGTGCTCCGCGATCGACGGCGCGAGCGCCGCGATCGCGCTCAGCCACAGCGGATCGACCGGCACGGTCGCGGCGAGCGGCGCGACGACGCGCAGCAGCGCCGCGAACGCCTGATACGGAACCGTCTCCGGCAGCGTCGTTCCGGCGGCGTACGCCTGCGCGCCGCGCGCCTCGCAGTGCGCGACGAGCTCGCGCACGAGGCGTGTCTTGCCGATGCCCGCCTCGCCGCCGACGAGCACGAGCCCGCCGTGCCCTGCGACCGCCGACTCCCAGCGCTCGCACAACGCGGCGAGCTCCGCATCGCGCCCGACGAACGGCAGCGACGTGAACGCCGCCTTCACGCCGCCGTCGCGCACCGCGCCGTCGTGCGCGCGCGGCGCGTCGTCCGCCGGCGCGGCGTCGTCGGCGATCGACGCGTACGCCGCGCGTGTCTCCGCCATCGGCTCGGTGCCCAGCTCGTCGCGCAGCGCGCGCGCAAAGCGCTCGTACTCTTGCAGCGCGCCGGCGCGGTCGCCGGCTTCGTGACGCAGCCGGATCAGCGTGCGCAGCACGTCTTCGCGCCATGGATCGTCGGCGAGCAACCGCTGCGCGGCGGCGATCGCGGGCGCGTAGTCGCGCGCGGCGCGCAGGCGCGCGACGAGCGTCTCGAGCGCGCCGCGGTACAGCGCGTTCAGACGCGCGCGTTCGGGCTCGACCCATTCCTCGTCGACGCCGGCGAGCAGCTCGCCGCCGTACAGCGCGACGGCGTCGGCCAAACGCTGCGGCAGCGCGATGAACCGTTCGAACTCGTCGACGTCGAGCCACGCGTCGCACGCGGGGTTCCAGCGCACGCCGGCACCGGACGCGAGCACCCAAGGCCGGCCTTGTGCGGCGGGCGGCAACAGTGCGTGCAGGTAGTTGAGGTGGCGCCGCAGGTTCGCGCGCGCCTCGTCTTCGGCGTCGTCGGGCCACAGCGCGTTTGCAGCCGTTCGCCGCGCGACCGGCGCGGCGCGGTGCACGAGCAGATACCCCAGCAGCGGCACGACCTTCGGCCGGCCGCCCGCGAGGAGCGCGACGTCGTCGAGCGACAACCGCGGCCGCCCGAAGAGCTGGACCCGCAGCATGACCTCGGATTGCGCCGCCGCGCGAGGCATCCCTGGCGGGATGGAAGCTCAGCGCAGGTCCGAACCACCGCAGCGTGACCGAAGCGATCGTCGTCGAGCGGCTCGTGAAGCGCTACGGCGCGCTCACCGCCGTCGACGACCTCAGCTTCGCCGTCGAGCGCGGCACGATCTTCGGATTGCTGGGACGCAACGGCGCCGGCAAGACGACCACGCTGGAATGCTGCATCGGGCTGGGCAAGCCGACGTCGGGCGCGGTGCGCGTGCTCGGGCTCGACCCGACGCGTCCGCGCGAGCTCGCGCGGCTGCGGCCGCGCATCGGCGTGCAGCTGCAAGCAACGTCGCTGCCGGAAAAAGCCAACGTGCGCGAGGTGCTCGAATTGTACGCCGCCTACTACGCGATTGCGCCGCGCGCGGCGGAGATGGCGGCGCGCGTCGGGCTCGACGACAAGCTCGACCGCCAGGTCGCGCAGATGTCGGGCGGCGAGCAGCAGCGGCTCGCGCTCGCGCTGGCACTGCAGCACGATCCCGAGGTGCTGTTCCTCGACGAGCCGACGGCCGGGATGGACGCGTTCGGCCGGCGCATCCTGTGGTCGGAGGTCGAGCGGCTGCGCGACGGCGGCAAGACGATCGTGCTGACGACGCATTACATCGAGGAAGCGGAGCGTCTGTGCGACCGCATCTGCATGATCCAGCGCGGCGCGATCGTCGCGGACGGCACGCCGGCCGATCTCGTCGCGCGCTACGGCGGCGACGCGTCGGTGACGATCGCCGCGGACGGCTTCACGCCGGGCCCTGATCTGCAAAACCTCGGCACGTGGGCGAAGACCGGCGCGCAGTGGAAGCTCGCGACGCGCGGCGAGCCCGGCCTCGCGCTCGCGGCCGTCGTCACCGCCGCGAACGCCGCCGGCGCGAAGATCACCTCGCTCGACATGCACCGGCCGGCACTGGAAGACGCGTTCGTCGCGATCACCGGCGAGACGATCGAAGAAACGGGATGACGATGCTGCGGATGTTCCTGGTGCAGACGAAGATGAACTTCGTCTGGTATTTCAAGCGCGACGGCGAGATGATCTTCTGGACGCTCGCGATGCCGGTGTTCTTCCTCGTGCTGTTCTCGTTCGCGTTCTCGACGGGACCGAACTCCGGCTCGTCGTCGTTCCTCGTGCCCGGCATCATCGGCGCGCAGGTGCTCAGCTCCGGCTTCTGGGGCGTCGGCGTGATGCTCGCGACGTTCCGCGAGAAGCATCTGCTGCGGCGTGTGTACCTCACGCCGATGCCGCCTGCGGTCTTCTTCGCGTCGCTGGTCGTGTACCGCGTGGCGCTGCTCGTCGCGCAGGCCACGATCCTGGTCACCGTCGGCGCGGTGGTGTTCCACGTGCACGTCATCGGCAACCCGCTCGAGATCGTGGCGATCCTGCTGCTCGGCACGGCGACGTTCGTGTCGCTCGGCACGATCATCGGCGCGCTCGCGCGCACGACCGAGAGCGCGAACAACGTCGCGTCGATCCTCACCGTGCCGCTGGCGTTCCTGTCCGACGCCTACGTCCCGATCGACCGCTTCCCGCATGCCGTCAGCTCGGCGCTGCGCCTCTTGCCGTCGACGCAGTTCATCGATACGTTCCGCGACGTCTCGGTCTACGGGCAGTCGCTCGCGCACTACGGTGCGTGGATCGGGCTACTCGTGCTGTGGACCATCGCGGGGACGGCGATCAGCGCGCGGACGTTTCGCTGGGTGTGATGCGCGCGGCCGGCACCTTGCGATGAAGTCGTCGGCCGAGATCGTGGTCGTCGGCGGCGGCGTGATCGGTGCGAGCGTCGCGTACCATCTCGCCGCGCGCGGCGTGCGCGGCATCGTCGTGCTCGACGCGGCGGCGCAGGCCGGCGCGGGCAGCACGGGGCGTGCGACCGGCGGCTTTCGCGTGCAGTTCGCGACCGCGGTCAACGTGCAGCTGTCGCTGCTGGCGCGCGCGAAGCTGCGCCGCTTCGCCGAGGAGACCGGCGGCGACTGCGGCTACGATCCGGCCGGCTATCTGTGGGTCGCGTCGGACGAGGCGGAGCTGACGGCGCTGCGCGCGGCGCTCGCCGTGCAGCGCGCGAACGGCGTCGACGATGCGGTCGAGGTCGACGGCGCGACGATCGCGCGCTTGAATCCCGCGCTGCGCGGCGACGGCGTCGCCGGCGGAACGTACTGCCCGAGCGACGGCTTCATCCGCCCGCTCGGGATCCTCGACGGCTACCGCCGCGCCGCCGAACGGCTCGGCGTTCGCTTCGCGTGGGATGCGCGCGTCGCCGGCATCGACCGCGCTTCCGACGGGCGCATCACCACGGTGCGCACGGCGCGCGATGTATTCGAAACGGGAGCCGTCATCAACGCCGCCGGCGCGTGGTCGGCGGGCGTCGCGCGGCTCGCCGGCGCCGAGCTGCCGGTCGCGCCGCTGCGCCGCCAAGTCGCCGTCACCGTACCGACGGACGTTCTGCGCGCGACGATGCCGATGACGATCTTCCCGCGCGACGGCTTCCACCTGCGCGTGCGCGACGGGCGCGTGCTGCTGCTGCTGCCGTCGCCGGGTGCGATCGATCCGTTCGACGTCAGCGTCGAACCGGCGTGGGTCGAGACCGTCGCGCAGATCGCGCGCGAGCGCGTGCCGTGCCTGCGCGACGTCGCGATCGATCGCGCCGCATGCTGGGCCGGTTTGTACGAGATGTCGCCCGACGGCCACGCGATCGTCGGCCGTGCTCAGGACGTACCGAACTTCTACTTCGCGAGCGGCGCGTCGGGGCACGGCGTGATGCACGCGCCGGCAATTGGTGCACTCGTCGGCGAGATCGTGCTCGACGGCGCCGCGACGTCGCTCGACGTCACGGCGCTGCGTCCTGAACGCTTCGCGAGCGCCGGTTCGCACGGCGCTCGCGAGCTGCTGTGAGACGTGGTTCGCGCGCGCTGCGCGCGTGCGCTACGGCTTGGTGGGCGTCGTGCTGCCGCTCGTCGTGCCGCCCGACGTGCCGCCGCCCGTCGTGGTGGTGGTGGTCGTCTGGCCGTTCGTCGTGGAGTTCGTCCCCGTCGTGCCGGTCGTGGAGCGCTGGTTCCACGGCTGCCATACGAACAGGCCGATCACGACGACGGCAATGACGATGACGGCGATGATGATGGGCGTGTTGTTCCCCGCGGTCGCGGTGGAGTCTCGTTCGATCATGGTGTGCAAGCTTTCAAGCGAAGAAGGCGATGTGGTGCTCGCTTACCCGCCGATGCGCTCGACCTATCAAGCGAGCATGCGCGCGCTGCGTTCCGTTCAGCGGGGCGCCATGCGAATCGCGCCGTCCAACCGCACGCTCTCGCCGTTGAAGTAGCCGTTCGCGATCATCTCGAGCGCGAGCGATGCGTACTCCGCGGGGCTGCCGAGGCGTTTGGGAAACGGGATCGACGCTGCCAGGCTCGCTTTCACGTCGTCGGGCAGCGCGCCGAGCAGCGGCGTGTCGAAGATGCCGGGCAGGATCGTGTTGACGCGAATGCCGTCGTTCATCAGGTCGCGCGCGATCGCGATCGTCATGCCGACGATCGCCGCCTTCGACGCGGCGTACGCGGCCTGACCGATCTGGCCGTCGACCGCCGCGACCGACGCCGTGTTGACGATCGCGCCGCGCTCGCCGTGCGCGTCCAGCGGTTCGAGCGCCAGCATCCCCGCGGCCGCTTTCGCGATGCAGCGAAACGTGCCGATCGTGTTGATCTGCACGATGCGCTCGAACTGGTCGAGCGGAAAGTGCTGGATCGCGCCGGTCTTCTTGTCGCGTGACGCCGTCTTGAACGCGTTGCCGGTGCCCGCGCAGTTCACGAGCACGCGCTCCTGGCCGTGCGCGGCGCGCGCCTGCGCGAAGCCCGCGTCGACCTGCGCGTCCGACGTGACGTCGACCGTGCAGAACACGCCGCCGATCTCGCGCGCGACCGCCTCGCCGCTCGCCGCGTTCAGGTCGAAGAGCGCCACCTTCACGCCGCGCGCCGCGAGCGCGCGCGCCGTCGCCGCACCGAGCCCGGACGCGCCGCCCGTCACGACGGCGGCGATGTTCGCATCGAGCTTCATGATGCCAGCCGCTCGACGATCGTCACGTTCGCGAGGCCGCCGCCTTCGCACATCGTCTGCAGTCCGTAGCGCCCGCCGCGCTGCTGCAGGACGTGCAGCAGCGTCGTCATCAGCTTCGTGCCGGAACTCCCCAGCGGATGCCCAAGCGCGATCGCGCCGCCGTGCACGTTGAGCTTCGCCGGATCCGCGCCGGTGGTGCGCAGCCACGCCAGCGGCACGGGCGCGAACGCTTCGTTCACCTCGAACGCGTCGATGTCGTCCGCGCTCAGCCCCGCCTTGGCGAGCGCGCGCTGCGTGGCGGGGATCGGTGCTTCGAGCATGATCACGGGATCGTGTCCGAGCACGCTCATGTGCGCGATGCGCGCGAGCGGCTGTGCGCCGAGCGTCTTCAGCCCGCGCTCGTTCGCGATCAGAATCGCCGACGCGCCGTCGCAGATCTGGCTCGCGCTCGCGGCCGTGACCCGGCCGTCCGGGTGAATCAGCTTCACCGACCCGATCGCGTCGAGCGTCGCGTCGAAGCGGATGCCTTCGTCGACCGCGTGCATCGCCGTCGTGCCGTCGGCGAGCGTCACCTCGACGGGCACGATCTCGTCGCCGAAGAAACCGGCTTGCGTCGCCGCGATCGCCTTGCGGTGGCTCTCGTAGCTGTACGCGTCGAGCTCGTCGCGCGAGAGACCGTACTTGCGCGCCATCATCTCCGCGCCGGTGAACTGGCTGAACTCCACGCCGGGATAGCGCTCTTCCATCGCCGGGCTCTTGTACGTGCCCATCCCGTGCTGCGCGGGGAACGCGGTCGACGACGAGATGGGCACGCGGCTCATGCTCTCGACGCCGCCCGCGATGACGACGTCCATCGTCCCCGACATCACCGCTTGCGCGGCGAAGTGCAGCGCCTGCTGCGACGAGCCGCACTGGCGGTCGATCGTCGTCGCGGGCACGCTCTCGGGCAGCTTCGAGGCGAGCACCGCGTTGCGCGCGACGTTCATCGCCTGCTGGCCGATCTGCACGACGCAGCCCAGGATGACGTCCTCGACGGCGGCGGGATCGGCACCGGCGCGCGTGACGACCGCGTCGAGCACGAGCGCGGCGAGGTCGGCGGGGTGCCAGCCCGCGAGCTTGCCGCCCTTGCGGCCGCCCGCGGTTCGCACGGCGGCGACGATGTATGCTTCCGGCATCGTGCATGTCTACCGCGACCAGGCGCGCGGACCTGCGCGCGGAACCAGACCGCATGGAAGCATTCGTCAAGCCGCAGGCCGGCGCAGGAGCCCGCGCGCTCGACGCGCGCTGGTACCACGCGCCGGACGTCTTCGCGCGCGAGCAGGAACGCATCTTTGCGCGCGACTGGATCTGCGTGGGCCGGACCGAGCAGCTCGCGCGCGCGGGCGACTTCGTGCTCGCCGAGATCGCGGGCGAGAGCATCATCGTCACGCGCGGCGCGGACGAGCGCGTGCGCGCGCTCTACAACGTGTGCCGCCACCGCGGCACGCGGCTGTGCACGCAGGCGTCGGGGCGCTTCACGGGCTCGATCCAGTGCCCGTACCACGGCTGGACGTACGCGCTCGACGGTACGCTGCTCGCGGCGCGCACGATGGCCGGCGTGCCCGACTTCGAGCGCGCCGGCCACCCGCTGCATCAAGCCGACGTCGCGACGTTCGAAGGGTTCGTGTTCGTGTCGCTCGCGGCGCCGCCGGAACCGATCGCGCACGCGTTCGCACCGCTCGCGGGGCGGTTCGCGCGCTGGAATCTGAGCGAGCTGCGCACCGCGCGCACGATCGCGTACGAGCTGGCGTGCAACTGGAAGCTGGTGTTTCAGAACTACTCGGAATGCTATCACTGCCCGCTGCTGCACCCGCAGCTCGACGCGCTCTCGCCGTCCGACAGCGGCCGCAACGATCTGAGCGAAGGGCCGTTTCTGGGCGGATACTCCGAGCTGCGGCGCCACGGCGGCAGCTTGACGACGACGGGCACGTCGGCGCGCGCGCCGCTGGGCGAGGTCGGCGGCGCCGATCTCGACCGCGTGTACTACTACACGATCTTTCCGTCGCTGCTGCTGAGCTTGCATCCCGACTACGCGATGGTGCACTACGTCGCGCCGGTCGCGCCCGATCGCACGAAGGTCACGTGCGCGTGGCTGTTCGACGCGGCTGCGATCGCCGCGCCGGGCTTCGATCCGAGCGACGCGGTGGACTTCTGGGATCTCACCAACCGCCAGGACTGGGCGATCAACGAGCTGACGCAGCTCGGCACGGGCTCGCGCGCGTACGTGCCCGGACCGTACGCAAACGCCGAAGGTCTGCTCGCCGCATTCGACCGGCATTATCTTCGCCAGATGAGCGTCTGACGGGGAGAGCGTTTCGATGCGCGAGAAGGTTTCGTCCGCCGGTGAGTCGGCCCCGACGTTGTCGCGCAGGCCAAGCGCGCGTATTTCGCCGGCGATCCCGTGCGCTGTCTGCAGCCGCCGACGCCGTTCCCCACACCAACGTGGACGCCGGGCGGTTCGCCGGTCGTCCCGACCGGCTGGGAGAGCGGTGGGCGTCTAGGCCAAGCCGCCGGAGCCGGAATCGCGAAGTCGATATATCAGGATCCCGTCGTGGTGTTCGGCAACCCATGAGCCTGCGACCGATAGGCGCCTGGCGGCACGGCATGAGTCGCCGCTCGGCGCAGCCAAGACGGCTCGTCCAGCCGGCACTCGTGCGTCGAGCCGGCGTGCCCATCGCGGGTGTTCTCGAGGACGGACGGTAAAGCGTGCCTCAGGTTTTGTTGCGATGAGCATCGGTGCGTCGGCCGGCGACGGACCACGCGCGCAGCCTGCCCCGTTGGGCGCCGACGTCGAGCGCTGCTTCGAGCCGTCCGAAGCGGCGGCCGCGTCGCTCGAAACGGACGAGCCGTCGCAGCGCACACTCGCCCAGTGCCACGCGCTCATCGCGCAGGGGCGGCACGGCGAAGCGCTCGCGCTGCTCGGCGAGCGCATCGGCGGCATGCACGGCGATGCGGCGTTGATGGCAGGCGTACTGCGCGGCACCGTGCTCGTTCGCAGCGGGGCCGCCGATTCTGCCTTGGCCGTGCTCCACGCCGTGCGCGCGCAGTGGCCGGACGCGTCGCCGCACGTGCGCTCCGAGCTCAGCCTCGCCATTGCGCTCGCGCACTACCAGCGCGGCAAGTTCGACGCCGTCGAGAAGGCGCTGGCCGGCGTGCAGGCGTCCGACGGCGCGAACTACGCGCGGACGTTCATGTACCGCGGCTACCTCGCGCTGCAGCGCAACGACTATTCGGATGCGGTCAACAGGTTCAAGGGGGCACTTGAGGTGCTCGACCGCTCGAGTGCAGCGAACGTTGGAATGGAGGAAGGCATCGTTCGCACGATGAGCCTGATCGCCGCCGAGCTCGTCGACGCGAGCCTCTGGTCGTACATCGAGCAGCGCGCGCGGCGCTGCGCGCTCTTCACCGGCGGCGTGCATTCCCGGCGCTACGGCTTCCAGTGGGCGCGCTCGCTGCACTACGAGACCCACGGCCGCCCGGGCGAGGCGCTGCTCGCGGTGCGCGAGTCGGTATCCGCCGCGCCGACGGCGCAGTTCCACCTCGCGTCGCTGTGCCAGCGCGCAACGGTGCTCCTTCGCTACAACCAACGGCTCGCGTGCGCGGATGCCGCGATGACCATACGCGACCGGTTCATGGCGCTCGAGCCGTGCTCCGTGAAGCGGTGGGATCACGCGCTGATCCCCCTCGCCGTCGCGGAGGTTCTCGCATCTGCCGGCGACGTGAGCGGCGCGGTCGCCGCGATGAACGCCGAGCGACACGACACGCCGGCCGCGTACGGCTGGTCCGATCCGATCGGCGCCTATCGTTTTCACGTCCAAGGGATCCTCGCCGACGCGAAGGGCGAGTCGTTCCGCGCCCGGCACTGTTACCGGCGCGCTTTCGGCCTGTATTCCGAGCTGGGCTTCGCGAACCGCGCAATGGCGGTGGCGCTGAGCATGACCGGTGCCGGGCCCGACGCGCGGATGCTGTCGTACCTCGAGGGCCATGCGTCGGAGCTGGCGGCGGATTCGTGGATCAGGCAGCGGTGCGTGGCGTTGAACGTGCCGCCGCGCGATAGCGTAGCCGCGAGCTTGTCGCGGTCCGACCGTGAGGTGCTTGCGCTGCTCGTCGAGGGGCGGTCCACCGCCGAAATTTCCGTGCTGCGAAACCGCACGCCGCAAACCGTGCGGAACACCATCTCGCGGCTCAACGGCACGTTCGGCGTCCGCAACCGCCAAGCGCTCGTGCGCGAGTGCATCAGCCGGAAGCTGTTCGCGCCGCCGTGAGCCGCCGGCGCGAATCGGTACAGGTGTCACACTAGAGAACGGCGCGCGTCCCAGCCGACAATCGCGGTATTAAGGGAGGTGCGTCCGTGCGCAGCCAACGGCGCCGCTTGTCGGCGTTTGCCGTTTCGTCGGTATTCATCGTTACGGAGGTGCTCGGGATCGCGTCGTCCACGCGTCCCGCTGAGGCCCGCGCGCGGTTCGACTGGTCGTCCCAGCGCGCACCGCTCCACCTCGTGCCCGAGCGAACGCCGGGGCCGCGCGGGACGCCTATGATGGTGAAGCCGGAGCCGGCTCACGCCGTGCGGCGCGCGCAGGGCATCCACGTCGAGGGGCCGCGCATGCTGCGGCCGGCCGAGCTGCGCCACGTCATGAACGCCGCCGCACCGCTGCGTTCGCCGCTGACGTCGTTCCGTACGTTGAAACCGCTCGTTCACGTCACGACGCGCACGGTGCAGACGGTCACCACGTGCCCGAGCGGTTTCGGCACGACGAGCCTCGTGACGGGCGGCACGACCGTGCGCCGCGGGATGGCCGTGCAGCCGCCGGGCGCGACGCCGACGCCCGCGCCGACCCCGTGCACCGCGAAGACACCCCCGCCGCCGACACCCTCACCCATGCCGATGGAAGGCACCGGCATCAAACGCTGGTGGTCGTTCCGCGACACCGACGTGCAAGGCGGGCCGCACGCCAAGACCAACATGAGCACCGGCAACCTGCTTCTACAAGGCTCCGATCAGTCGGTACCGCACAAAGGCGTACCATTCGACTTCGTGCGCACGTACAACTCCGAGAGCATCCACGACTTGCACGGAAGCGACGGGTTCTCCGCCGCGCTCTACGGCAACGGCTGGACGAACACGTTGGACGCGCACCTGACCGGCGGGATCGCCGCCGGCACGATCTCCGTCTACGACGTCGACGGCGCGCGCTACGACTACACCTACACGGGTTCGGACGCGGCACCTTGGACGCCGCCGCCGGGCCAGAACGCATCGCTCGTCTCCGACGGAAGCTGCGGCTATCTCTGGACGCGGCGCGACGGTAGCGTGCTCTACTTCTGGCGCCCGGACGAAAATCTCACGAAATGCGCCGCCAGTTTCGCGCAGTACGGCGGTTTCGCGGGCCGGCTGTCGCAGATTATCGGGCGCAACCGGAACAACGTCGTCACGCTCAGCTACGCGTGGGACGCCGGCAACGCGTCGCCCGCCGGCAAGGTCAGCCAGATCGTCGCGCGCACCGAATCGGGTCTCACGATGACGCTCAACTTCGGCGACGTCGGATCGTACCGGCTGCTGTATCAGCTCATCCGCCCGGACAACACGTCCCTCTCGTACAGCTACGACGCCGCCGGCGACCTCGTTCAGGTCTTGCACCCGGCGAACAACGCAGCGGGTACCGTGCGCTACGAGAGCTACGGCTTCCGGCAGCAGACCGGCGGATCGCTCGTGATGTACTGGGCCGCCGGCGCGCGGTACATCGGCGCGTACGTCGCCAGCGGAGGCATCCGCACCGACGGCGGATTCCTCGTGTTCACGTTCAGCACCGGCACGACGAACGAGCTCACCCGGCTGACGGAAGTCGACCACGTCGGCTTCATGAACCCGAATCTCGGCGCTGCCGGGCAGACCTATCCGTCCTCGGTGCCGACCGGCATGATGACCTATCTGAGCGAGTACTACACGCCGACGCCGCCGGGCGTCCACTCCGACAGCGAGTACGTGTCCGACGTGATGAGCGACACGGACGGCCACTGGAGCGAGTACACCGTCGACGGCCAGTACCGGGCGATCACCACGGTGCGCAAAGCCGGAGCGCAATACCTGAGCTCGGCCGTGCACTGGGATGCGTCCAACGACATGGTGGCGAGCATCGATCCGCGCGGCTACGAGACCGATTATTTCTACGACTACGCCGGCGACGTGACCGCGATCGCGGCGCCGCCCCTCAGCTCCCGCCCGACGCGCCTGTTCGACTACGACGCTTTCGGAAACGTGACGGCGTACTGTGACGAGACCGAGACCCGCGCGGCGGGCGCCGAATGGGCCGGTAACGGCACGTGGGGACCGCTCGGGCCTCCGCCGCCACAGTACACGCCGGGGTCGTCCACCCTGTGCTCGAGCTATGCGGGCAGCGTGGCGCACTGGACCGCGTCGTACGCGTATCCGTCGTACGAGCCGGCAGGCGAGCTCGTGTCGGTCACCACGCCCACCGGGTACGTGCGCACGATCGCGTACAACGCGGCGTATCAAGGCGGCGCGGACTACGGCCTGGCGACGCTGGTCTCCGGGCAGTCGATCACCCAGCGCGACAGCACCGGCCGCGTCCCCGCTCGAAGCGCCGCGTACGACGTGCACGGCAACGTCGTCTGCTCGTCGGCCGACGCGGCGGACGCGTCGACGACGACGGTCGTGGTGTACGACGCGATGAACCGCGTCACGGCCGTCGGCGACCCCGACGACTCCTCGCTGCCTACTCCCGCCGGCTGCGCTAAGACGTCGAACCTGCCCGGTACGCACGCAATCGTCAGCCGCACGACGTATTATTCGGACGGCTCCGTCCAGACCCAGCAATCGCCGGATGAGGCAGCGGCGAACGCTTCGAGCCGTTACGTCTACGATCTCGACGGTAACACGACGAGCTTCACGACGAACTATGCGAACGTCACCAGCACGACCACCCAGTATTTCGACAGCGCCGAGCGTCTCGTCGCGATCGCGCACCCGCTCTCGCTGATCGGCAGCGGCAGTTCACTGGGCGCGGGGCGCTCGCAGGGACCGACTGATCAGCCGTGGGTCGAGCGTCATCTGTACGACCTCAGCGGCGGCGGCAGCGTCACCACGCTGAGCGGCCAAACGCTCACGGCACACGGGAATCTCTACGAGGTCACGAAGACGGCCGGCGGCGCGTATGCGCAGCTCGACGTGCAGATGGCCGCGTTCGATATGCTGAACCGGGTCACGACCACCTATGCCTTCGCACCCTGCCCGTGGACCGGTCACTACGGTGCGATCATCTGCAGCAACGCTCCGTATGCGACGAATTACGTGTACGACGCGAGCGCGCAGACGACCGGCCTTCTCGCGTCGCAAACCGACGGCCTCGGACAGACGAAGACCTACGCGTACGACTCCTGGGCAAACGTGAGCGCGATCCAGTACGGTGGTGACGGCGGGGTGACGCCCGCGATGACGTACGCATACGACGAGCAGGGCCGCCTGTCGACCGCCACGGCGGCGGGCATCGGAACGCAAACGTATTCGTACGCGCCGATGGGGGGCGTGCAGTCGGTCCAGGAGCCTGCGCTGCTCGGATCGGGAACGAAATCGTACGCCTACTATGCGGATTCGTCGCTGGCCGCCGTCACGGTGAACGAGCCGAAGCTGTACAACCCCAACATGTATCAGTATTCGTATCGCAATGACGGCAATCTGGTCCACGAAACCTTCGGAAACGGCGGCGGCGTGACGGGAGCGACCATCGCGTACGGCTACAGTGGCGGCGGGCGGCTGACGGGTATGTGGGATTTCGCTACCTCGCCGTCGCGAACGCAGCAGTACGATGCGAGCGGTCGCGTCGCGTCGTATTCGATCCCGTCCGGCACCTACAGCAACCTCGCGTACGATGCCGAGGGCGATCTTGCCGGCTACGTAGGCTACAACGGCGTCACGGTCGGCAACGTCTGGAACAATCGCGGCGAGCTCGTCGGCGAGTCGTTCTCACCGAATCCGATCGCGAACGGCTACACCGCATGGCCCGCGTTTGCGTGGGACAGCTTTCAAGGCACGGTGGTTCGCGCGGGCGCGATGGCATGGGATGCTCGCACCGGTGCGCCGATCCAGATCGACACCGGCACCTTTACCTACGACGCCGTCGGCCGCGTGACGCAAGCCGCCAACCCTGCGGCGTCCTCTACGTTCAAGTACGATGCGGAGAACCGTCTGCTCAGCGGCAGCAGCAGCGCGGTGATGGACACTGGTACGTGCGGAAGCGGGCTGGTCACGCCCGGAACGAATCGTAACTTGGGCTATACGTACGGCCCCGACGGCCACGTCGTGCAAGACGTGTTCGTCGATCCCGCGCAAGCGCAGCACACGCGTCAGTGGCATTGGGCCCTCGACACGCTGGCCTACACGGCCACGGACAGCCGCGTCGACGCGATGAATGCCGACGACGCCGGCGTCATCCCGCCGAGCGGAACGTCGCCGGGGCTGACGGTGTATGACCGTGATTCATACGGTCTCGTAACATCGAAGCACAATGTCACTGGACACGACGCGTGGACCGCGCCCAATCCGTATCTGGCGCCATGCGTATCGCAAAATCCCCCGCCGGCGTCGCCGGGGTACGTCGCGCCGTTCGGAGGTATCCAGGTCCCGTCATCCGGCGAGACCGACGACGGCAGCAATGTGACGGATTCGTCCAGCCGCAGCGTTAGCGCAACGTCGTCGACGTACCTGACGCCAACGGCTGCGTCGTCAACTCCCTATGCCGCGACGCGCCATCTACTCTACACGCAGCGCAGCTGCCCGTCGGGCACGCACGCGATCGAGGGCGGCCAATGCGTCGACGACAATCCGTCGGGGGGGCCCTCGAACTCCGGTGGCGGCAGCTGGGGGGCACCGAACCTCCCCTGGATCGGCGGCGTCAAGGGGAAGCCGGCTAAACCGAAGAAGCCGCAGCCGCCGCCAAGGCCGGTGCCGATCATTCATTCCCTACCCCCAATTATGCAGCGGAGCTGCTGGACGCCGGCTGGTTCCCAGTATATGCCGCCTGGGTGCTACCATGAGCGCCCCCAAGACGTCCACTTCCGTTGCCAGCAATTCGGCGTCGTCGTCGGTCTCGGTGGCTTGCTCCTGCCTGAATACAAAGGGCTGAAGGCGTTGCTAGTCGCGATCGGCATCGGCGAGGGCAGCGCCGTCGTCGGTGACATATGCGAGGCTGACGGCAACGCGCGGAGCGGCACGTATCCGATGCCTATGTGGTGAATGCCGTGGATGCGCAGGCGAGGCCTCGGCGCTCCAGCACGTCGATGGCCGGATCGCCGGTGCGCGACTGTTCTCGCCCTTTGGCGCGAAGTTGTCGCACGCCAGCGTGCACGTGCTGGCCGGATCGTACGGCAGCGTGTTGGCGAACACGGCGAGATCGAACCGCCCGTTCACGATTGGCCCGTCGAACGCGTAGATGCCCTTGTACGGATACGGCTTGATTGTGAGGTTGATCCCGATCGCGCGGCGCACCTCGGCGTGGCGCAAGGCCGGCCGCGCGTCGTCGAGCATCAGGATTTCTTGCGAGTTCCAGTCGGTCAGCGCCGCGCGCATCCCCGGCGTGGCGCGGAAGAGGTCGTACAGCAGCGGGTTGGACGACACCGGCATGTCGACTTCGTGCGTGCGCAGCGCCGTCGCGACGGTGTTCATGTCCGGCAGGATCGACAGCTCCACGCGCTCGAGCTTCGGGCGGCCTTTGAAATACCGTTCGTTCGCCGCTAGCGTGATGCGCCGGCCGCGGTCCCACGCGACGAACGGGAACGGGCCCGTGCCGACCGGGTGCGCGTTGAACGGCACGTCGTTGATCTCCCGCGCGCCGCGCAGCAGGTGCTCGGGAACGACCGGCTTCGCGCCTTCTTGGAGCGTGGTGAAGAACTGCGTGACGAACGGCGGGTAGCGCCGCTTGAGCCGTACGACGACGGTGTGGTCGTCCGGCGTGTCGATCCGCGCGACTTGGTCGTAGCCTTCGCGGTGCAGCACGTTGTTGCGCGGGTTCATGATGAGGCGCCACGAGAACGCCACGTCGCGCGCCGTGAGCGGCGCGCCGTCGTGCCAGCGCACGCCGCCGCGCAGATGGTACGTGTACGTCTTTCCGTCGTAGGAGATGCCGCCGTTCGCGAGCGACGGCATCGCCGTCGCGAGGTCGCCGGCCGGCGTCCCGTGCGCGTCGGCGCTCACCAAATACGATAAAATCAGCGACGACAGGTCGTAGCTGAGGTCCATCGTCGACAGCAGCGGGTTGAGGCTGTCGGGGTCGGCCACGTCTGCCAGCCGCAGTACGCCGGGCCGCGTCCACGCATGCCGCGCCGCCGGCGCGCCGGATCCCCCGCGCGCGACCGGACCGGCGTGCGCGACCGGACCGGCGTGCGCGCAGGCCGTCAGCAGCGCCAGTGCCGTTGCGCCCGCGAAGAACGTTCGGATGCGCGGCGCGGCGCTCACCGGGTGCGCAGCCGCTTGCGGTAGCGCGCGGGCGTCGTGCCGGTGTGCGCGCCGAACACGCGCGTGAGATGGCTCTGGTCGGCGAAGCCGCACGATGCGGCGACGTCCTCACCCGATCGAGCGGCCGCGAAAGCGCCGGTAGACGCGCGCGGGACGCGCTCGATGATGAAGAAGAGCGCACCGCCCGCGCCGACGGTGTCCCAGTGCGACGCATGCGCCGGCCGGTACACGATGGTCTGCGGTGTGAACTCGATCTTCTCGCCGCGCGCCGACTCCTCGTACGCGCCGCTCAGCAGCAGGCAGAAGTGCGGGACCGCGTGCGCGTGCTCGGGCATCGTCCGCGGCTCGGGATGGTGCACTTCGGACAGCAGCGCGTCGGCGATCGCGAAGCTCGCCGCGTCGCCGTAAAACGTCCCCTCGGTCAACTCGACCATAGTGCCACCATCATGCCGATGCTGCGATCGTTCAAGAAACCGGCGCGCCCTTCCGGCATACTGCGGCCATGCACCGGTGGGCAGCGTTCCTGATCGTCCTCGGGCTGGTCGCCTTCGGCGCAGCCGGGCAGCGCGCGCCTGCCGGGTCACTCGCGGTCGCGGCAGCGACCGCGAGTGCAGAAGGCCGCGAGATCGCGTACACGTCCGACGGCAAAATCGTCTTCCCGAAAAACTACCGCAGCTGGGTGTATCTCACCACGGGCCTCGCGATGTCGTACTCGCCGCGCACGCAGCCCAACGCCCAGCCGTTCTTCGACAACGTGTTCGTCGCGCCGCAAGCGTACCGCACGTTCGTGCAGACGGGGCACTGGCCCGACAAGACGATGTTCGTCATCGAGGTGCGCGCGAGCCGCGACAAGGGTTCCATCAACAAGAGCGGCCGATTCCAGGGCGATATCGCGGGCTACGACGTCGAGCTGCGCGACGACGCGCGCTATCCCGACGAGCGGTGGAAGTGGACCGCGTTCAACGCGCCCGGCAAGGACGGTAACGTCGCGCCCGTGCAAGCGTTTCCGAAAACCGCGGCGTGCTTTCAGTGCCACAACGCGAACGCCGCCGTCGACAAGTCGTTCGTGCAGTTCTACCCGACGCTGCTGCCGATTGCCCGCGAAAAGGGCTCGCTCAACGCGGCGTACCTCACTGCCGAGAAGTCCGAGCGCCCTTAGGTTTTCGCGACGGGGAGCGGCATCTCGGACCAGTGCCCGAACGCGTCCTCGATCGCGGACGACACGCCCGCGCGGAAGTTCGCGCCGTTGTGCAAGTGCTCGCCGACGAGGTCTTGCGACGCGACGACGCTGCCGGCGCAGTCAACCGTCGTGAGCATCACCTCGGCGTGCGTGCGCAGCCCGGCGAAGCGCGCCGTCTGCTCCCAGCGCAGCGTGCCCATCTCGAGCTGCGACGCGCCGTAGCGCGCGCACATCGCGGCCGCGTCCTTCGTCGCGACGAGATGGTCCGCGGGATCGGTCACGACGGCTTTGAAACCGCGCTTGACGAACCGCTGGCGCGCTTCCTCGGTCGCGAAGTCCAGGCTCGGATCGGGCTGGCTGCCGGTCTGCGTGAACGGCACGATCGCGACGGTTTGCCCAGGCTGCGCCAGCGCGGGCGTCGCCAGCGGCGGCGGGCGGCGCAGCGGGCGCGGCGGCGGCGTTGCGGGCGCCGGGTCCGGCGTGCGCGCGACGTACGCGTCGATCGCGCGCCCGGTCGCTTGCGTGATCCCGTCCGCGACCGCGGCCTGGACGTTCGAGTTGTAGTAATCCTTGTCGCCGAACGTCACGAACGACCACGCCAGCGTGCCGTCGCAGCGCAGGCGCGCGAGCCGCACCTCGACGTGCGTGGCGAAATACGGCACGGTGACGAGCACGTAGTTCTTCTTGCGTTCGCCCTGCTCGGTGCGCGCCGTCGGCACCAGGATGCCGCTCGCGCCCGTCTGCGCGCAGATCTGCGCGGCGTTCGCGACCGCGCCGAGCCGGTCGGTCGGCGGCAGCGTCTTCGGCGTGATGCCGTGCTCGGTGAGCTTCGTCGCCAGGATCCCGGTCGCGTCGTCGAAGTTCTGGATCTTCTCCGAACCCGGCACCGCGAACGGCACGACGGCGAGCGTCTCGGCGGCGGCCGCGGGGAGCGGCGACACGGCGAGCGGCGCCACGGCGAGTGCGGCCACGACAGCAAAAGAAAGACGGCGGAAGAACAACGTCATGAGCCGGTCTTCGACTCCGCGGGCCGCAATCGCTTCCTTCGCCGGTTCGGCAAATGAACGGTCAGCGCGCGACGAGGCCCAGCGAAAGCGCGGCCGTCGCGTCGCGCGCCGGTACGAGCCCAGCGTGAGCGCGTAGCGCGCGCCCAGCGGGACGCGCACGTTGCCTTCCAGGGCGCCGCCGCGCAGCAGCAGGTCGACGCGCGCCGGGGCGTCCCACGTCAGCCACACCACGTCGCGATCGAAGCGGCTCGACACCGAGACGGTCGTGGCCGGACCGCCCGAATACGGCGCGGCGAAGGTTTCGTCCACCCGGTCGGCGTCGCGCAGCGACCACGCGCGCAGCGACAGCCGCGGCGCGATCTCCCAGCCCAGCGATGCCGCGAAGCCGCGGTTCACCGCCATGGGGCCGTGGTCGCCTTCGGTGTACGCGACGACCTCCGCGCGCAGCCGCCGCCGGTCGCTGTACGCGAGCGACGCTTCGCCCAGCGATGCGCGCGCGATCCCGAATCCGGGCGTGCCGAGCGACGACGCACCGGCGCCCAGGTGCAGCGCCCAGCTCGCGCCGAGCGGTGTGTCGAGCGCGAGCGTCGGCAGCACCGCGAACGCGGCGGCCGAGCCCGCGCCCGCGCCGTAGCGCTGCTCGTCGCCGTGCGCAAGCGCCACGGCGGCGGTCACGCGCGTGACGCCGCCGCGCGTCGTCCCGAGCACGAGCGCCGCGTCGCCGTGCTCGAAGGAGACGTCCGCGAGCGTGCCGCGCTCCTCGCGCCAGCGCGCGCGCAGTGCGAGCGCGTTCGGCCCGCGACCCGACACGTCGAAGACCGCGTCCGTGACGCTGCCGTCGTCGCGTGTCGCGGCGTCGGCAACGTCCCTGGTGACGCCGACGCGCGCGCCGACGTCGAACGTGCGCGTTTCGGCGCGCAGCTCCGCGCCCGCGCCGGCGTAGTGCGCGCCGGGCGCGTCGCCGAGCAGCGCGACGACGCTCGTGGTCACCGGCCCCAGCGCGCCGCTCGCGCGCGCCGCGACGAGCCGGCGCGCACCGTCGGCGTCCCACGACGTCGCGGCCAGCACGACGGGGTTTCGGCCGAGCGCGAGCGCGCCCGCATCGTTGGTCAGCGCGCGCCGCGTCCGTGCGGTCGAACAGGCGCGCATCGACGATGCCGCCGCCGCCGCGGTCGCCGTACCACGGGGCCTGGAGCGCACCGCGCACGTCGAGCGCGCCGAACGCATGCGCGGGGAGCAAGCCGGTCGTGTCGCCGCCGTCGCCGCGGCGGTAGAACGGAAGTCCCTCGACCGTGGTGACGCCGCGCCCGAGCGCCAGCCAGCGGTCCGACAGCACCCCCGGGAACGCGATCCGGTACGGAAGCACCGCGCCGACGCCGCTGAGGTCGCCCGCAGGCAGTGCCGCGACGTCGGCGGCGGACGGGATCAGGTCGGTCGAGCGGTGTCGCCGGACGATCCCGGTCAGCGGCGCGTCCCCGGCCGGCACGGGGATCCGAAGCGGCTCGGCGTCCTCCGCGGTGACGAGGACGGCGGACGGGCGGGACGGCGTCGCCAGAGCGAAGGTGCCGTCGGAGGCGCTGCGGTCCCGCGAGAGCGCCCCGCCGTTCGCGTCGACCGCCGTGACGTTCGCGCCGGCCACGACGACGCCGTCCTGGTCCCGGAGCACGCCGACCAGGAGCTCGTCGGCCTGTGCCGGCAAGGCCGCCGCGAACAGCGCAATGCCGAGCGCGGCCTTCAGGAAGCCTTCACGTCCATAGCGTAGGATAGAAGTCATGAGGCAGATTCTGCGCTGGGCCATGGCCGGGGTGCTCGCGCTCGGCGCGTGCGCCGGCGCGGCCGTGGGCGCCGAGCTGCTGCTCGACGATCCGGGCTCGCTCGTCGTCAGCGCGCCCGCCGCGCTGCTCGGGCCCATCACCGAAAGCGGCCGCACCGGCTGGGATTGCGCCCCCGAACACGCTGCGACCGCCCGAACGGCGGGCGGCGCCACCGGCCTGCCGCGCACCTGACGTGATCGGACGGGTGGCGGTCGCGTCATTGCTGGCGCTCGCCGCCGTGACGAGCGCTGCGTTCGCCCAGACCTACTCGCGCCCGACGCCGTCCCCCCGGCTGACCGACCAGGGGGCGGTCGCCGCGCGCATTCACGACCGCGAGGTTCACGAGCGTTTCGCTCGCGGGGTGAGCGCCGAGGAGCGCAGCGACTGGAGCGCAGCGCCGCCGCCGAGTTCCGCCGCGTCATCGCGCTGGATCCGCCGGAGCCGAAGGGATCGTCGGCGCGCTACGATCTCGCGCTCGCCGAGAGCCATCTCGGGCACGACGACGTCGCCGCCGGATTGCTGCAAGAGGCGCTCCATCGCGATCCCGGTTTCGCGGCGGCGGCCGCGAACCTCGTCGCGATCCAACTTCGGCGCGGCGACGGCGGCGCCGCGCTCGCCGCCGCGGAGCGCTATCTCGCGATCGCGCCGGCGGCGTTCCTCGCGCGCTACGGCCACGGTCTCGCTGCGCTGCGCGCCGGCGATCTCGCCGCCGCGCGCGCCGACTTTCGCGCGCTGATCGATGCCGACCCGACGTACGCCGTCGCGCACTACGACCTCGCGCTCGTCGAGCTGCGCGCGGGCCGCGACGACGCCGCGCGCACCGAGCTCGACCGCGCATTGGCGCTGTCGCCCGCCTACGCCCGGGCGCGCTTCGCGCTGGGCACCGTGCTGATGCGCGGCGGCCTGAAGGCCGACGCGCGAGTCGCGTTCGACCGTTGCGCGCGCGACGCGGCCGACCCGGCGCTGCGCGCGCTCGCGATCGACTTGCGCGACCGGCTCTAGCAGGCCGCTAGCCGCGCCGCGACGCCGCGCGAAGGTATCCGAGCAGCTCGCCGTCGGCGGCCGCCGACAGCATCACCACCCGCGCGGGCAGACCGTCGGCATCGAGCACGTACGCGAACGTGCCGTGGAACTTGCCGTCGAGCCGCGCCACGTCGAACGCGCCCAGCAGACTGCGCACGTCGGACGGTTTGCCGCTCGCCCAGCGCCAGCGCGCGGCGTCGGCGCCGAACGTGCGCGCGAGGTTCGCCATGACGATCGGCGGGTCGTTGTCGGGATCGAGCGTCACCGTGAGCAGGCGCGCGTCGACGCGCTCGCGCGCGAGCCGCGCCGACAGCCGCGCGAACAGCGCTTCCGCGATCGGGCACGCGTCGCCGCAGCGCGCCGCGACGAAGATCACCGCGGTCGGGCGCCGCAAGGCGCGCAGCGTGAAGGCCGCGCCGTTCTGATCGACCAGCGGCACGTCGCGCGCGTCGCGCGCGCCGCCGGCGAGGGCCGGGCCGGCCGCGGCCGTGACCGCGGCGGCGAGCGCAAGCGCGGCGAAGGCGACCGGCAATCGTTGCAAGAGCGTGCGAACCTCCGGATGGTACTGCGCGAGCGGTGCTGGCGCGATCGTGCGCGCGGCGTCTGAGGCGCGAATGAAGCGCCGCCGCGGCGGTCCTCAGACAGTTTTCACACAACGGTGCCCGCCCGCGGCGCGGCGAAGCGACCGGTCGTGCGCATCCTCGTCATCGAAGATCAGCGCGAGATCGCCGACGCGATCCGTGCGATGCTCGAACGCCGCAAGTACGCCGTCGACGTCGCGAGCGACGGCGAGAGCGGGTACGAGCTGCTGCTGCGCGGCACGTACGACGCCGCGGTGGTCGACGTGGTCTTGCCGGGCCGCGACGGCTTCGCGATCTGCCGCGACGCGCGCGCCGAAGGCGATCGCGACGCCGGTGCTGTTCCTCACGGCGCGCGATGCGGTCGAGGACCGCGTGCGCGGGCTGGACGCGGGCGCCGACGACTACCTGGTAAAGCCGTTCGTCGAGGACGAGCTCGCCGCGCGCGTGCGCGCGCTGCTGCGCCGCGCCGCGCTGCCGATCCACGCGACGCTCGAGGTGGGCGACCTCGTCGTCGACCGCGGCGCGCGCGCCGTGCGCGTCGCGGGCCGCGACGTCGCGCTCGGCGCGACGGAGTTCCGGCTGCTGGAATATCTCGCCGCCAACGCCGGGATCGCGGTGACGCGCGCGCAGATCCTCGAGCGCGTGTGGGGCGACGATTTCGACGGTTCGAGCAACGTCGTCGACGTGTACATCTCCTCGGTTCGCAAGAAGCTGGCCGCGGTCGGCGCGCGCGACCGCATCGGGACCGTGTGGGGGGTCGGCTACTCATTGCACGCGTAGTCGCGCGCCTGAGCGCGTCGTATCTCGCGATTCTCGTCGTCGTGCTGATCGTGCTGGACGCCGCGGCGTTCTGGTATCTCGCGGGCCGCGAGCACGATCTGCTCGAGCCGGTGCTCGGCACGCCCGAAGGCGCCGCGGCGTACGCCGCGGCACTCCGCAAGAACGCGCTCGCGCTCGTGCTGCTCGATCTGCCGCTGCTGCTGCTCGCCGGCGCGGCTTCGTACGCGCTCGCCGTGATCTCGGTGCGGCCGCTCGTTGCCGCGCGCGAGCGCGAGGCGCGCTTCGCGGCGGAGGCCGCGCACGAGCTGCGCACGCCGCTCGCGCGCATCGCGTCGGTCGCGCAAAGCGCGCGCGGCGAAAGCGACGCGGCCCGCGACGACGCGCTGAGCCGCATCGCCGCGACCGCCGTCGAGGCGTCGGCGACGGTGGGCGACCTGCTCGCGCTCGTGCGCGAGGAATGCGTCGCGCCGCGCTTGTCGGAACCGGTCGAGCTCGGCTCGCTGGCGCGCGCGGCCGTCGACGGAGCGCCGCGCGACGGTCTGCGGCGCGACGTGGAGATCGTGCCCGAGAGCTGGGTGGAAGGCGACGAGCGGCGCTTGCGCCGGCTGGTGGAGAACCTGCTCGACAACGCGACGCGCCACGCGCACAGCGTCGTGCGCGTGCGCGTGCAGCCCGACGGCGCGCGCGTCGCGTTCAGCGTCGAGGACGACGGCCCCGGCGTGCCGCCCGAGCTGCGCGAGCGGATATTCGAGCGCTTCGTGCGCGCCTCCGACGACGAGCGCGGCAGCGGGTTGGGCCTGGCGATCTGCCGCGCGATCGCGCGCGCCCACGGCGGCGACGTCGTGCTCGAAGAGCGCAACCGCTTCGTCGCGCGCCTGCCGAAGTTCGAGCTGACCTGAAAGCTTTCTGAAGGCGGCGCGGCCGCGGCTTCATGGCGCTCTCACGCCTCGCCGGGACGATGCGCTCGTGCGAAGCCCACTCCTTTCGCTCCTCCTCTTCGCGGCGCTCGGCGGGTGCACCAACGGTGCGCCGTCGGCGGGCGCTTCGAACGCCGCCGCGGCCGCGACCACGACGATCGACGTCTCACTCACGTCGGCGCCCTCGGCCGCGACGGCGTACGGGAGCGGGGGCGGCTACGCACCGCTGGTGACCAACGTCGCGCTCGGGACCACCGTGCGCTTCCTCAACGTCGACTCGTTCGGCCACACCGCGACCTCGCTGGACGGCGACGCGTCGTTCCCGGCGTCGTCGCCCTTCGGCGGCTCGGCGCAGAACGCGTCGGGCAACACGCTCTCGGGCGGCTGGAGCAGCGGTACGCTGGGCGCGGGCGCCGGCTCGCAGGTGCTGCTCGCGGACAAGCCCGGCACGTACCTGTACGGCTGTTTCTTCCACTACGCCGCGCCGATGCGCGGAGCGATCGTTGTCAAATAGCCGCGCTGCGCTCGTCGCGTTCGCGGCGCTCGTCACGTTCGTATGCGCTGCGGCGCCGCGGCCCGCGCAGGCCGTGCCGCTGTTCGCGCAGCGCTACAACCTGCGCTGCGACGCATGCCATTCGGTGCTGCCGGAATTGAACCAGTTCGGCAACGACTTTCGCAACCGCGGCTACCGCATCGACGGCGCGCCCAAGCACGGTACGACGATCGTCGCGCTGCGCGAGCAGATCGGCTACACGATGACGCCGACCGACGGCACGACGCGCAAGACGGTGCCCGCGGGCGCGGCGCTCGGCGCGGCGGAGCTGGGCCAAGTCGAAGCGTTCGTGCACGAGACGCTCGGCAGCGAAGGCAGCTCCGCATCGCTGTTCCTGGGCTATCTCGGGTACGGCAACGCGCACTCGGGGATGCTGTACCGCGCCGGTTTGATCGAGCTGCCGCTGGTGCATTCGCCCGCGCAGCGCAACGACACGCTGACGACCTACGGCTACGAAGGTACGCTCACGGGGTTGAACGATCTGACGCTGGCGACGCCGCGCTGGGCGCTCGAAGCGGAACGCAACGTCGGGGCGGGCCGCGTCGCCGCGACGCTCGCGTTCGGCAACGCGACGGGCTCGGCGTACGGCGGCAAGCCCGTCGAAACGGGCCGCAGCGAGTCGTTCGCCGCACCGGAGCTCGGCGTGTTCGCGCGCTTTCCGCTCACGGAACAGATTCGAGTCGGCGTCGACGCGCTTGCGGGCTCGCGGCGCATCGCCGTGCTCGGCCGCCCGTCGTTCGACGATCCGTACCACCGTTTCGGCGCGTCGCTCGAGGCGCGCCGCGGCCGCGTGGAGCTGCTCGCCGAGCAGTGGTACGGCCGCGACACCAACGCCGACGGCGCGGGCGGACCGCTCGATTCCGCCGGCGGCTACGTGCGCTTGCGCTGGCGGCTGGGCCAGCACGCGTACCTCGGGTTGCGCGAGGACGGCTCGGCCGCGCCGGCCGCGACGCGTTCGCTGCTGTGGTACGCCGAGACGCACGTCACGCCGCACGCGCGCGTGCTGATCCAGCAGCGCCGCCCGATCCCCGGCGGCCCGACCTCGCTCGAAGCGGCGCTCACCGTCGGCGTCCCCTGGCCCCGCGGGCGCTGAATAGGCCGGGGTCGAACCACGCCGGATGCTCGCGACGACGCCCTACAACACCATCCTCGTCGAGGCCGGCGACGCGGTCGGCGTGGTGACGCTCAACCGCGCCGAGAAGCGCAACGCGCTCTCGCTCGAGGCGATGCGCGAGCTGACCGCCGCGTTCGAAGCGATCGGCGCCGATCGCAGCGTGAAGGTCGTGATCCTGCGCGGGCTGGGGCCCGCGTTCAGCGCGGGGCACGACCTGCGCGAGATGCTCCGGCGCAGCGTCGCGGAGTACCGGCTGACGTTCGACGTGTGCGTCCGATTGATGGAGACGATCCAGGCGATCCCGCAGCCGGTGATCGCCGAGGTCGCGGGGATCGCGACGGCCGCGGGCTGTCAGCTCGTCGCCACGTGCGATCTCGCGGTCGCGTCGAGCGCGGCGAAGTTCGCGACGCCCGGCGTGAAGATCGGGCTCTTCTGCACGACGCCGATGGTCGCGCTGACGCGCGCGATCGGGCGCAAGCGCGCGATGGAGATGCTGCTCACCGGCGAGTTCGTCGACGCCGCGACCGCCGCCGACTGGGGGCTCGTGAACCGCGTCGTGCCGCCCGGCGAGCTCGCGGCCGCGACGCGCGCGCTGGCGGAGCAGATCGCGTCGGCCGCGAGCTTCGTGGTGGGCCTGGGCAAGGCGGCGTTCTACGCGCAGATCGATCTCGACCAGCCCAAAGCCTATGCCTACGCCAAAGAAGTCATGTCGATGAACGCTCTTGCCGAAGACGCCCAGGAAGGGATGGATGCGTTCGTCACCAAGCGCGAGCCGGCGTGGCGGACCTAATGCAATCGCACTACGCATTCTTACGGAGTCGGTTAAGGACTCTTAACTGAGGGGTAGACGCGGTGCCAAGGATTTCGTCATCGAATTTCCAATCAACCATGCGTCAGGTGTGTGGGCAGCGTCGGTAGCGACGCGTTCGATCGTCGCCCACACCCGGTAGTAGGGCAACCTACTACGCGACGACACAAGGCCCGCTTCACGGCGGGTCTTGTTGTTTCTCGGCGGCGAAGACGCGGGCCGTGATCCTTCGACAAGCTCAGGACAGGCTCTATCGTCGTCTGCTGTTGGCCGTTCTCGCTGTCGGCTTGCTCGCATGCCTCTACGTGGGCGCGCGCCGCGAGCGGCACGAGCACCGCGCGAACCGCGTCGAGATCGTCATGGACGATGCGGACTTCGCCTCGCTCGCGCGCTCCTACGCCTACGACCAGCGCGCGTTCCTGATCGCGCTGCGCCGCGCCGGGCTCACGTCGCTGGCGGTTCAGGAAGAGCTGGGCGGCCAGGTCGCGTCGTCGCCGACGGCGGCCGTCTACTCCGGCACCGCGCTGCTCGCGCAGTCGAAGCTGTTCGGTTTTCGCGACCCGGTGTTCGCCGGGCTGGCGGCGCACGGCTTGCGCAACGACGAGGTCTACCTCATCGCGTACGACGCGGTCACCGCGCAGCGCTACGCGGAGCAGCTCGCGCTCAAGTTCACGCCGCGCTCGGTGCGCGTGCTGCGCGCGGGCGTTCCGGTGGTCTATGCGATCCGCACGCAGCCGGAGTACTTCGCGGCGGTCGGGCTGGGACTGCCGGCGGACCGCATCGCGCTCGCGCACGAGCTGGCGCTGCGGCTCGTCCCGCGCCTGCAGAACGACGAGCGCTTGCGCGGACCGCAGATCGACGCGCTGGTGCACGACGCGGCGGCGGGGCACGACGCGCACACCGTGATCTTCTTCGGCTTGCGCAACCAGGTGCTGGGCTACCCCGACAATATCGACGCGACGGCGAACGCGCTGCGCAACGACAAGCTCGATTTCGGTACGGTCGAGACGTACGACGTGAAGCAGAACCAAGCCGGCAGCGAGACGCTGGCGCATGATCTGCCGGACCGCACCGTGCGCGTGCAGGCGATCGCGAAGCCCGAACAGGACAAGCTGCGGCCCGAAGAGATCGTGCAGCGCTACGATCTGGGCGTGCGCGAGCGCAACGTGCGCGTCGTGTACGTGCGGCCGTTCGCGCACCAGTGGGACGGGCGATCGATCCAGGCGACCAACGTCGAGCTGGTGCGGCGGATCGCGCAGAACGTGCGCACCGCCGGGCTGCGCGTCGGCACGGCGTCGCCGTTCGAACGCTTCGTCACGCGGCCGTGGGAGATCGCACTCGCATCGCTAGCGGTGCCGGCGGTGCTGTTACTGCTGCTCGCGGAGTTCGGCCTGGGCGACCGGCGCTGGCTGATCGGTTTCGTCGTCCTCGACGTCGTGCTCGTGCTTTCGGGCTTCGCGCTGCACCACGACATGGCGGTGCGCAAGCTGCTGGCGCTGATCGCGGGGATCGCGTTCCCGGTCGCGGGCTTCGCCGCGATCGCGCCGGCGTTCCGCGCGCCGCGCGCGCCGTCGGCAGGTGCGGCGATCCTCGACGGGATCCGCGTGCTCGCGATCGCGACGCTCGTGACGCTGTGCGGCGCGCTCGTCGTGGTGGGGCTGCTGTCGACGCCGCTGACGATGACGGAGATCGACCGCTTCAGCGGCGTGAAGCTCGTGCTCGCCGTTCCGCCGCTGCTCTGTTTGCTGCTGTATCTCTTCACACGGCGGTGGGGCTCCGCGCTGTCGCCGTCGTCGCTGGGCGCGGCGCCGGTCAACGTGCTGCAGCTCGCCGCGGGCGCCGTGCTGCTCGGTGCGGGTTATTTGCTCCTCGCGCGCAGCGGCAACCAAAGCGACATCACGCCGTCCGCGTTCGAGCTCGCGCTGCGCGCGCACCTCACGACGCTGCTGCAAGTGCGGCCGCGGTTCAAGGAATTCGTGCTGGGATTTCCGGCGCTGATGCTGGTGCCCGCGCTCGTTCCGTCGGACCGCGCGCGCTGGGGTTGGCTGTTCGCGCTGGCTATCGGCGTCGGGCTGGGCGACGTGGTCGACACGTTCTCGCACCTGCACACCGCGCTCGCCGTGTCGCTGCTGCGCCTGTTCAACGGCGCGGTGATCGGCATCATCATCGGCGCGATCGCGGTCGTGGCGTACCGCCGGTTCCGCAAAGCGGACGCGGCCACGCCGTCGTGACGGCCGCTGCGGGAGCGCGTCCTGGTGCCGACATGCGGTTTCTGCTGAGCGGATACTACGGGTTCGGGAACCTCGGCGACGAGGCGCTCTTGCAGGTCATCGTCGAGCAGCTGCGCGCGCGCTGGCCCGATTGCATGGTGGACGTGCTGTCGGGCGACCCGGCGGCGACGGCGCGGACATACGGCGTCGAGGCGACGCCGCGCATGGACCTGGCGCGCGTGCGCGGCGCGATCGAGGCGGCGGACGTCGTGCTCTCGGGCGGCGGCGGGCTGCTGCAGAACGTCACCAGCCTCAAGAGCCTGCTGTACTACAGCGGCGTGATCCGCTCGGCCATTCGCGCCGGAAAGCCCACGATGGTGTTCGCGCAGTCGATCGGGCCGCTGGACTTCTGGGGGCGCGCGATGGTGCGCAACTTCTGCAAAGGACTCCAAGCTGCGACCGTCCGCGACGAGCGCTCGCGCACGCTCTTGCATTCGCTGCTCCCGGACGTACCAGTCGAACGCACCGCGGATCCCGTGTTCCTGTTCGAGCCAGGCGGCGAGCCGCTCGATCTCGCCGCCGAAGGACTGGCGGACGGCGACGCGCCGCTGGTCGTGGTGTCGGTGCGCAAGTGGCAAGGCGCGGACGCGACCGCGCACGCGATGGCGAACGCGGTCGACCACCTGGCCGGCCGCCACGGCGCCCGCGTCGCCTTTCTCCCGCTGGGCGGTCCGCCGGACGCCGAGGTCGCGACGACGATCATCCGCCGCTGCGCGTCGACGCCGGTGCTGCTCCCCGACTATCCCCTCGGCCAAGCGGCGCAGGTGATCGGGCGCGCGTCGCTCGTGATCGGGATGCGGCTGCACGCGCTCGTGATCGCGGCCCGGCTCGGCGTCCCGTTTCTGGCGCTGCCGTACGATCCCAAAGTCAGCGCGCTGCTCGAGGACCTGCGCTATCCCGCCGGCCCGCTGTTCGTGCCGGGCACGCCGCCGCCGCCGCCGCGACGAGATCGCGCGCCGGCTCGACGACGCGTGGTCGCGCCGCGCCGAACTGGCCGCACACTTGGAGAGCGTGCGACCGGAGATCGAGCACCTCGCCGAACGCAACTTCGACGTGCTCGGCGACCTCGTGACACGAACCGCACACAAGGCGGCAGGCACCGAGCGCTAGCGCGCGAACCGCCCGAGTCCGATGCCGCGCCGGACGCTGACCTTGGGCCGTCTGTTCGACATTCGCGTCGGCGTCCACGTTTCGTGGCTCGCCGTCTACGCGTTCATGTCGATCGCGCTCGCGCGCGGCCTCACGACGCTGCCGCGCGGCGAAGCGTACGCGTTCGGCGCGGTCTGCGCGCTCGTGCTGTTCGCGAGCGTCGTCGCGCACGAGCTCGCGCACGCGCTCGTCGCGCGGCGCTTCGGCGTGCGCACGAGCGCCATCACGCTGTTCTTGTTCGGCGGCGTCGCAACACTCGAGGAAGAGCCGTCGTCGCCGAAGGCCGACGCGCTCATCGCGCTGGCCGGGCCGGCGCTCAGCGCCGCGCTCGCGCTCGTCGCGCTGGTGCTGCTGTTCGCGGTGGACCGGTTCGTGCCGGGCCGGTTCGGCACGGCGCTCGGTTATCTCGGCACGTACGTCCTGCTCGCGAACGCGGTGCTCGCGGTGTTCAACATCATCCCCGCGTACCCGATGGACGGCGGCCGCGTGCTGCGCGCATTCCTATGGCGCTATTGGCGCGACCGCGTCGCCGCAACGAACGCGGCGTCCCGCGTCGGCATCGTGTTCGCGCTGCTGCTCGCCGCCGCGGGCGTGTTCTTCGTCGCGGAAACTCGGGAGCTGGTCTACGCCTGGTACGTGGTGCTCGGTGCGTTCTTGCTGCGGCAAGGTATGTCGCAGGAACGCGCGTCGCGGTCGCCGAGAAGTGCTCGCGACGCGAAGATCGGCGCGGCAGCATAGCGCATTCTCCACCGTCCGAACAAAGAAGAAACCCGCCGGCGCAAGCACCAGACGGGGATGTGCGCCAAGTATAAGTGCTTCGTACCGCACCCGTCAAGCAGTGGCGGCAAAAAAAGAAGAAACCCGCCGGGGACAAGCATCGGCGGGGATGTTGCTGCGAGTTTACATCGGTTCTGGCAGTACGTCAAGACCCCGGTAACCGGCGGTATGCCGGCGAACCGCTCGAGCCCCGAAGAATCACCGCTTCTGTGGCCGCGTCGGGCCGCGCGCAATGTGCCGCCGGTACTGGCGAGCCAGCCTGCGGATCGCAGATACCAGATGAAATCAAGGTCGCCGGATCAAGCATCGTATATGGGACACGAGCGTCCGCAAGGCCCTTTGCGGATTGTCCGATGAGATACACGCGAAGGCTGATGACGGTTTTCGCTACCTTAAGCGCATAAACATGATCGCCATCGCCGCCGATGACGGCAACTCGATCGAAGTGATTTGCAATCTTGCCGTAGAGAAGATCGGTGGCAAGCGCGACATCCACTGCTTTTTCTTCCCCACTGCTTGCATGTCGATAGCCTTGGAAGAAATCGAGGCCTCGTACGCACCGATTGGCCGCTACGAACATTCGCCAACGGTGCAGCCATGGCTCGCGCGGCGGCGGCGCTCCGTAGAACCGCGCGTATGACAGGTCGTCGGCACCGACGAGATATGCGATCAATGGTGCGAGCGCCGGATAGCCGAGGTCGGCCCGGTACAGGGATCCGATGAAGTTGCTGCCGTCGATCAAGACCGCGACGCGGCCCATCCTCCGCCTCTCGGAAACGAAGCCCGGCGGCGCAAGCACCGACGGGGATGTTGCTGCCTTTCTATCACGCGCAACCGCCCGTGCGGCAAGCGCGCGAATCTCCGGCGAAGGGGGAGGGGCACACGGGGGCGCCCGAAGTCAGGCCGTTCCGATGTCCGAAACCGCGAAGCGCGACTACCGTGCGACCCTCAACTTGCCCAAGACCGACTTTCCGATGCGCGGCGAGTTGCCCAAGCGCGAGCCCGATCGCGTGCGGTGGTGGGCCGAGCACCGCACGTATCTGAAGCGGCTGGAGAAGAACCGGGCCGACGGCGGCAAGCCCTTCGTCCTGCACGACGGTCCGCCGTACGCGAACGGCGACTTGCACATGGGGCATTTTTTGAACCGCGTGCTCAAAGACGCGCTGGTCAAGATCCACCTGCTCGACGGCGAGTTCGCCGATTTCGTGCCGGGCTGGGACATGCACGGGCTACCGATCGAGCGCGAGACGCTCAAGCATCTCGGGCTCGATTTCCGCCAAGCCGATCCGCTGGAGCTGCGGCGCGCGTGCCGCGAGCGCGCGCTGTACTGGCTCAACCGCCAGCGCGAGGTGATGCTGCGCATGGGCGTCGGCTTCGGACGCTACGACCACCCGTACATGACGATCGCGCCGCAGTTCGAGGCGACGATCGTCGAGACGCTCGCCGATCTGGCGGAGAGCGACTACCTCTACAAGGGCTTGCGCTCGACGCTGTGGTGCATCCACGACGAGACCGCGCTCGCCGAAGCGGAGATCGAGTACAAGGACCACACGTCGCCGTCGATCTACGTGCGCTTTCGCGCAAGCGACGCGCAGCGCAAGGCGCTCCTCGAAACGTTCGGGCGCGACGACGACGGTACGCCGCTGTCCGTCGTCATCTGGACGA
Source organism: Vulcanimicrobiota bacterium (assembly GCA_963797935.1). Taxonomy (GTDB): domain Bacteria; phylum Vulcanimicrobiota; class Vulcanimicrobiia; order Vulcanimicrobiales; family Vulcanimicrobiaceae; genus Vulcanimicrobium. Next base: position 229,174 of record CAWCRI010000018.1, read on the forward strand.
CGACGCCGTGGACGCTGCCTGCCAACGTCGCGATCGCGCTGAAGCCCGATGCGACGTACGGTGTGTACCGGATCGGCGGCGAGGACGTGATCGTCGCGCAAGCGCTGGCGTCATCCGTGCTTGCGCGCTTCGCCGACCAGCAGGCGCAGGGCGATGCGGCAGGCGGCGTGTTGCGCGCGGAGATCGACGGTGCCGCCCTCGAGCGCCTCTCAGTGCGGCACCCGTTTCTCGATCGCGACGCGGTGCTCGTGCTCGGGGACTACGTCGAGCTGGAGACCGGGACCGGCGCCGTGCACACCGCGCCCGGCCACGGCGAGGACGACTTCGAGACGGGCGTGCGCTACGGCTTGCCGATCATCAACCCCGTCGACGCCGGCGGGCGCTTCACCGCCGAGGCCGGGCCATATGCCGGCATGCAGATCTTCGAGGCGAACCCGCGCATCGTCGATGACCTGCGCGCGTCGGGCGCGCTCGTCGCGGCCGAGTCGTACGATCACAGCTACCCGCATTGCTGGCGCTGCAAGAACCCCGTCGTGTTCCGCGCGACCGCACAGTGGTTCATCGGAATGGACCGCAACGGCTTGCGCGAGCGGTCCGAGCGCGCGGTGCACGACGTCGCTTGGATGCCCGCGTGGGGCGAGGCCCGCATGTCGCAGATGGTCGGGAACCATCCGGAGTGGTGCGTGTCGCGCCAGCGCGTGTGGGGGACGCCGATCCCGGCGGTCGTGTGCACGGCGTGCAACGAGTCCGTGCTCGATCCCCGGCTTGCGCGCAACTTCGGCGCGGCGATGCGCGCGCGCTCGTTCGACGAAGGGAACGCGTCGGATCTGTGGCGGACCGAGCCCCTCGAAGCGTTCGCGCCGCCGGGGCTCGCCTGCGCGCACTGCGGCGCAACGGCGTTCGCCAAGGAATTCAACATCGTCGACATCTGGTTCGAGTCCGGCGTGACGTGGCGCGGCGTGCTCGTCGAGCGCGGCATGAAGTTCCCCGCCGACGTGTACCTCGAAGGCGGCGACCAGTACCGCGGCTGGTTCCGCTCGAACCTGATCACGTCGGTCGCGACGCGCAACGCCGCGCCGTACGAACAGGTGATCTCCTACGGCTGGGTGGTCGATCAGCACGGCCGGGCGATGCACAAGTCCGACGGCAACTACATCGGCGCCGAAGAGGGCATGGCGAAGTACGGCGCTGATTTGCTGCGCCTGTGGGTCGCGTCCACCGACGTCTTCGTCGGCGACGTGCGCATCGGCGCTGCCGTGCTCGACAACGTCTCGAACGTCTACCGCAACTTGCGCAACCGGCTGCGCTTTTTACTGGGGCTGGTCAACGACCTCACGCCCGAGGCGGTCGTCCCGCGCGAGCGAATGGAGCCCGTCGACCGGCTCGCGCTCGACGCGCTCGATGCGTTCGCGCGCGAGGTCGTCGACGACTACCGCGGCTTCCGGCTGCACGAGGCGTACCTCGCGATCCAGCGCTTCGACAAAGAAGACCTCTCCGCGTTCTACGGCGACGCGCTCAAGGACCGTTTGTACTCCTCCGCGCCGAAGGCGCCGCGGCGGCGCAGCGCGCAGTCGGCGCTGCTCGAGATCTTCCGCACCACGTGCGTGCTGCTCGCGCCGATTTTGTCGTTCACCGCCGAGGAGGCGTGGCAGTCCCTGCCCGCGCCGTTGCGCGGCGACGCGGAGTCCGTGTTCGATCTCGCGTTCCCGCGCATCGGAGCCGTCGATGAAGACGCGCTGGCGGCGTGGGCGCTGCTCAAGGAGCTGCGCGCCCAGGTCGCCGCGAGCGAGGGCGTGCGCGATTTCCAGCTCGACGCGCAGGTCGACGTGCCGGAGCGGTTTCGCGAGCGCTTCGTCGCGCTGGGTGACAACTTGCGCGAGGCGCTCGTCGTCTCGTCGCTGCGCGGCGTCGGGACCTCCGCGAACGGTGCCGCGACGGTGGTGGTCGTGCCGGCCGACGGCGAGAAATGCCAGCGCTGCTGGAAGTATCTCGAGCTCGGCACCGATCCGGCGCATCCGGCGCTGTGCGCGACATGTGCGGAGATCGTGCGCGAGATCGAGGGGACGCGCTGAACCGGGTTCAGCCCGCGTAATGAATGCGCCTTTGCGCTCCTTGCGCGCAAGGGCTGGAGGCTAGGCGACCGAAGGTCCGCCGCGATGTACTGCTCACGATGCGGCGCGTCGAACGCCGCCGATGCCCAATTTTGCGCCGGCTGCGGCAACGCGCTCCAGCCGCCGGGCCCACCGCCGCCACCCGGTTCACCGCCGCCGCCGGGCCCACCGCCGCCGGGTTTTCTGCCGGGCTCTCCGCCGGCGGGCGGTGCTTGGGGGAGCACACTGCCGCCGGGTCCGCCGAAGAAGGGCTCGCCCATCGTTCGCATAGGCTGCATCGGTTGCGCCGGGCTCATCGCGCTGATCGTGGTCCTCATCATCATCGCCGCCATGAACACCAAAGGTGGCAACGCGCCCGCGCCGCACCGCGCGTCGCAATCCGGCGCGAACGGCACGCCGCTCGGCGGCAAGCACGTCACGATCCACTTCAAGACCGGCAAGACGCTCGACGGCGTCGTGGTCGACCAGACGGAGTACGGCATCTACTCCGTACGCCTGACGAGCTCGATCGGTGGGACCGAGTTCACGCAAGCGACGCGCGCGGGCGGGCGCTTCGTCATCCTCGAGCTCGTCGTCCGCAACGACTCGAAGGAGGCGCGTGAGATCTCGCTGACGACGGCGAAGCTCATCGACGCGCAGGGCAACACGTACTCGACGTCCTCGGAAGGGGAGACGGCGTTGACGATGTCGGGCGATAGCGAAGCCGAGTTTCTGCTGAGCCAGCTTCAGCCCGGCATCGAGAAGTACTTGAAGATCGTCTTCGACGTGCCTGAGGGCAAGAAGGCGTTCACGCTACGGATTCCGCACGGCATGTTCTCCGGCGGCGAAGACGGCGAGCTGGGCGTCCATCTGTAGCGCGCCGAGGCGCGCCGCGACCGCGCCGGCGAACGCCGTCGTAGAGACGGCAACGTCTTCGGTGAGGTCCGCGGTGCTCACGCCGTCCGCGAGCGTCGCCGCGACGGCGTGCTCGATGCGGTTCGCCACGTCGCCTTCGCCGAGCGCGAAGCGCGCCAGCATCGCCGCCGACAGGATCGCGGCCGCCGGGTTCGCGATGCCGCGGCCCGCGATGTCGGGAGCGGTGCCGCTGATCGGCTCGTAGAGGCCGAAGCCGCGCGCGTGCGGGCCCGCGCCGAGGCTCGCGCTCGGCGCGGTGCCGATCGTCCCGGTGATCATCGCCGCTTCGTCCGAGAGGATGTCGCCGAACATGTTCTCGGTGACGATCACGTCGAACGCGCGCGGGTCGCGCACCAGCTGCATCGCCGCGTTGTCGATGAGCACGTGCGCGAGCGCGACGTCGGGGAAGTCGCGCGCGACATCGGTCACGATGCGCCGCCAGAGCTGCGAGCTCACCAGCACGTTCGCTTTGTCGACGGACGTCACGTGCCGGCGCCGCGTGCGCGCCAGCTCGAACGCGAACCGCGCGATGCGCTCGATCTCGAAATCGCGGTACACCAGCGTGTCGGTCGCGGTCAGCGCACCGGTTGCGTCGCGCTCGAGGCTCTTGGCGCCGAAGTACAGCCCGCCGGTCAGCTCGCGCACGATCACGCAGTCCATCCCGCGCACCAGCTCGTCGCGCAGCGGCGAGCGGTGCTCGAGCCCGGCGAACGCGCGCGCCGGCCGCACGTTCGCGTACAGGCCGAACGTCTTGCGCAGGGCCAGCAGCGCCGCCTCCGGCCGTTTCTCCGGCGCAACGTCGTCGAAGCCGGGGCCGCCGACCGCGCCGAACAAGATCGCGTCGCTCGCGCGCGCGACCGCGAGCGTCTCGCCCGGCAGCGGCGTTCCGTGCGACGCGATCGCCGCCGCGCCGACCGGCGCGTCGATGAACGTGCACGACGGCAGGGCGGCGCGCAGCACGCTGACGGCTGCTGCCGTGACCTCAGGGCCGATGCCGTCGCCGGCGAGCACGGCGATGCGGTGCGTCATCGCGCCGCTTCCCACGCGCGCACCGCGGGGATCTTCGCGTGGAGATATTTCAAGAAGCCGCCGCCGAGCACGAACTGCTTGCGCAGCGGATCGAGCGCGAACGCGATCGGCTCGCCGCCGTCCGCTCGCAACGTCTCGCCTGACACGTCGATCGCGATCATGCGCGTGCGCATCAGCTCGTCGACCGTTTCCTGCGGCAGGATCACCGGGACGACGCCGTTGTTGTACGCGTTCTCGTGGAAGATGCGCGCGAAGCTGGGCGCGATCACGGCGCGGAAACCGCGCCCGAGCAGCGCCCACGCGGCGTGCTCGCGCGACGAGCCGCAGCCGAAGTTCTCGCCCGTGACGATGATCGTCGCGCCGGGATGGCGTGCGAGCAAACCCGCCCCGTCGGGCATTCCTTCGAAGAGGTGCTCGCCCATCCCGCCGGCGTCGATGCGCGTGAGGTAGTGCGCGGGTATGATCTGATCGGTGTCGATGTTCGCGCGCGGGATCGGCAGGACCGTGCCCTCCACCGTCATGCGAGCACCGTCTCGGAGCCTGCCCTGAGCTTGTCGAAGGGCGCGGTGATCTCCGCGGGCGACGCGATGCGCCCGAGGATCGCGGATGCCGCGACGACCGCGGGCGCGGCCAGGTGCACGCGGCCGCCGTCGCCCATGCGGCCCGGGAAGTTGCGGTTCGACGACGACACGCAGCGCGTCCCCGCCGCGAGCACCCCCATGGACATCCCGAGGCACGGGCCGCACGACGAGTGCGTCCACAGCGCGCCGGCGTCTTGAAAGATGTCGTGCAATCCCTCGCGTTCGGCTTGGCGGCGCACCAATTGCGAGCCCGGCGTGATGATCGTCGGAACGCTGACCTGCTGGCCGCGCAGCACCGCTGCCGCCGCGCGCAAGTCGCCGATGCGCGAGTTCGTGCACGAGCCGATGAAGGCTTGATCGATCGCGATGCTCCGCAGCGCCTGGCCTGGCCGCAAGTCCATGTACGCCAGCGATTCGGCCGGCGCGTCGAACGGCACGGCGCCGTCGACCGGCGCGTTCTCGCCCGGATTCGTCCCCCACGACACCACCGGGCGAATCGCGCTGCCGTCGATGGTCATCGTCACTGCGTACTCCGCGTCGTCATCCGCTTGCAGCGCCGTCCAGCCCGCCGGCGCGGCGGGCGTCGCCGCGAGGTATGCGGCCGTCGTCGCGTCCGACGCGATGATCCCGGTCGTGGCGCCCGCCTCGATCGCCATGTTGCACAGCGTCATGCGCTGCTCCATGTTGAGCGCGCACACCGCGGAGCCGGTGTACTCCAGCACGTAGCCCGTGCCGCCGCGAAAGCCGATCGTCGCGATCACCGACAGCGTCAGGTCTTTTGCCGTCGCGTCGGGCGGGAGCTCGCCGGTGATCTCGATGCGCATCACCTTCGGGCGCTGCAAGATCAAACAGCCGGCGAGCATCGCGCCGGCTTGCGCCGTCGTCCCGATGCCGAGCGCGAACGCGCCCAGCGCGCCCAGCGTGCAGGTGTGGCTGTCGCCGCAGCACACGCTCATCCCCGGCGTGACATAGCCGCGCTCGGGCACGAGCACGTGGCAGATGCCGTTGTTGCCGATGTCGTGGAAGCGGATGCCCTGGCGCTTCGCCCACGTGCGCACGGTCTGCGCCTGGATCGCCGTCGCCGCGTCCTTCGCCGGCGCGACGTGGTCGATCATCGCGACGATGCGGTCGGGCTCGTACAGCTCGTCGTTGAAGTCCTTTTCGATGGCGATCGCGCCCGGCGGCGTCGTGATCTCGTGAGCGACGACGAGGTCCATGAACACGAGCGCGTTGCCGCCCGGCAGCTCCTCGACGACGTGCGCGTCCCAGATCTTGTCAAACAGCGACCGCTTCATGCGTGCCCTCCTTGCGCCGCGCTTCGATGGATGCGATCGTGTGCGCGACGGCGCTCACGATCGCCGTGAGGGACGCCGTGACGATGTTCGGGTCGACCCCGACACCCCAGCGGCTCTCGCCGCCGAGGACGAGCTCGACGTATGCCACCGCGGATGCCTCCTCAGCGTGGCTTGGTGGCGCACCCTTCGACAGGCTCAGGGTGACATTGGGGTTGGTGACATCGGGGTTGGTGATATTGGGGCGGTGGAGGACGTGCTCGTGGTAGTCTTTTACGTGGACGTCGATGCCGAATGCGCGCTGGAGCGCGTCGACGAACGCGTCGATCGGCCCCGTGCCGTCGCCGTAGATCGTGCGCTGCGCGACGCCGTCGGTCAGCGTCGCGTCGAGCGTGCACGGGGTGCCCGCGACGCCGTCGTTCGTCGTCGCGTATTCAGCCAGCCGCAGCCGGCCCGCTAGCACGTACGCCGCCTCGAACGCGTCGCGAATCGCTGCAGCGTCGACCTCGCCGCCCGACGTTTCCGCAAGCGCCTGGACGACGCGGCTGAACTCGACCTGCAGTCCGCGCGGCAGGGCGAAGCCGTGCTCCGTCTCCAGCACGTACGCGACGCCGCCTTTGCCCGACTGGCTGTTCACGCGCACCACCGCGTCGTACGTGCGCCCGATGTCATGCGGATCGATCGCGAGGTACGGCACGTCCCAGCCCGCGCCCGCGGTGCCGAGCGCCGCGAAGCCTTTCTTGATCGCGTCCTGGTGCGAGCCCGAGAACGCCGTGAACACGAGCTCGCCGCCGTAGGGATGGCGCGCGTGCACCGGCAGCCGGTTGCACTCCTCGACCGTGCGCACGATCTCGGGCACGTCGCGCAGGTCGAGGCCGGGGTCGACGCCTTGCGAGTACAGGTTGAGCGCGAGCGTCACGACGTCGACGTTGCCGGTGCGCTCGCCGTTGCCGAAGAGCGTGCCTTCGACGCGGTCGGCGCCCGCCATCAGCGCGAGCTCCGTCGCGGCGACGGCGGTGCCGCGGTCATTGTGCGGGTGCACGCTCAGGATCACCGACGCGCGGTCGCGCAGGTTGCGGTCGATCCACTCGATCTGGTCGGCGTACACGTTCGGCGTCGCCATCTCGACGGTCGCCGGCAAATTCAGGATGATCCGCTCGTCGGGCGTCGGCCGCCATACGTCCATGACCGCTTCGCAGATCTCTTTGGTGAAGTCCAGCTCGGTGGCCGAGAACGTCTCGGGCGAGTACTCCAGCCGCACGTGCGTGTGCTCCGCGACGGCGCGCGCGCGCCGCGCGATGTGCTCGACGGCGCGCACGGCGACGCCGACGACGCCCGCGCGGTCCAGGCCGAACACGACGCGCCGGAACAGCGGCGACGTGGCGTTGTAGACGTGCACGATCGCGCGCGGCGCGCCCGCGATCGCCGCGAACGTGCGGTCGATCAAGTCCTCGCGCGCCTGCGTGAGCACCTGGATCGTCACGTCGGCGGGGATGCGGCCCAGCTCGATGAGCTCGCGCACGAAATCGAAGTCGGGCTGCGACGACGACGGAAAGCCGACCTCGATCTCCTTGAAGCCCAGCCGCACGAGCAGGTCGAACATGCGGCGCTTGCGCTCGGGCCCCATCGGTTCGACCAAGGCCTGATTGCCGTCGCGCAGATCGACGCTGCACCACAGCGGCGCGCGCTCGATGGTGCGGCTCGGCCAGCGCCGGCCGTCCAGCGGGACGGGCGGGAACGGCGCGGTAGCGGGAGCTCATTCGATCACCGTTTCGTAGGAGACGATGCGGTCGATCTGCGCGCGCAGGCGCGCCAGCGCGAGCTCCGCACCGTCGAAGGCGAATCGTGCGCTCACCGTCGTGCCGGCGTTCGCCGTCACGTGGGTGGTGCGGCAGTTGAAGCGGTGTGCGAGGTTCACGATGCGCGCCACCGAGCGCACGTCGCGCAGCGTCAGATCGTACGTCATGCGCGCGCCTCCATCAGGTCGTCGACCGTCATGCCGGCGGGGATCATCGGCCACACGTTCTCGGTGGGATGGCAGGCGGCGTGCAGCAGCGCCGGTCCGCGCGCCGCGACGAAGCGCGCGATCGTGTCGTCGGCGTCCGCGGGCGACGCCAGCGGGTATGCGTCGATCCCGTACGCGCGCGCGATCGCGACGAAGTCGGGGTTGTCGGCCAGGTTCGTCGCGGAGTAGCGCTCGGAGAAGAAGAGCTCTTGCCACTGCCGCACCATGCCGAGGTTCTGGTTGTCGATCAGCACGATCTTCACCGGGACGTCGTAGCGCCGCAGCGTTGCCAGCTCGGGAAGGCACATCTGGAAGCCGCCGTCGCCGACGATCGCGAACACCGGCACGCCGGGGTTCGCGTACGCCGCGCCGACCGCGGCGGGGAAACCGAAGCCCATCGCGCCGAGCCCGGCCGACGTGGCGTACTTGCGCGGATCCGCGGGCCGCGCGCGCTGCGCCGCCCACATCTGGTGCTGGCCGACGTCGGTCGTCACGACCGCGTCGGGCGGTACGGCGCGGAAGAAGCGGTCGAGCACGTCGGTCGCCGACAGCACGTGGCCGGCGACGCGGTCGCTCGGCAGCGGGCCGCCCAGCAGCCGCGCCTCGGCCGCCCAGTCGTCGAAGCGCGGGACGTGGCCGCGCGCCAGCTCGTCGGCGAGCGCGCGCAGCGTCTCGCGCAGGTCGCCGTGCAGCGCGACGTCGGCCGAGACGATCTTGCCGAACTCCGTCGCGTCGATGTCGGCGTGGATCACGCTCGCCTCGCGCGCGAACCGGTCCGGCTTGCCGGTGACGCGGTCGTCGAACCGCATCCCCAGCGCGATGATGAGATCGGCGCGCTGCACCGCCTTGTTCGCCGCCTTGAGGCCGTGCATGCCGAGCATGCCGAGAAAGTTCGCGTCGCCGGGAGCGGCGGCGCCGAGCGCGTTGATCGTCGCCGCGTGCGGCAGCCCGAGCATCGCGACGAACAAGCGGTAGAGGTCGACCGCGCCGGCGCGCACGCCGCCGCCGATGATCGCGACGGGCCGCCGCGCGGAGCGAATGCGCGCGACGGCGTCGCGGACCGCGGCATCGGACGCGCGCGGTCTCATGCCGCCGCGCGCGAACGGCGCAACGGGCGCGGCCGTGACGTCGAGGTGCGCTTTCAGCACGTCGTTGGGGATGTCGACGAGCACGGGGCCGGGGCGCCCCGCGCGTGCGAGCGCGAACGCTTCGGCAAGCGTCTCCGCGACGGCGTGGACGTCGCCGACGAGCATGTTGCGCTTCGTGACGGGCTGGGTGATCGCGCAGACGTCGGCTTCTTGAAAGCCGTCGGTGCCCATCAGCTCGCTGCGCACTTGGCCCGTGATCGCGACGAGCGGGACGCTGTCCATCATCGCGTCGAGCAGCCCGGTGACGAGGTTGGTCGCGCCGGGCCCGGAGGTCGCGCAGCACACGCCGACGCGGCCGGACGTGCGCGCGTAGCCGCTCGCCGCGAAGGCCGCCGCCGCTTCGTGCCGGACGAGCACGTGCCGCACCGGATGCTCGTAGAGCGCATCGTAGAGCGGCATGATCGCTCCGCCCGGATAGCCGAAGATCGTCTCGACGCCCTCGCGCTCGAGCGCCGCGACGACGGCCTGCGCGCCGTTCATCGCGCGGCTACAAAACCCGGAAGCGGAGCTCGTCGTCGGCTTCCGCCGCCGTCGTTCCGCCGTTGAGCCACGGCATGAGCCCGCGCAGCTCGGTGCCGACGTGCTCGATCTCGTGGTCCGCCGCGCGCTCGCGGTGCGCGCGAAACGACGGCTTGCCCGAGGCGTGCTCGGCGACCCATTCCTGCGCGAACGCGCCGCTGCGGATCTCGCCGAGGATCGTGCGCATCTCGGCGCGCGTGGACTCGTTGACGATGCGCTCGCCGCGCGTGTAGTCGCCGAACTTCGCCGTGTTGCTGATCGCGTCGCGCATGCCTTCGATGCCGCGCTCGTACATCAGGTCGACGATGAGCTTCATCTCGTGCAGGCACTCGAAGTACGCCATCTCCGGCGCGTAACCGGCCTCGGTGAGCGTCTCGAAGCCTGCTTTGACCAGCGCGCTCATGCCGCCGCACAGCACCGCCTGCTCGCCGAAGAGATCGGTCTCGGTCTCCTCGCGGAACGTCGTCTCGAGGATGCCCGCGCGGCCGCCGCCGATGCCCGCCGCGTATGCGAACGCGATCGCGCGCGCGTGACCGGTGGCGTCTTGGTGGACCGCGACCAGGCACGGCACGCCGCGGCCCGCTTCGTACTCGCTGCGCACGAGCCGGCCCGGGCCCTTCGGCGCGATCATGATCACGTCGACGTCGGCGGGCGGCACGATGGTGCCGAAGTGGATGCCGAAGCCGTGCGAGAACGTGAGCGCGGTACCAGGCCGCAGATGCTCGACGACCTCGCGTAAGTACAAGCTGGGCTGCTCCTCGTCCGGGATCAGCATCATGACGACGTCCGCCTTCGAGACGGCGTCGGGGATCGCGGCGACCGCGAGCCCGTCGCGGCGCGCTTCGTCGCGACTGTTGGAACCGGGCCGCAAGCCGACCACGACGGCGTGGCGGGAATCGTGCAGGTTGAGCGCTTGCGCGCGGCCTTGGCTGCCGTAGCCGATGACGGCGATCGTTTTCCCGTCGAGTGCGCCGCGATCGACGTCGCGGTCGTAGTAGGCTTCCATCAGATCCTCCGAGATGAAAAAGCCCCCCGCCTACCGGCGAGGGGCTTTGCATGTGTGTGGGCGACTCTACGTCGTCTTATGCGAAAGCTGCTCGCCGGTCGTGTGGAACCGCAAGAAGGACGCTAAGAATGACGACGAGGAGCCGGGCGAACATCGTTGCACGGTAGTACCACGATCCGCGCGCGCCTGTCAACGGCCGCGGACGATTGGCGGTGCCTCGAATTCGATAGTGTCAAGCATCTGGCACTCGAATCGTGCAGGATGGCGTCGTGGTGTTCGCGCTTCCTTCCGGCGTCTCGGCGCTGATCGACCCCGACGACGAGGCCTCCATCAGCTTGCTCGAGATCTGCGCGGCGCTGCGGCAGCAGCTCGGGCTTCCCACCTACTCACGCGGCGATCTCGACCGGCTCTTTCAAGTGCTGGACGCTCCGGCGCCGTCGCGGCCGCTGCCTCCCAACGTCGTTCCGTTTCGAGCGCGCCGCCTGCGCCGCCGCAACGGCGGCGCGTAGTCACCTCATGCGAGGAAAGCAACAGCATACTACGGAATAGAAGTGGCTATGATAGTTCGCGGGCCGGGTCGCGGAGCTTCGATCGAACGGACAGCGCCCCAGGCGGCGACCGCCGCCGCGTTTTATGTCTGCGCGCTGGCCTCATATGACGACGTTCAGGCAATGCTGGCGCGGTACGACCGTACCAGCACCGCCGGATTACTGTTGTCCGCCACCATCTGGCAGTGCGAAGGCGACGTGCAGCGCGCGGAATCGGCGCTGCGCCGCGCACTGGAAAACGTATCTGAAGACGACCGGCCGTACGTCGTCGACGTGCTCGTGCCGCTGCTGATCTCGCGCGGGCTGTTCACGCGCGCCGCGTCCCTGCTCGCAACCGTCGCGTCGCCGAAGCTCGAGCTGGGCCGGCGGGCGCTGCAGGCCGTGATCGATGCCGCCACCGGCGCGACCGCGCGTTCGAAGGAAAGCGCGACCGCGATTCGCGCCGCGCTGCCGCGCATCGACGACGACGTCATGCGCATGCGCATCCACCAGCGGCTGGCGCTCGCGGCGTACTGGCGCCGCGACGTCGCGGAAGCGCTCGACGACGCCGCCGAAGGCATTCGATCGGCGCGCTTGCTGAACGCGCACCGCTTTGCCGTCACGTTGCATTCGGTCGCGTACGCGGCGCATCAGACGTGCACCGGCGACGTGGAAGCGGCGTGGCGCCATGCGCAAGCGCTTGCGCGCGACGCCGATTTGGGCGGCGACGCGTCGTATCGCGCGTGGGGCCGCGTCACGCTCTACGAGCTCGCCGCCGAACGGGGCGACGACGCAGAGCTCGCCGCCGCTCGGGCGGCACTCGACGCGGAGCCGCTCCCGGAGCAGTACCGCGAGCGCTTTTCGGCCGGTATCGCGGACGCGCTGCGGCTCGCGTGGAGCGGGGAGTTCGCGACGGCCCGCAACGTGCTCATCGTGCTCAAGGACACGATGGGGCGCACCGACGGCGAGCGCGCTCTCTGTCGCGCGCTCCTGCGCGGTCGCGTCGCTCGCGCTCCACGACGACGATGCGGCGCGCCGCTTCAGCCGCCAGGCGATCTCGACCTCGGCCCGGCCCGAGCGGAACCTCGCGGCCCACGAGCTGCGATACCACCGGCTGGCACGCGCGCTGGCGTCGGCGGCGGGCGAGATCGTCGGCGACGTGGTGCGCGGGCGGCGGGCGGCCGCGGCGCGGTTTCTCCACGGCGACAGCGAGGTCGCGGCGCTCGCCGGCCTCGGCCGCGACGTGCCGTGGCAAAGCGCTTCGAAGAGCATCCGCGGGTACGCACGGTACGTGGAGCTCGCGCGAGCGGACTTCGAGCGCCGTCCCGCGGCCGGCCCGCTCACGTCGACGGAGGTCGACGTCCTCAAGCTGCTGGACTCCGGCCGCAACGCGCCGCAGATCGCCGCGCTGCTCGACCGCAGCCCGCACACGATCCGCACCCATCTCCGCAACGCGAGCGCCAAGCTGGAGACGCACGGCCGCGCCGAGACGCTCACCCGCGCGAGACACCTCGGTCTCCTCGCGGACGCAGCAACCACGCGTCTCGGCGGAGCTTCTACCTAACTCGAGCGGGTCCGGACCACGGCGATGACGATACGGTGCGGGGGCAAACCCCGCATCCGTTTGAGGTATCGCCGTGCTCACCAGCCTCGCCGTCATCGCCGTCGTCATCGCGACCAACATCCCCCTCTGCGGCTGATCGCCGCAGCGACCATTCTCCGGGGATGACGGTGGAACTCGATCCGCTCGTCGTCCTGCTCGACTTTCTCGTGGGCGACTCCGTCGACAAGCTCGCGCGCAAGAACCGGCTGCCGCACGAGCATGTCGAGCAAGCGCTCAGATCGGCGCTGTCCGCCTACGGCTTCCACGCCGAGCGCGACGCGCGGCACGAGGTGCCGCGCTAGAGCTTGATGCGAAAGCCCAGCGTCGGCGCGAAGCCGACGTTGCGGTCGGCGAGCTGGCCCGCAAAATCGTCGTAGTGCGCGGTGTAGTTGAGATAGCGCAGCCCGAGGAGCACCTCGCCGCTCTTCGAGATCCGGTGCGCGACGCGCGCCGACAGATCGACTTGCGACGCGTTCTCCGGATCGGCGAACGTATGGATCTGCTGCGTGCACGCACCGGTGGGCGGCGTCCCGCCGGTCCCGATCGGGCAGACGTACAGAAACGTCGGGATGCGCGTGTACTGCACGCCGCGCATGTGCGGGTTCGCTGCGGCCCACCACTCGATTTTGGTGCGCCCGTGCTGCGTCATGCGCCCGACCTCGAAGCGCGCGCCGGTGACGCGCGAGTACTGCGCCTCCGAGCCGTTGATCGGGTCGATGAGAAACCCGCGCGCGTAGAAGAACGTGCCGTTCACCGGAACGTACGTGGTGAACTGGTTGTAGACTGTCTGGCCGGCGCCGGCGAACCAGCCGCCGGAGAACGCGTGCCGGTACGTCGCGTTCACGATCGAGAGCCGCGTGCTCAGCGCGCCGTCCCCGTTGCTGCTGTAGCCGAACGTGACCGGCGGCAGGCCCTCGATGCGCAGGCTCTCCGCGTTGCGGCGCAGCGTGAGCTCCGCCAGCGGAAGCGGCGCGAACGTCAGCTTGTCGCTGTGACCGCCGTTCACTTCGTGCTGGCCGCTGAGCGCGTTGACCGTGAGGGCGAGCGTCGCGTCGACGGGGTCTGCCGACGCGAGCGCGCTCGCGCATACGAAAAGAGCCGTCGTCATCACGGCGCGCCGCAAGAGCTTCATGATCGGATCCCTTTCGAACGGGTTCACGGGTGGCCCTCCGTCGCGATGCCGTCCCGAAAGGCGCTCCAGCGGTCCTGCTCGACTGCCTCGCGCGCCGCGCCGACCAGCCACGTCAGCGCGGCGACGTTGTGGTACGACAGCAACCGCTGCGCGAGCGTCTCGCCCGCGCGAAACAGATGCGCGACGTACGCGCGCGTGTACGTGGCGCAAACGCGGCAGTCGCAGTCCGGATCGAGCGGCGTGAAGTCGCGCACGTTGGCGGCGTTTCGCACGTGGTACTCGGCGCCGGCGCGCGTCAGGACGCGGCCGTGCCGGCCGCTGCGCGTGGGGTAGACGCAGTCGAAGAGATCGATCCCGCGGTCGATCCCTGCGACGAGGTCGCGCACGGTGCCCACGCCCATCAGGTAGCGCGGCTTGTCGCGCGGAAGCAGCGCGGCGGTGGAGCGCGCGACGCGGTCCATCTCCGCGCGCGACTCGCCCACCGACAGCCCGCCGATCGCGTAGCCGGGCAGGCCCAGCGCGACGAGCTCCGCGGCGCTGCGCGCGCGCAGGTCGTCCTCGAGCCCGCCCTGGACGATCCCGAACAGCAGCGTGCGATCCGCATGGCGCCGCGCATCGGCGGAGCGCGCTGCCCATGCGCTCGTCCGCGCGACGGCGCGCTCGAGCTCCTCGCGCGAGGACGGCAGCTTCACGCACTCGTCGAGCACCATCGCGACGTCGACGCCGAGATCTTCCTGGAACGCGACGACGTTCTCCGGCGTGAACCGGTGCGTGCTTCCGTCCAGGTGCGAGCGAAACGTCACGCCGTCGTCGTCGACGTCGCGCCGCGACTCCAGGCTGAACACTTGAAAGCCGCCGGAGTCCGTGAGCACCGGCCCGTCCCACGCCATGAAGCGATGGATCCCGCCGGCGGCGACGAGCGTGTCGCGCCCCGGCCGCAGCCACAGATGATACGTGTTGGCGAGCACGACGCGCGCGCCGAGCTCGTGCAAGTCGCGCGGCTCCAGCAGCTTCACGCCCGCGAGCGTCCCGACCGGCATGAAGCACGGCGTCGCGACGTCGCCGTGCGCCGTCGTCAGCATCGCGCTGCGCGCACCTCCCGACGTCGCGCGCAGCGACGAACTCGCCGATCATTGCGTCGTCGGCGGGCGTCGACGCAGCATCGCGAGCGTCGCGAGGTATTCCGGCGGCGGCTCGCTCTCGAACGCCATCATCTGCTTCGTGCGCGGGTGCTTGAAGCGCAGGCGCCAGGCGTGCAGCGCTTGGCCGGGGAGCGGCAGCCGCGAGTCGCTGCGCCCGTAGATCGCGTCGTTGAGCACGGCGTGTCCCAGCGCGGCCATGTGCACGCGGATCTGGTGCGTGCGCCCGGTCTCCAAACGGAAGGTGAGCTCGCTGGTTCCGATCAGGCGCTCGCGCAGGGTGTAGTGCGTGACGGACGGCTTGCCTTCCGTGCGAATCGCGTACTTCATGCGGTTGCGCGGATCGCGGCCGATCGCGCCGCGGATCGTGCCCTCGGGATCGTCGGGCACGCCGATCACGATGCCGCGGTACTCGCGCTCGATGTAGCGTTTCTGCATCGCGCGCCCGAGCGTTCCCAGCGCTGCGTCCGTCTTCGCGACCAGCAGCAGCCCGGAGGTGTCGCGGTCGAGCCGGTGCACGAGCCCCGCGCGCAGCCGCTCGCCGGGGAGCACCGGCACGTGCGCCAGCAGCGCGTTGACGAGCGTGCCGTCCGTCGCGCCGTGCGCGGGGTGCGTCACCATCCCCGCGGGCTTGTCGACCACGAGCAGATCGTCGTCCTCGTACACGACGTCGAGCGGGATGTCTTCGGGCTCCGCGCCGAGCACGCGCGGCGGCTCGACGGCGTACTCCACCCGGTCGCCCGGCTCGAGCAGCGTGCTGGGTTTCCCCGCCGCGCCGTTCACCGTCGCCGCACCCGCGCGCAGCGCCGCCGCGACGTGCGAGCGCGAGTAGCCGGAGAGCCGCGCGACGAGCACGTCGAGGCGCGTGCCGCGCTCGTCGTCGCCCGCGACGTGCGTCAGGCGCGTCGCCCGCTGCGCAGCTGCGCGATGACGAGCAGCGCGACGCCGACCGTGATGCACGAATCGGCGACGTTGAACACGTTCGGCCAGATCGTCTTGAAGTCGATGAAGTCGATCACCGAGTGATGCTGCAAGCGGTCGAGGATGTTGCCGGCCGCACCGCCGACGATCATGCCGAACGCAACTCGCACGAGATTGGAATGCCGCACCGCGTCGCGGAACGCGTAGGCGAAGACCGCCAGCACGATCAGCGCCAGCACGACCAGCAGCGCCGGCGAGTTGCCGAACATGCCGAACGCGCCGTGCGTGTTCTGCACGTACGTCAGCCACAGCAGGTGCGGGATCACGAGCTTGCTCTCGTAGGGCATGAAGTGCGAGACGACGAGCGACTTCGCCCAGAAGTCGAGGAGAAAGACGACGATCGCGACGAGCCAGAGGAGGATCACGGCCTGCCCGGTTCGACGCGTCCGGCTATCCTCCGGCCTGCGCGACTCACAGGCTCGGGAACGGGACGAACCGGTAGAAGAAGGCGGCGACGCGGCCGAACGAGCCGCTGAAGATCACCAGCCCCGTGAGGATCAGGAAGATGCCGGCCGCGATTTCTATGACGCCGAGGTAGCGCTTCACGCGGTTGAGCGCGCTCAGCGCTTGGGTGATGGCCGCGGCGGTGATCAGCAGCGGGACGGCGAGCCCCATCGAGTAGACGAACAGGAAGAACATCGCCGCACCGTAGTGCTGCTGCGAGGCCTTGAGGATGATCAGCCCGAGGATCGGCCCGATGCACGGCGACCACCCGGCGGCGAAGCCAATGCCCACGAGGAACGACGCGATCAGCGAGCGGTTCGCGCTGCGGAACTGGAGCCGCTTGTCCATCATCAGCGCCGGGATCTTGAACACCCCGACCATGTTCAAGCCGAGCAGGATGACGACGATCCCGCCGACCCGCGCGATCCAGTCCTTGTAGTCGATGAACGCCGAGCCCAGGGCGCTCGCCGAGAGCCCGATCGCCTCGAACACGACGGTGAACCCCGCCACGAACGCCAGCGCGTGCAGCATCGTGCGCGTGCGGCTCCGCGCGTCGGACTGCGCCTTGAGCTCCTCGACGCTCGAGCCCGTCAGGAACGACAGGTAGGCGGGGATCAGCGGCAAGACGCACGGGGAGACGAACGACAGCAGCCCGGCGAGGAATGCGGTCAGGATGTTCAGGTTGCTGGTCACGGCACTCCGGGTGTTAGACGGCTCTAGGACCCCGCCTGGTACGTCACGGTGGCACCGCGGGGTACGCAGGAGCGACCTTCTTCGCGGACCGCGCTAGGTTGCGCAAGCCGCGCGCCGTAACCACGGCGGGTGAACCACTGGTTCGTCTATCCGAACATCGATCCGATCGCGTTCCGGCTGGGGCCGGTCGCCGTCCACTGGTACGGGCTATCGTACCTGTTCGGGTTCATCTGCGTCTTCTTGTGGATGAACCGGCCGGCCGGGCGCCGCCGCCTGGGCCTGACCACCGACCAGATCCAGGACTTCCTGGTCTACGCGCTCGTCGGCGTGCTGATCGGCGGGCGCACCGGCTTCGTGATCGCGGACGTCATCACCAACCACAACTTCGGCCAGTACCTCGCGCACCCGCTGAACTTCATCGCGATCTGGCAGGGCGGGATGGCGTTCCACGGCGCGCTGGTCGGCGTGATCGTCGCGATCGTGCTGTTCCTGCGCAAGCACCCGGGCCTCACGTTCGGAATCCTCGGCGACGAAGTGGTGCCGATGCTGTCGATCGGCATCTTCACGACGCGCATCGTGAACTTCATCAACGACGAGCTGCCGGGCAAGCTGTGCCTGCCGGACCACCCGTACTGCGTGCTGTTTCCGGCGTACAGCAACGGATACCGGTATCCGTCGCAAATCTTCGAAGCGATCCTCGACATCCTCACGCTGCCGATCATCCTGCTCGTGTACCGCTCGCGCCCGCCGGACGGCGTGGTGGCGTGGACGTGGTTCACCATCTACGGCATCACGCGCTCCGTCGCGGAGATCTGGCGCGAGCCGGGCTTCACCGTGCTCGGGCTCGACGGCGGGCAGTTCGTTGCGGTCTTGCAAATCTTCATCGGCGTTTTCCTGATCGTGCGCGCCTACCGGCGCGGGATACGCACCGAGGCGCGGTGAAGGACCTCCTCCGTGATGCACCTTGCCGGCGGAACGGTCGCCGAGCGCGTGGCGACGTTGCGCGAGCGCGTCGACGAGGTCGCCGCGTCGTCCGGGCGTGAGCGCGGTTCGGTTTCGATCCTCGCCGTCACCAAGGCGCAGCCGCGCGACGCCGTGCTCGCGGCGCTCGCGGCCGGGCTGACCGACGTCGGCGAGAACTACCTTCAGGAGGCGCGCGCCAAGTACGACGGTCTGCCGCCGTGCACGAGGCACTTCGTCGGCCACGTGCAGACGAACAAGGCGAAGGCGATCGCGACGCTGTTCGACGTGGTGCAGAGCGTCGACCGGCTCGATGCCGGCTTCGCGCTCGCGAAGGCGGCCCGTGACGCCGGGCGCAGTTTGCGCGTTCTCGTGCAAGTGAACGTCTCACCCACGGAACGGTTCGGCATCCCGCCGGCTGATGCGCCGGCGCTCGCGGCGCGTTTGCGCGACGAGGGCTTGGCGGTCGACGGCGTGATGGCGATCGGCCCGCTCGACGGCGACGTCGATGCGGCGTTCGCCGCCGCGCACGCGGCGTTCGCGCGCGTCGGCGGGACGACGCTGTCGATGGGAATGTCCGGTGATTGGGAGCGCGCGGTGCACCACGGGTCGACGATGGTGCGCTTGGGGACCGCGATCTTCGGCCAGCGGCCCGCGAGAGAGAGGAGCCTGACGTGAGCTTTTTCGGAAAAATCGGAAACCTGTTCGCGATCCACGACGAAGAAGAAGACGAGGCGCTCTACGCCGACGAGGTCGGTGCGAAGCGCAACGTGGTGCCGCTGAGCGACGCCTCGCGGCGATCCGGCGGCTCGGTCGCGGTGTTCGCGCCGCGCTCGTTCGGCGACGTCACGGAGATCGCTGACGCATTGCGCTCGCGCCAGGTCGTGATCGTCAACGTGCAGGGCGCCGACCGCAACCTGCTGCAGCGCGTCGTCGACTTCACGTCGGGCGTCGCGTACACGATCGACGGGCGCATTCAAAAGCTGGCGGAGGCGATCTACCTCGTCGTCCCGTCGGGCGTCACCGTCAACTCGGCCGGCGTGCGCGAGCAGCTCGACGTCGACGGCATCCTCGGCATCAAGGACCTGCGCTGATGGCCAAAGTCACGATCATCGACATCCAGCACAAAGAGTTCAAGAAGTCGCTCCAGGGCTACGACCGCAACGAGGTCAACGAGTTCCTCGACGAGATCATCGAGACGCTCGAGGACGAGAACACCGCGCGCGCGGCGCTCCAGGGCGAGATCGCGGAGCTGCGCGAGCGCCTCTCGCACTTCAAGACGATGGAAGAGTCGCTGCAGTCGACGCTGCTGCTGGCGCAGCGCACCGCCGACGAGGTGAAAGCCGCCGCGCACAAGGAGGCGGATCTCATCAAGCAAGAGGCGCGGCTCACCGCGGAGCGCGAGGTGTCGGGGCTCAGCGCGCGCATCGACGAATCACGCCGCGAAGCGCAGCGCCACCAAGACACGGCCGAAAAAGCGAAGAGCGAGCTGCGCTCGCTGCTGATGTCGCACCTGTCGCTGATCGAGCGGACGCCGTCCGCGGCCGCCGATCCCGCGACCCCGGCGCCCGCCGCGACCGCCGCGACCGCACCGCCCGCAGCGAGCGAAGCCGCCGGCGACTCGGACACCGATCAGATCGAACAGCTGCCGCTCAACAACGGCGCGCCGACGCACCAGCTCGTCGAGTAGTTCCGGCTGCGGCCGGGCCGCCCGGCCCGGGGCTATGCGCGGGCTAGCTGCTCGCGCATCTCCTTGGCCCCGATGGGCTCGTTGTAGATGGGTGACCCGGGCTGCTGCTTGCGGCCGCCCTCGACCAGCCCGCCGTTGTCGACGGGATCGAACCCGATCTCGTCGATGAGGTCGAGCACGACGCGCTTGGCGGCCGAGTCGTCGGAGGCGACGGGGATCGCGAGCCGCCCCTTCTCGCCCTTGGGCTTGCCCTCGGTCGCGAGCCGCTTGTAAAAGATGGTGTTGAACGCCTTGACCACGCGCGCGCCCGGCACGAGCGCGCGCGTGAACTCGGTCGACGTCTTCGACCCGAGGTCTTCGATCTCGAAGTCCTCGGTGTACGGGTTCATCGCGTCGATGACGATCTTGTCGTCCCAGCCTTCGATCTCGCCGAGCGCTTCCTCGCGCTTGGTCCACGGGACGGCGATCAGCACGACGTCGCTCGCGTCGACGGCGTCCTGCGCGGTGGTCGCCTCGGCGTTCGGGCCGATCTCCGCGACCAGCGCCTTCAGCGACTCCGGCCCGCGCGAGTTGGCGATCCGCACGTGATGACCGGCCCGCGTAAGGACGCGGGCGGCGTTTCCTCCGATGTTGCCGGAGCCCAAGATCCCGATCTCCATCCCTATCCTCTCGACCGGCGGGACCGTCCCGCCGGGCTCAACCTGGGGTTACGCCACGCGGCCCCGCGATTCCGTGATGCCCGTTACCGGCAGTTCCGAATGCCGGTTACGTCGGAACGCTTGAGGTTCCAGCCCTGCTCTAGCCCGCGGCTCCAGCCGCCGCGGTTGTAGCAGACGCTCGGCGAAGGCGCCGTCACCGCGAACGTCACCTTCGTGCCGGTCGGAACGGGTTTGGCCAGCAAGATCTGCACCGAATACGCGCGCTGATCGCCCCAGACGGCGTTGAGCGCCTGCACCTTCGTCCCCGGCGGTCCGCTCACGAGCTTGGCGCCGATCTGCCCGCCCGTCTTCTCGAAGTTCACGATCCCGCTGTCCGCGCGCGATCCGATGACGTTCACCGTGACGGTTCGCTCTGCGGCCGCCGCGAGCGAGGGGACGGCCGCGAGCGCGAGAGCGACGGCGGCTGGCAAGACGTGAAAGCGCATCGCGCGCTCTTCGCGCGGCGGCGTTCGTCGCCTGGCAACATTCGCGCAAACCGGTGTTCATCGCGACCCGCGACCATCGCGGTATGGACGGATTGGATTGGACCGCGAGCGCGATGCGCGCCGCGCGCGCACAGCTCGACATCGCGACGCACAATCTCGCGAACGCTTCGACCGACGGCTACCGCAAGAGCGCCGCCGCGGTCGCACTCACCGACCGCGGCCTCACGGTCGCCGCGCGCACCACGCACGAGCAGGGCGCCGTGCACCAGACGGGGCGCGCATTCGACCTCGCGCTGCTGGGCGACGGCGCTTTTCGCGTCGGCGAGCTCACGACGCGCAGCGGCGCGTTCACCCGCGACCGTGACGGCTGGCTGACCGACGACCGCGGCCGGCGGCTGCACGGCGCGCACCGCGCCCTGCGCGTGTCCGAGCACGCGACGATCGACGGCGACGGGACGGTGCGCGACGGCGGTCGTGTCGTCGACCGCATCCCGCTGCCGCCGGGGACGCATCTGCTCGCCGGCGCGCTGGAGACCAGCACGGTCAACCCGATCGGTGAGACGCTGGCGATCCTCACCGCGCAGCGCGCGTTCGAGACGGCACAGAAGACGCTGCTCGCGATCGACGCGACGCGCGACAAGACCGCGAACGACGTGGTGCGCGTGCGATGAACCGCGCGATGTACGCCGCGGCCAGCGGGATGGCCGCGCAGCAGACGCAGCTCGAGATCGTCGCCGACAATCTCGCCAACGCCGACGTCGCCGGCTTCAAGAGCGCCGCGGCGACGTTCGCCGACGTGCGTGCGGGATCGATCGGGCTCGGCACCACCGGCGTGGGCAAGCACGCGGTGTTCGCACAGGGCAAGCTCGTGCGCAGCGGCGGCGCGTTCGACGTCGCGATCGACGGGCCGGGCTTCTTCGTCGTCGAGCGCGGCCGTGCGCGTGCATACACGCGCAACGGCGAGTTCGCACGCGGTGCGGACGGAATGGTGCGCAACAGTGCGGGCTGGGCGCTGTCCGGCGTGCGCATCCCCGCCGATGCGCTCGCCGCGCGCGTCGAGCGCGACGGCCGCGTCGCGATCGACACGCCCGCTGCGAAGAACCGCACGATCGCGCACCTGCGGCTCGCATGGTTCGCGTCGCCGGAAGCGCTGCGCCCGCTCGGTGCCACGCTGTTCGCCGCCACCGATGCGTCGGGACGCGCGCGGCTGTTCGCGCCCGGCGGGCGCGACGGCCCCGCGCTCGCGTTCGGGATGCTGGAACGTTCGAACGTCTCGGTGATCGAGGCGATGATGCAAATTCTCGGCGCGCAGCGCGCGTACGAGGCCAACGCAAAGGGAGTGCAGGCGGCCGATGAGATGCTGCGCATCGCCAACAACCTCCACCGCGGCTGATTCTCATGTCACCCTGAGCTTGTCGAAGGGCGACATGACGGCGCGCGACGTGATGAACGCGGTGCTGTTTCGCGAGATCCTCAAGCCGCTCGTGCAAGGGCTCGGGCCGGTCGCGGAGATCGCGCTCGGCAGCGTCGCGGACGACCTCTTCGTGCGCAAGGTGCGGCGATGAGCGAAGAGCGCGAAGCGCGCATCCGCGCGCTGATGCCGATCGTGCGTTACATCGCGCGGCGCGTGCACCGCATGGTGCCCAGCAGCGAGCTCGACGATCTGATCGGTGACGGCTGCGTCGGTTTGATTCGTGCCGTCGACGGGTTCGACCCCACCCGCGGCGTGCCGCTGGAGCAGTACGCGCGGCGCTTGATCCTGGGCGCCGTGCTCAACGGCGTGCGGCGGTTGGACCCGGTACCGGAGCGCATGCGCCGCACGCTGCGCATCGCGGACAAGAATCGATATGCGCTGGCGCAGCAGCTCGGGACGCTGCCGACGCCGAGCGCGATGGAACGCATGACGCCGCCGCTCGCGCCCGCGCGCCGAGAAGCGTACCGCCGTAACGCGCTGTCGCTGGACTGCACGCTGCCGCGCAGCGAGCGCTTGGAGCTCGACCATTCGCAGGACCCGCAGGTGATCATCGTCGAGCGCCTCGAACGCGAGTGCATGCGCCGCGCGATCGCTTCGCTGCCGCAGCGCCAGCGCAGCATCGTGATGGCGCACTACTTCGCCGAACAGCCGCTGCGCGCGATGGTCGAGCCGCTCAACGTTTCTGCGCAGCGCGTGTCGCAGCTCCATCTGCTCGCGCTGCGCCAACTGCACGCGGAGCTGAGAGCGAGCATCGAGATGACGGAGAGCGCGTGAAAGACGCAGCCGCACCGGGACCCGTCCTCGACGCAAACGCGCTCGCGGTGGTGCCGCTTGCCGTAGCGCCGGCGCAGGTCACCGACGTCGACCCGGAGCTGCACGCGACGTTGCCGCGCGATCACCCGGCGTGGCAGCGTGACCTTCTGTCGGTGTCGGCGCGCGCGCGGACGGTCATCGCCGCGCTGCGGCCGGTGGTTGTTCGCGCGCTGACGTTCTGGGACCACGTGATTCGCACGGTAAACGTGGGTTCGCGTCGTCTCGAGGTCGACCCAAGCGGCTGCTACCGACTGCGGTAGCGCGGCTATTCGATCGGGGCACCGAGCGGCTGATCCGGCGTCTGCACGGGCTCGCCCCATGAGAACACGCGTCTCAGAACGGGCAGCCACGGATGCGCCGCGACGGTGCGCAAGAAGAATTCTTCGTGCTCCCGTTCGATAGCGGCCATCGCGAGCAGCGCGCGTTCGAAATCGAGCAGTCCCAGCGCGTGCGCGTACTCGGCGCCGTCTTCGTATTCTCGAATGTTCGCGTGCTCCAGCCGTCCGGCGAAGTACATCGGCAGGATCCAGCTTCCGACGTGGCAAGCCGCGCCCGCGCCGCATCCGACCATCGTCATCACGAGCTCGCGCAGCCGTTGCGGCTTGGCGCCCAGCCTGGCCAGCAAGACGCCGACCTCCCTGCGGTGCGTCCACTCCTCGCGTTCGATCCGCTCGATCGCGGCGCGTTCGGCGGGGTTCGACAGCGCTCTCCAGTGCGCTCGATAGGCGAACGCGGCGGCCAGCTCTCCCGAATACGCGCTGCGTAACATGCCGATCAAGCGCCGGCGGGTGTCGTCTTCGTCCATTCGACCGCGCCCCTTGACGCTGTACTACTCATTATCCCGCGCCGGCGGCCGAAGACCAGGACTTCGGTCGCTTCGGCGCTGGGTCCGAGGGATGCTACGGACAGCCGATCACGTAGTAGTTCGTCCCGGTCTTCTTGAGCGTCGTCTGGTAGAAGACGTTGTCCAGGCCCATGTTCTGGTTCGAGCCGTTCGCGAGCGCGTAGCCGAGGCTGTCGTGCGCGCGGCCGGCCACGACGTGCGAGTAGTTGGAGCCGCTGTAGCACACGGGCGGCGGAGTCGGCGTGGGCACCGGCGTTGGTGTCGGACCTGGAGTCGGCGTGCCGTTCGGCGTCGGGCTGGGCGTCGGCGTCGGGCCGCCGCCGGATTGGATGCGGTCGACCATCTTCTTGATCGCCGCCATCTGCGGGCCGGTCTTCAGCGCGTACGTGGAGGTCTCGTAGCCCCACCAGTCCCAGCACCCGTTCGGATTATTGGGCGTGCTGCTCGACACTTGGTACGGATAGAGCACCAGGATGTTGTTCGTGTCGGCATATTTGTTGATGCCGGCTTCGCTGATGAACTTCGTGCCGATGTTCGCCTGCGTTTGCACGCAGCCGTCGAGTGCGACGATCAAGCGGCACTGCTGTCCGTTCGCGCAGTTCGCCGGGACGTAGAGATAGCCGTTGGTGTCGAGGTCGTTCGCACCGCCGCCGTACGGCGTTTGGTCGAAGTTGACCAGCGTGCCGCCCAGCGTGCCGCCGTTCTTCGCGTTCACCGAGCCGTAGAAATACGTCAGCCACGTCTTCTCGGAGTCGTAGCTGCTGCAGTTGATCATGTACGGGCTCGCCGTCGTGCCGCATGCGACCTCGCCGTCCGGCGATTCCCAGCCGTGACCCGCCGCGTACGCGTTGTCGTACTTCGTCGCGACGCCGTAGTGCTGGTACTCGGTGTTGAGGTCGTTCATCGTCTTCTGCTCGACCGTGTAGTCCATCGTTCCGGACCACAGGTACGCCTTCTGGCCGTTGAGATTGCTCTTGGGATCGATCGTGCCGGCCGAGGACTGGCTGTCGAGATAGCTCTCCGATGCGGCGAGCGAGCTCGACGTCGCGTACTGGCACGTCGTCTGCGCCGTCGAAAGGCTGTCTTGCGCGCAGTAGTACGGCCCGCCCGCGTAGACCGCCGCATAGTGGAACGTGCCGGAGAACGCGACGTGCAGCTGCACAGCCATGAAACCGCCGGATGAGATGCCGGCGACCGCCGTCTTCGTCTTGTCGACGTTGTACGCGCCGAGGCTCGCGAGGCTACGCACGGCGCGCTGCTGGGCGTCGGGCGCGACGCCGGCGGGCAGCGTGCTGCGGGTACCGGAACCGGCGCACCCGGCGGCGACCGCGCCGACGAGAACCGTCAATGCCACCAAGCGTGAGAGCGAAAACCGCAGGCGCATGAAAACTTCCTCCCCGGTCAAAGTAAGCGCACGGGAATATTTCCTGACCTGTCTGCTTATCCTGCGGGACGAGCCGGGCCGTGAATGCGCCATGCAGAGGCTGCGGGAGTGAGGCGGACCACCGGGGCCGTGGCGCGGCGACGTGCTGAAGTGACGCTTCGAAACTTAACGGAAACTACACGGCGCGATCGTATGATCTGCCGTAAATAGAATTCGGAGGGAAACGGAATCAGCCGGCGCCGCCGGCCGAGCCGATCACCACGGAAGGAACCTGATGAGCAACCCGTTCAGCGTTACGCGACTCTATCGTGACCAGCATGACCGCCTCCGCACGCACGTCACGAAGATGTTCGAGGCGACGACCGGCTCGGAGCACAAGACGCTCCTCGCGCAGCTCGCGGGCTCGGTGAAGATGCACCTGAAGGCGGAAGACGATAGTCTGTACCCGCGCCTGATGGCCCACGCCGATGCATCGGTGCGCAGCAAGGCTGCGGAGCTTCAGCGGAGCATGGGCAACCTGGCCGCCGCGTTCGATGCGTTCTACGCGCGCTGGATCAAGCCGGGCGCGATCGCCGCCGACCCGCAAGGGTACGGCACGGAGATGAAGTCGGTCGTCGCGCTGCTCGCGACGCGCATGGACCTCGAGGATCGCGAGCTCTACGATCTCGCGGACCGCGCCCTTCAGGCTGCGTAGCGCGCGAACGTCGCGCTACGTTGCGAAGTAGCGCTCGATGAAGCCGGCGTACGGGGTTCCGGCGATGTCGAAGTCCGCGTCGCCGGCTTTTTGCAGCGCTCCGGCGGCGCCGGTTCCGTCCTTCTCCGAGAGCACGATGGCCGCTGCGACCGCAGCGCGCGTCGCGCCTGCTCAATGGATCAGGACGGGGCCTTCTGCGGCGTCGACGGCTTCACGGATGCGCGCGATGTCATCGTTCGTCACCGTGTCGATCGTCCACGGGACGTGCGCGTACGCGATCGCGCTTCCTTCGATCGCGGCCTCCGTGATATTGCCCTCCTCGTCGCTGCGGCGGATGTTCACCACGGTCGCGAACCGGCCTGAAGCCAGTTCCTCCGCGGAGGGTTGGCCGCCGACGGTGATGCCGCCGATCACGGTTTCGTTCTTCATCGATGCTCTCCAGTATTGTGCGTTATAGGTTCGCGACGATGCCTTCGACCAGTCGCGCGACGCTTTCGGCGCTGCGTGCCGCGGCTTCGAGGACCTCTTCGTGCGACGTCGGCGCGCCGGTGCCGTGGACGTTGGTGATCAGCGAGAAGCCCACGACGTCGCGACCGAGCGCGCGCGCCGCGATCGTCTCGAGCACCGTGCTCATGCCCACGGCGTCGGCGCCGATGCCGCGCAGGTAGCGCGCCTCCGCGGGCGTCTCGTACGCCGGTCCCGCGAGGCCCGCGTACACGCCGTCGTGCAGCGTGATCGCGTACTCGGCGGCCATGTGGCGTGCCAGCTCGCGGAGGTGCGGGGCGTATGCGTCGACCATGTCGACGAAGCGCGCGCTCTGCCCCGGCAGGAGATCCGCGCCGATCAGCGGGCTCGTGCCGGTGAGGTTGAGCTGGTCGACGATCAGCATCAGGTCGCCCGCGCGGTAGTCCGGGTTCACACCACCCGCTGCGTTGGTCAGCACGAACGTCTTCGCACCGGCGTGTGCGGCGACGAGCACGGGATAGATCACGTCGCCGGTCGCGCGGCCTTCGTAGAGGTGGAAGCGGCCGCTGAACGCGACGACGCGGCGGCCGTGCAGCGTGCCGACGTGCGCCTCGCCCGCGTGTCCGGCAACGCCGGGCAGCGGCATGCCGTCGATTTTCTTGTACGCGACGGTGTGGCCGTCGATGCGATCGCGCAGCACCGCGCCGAAGCCCGAGCCGAGCACGATCGCGCACTCGATGTCCCCGCCCGCTCTGTCGCGGAGCAGTTCCGCTGCGGCTTCTAGGCGCTTGCGCTTCATGGTGGCGCACCCTTCCCCTGAGCTTGTCGAAGGGTCAGGGTGACATTGGGGTCGGGCGTGAGCAGGTTCGTGCCCGTCATCTCCGGCGGCACGGCGAGGCCTAGCAGCGGCAGCAGCGTTGGGGCGACGTCGCCTAGTTTTCCGCCGGGCGTGAACGTGCCTAGTGGTTTTTCGGAGATGAGCACGAGTGGGACCGGGTTCGTCGTGTGCGCCGTGAGCGGGTTGCCGTCGGGATCGATCTTCTCTTCGGCGTTGCCGTGGTCCGACGTGATCGCGAGGATGCCGCCCGCTTTGAGCGTGGCCTGTTCGAGCCGGCCGAGCGCGACGTCGAGCGTCTCGAGCGCGGAGATCGTCGCGTCCCACACGCCCGTGTGTCCCACCATGTCGGCGTTCGCATAGTTCATCACGATCACGTCGTGCCGCCGGTGCGCGAGATCCTCGACCGCCGCCGTCGTGATGTCGTTGGCCGACATCTCGGGCGCGAGGTCGTACGTCGCGACGCTGCGGTTGGACGGGATCAGGATGCGGTCTTCGCCCGGGAACACGTCCTCGCGGCCGCCGTTGAAGAAGTACGTCACGTGCGCGTACTTCTCGGTTTCGGCGAGGCGCAGCTGCGTCATCTGCGCGGTCGCGACGATCTCGCCGAACACATGGTACTGCGGCCGCGGCCCGAACAGAACCGGGTTGGGGAAGTTCTCTTCGTACCGCGTCATCGTCGCAAACGTCAGGTCGGCGTACTTGCGCACGGGGAAATATGAAAACGACGGATCGCTGAACGCGAGCGTGAGCTGGCGCGCGCGGTCCGGGCGAAAGTTGAAGAAGATGCACGCGTCGCCGTCGCGGATCGGCCGCGGCTCGCCGACGATCGCCGGCACCACGAACTCGTCGCTCTCGTCGCGCGCGTATGCGGCGGCGAGCGCGTCCTGGGCGCTCGGATACTGATATGCCGCGGTGCCGTTTGCGAGCGCGTCGTACGCCTTGCGCGTGCGGTCCCAGCGCTTGTCGCGGTCCATCGCGTAGTAGCGGCCCGAGATCGTCGCGATCGCGCTCGTGCTGTGGTGTTTTGCGAGATGCTGCTCGAGCCGCGCCAGGTACGTGCCCGCTGAGCGCGGCGGCGTGTCGCGGCCGTCGAGGAACGCGTCGATCGCGAGCGGTACGGCGGCCTCGGTGATCACGTCGATCAGCGCTTCGACGTGATCGAGCGAGCTGTGCACCTTGCCGTCGGAGATCAGGCCGAGCAGGTGCAGCGTGCCGCCGGTTTTGCGGACGTGGTCGATGCACGCGCGCAGCGTCTTGTTCTGGCCGAACGTGCCGCTCGCGATCTCCTCGTCGATCACGACGACGCCCTGCGGCACGACGCGCCCGCTGCCGATGTTGATGTGCCCGACCTCGCTGTTGCCCATCACGCCCGCCGGCAGCCCCACGGCTTCGCCGCTCGCTTCGAGCAGCGTGTGCGGATAGCTCGCGAGGATGTGCGTCCAGTTCGGCAAGTCGGCAGCGAGGATCGCGTTGCCGTGCGGCGACGCGCTGGTGCCCCAGCCGTCGAGGATCGCGAGCACGAACGGCCGCTTCTTCACGCGCGCGCACCTTCGAGCAGCGCGGCGAAGGAGTCCGGGTCGAGGCTCGCGCCGCCGACCAGCCCGCCGTCGATGTTGGGCTGCGCCAGGAACTCGGCGACGTTGTCGGGTTTCATGCTGCCGCCGTAGAGGATGCGCGCGTGGTCGAGTCCGGCGAGCGCGCGGATCTCGCCCATGATCGCGTTCGCCGACGCCGGCGAGTCGGGGTTGCCGGTGCCGATCGCCCAGATCGGTTCGTACGCCACCACGCAGCGCGCGAGATCGGTGAGCGGCAGCCCGTCGAACGCCGCGTGGACCTGCGCGCACACCTTGTCGCGCGCCTGGCCCGCGGCGTGCTCCTCGGCCGTCTCGCCGACCGCGACGATGGGCGTGATCCCGTGCGCGAGCGCGGCGCGCGCCTTCTCGTTGACGCGGTAGTCGAGCTCGCCGAACAGATGCCGCCGCTCGGAGTGGCCGACGACCACCCACGTCACGCCGCACTCCGCCAGCATCACCGGCGAGATCTCGCCCGTGAACGCGCCCTCGTCCGCCCAGCTCATGTTCTGCGCACCCAACCCGATCGCGGACGCGGCGAGCGCGTCGCGCGCGGCGCAGAGCGCCGTGAACGGCGGGCAGATCACCGCGTCGACGTCCGCCAGCGGCAATGCACGCGCGCACACGTCGGTGACGAACGCGCGCGTTTGCGCGATCGTCTTGTGCATCTTCCAGTTCCCGACGATCAGCGGCTTGCGCGCGTGCACGCGACTATCGCTCCAGGGCCGCGACGCCCGGGAGCGTCTTGCCTTCGAGGAACTCCAGCGTCGCGCCGCCGCCGGTCGAGACGTGGGTCATCGCGTCCGCGAAGCCGAGCGCGTGCGCCGCGGCCGCCGCGTCGCCGCCGCCGACGACGCTCGTCGCGCCGTTGCGCGTCGCGTCGGCGATCGCTTCGCCGACCACGCGCGTGCCGTTGCGGTACGGCGCCTTTTCGAAGACGCCCATCGGGCCGTTGAACACGATCGTCTTCGCGTTGCGCAGCACCTCGGCGTACGCGCGCGCGCGTGTCCGGGCCGATGTCGAGGATCATCGCGTCGCCGACCGCGTCGAGCGGCACGGTGCGCGCGCTGTCGTCCGCGTCGAACGCGTCGGCGACCACGGCATCCGTCGGCAGGTGCAGCGCCACGCCTTTGGCCAGCGACAGCGCGATGATCCTCTGCGCCGGCAGCAGGTCGGGATCACGCAGCGACGTGCCGACGTTGATGCCCTGCGCGGCGAGGAACGTGTTCGCCATGCCGCCGCCGATCACGAACGCGTCGACCTTCGCGAGCAGGTTCTCGAACACGCCGACTTTGTCGGCGACCTTCGCGCCGCCGATCGCACACGCGAACGGGTGCACCGGATGATCGGTCAGCCGCGCGAGCGCCGCGAGCTCGGCCTCCATCAGAAATCCCGCGTACGCCGGGAGAAACGCCGCGACGCCGGCCGTCGACGCGTGCGCGCGGTGCGCCGTTCCGAACGCGTCGTTCACGTAGACGTCACCCGAGCGCGCGAGCTCCTGCGCGAACGCGGCGTCGTTCGCCTCCTCCTCCGGGTGGAAGCGCACGTTCTCGAACAGCGCGAACCCGCCGTCGGGGATCGCGCGCGACGCCGCGACGGCCGCCTCGCCGACGCAGTCGTCCACGAAGCGAACGCCGGTGCCGAGCAGCTCGGCGAGCCGTGACGCGACCGGGCGCAGCGAGTACTTCGGATTCGGCTTGCCGTCGGGACGGCCGAGGTGGGAGAGGATCACCGTCTTCGCGCCGTGGTCGTGCAGCCAGCGCAGCGTCGGCAACGCGGCCGTGATCCGCGTCTCGTCGCCGATCGCGCCGTCCTTGGTGGGGACGTTGAGGTCTTCGCGCAGCAGCACGCGCTTGCCGTGTACCTCCGCGTCCCGGAGCGACTTGAAATGCATGCGTCAGCGCCCTTCGACGTGCGCGCCGCGAACCCACGGTGCGGCGACGAGTTCGTACGGCACCCGTGTCGGCGGGCCGTTCGCGAAGCGCATCGCCGGAGCGGCGGCGCGCGCGGCCGGGAGCGCGAGGAGCGTGCTGCACACGGTGCCGAGCTCGGCGCCGGTCGCGACGGTCATCGCGCGGTGCGGATCGCCGTCGTCCGCCCGCCGCAGCAGATCGGTCCACGCCGTCCAGTCATCGCTTGCCGGTTGCGGCGCGGGCGCGTCGCGAAACGCCGCGAAGTGCGCGGCGTAGCGGGGCGACGACGCGACGTCGCAGCCCTCCGGCGTGATCATGTGATGCCCGGGCGCCAGCGAATCAGTGCGAATGCTATGCTCGTCGCTGGTCACGGCGAACGCCGTATCGCGGTCGGCGAGCAGCAGCGTGAAGCCGCGGTAGCGCTGCGGCGCGAGCGCGCCGGCGACTCGCGCAGCGGAAGCCGCATCGGGCTCGCGCAGCGTGCGCAGCACGAGCTCGCCGCGGCTCGCCTTGCCGTCGAGCGGGCCCAACCGGTGCATGCCGTTGACGATCGTCGCGACCACGCCGGCGTCGTTCACGCCGAACCAGCTCCCGCCGCCGAGCACGTCGCGGCCGCCGACGACGTCCGGCGCGTCGTCCCACCAGCGCCCGGGCGCTTGGAACGCGCGGTCGAACCGTTCGTCACGGTTGGCTGCGACGATCAGCGGCCACGGATCGCCCGGCCGCAACAGCACGAGGACGGTGCACATCGCTACCGCGCGAAGTGGTCCGCGATGTAGTCCACCCAGCGCCGGTTCACGTCGGCGGAGCGCACCGGATCGCTGGGAAAGTGGCCATCGACCGGATACACCACGAGATCGACCGGTTTGCCGAGGTCGCGCAGCGCGTGGTAGAACTCGTACGCCGACACGGGCGACACGCGCTGGTCGCCGCGGTCCGTCATCAGCAGCACCGGCGTCGTGACGTCCTTGACGTACGTGAGCGGGCTCTGCGCAACGTAGTCCGCGCGGTTGTCGCCCAGCCACGGCGAGCCGCGGAACAGCTCGCGGTCGGCGTTGATGTCGTCGGCGGTCGCGTAGTCGGCGAGAACGTCCGTCACCGGCGCGCCGGCGACGGCGACCCGCCAGTCGTGATAGTGCGTGATCAGCCACGTCGTCATCACGCCGCCGTACGACCAGCCGCTGACGGCCACGCGGCTCGCGTCGACGACGCCGCGCGCTTTCACCGCGTCGAGCGCGGCGCGCACGTCCTTGCCGGGGCCCTCCACGGTGTCGGCGTAGATCGCGTGCTGGTAGCGCTCGCCGCGGTTGGTCGAGCCGCGGTAGTTCGGCTGCAGCACCAGCCAGCCGCGCGCGGCCATGAGCTGCGCGCGCGTGCTGAAGGTTTCGGTCGACGTGGACGTCGGGCCGCCGTGGATCAGCACGACGAGCGGATACGTTCGGCCCGCCGTGAATCCCGGCGGCGTGATCAGCACGGCGTCGCCGTCGACGCCGGCGGTGGTCGGATAGGTGATGCGCTCGCTCGCGCCGAGCGCGAGCGCTGCGATCGCGTCGTTGTAGTGCGTGAGCCGTCGCGGTGCGCCGCCGGGCGCGGCGTAATAGATCTCGTCGGGATGCTGCGTCGTCGAGCCCACGAACGCGACGGCACCGTCTTTGCCGAGCGCGCCGTCGAGCCCCGACGTGATGCTGACACCGCCGAGGTCGACGCGCTGCGGCGTCCCGCCGACCGGCGCGCGGTACAGCGCGTACGCGGTGCCGTCGGCGACGGTGAAGTCGAGCACGCGGCCGCCGGGCTCCCAGCCGATGTCGCGCACGGTGCGGTCGACGGACGGCGACACGGCGGTGCCGGGTCCGCCGCGCGGCCCGGTGACGTATGCGTGCACCGGATGGACTTGGTTGTCGCCGTCGCTGTGCAGGTATGCAATGTGCGTCCCGTCGGGCGCGAACAGCGGATCGTGCTCGTGCGACGCCGACGCGCCCAGCGGGCGCTCGCGCGCGGTCGCGACGTCGATCAGACGCGCCGTCGCGTCGTCGGCGTCGTTCAGGACCGCCGTGGGCGCGTGTACGTACGCCAGCGTCGCGCCGTCGGGCGAAAAGGACAGCGTCGACTCCGCTTCACCGTACGTCACGCTCCCGGCGCCGGGCGTGAGCAGTCGCACCTTGCCGCGGCCCGGCGGCGGCTGCAGCCATACGCGGGCCGGGCGCGCCGCGCCGTGTGCGAGTGCGGCGTCGTTGCCGACGTGGTAGGCATCGAGGAAGCGCGCGTCGCCGCTCGCTTGCGGCTTCGGATCGATCGCGACGTACGCGATCGCGTTTTCGTCGGGCCGCCATACGAACTGCTCCACGCCGCCGGGTGCGGTCGTCGCTTGGCGCACCTCGCCGTTCGGGCGCATCACGAACACCTGTGACGTCGTCTCGCCGCCCTTCACGGGCGCGTCGGCGATGAATGCGAGACCGTCGCTGTACGGCGCCCATCGCGCGGACGACAATCCGGCTCGGGCTCTGATCGCCGTGTGCCGCATGCCGCTCGCGACATCGATCACGTCGAGGTCGCGCACGCGCTTGTCGTGCGCGCGGTCGATGCGCGTCACGACCTCGAGGATGCGCTTTCCGTCGGGCGACAGCTGCGGCGTGCCGACGCGAGACGATGCGGAAGACGTCGTCGTACGCGAACGCGCCGCGGCGCCGCGGACGCCGGGACGCACGTGGCCGCCGCGAGCACCGCGACGGCGGCGGCAACCGCTGGGAGGCGCTGCAACTACACGGCGCTCGGAATCTTGGCGGCGACGATCTGCGTGAGGTCGGCGAGCCGGCACGAGTAGCCCCACTCGTTGTCGTACCACGCGGCGATCTGGATCAGGTCGCCGTTCGCGTTGGTCAGCTTGCCGTCGATGATCGAGCTGTGCGGGTTCTGCTTGAAGTCGCTCGACACGAGCTCTTCCTCGGTGTACTGCACGTACTCTTTGAGCCCGTTCTCCGCCGCGCCGCGCAGGATCGCGTTGAGCTCGTCGCGCGTCGTCTCTTTCTTCGTTTGCACGACGAGGTACACCATCGACACCGTCGGCGTCGGCACGCGCAGTGCGAACCCGTCGAACGTTCCTTGCACTTCGGGGATCGTGAGGTAGAGCGCCTTCGCCGCGCCGGTCGACGTCGGGATGATGTTGGTCGCCGCGTTGCGCGCGCGGCGCAGATCCTTGTGCGGGGCGTCGAGGATGTTCTGGTCGTTGGTGTACGAGTGGATCGTGCACATGAAGCCCTTGACCCAGCCGATCGTGTCGACGATCGGTTTCACCGCCGTCGCCAGGCAGTTCGTGGTGCACGACGCGTTCGAGATCACGTGGTGCTTGGCCGGATCGTAGTCGGCATCGTTGACGCCGAGCACGACGGTGATGTCCTCGCCCTTGGCGGGTGCGGAGATGATCACTTTCTTCGCGCCGCCGCCATCGATGTGCGCGCGCGCTTTCGCGGCGTCGGTGAACAGCCCGGTCGACTCGATGACGACGTCGACGCCGAGGTCCTTCCACGGCAGCTTGCCGGGATCGCGCTCCGCGAGCACCCGGATCGCCTTCCCGTCGATGGTGATCCCGTCGGCCGTCGCCTTGACGTCGCCGGGATACGTGCCGTAGTTGGAGTCGTACTTGAAGAGGTGCGCGCACTCGGCGGCGCTGGTCAGGTCGTTGACCGCGGCGATCTCCACCTCGGGATGCCGTTCCAGGAGGGCCTTGGCGAAATTGCGGCCGATCCGGCCGAACCCGTTGATACCGATGCGCATGACCCGTTCGCTTTAGGCGAAGGAAACTTCGGGCTCCTCTCGCTCGCCCCGCAACCGCTTCACGAGCCGCATGAGCGAAGCGAGCCGGCCGTTGATCGTCGCCTTGCCCACGGCCGGGTGGCAGCGGCGCCCCAGCTCGGCCAGCGTCTCGTCGGGATGCGCCAGACGAAGCTGCGCGGCTTCGCGCAGCGCCGGCGAGAGGTTGCGCAAGCCGTAGGCATCGGCGAGGTACTGGATGGCCTCGCGCTGCGCGGCGGCGGCGGACGCCGCCCGTACGACGTTCGCGGCCTCGGTGTTCACCAGCCGGTGGATGCGGTTCTTCGTCTCCTTGACCGCCCGGACGTCTTCGAGGTGCAAGACCGCGCCCGAGGCGCCGGCGGCGCCGAGCACCGTGACGATCGCGTCGAGACCCTTGAGGTAGACCACCGGGCGCCCTTTGCGCATCATCCGCCCGGGCACATGGCCTTCGGCGGCGATCAGCGCGGCGATCCGGTCGGCGCGCGCGACGTCGGCGGCGACGAACTCGAGGTGATAGCCGTGGTGCGGCGCCGCGACCGAGCCCGCGCACAAGAACGCGGCCCGCAGCTCGGCGCGCCGCTCGGCACGCCGGCGCGGCTTCGGCGGCGGCTGCGCGGGCACGGGACCGAGGTCGATCTCGAACGTCGTGGCCTTGAAGAGCCGCGCGTCGTGACCGCGCCGCACGGGCGCCGCGCTGCGCTGGTCCTCGAACAGCGTGCGCGCGAGCCGCGCGACCGCGGAGCGCCGCGTGCGAAACACCAGCTCGCCGCCGGCGTCCACGCCGCCGTAGTACGCGAGCCCGTCGCGCAGCGCCGCCCGCACGCCGGGATCGCCCGGCACCTCGCGCGCGAGCGCATCTTTGGCATCGGACGACAACCGCGAGCGTTCAGCCAACGGCGATCACCGCAGCACGTTCAAATCGGCGGCGGCCCACGCCCAGTGCTGGACCGTGCGGCCTTGAACGATGTCCATCTTCACGCACGGCAAGCCGCCGCCCGCGACGCCGCCGTGGTGACGGGCATACACGAGCTGCCACGTCGCGCCCGGTGTCTCGGGCGTGCGCCAGCGATTCGGCCCGTCGAGTGCGATGATCACCGTGTTGCGTTCGACGTGCACGCTGCGGATGCGGTTGCCGTCGCGATGGTCGACCGACGCCAGATAGTCGCTGTGCCCCGCGATCGCTGCGGCGAACTCGTCCGCTTCGCGCGGCCACATGCCCGCGACGTCGCCGATCTCCGGCCGCGACGCGCACAGGTCGGTATGCCGGATACCGCCGTACGCCAGCGTGACGAGCATGATCCCGCCGAGCAGCCACGCGGCACCAAATGCGGCGATCACCAAGCGCACCATCAGCGCAGCCAGTCGACGGGATCGTCTTTGCGCTCCTCGACGATCTCGTACAAATCGGCGGGCTTGAGCGACGGCAGCACCCGCTCCGGCACCAGCAAGACGCGCACGGTGAGAAACTTCGTGCGGTAGTGGATCACGAGCACGTCGCCCGCCTTCACCTCGTAGCCGGGCTTGAGCGCCCGCCCGTCCTTGGTGATCCGCCCCGCTTCGATCCCGTCCTTGGCCTCGGCGCGCCGTTTGGCAAGCCGCGAGACCTTGAGAAACTTATCCAGTCGCAAGAAAGCGGTTCGTTCGAAGCGCCGTCACGCAGCCGAGATGGTCACCGGAATCGGCTGCTCTTGCGATGGGATGGTGTCCGGGCCATGCGTTCCAGGTTCCGGAACCGGATCGCCGTAGTCGCGAAGTGCATCGAGATGGTCGGCAATTGCGTCCGGGGCTGAAGCGATGAGCTCCTCACGCGTATCGCCATACATGAGCAAACCGGGAAGGTCCGGCGCGAGGGCCCACCAGCTTCCGTCGTGACTCTGCTCGGGGACGATCAGATACGTCATCGTTCTTTGCTCCATGTTCCGTCGATCTGTTTCAAGATCGTGGCGAGCGTCCCCCGCGCGATATCCTTCGACCCGTGGTCCGGGATGGCAACCGTGTACGGTCGCTCCGGATGGGTGTAAATGAGGTGACTTTGCCGGCGGCCCGGCGCGCGAATCGCCACCCTTCGTTTTCGCAAGGCGACCGAGTGCCTTCGCGGTCATCGTGCGCCGCTCAGAACGCCGTTCATCGCTCTATCCTAGGCGGCGCCGTTTGCGAGAATGTTGCCGCGTCATTTCGAGCCGGAGAATCGCGGACGGGTCATCGCAACCGTCGGCGAAGAGTCGCGCATGCCGTTTGCCACGACCATCGCCGGAAGTCTGCCCAAGCCCGCCTGGCTTGCGGAGCCCGAGCGCATCTTTCCGAGCTGGCGGCTCGAAGGGGCCGATTTGCTCGAAGCGCAGCGCGATGCCACGCGCATCGCCGTCGCGGAGCAGCTGCGCGCCGGGATCGAGACGGTCACCGACGGCGAGCAGGCGCGCAAGCACTTCGTGCACGGCTTTGCCGAGCGTCTCGGCGGCGTGGATGCGACAAAGCGTCAGCAGCGCGGCATCCGCGACGACCGCTACGAAGCGGTGTGCCCCACCGTGACCGGCGAGGTGCGGCGCATCGCGCCGGTGCACGGTGACGACGTGCGCTTCGCGCGCACCCTGACCGACGGTCCGCTCAAGATCACCATCCCCGGTCCCATGACGCTCGTCGACACGGTCGTCGACGAAGCGTATGGCAACCGCGCTGAGCTCGCGTACGCGTTCGCGCGCGCGATTCGCGAGGAGATCGCCGATCTGATCGCGGCCGGCGTGGACGTGGTGCAGCTCGACGAGCCGGCGTTCAACGTGTACTTCGACGAGGTCGCGGCGTGGGGCATCGACGCGCTCGACACCGCGCTCAGCGGCGCGTCGTGCGTCACCGCGGTGCACGTGTGCTACGGCTACGGCATCCCCGCGAACGTCCAGTGGAAGGCGAACCTCGGCGAGCGCTGGGACCAGTACGCGCACGTCCTGCCGCTGCTCGCGAAGAGCACGGTGAACCAGATCTCCATCGAGCTGGCGGGCTCGCACGTGCCGCCCGACGTGCTCGCGCTCGCCGGCGACAAGATCGTCGCGATCGGCGTCATCGACGTCGCCACCGACCGCGTCGAAACGCCACAAGACGTCCGCGCGACGATCGAACTCGCACGGCAGCACCTCCCCGACGACCGCATCGTGTGCTCGACGAACTGCGGCATGGCACCGATGGCGCGCGGCGTCGCGTACGCGAAGCTGCGCGCTTTGGGCGAGGGCGCGTCGACGGCGGGCTAGCTCGCCGCTAGGTCGGGAACCCGTCGACGAACGCGCTCAGCTCGTCGTAAAAGACCGTTGTATCGACGTCGACGAGACGCTGGAGCCCGAGCTTCATCGCGTCGTACGTCGCAACGGCCTCCGCTTCCGTGCGCCGGTAGACGGTGTGCACCATCGCGTTGTAGATGCCGCAGGTGATCGCGAACGGGATGCCGCTATGACAGTCGCGCTCGAGCGTGATGAGGCTCCAGTACGGCATCTCTTCGGTCCGGACGACCGTGCCGCCCTCGGTTGCCACCCCGTCGCCGGGTTCCCACCTACTGCTCATCGCGCCGAATTATCGCGGTATCGGTTCGCCGGGGGCGAGCACGAGAATCTGCATCGCTCGCGCGTCCGCGATGTGATGCTCGTCGCGCCAGCGTCTAGCTAGCGCGCACCGCTCGAAAAATTCCTTACGGAGAACCGCGCGCAGCACGACGCGGCCGTCGGCATTGCGGAATATTTCGGCGCCGCTGCGCGGTGCGCGGCCGGCGGCGAGGAGCGCGCGCGCGACGCGATCGATGGCGGAGCACGCGGTCGCGGGATCGTCGGTCCCGAAGATACCGAGCTCCGGCAGATGCTTGCTGCTGAGCCCAACGCTGTACGCGAAGCCGTTCTCGGGGCGGTCGCCGCTCACGGGGATGCACGACCAGCCTCGATGTTTCAC
Organism: Vulcanimicrobiota bacterium; assembly: GCA_963797935.1. GTDB lineage: Bacteria > Vulcanimicrobiota > Vulcanimicrobiia > Vulcanimicrobiales > Vulcanimicrobiaceae > Vulcanimicrobium. Next base: position 267,781 of record CAWCRI010000018.1, read on the forward strand.
CTGATCCGTTGCGCGGCTGTAGCGCACCGCATCGGATGTGGACCGGCTCGCTGCAGCGTTCGCCGGCGTCGCGTGCAACGGCGCGGCGAACAGCAGGACGAGCGCCAGCGCCGGTACGGCGCGCGTCATCGCCGCTGCGACGCCTTCGGCGTGACGCACGTGCCGCGCGCGCGCACGACGAGCACCGGCTCGTCGAGCACGTCGGCCGCCGACGCCGAAATATCCGCGCGCGCCGTGATCACCTTGTACGCTTCGAACTCCATCGTGCGCGACGTCGTGCCGACGCGCGTGATGCGGCCGCGCGCTTCGACGTAGTCGCCCGCGTGCACGGGCGCCTTGAACTCCACCATGTCGTACGCGACGAACAAGCCTTCGTCGCCGTCGTGGCGGATCAGCAGCTCCGTCGCCACGTCGCCGAACAGGCCCAGGATGCGCGCGCCGTCGACCAGGTCGCCGCCGTAGTGCGCGTCGTGCGCGCTCATCCGCAGCCGGATCAGCACGTCGTCCGACGTTGCGCCGGGCTCGGGCCGGCTCACGCGGCCGTCTTCGCCTGCTGCCACAGATCCTCGAGCTCGTCCAGCGTCATGTCGCCGAGCTGCCGTCCGCCCGCGACGGCGTACGCTTCCATGTAGCGGAAGCGGCGCTCGAACTTCGCGTTCGCGTCGCGCATGGCGCCCTCCGCGTCGATGCCGAGCCGCCGCGCGAGGTTCACCACCGTGAACAGCACGTCGCCGAGCTCCTCGCGCACGTGCGGGTCTTCCGGCTTCAGATCGCCGGCTTTGATGCGCGCTTCGGCGAGCTCGCGCAGCTCTTCGGACAGCTTCTCCGTGATGTCGCGCGCATCGGTCCAGTCGAAGCCGACGCGGGCGGCTTTTTCCTGCATCTTCTGACCGCGCTGCAGCGCCGCCATGTGCGCGGGGATGCCGTCGAGCTTGGACGTGCGCGACTGGCCCGTGGCCTCTTGCGCCTTGAGCGCGTCCCAGTTCGCCCACACGCCCGCCACGTCGGCGACGGCGACGTCGCCGAACACGTGCGGGTGGCGGCGGATCATCTTGTCGGAGAGCCCGTCGATCACGTCGGCGACGGAGAACTTGCCGCGCTCGGTCGCGAGCTGCGCGTGGAAGACGATCTGGAACAGCAAGTCGCCGAGCTCCTCGCACAGCTCCACGTCGTTGCCGTGCTCGATCGCATCGACCACCTCGTACGCTTCTTCGATCAGATAGCGCACCAGCGACGCGTGCGTCTGCTCGCGGTCCCACGGGCACGACCGGCGCAGCCGCGCCATGATCTCCACGAGATCGTCCCAGGTGTGGTGCGTCGAGCCGGGCGGCAGCGGCACGAGCGGCATCGTGATCGACGCCGATAGCGTCGCGCGCGGCATGCCCGGCACGATCTCCGCCGCGAACCTGCGCTTCTCGAGCGCGCGCAGCAGCATCGGCAGCCCTTGAAAATCCGACAGCGGGTTGCCGAGCACGCCCAGGCCGAGGTCGCGGTCGTCGAGCCGCTCGACGAACGTGTCGATCACCTCGCTCGAGCCGCGCAGAAAGAGCCCCTGGTCGACGATCAGCGCGCGCTCGATCGTGACGCCGTCGCTCTCGAGAAAGCGCACCAGCTCGGGCGGCGCCAGCACCGTCGCGGCGCGCCCGACGGCGCGCAGCGACTCGCGGCTGCCCAGCGTGAGAAGCCCCGGGTCGCCCGGTCCGAGGCCGACGATGCGAATCACGATGCCCGCAAATTCGCGAGGCGGGGTCGATCCGACTCCCGCCTCGCGCCTGTCATTCCTGGGTGTGGGTTACTTCGTCGCGGCCGGTGCCGGCGCGGCGCTCGCGGGAGCCGCGCTCGCCGGAGCGGCGGCGCTGCTCGGGGCGGATGCCGGCGTCGCGGTCGTGGGCGGGAACAGGTCCTTGTAGCGGTCGTCGTAGATGTCGATCTTCGCGCCGGACTTGAGCTGCGCGAGGAACGCCGGGATCGCCGTCGCCTGCTGCTGGCTCGTGAGCTGCGTCTGGATCTTGTCGTGCGCGCTCGCGAGCGTCGCGTGCTGCGCGGGTTTCTTCTCTTCGACCTGAAGGACGTGGTAGCCGAACGGCGATTTCACGGGGCCGACGATCTGGCCGACCTTCGCGCCGAACGCGGCGTCCTGGAACGCCGGCACCATCTGACCGCGGCCGAAGAAGCCCAGCTCGCCGCCCTTGTCCTTGCTGGACGGGTCGGTGGAGTACTGCTTCGCGAGCGCATCCCAGCTGCCGCCGGCCTTGAGCTTCGCCATGACCTCCTTCGCCTTGGCTTGATCGGCGACGAGGATGTGGCGGGCACGGACCTGCGCCGGCGTGTCGAAGAGCGTCCGGTTCTTGTCGAAGTACGCTTTGACGTCGCTGTCGCTGACGTGGACTTGCGGCGCAACGGCCTTCTCGAGCACGAGCTGCTGCTTGAAGATGTTCTGGACGTCTTGCTCGGTCAGGCTCTGCTGCTTGAGGATCTGCTCGAACTGACCCGGCTGCATGCGCGCCTTGGTCTCGTTCTCTTTCTTGTCGATCTCGGCTTGGCTGACGTCGACCTTCTTGTCGCGCGCGTACTGATCGATGAGCTGCTGCTGAACCATCTGGCTCAACACCTGTTTTCCGACAGGACTGGCCTCGAGCTTCTTGTCGAAGTCGGCGCGGGTGATTGCTTGGCCGTTCACGGCTGCGATATTGCCGCCGCCGCCACCGTTGTTGCAAGCGGCGAGCGAGACGCAGAGCGCGGCCGTGCCGAGCGCGGCGACGATGCGAAGTGTACGGGACATCGGATCTCCGTCGGAAGGTGGGACGTGAAAGAGCGGAGGCCGTTGCGCCTCCGCCGACCTGCCCCGGATTCGGGACGCGGGAGCCCCATCCTCCGGGGCGCCTCCTCGCGTCAGTCCTGCGGGAGCTCCCCGCGAGCAGGCGTTCGCTTCTCCAGCTGATCCGCGAGCTCGTGAGGGTCGGTCGGAAGCGTCATCTCCTGCGCCTCCCGGTCCTCGCGGTTCGCCACGCTGGGCAGATCGTACCGCAGCTCTTCGAGCAGCTGGATGATCTTGGCCGCTTTGCGCTCGGCCAGGATGCTGATCTGCAGGTGCAGCCGCGAGCGCTGCTCGTCGATCTCGCTCATCCGGTTCTCGGTGGTCAAGATCAGGATCGTCATCAGCAGCGCCGCGAGCGCCAGCGCGCCGTCGAGCCAGAAGTACGGCGCCGGATCGAGCTGCGGCCGGCCGGCGGCCGCGAGCGCTACGTTGATCGCGATCCACGCCGCAACGACCGCGAGGATGATCCATACCGTGCGCGGCCGCCCGACGGCCAGCGTGAAGCGCTCGATCGCGCGCTGCTGCAGCGACGCGCCGGCGAGCGCCTTGCGCTCGAGCTCGGCGACCGACTCGATCGTGTCGTCGATTTGGCCGGGAAGTCCGCCCACGTCTTGCAGGTCCGAGGCTTGTCGCACGCTTAGGGGTACCCGGGCGCGCGCTTTCTACGCGGCGGCGGGAGGCGGCGAGCCGCCCGGCGGATCGGTCGAGCGATGACCGAGCCGGTGCTGCTCGTCCTGGGCCTCGCGGCGGCCGTCGCGTTCGCGATCGTCGCAAAACGCTTCGCGCTGCCGTACCCGATCGTGTTCGTGCTCGCCGGCACGGTGCTCGCATTCGTCCCCGGTTTGCCGCCGGTCACCATCGCGCCGGACTGGATCTTCCTCTCGATCCTGCCGCCGCTGCTGTTCAGCGGCGGCTGGTCGACCGACTGGGCGCTGTTCCGCGCGAATCTGCGGCCCATCCTCGGCAACGCGATCGGGCTCGTCGTGCTCAGCACCGTCGCCGTCGCGTTCGTCGCGGAGCGGCTCGTGCCCGGACTCGGCTGGGCCGCCGCGTTCGTGCTCGGCGCGATCGTGTCGCCGCCGGACGCGGTCGCGGCGATTGCAACCTTCGAGCGCTTCGCCGTGCCGCGCCGCATCGTCGCGGTGCTCGAAGGCGAAGGGCTCGTCAACGACGCGACCGCGCTGGTGATCTACGGGTACGCCGTCGCCGCGGTCGTCGCAGGCGGGTTCTCGCTGCCGAGCGCGGCGGGCTCGTTCGTGCTCGTCGCGGCGGGCGGCATCCTCGTCGGCGTCGCGGTCGAATGGTGCGTGGAGCGGCTCTCGCGCCTGCTCGACCGCTTCGACCTGAGCGACTCGCTGATCGACAACCTCATCATCATCGCGACGCCGTACGCCGCGTATCTGACGGGCCAGGCGCTGCACGTGTCGGCGGTGCTCGCGACGGTGATCGCGGGGATTCGGCTCGGCCGGCGTTCGGCGGTGATCTACAGCCCCGAGACGCGGCTCGTCGGCGAGAACGTGTGGTCGCTGTGGATCTACGTCATCAACGCGTTCGTCTTCCTCGCGATCGGCCTGCAGCTGCGCACGTTCGTGCAGGACGGCGCGCGCGCGCTCGCGCTGCTGCCTGCGGCGCTGGCGATCAGCGCGCTGCTCATCGTCGTGCGCATGCTGTGGGTGTACGTTGCGGCATGGGTGCCACGCGCGGCGTCGGCGGCGCTGCGCGCGCGCGATCCGATGCCCTCGCCGGCGGCGCTGCTGATGATCGGCTGGACGGGGATGCGCGGCATCGTGTCGCTCGCCGCCGCGCTCGCGCTGCCGTTCACCGCGCAAGGCGGGTCAGCGTTCCCGGCGCGCGACGCGATCGTGTTCATCACGTTCGTGGTGATCTTCGTGACGCTGGTGGGCCAAGGGCTCACGCTGATCCCGCTCGTGAAGAAGCTGGGGCTGGCCCGCGACGGCGAGGGCGACGCGCGCGAGGTGGAGGTCCGCGTCGCGGCGCTCGAAGCGGGCCTGCGCGAGATCGACGCAATGCGCGCGACGGCGCAGGGCGAGGAGGAGCGCGACGTGATCGAGCGCCTGCGCGACGAGTACGCGCACCGTATCGACCACCTGCGCACGCACCACCCGGCGGGCGACGACGACGAGACGCCCGCGAGCCGCTTCGACCACGAGGCACAGGATGCGGCGCTGCGCGCCGAGCGCGCGGCGATCATGCAACTCCGCGACCGCGGCGAGATCCCCGACGAGATCTTCCGGCGCGTGCAATACGACCTCGACCTCGCGGAGACGCGGCTGTTTTGAGCGCGCGAACGCTGCAAGCCGCGGAGAAGAAGCTGCGCGCGCACGGCCTCGCGAAGCCGGGCGCGTACGAAGAGTTTCCGTGGGGCGACCGCGCGCTGAAGGTCGCGAAGAAGATGTTCGCGATCATGAGCTGCGGCGCGGAGCACGGCTTGCGCCTGACGGTGAAGCTCGGCGCGCTGAGCGACGAAGCGCTGCAGCTGCCGTTCGCGGAGCCCACCGGCTACGGTCTCGGCAAGAGCGGCTGGGTCACGGCGCGCTTTGCACCGAGCGACGAGCCGCCGCTCGGCATCCTGTGCGACTGGATCGACGAGAGCTATGCGCTCGTCGCACCGAAAAAACGCGGCGCGCGACCGCGTTAGCGTTTCGGCCCCGAATTTTCGAGTGTCAGCCGGCCAACAGGACTTCGGCCGGGCGCAGGCAACACACGCGCGAATGAGCCGCGTTCAGGGTTCCTGCGGCTTGTCGCGCTCCCACGCGCCGTCTGAGGTGACCGGCGCACCATTCGGGCGCGACTTCCGCCTTGCAGTCCACCGATGGTAAGCGGGCGCGAACACGAGCCCGTGCTGACGCTGGAGCGCTTTTACGAGGTCGTGACCGCCGGCGGCCACGGCGACATCGATGCGGCTCTGGCGCGGTTTCCGGTATCCGCGCGCATCCGGAATCCGCTCGCCATCGGGCTGCGCGCGATGAAGTCGGTATCGGGCGGCGACCTGCCGGGAGGTCTCGCGCTTCTGAAGCGAGCGGTCGCGCACAGCGAGGGCCGTGCGCGGCAGTATTTGCTCGAGCTCTTGGTCCCGCTGCTGATCAACACGCATCAAATCGAGGATGCAGAAGAAGCGCTCCGGGCAACTGACGGCACGGTTCCCGAACTCGCGCCGGCATTTTCCGCGTTGCGCGCTGTCGTCATGGCGCGGCAAGGCGACGACTCGGCGAGCGCCTGGTTTGCCAACGAGGCGCTCGCCGCGGGCCGGGCGGTCGATAATCCAATGATCGTAGGACGCGTTCTTCAGCGCGCCGCGCTCGCGGCGTTCTACCGGGAAGATTTCGAAGAAGCGCAAGATCGCGCGCTCGAAGCGGCCCGGTGGTACGAGCGCTTAGAATCGCACCGCAACGCCGCGACGGCGTATTCCATCCTCTATGTCGTCGCGCACGATTGGATAGGCGATCCGGACGTATCGCGATATTATGCGCGGCGGATGACGATGAGCGCGCGCCTCGCGGCGGACCTTACGATGGAAAACTGGGGCGTTCTGGCGCAGCTCGAGATCGCGGCGGAGGCCGGAGATGAACGCCGCCTCGCTTCGCTGCGCGGGCGGCTGGTTTCGAACGCGCTGAACGAACAGTACTACCAAGAGCGATTTTCGTACGTAATATCCGAAGTGCTCGCCCAAGGCTGGGCTGGCCGCTTCGATTCTGCCCGGGTCGCGCTGACGTCGCTGCGGCACGCTGATACCCTCACATTGTCCGAGCGCGCGCTTTGCGACGCGCTGCTGTCGATCATCGCATTGTCGACGTGGCATACCGACCTCGCGCGCAGGCTCGCGCGCCGCACGATAAGCCTCACGGTGGAGCACGCGCGCAAAGAGCCGCTCTTCGAAGCGCGCAGGCGTCGGATCGCGCGCGTTCTCGTGGCCGCCGTGTGCATCGTGCTGGGAGACACCGTTCGCGGTCGCCGCGCCCTCTCGCGCGTCGTCGATCCGGAGCAGGTCTTTGCCAGCGTCATCAGCCCGCGCGGGATGGACGAAGAGGCTTCGCCCGCGTTCATGCGCGGTTATGCGAAGTTCTTCAACCGCGCGTGCATGGCCGCGGATGCCGTGCGACCGACTCACGGCCTTACGGGAGCTGAGATGGAAGTTTTGAAGGCGCTCCCCGGAGGATCGACGCTTCAGACGATCGCTTCGTCACTTGGGAAATCGAGAAAGACCGTAGAGCGGCAAGTGGGCAGCATCTATGCGAAGCTGCAGGTCGCAAACCGCGCGCAGGCGATCCGTCGGGCTCGCGACCTCGGGCTGGATCCGTAAGAAAAACCATCCTGCTCTAAAAAGCTTGGTACCACAAGGGCTTTCGGCGCGCATGAGGTGTATACCTCATGCGCGCCGGGGGAGTTCCGGCTATCCTTTCCCGTGACCCGCCATCCTTTCACCTAGCTTCATAGGAGTAGATTTCAAATGGTCGATGCAGCCCACGCCCTTTTGCTATTGCTGAATACGTTGCTGAGCACGGCATCGACGGTGCACGGCTCGATGACTCTTCCGCCGATCTGCAATTAGCGATGTATCAACTCGCTACCGACGCCCCGGACGTCGACCGGACGCTGCTCTTCATCGAAACCTGCACCGCGATGACGCCCACCGCGGAAAACATGCGCCTCGTTCGTTCGGCGACGTCCCTCGTGCGCCGCGCGCTGCAGGCCGCCGACGTCAAACCGCTGCGCGATTTCGTCCGCCGCACGCGGCGGTGGTCCTCCGACGTCGAAGATGTTCTCGCCGCCGCAGGCCAAGCCGTCGTCGATGAGATGGAAACGTTGTCTCGTACGCGCCTTCACAACGTCGTCCGGCAAGTGGCGGAAATCGAGCGCGAGGCGCTGGCATCCGGTGCTCAACGCGACGTCGAAGGGAACCTCCGAACGGCGTACGCGGGCTAGCGCTCCGTCTCGACGGATCTACGCGCATGCACGACGACGATCAGCCCCACGACGCGCCGCACATCAGCCGCGCGCACATCGGCGACCTCTTGAGCGAACGGCGCATCGCCGTCGCGAGCGACATCGTCACCCGCTTGCGCCGCCGTGACGTGGCCGGCGTGTCGCCGCTCATCGTGCGCTCCCTGGTGGACGCGCTCGTTTCGTCGCTCGCCGAAGGTTCGCCCGACAACGTGGTCCACTGGTCGCGGATGGTGCGCCACGCGCATTCCGCAGCCATCGTAGCGGCGGCGATCGAGGCGGTCTGCGAGGTCATCGAAGAGCTCGCGCACGCGGAGCACGGTGACCTCGCGTCCATCGTCGTCTTCTTGGAAGTCGTCAAAACGCGCACGCGGAGCAGGGAGCGCGATCTCGCGCCGGCGTCCGGCGTCCGCGACGACTCGCCGCTAGCGGCGATCGAAAGCCTTCTCGCGATGTTGAACGTGCGCGACGAGGCGACGTGCATCCACTCGCGAGCGACGGGCGAATGGGGCCGGCGCATCGCGACGCGGATCGGTCTCGAACCCGTCGTCACGGAGCGCATCGTCAAAGCCGGGATCCTCCACGACGTCGGCAAGATTCGCATCCCGGCGGAGATCCTCGTCAAGCCGTCGACGCTGACCGCCGCCGAGTGGGAGATCATGAAGCGCCACGCCGAGGCCGGTGCGGAAATTCTGTCGGAGATCCCCGCGCTCGCGCCGTACGCGCCCATCGTAGCGACGCATCACGAGCGGTGCGACGGGCGCGGCTATCCCAACGGTTTGCGCGGCGACGACATCTCGCTGGAGTCGCGGGTGGTGTCCGTCGCCGACTCCTTCCACGCGATGGTGACCGATCGCCCGTACCGCCGCGCGCTTTCGTACGGTGAGGCGATCGCGGCGCTGGTCGACGGCCGTGGCCGCCAGTGGGACAAAGAAGTCGCCGACGTCATGATCTCGCTCGCGGCGGAGGATCGCAATAGCTCCGCGGACGCGAACCTGTCCGCGCTGACCGGGGCGTTCTACGGCGCCGGAGGGCTGCGTCTACCCGGGGACGTCCGAGCGATCTAGCGACCCTTCCTTGCCCGTCCCGTCGCAGCCGCATGTCCGCGGAGGCTCCTCGCGGGTACCGGGGATCCAATACGTGCACACCGGCACGTGCAGCCGCCGCGCGTGACCGCAGCACGACAGGCGCTCGTCGCCGGATAGAGTCGGTCGCTCGCCACCCATAGTGGCCAAGCTAAATCATTCCACTGTGAAACGTCAAGGAATGTGCGAAGGCGTTCAGAGTGCTTCGAGCAGCGCGTGCAGCGTCGGCAATTGTTCCGCCGCGCTGCGCGCGGGCAGATCGATCGTGATCTTGCCCTCGCCGAAGCGAAACTTGTTCTTCGTGATCGATTGCAGTCGCGGAATCGATTCCGGATCGAGCGAAAAGCCGCTGCCGACGCCGAGCGTGAGCCGCTGCTCGTTGATCACCACGCGCGTCACGCCGACCTTCAGCGCCAGCACGCGCAGCCGCGTGATCTCGACGAGCGCCTCGAACTCCGGCGGCGGCGGCCCGAAGCGGTCGCGCACCGAGGCGACGGCGTCCTCGACGGCGCCGATCGTGCGCGCGGCGGCGAGCTGCTGGTAGATCGCGATCTTCTGCGAGACCTGCGGGATGTAGCCGTCGGGGACGTACGCATCCAGCTTCACGTCGATGACGGCCTCGCGCGCGTCCTGCGCGAGGTCCCGCACCGTGCCCTTGCGCGCGGAGATCGCTTCGGCCAGCAGCTGCACGTACGTCTCGAAGCCGACCGCGCCGATGAAGCCCGACTGCGCGGCGCCCAGCAGGTTGCCGGCCCCGCGGATCTCCAGGTCGCGCATCGCGATCTGCAGGCCGCTGCCGAGGTGCGTGAACTCGCGGATCGCTTCGAGCCGCGCCTTCGCGTCCTCGCTGAGCGCTTTGTGCGCCTGGTACAACAGAAATGCGTACGCCTGATGGTTCGAACGACCCACGCGGCCGCGTAGCTGGTATAGCTGCGCGAGACCGAACTTGTCGGCGTCGTTGACCACGATCGTGTTGACGTTGGGGATGTCGATGCCGTTCTCGATGATCGTGGTCGACACGAACACGTCGAGCTCGCCGTCGATGAAGCGGTTCATCACCGGCTCGAGCTCGTGCTCGCGCATCTGTCCGTGCCCGACCGCGATCCGCGCCTTGGGCACCAGCTGCTCGAGTGCGCGCGCCACGCCGTAGATCGACTCGATCCGGTTGTGGACGTAGTACACCTGGCCGCCGCGGTCCAGCTCGTTGACGATCGCGCGCTGCACGACGGCGTCCGACGCCGGCACGACGACCGTCTTGATCGACATGCGGTTCTTCGGCGCGGTCTGGATCAGCGAGAGATCGCGCACGCCCATCAGCGACATCTGCAGCGTGCGCGGGATCGGCGTCGCGGACAGCGTCAGCACGTCGACGGTGGCCTTGAGCTGCTTGAGGCGTTCCTTGTGCATCACGCCGAACCGCTGCTCTTCGTCGACGACGATCAGCCCGAGGTCGCGGAACACGACGTCTTTCTGCAAGATGCGGTGTGTGCCGACGACCACGTCGACCTTGCCCTGCGCGAGGTCGTCGAGGATCGCTTGCGCCTCTTTTTTCGTCTTGAAGCGCGACAGCTCTTCGATGCGGATCGGGAACGACGCGAACCGCGCGCTGAACGTGCGGTGGTGCTGCGCTGCGAGCAGCGTGGTGGGGCACAGCACCGCGACCTGCTTCTTGTCGGCGATCGCCTTGAAGATCGCGCGCACGGCGACCTCGGTCTTGCCGTAGCCGACGTCGCCGCACACGAGGCGGTCCATCGGCTTGGGCGTCTCCATGTCGCGCTTGGTCTCGTCGATCGCCTTCGCCTGATCGGGTGTCGGCTCGTACGGAAACGACTCCTCGAGCTCGGCCTGCCACGGCGTGTCGGGCGCGAACGCATGGCCGCGCGCGACCTCGCGCTCGGCGTACAGCTCGACGAGTCCCTCGGCGATCGCGGCGAGCTTCTCCGAGACGCGCGTCTTCGTGCGCGCCCAGTCGGCGCCGCCCATCCGCGAGAGGCGCGGCGCCGCGCCTTCGTTCGCGGAGTACTTGTTGACCTGGTGCATCTGGTGCACCGGCACGAGCATGCGGTCCGTGCCCGCGTACTTCAGATCGAGATAATCGCTCGTCGCGCCGAGGATCGTCTCTTTGCGCAAGCCGAGGTACTGCGCGATGCCGTGCACCGCGTGCACGACGTAGTCGCCGACCTTGAGATCCGCCAGCGTGACGGGCACGCCTTCCTTGACCGCGCGCAGCTTCACGCGCTTGGCCGGCTGACCGTAGATCTCGCGGTCGCCGAGCACGTGCAGGTGCAGCATCGGAATGGAGAAGCCGCTCTCGAGCGAGCCCTGATCGACGTACACCGTGCCGTGCTTGGAAGCGAGCGCAACGCCGTCGGTGCCGCCGCCGCGCAGGTGCACGAACGGCGCCGACCGCTCCACGCGCAGCTGCGCGCCGCGCAAAACCTCCGCGAGGCGCGACGCGCCGTTCGCGACGAGCCACACGGTGTCGCCGGCGGCGACCCAGTCGCGCACCTGCTGCGTGAACAATTCGATGCGCCGGTTGAAGTGCTCGGCGGGCCGCGTCTCGAGCACGAACGAGTCCAGCGCGCGCGGCACCCACGTCAGCTCGCCGGCTTCGATGCCGCCGGTCACGACCAGCACGCGCCGCGCGCGCAAACGGCCGGCGTAGCTCGCCAGGCGCGGATACGGCGCGACCACGTCGGCGAGCAGCGCTTCGCCGACTTCGTCGTCGCGCACGTCGAGCTCGCCCGAGTCGACCCCCGCCATCAGCGCCTGCGCGCCGCGCGAGCGCTCTTCGTCGAGGCCGCGCTCGATCGTGTCGAGCATCCCGGGCTCCTCGAGCACGACGAGCGACTCCCCGTGCAGATAGTCGAGGATCGTCGCCTGCTCGTCGTACGCCAAGCCCAGCCACGGTTCCGGCACGTCCGCGCCGCCCGCGAGATACGCGCGCAGCGCGGACACGACGTTGGCCTCGCCGGTCGCGCGCGCGAGCACGCTGTCGCGCAGCGCCTCGTCGCGCAAAATTTCCAGCCACGGCGTGATCGTCACGGCGTCGAGCGGCGACGTCGAGCGCTGCGACTGCAGGTCGAACGCGCGGATCGACTCCACGTCGTCGCCGAAGAACTCGACGCGCACCGGCGTGTCGGCCGTCGCGGGCCACACGTCGAGGATCCCGCCGCGCACGGCGTACTCGCCCGCCGCGCTGACTACGTCGACGCGCGCGTACCCGAGACGGTACAGCCGTTCGAGCGTCGCGTCCCAGTCCGCCGTTGCTCCGGTGCGCAGCTCGAACGACGCGTCCTCGAACGCGCTGCGCGGGATGACGTACTGGCGCAGCGCGGCGACGGGCGCGACGATCACCTGCGGCTTGCGCGCGCACAGATCGGCGAGCAGCGTCATGCGCGCGCTGCGCTCCGACGGCGACTCGAGCGCGCCGAGCGTCTCGTCGCGCGCGCGCAGCAACGCGACCGACGCCGCCGCGCGCTCGCCGAGATAGTAGGTGAGGTCGGTAAACGTGCGCTCCGCGACGTCGCTGGACGGGACGACGACGAAGATTTGGCCGCCGAGCACGTCGTGCAGCGCCGCGAGGAGATAAGCCCGGGCCGAGCTCGTCGTCTCGTGCAGCGCGAACGTGAACCCCCGATCCGCGGCTAACGGCGTGCGGAGGCGCTCGATCAGCTCGGCGAGAGGCCGTGACGAGGCGGGAAGCGCGCGGACGAGGCTGGGGGCAAGGGCGGCCACAGACCGCCGATGATACCACGACCGCGCCCGTGGTGCTATGGTCGGGGCATGTCGACACCCGCCGCTTCCAAGCCCGAGGACCTCGACACGTTCGTGCGCACCGCGAAGGCGAAAGGCGTGCCCGACGACGCGCTCGTCGCGTTGCTGCGCCAGAACGGCTGGTCCGAACGGCGCATCTATCGCAGCCTCGGCGCGTACTACGGCGACGCGCTCGGGATGGCGCCGCCCAGCCGCAGCGGCCGCACCGAGAACGCACGTGACGCGTTTCTCTACCTGCTCAACTTCATCACGCTCGGCTTCTGGACCGTGGCGCTGGGCCAGCTCTTCTACGCCCTGATCGAGCGGCGCTTTCCCGACCCGGCCGACCTCATGTCCGGCGCGCGCGGCGGCCCGCTGCTCGCGGAGATCGCCTGGCAGCTCGCGACGATCATCGTCGCCTATCCCTGCTTCGTGCTGGTCGGGCGGCTGATCGCGCGCGAGCTCGCGCGCCGGCCCGACGCCATTGAGTCCGGCGTGCGAACCTGGATCACGTACCTCACGCTGGTGATCGCCGCGATCGTCGTGCTCATGGACGGAATCTGGTTTCTCAACTCGCTGCTGCGCGGCGAGCTGACGGTGAAATTCATCCTCGACTCGTTGGTGCTGCTCGTGCTGGGCGGCGGCGTCTTTGCATACTATCTCAACGGCGTGCGTCCCGCGGCGGCCGAGCGGTGACCGCGGAGCGCATCGCCGGCATCGGCGCCTTCGTCGTCGTCGTGGCCGGCGTCGCGATCGGCTTCTCGACCATCGGGCCGCCGCAGCACATGCGCCTGATCGAGCTCGACCACCGCCGCGTAAGCGACCTGCAGTCGATCGAGCGAAGCATTCATTACTCCGAGGTTCGTCTCGCGGGAGGGATCGTCACTGCGCCGCCGCGAGCCGGCGCCGGCTGGCCACGCGACCCCGTGACCGGCCAGCCGTACGAGTACCGCCGCGAAAGCGCCAGGCAGTACCGCATCTGCGCGACGTTCGCGCTACCGTCGGCTGAAGACTCGCCGCCCTTCCTCACGGCGGGCTGGCGCCACGGGGCCGGGCGGACGTGCTACCGCTTGGACTCCATGGGCGCGGATCAGGAGTTTCCTTCGGTGACGACCATGACGACGACTACGGTGGGGCGCTGATTCAGCGCTGTTAGCAGAGTATTGACAAGACTGCTAGGCGACGCTAATATTTCGGTGTCAAAAATCGTGGCCGCCTCCGAGACAGCACCGGGGCGGCGAGTGAACATCCGGAGGCTTTCAGGAGAAGATGGCAGATCTGATGGTGCGTCCGAACGGCAACGGCCGCGGGCTGGTGAGCGATCTCTTGGGTTTCGACCCGCTGCGCGCGTTCATGGGGAACCCGCAGGCATACAACGCCGGCGGCGACGTGCAGAAGACCGAGGACGGGTGGAACGTCGAGATCCCGGTGCCGGGCTACAAGCCCGACCAGATCGACGTGACCGTGGAGGACCGCGTCCTCACCGTGACCGGCAAGACGGAGCGGCGCTCGTTCCAGCGGTCGATTCTGCTGCCCGAGGACGTCGACGCCGAGACGATCGACGCGAAAGTCGAGCACGGCATGCTCACCCTGGGCCTGCACCTGCACCCCAAGGCGCAGCCCCGCAAGATCGAAGTCAGAGTCGCCGACTAGCGCGCCTCGCCAGATCCGGCAAGCGGTGCAAGCCTCGCGCCTCACGGTGCGGGGCTTTTGCTTTCTACCGCTCCAGCCGGACGGGGACCGTGAAGCTCGCGCTGCGGCCGTCGGCGGTCGTCGCCACGACCTCGATCTGGTAGTTGCGGTTGAGCATGAAGAACGGGATGTTGCCCGGCAATTGCTCCTGGCCGGAGAACACGCCGGGTGTAATCAGCGGGATGCCGATCTCGTGGTTCCACGTCCGTGCGATCACGCGCGTGACGTCCTGGCTGGTCGTTATGCGCACCAGCAGCATCCCGCCCTGGTGCAGGACGCGGTCGTTCGCGGCGATCTCGACGATGCGCGGGGTACTGCCCGAGGCCGGGGGCGGCACGGCGACGACGTAGCCGAATGGGTTGGGCGTGCCGGACGGCTGTGGCGACGGCGTGGGCGTCGGCACGGGCGTCGGCGTGGGCGGGACCGGGGTGGTCGCGGCAGCCGGCGCCGGTGCGGGCGACGACACCGGCGGCGGGGTCGGCGGCGGCGGGTTCGGCTGCGGCTGAGGCGCCGGCTGCGCGAGCGCGACCAGCAGCGGGACGGCGTAGAGGGCGAGCATCGTGCCTCCGAGCAACGCCGGTTGCGCGAGCGCGGTTCCGGCAACGGCGTCCTGAACGTACCCGGCCAAGCCGGTGAACGAGGCGGCCAGCAGCGCCCGCGCCGCGGGCGTCGGTCCGGCCAGGGCGACGACCGGCACCAGCCACAGCGCGTACCACGGTTCGGGCGATGGGAGCACGAGCCAGCCCGCGAGCGCCGCGCCCGCAAGCAGGTCGCCGCCGCGCAGGGCTCGCGCGACTGCCGCGACCGCCGCGATCCCCAGCGCGCCCGCGACGACGAGCGGCACGGCCGAATGCGACCACGCCGCGAGCGCGCCGGCGTGGACGAGCGACAGCCGAGGTGGCCCGTCGCCGTGGTCGAGCCCGTGCGATACCACCGACCAGATCGCCGGGGCATAAGCGACCGCCGTCGCCGCAAAGGCCAAGCCGGCCGCGACGAGCCGCCGCCGTGGCGGAACGCGGAGGACCGCGGCGACGAGCGGCACGACGGCGACCGCCTTCACCGCGACGGCCGCGACCAGCGCCGCGAGGCGCGCCCGCCCGCTCGGGGCGCGGTCCGCGACGAGCACGAGCGCCAGCCAGAAGACGTCGTTGTGCCCTTCGGCCGCGCTCCAGAGCACGACCGGATGATACGCCAGCAGCGCGGCGAGCCGCGGCCGGGCCCGCCCGGCGAGTGCGATGCATGCGAGCAGCCCGGCGGCCGCGAGCAGCCGCAGCTCAAAAACGGTGCCATCGGGCCCGAAGGGGCGCGTCAGCGCGACGACTGCCGCGCTCGCGACCGTGAACAGCGGGCCGTAGACGTCGCGCGGGAGCGAGCCGTCCCACGCGCCCAGCGCCGCGTTCAGCATGGGGTCGGCGAACGCGGCGACGTCGGCGGCGCGATAGGCGTGCGCCCACGGGTCGGCGCCGTGCCCGAGCAGCGCGCCGTACGCGGCGTACGCCCACACGTCCGCGGAGAGACGAAGCGGCACCGCCAGCGCGCACGCGAGCGCGAGCGCCGCGACGGCGAGACGGGGCGACACGCCGAAGCGAGCGGGCACGCCCAGGGCTTCGCGACGCCCCCGCGCGAATCCGCAGTCGCGATGGACGACGGCTGGCTGCGGCGCGCTCTTGCGGCCAAACGCGACGGAAGCGCGCTCGATGACGAGACGTGGGAGCGCATCGTCGGCGGCTACGTCGACGGGTCCATCGACGACGCGCCCGTCGCCGCGCTCGCGATGGCGTGCGCGATCCGCGGGATGTCCGACGCCGAGATCGTCGCGCTCACCGGGGCGATGGTCCGTTCCGGGGACGTCCTGTCGTACGGCCGCGACCGCATCGTCGTCGACAAGCACTCGTCGGGCGGCGTCGGCGACACGGTGTCGCTGATCGCCGTCCCGCTCGTCGCCGCGTGCGGCGTGCCGGTCGCGAAGCTCTCGGGCCGCGCGCTCGGGCACACCGGCGGAACGCTCGACAAGCTCGAAGCGATCCCCGGCGTGCGCACCGACCTCGCGCCGGAGGCGTTCGTCGCGCAGGTGAACGCGATCGGGTGCGCGATCGCCGCGCAGTCCGACCGGCTCGTCCCGGCCGACCGGAAGCTCTACGCGCTGCGCGACCGCACCGGTACCGTGCCGTCGGTCGGGCTCATCGCGGCGTCGATCGTGTCGAAGAAGATCGCCGGCGGCGCCGGCGCGATCGTGTTCGACGTCAAGGCCGGCAGCGGCGCGTTCATGCGCACCGTCGCCGACGCGACCGGCCTCGCGCGCACGCTCGTGCGGCTTGCGGCGTCGTTCGGCAAGCGCGCGAGCGCGCTGGTGAGCGACATGGAAGAGCCGCTCGGCGCGGCCGTCGGCAGCGGCATCGAGGCGGTGGAAGCGCGCGACTTCCTGCGCGGCGACGACCGCGATCCGCGCCTGTCCGAAGCGATCTTCGCGGTCGTGCACGAGCTGCTGCGCGTCGGCGGCGTCGCCGAGGCCGCGATCGTGCCCGGCGCGCTGGACGCGCTTCAGTCCGGGGCGGCGTACGAGCGCTTCGTGCAGCTCGTCGAGGCGCAGGGCGGCAGCCGCGCGGCGGTCGAGGGGATCGCAGCGCACCCGCACCGCACGACCGCCGTCGCGGAGCGCGACGGCGTCGTGGCCCGCATCGACGCCGCGGC
This sequence comes from Vulcanimicrobiota bacterium, assembly GCA_963797935.1. GTDB lineage: Bacteria > Vulcanimicrobiota > Vulcanimicrobiia > Vulcanimicrobiales > Vulcanimicrobiaceae > Vulcanimicrobium. The sequence continues at coordinate 284,785 of CAWCRI010000018.1, forward strand.
GATCGGGGAGCTCGCGCGCGAGCTGACGATTGCCGACGGCCCGTTCGCGGGGATCCGCATCGTCGCGCGCGTCGGCACGCCGGTCCGCGCTGGCGACGTCCTCGCGGAATGCGCCGGCCCATCAGCCGATCCGCGGCGCGTCGCGCAGGCGTTCACGCTCGGCCGACGCCGCACCACGGCCTCGCGAAGCTCGTCGAGTCGGTGGTGAGGGATGCGGACCTCGCCGCGTTGGTGAACTGAGCACATGCATATGTTGGAGCGAGCACAGCAGCGGTGAACGGGCGCACGGCTGGTCGAGTCGTCGTGACGGGAGCTGCGGGCCTCATCGGCAGCGCGCTCGTTCGGCATCTCAATCTAGAAAATCACGACGATCTGATCGTCGTCGACCGGCTCGGGACCAGCGAGAAGTGGCGGCATCTCGTGCCGCTGCGGTTCGCGGACTATCTCGATGCCGAGGAGTTCTTCGCGCGCATCGCGGCGCAGCCCGACGCGTTCGGCGACGTCGCGACCGTGTTCCACCTGGGCGCGTGCTCGTCGACCACCGAGCGCGACGCGTCGTACCTGATCGCGAACAACGTGCGGCGCTCGCAGGAGATCGCGCGCTGGGCGTTCGCGCGCGGCGCGCGCTTCGTGTACGCATCGTCCGCGGCGACGTACGGCGCGCGCGAGCAGGACATGCGCGAGGACCTCGATCCCAACGCGCTGCGCCCGCTGAACATGTACGGGTACTCCAAGCACCTGTTCGACCAATGGCTGCGGCGCGAGGGTCTGCTGGAGCGCGCGGTCGGCCTCAAGTACTTCAACGTGTACGGGCCTAACGAAGATCACAAGGGCGACATGCGCAGCGTCGTCGCGAAGGCGTACGAGCAGATCCGCGACCGCGGCACGATCGAGCTGTTCAAGAGCTACCGGCCCGGCATCGCCGACGGCGAGCAGACGCGCGATTTCCTCTACGTCAAGGACGCGGCCGCGATCACGGCGTTCCTCGCGCGCACGCGCACGGCCGGCGGGTTGTACAACGTGGGCTCGGGCGTCGAGCGCACGTGGAACGATCTCGCGCGCGCCGTGTTCGCCGCGCTCGCGCATCCCGCGCGAAGATCGAGTACGTCGAGATGCCCGACGTGCTGCGCGGCAAATACCAGTACCGCACCGTCGCGACCATCGACCGCTTGCGCGCCGCGGGCTGGACGCAGCCGATGACGCCGCTCGAAGACGCCGTCGCCGACTACGTGCGCACCTATCTCGTGACGGGCACCGTGCTGGGCAGCGAGTCCGGCGCCGTGTCGAGCCCGCTGCCGACGTTCTCCGCGACGAGGTAGAGCGGGCGGCCTTTGATCTCGTCGTACACGCGGCCGACGTACTCGCCCAAGATGCCGATCGTGATCAGCTGCACGCCGCCCAGGAACAAGATCGCGAAGATCGTCGACGTGTAGCCCGGCAAGTTGTAGCCGGTGAAGAAGTGCAGGCCCACTTCGTAGCACGCGACGAGGAAGCCGACGGCGCTGACGATGAAGCCGAACCACGTCGCGAGGCGCAGCGGGATCTCGCTGAACGCGGTGATGCCGTCGATCGCGAACTTGAGCATCTTCGACACCGGGTACTTCGACGCGCCGGAGAAGCGCTCGGCGCGGTCGTACGAGATGCCGGTCTGCTTGTAGCCGACCCACGACACCAGCCCGCGGATGAAGCGGTGCCGCTCGCGCGAGCCGCGCAGCGCGCTGACGACGCGCCGGCTCATCAAGCGGAAATCGCCGGTGTCCACGGGGATCGACACGTTCGTCAAGCGCCGGATGATTCGATAGAACAGCGCCGCGGTGAACAGCTTGAAGCGGCTCTCGCCGGCGCGGCGGCGGCGCGTCGCGAACACCACGTCGTAGCCTTCGCGAAACTTCGCGAGGAACGCGTCGATGAGCTCGGGCGGGTCTTGCAAGTCGCCGTCCATCAGCACGACGGCATCGCCGCGCGCGGCGTCGAGCCCCGCGGTCGCCGCGATCTGGTGGCCGAAGTTGCGCGACAGCGAGATCACGCGCAGGTGCGGGTCGGCGTGCGCCGCGGCGACCAGCTTCTCCAGCGTCGCGTCGCGGCTGCCGTCGTCCACCAGGATGATCTCGTAGGCGGCCGGTGCGGCCGAGAGCCCGGCGAGCACCTGGCGGATGCGGCGCAGCAGCTCGTCGAGGTTGTCGGCCTCGTTGAAGAGCGGCACGACGACGCTCAGCGTCGCGTCGGCGCCGCGGCGGACGACGATCTCTTGGGGAAGGGACGGCACCTCCGCGTGTTCTCGGCGCCCGGCGCCTCGGCCCGCGTCGTGGAACCGTTCCGCGGCGCAGCGCCCGTTCGGGGTACAATCCACGCTCATGCTCGCGCAGCTCTTCGTCTTGCTCCTCGCCCTGGGCCAAGCGCCCGACCCCGCCGCCGCGTACGCGCACGTCGGGGCGACGCCGCCGCCGCACGGCTATCCCGCGATCAAGTCGTTCACGATCTCGACCACGCAGATCAAGCCCGGGCGGCCGGTCCACGGCGCCGTGGAGACGTCGGAGAACGTGCACTACGTCGAGGCGCGCGTGGACTACCGCGAGGTCGCGATGCACCAGGACGGGCCGGGCAAGTTCTCGCTCACGTACACGGTGCCGTGGTGGCTGCCGCCGTGGCTGCGCCACGGCTACACGCTGCTTATCATCGCGCGCAGCGTCGACGGCGTCGAGACGTCGCGCGCGATCCCGATCAGCGTCCGCTAGCGGTCGCGGCTCAGCGCGGCGGTTCCGGCGCCGGGCGGCCGATCTCCGCGCGCAGCGCCGCCGAGTCGCGCAGCACGTCCTCACCGCGCACGCCGAAGACGTTCTCGTAGTGCAGCACGCCGCCGTGCGGCGGCAGCAGCACGCGCTTGGGGTCCGCGCGCCGGAAGCGCTCTTCGCGCGTGGCCAGCGTCCTGAGCACGAAGCCCGGGCCGAGCGCGAGCCACGTCAGCCGCTGCGACGGGTATTTCGTCACCGAGCACGCGGCGCGCCAGCTGTCGCGCAGCGACATGCGGCGCCGAAGCACCGGTACGGTGCCCGGGATGAACGACGAGACGCGCGCCAGCCCGGGCCGCCGCCGCCAGCCGTTGTAGAACGGATAGACGTACACGTCGTCGACGTCGAGCTCGCGCGCCGCCGACAGCGTCACCAAGTGCGTGGCGTCGTGGTCGTGGTGCCCGCCTTCCCAGTCCAGCGTGTAGATGCGCTTGGGCGTCACGGCGCGCGCGCGCAGCCACTCGAGCACCATCCGGCGCGCACGGTGCAGCGCGTGGACCAGCGTGCCGTCCGCGATGCGTCCCTCGGCGTCCGACAGGAACGCCACGTGCTCGCCGGCGACCCCGAGCCGGCGCAGCACGCGCAGCGACTCCGCGTCGCGCACGCCGGCGTGCACCTTCTTCGCGCCGTCCGTGAGGAAGACGCACCAGACGCGGTGGCCGGCCCGCACTTCGAAGATGATGCGGCTGAAGGCGCCGACCTCGTCGTCCTGGTGCGCGAACACGAACAGGACGTCGTCCCGCGCGGTCACCGCCGCGCCATCACCCGTTCCGCCGCACGGCCCGCGCGCTCGCGGCGCAGCTTGATCGTCGGCGTCGAGAAACCCACGTCGTAGAGCAGCGCGATGAGCGAGAGCTGGAAGCCGATCATGAACAGCAGCAGCGCGAGCACGATCGTTCCGCTCGGGCGCGACGTCTGCTCCGCCAGCGAGCCGCTCCACTCGTGCCAGCCGAAGAGAACGGCGAACGTGAGCAGCGGCAACCCGATCAGCCCGCAGAGCGAGCCGACGTTGATCTCGACGATCGAGGTAGTTGAGCAGCAGCCGCCGGAAGAACCGCTGCGTCAGCTTGATCGGGAACGGCAGCAGCGTGCGCAAGCCCCACGGGCCGGGCGGCTCGTCGCTGTAGATCGCCGGCATCTCGACCTCCGCGACGACGCGGCGGCGCAGGCCGAACGCGCACAGCAGATCGGTCTCGAAAAAATAGCGGTCGGCCAGCGCGTCGAGGTCGGTGTTGAGGATGACCTCGCTCCGCGTCGCCAAGAAGCCGTTGGTGGGATCGACGATCGACCAGTAGCCGCTGCTGAACTTCACCAGCAGCGTCGCGCTCGCGTTGCCGATCAGCCGCAGGAACGGCATGCGGCGCAGCGTCGCGGGATCGGCGAAGCGGTTGCCCTTGACGAGGTCGACCTCGGGATAGCGCTCGAGCGTCTCGATCATGAACGGCACGTACGACGTGTCCATCTGGTCGTCGGAGTCGATCTTCACGACGTAGCGCGCGCCCAGCGCGATCGCTTCGCGCATCCCCGTCTTCGTCGCGCCGCCCACGCCGCGGTTCACCTCGTGCGTCACGACGTGCACGCGCGGATCGGTTCCGCGCACCAGGTCCGCACTGCGCTCGGGATCGGCGTCGTCGACGACCACGACGATGTCGGCGACCGCGAGCGCGCGCTGCACGACCCGCTCGATCGTGCGGCGCGCTTTGTACGTGGGGATGACGACGGCGACGACCGGCGCCTCCTCCGGCGCGGTCTCGAATACAGCGGACGGCACGTGAACGAACCCTTACGACGGCTCGGCGGGAAGTCCCGGGGCCGGGCGTTCGCCCGAGCGCCGTGCGCCCAGGCGCCGCAGCGCGTCGACCGTCTCGTCCAGGAACGCCGCCTGATAGGCGACGACGTCGGCGACGCCCGCGAAGCGCGCGTCGCCGCGCCGCTCCCCCAAGCGGCGGCGCCCGCCGTCCGCGACGAGCAGCGCGCGCCGCGTCATGCCGGCGAGCGCCTCGTCGACGCACGCCTGCGGATCGCGCCGCAGCTCCGGATCGACGAACGCGGCCGGCGGCAGCGCGTCGCGCAGCCGCGTCACGCCGTCGCGCGCTTCGTCGTCGGCGAACGGCAAGCCGACCGCGAGCAGCCACTGCGCGAGCAGCGCGCTGGTGGTGACCGGCCGGGCGGCGGCCAGCGACGTCGCCAAGTCGTGCGGGTCGGCGGGTTCCACGACGCGGTAGAGCAGCGGGAGGCGGCGGCCGCGGAACGGGTCGAACGCGATCGCGGCGAACCAGACGCGCGCGAGCGGTACGAGGTGCTCGACGATGCCTTTGAGCGGACGCATGCGGCCGTCCGTGCTGTAGAAGCCTTCGGGCGTGACGAAGAACGTCGCGCCGCGCCGCACCACGCCGGCGATGCGCGCGATGTCGCCGTCCAGCAGCGCGCGCGTCGCGGCGAGCACCTCGGCGCGGTACGGCTCGCGCACGTACGACAGCCGCACGCGCGTCTCGCCCGCGGCGAAGCGCGCGGGCACCAGCAGGTCGGCGAGCGAGCGCGCGTCCGGCGCGACGTCCGCGTACGCTTCGGCGCGGAACACGATGTTCAGCGGCAGGTCGCCATGGCGCGCGTGGACCGCGTACGCCAGGCTGCGCAGCGGGCGCACCGCAAGCTCGTTCTCGAGCGGCAGCATCCCGAGCGCGACGAACAGCGGGCCGGCATTCACGTCGCGCATCAGCGGCGCGAGCCACGGCATGCGCGTCGCGAAGAACCCGGGCTCGTACATGCGGCGCGACGACGCGGTGAACGCGGGCCGCCACGGGCCTTGCAAAAACGTGCGCTCGACGACGATCTCCGACTCGTCCTCGTGCTGGTGGTTGGCGATCAGCAGCGTCGGCCCGCGCCGCCGCGGCAGCCGTCCGAACTGCCGCACGCGGAAGCGCAGCGCGAGCAGCGGCTGGCGGATCGCGCACGTCAGCGCGACGAGCAGCGTCGACCAGCTCGACGCGAGCGGCTTGTGCCCGACGCGCAGCACGACCAGCGAACCGATCGCAAAGCAGAAGCCCGGCGCTCGCGAACAGCCAGCGGTAGCCGTCGGCGGGCGTCGCGCCGTGCGCGATGATCCAGCCGCCGGCCAGCGGCGCGGCGATCGACGGCAAGCTCGACAGCGTGCCCCAGACGCCGAGATCGCGCGCCACGTCGCCCAGCTCCGGGATCGCGTCGAGCGCGAGCGCCCAGCCCACCGCGAACACGCCGCCGAAACCGAGCCCGAACAAGCCCGCGTACACGAAGATCAGCTGCGGCGAGGGCACGAGCGCGAAGCCCAGCGCGGCGAGCGTCATCGGCACGCCCGACAGCGCGACGACGAGCTTGCGGTCGAAACGATCCGACAGCTTCCCCGCGAGCACGCTCGACACGATCGCGCCGACGAGCGCGGACCCCGCGACGAGCCCCGTCTTCAGCGACGCGTCGCGCGCGTCGCGCGCGCCGAGCACGTCGTTGAAGAAGTAGAGCACGAACGTGTTGAGCAGCGTCATGCCGAACACGATCCAGCCGCGCGCAAAGAGCGTCACGACGAGATCGTGGCGGTCGCGAATCGGTCGCGTGCGGCGCGGCGCGCCGCCGTTCGGCCCGCTGGCGGCGGGCCGCGGGATCGCCGCGAGCGAGAACGCGGACACCGACCATCACGGCGACCATCGCCAAGCAGCGCGAGCTGCGGCGCGAGCAGCGCGGCGGCGAGCAGCCCGAGCACCGTACCCGCGAGCGTCATCACGCCGCGCGCGCCGGACGACGTGCCCCACGCCGCGCGCGGCACGACTTCGGGCAGCAGCGCCTGGTAGATCGTTTGCGCGGCGGTGATCGCGACCGTCGCGGCGACGAGTGCGACGGCGACCGCGCCGACGGATGCGGCGAACGCCATCGCGCCGATCGCGAGCACGTCGACGAGCAACAGCAGCGCCGTCTCGCGCCGCCGGTCGCCGCCGCGTTTGAGCGCGCGGTCCGACAGCCAGCCGCTGACGGGCGGGACCACCGCCACGGCGACGTAGACGAACGTCGCGAGCATCGAGAGCACCGCGGTGTGATCGTGCGGTGCGAGCCGCAGCACGATCGCGGGCACGACGATCGCGATCAGCGCGGTATCTTGAAAATGGATCCCGACCCACAGCGCGTTCAGCGCCGCATGGTCGCGGAGCCCGAACGGCTTAATCGATGTCGCCCCAGGCGGCGACGGTCGACCGTGACGTGCGCGTCCGGCTCGCCGAGCGCTTCGTGCGCGGGCGGCAGCGCGCGCGCGCTGTTGCGCTCGGTCGTGGCGAACGAGCCGCGCGTGACGCGGAACGCGAGGCGCGCGCCGCGGTGCAGCCGCAGCACGAGCCGGAAATGGCGCGCGTCGACGCGGTCCATCCGCACCTCCGACGGCGACCAGCTGCTGCGCTCGGTGCTGACGTACACGTCGTCGCCCGGCGGCGTGCGCGGCGGCACCGTCACGTCGATCGTCGACGTGACGAGCTGCGTCTCGTCGGCGTCGCGCGCCACGGCGGGCGCGAGCACGTACGCGGCGCGCGGGATCTTCGCCGCCGGCAGCGCGTCGGCGGTGAGCTTCTGCGGCGTCGCGCGGCCGGCGTCGTCGAGCGCGACCGCGATCGCGCGCCCCGGCACGATCGCCGCGCACGACGCGCCGTCGGCGAGGCGCAGCACGCCCGCGCCCGCGACGACGAGCCGGTCGCCGGCGCACGCGAGCGGCACGATGCGGAACAGCGTTGCGGCTGCGGCCGCGGCGATCAGCGCGTGCGTCACGGCGTGATCGCGAAGCTCCAGCGCGGCTGCCAGCGCGTCCCGCCCCACGCGAAGTCGTACACGCGCCCGACGTCGATGCCGACGTTGGGGAACGGCCGGAACTTCGCGTCGCCGCGCGCCTCCCACTGCGGGCGCCCGTAGCCGTTGAACTGCGGGAAGTCGGCGGTGTGGATCACCGACAAGCCGGAACGCCGCGCCGTTCGCGCGGCTCGGCGTGAACTGCAGGTCGACGTTCTGGCTGCGGAACGTGCGCGCGCCGCTGAACGCGGTGTAACCGTAGTACGGCGTGCCGTCCGGCGTCAGCACCGGCGTGGCCGGCGTCGGGTAGAAGATCGCCTGCGCGTTGGGGAACACGTCGCTGCTCCACTGGCCTTGGTAGCCCGCGAACAGCGTGACGTTGCGCAGCAGCGGGCGCGACGCGGACGCGGCCGCGCTCGAACTGGTCGTAATGGTGCGGAAACGCGTACCACGTGCGCCCCGCGTCGAACGTCGCCGACAGCGTGGTGCCGAGCGGCGCGCGGACGAGCGGGCTCGCGACTTGCAGGTCGAGGCCGTGGCGCCACACCGTCGCGTAGCGTTTCGCGTCGGGCAACTGGTTCAGCAGCCCGCCGCGCAACGCGTCGAAGCCGACGATGCCTTTGAGCCGCCACGTCGCGCCGCCGAACAGCGGCCGGTCCGGCGTGCGCAGCGACGCGTCGAACGACGAGAACCCGTTGGAGACGCGGCGGTAGTCGAGCGCGCCGCCCGCCAGGCCGAACGCGGCGGTGAGCCCCGCGTGCTCGGTCGAACCGTAGATCGTCGCGGACCCGTCGGCGCTGGCGGTGTAGCGCGCGCCGAGCCGTTTGTACGCGTTGAAGCTGCGCACCGCGTAGCCGCGGAACGGCGCGTCGACCGACGCGCTGACGTACGCGTCGTCGCCGGACACGATCTGCTGCTGCAGCGCGAGCGCCGCGCCCGGACCGTCGTCCCAGCGCGCGTGCAGCGCGGTGAGCGACGTGGGCGAGCCCCACAATCCGTACGGCTGGTCGAACGTCGCGCCCGCCAGGCTGCCCGCCGCGAAGCCGGCGCCCGTCGCGTACGTGTACAGGTACGACGGCACGGGCACGCCGCCCACCGACGTCGGGAAACGACGCCGGCGTGAAGCGCACGTCGGCGCGCGGCGTGATCTTCGCGTGCTTGGACTTGATGAACGCGTTGGCGTCGTCGACGTCGGGGAACGCGAAGCGCACCGCGTCGAACTCGGCCGCGACCGGCGCGCCGAGCGCGCGCGTGGTGCGCGACACGCCGGCCGCCGCATCGAGCAGGTCGACACGATCGCCGTCGAGGTCGAGCGCGATCGCATCGGCGGCAGCGCTCGCCGCGCCGCGCGCGACGCGCGCGTGGCCCGCCAGCACGACGCGGTTCGTTTTCAAATCGACGTATGCCGCGTCGGCGCGCGCGCGCGTGCCGTCCGCGAGCGCGAGGGACGCGCCGTCGCGCGCGACGAGCGCGAGCGTGTCGCTGAAGAACACGATGCCGCCGCCGTCGAGCACGGCCGGCGCGCGCGCGCTCGCGCACAGCGGGATCCCGGCCATCGCCACCAACGCCAGCGCGGCTCGGGCGAAGCCCGAGCGCGACGGCTTTGCGCGCCGGCGCAAAGCCATCAGCCCGGCGGCCGGTTCGGCTGCGACGGCGGCCGCGGCGTCGGGAAGCCGCCGGGCGGCGTGGCCCGCGACGGCGGGTAGAGCCCGCCCGGCGGGAAGGGGTTGGGGTTGAACGGCGTGGGGATCGCACCCGGCGCGGCTTGCTGCGGCGCGCTGCCGCGGTCGTCCGACCAGCTGTAGACGACGATGTCGAAGCCCTTCGCGTCGACTTCCGGGACGATGAACGACTGAGGTTTTGCCTCGAGTCCGTATTTGTCGCGGCCGACGGAGTTCCACGAGCCGCGGGTGACGCGCACCGCAAACTGCGTACCCGATGCGTACCGCCGTACGGCGCGGTACCGCTGTCCGTCGATGCGGTCGAGCTTGATCTCGCGCGGGTTCCACCCGCCCGCGTCGGTGCTGAGATAGACCTCCGCGTTGAGCGGCGTCGTCGGCGGCACCGTGACGGTGAAGCTGACTGCGACCTCGCGTCCGGTGAGCGGCTTGCCGACGATCTCCGGTGCTTTTTCGGTCGCGGGCTTCGTCTGCGTATACGTCTGCGCGACCTGCGCGTACTGCGCGTCGGTGGGCAGCCGGCGCGTGGTGAGGTCGAGCTCGACGACTTGCTTCGTTGCGGGGTCGAGCACCGCGCGCGCGTACAGCTTCGCGCGCGGCTGCAGCGTCGTCGGCTTGCCCGTGTCGAAATCGGCGATCCGCAGCGCGTCGCCGACTTTGAACGCGTCGCCCGTCGTGAAGTACACGTAGCCGTTGCGCACGTCGAGCAGCTGCCCGGTGAAGCGCACGAGATCGCCCTGCGCAAGCGACGGCAGCGCGAGCGCGACCATGACGGCGGCGGCGAACAGGACGGCGGCGCGGCGCACCATTACGGCGAGAACTGGATTGCGAATGTCGGCGTCCACCGTTCGTTGGCAAAGTCGAAGTAGTAGCCGCGGCTGAGGTCGACCAGCAGCTGCTTGGAGATGCGCACGCGCATGTCGGCGCTCAGCTGCACCGGCGGCTGACCGTAGATGCCCGGGATCGGCGCCGGCGTGTCGTAGAACCGCGCCAGCGAGGCGTTGAACACGAAGTACGGCGTCGGCGCGTACACGACGGCGCTGCTGATCGAGCGCGACGTCGCGAAGCCGCGGAACGCCGCTTGGCCGGAGTAGATCCCGAACGGCGATGCGATGAGATCGGCCGCTGCCGGGTAGGCGGCGAGCTGCTGATCGCCCCAGTAGTCACCAGTCGTCTTGATCTCGTACGCGACGTAGGCCGTGATGTGCTTCAGCGGCAGATCGCGTGAGATCGACACGCGGCCGTCGCCGAGGTCCACGTGGTGCGGCAGCGAGTACCACATGCGCTGCTTGTCGTACTGCGCGGCCAGCGAGAACCCGTGCACCGTGATCCTGTTCGTCGCCACGAGCCCGCCGACGTAACGGTAGAACAGCGACTTCGGCCCCGGCTGCTCGTTGGGATAGCCGCCTTCGCCGTACGCGTCGTGCGTGAAGCCGATCCCGCTGCGGAGGCGGAACGTCAATCGCCCGTCCTTGGTCACGTTCGTCGGTATGCCCGTCCACGTCAGCTCGGCGTTCACCGGGTGCTCGCGCCAGCGCGGGTCGTAGTCCGATGCCAGCACGTTGTCGTCGGGGTGCGCGGGGAAGCCCAGGATGTGCTGGTAGTAGTTGCTCTGATTGTAGCTCAACCCCGAGTGCGGCAACCCGGCGTTGAACGAGAGCGCGACGAACGCCGCCGCGTCGTCCGGGCGGTTGACGATGAGGTGCTGCGCCGCCGACTCTTGCGCGAACAGCCGGCCCTGGAACTTCGGCGAGAACGTCTTGAACCCGATCAGGTTGTACTGGCGCTGCTCCTGCGTGAGCGGGTCGATCGACGCGACGATCCAGTCGTTGTCCCACACGAAGTGCTGGTCGAGCGCGAGGTACGTGCCGTTGAACGCGTCGTTGCGCGCGTGCAGCGCGGTGAGGCTGTGCTCGGAGCCGTTGAACGGCAGCGCGACGTCGGCGCGCGCGCCTTGGAAACCGTTCTCGTAGAAGTGCGAGTTCGCCGAGAACGTCACGACGTAGCGGGGCAGCGGCAGGTAGACGCCGGCCGTGTACACGCGCGGCAGCGTGAACAGCACGTTTGTTTTCGGCGTGATGCGCGCGCCGGTCGCGTAGATGTACGGCCGTTCGCCCGTGAGGTCGGGGAAGAAAAAGGCGTCGCCGGGCTGCTCGCGCCCGACGTGCGGGTTCGCCCAGTCCAGCCCGTAATACGTCCACCGTTCCGGCGCGGCGGGTGCCACGGGCGGGGGGGCGCCGGCTGCGCTGGTCGCTGGGAGAAAATACGAGCGGTCGAGATCGGGATAGCCCGCGAACGCCGCGCCGGCCGCATGGATCGTGGGGCCGTCGACGTGAACGTCGCCGGCGACGAGGTACCGGTTGAGCTTCAGGTCCATCGTGAACGTCTGCCCCGCGACGACCGTGCCGTCGGAGAGCCGCACGCGGACGTTGCCGTCCGCCGTGACGATGAACCGGTTGGAGAAGAAGTCGACGCTCTTGGCGGTGACGTCGAGGCTGGTCGGCGGGGCCGCCGCGGCGAGCGCGCTCGCGCTCGCGAAAAGCGCCGACGCCAGCGCGAAGACAACCGGAAGACGCATGTAGGGCTTCACGCGTTCAGCGCCACGGGAGGCGCGGTCCTGCGCCGAAGGGAACCGCGCGCAACGGCATGCCGCGCATTCTCGCCTTCGTCATGGACTCCGCCGGCGTCGGTGCCCTTCCGGATGCAGTCGCCTACCACGACGCTCTGAACGCGAACACGATCGGAAACGTCGCCGAGCGCCTGGGCGGGCTGCGCCTGCCGAATTTCGAGCGCTTGGGGCTCGGCCACATCACCGGCGTGCGCGGCGTCTCGGCGTCGGCCGCGCCGGCCGCCGCCGTCGCGCGCCTGCGCGAGCGCAGCAAAGGCAAGGACACGATCACCGGCCACTGGGAGATGGCCGGCGTGATCACCGAGGTCCCGTTCCCGACCTATCCGCAGGGCTTCCCGCCCGAGGTGGTGGAGCGCTTCACCGCGATCGCGGGCAAGCCGCCGCTGGCGAACCGCACCGCGTCGGGGACCGAGATCATCGCCGAGCTCGGCGAGGAGCACCAGCGCACCGGCCGGCCGATCCTGTACACCTCGGCGGACTCCGTCTTTCAAGTCGCCTGCCACGAGGAGACGGTCCCGCTGGCAACGCTCTACGACTGGTGCGAGAAGGCGCGCGCAATGCTCGTTCCGCCGCACGAGGTCAACCGCGTGATCGCGCGGCCGTTCAGCGGGACGCCGGGGAACTACACTCGTACACCCAACCGTAGAGACTATGCGATACCGCCGCCTCCGACCGTGCTCGACCGGTTGGAGCAGTCGGGTGTACCCGTGCACGCTGTCGGGAAGATCTGTGACATCTACAGCGGTCACGGGATCGCATCATCGGTGCGCGTCGCCGACAACGGCGAGGCGGTCGATCGTGCGCTCGAGCTCGCCGATTCCACAGATCATGGTCTGGTGTTCGTCAACCTGAACGACTTCGATACCAAGTACGGACACCGCCGGGACGTACGCGGCTACGGTGACGCCCTGGCGCGCCTCGACGCCCGCCTCCCCGAGCTGCTGGAACGGATCCGGCCGGGCGACGCATTGATCTTCACGGCCGACCACGGCTGCGACCCCACCCAGCCCGGGACCGACCACACGCGCGAGTTCGTCCCCTACCTCGAGTACGGGCCCGGCCCGGGCCGCGAGCTCGGGATCATCGACGGCCTGGGCTACGTCGGCGAGCGCATCGAGGCGATCTTGGGGAACGGCGCCCGATGAGCGTCGCCGAGCTGCACCGCCCCGGCCGCGGCGGAGGCGAGGCCGGTCTCCCGGCCGGGATCCCGTTCCCCGACGCGCCCGTGCGCCCGGGCTGGTACGCCCCGGCGAAGCGCGCGATCGACGTCTCGGTCGCGCTGGTCGTGCTGTTCGTGACCGCACCGGTCGTGCTGGTCGCGATGCTGGGGATCGTGATCGTCAGCGGCGGCAGCCCGATCTACCGCCACGAGCGGGTGGGCCTGAGCGGCCGGACGTTCCGCATGTTCAAGCTGCGCACGATGGTCCGCGACGCGCACGCGATGCTGCCCGACCTGCGGAAGTTCAACGAAGCCGACGGGCCCGTGTTCAAGATGCGCGACGACCCGCGGCTGCACGGGCTGGGCGCGTTTCTGCGCCGCACGTCGATCGACGAGCTGCCCAACTTCGTCAACGTGCTCTTCGGCGACATGGCGATCGTCGGTCCGCGCCCGCCGCTGCCCGAAGAGGTGGCGCACTACGACGGCTACGCGCTGCGGCGGCTGGTCGTCAAGCCCGGCGTCACGTGCCTGTGGCAGATCTCGGGCCGCTCGCACCTCTCGTTCGAAGAGTGGATGGCGCTCGACAACGAGTACATCGATGCGTGGTCGCCGTGGTACGACCTCGCGATCGTCGCCAAGACGATCCCGGCCGTGCTGCGAGGGGTCGGGGCGCATTAACCGCCGGCTGACCGTCGTCGCGGAGGGCCGGACCCCTCGGCGGCTCGCGCGGTCGACGATGCTGGTGATGGGCGCGACGCTCGCATCGACGATCCTGGGCTTCGTGCGCGAGGTCGTGTACGCGAAGTTCTACGGCACGTCGTGGGAGCTCGACGCGTTCCTGGCCGCGTCCGTCGTGCCGGTGATCTTGTTCGGCGTGTTCAACGGCGCGCTGGTGACCGCGCTGGTCCCGCTGTTCACCGACTACGTCAACACCGAGCGCGAGGACCAGGCGTGGAAGCTCGCGTCGACCGTGATCGTCGTGCTGATCGGCGTGCTGGGCGCGGGCGCCGCGCTCGGCGCGTGGCTCGCGCCGTGGTACGTGCCGCACATCTACGTCCCGCTCGGTAGCCACCACACGGCGGCGCACGTGCACACGGCGGTCGCGATGACGCGCTGGCTGATGCCGACGATCGTCGCCACCAGCTTGGCCGGCGTGATCGGCTCGCTGCTCAACGCGTACCACCGCTTCGGCGCCGCCGCGCTGCAAGGCTTCGTCGCGAACCTGTGCATCATCGCGTTCGTGTGGTTCGCGGAGCCGCGCTACGGCGCGTACGCGCTGGTGTTCGGCGCGCTGGCGGGCGCGTTCGTCTCGCTGCTCGCGCTCGTGCCGACGTTCTTGTCGCTGCGGCGCTTCCGGTTCGCGCTCGAGTTGCGGCATCCGGGGCTCGTGCGGCTCGTCCACGTGCTGGGCCCGATCGCGGTCGGCTCCGCGGCGGGCCAGATCGCGCTGCTGTTCGACCGGTTTTTCGCGTCGCAGATGAGCGAGGGCACGATCGCGGGGATGAACTTCGCGGTCAAGATCGTCGGCTTTCCGCAGCAGCTGTTCGTGACCGCGATCGCGACGGTGATCTTTCCGCTGTTCGCGAGCCAGTTCGCGCACAAGAACCGCGCCGCGATGCGGCGCAGCGTCGCGACGGGCTTGCAGATGGTGATCTTCCTGACGCTGCCGTCGGCGTGGGGGCTGTGCATGCTCGCCGGGCCCATCGTGCAGACGCTGTTCGAGCGCGGCGCGTTCACGGCCGAAGCGACGGTGCTGTGCGCGCAGTTGCTGCCGTACGCCGCGGTCGGACTCGTCGCGCTCGCGGCGAACGTCGTGCTGACGCGCTGCCTGTACGCGTGCGGCGCGGTCCGCGTCGCGATCGCGATCTCCGTCGCCACGGTCGCGCTCAACGTGGTCCTGTCGCTGGCGTGGAAGGGGCCGCTGGGCGCGCGCGGGCTGCTGCTCGCCAACGCGGTGTCGCAGACGCTGCAGACGGTCGCGTTCGTGGTGGTCGTGTCGCGCGCGCTCGGCGGCTTCCAGATTCGTGCCGTGTGCGTCTCGCTGCTGAAGGTCGGCGCCTGCTCCGCGGTCATGGCGTTCGCGCTCGCCGCGGTGCAGGTGACGCGCACGCCGCCCTCGCCCACGATGCTCGCGCGCGTCTCGAACCTCGGCGAGCACCTCTTGTTCGGCGCCTTCGTGTTCCTCGCGCTCGCGCGATTGGTGGACTCCGAGGAGCTGCACCTCGCGATCGACCTGCTGCTGCGCCGCCGCCCGCGCGACCTCGTCCCGTTGCCGTGACGGAGTCACGCTTCGAGTGATCCTGCACCCGTGGACCGTCACGCTGCGCCACGAGACGCACGTGCCGGTCGACCTGCCGAGCGCGCTCGTGTACGTGGGCTGCGCCCTCGCCGTGGCGCTGCTGACGCGGCGCCGGCCCGCGCTCGGCGTCGCGGCGCTGCTCGTGCTGGCGCCGTTCGACTTCGCGCGCTACGCCGGGCCGACCACGATCACGACGCTCAAAGCCGGGCTCGTCGGGATGCTGGTCGCGCTCGCGTTCTCGCGCCCCGACCTCGCCGCGTTTCGCACGCTGCCGGTGCGCGCGATGCTGGCCGCGTTCGCCGCGACGCTCGTCGCCATCGCGCTGAGCGCAGCGCACGCGCAGCACCTCGGCGCGGTCGTGCGCGAAGCGTTCAAGGCCGGCGAGTACCTGCTGCTGTTTCTCGGCGCGATCGCGGCGTTCGCCACCGATCCCGACGACCGGCCGTTCTGGCGGATGCTGGAGTTCGCGGTCGTGCTGGTCTGTTTGTCCGCGCTCGCGGAGTACGTCGTGGGCGCGCACAGCGGGATCCTCGTGCACGGCACGTCGTTCCCGCGGATCGCCGGCGCGCTCGAAGGCCCCAACCAGCTCGCGGGCTATCTCGACGTGGCGCTGCCGGTGCTCGTCGCGCGCGCGCTCGTGCACCGCGACCGCACGCTCGTGCTCGTCGTCGCGCTCGCCGCGATCACCGACGTGCTGACGATCTCGCGCTCGGGGTTCATCGGCGTCGCGCTGGGGGTGGTGGTCGTGCTGCTGGTGCTGCGGCCGCTGGGCGGCACCGCGTGGCGCTTCGCGGGCGCGGTCGCGTTCCTCGTCGCCGCCGGCGTCGCGCTCGCGCTGCGCGCCGGCGTGCCCGCCGGATATTTCTCGCTCGACCAAGCACCGCAGGCGGCGGATCACCTCGCCAACCGCTGGCAGCTCTGGCACGCGGCGGTGGAGCTGTGGCGCACGTCGCCGGTCGTGGGCGTCGGCGCGGGCAACTACGAGCTCGACCTTCCGCAGGCCGGTCTGCCCGGCGTGCGCACGCACGCGAACAGCATCTACCTGCAGAGCCTCGCGGAGACCGGGATCGTCGGGCTGCTCGCGACGCTCGCGATGTTCGCGGCGACGATCGTTACGCTCGGGCGCAGCGGCGTGCGCCGCCCGCTCGTCGTCGGCGCGCTGGGCGCGACCGTCGCGCTCGCCGCGCACCAGACGTTCGACGACCTGTTCTTTTTCCCGAAGGTCGCGTCGGCGTACTGGCTGGTGGTGGGCGTCGCCGTCGCGGAGATCGCGGCGCGCCGGCTGTTCGAGCGCCGCCGCGCCGCGGCGGCCGTCGCGTGAAGAGCACCGGGCGCCAGCGCGTCGCGATCGTCGCGCCGTTCTTCGGGCGCGACCTGCGCGGGCGCAAGCAGCGCTTCGCGTTCGCGTTCGCGACGCACCTCGCGCTCGAAGGCGTCGCGCTCGAGGTGATCACGACGACGACGACGCCCGAGGCGCCCGATGCGAACTTCTTCGTGTCCGGCACCGATCACACCGAGCCGTTCCCGGTGCACCGCTTTCGCGTCGACGCGCCTGACCGCGTCGCGTACGAGGATGCGCTGCTCGCCGTGCGCCGCGGCGGCGCGGCCGTTGAAGAGCGCGCGCAGGCGCTGCTCGACGAGCGCTTGCGCAGCCCGGAGCTCCTCGCGCACGTGCGCGCGTCGGCGGACCGCTACGACGCGTTCCTGTTCGTCGAGCTCGCCGTGCCGACGACCGTGCACGCGCTCACCGACGTCGCCGAGCGCGTCGTGCTCGTGCCGCTGCTCGACGACGAGCCGGCGGCACGCCTGCCCGCGGTCGCAACCGCCGTGTCACGCGCGCGCATGATCCTGTGCACGACCGAAGCGGAAGCCGCGCTCGTCGGGGAGCTCTACGGCCCGGCTTCGCGCGCGCGCACGCGCATCATCGGGCTCGGCGTCGACGTCGTGCCCGCGGCGGACCTGCACGCCGACCGCGTGAACCGCGTGACGCGCGGCCGCCCGTACGTGCTCGTCGCCGGCGACGACGCGTCCGCCGCCGCGCGCATGCGCGCGAGCGCGATCCACGTCGTCGCGCTGGCGGACGTCGCCGAAGCGGATCGCGCGGCGTTCTTCGCCTTCGCGCGCGCCGTCGTCGTCAGCGGAGCGGGCCTCGCGTTCGTGCCCGAGGTGGCGGAGGCGTGGGCGTACGGCCGGCCGGTGCTCGCCGACGCCGACGCCCCCGGTGCGGCCGCGCTGGTGCGCGAGACCGGCGGCGGGATCGTCGTGCCGCCCGACGGCTGGTCGGCCGTGCTCGACGCGCTGCCGGCCGAAGAGGCGTTGCGTGCGATGGCGCGCTCCGGTGCGAACTACGTCGACGCCCGCGGCGGCTGGCGTACCGTCGCCGCGCGCACGTCGGAGGCGGTCGACGGGCTGGGCGCGCTGGACGACGGCCGTTCGCGCGACGCGCTGCTCGCGCACGTCGCGTACCTGTACCCGCTGGTGCAGCGCCAGCGCCGTACCATCGAAGCGATGCGCGTGAGCCGCTTCTGGCGCTTGCGGGACACGTGGTTCGCGACGCGGCGGCGCTTCGGGATCGGGCCGGACGAAGATCCCGTGCAGGTCGCCGAAGGCGACGCGCGCGCCGTGGAGCTTGCGGCGCTCGGCGATCCGTACCAGCTCTTTCGCGAGCACCACCGCGTGCGCGACGAGGACGTCGAGCGCATGCGCGCGATGATCCGCTTCTTGCCCAAGACGGTCGCATTCGGCATCGTCGTCGACGCGCGCACGCGCGGCAGCGACGGCGTCGTCGCGACGCTGCGCTCGCTGCGCGAGCAGGTGTACGAGCACTGGTCGGCACGCCTTTTGGTCGGGGCGCTCGACGAGCCGCGCGACGCCGAGCTGCGCGCGCTGGCGGCGGCCGATCCGCGCGTGCAGATCGTGCCGCCCGGCGGCGACCGGTTCGGGGACGCCGACGTCGTCGGCCCGCTCGATCCCGGCGACCGGCTGGAGCAGCACGCGCTGTTCGAGCTCGCGCTGGCGCTGCAGGACGAGCCCGATGTCGTGTACTCCGACGAAGACCGCATCGACGACCGCGGCGTGCCGTTCGATCCGTGGTTCAAACCCGACTGGTCGCCCGAGACGCTCCTCACGCGCGACTACGCCGGGCGTGCCGTCGTGATCCGGCGCGAGCTGCTCGAACGCGCGGGCGGCGTGCGCGACGTGTTCGAGAGCGCGCGCTGGTACGAGGCGCTGCTGCGCGTCAGCGAGCTCACCGAGCGCGTCGTGCACGTCCCGCAAGTCCTGTGCCACCGCGACGTGCGCAACACCGTCGCGCCGGCGGATCAGGCGCTCGCTGCGGAGGTTGCGCTGCGACGGCGCGGCGAGGCCGCCGCGGTGCGCGTCGCCGACGGCAGCGTGGACGTGCGCTTCGCGGCGCCGGGCGGCGAGCGCGTGTGCGTGATCGTCCCAACGCGCGACCGCGCCGACCTGTTGCGCCCGTGCCTCGCGTCGCTGTTCGAGCGCACGTCGTACGCGGACTTCGAGGTGCTCGTCGTCGACAACGGCAGCCGCGACGCCGCGACGCTGGAGCTGTTCGCGGAGTGGGAGCGCCGCGAGCCGGCGCGCTTTGGGGTGCTGCGCGATCCCGCGCCGTTCAACTACTCGCGCTTGAACAACGAAGCCGCGCGCGCGACGTCGGCCGACTATTTGCTGCTGCTCAACAACGACACGGAGGTGATCGCGCCGGACTGGATGGAGGCGATGCTCGGCCAAGCGCGCCGGCCGTCGATCGGCGCCGTCGGCGCGCTGCTGCTGTATCCCGACGGCACGGTGCAGCACGCGGGCGTGGTGCTCGGCATCCTCGGGCTGGCGGGGCACGCGCACCGCTTCATGCCGGCGCGCGATCCCGGCTACCACGGCGCGCTGCAGCTCGACACGAACTACCTCGCGGTGACCGGCGCGTGCTTGATGATCGCCAAGCGCAAGTACGAGGAGGTGGGCGGGCTCGACGAGTCGCTCGCGGTGTCGTACAACGACGTCGACCTGTGCCTGAAGCTGCGGCGCATGGGCTACCGCAACGTGTTCGTGCCGCGCGCGAAGCTCTACCACTACGAGTCCAAGAGCCGCGGCGGCGACGACACGCCGGCCAAGGTCGCGCGCGCGATCGAAGAGGTCGGCACGATTCGCAAGCGCTGGCCGGCGTGGGCGGCGCGCGACCCGTATTACAACCCGAACCTCACGGTCGACGCCGAGGACTTCGAGCTGCGGCTGTGACCGAGTCCGCAACGGGGGGTGCGCGCGTCGCCGCGCACGCCGGGGTCACGTTCGCCGGCGTCGTCGTGGCCAACGTGCTGTCGTACGCGTTCTACGCGCTGGTCAGCCGCGCGGTCGGCGTCGAGGCGTACGGGTCGTTCTCCGCGCTCGCGGCGGTCGTGCTGATCCTCAGCGGGCCGGCGCTGATCGGCCAGATGGTGGTCGCGAAGCTCGCGAGCGATCTCGCGCTCGATCCGGACCGGCTCGCGGGGCTCGTCCACGCCGTCGACCGCGTCACGCTCGTGTCGTCAGCGGTCGCCGGCGCGGCGCTCATCGCGCTGTCGGTGCCGCTGGCGGGGTTTCTGCGCGTCGCCGACCCGCTGCTCGTCACGTTCGCCGGGTGCTCGCTGTGCGGCGCGATCGCGCTGCCGTTCTTTCGCGGCGTGCTGCAAGGCACGTCGCGCTTCGGCGCGTTCTCCGTCTCCACGGTCGCCGAATCCGGCGGCAAAGCGCTGTTCGCGCCCGCGCTCGGGCTGCTGTGGGGCGCGCGCGGCGCGCTCGCGGGGATGGCGCTGGGGTATGCCGTCGCGTCGGCGTACACGTTCGTCGCCGGGGTCGTCCACCGGCGCGGCACGCCCGTGCCGTTCTCGCTGCGCGCGGTCGCGCGCACGTCGGCGTGGGTCGGCGGCGCGGTGTTCTGCATCAACCTGCTCGTGCTCTACGACGGGGTGCTCGCGAAACGGTATCTGGACGCGCATACCGCGGGCCTGTACGGCGCCGCGGCGCTCGCGGGCCGCGCGCTGTACTCGGTGATCGCGTTCGTGCCGATCGTGCTGCTGCCGCAAGCCGTGCTGCGCGCCGCGCGCGGCGAGCGCACGCGGTGGCTGCTGGTGCAGGCGCTCGGCATCGCGGCGCTCATCGTCGCCGCGGCGATCGGCTTCTTCGCGCTCTTCTCGGAGGTCACGATCGTGACGCTCACGACGCCGGGCTTTCGCGGCGCCGCGCCGTTCCTGGTGCCCTACGTCTACGCGATGGGGATGATCGCGCTGGCCAACATCGTCGCGACGTACAACATCGCGCGCGGCCGGATGCGCTTCGTCGTGCCGCTCGCGCTCGTCGCGCTCGGCGAGATCGCGAGCATCGTGCTGCGCCATCGGTCCGCGGCCGATCTGCTCCAGACGATCGTCGTCGGGCACACCGTGGCGCTGCTGGCCGCGGCGACCTCGCTGGGACCCGGCGAGCGTTCCGCCGCGGGCGTGGCGCCCGGGCTGATGACGCCGTGAGACGCATCGCGATCGTCGGCTCCGGCTACGTCGGCCTCGTCACCGGGACGTGCTTCTCGGAGCTGGGCAACACCGTCGTCTGCGCCGACGACGACGCGGCCAAGATCGAGCGGCTGCGCGCGGGCGAGGTGCCGTTCTACGAGCCGTCGCTGGCCGAGATGATTGCGCGCAACGTGCAGGCCGGCCGCTTACGCTTCACCACCGACGTCGCCGAGGCGGTGCGCGCGAGCGACCTCGTATTCATCGCCGTCGGCACGCCGATGCGCGCGGACGGACATGCCGACGTCAGCGGGGTGGAAGCGGTCGCGCGAGCGATCGGCGAGGCGCTCGACGGTCCCAAGATCGTCGTGTCGAAGTCGACCGTGCCGGTGGAGACGGGCGAGCTGATCTCGTCGACGATCCGCCGCCACGCGCGCGCCGACCACGCGGTGAGCGTGGTGAGCAACCCGGAGTTCCTGCGCGAGGGCTCCGCGGTCGCCGACTTCCTCAAACCGGACCGCGTCGTGATCGGCACGGACGACCGCGAGCGCGGAGCGCGTGCTGCGCGACCTCTACGCGCCGCTCGAGGCGCCCGTCGTGGTGACCGACGTGCGCACGTCGGAGATGATCAAGTACGCGTCGAACGCGTTCCTCGCGACGAAGATCTCGTTCATCAACGAGATCGCGAACATCTGCGAATTGCTCGGCGTGGACGTGCGCGAGGTGTGCCGCGGGATCGGCTACGACCAGCGCATCGGCACCAAATTTCTCAACCCCGGCATCGGCTACGGCGGGTCGTGCTTTCCGAAAGACGTGCGCGCGCTCGCGCAGCTCGCCGTCGAGCGCCAGTACGAGGCGCCGCTGCTGCACGCGGTGGCGCTCGTGAACGCCCGCCAGCTGGAGCGCATCGCCGAGAAGCTCGAGCGCGGGCTCGGCGGCGCGCGCGGCCGCACCGTCGCGGTGCTGGGCCTGGCGTTCAAGCCGAACACCGACGACGTGCGCGACGCGCCGGCGCTCGCGATCATCCGGCTGCTGCGCGAGCGCGGCGCGCTGGTGCGCGCGCACGACCCGATCGCGAACGCGGTCGCGCGCGCCGAGCTCGGCGACGACGGCGTCGACGTACTTCGACGCGATGTACGACGCGGTGGCGGGCGCGGACGCGGTGGTGCTCGCGACGGAGTGGAACGAGTTTCGCGCGCTCGATTTCGTGCGTTGCGCCGCGGCGATGCGCGGCACGCTGCTCGTCGACGGGCGCAACATCTTCGACCCCGCGCAGGTGCGCGCGGCGGGGCTGCGCTACGCCGGCGTCGGCCGCGGCGGCCCGCCGCCGAAGTAGTCCAGCGTGCGGCGCAAGCCGGTTTCGAGCGCGGTGCGCGGCTCCCACTCCGAGCAGCTCGCGCGCGAGCGCGATGTCGGGCCGGCGGCGGGCCGGATCGTCGGGCGGCAGCGGCTGCTCGACGACGCGCAATTCGACGTTCGCAAGCCGCGCGATGACGGCCGCGAGCTCGCGGATCGTGTACTCGTCGGGGTTGCCGACGTTGATCACGCGCCCGCCCAGCGCGGGCCGCGTCGCGAACCGCACGATGCCGTCGACGAGGTCGTCGACGTAGCAGAAGCTGCGCGTCTGCAGCCCGTCGCCGTATACCGTGAGCGGGTCGCCGCGCAGCGCCGCGACGCAGAAGTTGGGGATCACGCGGCCGTCGCCGGGCTGCATGCGCGGCCCGTACGTGTTGAAGATGCGCACGACGCGGCCGTCGAGCCCGAGCTTGCGCACCGCCGTGGTGACGTACGCTTCGCCGAAGCGCTTGGACTCGTCGTAGCACGCGCGGATCCCGACCGGGTTCACGTGGCCCCAGTACGACTCGCGCTGCGGGTGCTCGAGCGGGTCGCCGTAGCTCTCGCTCGTCGACGCGTACAGCAGCGTCGCGCCGGCCTCGTGCGCGAACGCGACGGCGTGCATCGTGCCCGCGGCGTTCACGGCCAGCGTCTCGAGCGCGAGGCGTTCGTACTGCACCGGGCTGGCCGGCGACGCGAAGTGCAGCACGAGCTCCGGCTGTCCGTGCGGCGAGCCGAGCTGCGCGCGCAGCGCGTCCCACGGCTGCGCGACGTCGGCACGGAAGAACCGGAAGCGCGGCGTGCGCATGGCGCGCGCGAGGTTGTGTTCGTTGCCGGTCGCGAAGTTGTCGATGCCGACGACGTCCCAGCCGTCGGCCAGCAGCCGGTCGCACAGGTGCGAGCCGACGAACCCCGCCGCGCCGGTGACGTACGCGAGCACGTCAGCGCCGCCGCTCGCGGGTGAACGTCACGCCGTCGAGCACGTACGCGCCCGCCGGTGCGAGGATCGTCACGTCGCGGACCGCGCGCACCGGCCGGCGCGCGAACAGCTGCTCGGCTTCGGCCGCGTCGCGCGGGAACGCGGACACGACGACGCCGTCGGGCAGCGTCGCGGCGACCGCTTTGAACCCCACGGTCGAGCCGTCGTCGAAGCGCGCCGAGATCGCGACGTCCGGCCCGCGCCACAGCGCGGTGCGCAGCGCCGTCGCGAACGTCGGGCGCAACGCGAACGACGCGACGACGAACGCGTCCGGCGAGCCCGCGGCGGGCACGGGCACCGGGGCGTTGACGGCCGCGGTCGCGCGCCCGGCGGGCTCCGCGTCGCAGTGCGCGGCCGCGCCGTGCCGCAGCAGCACGTAACGCGCGTTCGCCGCCGTCACGCTCGGTACGTCGACCGCGTACCGGCACAGCAGTTCCGTCGTCGTCGCGGGCGCGTCGCCGAACGGGTACCGCTGGTCGATCGAGATGTAGTCGTAGAGCGCGTAGTCCGCACCGTGCGACACGAGCGCGTCGCGGTTGATCCGGTCGAGCAGCGGCGTGTACGCGCTGTACGACTGGAACACCGGCAGCGGCGCCCAGCGCAGCGCGCCCGCGCGCACGATCGCGATCTCCCACGGCATCACGCTGACGGTCGCCGTGCCGATGCGGTCGCGCACCGCTCGCGGCAGCCGGTCGGGCGCGAGCGCCGCGTCGCCGGCCGCCGCGAGCGCGGCCGTCGTGTCGCGCGGGTGCAGCAAGAACGCCGCGCCTTGCGCGACGCGCTCCGGGTGGAAGAACGCGCCGACCGTGCCGTACACGAGGTGCTGCGTCCACAGCAGCGCGACGAACGCGAGCACGGTCGTCGCCGTGCCCAGCACGACGGCGGCGTTGCGGCGCACGGTGAGTGCGAGCAGCGGCGCGACGGCGGCGGCCATGTCGAAGTAGTATACGATGTGCCCGTCCTGGCGCACGAAGCCGTGCTTCCACGCCAGGAACATGACGACGCACGCGAGCAGCGCCGGTGCGGGCTTGCGCTCGCGCACCGCGAGCAGCGCCAGCGCGCCGAGCGCGGCGCCGAGGGCGAGGGCGACCGCGACCTGCAGCCGCGGCCCGCGCAGCTCCATGCCGGCGGAGTACCCGCTCGTGATCGACGCGGCGCTGCGGAGATACGCGCCCAGGGCGCCGGCCGAGAACCCGAACGCGAACGCCAGCCCCGCGGCGACGACGATGGCGCACACCGCCGCGGCGAGCAGCGCCGCGCGCCGGCGGCGGCGCGGCCCGCGAACGGCCTCGACCGCCCACACGGCAGCGCCCGCGGCGAGCGCGTCGAGGCCGAGGGTGTACTTCGAGAGCAGTCCCACCGCGCCGACCACGCCGACGATGAGGCCCACGAGCGGCGCGGCCTTGGGATACCGGCCGGCGTGCATCATGAGCGCGACCACCCCGATCAGCGCGGCGTAGTCGAGGCTGACGTTGGTCGCGACGAAGATCACGATCACGACGAGCCCGGCTTTGAGCGGCAGCCCGCCGCGGCCGGCGAGCACGCTCACCAGGCCGGCGACCGCGACCGCCGCGAGCAGCGCCGTCACGGCCGCCGTGGCGCCCGCGAGCGCCGGATCGGCGACGCCCTGGAGCGCGAAGCCGAGCGGGCCGAACGTGAACACGACGTCCTGCCCGAACCGCAGGCCCTGCTCCGCCGCCATGGTGAGTGCGATCCGCCAGGACTCGTCGAGCCCGACGGAGGCCGGCAACGGCGGCTGGGCGAGCGAAAGGCCCCAGAGCGCCGCGAGCAGCAGCCCGAGCGCGGTAACGGCCAGCCGCATCGGTCGGGGCAGGGTCACCGCCCGGCCGTTCGCCGCGCGAAGGGCGCCCTCCGCGTGAGGGACTATCAACGGCGAGATGCCCTCCACCATCCTCGTCGCCGGCGGCGCCGGCTTCGTCGGCTCGAGCCTGGCGCTGCGCCTGCGCGAGCGCTACCCGCAGGCGCGGATCGTCGCGCTCGACAGCCTCAAGCGGCGCGGCTCGGAGTGGAACCTGCCGCGGCTGGCGGCGGCCCGGGTCGAGTTCGTGCACGCCGACATCCGCCGGCCCGACGACCTCGCGTTCCCGGGGCTGCGCTTCGACCTGCTGGTGGACTGCTCGGCCGAGCCCGCCATCCTCGCGGCCTACGACAGCGGGCCGTCCGCCGTGATCGACACCAACCTGACCGGCACGGTCAACCTGCTCGAGGTGGCGCGGCGGCACGGCGCCGACGTGGTGTTCCTCTCGACGAGCCGGGTGTATCCCGTGGCGGCGCTGGAGTCGATCGCGTTCGAGGAGACCCCGACCCGGTTCGCGATCGCGGCGGCGCAGGCGCTGCCGGGCGTGAGCCCGGCCGGGATCGGCGAGGCGTTCCCGCTCGAAGGTGCGCGCTCGCTGTACGGCGCCACCAAGCTCGCCTGCGAGCTGCTGCTGGCCGAGTACGCCGACATGTTCGGCCTGCGCTACGTCGTCGACCGCTGCGGCGTGATCGCCGGGCCGTGGCAGATGGGCAAGGTCGACCAGGGCGTCTTCGCGCTGTGGATGGGCCGCCATTACTTCCGCAAGGAGCTGGCCTACATCGGCTACGGCGGCACGGGGAAGCAAGTGCGCGACCTCGTGGCGGTCGACGAGCTGTGCGACCTCGTGCTGCACCAGATCGAGGGGATCGGCGCGCTGCCGGCGCGCGTCTGCAACGTCGGCGGCGGCCCCGCGTCGAGCCTCTCGCTGCTCGAGACGACCGCGCTGTGCGAGGAGATCACGGGCAACCGAGTGGACATCGCGCGCGTGGCGGAGAACCGTCCGTCCGACGTCCGCATCTACGTCACGGACAACGCGCGCGTGACCGCGGCCACGGGCTGGCGCCCGGTCAAGTCGCCGCGCGAGACGCTCGCGGCGATCTTCGACTGGATCCGCGCGAACGAACGTCTCGTCGCCCCGCTCTGGTCGTAACCGCCTGCAAGGAGTCGCATCTACCGCATGTCCGTCGTCGTCGTCACGGGTTCAGCCGGCCTCATCGGCTCGGAGGCCGTCGCCTATTTCGCCGAGCGCGGCCACGAGATCGTCGGGATCGACAACGACTTGCGGCGCCGCTTCTTCGGCGCGGACGCGTCGACCGACTGGAACCGCCGGGCGCTCGAAGCGCGCTTCCCGGCGCAGTACCGGCACGTCGACGCCGACATCCGCGACGCGGCGGCGATGGACGAGCTGTTCGAGCGCTACGGCAAGCGCGTCGCGCTGGTGATCCACGCGGCCGCGCAGCCGTCGCACGACTGGGCCGCGAGCGACCCGCACACGGACTTCACCGTGAACGCGAACGGCACGCTGGTGGTGCTCGAAGCGGTGCGCAAGCACTGCCCCGCGGCGGTGTTCATCTTCACGTCGACCAACAAAGTGTACGGCGACGCGCCCAACGAGCTGCCGCTGGTCGAGCTCGAGACGCGCTGGGAGCTCGACCGCGCGCACCCGGCGTGGGAAGGCGTCGACGAGCGCATGCGCATCGACCAGTCGATGCACTCGCTGTTCGGTGCGTCGAAGGTCGCCGCCGACGTGCTCGTCCAGGAGTACGGCCGCTACTTCTGCGATGCCGACGACCGTCGTGCGCGGCGGCTGCCTCACCGGCCCGAACCACTCCGGCACGAAGCTGCACGGCTTCCTCGCGTACTTGATGCGGTGCACGGCGACGGGCTTGCCGTACACGGTGTTCGGCTACAAGGGCAAGCAGGTGCGCGACAACATCCACGCGCGCGATCTGATCGAGGCGTTCGACCACGTGTTCCGCGCGCCGCGCTGCGGCGAGGTGTACAACGTCGGCGGCACGCGCTTCTCGAACTGCTCGATGCTCGAAGCGATCGCGCTGTGCGAGTCGATCGCCGGCCGCAAGCTCGACTGGGCGTACAGCGAGGCGAACCGCGCGGGCGATCACATCTGGTACGTCAGCGACATGGCGAAGTTCAAGGCGCACTACCCCGCGTGGCGGCAGCGCTACGACCTCGCCGCGCTGCTGACGGAGATCTTCGAGAAGAACGCGGAGCGCTGGGCCGCGGAGGCGCGTGCGCAGGGCGCGCCCGCGTAACGTGGTGCTGTCCGTCGTCATCCCCGCGCACAACGAGGAGGGTTCCGTCGGCGACACCGTCGCGGCGCTGGCGCGACGGCTCGCGAGCGAGCGGATCGCGTTCGAGATCGTCGTGGTGGACGACCACTCGGCGGACGGCACCGCCGCGGCCGTGGCGGCGGCGGCGCGCGCGCATCCCGGCAGTGCGCTGCGTGCCGAACCTGCGCGCGAAGGGGTTCGGCAACGCGATCCACACCGGGCTCGACGCGTTCGCGGGCGACGCGGTGTGCATCGTGATGGCCGACGCGTCCGACGACCCCGCCGACGTCGTCGCATACTGGCGCGCGATCGAGCGCGGCTACGACTGCGCGTTCGGCTCGCGCTTCACGCGCCAGGCGCGGGTCGTGGAGTACCCGCTGCCCAAGCTGATCCTGAACCGGGTCGCGAACGCCGCCGTCGCGCTGCTGTTCGGCATCCGCTACAACGACGTGACCAACGCGTTCAAGTGCTACCGCCGCGACGTGATCGACGGCCTGCGCCCGATCCTCTCGCACCACTTCAACATCACCGTGGAGCTGCCGCTCAAAGCGATCGTGCGCGGGTACTCGTGGACCGTGGTGCCGACCAACTGGTACAACCGCAAGCACGGCGTGTCGAAGCTCAAGATCAAGGAGATGGGCAGCCGGTACCTGTTCATCGTGCTGTACGCGCTGATCGAGAAGTGGCTCGCCGCGCGGCGACTATCGCCGTCCCGCTCCGCTCGCCGGGATTCGCCGCGACGAGAGCGCGCCCGCGCCGCGCTCGGAGGCATCCGCACCGTGAACGCGCTCGTCGGCCGGCTCTTCGGCGGCGCGCGGCGGCACCGCGGACGCTTCGCGCCGGTCGTCCCCGAACGGCCGCTCGCGGGCGCGGCGGTGCCGCAATTCCGCGCGGGCGCATTCCCCGACGCCGGCCCGCGCCCGTGGCTCGACCGGCCCGGCGCCGCAGCCGCGATCGAAGCGCGGCGCGCGCGCGGCGAGCTCACCGCGACCGAAGCCGCGTTCGCGCGCTCGTGGCTGCGCGACGGCGTGGTCGAGATCCCCGCGTTCTTCGAAGAGCGGCGCATCGATGCGGCGTGGGACGCGTACGAGCGCGCGCTCGCGGAGCGCCGCGTCACGCCCGACGCCGAGCCCACCGCGGCGGATCCGCTGCCGGGCCGCACGCTCAACGCGCACTTCGCCGTCCCGGAGATCGAAGCGATGCTGCACGACGCGGGCGTGATGGAGGTCGTGTCGGTGCTGCTGGGCGCGCAGGCGCTGCCGTTCCAAACGATCATCGGTCACAAAGCCAGCGAGCAGCGCGCGCACTCCGACGCGATCCACATGACGACGTACCCGCTGGGCTACCTGGCGGCGTCGTGGCTCGCGCTCGAAGACATCGCGCCCGACTCGGGCCCGCTGGTGTACTATCCGGGCTCGCACCGCTTGCCGTACGTGTTCGCCGACGACGTCGCGATCTCGACCGACGACTTCCGCGACGCGGGCTACGGCCCGTACGCGCAGCGCTACGAGCCGCGCATCGCCGCGCTGATCGAGGAGCACGGCCTGCAGCCGCGCACGTTCGCACCGCGCAAGGGCGACGTGCTGCTGTGGCACGGCAACCTGATCCACGGCGGCGCGCCGCGCGCGCGCATCGGCACGTCGCGCCGCGCGCTGGTCTGCCACTACTTCGCCGAAGGCTGCGTCACGTACCACGACTTGGCCGCGAGCCCGTCCCATCTCCAAGCCCGTTGATCCGCGCGTGAGCGCGGAGCCTCCGGAAGGTTCCGGCGACGGCGAGGCGCGGCTGCGCGCGAAGCTGCGCGCGCTCGAAGCGGAGCGCAACGAGCTCGCCGGGCAGCTCGACTCCGTCGTGCGCATCGCGCAAAAGACGCGCGCGGTCGCCGAAGCGATGCGCGCGGAGCTCATCTCGATGCAGACCAGCAAGTTCTGGAAAACGCGCAACGCGTGGTTCGATCTCAAGCACCGCGTCGGGCTCAGCAAGACCGGCGCGACGGCGCCCGCCGACGTCGTGCTGGAGCGCATCGAGCCCGCCGCGGGCCGCGGCACGGGCTACGACCGCTGGATCAGCCGCAACGACCTGCGCCCCGCCGACGCGCACGCGATCGCCGACACGATCGCGGTGTTGCCGCGCCTGCCCACCGTCAGCGTGCTCGTGCCGGTGTTCGACCCGCCCGAGCAGTACTTGCGCGCCGCGCTCGACTCCGTGCTCGCGCAGCTGTACCCGCACTGGGAATTGTGCGTCGCGGACGACGCGTCGTCGCTGCCGCACGTGCGGCGCGTGCTGGCGGAGTATGCGGCGCGCGATCGCGCGCGTGAAGCTCGCGCTGCGCGCCGAGAACGGCCACATCGCCGCGGCCAGCAACAGCGCGCTCGCGCTCGCGACCGGCGAGTACGTCGCGCTGCTCGACCACGACGACGTGCTCGCGCCCGACGCGCTGTTCCACGTCGCGCTCACCGTGAACCGGTATCCCGACGCGGACGTTCTCTACAGCGACGAAGACAAGATCGACGAAGACGGCCATCGCAGCGAGCCGTATTTCAAACCCGACTGGTCGCCCGACTCGCTGCTCGCGCGCATGTACACCGGCCACCTCGCCGTGTTCCGGCGCTCGCTGGTGACGGAGCTGGGCGGGTTTCGGCTCGGTTTCGAGGGCAGCCAGGACTACGATCTGGTGCTGCGCGCCACCGAGCGCACCGACCGCATCCGCCACATCCCGCGCGTGCTCTACCACTGGCGCATCCATCCCGCGTCGACCGCGAGCAGCGCGGCGTCGAAAGACTACGCGTACGAAGCCGGGCGCCGCGCGCTCGAAGAGGCGCTCGCGCGGCGCGGCGAGCCGGGCCGCGTCGAGCAGCTGGCGCAGCCCGGGAGCTACGTCGTGCGCTACGCGCTGCGGCGGCCGGACAAGATCAGCATCATCGTCCCGACGCGCGATCACGGCGACGACGTCGAGCGCTGCCTCGCGTCTATCTTCGCGCGGCCGACGTATCCGGACTTCGAGGTGGTGCTCGTCGACAACGGCTCGACCGATGCGGCGTCGCTCGCGACCTTCGCGCGCTGGAGCGCCGCCGAGCCGCGCGTGCGCGTGCTGCGCTACGACGTGCCGTTCAACTTCGCGGCGATCAACAACTTCGCCGCGCGCCGGAGCGACGGCGCGTACCTGCTGTTCTTGAACAACGACACGCGCGTCGTGACGCCCGACTGGCTCGAAGCGCTGGCGGAACAGGCGCAGCGGCCCAGCATCGGCGCCGCCGGCGCGAAGCTGCTGTATCCCGACGGCACGATCCAGCACGCCGGCGTCGTCACGGGGATCGGCGGCACGGCCGGGCACGTGCACAAACGTGCGGACGGCGGCGCCGGCGGTTATTTCAACATCCTGCGAACGGTCAACAACTATTCCGCGTTGACCGGGGCGTGTCTCATGGTCCGCCGGGAGGCGTTCGAGCGCGCCGGGGGGTTCGACGAAGCGCTGGGCATCGCGTTCAACGACGTCGATCTTTGTCTGAAGCTGCGGGCGCTCGGCTTGTACAACGTCTACCTTCCGCACGTCGTGCTCGTGCACGACGAGTCCCGGAGCCGCGGTTACGAGGACACCGCCGATAAGCAAGCGAGGTATGCGCGCGAGGCGGGGATCATGCAGGAGCGCTGGCACGTCGAGCGCCACAACGATCCCCACTACAGCCCGCATCTCACGCTCGAGGCGGAAGACTTCTCGCTGCGGCTCTGAAACGGCTGCGGCCGGCCGGGGAGGACCGCCCCCCGCCGACGCCCTACTCTTAGGAAAGCTTGGTCGCCCACCGCGGCGGCGTTCGTCTCCATGGCTACAGCACTCTTCGACTCGACCGTGACCGGCAACACCCGGCGCAACATCCAGCTGGTCCGCATCTCGGCGTTCCGGGCGCTCAAGGTTCGTTACCGCGGAACCGCGCTCGGGATCCTGTGGTCGTTCACGATCCCGGTGCTGATGACGGCCGTCTACACGGCGATCTTCGGTACCGCGTTCAGCAAGTACTACGACGGCTCGGTGACGCGCTACGTGCTCTCGGCGTTCATCGGGCTCACGGTCGTCACGTTTTTCCTCAACGCCACCGGCGAAGCGCTCAGATCGGTGGTCGTGAACGGCTCGCTCCTGAACAAGATCGCGCTGCCCCCCGTGATCTTCCCGGTCGCGTCGGTCGTCGCAAACGTCTTCCAGCAGGCCGTCACGACGTTCCCGATCGTGTTCGTGATCTCCATCGCCGTCACGCACGATCCGGTGCGCGTGCTCCTCGTCCCCATCGTGCTGGCATCGGTCGTGCTGCTCGTGGCGGGCATCTCGCTCGTGCTCTCGACGTTGTACGTGTTCTTCCGCGACCTGCCGCACCTGTGGGAGATCATCGGGTTCATCTTGTGGTTCACGAGCCCGCTCTTCTATCCGGTCGACGTCGTGCCGCCGCAGATCCGCCCGTGGTACAACCTCAACCCCGTCGCGCAAGCGGTCACCGCGCTGCGCGAGGTCACCATCATGCGCGGCCCGATCCACTACCGCCCGATCGTCGTGTCGCTGGCGGCGGGGCTGGTCGTCATCGTGCTCGGCGCGTGGTTCTTTCGCGTCAAGCGCCCCGACTTCATGGACCTCGTCTGAGTGGCCGCCGCGATCGATCTGCGCGACGTCACGCTGCAGCGCCGCACGCAGGAAGAGTTCCACTACGATCTCAAGCGCACGTTCTTCGACCTGCTGCGCGGGCGCATGCGGCGCGGTCGCAAGCGGACGGTCCTCGACCGCGTGTCCGTGCGGGTCGAGCGCGGCGAGAAAGTCGCGCTCATCGGTCCCAACGGCAGCGGCAAGTCCACGCTGATGAAGGTGATGGCGCACGTCCTCGTCCCGACGCGCGGCTCGGTGCGCGTCGACGGGACCGTCGCCCCGCTGATCGAGCTCGGCGTCGGCTTCGAGCCCGAGCTCTCGCTGGTCGACAACATCGTGTACTACGGCGTGCTGCTCGGCCACGACGAGGCGCTCGTCAAAGCGAACGTCGACGGCATCCTGGAGTTCGCGGAGCTTTCCGAGGTGCGCGACGAGCCGACCAAGACGCTGTCGTCCGGCATGGCCGCGCGGCTCGGCTTCGCGATCGCGACGCAGTTCCGCCCCGACATCTTGCTCTTGGACGAAGTGCTCGCCGTCGGCGACGAGCTCTTCCGGCGCAAGTGCGCCGCGCGGCTCGAACGGTTCTGGGACGCGCACTCCACGATCGTGCTGGCGTCGCACGACATGGCGTACATCGCCGCGACGTGCGACCGCGTGATCTGGATCGATCACGGCGCCGTGCACTTCGACGGCGCGTCGGCGGAAGGCGTCGAACGATACCTCGCCACCGTCCCGTCGGGCAACGGCTTGGTGCGCGGCGAGGAGCTGATCGCCGTCGCGCAGCGCAACCCGCGCGGCGAGATCGTCGTGCGCGGCACGTCGCCGACCGATCAAGGCCGCAAGGTGTTCCTCATCCGCGACGGGCGCCGCCACTGGGTGACGACGCAGGAATGGTACGCGAAGACGGGCTACAGCTGGGACGACATCGTGCACGTGGACGACACGGCGATCCTCGAAGTGCCCGAAGGCCAGATTCTGGCGTAGCCGTTCCGCGGTCGGCCTGCCAGGGCGGGTTTCCTCGCGCGGCCAACTGCGGCTTGATGGCGGAGCGGCGGACGAATCCTGCGGCGAACACGACTGCGGTCGCGGTGATCGATACGATCGACGACGACCACGGGCGGGTGACCGTCGCGCCGAACGACGGTTGCGTCTACGTGTGCGGATGGGCGCTCGACGCCGGCGCGCGGGACTTCGACGGGATCGAGATCGACATCGGCGGGGCGCGCGCGTCCGGTTCGTTCGAGGTCGTCAGGCCCGACGTCGCCGCCGCGTTCGGAGCGCCCCAGCGGGTCGGATTTCGCGTCGCCGTCGCGCTCGATGACGCGGTGCCCGGCCACCACGCCGTCGCGGTGCGAGGACGGCGGGCCGACGGTTCGCTCGTCCCGGTCAAGCTCGCGGCGTCGCTCGACGTCGTCCCGCCGCTGCGGCGCCTTCCCGCCGGTGTCGTCCCCGGCGCGCTGGTCGGCTTCGTCGACGCGATCGGGCTCGAGGCGGGCGGCTCGGCGGCGCCCAACGCGCCCGTCACCGTCCCGGCCGGGGGCACGCTCGTGGTGCGAGGCTGGGCCGCGTCGCCGGACGGCGTCCCGGCGACGCTGGCCTACGCCGAGATCGACGGCCAGCGCGTGATCCGCGGCATGAGCGGTTACCCGCGGCCCGATGTCGCGGCGGAGTTCGGCTCCGACGTCACCGGGTACGGATTTCGCTTCCGCATCGCGGCCGACGAGCTCGGTACCGGCGAGCACGCGTTGCGCGTGCGGGCGATCGTCGGCACCACGATCGCCGCCGTCGGCGGCGAGCTGCGGATCGCGGTTGCGCCGCCCGGCCCTCCGCGCGTCTTCGCGGCGGAGCGGCGCGTTCGCGGCCGCATCGATCTGGTCGGCCGCATCGACGGCGCGACGGCGGTCGTCGAAGAGCGCACGCACCTGCGGCTGCACGCGCACGAGCGCGCGGTCGTCACCGGCTGGGCCGGCGATCCCGTCGCCGACGTGTTGCCCAGCCGCGTCATGCTCGTCGTCGACGGCGTCGCGCACGGACCGATCCAGCGCGGGATCGAACGCGACGACGTGGCCGTCGCGACCGCGTGCGAACGCCTGCGCACGAGCGGTTTCTCCGGGATCGTCTCGGCGGACGCGCTCGACCCCGGCTTCCACCGCGCCGAGCTCGTCGCGCTCTACGACGTCGAGCCGGTGGTGTTCGACGCGTTCTCGTTCGAGGTCATGGCGTAGCGAGGCCGTCGGGCCAGAACTGCGTGCCGGCTTCCTGCTCGCCGCGGCCCGCGTGCTCGCGCGCCATCCACGCGAGGGCCTCGTACCGGGCGCGCCGGCGCAACAGCTCGAGCTCGTCGGTGGCGGCTTGCAGCGCCGCGCGCAGCGCGGCCTCCGTGGCCTCGGCTTCGGCCGCGTAGCGCGCGAGCGCGGCTCGCGCTTGCGCATGTTCGTCACGCTGCGCGACGACGGTGGCCAGCGTCGCGTCCGCTCGCGCCAGCGCAGCCTCGAGCGCCGCCCGGTCAACCTCGGCGGCGGCGATCACCTCGGCGGCGTGCGCCTCACGCCGGCAGCCGCGTTCGTAGTCGTCCCGCAGCTGCTCGACGCGGCGCTCGGCGTCCGCGACCGCCGCGTCGAGCAGCGCGCACCGCTCGACGAGCGCGGGGGTGCGTTCGCGCGCGGCAGCCAGCACGTCGCGCAACTCCGCGACCTCGCGCCGCGAACCTTCGAGCTCGTGGGCGAGCGCGTGTTCGCGGCTCTGGAGCTGTGCTCGGGCCTCCTCGGCCGCCGCCCTGGCATCGTCGCGCTGCTCGACGGCTTGCCGGAGCGCGGCCTCGTTCGCCTCGGTCGCTTCCCGCAGCGCCCGCTCGGCGGCGGCGTTCGCGTCGCGAAGCGCCGTCCGGGCGCCGGCCAGGTCGCTTTCGAGCGCGTGCCGCGCTGCGTTCTCCTGCGTTCGTGCGGCGACGAGCTCGTCGCGTTCGGCCGCCGTCGCGACGAGCTGCGCGCGCACCCCGGCGGCCGCCGACTCCAGCGCGTGTTCCAGCGCGCTCACCTGCGCTTCGCGCTCGCGCACGAGCTCGAGCGCCGCGGCGTGTTCGCGCAGCAGGTTGCGCAAACCGACCCCCTGCTCTTCGGCGTGCGCCTCGACGTCGTGCAACCGGTCGCGGAGCGCGTCCATGTCCCACTCGCCCGGCAGCGTGATCGCGCGCACGACGAACTGGAGCGTTTCGTTTTCGGGATCTTCGCGCACGTGGCGCTCGATGTCGCCGGGGACGCGCAGCAGCCGCACGTCGGGGACGAGATCCGACGGCTGGTCGAACGGGAGCGTCGTGCGGTCGATGACTTGGACGCGGAACCCGCTCTCCTCGAACAGCGACGTCACGCCGTTGCGGGTGAAGAAGCGCACGTGCGTGCCGTCGAGGATCCCGAGCCCGCGGTAGGGCATCGCGCCGCTGACCACCGCGAGCCGGACGGCGGCGTGCGCGAAGTTGGGGATCGAGGCGACGACGAACCCGTCGGAGTCGAGCACCGTGCGGGCCGATTGCAGCACGTTCCACGGCTCGCGCACGTGCTCGAGGACGTCGGCGAAGACGACCACGTCGAACAGCAGGCCGGGGAACAGGCCGGCCACGTCGGCCCGTTCGAGATCCGCGACGCGGGTTTCCACGCACGACGCGGCGGCTTGGGCGAGCGCGGCGGGGTTGATGTCGACGCCCCAAACGCGGTCGCCGCGGGCGGCGAGATACGACGCCAGCTCGCCCGAGCCGCAACCGAGGTCGAGCACGCGCGAACCGGCGGGGATGAGCGCGTACGCTCTTGCGTAGCTGGAGTTCGGGTCCAGCTCGTCGATCGTGCGCGAGCCGGTCGTGTCGTATCGCTTGACGCGCTGCTCGCGGTCGCCGCTCGCCCGCGCGCGGTGCGCCGGAGTATCGCCGCTCGTTGCCATGCGGCCGTATTCGGCGAACGCCCGGACACCGCCCTAGGCCGCCGCGGCAGTAAACCCGCCGCCGCCGCGTCGAAGCTGGACGCGTGGCCTCAGCCGGTTCCGACATTCAGCGTCTCTTTGGTGCCCTGGCTCGCCGCGTGCGCGCTTTTCTCGGCCTTGCGCCGCGCGCGCCGAGGGCACCGTGGGCCCGCGTCCGCTACGGCGCGGAGTATGCGCTCGCCGATTGGCAGCGGTACGCGGCCGAGCTCGAGCGCGCCCTCGAACAGCGCGCGAAGGCGCCGCCGCTGGGAGCCGTGCTCCGCCAGGAGATCGCCCTGCCGGCCGGCGACGCGCCGGGCGAGGACGGGCGGTCGCTGGTCGGCTTCAGCCTCGCGGCGACCGCGACGAGCGGACCGCGCGTCACGGTGATCATCCCCGTCTACAACGACACGTCGATGACGCTCGAGTGCCTGCGCTCGCTGGCCGACGCGCAACCGGCGTCCGTGCAAGTCGAATACGTCGTGGTCGACGACGCGTCGACCGACGACGTGGCCCGCGTCCTGGCGTCCGTCCCGGGGATCACGTTCCTGCGCAACGGCGAGAACCTCGGGTTCTTGCGCACGTGCAATCGTGCGGCGCTGCTCTCCACGGCCGACTACGTCGTGTTCCTCAACAACGACACGCTGGTGCGGCCCGGCTGGCTCGAAGAGCTGGTCCGCACCGCGGAGGGCGATCCGCGCGTCGGCGTCGTCGGCGCGAAGCTCGTCTACCCGGACGGCACGCTGCAAGAGGCGGGCGGGTTGATCTGGCGCGACGCGAGCGGGTGGAACTACGGTCGCGGCGGCCGTCCGGACGATCCTGCCTACGAGTACGTGCGCGACGTGGACTACTGCTCCGGCGCGGCGCTGCTCGTACGGCGCTCGCTGTTCGAGCAGCTGGGCGGTTTCGACGAACGCTTCGCGCCGGCGTACTACGAGGACTGCGATCTGTGCTTCTCCGTGCGGCGCGCGGGCTTCCGCGTGGTCTATCAGCCGCGCGCGGTCGTCGTCCACCGCGAAGGCGGCTCGGGCGGCACCGACACGGGCGCGGGCGTCAAGCGGCATCAGGTGCTCAACCTGCCGAAGTTCCGGCGCAAGTGGTACGACGTGCTGGAGACGCAGCACCTCGCGAACGACCCCGCCTCGGCACCGCGCGCCGTGCGCCGCCTGCAGGGCCAGCGCATCGTCGTCATGATCGACAACTACGTGCCCGAACCCGATCGCGACGCCGGCTCGAACCGAAGCGTGCACGTCATCCGGCTGTTGCGCGAACTCGGCACGCACGTGATCTTCATGCCCGACAACTATCTCGCGTCGCAGCCGTATACCGACGATCTCCAGCAGCTCGGCGTCGAGGTCCTGTACCACATCGACGGCGGCCCCGCGGCCGAGACCCGGTTGCGCGACGCGCTCGCGATCGCCGACCTGGTGTGGGTCGCGCGTCCCGACACGTTCTCGAAATACCGCGCGCAGTTCGACCGCCTGCCCGATTTGCCGGTCGTGTACGACACGGTGGACCTGCACTACGTTCGCTTGGCGCGGGAGCTGGAGCTGCGCGGGGCTGCCGCATCGGTCGCGGATCACCGGGCGCAGGCGGAGTCGAAGAAGCTGGAGCTCGACATCGCGCGCGCGGTCGACGTGACGGTGGCCGTCACCGACACGGAGAAGCAGACGCTCGAGTCCGAAGGCGTGCAGAACGTTCGCGTGTGTCCCACCGTCCACGTGCCGCGGCAGCGGTCGCACGGCTTCGCGCAGACCGACGGCGTGATCTTCATCGGCGGCTACAACCACACGCCGAACGTGGACGCCGCGGAGTGGCTCGTGAACGAGATCATGCCGCCGGTCTGGGACGAGTTTCCGTCGCTGACCGTGACGCTGCTCGGCTCGAACCCGTCCGAGCGCGTCTGGGCGCTCGCGCGCGACCGCCGCGTGCGCGTCACGGGGTTCATCCACGACGTCGGCCCGTATTTTCAATCGGCGCGCGTGTTCGTCGCGCCGCTGCGCTTCGGCGCGGGGCTCAAGGGCAAGATCGGGCACAGCCTGGAGTACGGGTTGCCCGTGGTGACGACGTCCGTCGGAGCGGAGGGGTTCGACTTCATCGACGGCCGCGACGCGCTGATCGCCGACGACGCGGCCGGCTTCGCCGCGGCGATCACGCGCCTGTACGCGGATCCGATCCTGTGGAACCGCGTGTCGGGCGCGAGCACGGCCAAGCTCGCACCGCTGCTGCCCGAACGCGCCAAGGAGCGGCTCGCGATCATCGTCGCGGACGCCGTGAAGCTGCGGCGCGCGCGGCGTTCCGAACTGCTGCGAGCGTAGCGGCCGCGATGCTGTCGTGGCGGCGCGCGCGCGCCATGCCTGCGCGCGCCGTTTTCGTCGACCGCGACGGGGTGATCAACCGCTGGATCCGCGGCGGCTACGCGCTGACCGTGCCGGACGTCGTGTTCAACGACGACGCCGTCGACGCGCTGCGCGCGATCGATCGCGCGGAGTTCGCCGTGATCGTCGCGTCGAACCAGAGCTGCGTCGGCCGCGGGCTGATCGGTCCGCGCGAGCTGACCGAGCTGATGTCGTACGTCGTCGCGGAGGCGGAGCGCCGCGGGCTCGTCCTCGATGCGTGGTACTGCTGCCCGCACGCGCCGGCGGAACGCTGCACGTGCCGAAAGCCCGCTCCGGGTCTGCTCACGACCGCCGCCGCCGACCTCGGGCTGAACCTCGAGCTGTCGTTCTTCATCGGCGATCAGCCGAGCGACATGGAAGCCGCCGAGCGAGCAGGCGTGCGCGGCCTGCACGTGCGGCCCGACGACGCGGGCGACGTGCGGGCTCGCGTCGCGGTGATCGGCGGCGCCGTGCGGGAAGGATCATCGCGTTCACGGGGGGGATCGTGACCGGGATGTACACCGACGTTACCGAGATCGTGCGCGATGCGGAGGCCTATCGCGAGGTGCTGCTGCGCGCCAAGCGCGAGCTGCAGCCGAGCACGTTTTGGTATCCGTACGACAGCCTCGCAAACTTCACGCATCTCGAACGCCTGCTCACGGGTGCGAACCGGAGCGCCTTCAACGACTTTCGAAATCTCACGATCGCGGACATCGGTGCCGCCGACGGCGAGACGGCGTTTTTTCTGGAGTCGCTCGGCAACGCCGTCGACATCGTCGACCACGGGCCGACCAACTTCAACGGCCTGCGCGGTGCCGCGGAGCTCAAGCGGCACTTCCACAGCGCGGTGACGATCAACGACGTCGATCTCGACGCCCAGTTCTCGTTGCCGCGCGAGCGCTACGACGTCGCGATCTTCCTCGGCATCCTCTACCATTTGAAAAACCCGTTCTTCGTGCTGGAAGCGCTCGCGCGCAGGACCGAGCGGTGCTTCCTTTCGACCAAGGTCGCGAAGTTCGCGAAGCCGGGCGGCGTCCGCCTCGAGCCCGCCCCGGTGGCATACTTGCTCGACGCGGACGAAGCGAACAACGACCCGACGAACTACTGGGTG
Organism: Vulcanimicrobiota bacterium; assembly: GCA_963797935.1. Classification (GTDB taxonomy): domain Bacteria; phylum Vulcanimicrobiota; class Vulcanimicrobiia; order Vulcanimicrobiales; family Vulcanimicrobiaceae; genus Vulcanimicrobium. The sequence continues at coordinate 324,117 of CAWCRI010000018.1, forward strand.
TTCACGAACGCGGGCCTCTTGCGGCTGCTGGACCGCACCGGGTGGGACGTGCTCGACTTCATGACCGTCGGCAACACGACCGCGTCGGACCCCGGCACCGCGGCGGGCGACGAGCGAGCATTTTGCTACCTGCGTTCGCGCACGCGGCTCGGGTAGCCGCGGTAGCCGGAACCTCGCCGTGACGTATCCGCTCCCCGAATCGCTTCAGATTGCGTGCGAACGGTTCGATCGCGGTCAGACCGTCGTTCTTCGATTACGAGCTCGACCAGATCGTGTGCGCCGGCGCGCTCGAGCGCAAGAGCGTTCACGGTTACGACAACGTCGTCGGGACGGCGGCCGTCTTCACCGTGGCGAGCGACGTGTTCCGCGAGGACCTCTGGTCCGACGTTTCGAGCTCGATCGGACGCCATCGCAGCATCGTCTGCGCGCTGTCGGCCGTCGTGTTCGGCACGGCCGGCTGGCCGCTTCCCCGCGTCGTCGCGGAGCTGAACGACCGCCGCTGGTCGGTCTACCTGGCGGAGCGCAACACGCCGTTGTTCGAATACTTCGCCGCGCACATGGACGCCGGACTGCTTCACCTTTTCGGAGTACGTCGGCGACGGGCTGCGCTCCGGCGACGTCGTCGACGGGGTCCTGCACGAAGATCTTCAGGCGACGTCGTTCCCGGACGCGGCGTTCGATCTCGTCATCACGTCCGAAGTGCTCGAACACGTCCCGCACGCGTTGCAAGCCGAGCGCGAGATCATGCGCATCCTTCGTCCGGGCGGCTCGTATGTGTTCACCGTTCCGCTGGACCCGTACGGCGATGCCGACACGATCCTGGCCGAGCTTCTCCCGGACGGGACCGTCACATTCCACGGCCCGCCGGTCTACCACGGCGATCCGTACCGTCCCGAGGGGATCCTCGCGTACCGCATCTTCTCGGTCGCCGATCTGGAGCGCCGGTTCGCGGCGGCCGGCGGCGATTGCGTCACGTGGCGGTTCTGGTCGAAGGCGCTCGGAATCTTGGGCGGCGACTCATGGGTGCACGTCGTGTCGAAGCGATGAGCGCGCTCGTCGCGCAGCTCGGGAAGGGCGCGCTCGCGGTCCTGGGTTTCACGCTGCTGCTCGCGCTGACGCCGTCGTGTGCGCGGTCCGTGTGGGAGTTGCCCGACGGCGTGGTGGCGAGGCCCGCCGACCGCGGCAAGCTCCTCGTCGGCGGCATCTATGCGAGCACGACGCCGAACGATACGTCGTGCTGCTGGGTTCAGCGCGAGTCGCGCTTCCGCGTGGAAAAATCAGAACCCGCGACCGACCTCGCGATCGAGATCTTCCTCCCGGACTACCCGTTCTTTCGCGAGCACCGGCAGGCGATGGACGTGACGCTGAACGGGACCTTTCGGTTTCACAAATGCTGTTTCGGCCCCGGCAGCCATACCGCGCTCTTCAGCCTGCCGCGCGCGGTTGCGGACAGCACGCAACCCATCGACGTCGCGATGATGCTCAGCGAGTCGTTCGTCCCCGCGAAGGTGGGCCGCAGCTCGGACGACCGGCACCTCGCCGCCGTGTTGGTCTCCGTCGGGCTGCGCCAGCTCTGACCGCGAGATCAGCGCACGGCGACGTCATGGGGAGCGCGGTGTACACGTCAGTGCGTATGAACGTTGAATTTCAACGCGTTCGCCGCCGCGGCCCCTCCATGCGGTCCTCCGGAGCGTGCAGCAGGTAAGCATGTCGGAAGTGTCGACCCTACAGGCCGTGAACGTTGTGATCCTGGCCGCCGGCCGGGCGCGCGCCGTGGACGGCCTGGCGCGAGTAGGCGCGCCGCCCGTGACCGGGGTAATGAGGTCGGTGAACGAGCGGAGTGCGCATTACGAGTTCCGCCGCATCGAGCCGACCGACGCGTATCTCGAACGTTGTGCCCGAATGCTGATGGAGGTGTTTCCGCACGGCACCTACAGCGCCGAATCGCTGCGATGGCAGTATCGCGACAATCCCGCCGGAACTGTGGTAGGGCACGACGCCATCGCGCCCGATGGCACGATCGCGGGTCACTACGTGCTCCAGCCGCTGGTCGCTCGCGTCGACGGAGTTGTCGAGCGCGGGTTGCTCTCGTTCAACACGGCGACGCACCCAGCGCATCAGGGTAAGGGTCTTTTCACCGCGCTCGCTGAGCGTTCGTACACGGCTGCGGCGTCGAGCGGGTACGGCTTCGTCGTCGGCGTCGCCAACGCCAACAGCACGCCGGGTTTCACGCGCCGGCTTGGTTTCACGCTCGTCTGCGCGTTGCAGGCGCTCGTCGGCGTGCGGCTGCGCACCGACGAGAGCCGGTCTGCACAATTCGAGCGAACTTGGGACGACGCTTCGGCGGCCTGGCGTGCCGCGCGTCCCAACGCCCGCTACCGCTCCGTCGGGGACGCGCTGTACGCGGCTACCCCGACGACCGGGATTCGCGCATTGTTGGCACACGGGCCACTCTTCGCGCCGGCGTGCTGCCGCCGAGCTTGGGCTGCGGCCGATCGATCTGTGGATCGGGCTCGAGCCGGGCCGGCAGCCGGCGGGGATTCGCGTGCCGGACCGGTTTCGGCCTTCGCCGCTGAATTTGATCTGGCTCGATCTTACGACGAAGGCTCGGAGACTCGATCCGGGAGCCGTGCGGTTCCGCGCCGCGGATTTCGATCCGTACTGATGGAAGCGGCGCTGTTCGTTTTCGCGCACCAAGACGACGAGGTCGGCGCCGCATCGCGCATCGCCTGGGAACGAACGCGCAACGCAGAGGTGTGGTGCGTCTATCTCACCGACGGTGCGCGATCCACGCCGGCGGTCGTGCGCGATGCCGAGTCTCTCGCCGTTCTCACCCGACTGGGCGTCGTTCGCTCGCACGTGGTCGCGATTGGGGATGCTGCCGGGCGGATTCCCGACGGAGAGCTCATGACGCAACTCGATCGTGCCGGCGCTGCGCTGCGACTCTGGATCGAGCAAACCGGCATCGTGTTCGATCGTTTGTACACGCTTGATTGGGAGGGGGGGCACCCCGATCACGATGCCGCGTGCGCCGTTGCTCTCGCCGTCGCGCCGGACGCCGGGATCCGAGACGTCTTCAGCTTCCCCATGTACAATGGCTTCCGCCGGCGGCGCGGCTGGTTTCGGGTCGCCTCGCCGGTCCCCGCGCCAGGCACGCTGGACATACGCCGCCGTATGTCATTCCGCGAAGCCCTCGGCATCGCGCGCTGCGTATTCGCATACCCCTCGCAACGCCGTACGTGGTTGGGGCTCGGACCCGGTTTCGTCGTGCGGACTCTCTTTCCTTCGAACAGAAGTCGTTCGCCGCGTCGATGCCTCCCGCTTGCGCAGCCGCCCGCACGCCGGGGCATTGCTCTGTGAGACGCCTCTTCGGCTGCGACGGCGACGCATTGCTCGCGGCGGCGCGTGCTTTTTCGGAGCGCGTCGAGACCGCGCGCGCACTCAACGCCGAAGCGTCGCGCTGAAACCGATTTTCGTCGCTGCCGAGCGGAAGCGGAAGTGGAGCGTGTCGAGCGCAGCAAGATAAAGCAGGTGCAGCCGCGTCGTGGTCATCCGCCGCGCGACCCGCGCCGCGTCGTGCCAGCCAAGGGCATCAGCGCGCTCGGCGATGCGGTCGTGCACCAGCACCTCTTCTTCGAAACGATAGAGCGAGCGCGTCAACTGGCTCGTCGAAGACCCGCCGTGACGGCGGTAACGATAGCCGACGCTCCGCGTGCCGACGAGCGTGCCTCCCGCGAACAAGATACGCGTCCAAAGATCGAGGTCTGCCGCCTGCCGCAAGTCCGTCGGCCACCGCAGACCTCCGAGGCGGGAGAGCCGGAAGCAGACCGTCGGTCCCCCGATGAAGTTACCGTTCGCCAAAGCGCGAACCGCAGGTTCTCCGCGCAAGACGAGCTCGTTTGCGGCGGACGGAAAGTAGAATCGCCGGATCCAGTCGACGAACGTCGTGCTCGGTGCGCCCGCCTCGTCCATGATCTCCACCCCGCAGAAGTACGCCGCGGCTTGCGGATGGCGGCGGGCCAGATCGAACATCAATCGTGAATAGCCGGGCAGCAGGCGATCGTCGGCATGAAGCAGCGCCACGAGGTCGCTGTCTGCCGTCTGCATCGCGCGGTTAAAGCTCTCGCAGATCGGAACATGCGTTTCAAACGCAGCGAACGATGCGCGCGGATCGCCAAAGGCTTCGACCACGCGGCGTGCTTCCGCGCGCTTCTCGGCATCGATCGTGTTGTCGCAAACCACGACGCGCCAGCCGTCGCCGCCCTGCGCGAGCGCGCTCTCGAGGGCGTCCCGAAGGTAGGCCGGGCCGTCGACGTACGGAATCGCGATGGTTAGCCGGTCGTGCGGAGCTACGTCATGGTGCGCCGGTGATTCGTTCCGATATGTGTCCTGCGACTGACCGCCCTCCAG
>CAWCRI010000019.1:0-194295 GCA_963797935.1 Vulcanimicrobiota bacterium
GCTCGAAGAGTGACCGAGATTATTGAAGCCTTGCGGCTTCCGGCGCCCGGACCGGAGCCGCTCGGACTTGCCTTCGACGGAACGGCGTTGTGGATCGCGAGCCGTGAAGCGCACCGGCTCTACGCGATGGACCCGGTAACGTGGACCGTGCGCGCGGAAGCGCAGGCTCCAGGCGCCCCGTTCGGCATCGCAGTCGTTGGCGACGAGCTGCGTGTCGTGGTCGGCTATGGTAACGACGACGACGATCGATACATCCATCGATTCGTGCCCGGCTACGGCTTCAAGGGCGATCGCATGCAATGTCCGGACCTCAGTGGGGTGCACCTCGCCTTCGATGGTGTCACGCTGTTCTTGTCCCAGGCCCATAACCGGAGGATCTTAGCCCTCGACGGTGACGGGGCCGTGACTCGCGACATGCGGCTCGACCGCGTCCCTCTCGGCATGACGATCATCGACGGGATTTTTTATCTCATAACCGGCGCGAAGAATTTCAAGAACCTCGAGCTCACAAAGGTAGACGCTCGCGGTGAGACGCCGTACGTCACCTCGCTTGCGTCGATACCGTTCAACGCGCGGGGCCTTACCTACGACGGCTCACGCTTCTGGACCGGTCATCGAAATAGCAACGAGATCGTAGCCTTCACGATGCCGGTATAGCCGTAGATCGCGTTTCGCGTTACCCCATAGACGTGCAGGGGACTCCGAGCGCGCGTTTCACACAACGGGATGCCGGTCGGGTGTACGCCGGTCCATTTGCCGTACCCCGGGAGGCTGATCCGTGCGCGTGCCCGCAGCTATCGCAGCATTTCTTCGCTACTGCGCTGAGGAAAAACACCTTGCGCCGAATACCATTCATGCATACAGCCAAGATCTCGCGGAATTCAAGCGAGACCTTTGCGCGTCCCGCCTTGTTGGTGCAATTCGTGCGACGGACATTCTGGCGTATCGAAATCGCCTCTCGGCTGAACGCGGCCTATCCCCGGCGACGGTGAAGCGGCGCCTCGCGTGTTTGCGCGCTCTGTTCGCCTGGCTCGTGAGGCGAGATGTTCTCGAAGGATCGCCCTTCGCGAAAACCGAGCTCCGAATTCGCCTGCCCGCGCGGCTTCCTCGTTGCCTTGACATGCGAGACGTTCGGCGCCTCATGCGGCATCGTGCCGCGCAAGGTCCCGGATGCGCCCTCGCAATAGCGCTCCTCCTCGCAACCGGTATACGGGTCGGCGAGCTCGCCGCGCTGCGTCTACAGGACGTCGATACGGGCACCGGGCGTCTGACCATCTTCGGGAAGGGTAGCCGCGAGCGAAGCGTCTTTGTCACGGACCCGCGGCTTCGGGAAGAATTGCGCGCTTACATTGCAGCACGACACGGTGACGCACGATACTTGGCAGAGCCGCGGCTCCTCGTCGATGAGCGCGCCCGCCCGTTGTCAGCCGCGCGCATCCGGACCGCGATCACGGGCCTTGGCCGCAACGCTGGAATCACGCGCCACCTGACACCCCACATGCTGCGGCACACGGCCGCAACGATGCTCCTCGAGTCCGGCACGGACATCCGATTCGTCCAGCGGCTCCTTGGCCATCGCAGCATCGTCACGACCCAAATTTACACGCACGTCAGCGACCGGGCTCTTCGCACTGCATTGGCGCGCGCGAACGTTCTCGGAAACATTGCGGCAACGGTCCCGTGAAGGCAAACGATGATAACTGAGAATTATAGATGGACGACGAGGAGCGGGCGGACGAGGGATCCACCTTAGCACGAGCGCCTGGATTCACATCACCTGCCGCGACCAGAATTCACTTCGACGGAGGCGATCCCGGAAACGTGTTCGGTCGTGAGCTTCGCAATGTCGAAGTCACAGGAATTCTTCGCGACCTCCAAACTGCGCCAAAGTGTAATGTCATCGACACGGTCTTTCAATCTTTCGTCGCCGACTCGATCGACTTTACTCGATGCGACTTCAAAGACGATGCCATACGCTCATCGACGTTCAGCAGATGTCATTTCGATTATCTGAGCTTTGCATATAATGCTATCTTCGATTGTCGCTTTGAGCTATCAACATTCAAAGACACGGATATCCACAACTGCGAATTCGTCGACTCGCTTTTCGTGGAATGCGACTTGAGTCACGTTCTAATCAAGAATTGCACATTTATCGGCTGCGAATTTCAAAATTGCCACACGAGCAACAAGGTATTCGAGACCTCTCGATTTGCCGATTGCAAATTCCACGGCACCGAACTCCAAGTCGAAACGGTCGAGGACAACTTCGGGATCACCTCGACGACGTATGATGGGAGATTGCGAGATGACCGCGTGGACAACCCGCATCGAAAGCTTGCCATCGAGGAATTGCACAGCTTATTGAATAGTCCAGATCGCCACCCGCTCAAGAAGCTCAACCTTGATTACTTCATAAAGTCCACGCTGCTTGGTGGGTCGCTTTTTCTGGACTACGCCGTAAAGCTGGAGTCATGGATACCGCTGTCGAGAACGGCGGGAAGCTTTGCGGTTGTCCTCAGCCAATGGGTGGAGTTCATTCTGTGGCTTTATGAACGCGATCAGTTGACCATTCATACGGTGATCTGCCTGCATTCGATGATCGGCGGGCTGCTCACACGGTTCGGAGATGAGGGAAGGCACAATCAGGCAGTAGCGACAATCAGCGGAGCGCATCTTTCGCTGGCCGAACAGTTGAAGGTTATCTATTGACGCTGAAGCTATGCGAACGAGTGACGGCGCGCCATCTCACGCTCCTCGTTGAAGGCGGCGATTCCGAGGCTATTACTACGATGCCTTAGCGGAGCTCTTCAAACGAGCTGACGCGCGAATCACCCGGCTTATCCCTGGAATTCTCCCTGGGAAGCCGTTGTGACATTTGCGCAGAACAGCACGCACTATTGGTTCACAGCGCTCGTCCTGGCAACACGGACCGAAATCGAACTTACGCACATAAACCAACGCATGCGTGCAAAGGGTGATGTACTGCCTCCAAAGCCGAAGCGCGGTTCGCCGAAGATCGCGGAATCAGCGGAGGCCCTAACAGGCAGCGAAACTTTGATGAAAGTAGGGTTCGGACTCCATGCGATGCCGGCAAAGCCGACCGTGAGCCTCATGACGCGCTTACCCGGCAATCTCGTCGCAGAGCTTCGCCTCGATGTCGGCTCACGGCAAATTGCGACGATGCGAAAGGCTCTGAAGGATTTGCTTTAAGACCTTGTGACGATGCGCAAGATATTCGCGACGCCCCGCAATACTTGGTCGCCTTGCATGAAGAAGTTTAACCGCACAGCTTCAGACGGCGGATCCTTCGCGAAATATGCGCTGGCGCCGAGGATCACCGGCGTTCGCATCGCTCGACAATGCTCTAGGAACCGGGTTCGCCGTTCGTCTTGGCAGTCGCCTAGTTCAGAAAGATCGACGACCATACTACCGATATACCCGTTGACGAGCGGGTTCACCGTGACGCGCGATTTCCGAGTAAGCCTTTCTGCCTTTGCTCGAAGCTTGTTCACTTGCTGATTGGCGGCGAACAACATTGCCGAGAGGCGCTCCGCGTTCTTTGAAAGCATGTCTATCGCCAGGACGCTATGTGCGTCTAAGGTGCCGCCGAAAAGTCGAGCGCACTCGTGAATGACGTACGCAAGCTGCGCGGATGCAATATCGCAGATAGCCTGAAGCCATTCAACCCCATCGGCTTGGTGAAGCTTCGCACTCGGATAAGATTCGCGTTCGGGGCCAAAACGCGTAAGCGACCCAAGTGGGCCGGAAACGACTGATCGGTGACTTCGTCGATCACAACGAAGTTGTGGGTACTTACGGTCTCAAGCACTCGCGACATCAAATCGATTGGCTGGTTCCAGCCGAGCGCGACGCGGGGCTGCGTCAGCCAAAGTGCGGTGTTTGGTCCATCCCGAAGCATTTGCGTAAGGTCAGGCAGCGCGTATTGATTGCGTAGATACGTCGGAATGAGCTGGACGTGGAAGCTCATTTCCTCTGCCTGCTCCAGAGTCCCATAATAGCATGGTGTCTCGAAAAGGATACGCTCAATGCCTACCGCTCTGAGAGCGCCGAGCGTTATCAGCGAACCGAGCGCGCCCGAAGGGCAGAGAGTGAAGTCATCTGGCGTTATGTCGCTACCGTCCCACGTCGAGAGCAGAGCGCTTAGATGCTCCTTATAGGGGCTTAGTCCCGATCCATAGTCAAGGTAGTACCGTGCGAAGTCATGACGCGTAATCTCAGGAAATGCAATCAAGCCCTCGGCTTCCGAGTACGTCAGTAGCCAGAGAGGGATCGGCGTCTACGGCGCCCTTTTGCCTGAGATCGGAGAAGTATTTGCTTTGAATCGCTGAATAGTCGTCGGGAGCAAATAGCGCGTCGTCGTTATCCGTAACACCCTCGTACGAAGAGAAGAATAATTCTCAGTTATCGTGTCCGGCCATGGCCAGACAGGAAGACACCCTCATGTGATGCGAGTTGGCTATGGCGATATGCGTTGCCTTTGCCTTGACGGCTCGCCAACGAGAAAGGCTGGTCAGGAACTGCCGGCGCGATGATTTGCCCCTCAGCTGGTCTAGCCGCGATCAGCCGCCGCTGAAGCCCAACCCGTTCTTCTTGCAGTTGGTCAGCATCTCGCCCAGGAGGGTGGCGTTCAGCAGGACGTAGCCTTCGGCGACGAGCTTCTCGGCGATGGTCGGCGCCTGGCGCTGGACCAGCTCGCGCATCTCCGGGGTCACCGGGAGTCCCGCCAGCCGGAGCGTCGTATCGTTGTCACGATAATAGCCCGTCGCTTCGCCGAAGCCGCGTCCCACCTCGGCGCCTTGCGCGTTCAGGAGGATGGTCGCGCCCTCCATGTACTCCTGGCCGGCGCCGAACGGGCCCGTTTGGGCCGGGACGATCGGGACCATGGCGAGGCTGCGGTGTTCCGGCGGCAGCGCTTCGCTGTCCAGCGTGAACTCCCAGCGGTTCGGATACCACACGCCCGATGCCGGATAGTCGGGATCGCTCGAATGCTCGGCCTTCACCCACTCGGTCACGCGCAACTCGCCCTTGAAGATGCTTTGATTTCCTTGCGGGTCCATCACCGTGCCGCCGAGCACCGACGTCTTCACGCCGGGCGGCGTCGGCCCGCGCTGGTTGAGATACGGCAGCGCGTTTTTGGAGTGGAGACCGGACCATGTGATCGCCCAGCCGTCGGACAGGTTGATCGCCGAAAAGTCCCAGCCGCCGACGCCGGGCTCTCCGACGACGGCCGCGGCGCGGAGCACTTCCACGTACGGCGAGCCGCTCGGCATGAACCCGGTTCCCCACTGATGGTCCATCCACATCACGCCGTGCGTGATCGGTATGTCCTGGCCTTCGTACCGCACGGTGCTCCCCGGCGCGACCTGGAGATGCGGCACCGAATAGTACAGCGTGCCGATCTTTCCACAGCAGGGCGCGCAGCCGTGCGCGTATTGCAGCAACACCGGACGATCCGACGAGATGCGCAGATCGTACCCGATCTCGACCGCCGGTTTTTGCCCCCGATCCCAGTTGCGCGCCTGCAACCGCAGCGGGAAGATGTCGGCAGCCGACTCCGACACCAGGCTGTTCCGCCCGCACTTCATAGAAATCGGACTTGCGTTGAAGTCGAGCAACCCCGTCGTGCCCGCGACGACGAACGGCGCGCCGCGATACGCGTTGCCACCCCGGCGCGTCACGGCGATGTGCAGGTCGGTGACCTGGTTGTCGGTGGTCGACAAGCCGAGTCGCGCCGCCGTCAGCGGCGGCAGCATCGCGTACACCCACCACATCATTTCGAGGCCGTACTCGTTGCCGTCCTCGCCCCACACGCTGCCCACGAGGAAGTGCCAGCCGACTTGGTACTCGAGCTGCGCCGCGTGCGACGCAGGAAACGGCAGGTTCACACCGTCGGGGAGCGACTGATATCCCACCGAGCTGTCGAGGCCGAGCAGCGTGGTCATGGCGTACGCCGCGCGTGCATCGAGCGCCGTCGCTGCGTCGGAGAACACGCCGTAACGGTGCGCGTAGTCAGGGATGAACGACGGCTTCGTGTCCAGCATGTACTGCAGCCGCTCGCGCATTCGTGCGCCGAACGCCTCGGCGCTGTTCTTCTCCGAGGCCAACGCGGCGGCGACATCCGGCGGCAAGGCCGCGGGGTCGAACTCCGTCATCCACAGTGCACGCGCTACCGCGTCCTTGGTCGTCGCGTCGAGATCGGGCAGTGTCGCGGACATGAGCTCACCCCTGAGGGACGGAACGTGAGTGCTAGACGTGCAGGTACCGGCGCCGCAGGTCCTCGTCGGTCCGGACTTGATCCGGGGTTCCTTCGAACTTGATCTCGCCCTGATCGATGATGTAGCAGCGGTCCGCCACGGCTAGGGCCGAGTACAGGTTTTGCTCCACTAACAGCGTCGTGATGCCGGCGGCTTTGATCTCGCGGACCACGTTTTCCACTTCGCGCACGATCAGCGGCGCCAGGCCCTCCGTGGGCTCGTCGAGCAGCAGCACCTTCACGTCTTGCAGCAGCGCGCGGGCGATCGCGAGCATCTGTTTCTCGCCGCCGCTGATCTCGTCGCCTTTGTGGGTGAGGCGCTCGCGCAAGCGCGGGAACTTCTCGTACACGTGCTCCAGCGTCCAGCCCGGCTTGCGCGCCGTGACTTGCGCCAGCTTCAGGTTCTCGGCGACCGTGAGGTTGTTGAAGATGCGCCGCTCCTCGGGTACCAGCGAGATGCCTTTGCGTGCGATCGTCATCATATCGGAGCCGGCCAGCTCCTCGCCGTCGAGCGTCACGCTGCCCGTGCGTGGCATTTGCCAACCCACGATGCTCTTCAGCGTCGTCGTCTTGCCCACACCGTTGCGCCCGAGCAGCGCGACGGTCTCGCCAGCACCGATGTGCAGCGAGACGTCGCGCAGCACGTGGCTGTCGCCGTAGTACGTGTTGATCGCATCGACGCGCAGGCGCGCCTGTGTCGCCGCGGCGGCCGGCATGACGGGCCCGTTCATCAGTGCGCGAGCTCCGCTTCGGAATGCCCGCCCAGGTATGCTTCCTGCACGCGCGGGTTCGCCTGGATCTCGGCCGGCGTGCCGGTCGCGAGCACGGTCCCCTGGTGGAGCACGGTGATCGTGTCGGACAACCCCATGACCATCTCCATGTCGTGCTCGATCACGAGCACGGTCATCTCGGTCGAGAGTTTGCGGATCAGCGCCTCGGTCTTGCGGGCCTCGTCTTTCGACATGCCGGCTACGGGTTCGTCGAGGAGCAGGATCTGCGGCTGCGTCGCAAGCGCGATCGCGATGTCGAGACGCTTCTTGTCGCCGTGCGAAAGATCGCCGGCGCGAACGTCGGCGACGCTGCTCAAGTCGAGCCGTGACATGGCTCGCTCCGCCAGCGCGTCGACCTCGTCCAGCCGCGTGGAACGGCGGAACACTTGCAGCCGGAACGGCCCTTGGACGCGCGCGAGCGCGGCGAGCCGGCAGTTCTGGCGCACCGTCTGATCGGAGTAGAGACTCGCGGTTTGAAAGGCCTTCGCAATGCCGAGGTGCACGCGCTTGGTCCCGCTGAGGCGGCTGACGTCGCGCCCTTTGTAGTTCATCGTGCCGGTCGTCGGCGCGATCGTGCCGGACAGAAGGTTGAAAAACGTCGTCTTCCCGGCGCCGTTCGGCCCGATGACGGCCCGCAGTTCTCCTGGATCGACGCGAAAATCCACGTCGCGCACGGCGGCGAAGTGGCCGAACAGCTTGCCGAGCTTGAACGTCTCGATGATGCTGATCGGCCCGCTGCGGTGCGCTTCGGCGGCCGGCTTCAGCAACGGATCGGGTTCCTCGGTCGACGGCCGCAGCGAGCGCACGAAAATGGCGCGCGGGTTCTTGTCGCGCTGCTGCTTGAGCACCGTCGAAAGCCCGCGCGGCAAGAAGACGATCACGCCGACGAAGATCAAGCCTTCGATCAGCCGCCACGCGGGCGTTTTCGCGGAGAGGACGTTCTCGAGGAACATGATCACGGCGGTGCCGGCGACGGGGCCGAACAGCGTGGACACGCCGCCGACGACCGTATAGATCACGAACGAGCCGCTGCGGTCGATGCTGACGGCGTCGATCGGGACGCTGCCGTCGAAGAGCGCGCGCAGCGCGCCCGCAAACCCCGTCAGCGCGCCCGAGATGGCGAACGCCGCGAGGCGGTACCCGGCCGCGTTGAACCCGATCAGCGTGCTGCGCTGCTCGTTTTCGCGGATTGCGCCGAGCACCTCACCGAACTGCGAGCGCGTCAGCATGCGCGCGAACAGCAGCACGAGCAGCAGGCAGATGCCCGCGAAGATGTACCAGATTCGGAGCTCGTCGAGATTTCCGAACGGACCGAGCGCGAGCGAGGGCAGATGCGTCGTGAGATCGATGTTCCACGGGCCCAGCGGAAGCAGTGCGTTGGGCAACGACTGCATTCCGTCGTCGCCGTTCGTCCAGTCCTTCGCCTGCTCGACGATGAAGTACACCATCTGGGCGAACGCCAGCGTGAGCAGCGCGAAGTAGATGCCGTACAGCCGTACCGTCAGCGCGCCGATCAGCACCGCGAGCACCGTGGTGACGAGCGTCGCGCCGATGACCGCGAGCCAGGTGTTGGAATGCTGCGGCATCGTGCGGACCATGATGATCGCGGCGATGTAGCCGCCGCCGCCGTAGAACATCGCGTGCCCGTACGACAGCGTTCCGGCGTAACCGAGCAGAATGTTGAACCCGATCGAGGCGATGCTGACGATCGCGATCTGCGTCGCGAGCGTCGAATACCCGCCCAGCGGGTGCAGCAAGAACGGGAACAGCGCGATCCCGATCGCGCACAGGACCACGAATCGCAGGTCGCTTCCCAGCAGGCGCCCCCTCATGACTGGCGGATGACCTCGCTCTCGCCGAGCAATCCTTGCGGGCGGAAGAGCAGCACGAGCGCCATGCACAGGTAGATCACGACGTCGGACGCGGGCGCATACGCGAGGTTCGTCAAGCTCTGGAGCTCACCGATCAGAAGCCCCCCGAGGACGGCGCCCCAGAAGCTGCCGAGTCCCCCGACGACCACCACCACGAACGACGGCACTAGGAAGGCGAAGCCTGTCCCCGGATCGATGCTGTAGATCGGCGTCGCCGCTGCGCCCACGAGCCCCGCGATCGCGGCGCCGAGCGCGAACACGATGGTCGATGCTTGCCGGATGTTGCCGCCGAGCAGCTGCACCATCACGCGGTCGCGGACGCCGGCGCGCACGATGAGGCCGTAGTTCGTTTTCTCGATGAAGAGCCAGACCAGCGCGAGCATCACGATCACGCCGCCCGCGAACAGCAGGCGGTACGCGGGGTATTCGATCGGTCCCAGCGTGAACGAACCTTGGAGCGCGAGCGGCATCGTATACTGTTGCGTCGTCGCGCCGAAGATCAGCCGCAGCGTCTCCTCGACCACGAGCGCGATGCCGAACGTGACCAGCAGCTGCGACGTCGGCTCTTTGTCGTAGAACGAGCGCAGCACGAGGCGGTCGAGCAGCACCGCGAACAGCGCGACGGCGATCGGCGCGGCGATGAAAGCCCAGCCGAGGCCGACGCGCTGCGCGATGACCAGCCCGACGTATGCACCGATCGCATAGAACGCGCCGTGGGCAAAATTGACGAGACGCAGCGTCCCGAAGATGATCGTCAGACCCACGGCGATCGCGATGTAGATCAGGCCGTGCACCAATCCGCCGAGCATTGCTTGGAAGAGCGCTTCCATGGAACTCCTCGAAGGCAGGGTCAGGGATAAAGAAAGGGCCGGCGCCGCAGGGCGCCGGCCCGTGTCGGATTCGACGTAGGTTCGGCCTAGGCCGGTTCCATCTTGCAAGCCAGACTGCTGAGCGGAGCGACGACCTTGTCGCCTTCGTGTACCTCGAGCACTTTCGCGAAATCGAACCCGCCCGGTCCGCGCTGGCTCTCGGGGATGCCTTCGAGCACGAGGCACGAGTTCACGCCCTGATGGTCCTCCTTGCGATACCACTCCTGTTCCTTGGTGAACTGGAACTTCGTGCTTTCGAGAACCGCGATCACCTTGGCGGGATCGATCGAGCCCGCTTTCTCGACGGCCATCTTGTAGATGTAGATGTCGGCGTACGCGGTCTCGGCGCCGTTCGACGGCTTGAGGCCCGGGTACTTCGCGGAGAATGCGTCGACGAACTTCTTGGCGCCCGGATACTTGGCCGCGTGGTACTTCCAATACCACGGCGCGGTCGACACGACGTTGTCGAAGTTGTCCTTGGTGCCCTTGGCCATGTATTCATCGACGAGGGGAACGAGAATCTTCGTCGACTTCGTGAGGCCGAACTGCGCCGCTTGGTTGAGGCAGGTCACCATGTCGGCGCCGAACTCCGTCACCACGAGCACGTCCGGCTTCGCCGCTTGCGCCTGCTGAAGCATCGGCGAAAAATCTTTCGTCCCCGGGAATGGTGTGAGCACGTTCTTGATCGTCTTGGCGCCCTTCGGCTCGACGACCGCAGTGATGTTCTCGTATACGGAATGGCCCCACGCATAGTCGGCCGTAATGTGGAACCACTTGCCGGTGCCGTACTTGCTCACGAGCGTACGCGCGAGGGATTGCGCGCTCATGTACGCGTCGTTGTAGCGGCGGAACGTGTGCTTGTGACAATTCTGGTTCGTCGTCTCGTCGCCGTGCGTCAGCGTCGCCATGAAAATGGTGTTCTTCTGCTGGCACAAGCCCGACACGGCGACCGCCGTACCCGTCGAGGAACCGCCCGTGATCATGACGGCGCCGTCGCGCTCGATCATGCGCTGCGCGTTTTCGACGGCGACGCCGGCTTTGGTTTGATCGTCGCCCTCCGTCGTCTTGACCTTCATGCCCATGATGCCGCCCTTGGCGTTGATCTCGTCGATCGCCAAGTGATAGGCGCGCAACTGGTCCTGGCCTTGTTCCGCATACGGCCCGGACTGCGGCACGTTCAGCCCGATCGTGATTTCCTTGGTCGGTGCGGCGATGACGTACGGGCCTCCACCGAACGTGAGCGCCGCCGCGCCGGCGGTACCGGCTACGAAACGGCCTCGCGAAAGAGTTTGCTTCACGCGCTGATGCTCCTGAACATGATCTGGGTGTGGGGGTGGCCCTCCGACTTAGGTCACGCCGAGGAAACTTCCCGCCGCTTCCCAGCCCGGTCTATGAAAAGTATTGACACCGCGGCTTTGCGGCGGTATCGTCGCGGCACGTGTTCGACATTCTGGAACGGAATTTCAAATACTGAAATGGCGGAACTGCTGGGAACCGTGCGCCGCGCGCTGCGCGTCCTCGACTATCTCGCCGAGAGCCAGGCACCCGTCCCCATCAAGCAGCTCGCCGTCGAGCTCGAGCTGAACATCTCGAGCGCCTACCACGTGATGAACACGCTGGCTGTCGACGGCTACGTCACGCGCGACGAGCGGACGGGCGCGTACGGCCTGGGCGCCAAGGCGGCGCGGCTGGGCGATGCCTACGCGCGGTCGTGGCCGGTGGAGCCCGAGTTGCGCACGATCGTTGCCGACCTGGGCGTGCGGACGGGCGAGAACGCCTACCTGGCGATGCTTCACGGCCGGGCCGTCGTGATCACCGACATCGTCGAGTCCCGCCAGCGCGTGCGCGTCCACGCGCTGCACCGCGGCTACTCCGCGGATCTGCACGCGCGCGCGCTGGGCAAGGCCGTCCTCGCCTACGAAGATCCGAGCGTGGTGCGCGGGCACTTCGCGACGCACCCGCCGCGCCGCATCACGCCGCGCACGCTCGTGACGATGACCGCCATCGAGACGGAGCTCGACCGCGTCCGGCGCCGGGGCTACAGCGAGGACGTCGAAGAGTTCTGCGAGGGCGTGTGCTGCCTTGGCGCGCCGTTCTTCGCGCACGACGGCAGCCCGGCCGGCTCGCTGTCCGTCTCCGTCCCGTCTTTTCGCTATCGCTCGGTGCGCACCGTGCTGCGCGACGCCGTCCTCGACGCCGCGCGCGCCGCGACCGGCGCGTTGGATACCGCCCATCGGAGAGTGTCCCTTGGCTAAGATCTTGTCCGCGCCGGTCGACGGCGCTCGGCGCGACCTCGGGGTCGCGCTGCTGCGCACGATGATCCGCATCCGCGTGCTCGAGGAAGGGATCGAGAAGCACTTTCTCGCGGGCGACATCCCCGGCTTCGCGCACCTCTCGATCGGCCAGGAGGCCGTCGCCGCGGGGACGTGCGCGAACCTGCGCCGCGACGACGCGATCGCGTCGACGCACCGCGGCCACGGGCACACGCTCGCGAAGGGCACGTCGATGCGCGGCATGGTCGCCGAGCTGTTCGCGCGCGCGACGGGGATCTGCAAGGGCAAGGGCGGCTCGATGCACATCGCCGATTTTTCCGTGGGCATGCTCGGCGCGAACGGCGTCGTCGCAGGCGGCTTCGGCCTCGTCGCGGGCGCGGCGCTGAGCGCGGTGCAGCGCAAGACGGATCAAGTCGCGGTGTGCTTCTTCGGTGACGGCGCCACCAACCGCGGCCCGTTCCACGAGAACCTCAACTTGTGCGCGGTGTGGAACCTGCCGGCGATCTTCGTGCTGGAGAACAACCAGTACGCGTCGACCACGTCGACCGCGGAGACGATGAAGATCAAGGACGTCGCGATCCGTGCCGACGGGTACGGCATGCCGTCGGCGATCGTCGACGGGTTCGACGCGTTCGCGGTGCACGACGCCGTAAGCGCGGCGGTGGAGCGCGCGCGAAGCGGCGGCGGGCCGACGTTCGTGGAGTGCAAGACGTACCGCGCGCGCGGGCATTTCATCGGCGACCCCGAGCGCTACCGGCAGAAGACGGAAGTCGAGGACGTGATGAGCTCGTCCGACCCGATCGTGCGCATGCAGGGTCTGTTGGCCGATGCGCTTTCGCCCGAGGAGTTCGAGAAGCTGTGGAGCGAGGCGCGCGACGAGTTCGCCGACGCCGTGGAGTTCGCGCGCAGCTCGCCCTCGCCGCAGCGCGACGAAGCGTTCTTCGGCGCGTACACCGGCGACCGCGATGCGCACGATCCCGTGCACGCGATCGAAGCGCGCGAGCGCGACGAGTTCATGCCGTTCGCGCCGGAGATCGGCGCCGGCTCGCAGGGCTCGGGACATTAGCATGTCACGCACGATTTCGTTCACGGATGCTACGCTCGAAGCGATGCAGGAGGAGATGCGGCGCGACGCGACCGTGTTTCTGATGGGCGAGGACATCGCCAAGCAAGGCGGGATCTTCGGCCAGTTCCGCGGCTTGCCGCAAGAGTTCGGGCTCGACCGCGTGCGCGACACGCCGATCTCCGAAGCGGCGCTCGTCGGCGCGGGCGTCGGCGCGGCGCTGACCGGCTGCCGGCCCGTCGTCGACATGCACTTCGCCGACTTCATCACCTGCTCGATGGACGAGCTGGTGAACCAAGCCGCGAAGCTGCGCTACATGTTCGGCGAGCAGTGCGTCGTGCCGATGACGCTGCGCGCGCCCGACGGCATCACGAAGTCGGCGGGCTCACAGCACTCGCAGGCGCTGGAGAGCTGGTTCGTCCACACGCCGGGCCTCGAAGTCGTGGTCCCCGCCGATGCGGAGGACGCGAAAGGCTTGCTGAAAGCAGCGATCCGCAGCGACAACCCGACGCTGTACTTCGAGCACAAGGCGCTGTTCCCGCAGAAGGGCGTCGTCCCCGACGACGACGACTTCGTCGTGCCGATCGGCAAGGCGAAGACGATGCGCGACGGCGGCGACGCGCTCATCCTCACGTACGGCATCACGGTGGGCCGCGCGCTCGACGCCGCCAAGCAGCTCGAGGCCGACGGCATCGACGTGACCGTGCTCAACTTGCGCACGGTGTGGCCGCTGGACTACGACGCGATTGCGAACGCCGTCGCCCGCACGCATCGCGTGGTCGTCGCGCACGAAGCGGTGCGCGTCGGCGGCGTCGGCGCGGAGCTCGCGGCTTGGATCGGCGAGCATTGTTTCGACGATCTCGATGCGCCGGTCGTCCGGCTCGGCGCCGCGCACGTGCCCGTGCCGTTCGCGCCCGTGCTGCAAGAAGCGATGTATCCGAAAGCGCCGATGATCGCGGACGCTGCACGCCGTCTCGTGCGCCGGGAAATCTAGCGCCGTGCCCGTCGACGTCGTCATGCCGAAGCTCGGGCTCACGATGGCGAGCGGGACGATCGCGCGCTGGATCAAGCGCCCGGGCGAAGCGGTGCGCGAAGGCGAGCCGCTGGTCGAGGTGTCGACCGACAAGATCAACTACGAGGTCGAGTCGCCCGCGAGCGGCACGGTCGGCCGCGCGCTGGGCAGCGACGGCGACGAGTTCGCATGCGGCGACGTGATCGGCACGATCGCGCTCGCCGGCGAGATGGACGCGCCGGCGGCTGCCGCTGCCGCGCCTGCTGCAGCGGCACCGCCGATGATCGCGACCAGCACTGCACCCGACGCGATCGCGACGGACCCCTCGACAGGCTCAGGGCAGGCTGCGCGCATCGTCGAGGCGCCGCGCATCTCGGCGGCGGCGAACGGCGTGACGCCGACGATCGCGTCGGCCACGGAACCGCCGCCTGTCGCTGCCGGGAACGGCTCGCGGATAATCGCATCGCCGGCGGCCCGCCGGCTCGCGCGCGAGCACGGCGTCGTGCTCGGCGGCGTGCGCGGCACGGGCCCGCGCGGGCGCATCACGATGTCGGACGTACACATGCTACGCGAAGCGCAGTTCGACACGGCGGCACAGCCGGCTGTTCACGGGAATAATGTCACCCTGAGCCTGTCGAAGGGTGCGCCACTATCGTTCCCGCCGCAGCTACCCGCGGCGCGGCGCGCGATCTTCCGCAAGATGACCGAGGTTGCGCAGCTTCCGCTCGCGCAGGTCGAGACCGTCGCGCGCGTCGATGCGGTCAAGGCGCTGATCGATCGCCGCCGTGATTTCGGGTGGACGGCGTTCGCGGTGTTCGCCGTAGCGCGATTGCTGCGCGAGCACGCCGAACTGCGAACCGATGCGACGACAGGCGCGCCGTTCACGAGCGTCGACGTCGGCGTCGCTGCCGACACGCCGCACGGCCTCATCGTGCCCGTCGTCCGCAACGCCGATGTGCGCTCGCTCGCGGAGATCCAGCGCGAGATCGTCCGGCTCGCGGCGCTCGCCCGCGACGGCGCGATCGGCCCCGCGGACGTGGGCGGCGCGTGCTTCTCGATCTCCAACGTCGGCCCGCAAGGCGTCGAGCGCGTCGCCCCGTTGCCCGACCCGCCGCAAACGGCGATCCTCGGCATCGGCGCGGCCACCCAGCGCGCCGCCGTGGTCGACGGCGCGCTCGCGACGGCGTGGATGCTGACGTGCGTCGTATCGTTCGACCACCGCTTCGTCGACGGCGCGCCGGCCGCACGATTCCTGTCGTCGTTCGCCCGCGCATGCACCGATCCCGGAGTGCTGCTATGAATGCTCCCGTCATGCTGAGCCTGTCGAAGCATGCGCCACAATCGCCGCCGATGTTTCACGATCGTGGCGCACCCTTCGACAAGCTCAGGGTGACATTAGCGCGGTCACGGACATTAGGCACGCTCACGGTGACATTAGGCACGCTCGCGGCGACATTAGGACGGTGACATAAAAGCTATGGAATGGTTTGGCGAGAATCCGCCGACTGCGATCGTTACCGGCGGCGCGAGCGGCATCGGGCGCGCCGTCTGCGAGCTCCTCAGCAAAGAAGGCTATCGCGTTGCAGTCGCCGATCGCGACAAGAAAGGTGCCGAGGAGGTCGCGCATCACATCGACGGCTACGCGTTCGAGGTTGACGTTGCCGACGAAGCGTCCGTGATCGCGCTGTTCGACCGTGCGGTCGAGGCGTTCGGCGGGACGCTCGATGCGCTCGCGACGCCCGCCGGCATCGCCGACACGACGCCGTTCATGGACCTCACCGTCGACACGTTTCGCCGCGTCAACGACGTCAACGTCGTCGGCACGTTCCTGTGCATCCGCGAGGCCGCGAAGCGGATGCGGCCGGGCGCGCGCATCTGCACCGTCGCCAGCGTCGCGGGGAAGCGCGGGGGCGGGTTGTCGGGCACGGCAGCGTATGCGGCGAGCAAGGGCGGCGTGCTCGCGCTCACGCGCAGCGCGGCGCGCGCGCTCGCGCCCAGCGGGATCGCCGTCAACTGCGTCGCGCCGGGACCGACGCTCACGCCCATGCTGGACGACGCGTTCAGCAACGCCGAGCACCGCCAGCGCGTCGAGTCGCTGACGCTGCTCGGACGATCGGGAGAACCGCGCGAGATCGCCGAAGCGATCGCGTGGCTCCTGTCGCCGCGCTCGTCCTTCGTCGACGGTGAGACGTTGACGGTGGACGGCGGCCTGATGCTCGACTAACCGAACGCCGAGAGGACCATCACATGACCGATCCAAGAACCTCACGCGGCCGTTTCGTGGCCGGAACGGCGGCGGCGTTCGCGTCGATCGCCATCATCGAGGCGCCCGCGCGCGCCGCGGACTTTTCGTACAAGTACGCCAGCAACGTCTCGGTCGACCATCCGCTCAACGTGCGGATGAAAGAGTGCTGGAACGCCGTCAAGCAGCAGACGAACGGCCGCCTCGACGTGGCGATGTTCCCCAACAACCAGCTCGGCGGCGACACGCAAGCGCTGCAGCAGCTGCGTTCCGGCGCGCTGCAGTTCTTCACGCTCGACGGCGGGATTCTGCAGTCGGTCGTGCCGCTCGCCGGGATCCAGGGCGTCGGGTTCGCCTTCAAGGATTCTACCGAAGCGTTCCGCGCGATGGACGGCGATCTCGGCAACCACGTTCGCGACGCCATCCGTGCCGCCGGCTTGTACGTGCATCCCAAGATGTGGGAGAACGGGATGCGCCAGATCACGTCATCGAGCAAGCCGATGCGCACCGTCGCGGATCTCGCGGGCTTCAAGATTCGCACGCCCGCCGGCGAGCTCTGGGTGGATCTGTTCAAGTCGCTCGGTGCCGCGCCGGCGCCGCTGAACTTCAGCGAGCTGTACACGGCGCTGCAGACGCGCGTGTTCGACGGCCAGGAGAACCCGTTCGCCATCATCGACGTCGGCCGCCTCTACGAAGTGCAGAAGTATCTCAGCATCACCAACCACATGTGGTCGGCATACCACTTCCTGGGCAATCAGGACGCGTGGAAAGCGCTGCCACCCGACGTGCAGTCGGTCGTCGAGCGCAACCTCACGAAGTACGCGCTGCTGCAGCGCCGCGACACGCAGCTGCGCAACGAGTCGCTCTCGGAGAAGCTGGCGCGGCGCGGCCTGGCGATCAACAAGGCCGACACGAGCGGGTTCCGCGCGAAGCTGAGCAGCTCCGGGTTCTACACCAAGTGGAGCGGGAAGTTCGGCGCGCAGGCGTGGTCGCTGCTGGAGAAGACGTCCGGCAAGCTCGCGTAGAAGCGGAGGAGACGTGAACCCGTCTTCGCGTCTCCTCCCGTTCGCGCTCCTCGTGCTTGCCGCGTGCACGAAGGCGCCCGCGCCCCGCTTGCAGCTTCCGCTGCGCGTCGAGGCGAACTGCGAGAGCCGCTCGGTGAAGCAGACGGCGATCGACTCGATCGTCGCGTCGATCGACGACACGGTTCGCCCGGGGCAGTACCCGGGCGACGCCGTGCTGCGCAAGGCGATCAAGAGCGGCGGCGGCGTGTTCGCCTACTGGCGCGATCAGCAATTTCCGGCGCCCGATACCGCCAAGGCGCTCGGTGTCAGCGGCAACCTCACGCTGAAACGCGCGGTGATCACCAACCGCGTGCAGGCAGACCCCAAGGCGCCCTATCGCCAGGTGTGGCTGACGTTCGCGACGCCCAAAGGCGATGCCGTGGTGCTGGAGCGCGCCTACGACGTGCAGAACGTCTGCATCGAAGGACGCCGCGAGATCTAGACCGCCGGCCTGCGCGGCCGCCAGCGCCCGCGCAGATCCGGGCCGACGAGCTGTTCGACCAGCAACGCCGCGACGATCATCCCGGTTTCGATCAGCGTGAAGGCGCGCGCCGTCGGCATCGCCGGCCGCGCCACGACCGCGGCCAGCACCAGCAGCCCCAGGCCGATCAGAAAGCGCAGGATCCCGCGCACGAGCACGCGCGGCACGCGCGCGCCGGCCGCGACGTCGCGCATCAAGCGCAGCGGCGGGCGCGTGCCGATATCCCAGATCGTGAACGCCAGCGCGTCGAACACGATGGCCAGCGCGAAGCGCAGGACGACGACGCCGCTCATCAGGGCGCCGCGCCGCTCGCGAGCGACACGTCGTCGACATACTGGATCACGTACGCGCCCGCGTACCCGTCGCCGTGCACGCCGAAGTACAGATAGAGCGGCTGGCCCGCATAGGCGCTGAGATCGTAGCTCTGCTGCACCCAGCCGTTGGTGCTGTTCGCGGTTCGGTAGAGCTGTTTGACCGTGGTGCCGTTCGCGTCGAAGAGCTGCGCTTCTTGATAGGCGTACGTGGTGTCGAGCTCGGTCGCGTACTGATACACCCAGAACGTGAGCGTGCCGCCTGGCGGGACGACGACGGCTTGGCACACGCCTTCGTCGCCGGCGGGCTCGCCCGCGCTCGAACCGGACTTCTGCGCGTACTTCCCGCCGTGCGCGCGCGCGGCGGTGATCGACGCGTTCACGTTGCCGCACTGCTGCCAGTACGAAAAGCCGCCCGATTCGAACCCGGGATCCGGGATCGCGTTCGGCGTGTTGGTGCGCACGAGCCGCATGCGCCCGTGCGCTCGCGGATGCGACGTGACGGCGTGGCGCTCGGGGGGCGGCGTTTGCGCGACGGCGCTCGCGGCGCACGTCAGCGCGAGCGCGAGTCCGAGCAGCGCCGGGACGGAACGGCGCAACGGAACGTTAGGGGCTCTCGTCCGGCCAGGACGCGAGCTCGCCCAGCGCGGCGCTCTTGAGCACCTTGAGGCCGAGCATCGCGCACTTCATCCGGGTCGGGCTGATCCCGATGCCGACGTTCTCCAGCACCGCGTCCTGCGGCAGCCGCGCGACGTCCTCGAGCTTCATCCCCTTGATGCTCTCGGTGAGCATCGACGCCGACGCCTGCGAGATCGCGCAGCCCTTGCCGCTGAACTTCACGTCCTCGACGCGCCCTTGATCGTCGAGCGCGAGCTCCATCTTGATGGTGTCGCCGCACAGTGGATTCAAGTCCTCGGCGCTCGCATCGACGCGCTCGAGATGGCCGAAATTCCGCGGATTCCGGTAGTGGTCGAGGATGTACTCTTTGTAGAAGTCGTCCATGGTTACTTCGCGTCACCCTGAGCTTGTCGAAGGGTGTCGATCGGGCGCATGCTTCGACAGGCTCAGCATGACAGGGGTCATGAAAGCCGGAACACGCCGGCCGCTTTTTCCAGCGCGTGCACCAGCGCGTCGACGTCCTCTTCGGTGTTGTAGAGGTAGAACGACGCGCGGGCGGTGGCGGGCCAGCCCATCTTTTCCATCAGCGGCATCGTGCAGTGGTGGCCGGCGCGCACGCACACGCCCTCGGTGTCGAGGATCGACGCCAGATCGTGCGCGTGGATGTCGCCGAAGTTGAACGAGATCACGCCGGCGCGGTCCGCCGCCGACGGCGGGCCGTAGATCGCCAGGCCGCGCGGCTCGAACGCGCGCAGGCGTTCCAGCGCGTAAGCGGTGATGCGCTGCTCGTGCGCGCGGACCCAGTCCATCCCGATCTCGGTGAGGTAGTCCACCGCGGTGCCGAGCGCGATCGCGTCGGCGATGTTGCTGGTGCCGGCTTCGAACTTCCACGGCAACTCGTTGTATGAGGTGGTCTCGTAGGAGACGCGCTTGATCATGTCGCCGCCGGTGAGGAACGGCGGCATCGCCTCGAGCAGCGCGCGCTTGCCGTACAAGAACCCGATCCCGGTCGGACCGCACATCTTGTGGCCGCTCGCGGCGAGGAAGTCCACGTCGAGCGCCTGCACGTCGACGGGCATGTGCGGCACGGACTGCGCCGCATCGACGAGGACGACGGCACCCACGGCGTGCGCGCGCGGGACGATGACATCGAGCGGCGCGATCGAGCCGATCGTGTTCGACACGTGCGTGAGGGCGACGAGCTTCACGCCGGCCAGCAGCGCGTCGAGGTCGTCGAGCACCAGCACGCCGTCCGTGTCGGCCTTGATGTAGCGCAGCTCCGCGCCGGTCTTCGCCGCCAGCAATTGCCACGGCACGAGGTTCGAGTGGTGTTCGAGCTGCGTCGTGAGGATCGCGTCGCCCGGTCCCAGGTTCGCGAGCCCCCACGAGAACGAGACGAGGTTGATCGCCTCCGTGGTGTTGCGCGTCCAGATGATCTCTTCGGTGCCCGCGGCGTTCACGAACTTCGCCACCTTGGCGCGCGCGGCTTCGAAGTGCTCCGTGGCGCGCGCGGCGAGCTCGTACACGCCGCGGTGGATGTTCGCGTTGTCGTTCTCGTAGTAGTCGACCAGCGACTGGATGACCGCGCGCGGCTTCTGCGACGACGCTGCCGAGTCCAGATACACCAGCCGCTTCCCGCGCGACGTGGGTTTCGCGAGGATCGGAAAGTCCGCGACGATGCGCGCCTGTTTGGGATCGGCGGCGGCGATCACGCGAGCAGCTCCGTGGCGTCGTCGATCTTGCGGTCGAGCGCGGTGCGGATCTCGTCACGCAGCGCTTCGCCGGGGAAGCGCGCGATGACCGGCTCGAAGAAGCCCAGCGTAATCAGCCGCAGCGCCTCGGCGCGCGCGATCCCGCGGCTGCCCGCGTAGAACAGCGCGTCTTCGTCCAGCGAGCCGACGGTCGCGCCGTGGAACGCCTTGACGTCGTTGGCGGCGATCTCCAGCGCGGGGATCGAGTCGATGTGCGCGCGCTTCGACAGCAGCAGCGCATCGTCGCGCAGCGACGCGTCGCTGCCGTGCGCTTTCGGCCGGATGACGATGTTGCCGACGTAGCGGCCCTGGCCGCGGCCGGTCGCCGCGCTGCGCACGACGGTGTCCGAAAACGTCGGGCCGACGGTGTGGTCGACGCCCGATGTCAGATCGACGTGCTGCGTGCCCGTGTTGAAGAAGAGCGCCGACGCTTCCGCGCGCCCGCCCGGGGATTCGAGCCGAGCGCCGAGCACGGTGCGCGCGAGTGCGCCGCCCAGCTCGGCGAGGTGCCAGCGGATCTGCGCGTCGCGCTCGCAGCGCGCGTTGCGCGAGAACATCACGCGCGCCGCTTCGCCTGCCTGCTGCACGGCGACGTAGTCGAGCTCCGCACCCTCGGCGAGGTGCGCTTCGGCGATGCCGCACACGAACGGGTCGCCGTCGCCGACCTGGCGCTCGATCACCGTCGCGCGAGCGCCCTTGCCGAGCACGACGACGACGTGCGGGAACACCGCTTCGTCGCGCGCTTCGGTGTTCGCGAAGATCAGTTGGAGCGGCAGGTCGAGCTGGACGCCCGCGGGCACGTACACGAACGCACCGCAGTTGCGGAAGGCGGTCGCGAGCGCGGCGAACTTGTCGGCGCGCCAGTCGACGATCTCGTGCATCGCGCCGCCGAGCTGCGCCGCGAAGTCGCGGGCGGTCGTCGCGTCGAGCGGCAGCAGCGTCACGCGCGGATCGACGTTGCCGGGCGCGTCGACGAACGTGCCGCCCAGGTGGTACAACCCGCCGGCGTTCTCGGTCGCGAGCGCGGGCCGGTCGACGTCGCCGGTCTCGTCCGCCGACGCGCGCCGCTGCACGGCGGGCCGTTGCGGCATGGCCGGCAGCTCGACGCGGCCGGACGTCCACACGAGCTCGTCGTACGGCAGGTTCGCGTAGTCGTACTTCCAGCCGCGGCTGGGGCGCGCACCCGGCGCGGGCAATTCTTCGAAGCGCGCGAGCGCCTCGCGGCGCAGTGCCGCGTCGTCGGGGGCGCCGTTCTCCGCGAGAACTCCGAGCGCCGCGTCCAGCGATTCCGCGTTCGGTGCGAACGCGAGCGCGGAGGGCGTTTCGGTGCCGCTAGGCACGGGCCGCGGCGACCTCGTCACGCACCCCGTCGTAGCCGTCGCGCTCGATCTCGTCGGCGAGCTCGGGCCCGCCGGTCTTCACGATGCGGCCGTCGATCATGATGTGCACGACGTCGGCCGGCACGTGCTTGAGGATGCGCGGGTAGTGCGTGATCACGAGGAAGCCGATGTCGCGGCCTTCGTCGCTTCCGCGCAGCGCGTTGACGCTGCGGCCGACGGACTGCAGCGCGTCGACGTCGAGCCCGGAGTCGGTCTCGTCGAGCACGGCGTACTTGGGCGCGAGGATCGCGAGCTGCAGCATCTCGAGCCGCTTTTTCTCGCCGCCCGAGAAGCCGTCGTTGACGTAGCGGCCGAGGAACGCCGGATCCATGTCCAGCGTGTCGAGCTTGTCGAACACGAGCTTGCGGAATTTGGCGGGATTCAAATCTTCAGGACGCACCGACTGGCGCGCGGTGCGGATGAAGTTCGCCACCGAGACGCCCGGGATCGCGGCCGGATATTGGAACGACAGGAACAGCCCGGCCTTCGCGCGCTTGTCGGGCGGAAGTGCGAGCAGGTCCTCACCGTCGAGCGTCGCGGAACCGCCGAGGACTTGGTAGCCCGGATGACCGGCCAGCGCGAACGCCAGCGTCGACTTCCCGCTGCCGTTGGGGCCCATGAGCGCGTGCACGCGCCCCGGCTCGACGACGAGGTCGATCCCCTTGAGAATTTCCTTGTTTTCCACGGCGACCCGGAGGTCGCGCGCGACGAGCCCACGCGGCGTATCAGACATGCCGGGTTATCGTAGGTCGGCAGGCCGAGAAAGTCAAGGAAAGCCTGGACTATCTCCGACTTCCGTGGTAGGGTTGGGGCGGACATGCACGACCGCTTCTTCGAGTCCGCCCGGGGGAAGATCGTCGCCGCCCTCCGCGAGCGGCGCTCCGCGTCGGCATTCGATCTCGCCACGCAGTTCGGGCTTTCGCCCAACGCGATCCGCCAGCAGCTCGTCCTGCTCGAGCGCGACGGCCTCATCGCCGGGCACAGCGTGCGCCGCGGCAAAACGAAGCCCACGGTCGAGTACTCGCTGACGCCCGACGCCGACCGCTTCTTCCCGCAGCGCTACGACAAGATGCTCAACGCCGTGCTGCGCGAGATCCGCGTCGCCGGCGGCGCTGACGCGGTGAAAGCCGTATTCCAGCGCATCGGCAAGCGGTCGGCCGAGCGGCTGACGGCGGAGCAGTCTCAGCCCGAGGGCCAGCTCATCTCGCTCGTCGAGTCGCTGAAGTCGGCCGGCGTCACCGCCGAGCTGCGCACGACGGATCGCGGCACCATGACGCTCCACGAGCACTCGTGCCCCTACGCGTCGGTCGTCGCCGAAAACCCCGAGGCGTGCAGCGCCATCCACACGATCCTCGACGCGGTCGTGCCGGGCAAAGCCGAACAAGTCGAAAGCCTCGCAACCGGCGGCACCGAATGCCGTTTCGAGCTAAGCGTAGACAAAGCCGACAGAAAGACCGCCGCCACAGCATGAACTTCGCAAAATTTCAAGCGCTCGTCGAGCACCGGACCGGGTTTCGGACGATGGAGAATCCCACCGCGAGCGGTGAGTACTTCAGCGACTCGTGCGGCGACCTGTACACGTTCTACCTGAAGGTCGGCCCCGGCGACGTGATCGAGGACATCTCGTACTTCACGACGGGCTGCGGCTTCGGCACCGCGACGTGCTCGCTGCTGGTCGAGCTGGCCAAGGGCAAGACGCTCGACGAAGCGCTCGCGATCACCGACGCCGACATCGAGGCGGCGCTCGACGGCTACCCCGAGAAGAAGAAAGACTACCCGGAGCGCTCGCGCTACGCGCTGCAGGCGGCCGTCGAGGACTACCGCGCCAAGCGCGCGGCCGGCCAGATCACCGACGCGATGCTCGAAGAAGCGCGCGCGACCGTTGCAGCGTCGGCTGCCGCCGCGGCAGCCAACCAGCCCGGTAACGGCACGACCGAAGAAGACGCCAAGGCCGGCCCGAAGATGCTGGAGACGGCGGGCGTCCTCACGATCAAGCTGCACTGACGCGGTCGGCGCACGTCGATCCGCGCACGATCGAGCAAATGTGAAACGGCCCGCACCATGCGGGCCGTTTTTATGTTCGTGAAGCAGTTGTTCGCGCCGCTGGCGGTTATCGCGCTCATCGCCGCCGCACCGTCGCCCGCCCCGAGCGCATCCCCGGCGGCCGGCGCGACCCCTGCGGCGCGCACGCTGAGCGTCGTCTGCGAGCGCACGCCGTTCTATGTGTTCGTGTCGGGAACCGACCGCCCGATCCGCGCGCACACGCCCGACGTGCACCTCGGCGAGCGCTTCGGCTTGGTGAGCGGACCGCGCACGACGCTCGAAGGCTTCCAGTACTACGAAACAAACGTCGCGGTTGTGGAACCGGGCTACGCGCCCAACGCGCACTACTGGATCGTCCGAGACTGCGCAATCGCGTCGAAAGGCGCTCCGCCCTAGGCTCCGCGCCCCCCACGCTTTGCGTGGGGCCCCCGGTCCGACCTCGCAACGACAATCCGGGCGCGGCACGATGCTGCTGCGCTCGGTCCTTCGCCGCTTGTTACTTCGAGACGATCTCCACGTTGAGGTCGATCGTCACGTCGTTGCCCGCGATCAGCGAGCCGCCGGGCGTCGTGCGGCCCCAGTTCAGGTTCCAGTTGCGGCGGTCGAGCGTCGTCGACGCGCTGTAGCCCACGTGCGTGCGGCCGCGCGAATCGGTCATCTTGCCGATCTCTTTCGCGGTGAACGTGACCGGCTTCGTGACGCCGTGCATCGTCAAATCGCCCGTGATGTTGAGCGCCTGCGGCGTGCCGGTGACGGACTTCGCGACGAACGTCATCGTCGGAAACTTGTCCGTGTCGAACCAGTCGGGCGAGCGCAGATCCTTGTCGCGGTCCGCGCTCTGCGTGTCGATGTCTTTCGCGCTCAGCGTCATGCTGATCGCGCTCGGCACGTCGTTGGCGCCGAGCGAGACGGTGCCGGCCGTGACCGGGACCTTGCCCGAGACGCGCGAGATGGCGAGGTGCGTGACGGTGAACGTGGCCTGCGTGTGCGCGGGGTCGACGGCGTAGTCGGCGGCGAGGGCCGGGGCGGCGAGCGCGGCGACGAACGCAGCGGCGGCGATGGAGCGACGAAGCAAGGCGAGCCTCCAGACGGGCGAACGCGGTGGCCGCGATGGTACACCCGGACGATGAGAGAAGTCTGACGTGATGCTTTCGAACCGCCGTATCGTCGCCGTCGTTGCACTCGCCGCGCTGCTGGGCGCCTCCCCGGCGCCGTCGCCCGGGCCGAGCACGTCCCCCGGCGCGGATGCGGCGTACACGGCGCTCGCGAAGGCGTACTTCGACGAGAACTTCCGGGCCAATCCCGTGGGCGCGACGGTGGTGGGCATCCACGACTACGACGCGCAGCTCGGCTCGTACGCCGCCGCCGACTACGCGGCGCAGATCGCGCGCGACCACCGCTACCTCGACCGGCTCGCCGCGCTCGACCCGGCGACGATGTCGCCGCGCGCCGGGCTCGACCGGCGGATGCTCGAGAACGCGCTGCGCGACGACCTGCTGCTCAACGAGACGATGCAGCTGTGGAAGCATCAGCCCGACGGCTACGTGCAGACCGCGAGCGGCGGCGTGTTCGTGCTGATCTCGCGCAGCTTCGCGCCGCGCGACGTGCGGCTACGCGCCGTGATCGCGCGCGAGGAGCAGATCCCGCGCCTGCTCGCGCAAGCGCGCGCGAACCTGACCGCCGTCGACAAGGACACCGCCGCGATCGCGGCCGAGGACGCCGCCGGCAGCATCGCCCTGTTCACCAAGACCGTTCCGCAGGCACTGGCGGGTGCGGGCGACGCCGCTGCGCGGGCGCGCTTGCGGCGCTCCACCGCGTCGGCGGTCGCGGCGACGGGCGCGTTCGCGAACTACCTCAAGACGCGCTGGATCGCGCATCCCTCGGGCTCCTACGCGATCGGCGCGGCGAACTACAGCGCGCGCTTGAAGTACGAAGAGGGGATCGACATGCCCCTCGACCGCTATCTCGCGATCGGCGAGAAGGCGCTCGCGCAGACGCACGCCGAGATGGTCGCAACCGCGAAGCGCATCGATCCGCACGCGACCACCGAGCAGGTGCTCGCGAAGCTGTACAAAGTGCACCCCACGTCCGCGAACCTCATGGCGGCCGCGCAAGCCGACCTCGTGAAGCTGCGCGCGTTCGTCATCGCGCACCACATCATCGACCTGCCGCCCGACGCGAACATCAAAGTTACGCCGACGCCGGAGTTCTTGCGCGCGACGACCGAGGCGTCGATGGATTCGCCCGGGCCGCTCGAGCGCGTCGCGAAGCAGGCGTTCTACAACGTCACGCCGGTCAACCCGCACGATCCGCCCAAGGTGCAAGAACAATACCTCGAAGCGTTCAACGACTTCGAGCGCCCGATCATATCGGCGCACGAAGTGTATCCGGGCCACTTCGTCAACTTCGCCATCGACAAGCACCTGCCGCTCACGCTGAGCGAGAAGCTGCTGACCGCGACGTCGTTCGTCGAGGGCTGGGCGCACTACGACGAGCAGATGATGGTCGACGAAGGCTGGGGCAACGGCGACCCGCGCGTGAAGATCATGCAGCTGCGCGAGGCGATCTGGCGCAACGCGCGCTACGTCGCCGGCGTGAAGATGCACACGCAGGGCATGACGGTACCGCAGGCGATCGCGTTCTTTCAAACGCAGGCGTTTCTCGACCCGGCGAGCGCGCGCGCCGAAGCGAAACGCGGCACGCAGGACGCGACGTACGGCTACTACACGCTCGGCAAGCTCGAAATCTTCAAGCTCCGCGCGGACTACCAGAAGAAGCTGGGAAGCGCGTACACCCTCGCGCGCTTCCACCACGACCTCTTGCAGTACGGCGATCCGGCGATCCCGCTGCTGCGCCCGCTGCTGCTGGGCGCCGACGACGACGGGAAGATCCTTCCCGACCTGTAGTTACCGGTTGACGGTGATCGTGAGGCTCGCCGGCGTACCGAACTGCGGGTTGATGTTGATCGTGCACGAGCCGGTACCGGGGACGTTGTAGCCGCCGGTCCCGTACGGCGTCACCGTCGCCGTCACCGGCGGCGTCACGACCGTTCCGGGCGGCACGTTGTTGATGGTGAGGTAGGCGATCTTCGCGCTCGCGGCGATGCACGAGCTCTCGTCGATCGAAACGCTGCCGACGGTGCCTTGCGTGGAGATCGACACTTGCTGCGGCGCGTCGTACGGCGACGAGAAGCTCATCGCACTCGGCGACACGAACGCTGCCGCCGCCGACCCGCTGTTCGGCGCGGTGACGGAGATCGGCACGAGGAGTGCGTTCGCGCCGTCGACGATGCTGAGCGTGCAATTTCCGGCCGCGAGCGGGGTGACGGTGAAGGTTTGCGGCGACGCGCCGCCGCCGCCGCTCACCGAGACGATCCCGTTGCACGACGTGCTGTCGGCGGAGAGCGTCCCGCTGGATGCCGTCGCGGTGTAGGTTTGCGCGGGGCCGCCCAACGTGAACGTCAGCGGGCTGGCCGCCGACGTGAACGTGCCGCCGCTGCCGCCGCCGACGTTGATGCCGAGCGTGGCGGACCGGTTCCCGATCGTCACGACGAGCGTGCACACGCCGTTCCCGGTCGGGTTCACCGTGTACGTCGCCGGCAGCGAGGTCGAGGTCGTGCTGATCGTCGCGACGGGCCCGCAGCCGAACGGATCGACGGTCGGGAAGGGCGGGTTCGCCGTGCTCGAGCTGATCGTGAAGGTCTGCGTCCCCGCGCCGGCGCCGGTAAATGCGAGCGAGCTGGGCGACACGGATACGGAGCTGTTGGGCCCCGGCCCCGGTCCGGGTCCCGGTCCGGGGTTGACGGGATTCGAGCCGCCGCTGCTGCCTCCGCCGCAGGCGGAGAGGCACAGCACGGCGCCGACCACGGCGAGAACGGGATGCAAACGCGAGAGCATCGAGCCGGACCTCCTGGCAACGTTCGGATGACGTAGGACTACCCGTGTTTGCGCGCAGCCCCGTTCACCCAACGTCATACGCGCGCGGGGACGAACGTCCTCGCGATCAGACGTCGATGATCTCGCCCCAAATCGTGTCGGTCGTGCCGTCGGCGTAGGTGATGAGCCCGTTGCCGGCCGTGTCCACGGTGGCCGTGGCGATCGGGTCGGCGTTGCGCACGATGGAGACGGTCAGCCCGGTCGCCGTCAGCTTTCCGGTCACGGTGTAGGTGTAGAGCGAGTCGGTCAGCGACAGGGTGCCGTTGCCCGACGAGCCCGTCGAGGTGTAGCCGTACGTCCCGTTTGCGATGTTGAAGCCGGACGAGCCCATGATCACCCAGCTGCCCGAGGACTGGGCGATGCCCGTGATCCCGGTGCCGTAGTACGTGATGTTCACCGCCACGGTGTTGTTCGCGCCGGCGGTCGTCGCCGCCGTGCCGGTCGTCGCCATCGCTTGGCCGAACGTCGCGTTGCCGGTCGTGCCGTACATCGCCACCGAGCAGGTCATCGTCGGCGAGCTGGGCGCTCCCGTGCACGTCGCGCCGACGGCGGCGATCGCCGCCCCGCCCACCGTCGCGGCCGCGGAGTCGTTGTAGATCACGGTTTGCTGGCTCGACGCGTTCGAGGCGGTGATCGTGATCGTGTGGTAGCTCGTCACCGCCGCGCTGCGGTCGAACGTCGTCACGGTCCCGCTGGCGGCCGTCGTGGGGCTGCCGGGCGTGACGACGTTGAGCACCTGCTCCTCCTCGAGCGTGGTGCAGAGCGCGTCGTAGTACAAGTCCGTCGTGGAGGTCGTCGACCCGTCGGAGTTGTTGACCGTGCTCGTCTTGGACCCGTTCGTGCACACGCCCGTGGATGCGGAGACGTGCCGGCGCATGATGTCGAGCACCCGCCGCCCCATCGACGCCGGGGTCGGGCCGCCGGGCACCGCGATGCCGGTCGACGTGTCGGCCACGAGGATCGCGCTCTGCACGGCACTGCGCGCGGTACTCTTTCCACCGAACGTCGAGAGGGGCGGGTTGTGCGTGATCGTGGCGTTGTTACCGCTCGAGCACCCCGCCAGGGCGATCGACCCGAACAGAATGGAGACGGCGGCGGAGGCAGCGGCGACGCGGCGGGGCGAGTAAAGCATACCGGGGCGGCGTACGGGCGGCGGCGGTTTGTTCCCTGCGCACCCAAGCTCAGAGAAGGTACGGATTCGTGCGCCGTTCCCGGCCGATCGTGGTCGCCGGCCCGTGTCCGGGCACGACGACGCTGGCGTCGTCGTGGACCAGCAGCTTGTGCCGGATCGAGTCGACGATGTCGGCCAGCGAGGTCCCGCCGATGTCCCAACGGCCCACCGCCCCGCGAAAGAGCGTGTCGCCGGTGAACAGCTGGGTGCCGTCGTCGCCGTCGAGCGCGAACGACGTCGAGCCGGGCGTGTGCCCCGGCGTATGGATGCAGCGCAAGGCGATGGGTCCGGCGCGCAGGACGTCGCCGTCGGTGAGGTCGCCGTCGAGCGCGACGGCCTGCGGCGGCGTCAGCATGCCGAGAAAACGCGCTTGCTGCGCGAGCGTGCCGTACAGCGGCAGGTCGGCGTGGTGCAGCAGCCCGTCGCCGCCGACGCGTTCGCGCAGCGGCCCCAGTGCGCCGATGTGGTCGACGTGCGCGTGCGTGTGCACCAGATAGCGCGGGCGCAGGCCGTGGGCCGCGAGCCGGCGCGCGATCGCGTCCACCTCGTCGCCGCCGTCGATCACGATCGCTTCGCCGCTGCCGGGATCGCCGAGGATCGTGCAGTTGCAGCCGAGCGCGCCGACCGCGAACGTCTCGACGATCACGCCTGATCGATCCGGAAGTCGCGGTACGCGCGGTTGAAGTAGCCCAGCGGCTCGCCGTCGCGGTGGCCGGCTTCGAGCACCTCGCCCAGGAAGATCGTGTGGGTCGAGGCCGTCAGCTCCTCGGTGACCCGGCAGTCGACGTGCGCGACGGTGCCGTCGAGCACGGGCGAGCCGCTGGGGCCCGTCCGGTACGTGACGCCTTCGAAGCGCGAGCGCGGCTCGCCGCCGGCGAAGCGTTCCGCCAGCGCGCGCTGCTCGAGCGCGAGGATGTTCACGCAGAACCGCTGCGACGCCGCGATCAAGGGGTGCGCCGTAGCGATGCGGTTGACGCAGATCAGCACCGTCGGCGGTTCCGCCGAGACGCTCGCGAACGCGTTCACCGTGAAGCCGTGGATGCGGCCGTCCAGCGACGTCGTCACGATGGACACGCCGGTGACGAAGCGCCGCATCGCCGCGCGGAAGTCGTCAGTCGACGCGCGCACCGATGCCCATCCCGTCGCCGATCGGCACGATCGTCGCGTCGAGCCCCGGATAGTTCAGGAACGTCTTGTTGAACGCGCGGATCGCTTTGGTGTTCGGTTCGTCCGACGCCTTGGCGACCGCGCCCGCGCGCCCCGACCACAGCAAGTTGTCGATGACGACGATCCCGGAACGCTTGAGCATCGGCACGACCGCGTCGAGATAATCCTCGTACTCGGTCTTGATCGCGTCGATGAACACGATGTCCAAATTGCGCTGCGGGAACGAGCCGAGCACCTCGAGCGCGGGCTGGTTGATGATCTCGATGCGCTCCTCGACGCCGGCGCGGCGGAAGTACGACGTTGCGATCTCGGTGCGCTCCATGTCGGGATCGATCGTCCAGATCCGGCCGGCGGGAGGCAGCGCGAGCGCCATCCACAGGGTCGAGTAACCGTACGCCGTCCCGAGCTCCAGGATGCGGTTGGCTTGCATGCAGTGGACGAGCACCGAGAGGAAGCGTCCGGCGGCGCGGTCGACGATCGGGATGCCCTCGCGCAGCCCGTGCTGTTCGAGCTCCAGGAGCAACGGAGACGGCTCCCGATGGAGCCGCGTGAGGTAGGCGAGGTCGCGCACGATGACGCTTGTTTGCCGCCCGCCGGAAGCGGGAACCTGCCGGACCGGTCGCGGGGGCATGACGCGCGTCGTCGAAGCTCACGGTCCACCCCAAACCAGTGATCGTAGGAGGCCTCCGTTGGCACCGCTCGCCCAACAATCGTACACGCCGAAGAAGTTCGACCTCGCCGGATTGCAAGGTATCTCGGACAACACGCTGCAGGTCCACTTCGGGCTGTACGAAGGTTACGTCAAGAACACCAACCTGCTCAACGAACAGATCGCGGAGCAGATCAGTAGCGGAAAAGCCGCCGGCGCGAACCCCGGCTTCGCCGAGATCACGCGCCGGCTCGGATTCGAGTACAACGGCATGGTCCTGCACGAATATTATTTCGGGAACATGACCAAGAACGCGGGCGGCCAGCCCGGCGCCGGCGTGCAAGAAGCGCTCGGCGGAACGTACGGCGACTTCGACACGTGGAAGAAAGACTTCAGCGCCGTCGGCGGCATGCGCGGCGTCGGCTGGGCCATCGCGTACTACGACCCGCACGCACAGCGCGTGTCCAACCACTGGATCACGCTGCACGAGGACGGCAACGTCGCAGGCTTCGTGCCGCTGCTGGTGATGGACGTGTGGGAGCACGCGTTCTTGCTCGACTACAAGCCGGCGGAGCGCTCGAAGTACATCGAGTCGTTCTTCGCCAACACCGACTGGAACGTGGTGCAGCAGCGGCTCGACGCCGCGAAAGCCGGCCGCACGGTCTGACGGAGTGGGGGAACGTCCGTCGACAGGCTCAGGATGACACGGCTGAGGCTTTTCCCGCTCAATGCCGTGCTGTTCCCCGGCGCGGTGCTCAACCTCCACGTCTTCGAGGAGCGCTATCGCAGGCTCATCGCCGAATGCCTCGATGCGAGCGAGGCGTTCGGCGTCGTCCTGATCCGCGACGGCCAGGACGTCGGCGATCCGGACGTGACGCCGCACGAGATCGGCACGACCGCCGAGATCTCCGAGGTGACGCCGCTGCCCGCCGGCCGGTACTACATCAGCACCACCGGCGGCCGGCGGTTTCGCATCGAGCGCATCGTGAGCCGCGACCCGTACCTGATGGCGGACGTCGAGTTCCTCGACGACGAGGCCGACGATCCGGACGCGCGCGCGTCCGAGCTCGCGCACCGCGTGCTCAACGACTTCCGCGAGTACGTGCGCCTGCTCGTCGCGTTCTCCGGCAGCGCGAACGACGTCGACCTGCCGCACGATCCCGTCGAAGCGAGCTACGTCGTCGGCGACGCGCTGCAAGTCGCGGACGCGCTCAAGCAGCGGCTGCTGGAGCTGCGCAGCGCCGAGGCACGGCTCGCCGCGGAGCTCGGTTTTCTACGCCGCCTGCTGCCGCAGCTGCGCTCGCTGCTCGAGCGCAAGAAAAAGCAGGAGAGCGTGGTGCGCGACGACGCCCCGGGCGGCGAGTTCCGCACGCATCAGGAGCAGTTCTTCGGCAAGCATTTTTCGCTCAACTAGCTCGAGCGTCAGGCACCGGGTTCGAGCACGATCGTGCCGGCTGCGTTAGGCGCGCGGCAGCGCGCTCGGTCCTCACACGCCGGTCGCGAAGCACCGGCGTGGTCGAATCACCGTTGTCGCGGCAGCACCGCTATCGCTGAGCGAGCCGTTCGGCGGCGAGCACGACGTTGCGCATCAGCGCGACGTTGGTGACCGGGCCCACGCCGCCGGGCACTGGTGTTATCTCCGCCGCGACCGTGGAGACTTCGGCGTAGTCCACGTCGCCCACGAGCTTTCCGTCGACGTAGGTCGTGCCGACGTCGATCACCGTTGCGCCGGGTGCTACCATGTGGCCGCGCACGAGGTTCGGCACGCCCGTCGCGACGACGAGCACGTCGGCGTCGCGCGTGTGGCGCGCGAGGTCGCGCGTCTCTTTGTGCACGACCGTCACCGTCGCGTCGCGCGCCATCAGCAGCAGCGCGACCGGCAGGCCGACGACGTTCGAGCGGCCGACGACGCACGCGCGCACGCCGCGCAGCGGCCAGCGTTCGCTGCGCTCGAGCAGCAGCATCACGGCCATCGGCGTCGCCGGCACGAACTCCGTGCCGCTCGCGAACGCCAGCCGCCCGAGGTTCACCGGATTGGCGCCGTCGACGTCCTTGCTGGGCGGCATCGCTTCGGCGATCCGGCGGATCCCCAGGTGCGCGGGCAGCGGCTGTTGGAGGATGACACCGTGAACGAGCGGATCGTCGCCCAGCAGCTTCAGCACCGCGCGCACGGCGTTTTCGTCCGCGTCGGCATGCAGCGCGGCGACGCGCACCTCGACGCCGACTTTCGTACCGGCTTTCTCGATGCTCCGGACGTACGCCGCGCTCGCCGCGTCCTCGCCGACGATCACGACTTCGAGCCGCGGCAGGATCGAGCGCGCGCGCAGACGTTCCGCGCGAGCGGCGATCTCGGCGTGCAGGTCGGCGGCGAGCGCGCGCCCGTCGAGGATTCGGGCCGTCATCGCGCATGCGGTTCGGGCGGCTGAGGAGCGAGCCCTGGAACGCGTGCGCTGGACCGTCGCGCTCGGCGCGAGGTTCGACGAGCCCGCCTTCGAAACGGCGCTCGCCGGTTTCCGGCGTCTGTACAACGTCGCACCGGAACGGGTGCTGTGCGCACCCGACGTCCTGGGTCGCTTCGCGGCATTGATGTCACGCTCGCCCGAAGACGCGATGAACCGAGACTTGCGCTATGCCGGCGTCCCCGTCGTATCGGCCATTCTCGCCCCCGGCACGATCGTTTTCGAAGGGGAAGTCGACGAAGAACGCATGGGTGACTGGTGATTGACATCTCGGCAATGATCCAGCAACATGCGAGCGTCATGATGAGGGTGTGCCGACCGGAGAAGCAGATGAGCGACCCGACCAAGAAACCGGCGAACCCGTCCACGGAGCAGACGCGGGAAATCGAGCCCCCGGCGGACGACGAGCGTCCGCGTCCGACCCGCCCGCCGACGGTGGCGGATTTCATCATCGACCTCGACAAGACCGATCCGCTGCGGAGATTCCGCTTCTAGCCGACGAACCGCTCCCACCAAACGTCCCGGTTGACTATCGATACCTCTACGACGTCATCGTGGATCGAGCGGAGCGCGAGGAGGATCTGGGCAAGGTGATCGACGCTAAGATTACCGCGCTGCTCGCCGGTATCGTCGCCTTTATGGGCTTTTCATTCCGGTTTCAGCTCAAAGGCTGGAGCACCGGATCGGCGTTGATCTATGTCGTGCCGCTCGGGTTTCTCTTGAGCGCGTTCATGGCGAAACGCGGTGCGCTGGCTCCGAGCGTTGAAGCGTTCGAGACGTTTTTTCCGGAGTACCCGGTGACCACGGTGAAGAAAGCGGTCAGCGCCGTTGCGAGCGCTTGCTGCACGAATCAGCGCGTCAATAAGCGCAAGGCAAGCCGGCTCGAACTTGCTACACTGTTCACGGGCGCGGCCACGGCGGTGGTGCTCGCCGTGCAATTCATCGTCAGCTTACGCTGACGGAAAAAACTGGCGCATCGCCGTTCCTAGCGTTTGGGGTTCTTCGATCATTGGAAGGTGGCCGCTCTTGTTGAGGACGAGCGTCTTTGCGTGCGGGTAGATGCGCACCACGTCGCGGAGTGCCGCCAGGCCGATGTAGCGGTCGTGCGCGCCCCAGGCGCAGAAGACCGGGCCCGTGTAGCGCGCGAAACCTGCGTGCAGCTCGCGGGCGCGCGCGAACGCGTGGATCGCGCCGGCGTACACGCCGGCGAACGCTTTGCGTAACGCGGGGTCTTGTGCGAGCTCGTACGCGCGCTCGACGTCGGCCGGTTCGAGCGCGTTCGGGTCGAGCACGCTGCGCAGCAAGATGCGCACGACGAAGCGGCGCGAGGGCCGGCGCTCGAACAGCGGGCGAGCGAAGCCGCCCGCGAGCGCGTACACCAGATGCCGCGGCGTGCGCGCGAACGCTGCCGGCGCGATGAGCGCCAGGTGCGTCACGCGCTCGGGATGCGCGCCGGCGTAATCCGCAGCGATGAATCCCCCCAGCGAGTGTCCGGCGAGCGCGAAGCGCTGTAGGCCCAGCGCGGCGACGACATCGTCGAGCACGCGCCGGAAATACGCCAGATCGAACGCCGCGTCGGGCTTGTCGCTCGCACCGAATCCCGGCAGGTCGAACGCGACGTAGCGCATTGCCGGGTCGAGGTGCGGCACGAGGCGTCCCCACGCGCCGTCTGTCCAGTGTCCCAAACCATGAAGCAGCAGCACGACGGGCGCGCCGGCCGCGTCGCTGCCCGCTTCGTACGTCGCGAGCGTCGCGTCCGCCGCGCGCACGCGCCCCGCGCGCCAAGGGGACGGAACGGCCGCGTTCAGCACGAAGAGCCTCGGGTGCCCCGGTTTGTCGTCATCGCTGCGGTGTTGTTCCTGAGCGCCTGCTACAACGCCCCTGATGCCGGTCGAGCCGGCGGCGGCGGGCCCGCGGCGCTCGCCGGATCGCCCGCGAAATCGTTCGACGTGCGGCGCACCGACGGCCGTGCGGACTCGCTCGCGAAGCACCGCGGCCAGGTCGTTCTGCTGAACCTGTGGGCGACGTGGTGCCCGCCGTGCCGCGACGAGATGCCCGTGCTGGAGCGCTTTTCGCGCGAGAGCGCGGGCAAGGTCGTCGTGCTCGGCATCGACGAGGGCGAATCGGCCGAGGTTGCGCAAGCGTTCGCAAAGGAGCGCGGCGTCACGTTCGCGATCCTCGTCGACGAACAGCAGCAGTACGGACGCGCGTACGAAGGCATCGGCCTGCCGACGAGCGTGATCGTGGGCCGCGACGGTCACGTCGTGAAAGGCGTCGACGGCGCGATGACGCTCGAGCAGATGCGCGCGGCGGTCGCGCCCGCGCTGGCGCCGCCGGCATCGCAGCGAACGCGCGGAGCACGCAGCTGAGCGCACGGATCGCCGCGCTCGCCGTCGCGGCGATCGTCATCGCGCTGGCCGTCGCGCAAGACGTCTATCCGCAGACGCCGCTGTACCACACCTGGCAGTACGCGCTCGCGCTGGGGATCGGGCTCGTCGTCACGCTCGCGTACGCCAACGGCGCGCGCCGCGGCGCCGACGGCGTCGCCGGGAAACGACTGCTGCTCGCAATGGCCGGAGCGGCGATCGCAGGCGTCGCGGGGCTCGCGTCGGGTCTGCTCGGCCCCGACACCGCGACCGTCACCGGTACGCCCGACACGGTCGTACCGGTCCCCGCGCTCGCCGCGGCGGCGTCCTTCGGTGCCGCGAACCCGGACGCGATCGCACGCGCGTCCGCGGGCGTGATCCTGCACCGGCGCGGCGCGGCCGACATCGTGCTCGGCCCGCCGGCGCGGCGCGTCGTCGGCGAGTCGCTCGTGTATCTCGAACCGCGTCCGGCGGCGTACGTCGAGGCGTACGACGAGCGCGGCGCGCACCTCACCATCACGCAGCCCACCAACGCGTCGTTCCTGTCGCCGGTGCTGCTGTTCCGGCAGCGCCAGCGCATCGGCGCGCTCGACGTGCCGTTCGACACCTTCGCGACGCCGGGGCGGCACCGTGTCGTGCGCGCGCTCTACTTCACGCCGCACGACCTCGCGCAGTTCAATCCCGCGAACGCCGGCGCGACGCGGCCTGCGCTCGTCGTGAGCGTCGCCGACGACGCCGGCAAACCGTTGGGGATCACGCTCGCGGGCGACGGACACGACGCCACCGTCGCCGGCATCCGCGTTCGTGCGACGGTCGGCGCGTATCCCGTCCTCGCCGTTGCGTCAGCACCGCCGACGTGGGCGCTGGCCGCCGGCGCGGTGCTGTTCGTGCTCGGCCTGGTCTGGAGCGTGCTACCTCAGCGAAGCTGATCGGCGACGCTGCGAGCATGGTCGTGCGCTATGACGGAAGGTTTTTGACGGCGGCGTCGAGCAGCGCGGCGAGCTGCTTCATGTTGCCGTTCATCGTGATGCCGGAAACGACGATCTTGCCTTTTTGGCGATTCGCGACGTTCTTGGTGTCGGCGCCCGCTTGCTGCTGCATCTTGAGCATCTGGGCGGCGACGGCCTCAGTCGCCGCGATCGTCAGCCCCAGCTGCGCGATGGGAGCGTGACCTGCACGATACACGCACACGGAACTGCCGGCGGAGATGGGCGATGGGTGCCCTTCGGCCGTGACCGGACTGCCGACGATCGCGCCGGCCTGCGCTGCGGTCAAGACGTCGCATGCCGTGCGTGATGCGGCGCTGACGGGCGCGGAGGAGCCGGCTGCCGCGATCGCAACAGCGAGTGACGCTGCGGCAGCGATGCCGAAGTGGATATTCATGGATGCTCTTTCCGGTGAAGACAAAGGCGCGTTTTCGCTACGATAGCCTTCCGCACGTCCGAACGGCGTCCGAAATCGGAGATCGTGGTGCGCGCTAACCGGGCGGCGCGTTCGGGCCGACCGGAACGCCGGCGCCGGGCACGGTCGCCGCGCAATCGTGCACGACGAGCGTCCCCGCGGTCGTAACCGGCGGGTTCGCGAGGGTGCCGACGGCGTAGACGCTGCGCAGCGCGATCGGCGGCGCGAGCGAGAGCGGGACCTTCACCGTGAGCCGCCGCGTACCGCTGAAGTCGATCGCGCGCGCGAACGTCACCGTCTGGCGGTCGCCGTAGCGGTCGGCGAGCGTCGCGCGCAATGCCTCGCCGTTCGCGTCGCCGTCCACGTCGCACGCGAGCGCGAGCGGATCGCCGAGCGCGATCTCGTTCACGGCGTACGCGGCGCGCTCGCCGGCGGTGAAGTCGTAGTCCAGCCGCAGCCGGTCACCGTCGACCGTCAGCGCGCCGGGGCCGTTCGGCGGCGTGGTCGTGAGCTTCCAGCTCGAACGATGCTTGTCGTCGAACAGCGCGAGCGGCACCACGTGGCGGCCGACCGGGATCGTCACCGTCGCGTTCGCGCCGCCGGCGCTCGCCGTGACCACCGCGTCGCGGTCGCCCGCCGCGAGCCGCCCGCGCGCGTCGATCGCGGCGTCCTTCGCGCTCCAGCGCACCGTGCCGTCGACCGCGACGGGCCGGTCGTGCGCGTCGAACGCCGCGACCGTGAGCGCGACCGTTGCATGGGGATCGGGGTTCGCGCGCGCGGGACCGACGATCAGCCGCGCGACGCGGTCGACGATCTCGATCGGGACGTCGGCCGCGACGCCGCCGCGCGCGACGTGCACGTTCGCCGCGCCGGTCTGCGCGCCGGCGTGCAGCACGTCGTCGTCGCCGATCGACGCGATCAGCGGCGTCGGCGCAACGCGCCACGCGCCGCGCGCGTCGCCGAGCCCGTGGTCGTTCGCGTCGATGACGCGCGCGCGCAGCGGGACGCGCGCGCCCGCGAGCGCGACGACGCGCGCGGGTCGCACGACGAGCCGTGCGGGCGGTCCGACCGGCGCGTCGCTGTACACGAACAAGCCGTCGGCGACGGGCCGTTCGACGCCGTCGGACGGTTCGTTCACCACGCTCGCGTCGGCGTCACCCAGCACGCGCGCGGCGAGCGTCGCCGAGCCGCCGCTGTCGAACAGCATCGCGTCGGTCGCACCGAGCGCGCGCAGCAGCGCGATCAGCTCGGCGCGGTTCACGCCGATCGACGTCGCCGGGTGCCGGCCGTCGACGACGACGAGCGCGAGCGAGCCGTCGGGGAAGCGCGCCGCAGCGGACGCCGGGATGCGCCGGTCGCGTTCGGCGTAGTTGGGTGACGACGGATCGTCGACCGGGACGCCGCCGTGCAGCAGCTCCGGCCCGCCGCCGACCGCGGCGACGGCGTCGCGAAGCGGCGGATCCGTCACGTACTGCAGCGTGACGTTGTCGCCCACGCCGGGGACGGGGCCGATCGCCTGCGCCGCGGGGCCGTACGCAAGCCGCAGTCCCGTCGCAGGCGGCCACGGCGGCCCGTTCGTCACCGCGGCGACGCGAACGCTCGCCGGCCCGTCGAAGACGGTCAGACCGGACGACTGCAGATCGAGCAGCGTCACGTTGCTCGCGTTCGCGGACGGGATCGCGCCGAACGCCGGCGTCAGCAGAGCGGCGCCGCTCTGCGGCGGCCATTCGTTCACGGCGGTGAGCGGAACCACCACGCCGCCGAACGCCACCGTGCCGGAAAAATGATACGGCGCGAACACGACGGTGCGCGCAGCCGTTACCGTCAGCGCGATGCGCGCGCTCGGCGTGCGCTCCAGCACGCCGTTGCGCACCACGATGCCGAGCGGCGCGCCGCTCGCGTTGATGTCGAAGTAGTCCGCGTTGATGCCGGCGACCGCGCCGGTGCGGCGCGCCATCGACGACGTCGTCTCGTCGTTCGACACGATGCGGTCGCGCGCGAGCACGGTGCCGAACCGCACCGTCGGCTCCAGCGGGTCCACGGTGACGACGGACACGACGAGCGGCCCCGCGACCGTGAGCATCCGGTACGTCGCGCGCGCGACGCCCGGCGCGACGGGCTCGCGCTCGACGCTCGACGCGGTGACCGCCGGAAACGGCGCGGGCGGCGTCAGCGACGCCGGCAGCGTCGCGCCGGACGCTCGCGCCGCAGCGAACGCGAGTGCGCACGTGATCGCCGCCGTGGCGAGCGCGCGGAACGAGCGCAGCGGCGTCA
Source organism: Vulcanimicrobiota bacterium (assembly GCA_963797935.1). Lineage (GTDB taxonomy): Bacteria > Vulcanimicrobiota > Vulcanimicrobiia > Vulcanimicrobiales > Vulcanimicrobiaceae > Vulcanimicrobium. The sequence continues at coordinate 39,447 of CAWCRI010000019.1, forward strand.
GCGCGTGAGGCCGAACAGGAAGAACCCGATGCCCAGCACGGCCGCCGTCGCGCTGACGAACGGCAGCAGCCGCGAGCCGACGAGCACCGTGATCGACACGAGCACGATGGCGACCTCGAACAGCGTCGTGCCCACCTCGATCGTCTCGTGCTGTTTGAGGAGCCGTTCGGAGCGCTCGTTGTGCCGCTGCGCCTCCTCCTCGAACGCGCGCGCTTTCTTCATCAGCGGCGGCGCCTTCGCGTTCTCCTCGGCCGCGTTCTTTCTCAGCCCCGCGACGTTCGCGCCGGGGCCCGTTCCGCCGTCGAGCGCCGTCTGCGCGATGTAGAACTTGATGCGCTCGGCCTGGTATTGCGACCACGTGTCCGACGCTTTGGTGGTCGCGACGATCGAGTCGTTCTTCTCCACGAGCGCCTCGGTGGAGCGGAGATTGCCGAAGTATCCGCTGACGGCGGCGAGTACCGCGAGCACAGCGGCCGCAAGCGGAACCCAGCTCGGGCCTTCACGACCGTGCTCGTGGCGTTCGTGCGCTTCTTTGAAATCTTTGGCGGGATCGCTCACGTCGCCGCCGGGACCGAAGAGATTTCGCCGACTCGCATGAGGGCCTCACGTACGTCGGTCGCCGGGGCAACCCTCCACGCATCGGTGCGCGCGCGATCGAACGCGAACGCCGCTAGCTCGAAGCCGGCGAACGTGCCGCACACGACGGCGCCGTCCGGATCGACCGCGAACGCGCGGCGCCGCAACGAGTCGAACACGACGACGTACGCGCGCAGCTCCGCGGCGCGCGTGCGCGCGAACGGCACGACCCAAGGTCCCTCGATGGACGCGCGCCATACGAAAAGCCGCACGCCGTCGAGCCGCGGCGCGACGAGCGCGCGCGGGTCGAGCACCGCTTCATCGTCGACGAGCGCGACGTCCGCGCTCGCGGGCTGCGCGTGCGGATCGATCACGAGGTCCGCGTCGGCGGTCGCGGCGAGCGCGTTCAGCGCCGCGTCGGCGTGCCACGCGATCGCGATGCGCAGCGCGGTCGGCAGCGGATCGCCTGAAAGGCGCCGGACCGCCGGCGGTTCCGGTGCGAGCGAGACGATCGGCGGGCCGATCGCGACCGTCGCGTGCAGCGTCGTCTCCTCGTCTTGCGACGCGAGCGCGACCACCGTTCCGTCGGCCGCGAGGATCTGGCTCTTGCCGCAGTAGGCGACGCTGCGCGCTTCGACGCCGGCCTTGTTCGCGGCGACGAGCGGCACGCCGTTCTCGCGCGCGCGGACCGCGATCATGAGATCGGCCTGCAGGTTCTCGAGCGCGTGCGGATCGCGGCCGCTCGTCACCCACGCGGTCGGGACGACAAGGATCTGCGCGCCGCGCGCGACGAGGGTGCTCGGGATCGTCGGGATGCGGCCGTCGGCGCAGATGAACACGCCCAACCGGCCGGCCGGCGTGTCGACCGGTTCCAGCTCGGTGCCGGCAGTGAACCAGCGGCGGTCGAAGTGCCACAGCAAGCACTTGTCGGCGTAGCCCACGATGCCCGCGGGCGTGACGACGTACGCGCTGTTCGCCAAGCCGTGCTCGCCGGCGCGCGCGCCGCCGTACACGATCGTCGCGCCGGTGCGCGCTGCGACCGCGATCACGTCTTGCGCCGCAGCCTCCAATTGGCTGGCGTCGACGGGGTCGGCGCCGATAACGTAGGCGGGGACCGTCCCTTCGGGGACGACGACCAGCTTCGCGCCGGTTTCTGCGGCGGCGGCGACCCGTGCGAGCAGCGCGGGCCACCGCTCCGTAAAGTCTGCGCGGTCGTGCGCACGCGTTTGCACCGCAGCGACGGGTGTCGGACGAGCACTCACCTAATTAGGTCTCCAATACCCGAGGGCGATCGTTCATCGCCACTCGCAACATGCCCATATCAGGACCACGTATGAGGATACCTGAGTGAAACGACTGATCGCATGTGTTTCGCTCGTCGCCGCCGCCACCACTGCGGCCGTGCCGGCGACCGTCACCACCAAGCCGGCGCCGAAGACGCCGGTCAAAGCCGCTGCGAAGCCCGGCAAAGCGCCGAAGACCGTCGCCAAAGCTGCGCCGAAGTGCCGGGTCGCGCCGGCCGACGAGTATTTCGGAAAGCTGAAGATGAGCATCCTCGGCATTCGCAACACGATCAAGGACCAGGGGCTCAAAGTCGACGTCGATCCCGCCAAGGCCCCGACGACCGCCAACGCGATCGCGCTCACGGAAGACGCGATCCACGACTGGCAGCACAAGTACCCGTGCGACAGCTGGCTTCCCGGCACGCTCCTCGGCCTGGAGCGGTTCTATCTGAAAATCCACACCGACGACGGCGTGAAGCACGTCCATGCGACCTTCGCGTGGCTGCGCCACGACTACCCGCGGAGCAACGTGGTCCAGGTCGCGCGCCGTGAGGACGGACAGGCGACCGTCGTCCCCGCGTCGCCCTCGGTGGCATCGGGCCCGGGCAGCGCGGGCGCCGACGCCGCAGCGTCCCCAACACCGCCGTCGCAGCCGGTCGCCGCGCCGGCGCCGATGAACGGCCAAGCGCCGCCGACGCCGTACCCCGGCACCGCGCCGCAGAGCGTCATCAACGCGATGAGCTCGCCCAGCCCGAGGCCGACCCCGCACCGCTAAGCCGAACCGTTCGCAGCCACCAGCCGTAGACCAAAGAAAAAAGCCCCCGGCGCGAGGCCGGGGGCTTTCCTTGTTCGTCTACGCCGTAGCGCTTAGAACTTGATACCGAGTCCGACGAAGCCGCCCGCGTGCGACGCATCCGAAGGCGAGAGGTTCTTGCCCTTGATGGAGTCGCCGAGGAAACCGGCGTCGAGGAACAGCCCGGAGTTGCCCAGGTTCAGCGTGCCGCCGATCTGGTACTTGAGGAAGCGCTGCTGGAACTTGTCGGTGGTGCCGACCAGGCTCGCAGGGTTCGCCCCCGCCGGGAAGGTGAAGTTACCGGAGATGCTCGGGTAGTACCAGACGCTGCCGAAGACGGAGAACGGCTGGTCGAGGTCGGGGAGCTTCTCGGCGCCGAAGCCGAAGCCGTTCTGCTTCGGATAGCCGTAGTTCTCTTCCCGATGGATGTAGCCGACGCCGATGTAGATGCGCGGTTCGGCGATCTTGAGGCCGAGGCGCCCGTCGAAGTCGGTGTCGCGAGCCGTGAACGAGGGGACGGCGACTTGGCCGTACGCGCCGATCACGGTGACGCAGCCCTGATCACCCGCGGCGGGCGTGAACCCAACCGGCAGGCCGGAGTGGGGGCACGGGTTGCCGTCGATGGTCGGCGGGCTCGCGAACGCGCCCGGTCCGATGCCGCTGTTGTGCGGGTAGCTCCACGAGCGATAGTCGCCCTCGAGCATCCACGGCAGGCCGAACGCGGGGAACTCCACCGCGCCGCGGACCGAGTAGGAACCGCCGGTGCCCTTGTTGCCGGGCGAGAACTCGTTGTAGACCTTCGGCGAGAAGATGTAGTCGCCGACGACGAAGTGCTCGTACGGGTTGCGCGCGACCGGGGTCGGCGTGGGGACGGGGGTGGGGACCGGCGTCGGCGGCGGCGTGATGACCGGCGCCGGAGTGGGCGTCGCGGGCGGCGGCGTCGTGATCACCGGCGGGCTGACGTAGCGCACCACGACGATGCGGCGGTCCGGAACCCACTGAACGTAGGCGCCCATGCCCTCGGAGATCACGCGAACGGGTACGACGACCGCGCCCTTGTAGATCTCGGGAGGGACGTCGAGAGGACGGCTCTCGCCGTTGATGACGACTTCGGGTTTGCCGACGGTGACTTTCACGTCGGAGCCGGGCTTCGAGACGTCGACCGTCTTGGAGGCCGGATCGTACGAAACCGTCGCGCCCATCTGCTCGAACATCGAGCGGAGCGGAATGAGGATGGTGTTGCCACGCACGAGTGCGGCGAGGACGCGGTTCGCCTTCAGGCGGTCCGGCTTCGAATAGACGTGCCGGTCGTTGAAGAGGATCGGGACCTCGCCGGAAGGCGGCGTGCCGAAGTCAGCGGGCGGTGCGCCGGCGGGGGCCTGAGCGATCTGCGTGGGCGCGTTGGGTCCGATGTTGCCATGCGCCTGCGCGGAGTTCGAGGCCGACACCGACGTCGTACCGATTCCGACCGCGACCAGCGCGGCCAAGAGCCCGGTGCTCAGTCGTTTCACGTAATACTCCCTAGCTAAGGTGTTGTGTCGAGAAGGGCGTTGGCGCCGGCGAGGCCGGCCCGGGGACGGGAGCACGCGATGTTACTCGCTTGCTCAGCCGTTTTCGGACCTACCCACGTGACGGGCGCCTTAATCACGAGACGAGGCCACCGCCTCGCATCTAATCCGACAACGCCGCCCGGTAGCACAGGGTTCCGCTCGCCACCGAGTCTCGTTGCGGACCGACTCCCGTAACGCGCCCTTTACACGTACGGGTGCCAGGCTCCGCCTTTATCGCGCTTGGGGCCCGGCGGTTTATCCGAGCTTTTCGTCGAGCCGCTCGCGGAATTTCTCGCGCGAGGTGACGTAGCGCTCGTGGGTCCCCTCGGCGATCTTCTCGCGCTCGTCGAAGGCGGTGAAGGCGTATTCGATCCGGCGCCCGTCGAACTTGAGGACCTCGACCTCGGTGCGGACGATCAGGCCGACCGGCGTCGCGGCGAGGTGGGTGAGGTCGACGTGCGTGCCTAGCGTGATCTCGTCGGGGTCGAGCGCGGGCAGCACGCACTGCATCGCCGCCTCTTCGACGAGCTGCAAGAGGATGGGCGTCGAGAGCACGGGGGCCCCCTTGTTGCCGGCCTTGTCGGCCGTCATCCACTCCTCCACCCGCGTCTGGCTCTGATAGGTCCTCCCGACCTCGATCTTGCCGCGCATCCCGGGGGCACTTTACGACCGGCAACCGGACGAATCATTTTCACGTTCCACGCGGTAGTACGGCCGAGCGGTGGCGTATAGGCACTCCGCGCGAAGCCCATTCGCAGCAAAATCCAAGAAAACGACAGTAGAAGGAGCAGCATGAGACGGAGTCAGCGCACGATGCTGGCCGCGGCGGTTCTCGCCATGGCGGCGACCGCGTGCAGCAAGGGCGCAAGCGGCGGAGCGGCCCGCAGCGGACCGCCGCCGCTGGCGGTCGACGTTGCGAAAGCGCAGCGCCAGGACATCGCGACCTTCGTCACGCTCGACGGCCAGATCGCACCCGTTCAGGAGGCGACGCTCAGCTCGCCGCAGTCCGGCAACGTCGCGGTCGTTTACGTGAACGAAGGGCAGCACGTCTCGGCCGGTCAGATCGTCGCGAAGCTCGACGACTCGACGCTGCGCGCGCAGCTCGCGCAGCAGCAGGCCATCGTGCAGCAGCAGAGCGCGCAGCTCGGCGGCTCGTCGCTGCAGGTGCCCGTCGCCGCGGCGCAGGCGTCCAACACCGTCGTCACCGCGCAGCAGCAGCTCGCCGCCGCGCGCAACGGTCTGCAGACGGCGCAAGCCGCGTACCAGAGCGCGCTCGCGACGTACAACGCCGACAAACAGCTGCTCGCGCAAGGCTACGTCGCGCAGACGCAGTTCGAACAAGCGCGCTCGCAGTACGTGCAGGCGCAGCAAGCCGTGAACAACGCGCGCGAGACCGTGCGCCAGGCGGAGACCGCGCTGCGCTTCGCGCAGACGCAAGGCGGCAACGCGGTGCCGATCCAGCGGCAGCAGGTCGCGGTGAACCGCGGTCAGCTCGCTGCCGCGCAGGCGCAGGTGCATCTGCTCGAGACGGAGATCGCACAGACCAGCATCACGTCGCCGTTCAACGGCGTCGTGACGCAGCGGCTGCTCGATCCCGGTGCGTTCGCGAGCCCGAACCAGCCCGTCGTGCGCGTGTCGCAGATCGACTCCGTCTATCTGAACGTCAACGTCCCCGACGACGACCTCGCGTACGTGCACAGCGGCACGCCGGTGTCGTTCACGACGTCGAGCTTGGGCAACAAGCCGTATCGCGCGACCGTGATGGACGTCAACGCGACGCCCACGCAAGGGACGCTCTCGTACCGCGCTCGCGTGCGCGTGCCGAATCCCGGCGACCGGCTGCGCGGCGGGATGCTCGTCAGCGTCAACGTCCGCAAGGAGTTCCATCCCAACGCGATCGTCGTGCCGCGCACCGCGGTGTTCCAGAGCGACAAGGGCGCCAACGTCTACACCGTCGCGGAGCTGCCGCCGCCCACGCCTGGGCCCGGCGGGGCCGCGCCTGCCGCCGGCGGGGCGGCCGCAGGCGGTGCGCCGGCCGGCGGCGCGGCATCAGGGGCTGCCAGCGGCGGCCACAAACGCGGTGCCGGCGGAGCCGGTGGTGCGGGCGGACCCGGTGCGGCCGGCGCGCCCCAAGGGCCGCCGGTGAAGCTGATGCAGGCGAAGGTCGTCGCGGTCAGCGTCGGCTTGCAGACCGACACGCTCGCGGAGGTCCGCAGCGCCGAGATCCGGCCCGGTACCACGGTGATCACGACGCGCCCCGACGCCTTGCAGGACAAGAGCGTCGTGGCAATCGGCGGCGCAGCCGCGGGCGGTCGAGCGCAGTGATGCGATCGTCCGCCGTGGCGCGCGCGCTCACCGGCGTCGCGCTGGCCGCGCTCGCCGTGGGCGCCCGCCCCGCAGCCGCTCAGACGCCGACGCCGCCGCCGAGCGCGGCGACGCCAGCCGCCACACCGCGGCCCGCCGCCACGCCGTCCACCGCCCCCGCGCGCGGCCAGAGCCCCAGCGCGCTGCCCGGTGCGGCCGGAACGCCCGCGCCCGGCGCGCCGCAGTCCGCCGGCGCGAACGCGTCGGGCGGAAACCGCGCGATCAACGCGAGCGCCATCCCCACGCTGGCGCCCGCCGATCAGGCCGCGCCGCTCCCGTTCCCCGCTTACGGAACGCCCGCGCCGGTGTCGCAAACGCGCGTCGTCGCGGGCGTCCCCCAGGTCATCACGCTCCAGCAGGCGGTGCTGATCGCGTACGCGCGCTCGCCGCTCCTCGCTTCGGCGCGCGCCGACGTCGAGATCGCGAGCGCCCCCGTGGGCCTCGCGCAAAGCGCGCTCTTTCCGGCCGTAACGGGCAACGCGTCGACGACGCGCGCCCACCGCGAAGGCGGCGGCTCGACGAGCACGACCGCGACAGGGACGGGTACGGGCACGACCGGCGCCGCGACGTTCAACCCGAACACGACCACCAACAGTCTCTCGGTGTCGCTGCAGCAACTGATCTTTGACGGCGGACGCGTCGCCGCGCAGATTCGCAGCGCGCGCGCGACGCAGTCGGCGTCGATCGCGACGTACCAGCGCGAGCTGCAGACCGTCGCGTTCAACGTCGCGACCGCGTACTACAACACGCTCGCGGCGCAGCGCCAGACGCAAGTCGCGCTGACCACGGTGCAGCTCGACCAAGTGCAGGAGAACCTCGTCACGGCGCAGATTCGCGCCGGCACCGCCGCGCGCACCGACCTCGCGACGGCGCAGCTGCCCACGGCACAAGCGCGCGTCGCGGTGATCCGTTCGCAGGCCAACGAACAAGTGCAGCTCGCGACGTTCGCGAACACGCTCGGTCTCGACGCCGACGTCGCGGTACAGCCGAAGGACGACGTGCCCGCCGTGAGCGCGACGGCCGGCACGCTGGCGGTCGCCCCGGCGTTCCCGACGCCGACGTATCAAACCGCGGTGACGCGCGCGATCGCGCTGCGGCCCGACCTCACGGCGCAGCAGCAGAACATCGTCGCCAACCAGGAGAACGTGCGCGCCGCGCGGCTTGGCAACTTCCCCAGCGTCACCGGAAACGCGTCGTACGGCACGACGTCGACCGATCCCGGCGGCGGGTCGTTCCGCAACGCCGGTTCGATCGGGCTGGCGCTGTCGATCCCGTTCTACGACCGCGGCGTGACCAAGGCGCAGACCGCGCAGGCGCAAGGCCAGCTCGACCGCGCGATCGCGCAGCTGCAAGTCGCGCAGCAGGGCGTGCAGCTCAACGTCCGCACCGCGCTGGTCAACCTCGTGTCGGCGTACGCTGCGCTCGACCAGACGAATGCCGAGCTCGCGAAGGCGCAGGAAGTGCTGCGCGCGACGCAGGCGCAGTACCGCGCCGGCGTCACCACCCTGCCGCTGCTGCTCAACGCGCAGGTCGGGCTCACGCAGGCGCTGACCGACGAGGTCACCTCGGTGTACACCGTGCGGCAAGCGGAACAGGCGCTGCTATACGCGGAGGGCGCCAACGCCGCCGGGTGAAGTCCCCGGCGGTATGACTTCCACGGCCCCGGTCCGGATCGACGATCCGGCCAATGCGGCGGTCCTCGCGGTGAGCGAGGACCGCCTTTCGGACTTCCAGCAGCTTGATCCGGAGGCGACGCGCTAGTATGTTTCGTCGGATTGCTCCTGTCGGCGCGGCGCTCGCGCTCGTTCTCGCGCTCGGCGCGTGCACCAAGGTCGGTGAGACCGTCGCGACGTCGTCCAACAACGGCTCGAGCGGCGCGTCGGGGCCGCATCCCGACCGGCTCGTCCTCTCCACGATCTCGAACCCGAAGGGTCTCAACCCGGCGTTCGCGTCGGCGACGCCGACGCTGGAGCTCTCGTCGATGATCTTCACGTACGCGGTGCGCTACGACGACCACGCCAAACCGGTGGCGGACGCGGTGACGGAGATCCCGACCCTCGAGAACGGCGACGTGTCCAAAGACGGCCTGACGCTCAAGTACAAGCTTCGGCACGGGATCAAGTGGCACGACGGCCAGGGTGAGCTGACCTGCGCCGACATGCGTTCCACCTGGAAGATGATGGTGAACCCGAAGAACATCATCGACACGACGGTCGGCTGGGACGCGATCAAGGACGTCGACTGCAGCGACCCGTACGTCGCGGTCGTGCACATGAAGCACGTCTACGCGTGGTTCCTCCAGCAGCTCTGGGGCGTCAACGGCAACTCGCCGATCCTGCCCGCGCACATCATCGACAAGTACAACGACAACAAGGGCAGCATGAACCAGGCGCCGTTCAACTCCGCGCCCGTCGGCAGCGGCGCCTACAAGTTCGTATCATGGGATCGCGGCAGCCAGATCCGGCTGCAGGCGAACCCCGACTATTTCCTGGGGAAGCCGAAGATCTCGGAGATCCTCTACAAGATCGTCCCCGACGGCAACACGCTGACGACGCAGGTGCAGACGCACGAGGTGGACGTCGCCTGGAATCTTCCCGCCGGTCAATACGAACGCATCAAGCAGTTCGCGGGCGTGACGACCATCGCGCCGGTCGTCTATATCTTCGACCACATGGACTTCAACTTGCAGCGGCCGCTCTTCCAGGACGTGCGCGTCCGGCGCGCGCTGACCTTCGCGCTGGACCGCGCCACGATGCTGGACAAGATCGAGCACAATCTCGGCGAGCTATCCGACACGTTCATGGACCCGACGCTCTACAAAGACGCCGTCGATCAGACCGTGATGAAGTACCCGTACGACCCCGCGCAGGCAAAGGCGCTGCTGGACCAGGCCGGCTGGACCGCCGGACCCGACGGGATCCGCACGAAGAACGGCAAGCGGCTTGCGTTCCAGCTGTCGACGCAGGTGGAGTCGTCGACGGCGCATCTCGTCCAGGCCCAGGCTCAGGCGTACTGGAAAGCGATCGGCGCCGACGTCGAGATCAAGAACTACCCGACGGTGTCGTTCTTCGACCAGACGTCGAACGGCATCGTCGCGGGCGGCAAGTTCGACGTCGCGATGTACGCATGGTCGGGCGCCGCCGAGGTCGACCAGAGCGCGATCTATTCGGCGCACTTCATGCCGCCGCACGGTCAGAACTACCCGCGCTGGCAAAACGCGCGCGCGACGGCGGCGATGGATGACGCGAACGGCAGCATCGAACCGAAGCGCCAGATCGACGACTACAAGATCGTGCAGCAGGAGTTCGCGAAGGACGATCCGTCGATCATCCTGTGGTTTCGCAAGCTGGTGATCGCGACGCCGGCCGGCTTGAAAGACTTCACGGCCACGCCGGTGATCCTCACCCCGTTCTGGAATCCGTGGGCGTACCATTTCTGACGCGCGCTCCGTGCGGGCCGCGCTCGCGCTGATCGCCGGCGCGCTGCTCACCGCACCGGCGGCGAGCGCGCCGGCGCGGCATCCGTACACGGTCCCGCACGTGCTGCGCTATGCAACCGGCGAAGACATCGTCGGTCTCAACCCGCACCTGAACGCACAGCTCGTCGTGTCGTACATGGGATCGCTGGCGATGGCGTGGCTGGTGCGGTACGACGCGCACGACCAGCCCGTGCCCGAGCTTGCGACGGCCGTGCCGTCGCGCGCGAACGGCGGCATCAGCGCCGACGGCAAGACGATCACGTACCATCTGCGCCGCGACGCGAAATGGTCGGACGGCGTGCCGTTCACGTCGGACGACGTGCGCTTCTCGGCCGACGTCGTGCGCAACCCCGCCAACAACGAGCTGACGCACGTGGGCTTCGACCTGATCGATCGCGTCGACACGCCCGATCCGTACACCGTCGTGTTCCGGCTCAAGCGGCCGCACGCGGGCTTCTACGTGAACTTCTTCGGCTCGGCGTTCGCGCAGCCGTGCATCCTGCCGAAGCACCTGCTGGGCGGCGAGAAGACGATCAACGAAGCGGCGTACAACGCGCTGCCGGTCGGGATCGGGCCGTTCAAGTACGCGTCGTGGAAGCGCTCGGACAGCGTCGAGCTGGTGCCGGACCCGCTCTACTTCGGCCGCAAGCCCAAGCTGCAGCGCGTGATCTTCAAGGTCGTGCCGAACCGCGACACGGTGCTCACCCAGCTCACGACGCACGAGATCGATCTGTGGCTGCCGGTGCCCGCCGCATACTACGACCGGGCGCGCGCGCTGCCCGGCGTGCGCATCCTCCGGCGGCCGGGCTTCGGCTACGACCACATCGATTTCGAGCTGCAGCACGGCGCACTGCGTGATCCGGTCGTGCGGCGCGCCCTGCGCCTCGCGACCGACCGCGCGACGATCCTTGCCAAGGTGCGCCACGGCGTCGGAACCCTGACGGACACCGTGATCCCGCCCGCGCACCGGTTCCACCTCGACGCGCCGCTGCTCCCGTTCGACGTCGCCGCGGCGAACAAGCTGCTCGACGGCGCGGGCTGGAAACGCGGTGCCGACGGCATCCGCGCGCGAAACGGCGAGCGGCTCGCGTTTTCGTTCGCGACCGGCACGGGCTTGCCCGACACCGACCAGATCGTCGAGCTGGTGCGCGCGAACTGGGCGCAGGTCGGCGCGACCTTCGAAAGCCGCAAGTATCCCTCGCCGCTATTCTTCGCGCCCGCGCCCACCGGCGGCATCATCTACGGCGGCAAGTACGACGCGACGATCTACGCCTGGATCCTCGGGCCGAACGCGGATCTCACCAACCTGTTCGCGTGCGACCGGTTCCCGCCCAAAGGCGCGAACATTCCGCGGTACTGCGACCGCCAGGTCGACCGCGCCCTGGAGCGGTACGACACGACCTACGACGAAACTGCCCAGCGCGCGGCGCTGCGCACCGTGCAGGAACGCATCATGCGCGACGTCCCGACGATCGTGCTGGACGCGCGCGAGGACGTCTTCGCGTTCAACGACGATCTCCACGGCTTTCGGCCCAACCACGTCACCGCGTTCGACGATCTCGTCGACGCCGACATCTGACGAAGTCAATTGCGATTGAGGAGCGTACCGTGAAACGAGCCCTGGCGACCATCGCGGCGTGCGTGCTGCTCGCGGCGTGCACGAAATCCAACGAGGTGGCGACGACCTCCGGCGGAGACGCCGGCGCATCGGCCGGCCCGCGCAACGGCTACACGATCCCGCACACGCTGCGGATCGGCGACATCCAAGACTTCGACAACCTCAACCCGCATTTGTCGACGTCGCTGATCGGCGGCAACCTCAACCAGCTCACGATGGCGTACTTGGTGCGCTACGACGCGCACAACGAGCCCACGCCGGAGCTCGCGACCGAGGTGCCGACCGAAGCGAACGGCGGGATCGGCAAGGACGGCCTCACGATCACCTGGCATCTGCGGCGCGGCGTGAAGTGGTCGGACGGCGCGCCGTTCGATGCGGACGACGTCGTGTTCTCGACCAACGTGGTGAACAACCCCGCGAACAACGAGGTCGGCCGCGACGGGTGGGACCTCATCAAGAAGATCGACGAGCCGGACAAGTTCACCGTCGTCTTTCACCTCAAGCGGCGCTATTCGGCCTATCTGCCGACGTTCTTCGGCTCGGCCGGCGCGAACCCGTGCGTGCTGCCGAAGCACATCCTCGGGAATCTGCCCAACATCAACACGGCCCCGTACAACAGCAAGCCGGTCGGCATCGGGCCGTTCCGCTACGTCCAATGGTCGCGCGGCGACCACGTCACGCTCGAGGCCAACCCCTACTACTGGCGCGGCCAGCCCAAGATCAAGAAGATCGTGTACAAGATCATCCCCGACCGCAACACGCTGCTGACGCAGCTGCAGACCGGGGAGGTCGATCTGTGGGCGTTCATCCCGTCGGCGTTCGTCGGGCGCGCGACCGCGCTGCCCAACGTGCGCTATGCGCGCGGTCCGAGCTATCTGTACGCGCACGTCGACTTCAACACGAGCCACCCCGCGCTCAAGGACAAGGTGGTGCGCCAGGCACTGCGGCTCGCCACCGACCGGCGCACCATCCTCGAGAAGGTCAGCCACGGCGTCGGCATCCTGCAAGAAGGCTCGATCACGCCCGCCAGCTCGCTGCACGTGTCGCTGCCGGAGGTCCCGTTCGACGTCGCGCAGGCGAACACGCTCCTCGACGATGCGGGCTGGGCGCGCGGCAGCGACGGCATCCGGGCGAAGAACGGCGTGCGGCTCGATCTGGAGCTGGCGGCGATTTCGGGCAGCCAGGACGTCGACGCGCGCATCGAGCAGCTGCGCAGCACGTGGCAGCAGATCGGCGTGAAGCTGACGCCCAAACACTACAACTCGGCGTTGTTCTTTCAAGTCACCGGCGGGATCATGTACGGCGGCAAGTGGGACGTCACGACGTTCGCGTGGCAGCTGACGCCGGACGCCGACCTCAACACGGAGAACTCGTGCGCGCTGATCCCGCCGAACGGTCAGAACGTCACGCGCCTCTGCGACCGCGCGCTCGAGAAGTATCTGCAGCTGCAGAAGGTAACGTACAGCATCGAGGCCCGCAAATCGATCGTTGCCGAAGCTGAAAAGATCATCGCCGACGACGTGCCGTACGAGGTGCTCTACATCCAAGAAGACGTCCACGCGTACAACCGCGATCTGCAGAACTGGCACCCGAACAACACGACCCCGTTCGACGATTTCCTGAACGTCGACATCTAACCGGCGCTGCGGTCCGCCCTCCTTCGTGAGCGGATGATCGCGACTCCAAGCGCGATGCAGCCCGCGAGCGGCAGCGTGCGCAGCGCGCCCCACGCCGGTGTGCGCAGGGCTAGGCCGGCGGCGCGCTGCTCGCCGGCCCACACCGCGCTGGCATCGGCGGCCGCCGGCGCGCGATAGCTCGCCGGGAGCGCGTCGGGCCAGATCGGCGCGGGAAACGCGCGCGCCAGCGGCACGGCGGCGCACGCCGCCACGGCGAGCGCGGCGAACGGCGCGAGGTCGGAGCGCGTCGTGCGCGCGCCCTTGCCGAGCGCGACGAAGGCGAAGGCCATGGCGATTCCCGTCGCGACGATCTGCGCCGCGGCGGCGGGGCGCTGCGCGATGCCCAGCCAGTCGACGCCGACGAGCACCGCGGCGGCGCCCGCCCACGCGCGCGCCGCGCCCTCCGCACGAACCGCGAGCACGATGAGCGGCACGATCGCGAGCACGAAGTCGTGCTCGTGGAAAAACGGCACGGCGAGCGGTGCGGCCGCGAGCGCGAGCAGCGCGCCGTCGCGCGCATCGAGGCGCTCGCGGACGGTGGCCACGACGACTGCGGCGATCGCGGTGACGGCGATCGCGGCACCGGCCGCCGCCGCGAGCGAGTCCGGCGCGCCGAACGCCCACGCGATCGCACCGGCCGTGTGCTGGATCGCGACGAAGCGCTCCGCGCTCGCGTGCTCGCCGAGCCGATGTAGGTATGCGGCGAGGCCGTGCAGGCCGCCGCCCGCCGCGAGCGTCAGCGCGGCGAACGCCACCGCGCCGGCTGCCGCCGCGAGCACGGCAACGCGATCGCGCATGCGCGCGACGAGCACCAGCGCGAGGTTCGGCTGCAGCCCCGCGATCAGCGTCGCAATCGCTCCGCCCGCGAACGCGCGGCGCTTGGCGGCGCTTGCGCTGCGCTCGTACGCGACGAGCGCGCACGCGATGCCCGCGGCCGCGAGCAGCGCCACCTGACCGAGCGCGATCGCGCTGGTCACGGGCCCGCTCGCAATCGCGAGCAGCGCCGCGCCGATCAGCACCGCCGCGCCGCGCGCGCGCGCGAGCGCGAGCGACGCGAGCACGAGCGCGGCGAACGCCGCGAGGAGCAGCGCGGTCCACACGCGCACCGCGACGCCGAACGGCAGCCGCGCGAGCGCGCCGAACAGCGGCAGCGCGGCCGCCGGGCCGACGTACGGCAAGAGCTCGTCGCGCGCCGCGTCGACGCCGGGGATCGTGCGCTCCGTGGTCCACGCCGCGCGCGACCACGGGTCGCCGCCGGCGTTCCACGTTGCGCCGGCCGCATAGTACGCCTCGAAGTCGCGCCCGAACGGCCCCTGCGTCGGCGGCGGGCGCAAGAGCGTGATCGCGAGCAGCGTCGCGACGAGCGCGCCGGCGAACGCGGCGTTACGTCGCAGCGTACAGTCCGAGCCGCTCGATCCGGCCGGCGTTGCCCATCACGTACGCGACGCCGCCGGGGAAGCGCGCTTCGTACGCTTCCGCGTACACGACGGGCGCCGGTCCGCCGACCGCAGTGACGTAGCGCTCGTCGAGCGACGCGCTCGTCGCGCCGAGCGCGACGTCGCCCGGCGACAGCCGAAAGGCACCGTAGTCGCGCGCGGCGAGGTTCGGCGCGCGGTCCGCCTTCGGCAGATAATATTCGAGCGCGACGAGCGCAGCTTCGCCGTAGAACAGGCTCAGGAAATAGCGCCGCCCGTCCTCGCGCGCGGCGTACGTGTGCCAGCCGCTGATCGGATACGCGAACGCGACGCCGTACGCTTTTTCGACCTCGGCGCGCGTCGTCGTCCCGAGCGCGAAGACGAGCCGCTCGTTGGCGAGCACCACGGGCCGGTCGAGCGGCGCGGGCGGCACGTTGCGCCGCGCGCGCCCCTGCTCGTACACCTGCGCGAGGATCTCCACCGCGCGCTGCATCGCGAAGTCCGGCGCGCGGTCGTCGCCTTCGCTCACGAGAACGTGGCTCGATCGATGTGGGTGACGGCCGCGCCCGCCAGCGTGAGCAAAATCAGGCCCAGATAGACGATACCCGCCGCAGTGCGCTGGGCGGGCGTCAGCCCGGAGGCGCGCGGATCGAGCTGTCCGCGCCACAGCGCGAGTAGGCGCGGTATCGCGACGAACAGGATGACGATGATGAAGATGACGCTGAACGGCGTCACGCCGACGACGAACATCAACCCGAGGAACAGCGGCACGCCCACGAACCACAGGCGCGCGTCGATTGCGCCGGCGATCGCGCCGCCGTCGAGCAGCGGGATCGGCAGCAGGTTGATGAAGTTGAGAAAGAAGCCGATGTACGCGCAGACCAGCCAGAACGGCTCGTTCGTCGCGGCGCCGTACGCCCAGCACACCGCGGCCGCGCCGGCGCCGAACAGCGGGCCGGCGATGGAGGACGTCACGCTCTGCGCCGGCGTCCCGTAGTTCGGCGCGCTCACG
Organism: Vulcanimicrobiota bacterium; assembly: GCA_963797935.1. Classification (GTDB taxonomy): domain Bacteria; phylum Vulcanimicrobiota; class Vulcanimicrobiia; order Vulcanimicrobiales; family Vulcanimicrobiaceae; genus Vulcanimicrobium. Next base: position 55,212 of record CAWCRI010000019.1, read on the forward strand.
AACGCACCGAAGCCGGGGATGAACATCGGCAGGTTCGGGCGCAGCCCGAAGTTGCGCAGCGTGACGTAGTGCCCGAGCTCGTGCACGACGATCAGCGCGACGAACACGATGCCGATCTTCCAGCCGCCGAACCACGCCGAGTACAGCAAGATCGAGAGGAACATCGTCCCGAAGCTCGGGAGAATCTTCAGCCCGACGAAAAGCCATTTGAACGCCAGCAGCCCAGCGAGAAAGGTCTTGAACTTGACCGCCAACAGCCCGAGGCTCACCAGGACGCCTCCGAACGCGCCAGCCCCGCGCCGCTTCTTCGTCGTCGGGGCCAGCGTGAACGGCTCGTGCGGGTCCTTGTCGTGCATCGTCCGGTAGTTCTCGCTCGGGCCGTCCCGCTCCGTGAATGGCAGCCCGATCTGCCCCCAGGAGACTTGCGCTCGATCTCCTTGCACTGGACCGCGCACGACTACGACGCGGTCTTTCCGGCCTATCACTACTGCATCACCGGGGCGCGGGAGGTGCTCGTGCACCACACGCACGACCTCCGCGAGAACATGCGCGACGTGCGGCTCGACCCGTCGCTGCCCTATGCGGCGCACACCGCGGGCCGCAACTCATGGTCGATCGGGCTATCGATCGCAGCGATGCGCGGCGCAACGCCCGCGGAATTCGGCGATTTCCCGCTGACCGAGCCGCAGCTCGACGGGCTATGCCGCGTCGCGGCGGCGCTCGCATCGTTCTACGCGATCGACGTCGCAGCGGTTCGCACGCACGCGGAGGCCGCGCTCGACGACGGCTACTTCGGCGCGGGCACCGGCGATGAGCACCTGCGCTGGGACATCACGCGCCTGCGGCCGTCGCGCGAGCCGCTGCTGCCCGCGGAGGCGACGGCGACCGGCGACTGGTTTCGCGAGCGCGTCGCCGCGCTGATCGTGCGCCCGCGCTGACACCCGCCGACGCGCTCGCCGTCGCGACGGCGTTCGGGATCGACGTGGACGGCGCGCGCATCGTCGCGCTGGAGGGCGGCTACTCCAACGAGTCGCTGCGCATCGACGCGCACGCGGGGCGCTTCGTCGTGCGGCGGTACGGGCGCTTGCACGTGACGCGCGGCGCGATCGCCTTCGAGCACGCCGTCGTCGCGCACGCCGCCGAGCAGATGCCCGAGGTCGTCGCGCCGCTGCGCGACGCCGCCGGCGAGACGATCGTCACGCCGCCCGGCGGCGGGTCCGCCGCGATGTTCCCGTACATCGACGGCACGACGGGCCGGCGCGACCTCGCGACGGCGTGTGCCGCCGCGCGCGTGCTCGCGCGCTTCCACCGCGCGATGCACGATGTGCACGTGGCCGAGCGGAATGCGCAGCGCGCGTTTTTTGGGGATGCTGCCGTGGCTGCGCGAGCGGTTCACCCGCTTCGCCGCCGACCCGCTGACCGCGCGCGCGCTCGACTGGGATGCGCTGGTCGCTGCGACGACCGCGGCGACCGCGCGCATCGCGCCGCGCGCCGCGGCCCTGCCGCACGTCGTCGTGCACGGCGATCCGAACCCCGGCAACGTGGTGAGCGTCCAATCCGGTGAGGTGCGCGGCTTGATCGACTTCGACTTCGCCCACGAGTCGGAGCGCGTGTACGACGTGGGCACGCTGCTCGACGAGTTCGCGCGCGACGGCGACGACGCGCCGCTCGACCTCGTGCGCGTGACGCCGGTGGTCGCGGCATACGCGCAGGAAGCGGCGCTGACGCCGGACGAGCGCGAGCTCATGCCCGAAGCGATGCTGCGCCGCGCTGCGACGCTGGTGTGGTACGTCGCGACACGCCACGGCGAGCGCGTGCCGGGCGACGTGGGCGGGGCGCCGCGCTACGCCGCGCGCGCCGCGGAGATCGTCGCGAACGCGAACGCGATCCGCGAGGCCGCGCGTGGCTAAGCTGGCGAACGCTGCGCTGTGGGCGCTGCTGGGGCTCGCCGCGATCGCGGTCGTCGTGATGACGTGGCACCCGTGGGTGCACCCGTGGACCGGCGTGCCGAAATGAACGCCAGCGTGCCATCTGCGCGTCATGTGCGCGCCGCGAGCCGAGATGATTTTCGCGCGCGTGCGTTACACGTAGCAATGCGAACGACATTCGTTCTTCACCGTGCGCTTTTTGCCGCGGTCGCAAGCGCGCTCCTGACTGCATGCGGCGGCGGGGGCAGCGGCTCCGGCGGCGGTTCCGGCGTCACGCCGTCGGGCCCGAGCGGCACCATCCTGTTCGGCGTGGCCGGCGGCCCGCCGATCACCACGTCGCCGAGCTCGCCGTATCCCGTCAACATGTCCGGCGGAACCGGGGGCGGCCCGTTCACCGCGCAAGAGAGCGGGCTCACCGGCGATTTCACGGTGACCGTGATTTGCTCCACGCCGACGTGCGCGCAATTCGGCCCGTCGCTCGTGCCGAGCCCGTCGTCGTTCCCGTCAGGCGGCTTGTTCACGTTCCGCTGCGGGCTGCTTTGCGTGCGCGACTTCCATGTGGAGAGCGCGACGATCTCCGACGGCGTCGGGCACTCGATCATCGAGTTCTTCCAAGTCGTCTAGAAACAGGCGCGCGTGGCTCGGCGCTGAGCGCTCGCGGAGAACGCGCGCCGAGCGAGAACGCCCTCGGGCATGACACGCATCGTCGTGCTGGGCGGCGGGTTCGCGGGCGTCGCGGTCGCGCGGCGGCTGGAGAAGAAGCTGCGCCGCGCCGAGGCCGAGATCGCGCTGGTCAGCCGCGACAACTTCACGCTGTTCACGCCCATGCTGCCGGAAGTCAGTTCCGGCGGGCTCGAGCCGCGCCACGTCGCGACGCCGGTGCGCGCCCAACTGCACCGCACGAAGTTCGTGCTCGGTGAGATCGCGCGCGTCGACTTGGATGCGCACGCCGTCGAGGCGCGCCACCCGATCACCGGCGCCGTCACGCGGCTCGAGTACGATCACATCGTGCTCGCGCTGGGTTCGGTGACGTCGACGTTCGGGATCCCCGGCGTGGCGGAGCACACGCTGCCGCTCAAGACGCTCGAAGACGCGGAGACTTTGCGCAATCGCGTGATCGCGTCGCTCGAGCAGGCCGTCGTGACGCCGCCGGGGCCCGAACGCCAGCGGCTGCTCACGTTCGCCGTGGTCGGCGGCGGCTACACCGGCTGCGAGTGCGCGGGCGAGCTCGTCGATTTTTTCCACTCGATCGTGCCGTTCTACCGGCCGCTGCGCATGGCCGACGTGCGCATGATCCTGATCGAAGCCGGACCCGCGCTGCTGCCGGATCTGCCGGCCGGCATGGGCCGCTACACGACGCGCCACCTGGCGCGGCGCCGCGTCGAGCTCATCGTCGGTGACGGCGTGACGCGCATCGACCGCGACGGCATCGCGCTGCAGTCCGGGGCGCAGATCGCGTCCGCTACGGTGGTGTGGAGCGCCGGCGTGCGCCCGTCGCCCGTGCTGCGCGATCTGCCGGGCTGCACGCACGCGCGCAACGGCGGCATCGTCGTGAACGAGGACATGTCCGTCGCCGGGCGGCCCGGCGTGTGGGCGCTGGGCGATTCGGCCTGGATCCCTTCGCGGCCGGACGCGCAGCTGAGCGACAAGGACGCCTGGTATCCCGCGACGGCCCAGCACGCGATCCGCGAAGGCCCGGTGCTCGCCGACAACCTCGTCGCAACGCTGCGCGGCAAGCCGACGAAGGCGTTCCGCTACACGTCACTGGGGACGATGGCGTCGCTGGGCGGCCGGCGGGGCGTCGCGGTGCTGCCCGGCGGGTTCGTGCTGAGCGGCTTCATAGCGTGGGTGCTGTGGCGCGGCTACTACCTCGCGCGGCTGCCGGGCCTGGACCGCCAAGTGCGGGTCGCGTTCGACTGGGCGCTCGGGGTGATCTTCCCGCGCGACATCGCGGAGCTGCGGCTGTACACCGAGCGCGGCCAGCAGCAGGCCGAGCTCGACGCCGGCCTCGCGCCGGCGGGTCCCGCGCGCTTGACAGGGCCGGGTCCCGAGGCGTAGGCTCTAAACTATGTTATTAGTTCTTGCGTTTGCCGCCGCCGTTCCGTTCTCGTACGACGGCCAGCTCCGGCCCGGTCAGACGCTGACGGTCCGGGACGTCAACGGGACCGTCCGCGTGCGCACCGGCGACCGGCTCGCAATCCGGGCGAACAAGCACGCCGACCGCAGCGACCCCAACGAGGTCGCCATCCGCGTGGAGAACCGTGCCGACGGCATCGTCGTGTGCGTGCGCTATCCGCCCGATGCGAACCGCGGCTGCGACGATCGCTCCTCGTCGAGGTCGCGCGAGTCGTATCGCAACGATACCGCTGTGGACTTCGACATCACGGTGCCGCACGGGATCAGGCTCGACGCGAAGTCGGTGAACGGTGGGGTCGACGCGATCAACGACGGGCCGACGGACGCCGCATCGGTGAACGGCAACGTCCGCGTCGAGGGCCGCGACGTCCGCAGCGCGGCGTCCGTGAACGGGTCCGTCGAAGTCCACGTGCTCGACCGCATTCGCGGCACGCTGAGCGCGAAGACGGTGAACGGCTCCATCGACGTCACCGTACCGTCCGGCGCGGGTGTCAGCTTCGAGGCCCGTACGCTCACCGGCGGGATCAGCGCCGACGGCATCTCCGTCGACCGCCCGCGCTACGGCCCCGGCGCACGCGCGCGCGGCACCGTCGGCGACGGCGCGTATCACATCGACGCGAACACGGTCAACGGCTCGATCACGCTCCACCGCTAGGATTCGACTCGCTTCGCTCGTCGAATCTCCGGCATGACCCGCGTCGACGCGGGTCAGCCTGTACGCAACGTCGTTCCGCGCGCGCTTTAAGCGAGGGCTTCGAGGAGTGCGATGCGCTGCGGGAGCGGTAATTTGGGTGCGCGGCGTTCGAGGACCTCGCGCGTCTGCTCGTTGATGGTGCGCAGCTCGCTCGGCGTATCCCATAGCAAGTCCCACACGATCGAATCGAGGCGCCGGCGGAACTCAAGGACTTTTTTTTTGATCTCGGCTGCGATCTCGTCACGGAGCGACGCCACGAAGCGCGCAAAGTCAGCTTCGCCGATCGGTTCGGTGAGTAGCGCCGAACCGCGCAGCGGCGTCTCCAGGAAGTGGCGCAAATCGTCGTAAGCGATCGGGACGCGCTTGGTCTCCGCGTCGTCGAAGAGCTCCTGCCACGTGAAACGCCGTGTGAGATGATACAAGTCGACGGCGTCCTTGACCTCGGACCGGTCCTCGAACGCGCCGATCTTGTTGGCGGCGATGTCGCGCAAGGTGTGCGCGAAGACGCCCGTCGCGGTTCGCGCCGGACGCTCGACGCGTTGAGCGTCGGGTGCCACGTCGACTTGCACGCGGTGCTCGCCGTCGCTCACCCACATGCGCATGAAGGCCGCGGCTTCGGTGACCGGCTCGATGACGAAACCGTTCGATTGAAGCTCGTTCGCGAAGTCTCGGCCGAGCGTGCCGGCGTGGCCGTCGAGCGTGAACAGGTCGAGGTCGTCGGAATAGCGATGGTGGAGATAGAGGCGAGCGAGTGCGGTGCCGCCGGTGAGCACCAACGCATCGCCGTATGTGGCCGCCACCGCAAGGATACGATCTTGCAGCGGGTAGAGGACGCCTTCGTAATACGCGCGCTCGTCGGACGTGGCGAGCCGGAACGGAACGCTCATGGTACGAGCATTATACCATCAGCTCAGCCAGGCGTCGTCCGGTGCCCCATACGTGTTGCCGTAGAGCGTGCTCGCCTCCGGGTACGGTTCCGCTTCCACCTCGTCGGTGGTGTCGTTGACGAGCTGCGTGATCTCGCGGCGGATCGCTTTCACGTCGTCGTCGGTCAGCACGCCTTGGTCGAGGAGGTGCTTCTCGAACTTCGGGACCGGATCGTTGGGGCGGAACTTCGAGACCTCGTCGCGCGTGCGGTAGGTGCGGTCGTCGTCGTCGGTCGTGTGCGAGAGGAATCGATAGCACATCGACTCCACGAGGACCGGGCCTTTGCCGGCGGCGGCGTGCGCGCGCGCGTCGCGCACCGCAGTATAGACGGCGACCGGGTCGAAGCCGTCGCAGGTTACGCCGCGGATCCCGTAGCCCGCCGCTTTGGTCGCGATCGCCGGCACGCGCATCTGCTTGCTGATGTGCGTCGAGATCGCCCACTGGTTGTTCTCGCACAGGAACACGACCGGCAGCGCGTGGACCGCCGCGAAGTTCATCGCCTCGTGCCACTCGCCTTGCGACGTCGCGCCGTCGCCGAACTGGCAGAACACGGTGCGGTCCGTGGCGCCGCCGCGCTTGATCGCCCACGCCGCGCCGACAGCATGCGTGCACTGCGCCGCAATGATCGACGAGATCGACGCGATGCCGAGCTTGCGCGCGGTCACGTGGTTGATGATCGAACGCCCGCCCGTGGTGTCGTTCGCGCGCGCCAGCTGCGAGCGGAAGAGGTCGACCAGCGGGAAGCCGCATGCCAAGATGATCCCGGTATTGCGGTAGTACGGGTAGAGCAGATCCTTGCCGCGCTCGAACGCAAGCCCAGTCCCGGCCTGCACCGCTTCGTGGCCCTCCGAGCCCATCGCGATCCCGATCTTCCCTTGCCGGTTCAGCTGGAAGCCGCGCGTGTCGACCGCTCGCTGCGTGAGCATGTCGCGGTAGAGCTTGAGCAGCTGCTCGCGTGGGAGGGCTGGTGCCTGCGCGGTCGTCGCCATCGCGCAAAGCATACCCCGCCTGCGCGGCGCGCCCCTACCGAAGGGTCGGGCGGGAACCGCGCCGCGCAATCGGAAGCACGTCCGTGATGCGTATCCGTCCTTTCCTCGCCGCCGCCGCGCTGATCGCGACGGCGCTGTCCTTCTCGTTCGCTCCGCTTGCCGCCGCGCCGGCCGGGACCACGTCGCCGGCGTCGCCGCGCAAGCCCGGGCCGAAGCCGACCACGAGCCCGTCACCCGGACCCGATACGGACGGGGTGAAGTTCCGCGCGATCGGGCCCGCGGCGTCGGGCGGGCGCGTGCCCGCGGTCGCCGGCAGTGACCGCGATCCCGCGCTGTACTATGTCGGCGGCGCCGGCGGAGGCGTGTTCAAGTCGAGCGACGGCGGATCGTCTTTTCAATCGGTGTGGACGGGCGCGTCGAAGTTCGGCGCGATCGGCGCGATCGCGATCGCACCGAGCGACGACAAGACGGTGTGGGTGGGCACCGGCGAGACGAACCCGCGCAACGACGTGTCGTACGGCGACGGCGTGTGGGTCACGCACGACGGCGCGAAGCACTGGACGCACGCGGGACTCGACGACACGGCAACCATCGCGAAGATCCTCGTCGATCCCAAGAACGCCAAGCGCGCGATCGTCGCGGCGCTCGGCGATCCGTGGAAAGACAGCAGCGCGCGCGGCGTCTACGTGACGAACGACGGCGGCCGCACGTGGAACAAGACGTTGTACGTGGGACCCGCGAGCGGCGCGGCCGATCTCGCGTGGAATCCGAAACAGCCGCAGACGGTGTTCGCGGCGATCTGGCAGTTCCGCCGCGAGCCGTGGATCGCCACGAGCGGCGGTCCGGCCGACGGGCTGTACCGCTCGCGCGACGGCGGGCGCACGTGGACGAAAATTCAAGGGCACGGTTTTCCGACGGACACGCTCGGGCGCATCGGCGTCGCCGTCGCGCCGAGCGACGCCAAGCGCGTGTACGCGGTCGTGCAATCGAAGCAAGGGACGGTGTGGCGTTCCGACGACGGCGGCGACTCGTGGCAGCGCGTCTCGAGCAACACGCTGCCGGAGCAGCGGCCGTTCTATTTCAGCCATCTCGCGGTCGATCCGCGCGACCGCAAGCGCGTGATCGCGGTGTCGATGTACCTGACGCTTTCAAAAGACGGCGGGCGCACGTGGAAGCACCAGACGGGCGCCGTGCATGTGGACAACCACGTGCTGTGGTGGTCGGCCGACGGCACACGTTTGATCGAAGGCAACGACGGCGGCGCGATCCTCAGCCGCAACGGCGGCGACTCCTGGGCGTTCCTCGACCGCATCCCGCTCGCGCAGATCTACCACGTCGGGTTCTCCGACGAGAAGCCGTACCTGATCTGCGGCGGCCTGCAGGACAACAGCTCGTGGTGCGCGCCGACGACGTCGCGCAACGGGATCGGACTCATCAACCGCGACTGGTTCGCGATCGCGGGCGGCGACGGCATGTACGCCGTCCCCGACCCGGTCGATCCGAACTTCGTCTGGACGAACACGCAGGACGGCGTGCTGGGCATCTACGACCAGAAGGCGCGCCAGAGTACCGACGTGTCGCCCTACCCGCGCGACGTGTTCACGTCGGCGACGTCGTTCGCGGAGTCGAAGTACCGCTTCAACTGGAACGCGCCGCTCGCGTTCTCGCCGCTCGACGGGCACGTCGCGTACTTCGGCGGCAACGTCGTGTTCAAGACGACCGACCGCGGCCGCCACTGGACGCCGATCAGCCCCGACCTCACCCGCAACGAAAAAGAGCACCAGCGCAACTCGGGCGGCCCGATCAATTTGGACGTGTCGGGCGCGGAGTATTACGACACGACGCTCGCGCTCGCGCCGTCGCCCAAGGACGCGAACCTGATCTGGGCCGGCACCGACGACGGGCTCATCCAGCTCACGCGCGACGGCGGCGCGCATTGGAGCAACGTGACGCCGCCGAGCTGGCCGAAGTACGGCCGCGTCGAGGTGATCGAAGCGAGCCCGCACGCCGCTGGAACCGCGTTCACGCTGCTCGACCGGCACGATCTGGGCGACCGCCGCCCGTACGCGTTCGTCACCGACGACTACGGCGCGACCTGGCGTTCGATCGCGGCGAACTTGCCGCTCGACGCGCCGGTGCGCGTGGTGCGGCAAGATCCGCGCGAACCGAACCTGCTGTACGCGGGCACCGAGAACGCGCTGTGGATCTCGTACGACCGCGGCGGCCGCTGGGAGCGCCTGCAAGCCGGGTTCCCGGTCGTGCCGGTGTACGACATCCACGTGCACCCGACGGCGAACGATCTGCTCGTCGCGACGCACGGCCGCGGCTTCTTCGTGCTCGACGATCTTTCGGCGCTGCAGCAGCTCGCCGCCGCGCGGCGCGCGGGCGTGCAGTTCTTCCCCGTGCGCGACGCGGTGCTGTGGGCGGGCTGGCCTTCGATCGAGACCGGCGACGGCGGCTCGCTGCCCGCGAATAATTTCTCCGGACCGAACGCGCCGTCGGGCGCGGTCCTGACGTTCTACCAGCGCACGAAGGCGAAGGAGCGCCCCTGGTTCGAGATCGCGGACGCGACGGGCAAACCGGTGCGCACGCTGCGCGGCCAAGTGCCGTTCGACCGCGCCGATCCGCCGAAGGAAGAGCGCGCGAAATATTACGTCAGCAACGACGTCGGCTTGAACCGCATCACGTGGGACGGCAACGAGGACGGTCCCACGCGCTGGCTCGGCACGAGCTTCCAGAACGCGGGCCCCGGCTCGGGCCCCGAAGCGCTGCCCGGCAAGTACACGGCGCGGCTGCACGTCGACGGCCAGACCTTCGATCAGCCGTTCACGCTGGCCGACGATCCGTTCAGCCCGTGGACTGCCGACCAGCGCGCCGCGCGGCACAAATACCTCGCGACGTGCTTCGGCTGGATCGACGGCTTGGACCGCGCGCTCAACGAGATCGACGCGCGTTTGAAAAAATCGCCGCCGGCCGCGGAACGCGCGCGCCTCGTCGCGCTGCGCGACGAGCTGACGACGAACTCGCTGCACGACGAGGACTCGATCGGCCGCCCGGACCGCATCCGCGAGCGCGTGTTCGCGCTGATCGGGCCCGCTCGGCGGCGCGCTGCAGCCGCCGTTCGAGCAGCACCAGGCGGCGCTCGACGCGCTCAAGCTCGACGTCGCGACGGCGTACTCCCACATCAACGCGGTGCTGGGCGCGGGGTTCGGCAAGACGCTCGGGATGCGCCCGTTCCAGCTCTCCGGCCCCCGACGGAGCGATCGTCGTCATGCCGACGCCGTCGCCCTGACCGCGAGCGTGGAACCGCGCAAGCCGTACGACATCGATTCGCTGACGGACGTGGCGCTGCGCGTGTTCGCGGACCGCGGCTACGACGGCGCGTCGATGGACGACGTCGCGCGCGCGGCGGGGATCACGAAGGCGTCGATCTACCACCATGTGAGCGGCAAGGAGGCGCTGCTGGAGCGCGGGCTCGGGCGCGCGCTCGACGCGCTGTTCGCGATCGTCGACGAGCCCACCGCGCGCGACGGCCGCGCGGTCGACCGGCTGCGCCACATCGTCGAGCGCGTCGCGGAGACGACGATGCAGCTGCTGCCGGAGCTGACGGTGCTGTTCCGCATCCACGGCGCGTCGAAGAGCGAGCGCGAGGCGGTGGAGCGCCGCCGCACGTTCGACCGGCTCGTCACCGACATCATCGCGCAGGCGCAGCGCGACGGCGACGTGCGCCGCGATCTCGACGCGCGGCTGCTCGCGCGCTTGATCTTCGGCATGTCGAACTCCGTCGTCGAATGGTACCGCAGCGGCTCGCTCACCCGCGCCGCGATCGCGCGCGCCGTCGTCGCGATCGCGTTCGACGGCGTCAGCCGCAGCTGACTACGTCATGTCGCGCTGAGCCGCTAGGGCGTCGCGAGGCGCTCAGGACTCGCGCGATCGCTTTTCGATCAGCGACGCGATCTGCTGCTCGAGCGCGCTGACGCGCAGCACGATGCCTTCCGCGCCCGCCTGCGCCTCGGCGTCGTCGGCCACGCCGTTGGCGAGGTACCAGGCGTCGGTGCCCAGCTCTTTGGCGAGGCGCAAGCCGATCACGAAGCTCGCGATCTTCGTCTGGCCGCTCTCCATCTGCCGGATCGCGCCCTCCGTCACGCCGACGCGGTGCGCGAGCTGCGCGCAGCTCACCCCGCGCGCCAGCCGCAGGCGCCGCAGCCGTTCGCCGAAGCTCTCCACCCGAACCCGCCTCGTCTCCGCCGCGACCGCGGTCACGGCCGCCGCGCCGGCTGTGACGGCGCCCGGGTCGGCGGGCCGCGCCAAGCCGGCGGCGCGGTAGCCGCGCACGTCGTAGCGGGCGAGGATCCAAGGCCGCAGCATCGCGCGGTCCTCGCGGTCCAGGCGCTCGATCGAGCGCTGGACCTCGTGAAGGCTGGGGGGCTCGGGACCCTGGTCCTCGGGCCGGAAACGTCGTCGTGCATCCATCGGACGCCGCCTCTTCGGCAAACGGACTATCGAACACCTGTTCGATTTTAGTCTTTCTGTACCTTATCGGCCGGTGCCGCCCGCCGGTCCTTCGATGGGGTACGGTGGCCTGGATGGGCGAGGAACGGCACGAGCTCTGCGTCATCGGCGCGGGGACGGCGGGTTTTACGGCGGCGGAGGCCGCGCGCGCGGCGGGGCGCGACTTCGTGCTGGTCACCGGCGCCGAGGAGCTGGGCGGGACGTGCATCCTGCGGGGCTGCATGCCGGCCAAGGCGATCCTGGCCGCATCGCAGATCGAGGGCGAGGTCCGCAAGGCGCACGACGTCGGCGTCGACACCGACTCGGTGAAAATGGACTTGCCGGCGATCATTCGCCGCAAGCGCGCGCTGGTCGACTATTTCGCCGAAGACCGCCTGCACGATCTGGCGGAGTACCCGCTCGTGCGCGGCGACGCGCGCTTCGTCGCGCCCGACGCGATCGTCGTCGGCCGAGCGCGCGCATCGCCGCCGACCGGTTCGTGATCGCGACCGGCTCGGCGGTGATCCCGCCGCCGATCGAGGGGCTCGCCGGCGTGCGCACCGTGACGAGCACCGACGTGCTGGAGATGACGCACGCGCCGCGCTCCATCGCGATCGTCGGCGGCGGGCCGATCGGCTGCGCGTTCGCGCAGTTCTTCGCGCGGCTCGGCGCGCGCGTGACGCTGTTCCAAGACGCGCCGGAGCTGCTGCGCAACGACGATCCGGACGTCGGCACGGCGGTGCGCGCGGCGCTCGAGCGCGACGGCGTCGAAGTCGTGCTCGACGCGGACGTGCGCCGCGCCGCGCGCGACGGCGACGTCACGGTCCTGTTCGCGGACACGGCGCGCGGCGCACACGGCGCGCGCTGCGAGCTGGTGCTGCTGGCGACGAACCGGCGTCCGCGCGTCGACGGGCTCGACCTCGCCGCGGGCGGCATCGACGGCGACAGCGCGCGCGGCATCCTCGTCGACGCGGCGCTGCGCAGCGTGTCGAACCCGCGCGTGTTCGCGGCCGGTGACGTGCTCGCGCGCCGCTCGCTGGTGCACACGGCCGCGTACGCGGGCCGGCTTGCGACCAGCAATGCGTTCGCGGATGAACCGGTCCACGCGGACTGGCGTCGCTGGGAATCGCACGCGCTCTACACGCAGCCGCAGGTCGCCGTGGCGGGGCGCACCGAGCGCCAGTGCCGCGCGGACGGCATCGACGTGCGCGTCGCGACCGTGCCCGCCAGCGAGGTCGGCAAAGCGCTCGTCTCCGAGCAGACGGAAGGCTTCGTGAAGATGCTCGCGCGCCGCGACGACGACCGCGTCGTCGGCATCACGATCGTCACCGACGACGCGATCGACCTCGCCGGCGAAGCGATCGCGCTGATCGACCGCGGCGCGACGGCGCGCGAGATCGCCGAGATGCCGCACCTGCACCCGACCATGAGCGAGCTGCTCGCGCGCGTCGCGGAGAAGCTCTGCTAGCTTCGCGGCGCCTGAGAGGCGGAAAAAACTGCCCCTCAAGTGGCCGGTGCGCGATGCCGATACCAATACCGAGCGAGCGACCGTGAAAGAGCGGCCGTTCGTTTCATGCGGGTGTCGAAGGTTAGGCAGGAAGCACGATGAGTAACGCAGTTTTGACGGACGCGGACAAGAGCACGCTCAAGCAGCAGATCACGGCGGCCATCGCCGCGCATCACGCGTGGATGGGGCGTTTGCGCACCGCGGCGGAGTACGGGCGTAGCAGCGTCGACGTCCAGACGACGGGCAAGGAAGACGCTTGCCCGATCGGGATCTGGTTGACGCGCGACATCTCGCCGTCGCTCAAGGCCCGGCCGCTCTACTCGCGCTCGCGCACGCTGCACGCGCAGTTCCACAAGGAGGCAGCCCGGGTGCTGACGCTCGCTCTCGCCCGCGACCCGCGCGCGAAGACCGAGCTCGCCGAGGGCGGTGCCTTCTCGACGGTCGCCAACGAGCTGCGCCACACCCTCTACGACTGGCTCAGCGAAGTCGGCTGAGGCCTGCTCCCGGCGCCGAAAGGGCGCCGGCCGATTGAACGACGGGCTTTTCCGGGGTATACTCATCCCTGACCGACCATTCGGTAGGGAGAGGACCGCACCAGCCATGGCTTTGATCGCGCAGCACCAGAACGAGCTCGTCATCCCGGCCGGCGGCCTCACGCCGTTCCCGGAGGTGCCGCAGCCCAACATCTTCCCGATGGAGTGGCGGGTCGAGACGCCCAAGCTCGCCGACCTCTACGAGCGCGCGAAGCGGCACGCGTGGAACCCGTCGGACTTTCCGTGGGACACGCTGCGCGCCGAGGATTTCACAGAAGAGCAGCGGCTCGGCATCATGTACTGGTATGCGGTGCTCGCGAACTTCGACGGCTCGGGTCCGGCCGTGTTCGCGAAAGCGACGATCCACGCGTTCGAGACGCATCAGGAAGATCCGATCCGCAAGTGTTTCTTCTCGATCACGCACGACGAGATGAACCACGAGGAAGTGTGCCAGCGGGCGATCCAGGCGCTCGTGCCGGGCGGCCCGATGGACTTCGAGGCGACGAGCGATCTCGCGAAAGCGGCGCAGAACAACATCGGCTGGCTGTACCACAACGGCGGGCGCTACTGGTCGGGCTACAGCGCGTCGCTCGCGAAGTATCCGCTGAGCGTGCTGTTCACGTCGTTCATGATGGGCGAAGTTGCGTCGTCGACGCTGTTCTTCGGCATGTCGAAGAAGGCCACGCATCCGCTGTTCAAAGAGATCTTCGCGAAAGTCGGTCAGGACGAGGCGCGCCACCTGGCGATCTGCATGACCGTGCTGGAGCGCGACTGGCCGGGCTTGAACGACGAGTACAAGACGATGATCACGAAGCAGTTGCGCGCGGGCTTCGTCTTCTTGAGCATGATCTTGTGGGAGCCGCCCAACCAGTTTTGGGACATCCCGGACTATTTTCTGCCGAACCACCGCGTGCTGGTGCAGCACGCGCGCGACGCCGGGCTGGGCGTGCTCACGTTCGACGAGCAGGCGGAGAACTGGCGCACGGCGCTGGCGCGCGTGCGCGCGATCGTCGGCAAGTGGGGCATCGAGTTCCCCGCGATCCCGGAGCTCGACCTCGACGGCGTCGACGTCGGCCACATCGGCCCCGAGGACATCATCCCGGTTTTTTAGCGGGCTTGCGTCGCGTCGCCGGCGCACGCGTTTACGGGCGTGCGGCGATGAAGACGATCGCGATCGCCGTTGCGATCAGCGGCAGCAGCGCGCGCAGGATCCGGCTCGGCGCGACGCGGTACGTCATCTTGCGCGCGAGCTCGATCTGCCGGTCGATCGTCCAGCCGGCGAACCACGCCACCTCCGCGATCGCCAGCATCGCCAGCGCGAGCACGAGATGCTGATCCGGCCGAGCCGGATACCTCAGCAGCGCGGCGCTCGTCACGGCCAGCGCGAACGCGATCACGATCGGAGCCAGCCATAGCGTGCGCTTTTCACGCAACCGGCCGGGCCGCCCGTCGTACCGGATCCTGCCCGGCACGCGCTTGGGTGCTGCGGGATAGCGCCGTGCGACGTGCCACACCAGCCACAGCACGGACAGCATCGCGATCGCGAACCCGATCGGCATGACGACGGGATCAAGGACCTCGTCGAACGTCACGCGCGGAAACCGGCGGTTTGCACGCGTCCGCTCAGCGTGAGGATCGTTCGTACCATGCGGGTACGGTTCGCGCATGGACGTCCCACGCTTTCCGGCCCTCGCAGGGGAGGCGCTCGACGGCACGCCGTTCGTCGCGCCGCGCGATCTCGCGGTCGGGTGCACGGTTGCGATGATCGGGTTCGTGCTCGAGCATAGGCCCGAGCTCGAGTCGTGGGTGCCCTACATCGACACGCTCGTCCGCTCCCGGTCCGACATTCGCGCGCGGCTCTTCATCGGCTTGGGTACGCCGAAGTGGCTGCGGCGGGGGATCATCACGGCGATGAAGGCCGCCGTGCACGCGCCCGAGCAGCGCGCGTCGACGATCCCGCTGTTCGTCGACGTCGAGGCGTTCGCGCGCTCGCTCGGCATCAGCGACCGCGCGCACCTCACGGTGCTGCTGGTGGAGCCGGACGGCCGCATCACGTGGCGCGGATCCGGTCCGTTCTCCGAGGCCGCGGGCGCATCGCTCACCGCGGCGATGCGCGGCTAGGTGCCGAGCAGCGTGATCTCGGGCAGCACGACGCGGCGCTGGCGGGGGTCCATCATCCCCGCGATGCGGTACTCGGTCCCGTCGCTCGCGGCGCCGATCGCGAACGCGCCGCGCAGCCGCGTCGCCGGCTCGGCGACCGGCGCGAGCGAAGCGATGAGCTCGAAGTAGCGCGGCGCCGCGGCATCGCCCGCGGCCGGCTCGTGAACGAGCTCGACGACGTGGTCGCAGTCCGGCGCGGTGCCGAGGTTCAGGACCACCGCGCTGACCCCGACGACGCTGTGATCGGCGGCGCTGAGCGTGCAGCGCAACCGGAGCGCCTTGTCGACCGCCGGCAACCCGCGCCCGCTCACCCGTGCCACAAAGCGATATGCCTTCGCGGCAGACGGGGGCTCCGGGAAAAGCATCACGCCCCTCGACGCTACCGCGGCAGACTTACGGCGCGCTTACGGCGGTGATCTCCGGGACGGGGAAGTGCTCGCCGGGGGCGTCCGCCAGAGCCGCCGAAGCGGTCCGTATGACGACCACCCTGGCCTCCGGCGCCGACCTCTTCGCACGCCACCGCGACACGCTCGACAAGGCGCGCGAGGCGATTCGCACGCGCGCGTACTTCAGTGCCTATCCCGAGAGCGCGAGCGGCAAGATCTACGGCGAGACCGCGGCGGCCGAAGGCAAGGCCGCGTTCGATGCGCGGCTCGGGCGGGCGTTCGAGCTCGATCAGCCGGCGACGGGCGAGACCGTCTCGACCGAACGGTCGCCGTACGGGATCGCGCTCGGCGTGCAGTATCCGGTCGCGGACGTCGACGCGCTGATGGCGGCAGCCGGGAGCGCCGTCGAGACGTGGGGCGCCGCATCGGTCGACGAGCGCGCGGGCGTCGCGCTCGAAGCGCTCGCGCGGCTGAACAAACGCTCGTTCGAGATGGCGCACGCGGTGTCGCACACGAGCGGCCAGGGCTTCATGATGGCGTTTCAAGCCGGCGGACCGCACGCGCAGGACCGCGCGCTCGAAGCCGTCGCGTACGCGTACGAAGAGATGTCGCGCATCCCGGCGCGCGTGACGTGGGAGAAGCCCGCCAAGCCCGAGCCGATCCGCGTGGAGAAGACGTACCGCATCGTGCCGCGCGGCGTCGACGTGACGATCGGCTGCTCGACGTTTCCGACCTGGAACGCCTATCCGGGCGTGTTCGCGAGCCTCGTCACGGGCAACGCCGTCGTGGTGAAGCCGCACCCGCAGGCGGTGCTGCCGCTCGCGATCACCGTGGAGATCATCCAGGGCGTGCTGCGCGAGGCGGGCTTCGATCCGCACACGGTGCAGCTCGCGGTCGACACGCCGGAGCGCCCGCTCGCGAAGGTGCTCGCGCAGCGCCCGGAAGTCGCGCTGCTCGACTACACCGGTTCGACGGAGTTCGGCGACTGGCTCGAGCAGAACTCGCGCGCATTGGTGTACACCGAAAAGGCCGGCGTGAACAGCGTCGTGATCGATTCGGTCGACGACCTCAAGGGCATGACGCGCAACCTCGCGATGTCGCTGTCGCTGTACTCGGGCCAGATGTGCACGACGCCGCAGAACCTGTTCATCCCGCGCGACGGCATCACGGCCGGCGGCGAGAAGGTGCCGTTCGACGACGTCGTGGCGGCGATCGTCAAGGGCATCGACGGATTGCTCGGCGATCCCGCGCGCGGCGCGGCGACGCTGGGCGCGATCGCGACGGACGCGACGCTGCGGCGCATCGACGAGGAGAACGCGAAGCCCGGCGTCGTGCGCAAGAGCGAGCCGTTCGCGAACCCGGAGTTTCCCGACGCGCGCGTGCGCACGCCGCTGGTCGCCGTGGTGGACGCCGCCGACCGCGAGCGCTACGACCGCGAAGCGTTCGGGCCGATCGCGTTCGTGGTGCGCACGGCCGACACCGACGAGTCTTTGCGGCTCGCGACGAGCGAGGCGCAGCGCCGCGGCGCGATCACGGCGATCGTCTACACCACCGACGACGCCGTGCTCGCCAAAGCGCAGCGCTGGTCGCAGGACGGCAAGGTGAACCTCGCCGTGAACCTGACCGGCACGCTGCTGGTGAACCAGTCGGCGGCGTTCAGCGATTATCACGTGACGGGCGGCAACCCGGCCGGCAACGCGTCGCTGACCGACGCGGCGTTCGTGGCCAACCGGTTCCGCATCATCGAAACCCGCACGCCGGTCGCGTGAGCGTCGCCCGCTGACCGGCGACGCGCTCGCGCGCGCGTGCGCCGAGGCGATGCTTTCGCGCGACGCTGCGTCGCAGGCGCTCGGCATCGTGCTGGAGGACGCGCGGCCCGGGTACGCGCGCGCGTCGCTGACGATCGTGGAGACGATGGTGAACGGGCACGCCATCGCGCACGGCGGCGTGACGTTCACGCTGGCCGACTCCGCGTTCGCGTTCGCGTGCAACTCGCGCAACGAGCCCAACGTCGCGCTGCAGGCATCGATCTCGTACGTGAACGCGGTGCGGCTGGGCGACCGGCTCGTCGCCGAGGCGCAGGAGCAGTCGTCCAAGGGCCGCACCGGCGTGTACGACATCACGGTCACGCGCGGTGACGGCGAGCTCGTCGCGCTGTTCCGCGGCGTGTGCTATCGCATCAAGGGGACGGTGCTGGAGGGCGCGTCGACCTGAGCGACGTCGAGCGCGAGCGCGACGGTACGCTGAGGCTGCGCGGCGAACCGTTGCAGCCGCATCCGCCCACGCTCCTCGCGCTGCTCGACGCCGCGGCGGAACGGGCGCCGGAGCGCACGTTCCTCGTCGAGCGCGACGCGCGCGACGTGTGGCATCAGGTCAGCTTCAAGACCGTGGCGGAGCGATCGTACCGCATCGGCGCGGCATTGCGCGCGCTGGGCGCGTCGGAGACGCGGCCGGTGATGATCCTCTCCGGCAACGGGATCGATCACGCGATGGTGGCGTTCGGCGCGCTGCGCGCGGGCGTCCCCGTCGTTCCGGTGTCCTCGCAGACCGGGCGGGCGCACCGCGACGGGTTCGTTCGCCTGCGCGCGATCGCCGACGTCGCGCGGCCCGCCGTCGTGTTCGCGCGCGACGGCGCGGCGTACGCCGACGCCGTGCGCGCGGTCCTTCCCGACGCGGCGTACGTGACCGTGACGGAACCGCCGCCGGGGACGCGCGCGTTCGACTACGCGCGACTGCTCACGCACGCGCCTGCCGCGCGCGCCGATGCCGGGCGCGTCGACGGAGAGACCGTTGCGAAAATCCTGTTCGTGTCCGGGTCGACGGGCGAGACGAAAGGCGTCGTGGTCACGCACGGCATGATCGGCGCGATGCTGCAAGGCGTGGCGCAGGCGTGGCCGTTCCTCGACGACCATCCGCCCGTGCTGGTCGACTGGCTGCCGTGGAGCCACGGCCTCGGCGGCAACCTCGTGCTCGGCATCGCGCTGCGCCATGCCGGCACGCTGTACGTCGACGACGGCGATCCGACGCCCGAGCGCTTCGAGCGCACGGTGCGCCTGCGCGCGGAAGTCCAGCCGACGCTCGCGTTCGACGTGCCGCTCGGATGGACGGCGTGGGTGGAGCGCCTGCGCGCGGACGACGCGCTGCGGCGGCGCTGGCTGTCGCAGCTCGACCGCGCGTGCTGGGCCGGTGCGCCGCTCGCGCCCGCGACGCGCGACGCGCTGCGCGCGATCGGCGTGCCGCTCGCGGCGGCGTGGGGCTCGACGGAGACGTCGCCCGCGATCGCGCTCACGACCGGCGACGATCCCGTCTACGACGCGCTCGGCGCGCCGCTCGCCGGCGTCGAGCTCAAGCTGGTCCCGTCGGGCGATGCGTACGAAGCGCGCGTGCGCGGTCCGCAGGTCATGCGCGGGTATTACTGGCGCCCCGATCTGACGGCGGCAGCCTTTGACGACGAGGGGTTCTACCGAATGGGCGACGTCGTTCGCCCGGTCGACGTGCGCGCGCCGCAGCGCGGGCTCGCGCACGTGTCGCGCGTGGACGAACGGTTCAAGCTCGCGTCGGGAGCGTGGGTGCTCGCGGGAGCATTGCGCGCGGCGTTTCTCACCGAGTGCCGCGACGCCGCCGACGTGCTGGTGAGCGGTGCAGGTCGCGACACCGTGGGGCTGCTGGTCTGGCCGACCGAGGATGGACGACTCCTCGACCGCGACGTGCTGCGCGCGCAGGTCGCGGACGCGATGCGGCGCATGGCACTGCAGAACGGGCCGGGGATTCCGCCGCGGCGCGCGCTGATCGTGCTCGCGCGCCGCGGCGCGGGCCAGCTCGCGAGCGACGCTGCGCTCGCGCGGCTGCACGCGAGCGAACCGGACGCCGAGGTGATCGTGCTGTGACGGGATCGCTGCTCGCCGGCGTCAACATCGGCGGCACGACGACGAGCGTGGTGCTGGGCACGCCGGACGGAACGATTCTGGAACGGCGCGCGTGGCCGACGCAAGCGCGCGACGGCGACGCGCTGTATGCAGCGGTCGTCGCCGCGCTGCGCGAGACCGCTTCGCACGCGGATGCCGTGGGCGTCGCCGTCGGCGGGCCGATGGACGCGCGGACGGGCGTCGTGATCTCGGCGCCGCACCTGCCCGGACTGCACGGCTTTCACCTCGGCGAGCGCCTGCGCGCGGACGTGTGCAAGCCCGTCGCGGTGCACCACGATGCCGCGGCGTGCGCGCTTGCGGAAGTGCGCTGGGGCGCGGACCGCGGTGCCGGCGGGCTCGCGTACCTGACGTGCGGTACGGGCTTCGGTGCGGGGATCGTGATCGACGGCCGTGCGCGCTACGGCTCGCGCGGGCTCTCGCCGGAACTCGGACACGTGCGGTACCGCGACGACGGTCCCGACGTCTTCGGCAAACCGGGGTGCTTCGAGTCGTACGGCGCTGCGAGCGCGTTGCCGAGGCTCGCGCGGATGCGCGACCCGTCGTTCGACGCGAAGACCGGAGCGGAGGTTGCCGAACGCGCGGCGCGCGGCGATGCGACCGCGATCGCTGCGCTGGAGGACAACGCCGCGGCGGTCGGCGCAGCGTGCGCGCTGCTCGCGGACCTGCTCGTGCTCGACGTGATCGTGCTGGGCAGCCTCGCGACGTACCTCGGCGAGCCGTGGATCGCGCGCGTCCGCACGACGTTCGAGCGCGAAGCGCTGCCCGACCACGCGGCGTCGTGCATCCTGCGCGCGCCGTCCTTGGACGCGATCCAAGACCTCAGCGGCCTCGCCGCGGCTGTTGACGCGACGTAGAAAAAGCGACGGGTACCGCGTCCTTGCGAACGCGGTACCCGCGATGGTGTGGGTGATGCTTGAGCTGTAGCAACACGATATCACACCACATTCCGCCGAGCAACCCCGACGGGCTGGAGCGTGCGGGAATCGAACCCGCCGGAGACGCAGCTCAAGCATCCCCTTGAACCATCAAACGCCCCAGCGCTTGTCAATCACGCGAGACGTGTCGAATGGCAAGATCAGACACGAAAAACGGCGAGCACCCCGTTTGAACGAGGTGCTCGGATGGTCTAGGAACACTTGAGCCGTTGTTAGAGACTACCACACCGGTCCTATGAGTGCAACGACCAGTCCGGGCATGATCGTTCTTATCGTTAGTAACGGCCCAGAATTCGTTGTTCTCCGCCGATTACGGCGAGTGCGGCGTTGAGGCGGGTGTCGTCGATGTTTGCGAGCTCGACGAAGAAGCGGTAGCGGAACGGGACGCGGCGGTCGGGGCGCGCGATGAGGAACCGCAAGTCGATCGCGCGGTCGGCGAACGCGCTGAGCGCGTCGCGCAACGAGCCGGGCCGGTCCTCCACCGCGATGCCCACGCATGCCCGATCGCCGGCGGGCGGCGTGTCGCCGCGGCCGATCAGGAAGAACCGCGTGTAATTCTCCGTTTCATCCTGAATGCCGCGAGCGAGGATCGTCCCGCGGTGGATCTCCGCGGCGAGCGCCGGTCCGACCGCGGCCACCGCCGGATCACGCAGCGCGACGACCTCGCGCACCGCGCCCGCCGTGTCGGTCGTGGTCGACTGCTCCCAGCCGTGCGCTGCGACGTAGCGGCGCACTTGCTCCAACGCCACCGGATGCGAGCGAACCTCGCGGATCGCCGTTTCGGTCGCGCCGTTCGTGCCGATCAGGCAGAGTTCGATCGCCAGCGTCGTCTCGCCGCGGATGCGGAACGCGGGGTGCTCCCACAGCAGCTCGTAGTTGCGCGGTACCGGTCCCGCGATCGCGTTCTCGACCGGCAGCACGGCGTAGTCGGCTTCGCCAGCGTCGAGCGCCGCCGCGGTCGCGTCGAACGAGCCGTAGCCGCGCGTCTCCGCGCCAGGCACCAGCGCGCGCGCGGCGACGTCGCTGAACGCGCCGGCGTGGCCCTGGTACGCGACGGTCGGCATTTCGGCTGTCAGACGTGCGCGTTCGCGGCCGCGCCGAGGCGAAACGCCGCGACGTAGGCCTTGAAAACCACGCGGTAGTCGTCGTGCACGAAGCGGACGCTGCGCGGGCCGATGCGCTCGAAGCCGGGCATCATGTCGACGAAGTCCGCGTTGTGCGTCCAGCAGAAATCGAGCTCGAGCTTGATCGGCGGCTCGAACACGAACGGCTTCGCCTCCTTCACGCGCCCGATTGCTTCGCCCGCACCGGCGAAGATCAGCTCGCGCGCTCGCGCCGGCGACAGCGAGTTCGTCGCGAAGCGGCCGATCGAGTCTTTCACCACCACGCCCGTGATCCACGGCATCACGGCTTTCGTCTGCTCGATGCATGCGCGGTCGCCCGTGATCAGCACGACGGGCACGCCCGCGAGGCCGAGCACCGCCGCGTTGAGCATCGCCTCGCTGCACGCGCGTCCGTTCACGCGCGTCTCGTGCAGCGTCTCGCTGGTGTAGGTGTGGTCGAGCGTCGCATCCTGGGTGCCGACCGCGCCGTGGTAGCCGGTGAAGAAGGCGGCGTCGAAGCCGCCCTCGATCCCTTCCGCCATCGAGAATGGCTTGCGGTTACCGGAGATCATGCGCACGTCGGCGGGCAGCTCGTCCCACATGACGTTGCGCATCGACGAGTGCGAGTCGTTCACGAGCACGTCGCGCACGCCGTTCGCGCGCGCGCCGTCGATCGCGGCGCGGACTTCGAGCGACATCAGCCGCCGGTAGTACGGATACTCCGTCGTGTTCGTGGGGTCGACTTGCGTCCACGAGCAGACCCCGGCCGTCCCCTCCATGTCGGCGGAGATGTAGAGCCTCATCGTGCGAGCTGCTCCTGCGCGGCGGCGTAGCGCGCTTTGACGTCGGCATCGCCGGGAGCGAGCGCGAGCGCGCGGTGATAGTAGTCGGCGGCCTTGTCGAACTTGCGCGCGGCGAACTCCATGTCGCCGAGCTGCACGAGCGCGGCGCGGTCCTTCGGGTCGCGGGTGATCCGCGCGCGCAGTTCCGTGAGCTGCTGCATCACGGGCGCGGGTGGTCCGGCCGCGTTGCCGCCGCCCGTCGACGCGCCGGGCAGCGCGTTCGAACCGCTTTGCGTGGGTCCCGTCCCCGTCTGCGGCACGGTGAACGTGCCGGGCGGATCTGTCGCGAGCGGGGCCGGCGTCGCCGCGATGCGCGCGTCGCCCTGCTGAGCGGGCGTACCGCTGGGGCCGAACGCGGAACCGGTCGTGCTGAAGCCGATGCGCAGAAACCAGCCCAGAATCCCGAGGAAGATCACGGCAAAGACTACGAGGATCGGAATTGCGATACGCGCCGGCAAGCCCACGCGGGGGACTTGGCGAATGGTGTGGCGTGCTCCCCGGTCTCCCCGACGTCGCCGAGCTGCAGCTGCTGTTCGCACAGTACAACTGGATGCATTTCCGCGGCGAGATCCCCACCTACCGGATCGCGTACAACGCGCGGTTCTCCAACAGCGCCGGCCGCGTCACGTACAAGCCGCCGCTCATCGAGCTGTCGCCGAAGCACCTGGTCGGCAAGGAGGGTGAGTTGCGCGAGACGCTGCTGCACGAGATGATCCACGCGTGGCTGCACGCGCTGGGCAAGCCGCCGGGCCACACGGCGACGTTCAAGAAGAAGATGCGCGAGCTCGGCCTGCGCTCGATCTACCACGACCTCGGCAAAGCGGCGCCGTTGAACGAATCGGCGAAGCGCTACATCATCCGCTGCGAAAAATGCACGATGGAACTGCTGCGCAAGCGCAAGCCGTCACCGAACGTGGTGTGCGCGCGCTGCCGCAAGCCGCTCGTCGTATTCGAGGTGGTGGAGATGCGGCCCGTGGAGCTGGGCCGCGCCGCGTCTAAAGGGCCGCGCTGAAGAAGCTGTAGCCGTTCTCCTGAAGGACGGCGACGGAGCTGATGCCGGCGGGGACGATGTCCGTGCCCGGCAGTGCGCGCGCGCGGAGCTTCGCCTGGATCGCGAATGCGTCGGCGCCGTCGTTGTAGCCGGCGGCGACGATGCGGTTTGCCACGTCGCCCAGCGCGGTGTTGCACAGGATGATGCGCACGCCGCGCGCGATGAGCGCGGGCACGGAGCGGTCGCCGCCGCGGCCGGTTGCGGTGCGCGACCACGGGTTGCCTTGCGATGCGTCCACGGTGAGGAACTCTTGCTGGACCTTCTTGACGATCTCGGCGAGCTTGTACGTACGCCACGCTTCGTCGTCTAAACCGATCGTCACCGCGGAGCCGTAGAGCACGAGCGCGATTCGCACGTTCGCCTCGGGCTCGTGCCACGCCGTCTGGAAGCCGTTGAGCGTATTGATCACGAACTGCAGCGGCGCCCCGTCGTCCACCCGCGGGGCGGCGATCAGCTGGCGATGCTTCGCGCTGCTGCGCATGCGCGCGACGAACGCGGCCTCGTCCAAAATCGCGTTTTCCGCGGCGCTCGCCGGCGTCCCGGCGGCTCCCACCACCCCGGTCGCCAGCGCGGCAACCGTCCCGGCGGCCAGGAACTCGCTCCGTTTGGTCATGGAAGGACGATACCCAACCGGCTATGGCAATCCCGCGAGCGGTGTGCTAAGAATCGACGTGGTCTCGGGTCTCTCGCACGATCGAACAAGCACCGCGTCGCGAGGCGCGGTGCTCGGCGCTTCATCAGAGGAGATGCCGGAGCGCGAGGCCGAGCGCTGCTACGATGAGCGCGGCTGCCAGCAGCGTGATGAGCCTCGGCGAGGAAACGCGCTTCTGGATCATGGGGCCGATGCTGCCGCCGACCACGCCGCCCAGCACGAGCGGCAGCGTGAACGGCCAGTCGACGTCGCCGCTGAGCGCATGCGTCGCGATGCCGACCGGCGCGGTCGTCGTGATGACGAACGCGCTCGTCGCGGTCACGACGTGCGGCGGCATGCGCGCTGCGATCAAGAGGAGCGGGATCAGCACGATCCCGCCGCCGATCCCGAACAGCGACGAGAAGAAACCGGTTCCGAGGCCGGCGATCACGCCGATGCGCGGATCGTGCGCGAAGGTGCGCTCTCCGGCCGGTCTCGACGTGACGGAACGACGGCGCAGCACGAGCACGGCGAGTACGATGAGCACGCAGCCGTACGTGATGTCGAAACCACTCGGCGTGAAGCGTCTCACCGCGAAGACGCCGAGGATGCTGCCCGGCACGGCGCCCAGCGTGAACGGCAGCGCCAGCCGCAGATCGACCAGGCGATTGCGCAGATAGCCGAACGTCGACGCGCCGGTGTTCGCGAGCACCATGATCAGCGACGTCCCCGCGACTTGCGCCGGCGGTACGCCGAACGCGACGCGCAGCACCGGGATGATGACGAACCCGCCGCCCAAGCCGACGATGGAACCGAAGATGCTCGCCGCGACGCCGACGGCGAACAGCTCCAGCGCACCGAGCGGCGTCACGGTGCGGCTGCCGTCGCGGCCGGCAGCACGCCGACGACCTCGAAGCTGCGCAGCGGCTGCGCCTTGCCTTTCACCGTCACCGGCGCGAGCTCGTTGACGGCGAAGCGGTCCTTGACTTCGGCGTACGTCGACTCGCTGATGATGATCTGCCCGCCTTGCGCGACGCCGTACAGGCGCGCCGCGGTGTTCACGTTGTCGCCGATCACCGTGTAGTTCAGGCGGTCGCTCGAGCCGAGGTTGCCCATCACGACCTCGCCGGTGTTGAGGCCCATGCCGACCGTGAAGACGTTGCGTCCCTGCGCGCTCCACTGCGCCATCAGATCGGCGATCTTGCGCTGCTGCTCCCACGCCGCGAGCACCGCGTGGTACGCGTCGTCGGGGCGCTGGTTGGGCGCGGAGAACACCGCCATCAGGCAGTCGCCGATGAACTTGTCGACGTAGCCGCCGTGCGCGAACACGATGCGGCACATCTCTTCGAAATACTCGTTGAGCTGGCCGTAGATCTGTTCGGGCGTCATCGTCTCCGACATCGCGGTGAAGCCGCGGATGTCGGAGTAGAACACGGTCACCTTCACGCGCTTGCCGGAGAGGTCGAGTGCGCGCAGCGGCTCGTCGTGCGCGAGCATCGCGTCGACCAGCACCGGGGAGACGTGCTTGCCGAACATCTCGCGGATCACGCGCTTGTCGGCGCCCTCGGTGATCGTGCGGTACAGCGCGACGAACAGCGCCGCGAGGATCGTCGCAACGTCGACGTGCACGAGATTCAGCCAGCGCAGCGTGGCGCCGTACAGCACCATCGCGACGACCGAGTACAGCACGACGACCGCGAGCGCGATCGCGATGCCGGCGCTGGGGCGCAGCTGGGTCACGACGAAGCCGACGCCCAGCGGCACGAGCACGATCAGCGCGAGGTCGAGCCACGGCGGCACGCGGCGCACGAACGTCCGCGTCATCAGCTGGTCCATCAGGCGCAGGTTGGCGAACACGCCGGGATAGCGGCCGTTCGGCGTGACGATGAAGTCGCCCAGGCTCTGCGCGGTCGGCCCGATCACCACGACGTTGCCGCGTGCGAATTGGGCGAGCGTTGCGTCGTCGGCCCGCAGCGCGTCAGAAAAAGGAAGGCTCTGCACGAACGGTGCCGAGATGTTCGCGGCGCCGGCGCGCGCTGCCAAGCCGTCGCCGCCGGCTTGATCGACGTGCTCGTGCGTCACGAACGGGAGCATGATGAGCTGGCCGCGTCCGTCGAGCGGGATTTCGGCGCCGCCGAGACGGGCGCGCCATGCGTCGACAGTCGCGATCTGCGTGCCGGCGTACGCTTCGACCGTCGCGGCCGCCAGCGAACGGTACACCGTCGCCGCGCCGCGCTCGGGCGTCGCCGTCATCGTCAGATACTGGCCGACGAGCCAGCCGCCGGGGTTGTCGACCGTCGTGAAGCCGAGCGCACGCGCCGCGCTTCCGAGCTGCGGCGGCGGCAGCAGCAGGCCGAAGCGCGGATCGCTTCCGCTCGTCGTCGTCGCGGTGAAGCCGAGCACCGTAGGCTGTGCGCGCAGCCCGGCCGCGAGCGCGGCGTCCTGCGCGCGGTCGGCGGACGGCTCGAGGAACAGCACGTCGTACGTCGCGATGGTCGCGCCCGCTTTCGCGAGCCGCTGCAAGAGCCGCGCGTGCACGGAGCGCGGCCACGGCCACGCGCCGAAGCCCGCAGGCGACGCGCGCAGCGAGCCTTCGTCGATCGCGATGAAGCGCAGGCGGTCGTTCTCGCGGTCGGTGTCGCGGGCGTGCGCGAACTTCGCGAGCGGCGTGCGATCGCGCAGCCAGAACAATGCGTCGTTGAGCACGACGAAGTCGGCGATGCGGTTGACCGACGGTGCGGCGTTGGGCGGCAGCGCGTAGAGCGCGATGCCGAGCAGCACGGCAACGGCCGCGAGGGCCGTTGCCGTGCCGAGGATGCGGAGGCGGCGGATTCGCATGCGAACGGCGCGCCGCGCGCGGATCAGCTCTGGACGCGCCCGATGTAGCGGCGGTCGCGCGTGTCGATGCGGATCACGTCGCCGGGGTTGACGAACAGCGGGACGTTGACCGTCGCGCCGGTCTCGAGCTTTGCCGGCTTCGTGGTGCCGGTCGCGGTGTCGCCCTTGAAGCCCGGATCGGTTTCCTCGACTTTCAGCTCGACGTGCGCGGGAAGGTCGGCGCCGATCGGCGTGCCGTCGTGGAACTGCACGGCGATGCGCATGCCGTCTTTGAGGAAGTCGGCCGGGTCGCCGATGACGTCTTTTTGCAGCGTGAAGTTCTCGTACGTCTCGCTGTCCATGAAGTGGTAGCCGTCGCCGTCGTTGTACAGCATCTGCATGTCGCGGTTGTCGACCGTGGCGCGCTCGAGCTTCTCGCCGGCGCGGAACGTGCGTTCGACCGTCGCGCCGCTCTTCACGTTCTTGAGCCGGGTGCGCACGAACGCGGAGCCCTTGCCCGGTTTGACGTGCAGAAACTCGATGACCGTCCAGAGCTGGCCTTCGATGATGATGGTGACGCCGTTGCGAAAGTCGTTCGAACTAATCATTGGTGCTGGCCCGCTTCAGCAGACTGAGACGGTTTTCCGTCCCGCGCCGGAGGCGGTCGAGATTCTCGCCGTGGCGGTAGATGACGACGAGCGCCAAGACGATGCCGCAGACGAGGCCCTCCCTGCCTAGACCGAACCAGAGCACGAAGCACATCGCGACCGAAGCGAGCATCGAGGCGACCGACGCGAAGCCGCAGGCCACCACGACGGCGATCCACACCAGCATGAACGCGAGCCCGGCGGGCCACCACAGCGCGAACAGCGCGCCGAAATAGGTGGCGACCCCTTTCCCGCCTTTGAACCCCAGGAAGGGCGACCAGCAGTGCCCCACGACCGATGCGACCGCCGCGAGCGTCGCGGGGAGCGTCCCGCCCAGCGCGCCGGCGGCGAGCGTCGGCGCGAAGCCTTTGAGCGCGTCGAGCGCGAGCACGGTGATCGCGCCGCGCTTGCCCAGCGTGCGCAGCGCGTTCGCGGCGCCGATGTTGCCGCTGCCCGACTTGCGGATGTCGGTCTTGTAGAACGCGCGCGACACCAGCACGCCGAACGGGATGGACCCGGCGAAAAATGCCACGACCACCGCGGCGACGTCGAACGCGACCGGGTTCACCGCGAATGCTCTCCGCGATCGCCTTCGTCGCGCCGCGATCGGAACTCGAACGTCAGCGGCACGCCTTCGAAATCGAACTCCGCGCGCAGCGTGTTCTCGATGAAGCGCTTGTACGACGCGGGCACGAGGTCGGGGTCGTTGACGTGGAACACGAACAGTGGCGGGTGCGTCTGCGGCTGTGACACGTACAGCATCTTCAGGGGCTTGCCGGAGTGGATCGGCGGCGGGTGGGCGAGCACCGCGTCGCGCACGATCGCGTTCAATTTCGCCGTCGGAATGCGGCGGTCGAGGTTCTCCGCGACCTTCTCGACCAGCGGCATCAAGCTCTGCAAACGGCGCTTCGTGAGCGCGGAGAGGAACGTGACGGGCGCGAACGACGCGAACGGCAGCTGCGCGTGGATCTCGTTGGCGAGCTCGCCCTGGCTGTACTCGCCGAGCTCGCGCACGAGGTCGTACTTGTTGCCGACGATCACCAGCGCTTTGCGCTCTTCCAGTGCGATGCCCGCGAGGCGGCGGTCCTGATTGGTGGGGCCCGTCAGCGCGTCGATCAGCAGGATCGCGACGTCGCAGCGCGCGATCGCCTTCAGCGAGCGCAGCGAGGAGTAGTATTCGATCGAGCCGTGGTGGCCGGGCTGTTTACGCACGCCGGCGGTGTCGATCAGGCGGAACGTGCGGCCGCTCCAGGTGAACAGCGTGTCGATCGCGTCGCGCGTCGTGCCCGGGACGTCGGACACGATCGCGCGCTCTTCGTTGAGCAGCGCGTTGAGCAGCGACGACTTGCCGACGTTGGGGCGCCCGATCAGCGCGAGCGACAACTCCGCTTCGCCGACGTTACTCGGATCGTCGGGCGGCAGCTTCTCGACCACCGCGTCGAGCAAATCCCCCGTGCCTTCGCCATGCAGCGCCGACACGCCGAATACTTCGCCGAAGCCGAGACCGCCGAACTCCGCGTGCACCGAGGCCGCGTGCTTGGGCGACTCGATCTTGTTCGCGACGAGGATCACCGGCTTGCGGTTGCGGCGCAAGATGTTCGCGACGTCCGCATCGACGGGCGTGAGGCCGTCCTGCGCGTCGACGACGAACACGATGACGTCGGCGTCGCGCGCGGCGGACTCCGCCTGCGCTTGCGTGCCTTGCGCGATCGTGTCGTCGGGGTCGATCTCGGTGTCGATCCCGCCCGTGTCGACGAGCGTGAACGTGCGGCCGTTCCACTCGGCGAGCGCGTACAGCCGGTCGCGCGTGACGCCGGGGGTATCCTCGACGATCGCGAGGCGCTGCCCGATGAGGCGGTTGAACAGCGCGCTTTTCCCCACGTTGGGGCGCCCCACCACCGCAACGGTCGCAGGTCGCACGCGCAGGGAGGGTGCGAGGGCTTCGGACATGACCGACCAAGGTTCCCAATAATATGCTCCGTCGCCTCGCGACGGCCGTGGCGTGCGTGCTCCTCCTGGCCGCCGTCCCGACCGGCTCGCTCTACGTGACGACGCTCCCGACCGGGGCGGACGTCTGGATCGACGGCACCTACGTGGGCCGCAGCCCCCTCGTGCTCGGCGCGCTGGCGGCCGGCCGCCACACGGTGGGCCTCACGAAGACGGGCTGGGACCCGCTGCAGCTCGACGTGAGCGTGGTCGCGGCGCAGACGACGCTCAGCTCGACCCGCCTCGAGCCGGTGCGCTCGGGCGGGATGCACGCGCTGCCCGGCTGGATCGCGATCCACGGCGTGGTGCGCACGGCGCAGGTGGACGGCCGCCCCATGGTCCCGGCGAAGGACGGGACGATCGTGGTGACCGCGGGGACGCACGAGCTCACGGCGCGCACGCCCCGCGGCCGCATCACGCGGTCCGTGATGGTCTGGCCGGGCACCCGGACCGACGTCGTCCTCCAGCCGGACGCCGAGGTCGTGCGGCCCAGCGTCGTCGCTCCCGCGGAGGACTACGTGCCGCGGGGCGCGATCCAGCTGGTCGGCGAGAAGGTCGTCGTGCGGTACGGCGGCCACGAGGTGGTCGGGCACATCGGGTCCACGTCGTACCGCGTGGACGGCAAGCTGGTCGACTACGGCGAAGCACCGACGATGATCGGGTCGCGCCTCTACCTCCCGCTCGACCTGCTCACGACGCTCTCGTCGGAAACCCGCTGACCCCCGCTTCCCTGAAAAGAACGTTTACGTGGCGCAAATCTACATCGAGACGCACGGCTGCCAGATGAACGAGGCCGATTCGCAGGACATCCAGCGCCGCGCGATCTCGGCGGGCTTCACGCTGGCCGAGCGGCCCGAAGATGCGGCCGTGCTCGTGCTCAACACGTGCACGGTGCGCGACAACGCGGAGAAGCGCGCATACGGGCGCATCGGGCACTGGAAGGCGATCAAGAACGCAGACCGGTCGGTGAAGGTGATCGTCACCGGGTGCCTGGCCGAACAGGACAAGGGGCGCATGCAGCAGATCATGCCGCACATCGACGGCGTGTTCGGCACCAGCGAACTGGGCGCGCTGGGCGACG
Organism: Vulcanimicrobiota bacterium; assembly: GCA_963797935.1. Lineage (GTDB taxonomy): Bacteria > Vulcanimicrobiota > Vulcanimicrobiia > Vulcanimicrobiales > Vulcanimicrobiaceae > Vulcanimicrobium. The sequence continues at coordinate 85,982 of CAWCRI010000019.1, forward strand.
CGCTGTCGGCGTGGCGCATGGAATATCCGGACGACGACTTCAGCGTGGACCGTGAGATCGAGACGGTCATGGGCGGCGCGGGTGAGGGGATCGCAGGGCCTTACGACGGCCTGCGCGGGTACGTGACGGTGCAGCGCGGGTGCTCGTACTACTGCACGTTCTGCATCGTGCCGCACGTGCGCGGCCGCTTCGACCACCGCCCGATGCGCGACATCCTCGAGGACGTGCGCATCAAGGCTGCAGGCGGCGCGCGCGAGATCACGCTGGTAGGGCAGACGGTGAACGCGTACAAGGAGCCGGCGACCGGCGCCGACTTTGCGGACCTCATCGAAGAAGTGTGCGCGATCGAGCCGGTCGAGCGCGTGGCGTTCGTCAGCTCGCATCCCAAGGATCTCAACGAGAAGCTCGCGCGCGTGTGCGCCACGCTGCCGAAGATGAACCCGCGCTTTCACCTCGCACTGCAGTCCGGCTCGAACCCGATGCTGCGCAAGATGAACCGCAAGTACACGGTCGAGCAGTTCCTCGAACGCATCGCGACGTTCAAGTCGCACAACCCCAGCTGGGCGATCACGACCGACCTGATCGTGGGTTTCCCCGGCGAGACGGAAGAGGACTTCCAGCAGACCATCGACGTGTGCAAGACGGGGATCTTCTCACAGGCGTTCATGTTCGTGTACTCGCCGCGGCGCGGGACGCCGGCCGCCGTGTGGCATGCAGCGAACGCGGTGCCGAAGGACGTCGCGCAAGGTCGCTTCGTGCGGCTCAAAGCCGTGTTGGACGACGCGGTGCGTGCCTATCACGACCGCAAGGTCGGTACGACCGTGCGCGCGCTGATCCACGGCGTGTCGCGCAAAGACGCCACGAAGCTGAGCGCCAAGACGATCGACAACGTCACCGTGAACTTTCCGCTGACGGAGTCCGTGCCCGATCCTTCACGGCCGTGGGCCGACGTTCGCATCGAAAGCGCGTCGGTGTGGGGCGTGCGCGGGACGTGCGTCGGCCGCGCGTCAACGTTCGAGGGTGCCGCCGACGCGGTCGAAGCGCCGGTGATCGACCTGCTGGCCGTCTAGCGAACGGCCGCGCTCATCAGGCCGGGATGCCGGTTACCCACTCGACGTGGCCTTTGTAGATCGCGATCGAGTGGTTCTCTTCCATCGTGTGCGCGAACTTGTCCGGTTGTGCGGGCATCCAGCCTTTGAACGTGTCCGCGGGCGGTGCCGTCACCGGCTTGTAGGCCGTCGCGAGCGAGTCTTTGTAGATTGCGAGCAGGCCTGCGACGGCCACGCCGAATTGGGCGATCGTTTGTGCGGGCGGCGGATACATGTGCTGGATCTCGTCGAGGTTCCACCACGCCATCGGGACGATGTCCAGCGTGTTCACCAGCGCGTAGTTGGTCGGGAACGTGGTCTGGAACAGCGTCGCGAACTGCTGGTTTCCGGTACTCGGCGCCGCGAAGGTCAGCGGCGTGATGTAGACCTCTTCGTTACCGTCGACCTCGACGAGCTGGTGGTAGAGCCACTGCGACGCGAGCTGGGTGAGCGCTCCGCCCAAGCTGTGCCCGGTCACGAGCAGGTGCAGGGAGTTGTCGTTCGCGGCGATCACGTCGCGCAAGAAGTCCAGCACGTGTTTGTGTGTGGTTTGGTCCGTCAGCATCATGGTGTACGCGAGTGCTTGATTCATCCCGGCCGAGACCTTGACTTCGCCGCCCTGCGGATACTGCCACGGCACCTGGCGAAACGTCTCGCCGTCCAGCAGCCAGTTGTCGATGAACTCGTGCGCCATGATCTCGCCCAAGCTTCCGCGGAACGCGAGCCCGTACGTCGTCTTGTCGGCACCCAGCGCGACGTACGCGAGGATGCCTTCGACTTCGCCCGGCCCCCACACCAGCGTCCATGGGCCGTTAGCCGCGGCCGGGATCTTCGCGAGCCCGGCTTTGATGTCGGCGACGCGGTTCGCCGGGTTCACCTCATCGGAATATGCGAGAAAGGCGAGATCGACTGCGGCTCGTTTCTCGGCGGACGTTACTGCCATCGGTGTGCTCCTTCGAAATCTCAGTGCCGCTGCGCGCGTACGCCGGCCGGGTCCTGCCGCTGCGCCGTCGGCGTCGGGAATTTCAGCCGCGGTTCCGGCGTATCGGATCCAGCGTGCCGTCGCCGGACACGTGGAGGCCTTCGTCGCGCCAGCGGACGCCGCGCCCGGTGAGGCCTCGCGCCCACACCGCGATGCCGAACGCGTCGCGTATCGGGATCAGCAGCGGCGAAGGTGCGCGCCGCTCGCCTAGGGCGCGGCGCGCTGCACGGGCTAGCGCGACGCGCGCGACGAGCGCGACGGCGAGCACCACGAGCGCGCGGCGGCGGTTGCGCGAGAGCGCGAGATGGAGCAGTGCGAGCGGGACGGGATACGTCAGCGCGATCCCCGGATAGCTCGCACGGCGCACGGTTCGAATCGTGCGCGCCCAGCGGAGCTCGTGCTCGAAAAGGCCGCGCACGCTCCGCTCGGCGACGACGTTGACGACGACGTAGTCCGCCAGCGCGAGGCGATAACCGAGCTCGCACACGAGGCGGCCGAGGGTGTGATCGTCCGCGAGATCGTCGCCGAGCGCCGCGAGGCCGCCGATTCCCTCGAACAGGTCGCGGCGGACGGCCATCGTCGAGCCGAAGCAGTAGGCGAGCGGTTCGAGCGCGTTCGCGACGAGCACCGAGGGCGCGAACTGCTCGGTGATCCACATCGCGCCGAGCACCGATGCAACGTCGTGGGCGGCCTGATCGCCGCGGTAGAGGCATGTCGCGGCACCGACGCGCGGGTCGGCGAACGGCGCGACGACGGCGTCGAGATACCCCGGCGTCACGCGCATGTCGCTGTCGGCGATCACCAGCACGTCGCCCGTCGCGTGCGCGATCATCGCCGCGAGCGTCGCGATCTTCGGATTGCGAAAGCGTGCGACGCCGTCGCCGGTGACGACGGCCGTGCGGTCCGCGAACTGTGTTGCCACACGCTGAATCGTGCCGAGCGCGGGATCGTCGGGGCCGAGGACGCCGAGGACGACGTCGAACGGTGCATAGTCTTGGACGCAGAACGAGCGCAGATTCTCCTCCAACGCCGGCTCGACGCCGTGAACCGGCTTGAGGATCGTGACGCTCGGTCGCGTTTGCGAAGCGCCGGCGTGCCGCATCGACCGCTCGTCATGCTCTGTGCGCCGGTGAGCCGCTTCGTGCACGCGGCGGCCGAACGCGCGGACGCGCAGGATCGCGAACGCGGCATAGCCCACGCTCGCGAGCGCCGCGCCGAGCGCGAGCGCCGATGCGGCGCCGCGCAGATCAGCGCGCATCGACGAGGTCGTGAAAGCCGATGCGCTCCGCGCCGCTCGCGCGCACCGCGTCGGCGACGCGCGGGCTCACCAGCGCCGCGAACTCGTCTTCGAGCCGGTACGATGCGAGATCGTGCGCGATCCCGGGCCAGCGCCGCGTCGCGGCATGGAAATACAGTTCGGTCGTCCCCGGCGGCAGGTTCGCCAGGAACCCCAGCACGCGCTCTTGCGTCATCGCGCCGGTGTCGTTGAAACCGAACACGCGGTCGTTGTGCGCGATGTGGCTCGCGCGCAGCCGCGCTTTCATCAGCTGCAGGAACGGCCACAGAAACGCGGCGTGCCCAGGCTCTTCGGGCACGCGGATCGGCGGGCGCCCGTAGTCGCGCGCGACCTTCAGGATCAGCCCCAGCACCGTCGGATGGAGGTGGTAGTGGCACTGCGCGTTCACGTGATCGAGAGCGAGTCCGGTCGCGCGGAACGCGTCGAACTGCGCGCGGATCTCGGCTTCGAGCTGGCGCTGCGCAGAGCGGCGGAAGAAGTATCGCACGCCCGCGCGCGCGAGCTCGTTCGAGAAGAGCCCGTCGCTTCCGACCAAGTCGGGGATCCGCTCGGGCGGCAGCACGGGGCGCCCCGCGACGACGACGACGTGCAGTCCGACGGCGAGCGTCGGGTTGGCGCGCGCGCGGGCGACCGCGTCGTCGGCCGCGGCTTCCGCCACCATCAGGCTCGCCGCGGTGACGATCCCGTCGCGGTGCCCGCGTTCGACCGCCTCGTTCACCGGGATCGCAAGTCCGAAGTCGTCGACCGTGACGATCAGGCGGCGCCGCATGGATCACCCTTCGACAGGCTCAGGCGAACGCCTGACAATCACGTCAGGGTGACATCGTTCTCCACATTCTCCACAGGGAGGCGGGACCGTACGACGGGAACGGGCCGCGAATGCGGTTACGGGTCGGATGACCACGACCCTGACGTGGTCGCCGATGCTCGAGCAATACTTCGGGATGAAGCATCGCTATCCCGAGGCGATCTTGCTCTCGCGCGTCGGCGACTTCTACGAAGCCTATGGTGAAGACGCCGAGACGATCGCGCGCGCGCTGTCGATCGCGCTGACCTCGAAAGAAGCGGGCGGCGGGCGGCGCGTCGCGATGGCGGGCGTGCCGCACCACGCGCTGGACGGGTACCTCGCCAAGCTCGTCGCGCAGCGGCGCGTCGTCGCGCTGGCCGAGCAGCTCGAAGCGCCGATCCCTAACAAGCTCGTGCGGCGCGACGTCGTGCGCGTCGTGACGCCCGGGACGCTGCTCGAGGAGCACATCCTCAAGCGGTCGGCGCACAACTACCTCGCGGCGATCACCTCGTACGACGACGTCATCGCGCTGGCGCACGCCGACATTTCGACCGGCCACGTGTCCGCGACGGCGTTCGACGGCGCATCCGCGCTGGAAGACGTGATCGCCGAGATCGGGCGGCTCGAGCCCGCGGAGCTGGTCGCCGACGTGTCCAACGGCGTGCGCACCGCGCTCGACGCGGCGCTGGACAACGCGCAGACCCGCATCACCGCGCCGGTGCTGGCGGCGGTTGGCGAGCGCGCGCGCGACCCGATCGAGGGCTTCTCCTCCGACGCATCGCTCGCGATGCACCGCGCGCTCGACGCGCTCGGGGCGTTCGTGCGCCGCGTCAGCGTGCAGCACGGCGGCGCGACATCGCTGCGCGACGCGCACTTCTACCGCCAGGCGACGTTCCTCGCGCTCGACCCCAACACGCGCAAGAACCTGGAGCTCACCAAAGCGCTCGGCGCGAACCCGCGCGCGACGCTGCTCGCGACCATCGACAAAACGCGCACGGCGATGGGCTCGCGGCTGCTCGGGCGCTGGGTGCTGGCGCCGCTCGTGAACGCGGCCGCGATCGGCGCGCGCGCGGACTGCGTCGAAGCGCTCGTGCGCGACGCCGCGCGGCGCTTGGCGCTGCACGACGTGCTGGACGGCTGCTTCGACCTCGAGCGCATCGCGCAGAAGGTGCGCTTCCGGCGCGTGCTGCCGCGCGACCTCGCGTCGCTGCGGCGAACGCTGGCGCTGCTCGACCCGATCGCCGACGCGCTGCACGAGACCTCGCTGCCCGCGGGGATGCACGCGATCGCCGCGCGCGTCGGCGAGTACGACGAGCTGCGCGCCGATCTCGCCGCGACGCTCGTCGACGAGCCGCCCGCGACGATGGCCGACGGCGGCGTGATTCGCGGCGAAGCGAGCCCCGAGCTGGCCGAGTGCGTTCTGCTGCGCGGCGACGCGCGCGCGCGCATCGCCGCGCTCGAAGAGCGCGAGCGCGAACGCAGCGGCATCAAATCGCTCAAGGTGAAGTACGCCTCGGCGTTCGGCTACGCGATCGAAGTGCCCAAGGCGCAGATCGCGAACGTCCCGGCGGACTACACGCGCAAGCAGACGCTGGCGAACGGCGAGCGCTACGTGACGCCGGAGCTGCGCGAGCTCGACGTCGCGATCGCGTCGGCGGAGTCGCGCCAGCTGCGGCTGGAGCAGGCGCTGTACGAAAACCTCGTCGAGCGCGTCGCGCAGCGCGTCGACGACCTGCTGGCGACCGCGGACGCGCTGGCGGAGCTCGATGCGTACTGCTCGCTGGCGCAAGTCGCGGGCGAGCGCGGGTACGTGCGCCCGTCGTTCGTCGAGGAGAGCATCGTCGAAATCACGGACGGGCGCCATCCCGTGATGGAGCCGCTGCTCGGCTCGAAGTTCGTGCCCAACGACTTGCGCCTGGGCACCGACCGCGCGCGCTTCATGCTGCTCACCGGGCCGAACATGGGCGGCAAGTCGACGTACCTGCGCCAGACGGCGCTGCTGGTCGTGCTCGCGCAGATCGGCTCGTTCGTCCCCGCGCGCGAGGCGAAGCTCGGGATCGTCGACCGCATCTTCACGCGCATCGGCGCGGGCGACGACCTCGCGTCGGGGCAGTCGACGTTCTACATCGAGATGTCGGAGGCGGCGAACATCCTGGGCCGCGCGACCGAGCGGAGCTTGCTGCTGATCGACGAGATCGGGCGCGGCACCGGCACGGTCGACGGGCTCGCGATCGCGCAAGCGATCTGCGAGTACTTGCTCGAGCGCGAGTCGCGCGCGCCGATGGCGCTGTTCGCGACGCACTTCCACGAGCTCGTGGACCTGTCCGAGCGCTGGCCGCTCGTCGTGAACTTCCACATCACCGCCGTCGAGAGCACGAAAGGCGGCGAGCCGGTGTTCTCGCACCGCGTGCTGCCGGGCTCGTCGTCGCGCTCGTTCGGCATCGAGGTCGCGCGCATGGCGGGGCTGCCGCCGACCGTCGTCGCGCGCGCGAGAGAGATCGCCGAAGTGCTGCAAGGCCGGCCGACGCTCGAAACGGCGGTGCCGCTGCGCGGCAAGCTTTCGAAGCCGGCTGTCATCGAGCAGCCGCTGCTGTTCGACGTGTGAGCGCCGCGCGTTCAGCGCAGCAGCTTGCAGTAGAAGACCGCGTCTTCGAACGTGCCGTCCACGCGCTTGACCGCGTGCGGGACGAGGCCCGTGCGCTCGAAGCCTTCGGCGGCGTAGAGCGCTTCGGCGGGTTCGCCGGGCCGCACGTCGAGCACGAGCGTCTCGATGCCGCGCACGAACGCGTCGTCTTCGAGCTCGTCCAGCAATGCGCGCGCGATCCCGCGCCGCCGCCACGGGCGCAGCACCATCAGCTTCGCGATCTCGGCGCGATGGCGGTGCGTCGGAAGCCGCCCGCGCTCGCGCTGCACCGCGCCGACCAGATCGTCGCCGGCGAACGCGGCGAACAGGGCGCAGCCGTCGCCGTCGAATCGCGGTATCCGCTGCTCCCAGTAGCGCTCGGCGTCGTCGGGATCGAGCGGCCGGTCCCAGCCTAGCGCCGCCCCGCCGTCGACGGCGTCGACCGTCAGCCGGACCAGTGCGGGGACCAGCGCCTCGCAATCGGCGGTCAGGAGCGAGCTGATTGCGATCACGCCGTGATGATAGAAGGCCGCGGCGGGTTCGGCAAGGGTACACGGTAGCGGATGAAGCGAGTGTGGCTGACGCCGAATCAGCTCGACGCGATCACTGGCGTCGCATGGGTCGTCATCGCCGTCGTGGTCGGCGTGGTCGCCCACCGCGTGGTGTACTGGCTGTTCGCGCGCTGGGCCGAGCGCCGTCACAGCACGCTCGCGGCCGCCGTGGTGCGCCGGACGTGCCGGCCCGCGGCGTACATCTTCCCGCTCGTCGCGATCCTCGCCGCGGCGGGGCAGCTCGACCTCCCGGCAACTGGACGCGCCCGGCCGTGCACCTCACCGGGCTGCTGACCGATCGCGGCGGTGGCGTGGACCGATCATCGCGACGGTGCGGCTGTTCGGCGACATCGTCATCGCGCGCCATCGCATCGACGTCGAGGACAATTTGCTCGCGCGCCAGCTCGGGACGCGCGTCGACATCCTGACCCGCGTGGTCGTCACGCTGGTGATCGTCGTCGCGCTGGGCGCGATGCTGATGACGTTCCCCGCCATTCGAACGCTGGGCACGACGCTGCTCGCGTCCGCGGGCGTGCTCGGCCTCGTCGCGGGCATCGCGGCACGGCCGCTGTTCGAGAACCTGATCGCCGGCGTGCAGCTCGCGCTCACGCAGCCGATCCGCATCGACGACGTCGTCGTCGTCGAGAAGCAGTTCGGCCGGATCGAGGAGATCCACAGCACCTACATCGTCGTGCGCATCTGGGATCTGCGGCGCATGGTGCTGCCGCTGACGTACTTCATCACCACGCCGTTCGAGAACTGGACGCGGCGCACCGCGAACCTGGTCGGCGAGGTGTACCTGTTCGCGGACTACACCGTGGACGTCGGTGCGCTGCGCGCGCAGCTGCCGCGCATCCTCGAAGGCACGGCGCTGTGGGACGGAAAGACCCAGCAAGTGGAGGTGACGGACGCGACGGATCATGCCGTGCAGATTCGCGCGCTGGTCAGCGCGCGCGACAGCGGCACGCTGTGGGATCTGCGCTGCTACGTCCGCGAAGCGCTGGTGGCGTACGTGCGCGACACGCAGCCCGGCGCGCTGCCGCGCTTGCGATTGGCCGAAACGGCGCGGGACGGCACGCCGCCGTCACGAACCGGAAACGACGGGGCAATGGCCGCGGAGCAACACTCCGGTGAGTGAGATGCAAGCAACAGCAGAAGCACCTGAAACGAAAGCGGAGATCACCGCGCCCGAAGCTCCAAGGAGCACGGTCCGACCGAAACAGCCGAAAGCTTCCGACATTCCGATCCGGCGTATCACCGTCGCGGAATACTATCGAATGGGCGAAGCCGGAATCTTTGGGCCTGAAGAGCGCGTCGAGCTGCTCGACGGCCTGTTGATCGAGATGCCGCCCGGCGGACCGCCGCACGTCTGTAGCGTCGATCGTATGACGAGCGTATTCCACAAGCGATTCGGCGGCCGAGCGTACATCCGCGCGCGGGGTCCGGTGGCCCTCGACAGATGGTCCGAACCCGAGCCGGATGTGATGCTCATGCGCGCTGCCCGAAGAGCAGTACGCCGTTGCGCACCCGAAGCCGTCGCAAGTATTGCTCGTCGTGGAGGTCGCGGTGTCCTCGCTTCGCTACGATGCCGGTGCGAAGCTGCGTGCGTACGCGCGGCGCGGCGTGCGCGAGTACTGGATCGTCGATGTCGAGGCACGAGCCACATCGACGTGTATTGTGAGCCTCGCGGCGAGCGGTTTAAGAAGCACGAGCGCGCCGAACGCGGACAGTCCGTCGCGCCGCTCGCGTTCCCCGACGATGCGATCGCCGTGAACGACATCTTGCCGCCGCCGCGGTAGTCGCTTGCGCCGCCGGCGTCGAACGACGCGCTTATGAGCGCGCCGTTTCTGGCCTTCGATCACGTTCAGCTCGCCATGCCGCCAGGGCGTGAGGACGATGCCCGCGCGTTCTACGTCGCTGCCATGCGGGATGACCGAGCTGCCCAAACCGGCCGACCTCGCGAAGCGCGGCGGCGCCTGGTTCGCCAGCGGCGGCGTGCAGTTGCACCTCGGCGTCGAGCGGGAGTTTCGCGCGTCGGCGAAGGCCCATCCCGCGCTGCGCTGCGCGAACCTCGACACGCTGCTCGCGCGCTTGCGCGCGGCGGGCCACGCACCGCGCGAGGACCGCGATCTGCCGGGCACGCGGCGCGCGTTCGTCAGCGACCCCTTCGGCAACCGCATCGAGCTGATCGCGGGCTGACCGCACGGCGCCTCCTCAGCATCGCCGTGCTCGGCGCGAGGACGACAAAGGGGAGCCCGTCCCTGATCTGTGAACCATCGCGGGTGATTCGGCTCCTGGACTCTGAGACGATCGGCCAGATCGCGGCCGGCGAGGTGATCGAACGGCCGCTGTCCGTGGTCAAGGAGCTCGTCGAGAACGCGCTCGACGCGGGCGCGTCGCGCATCGCCGTGCGCGTGCGCGGCGGCGGCTTGGTCGAGATCGAAGTCGCCGACGACGGCGTCGGGATCGCGCCGGACGATCTCCCGCTCGCGGTCACGCGCCACGCCACGTCCAAGCTCGCCGACGCCGCCGGGCTGACGCGCGTCGATACGCTGGGATTTCGCGGCGAAGGTCTCGCGTCGATCGCCGCGGTCGCGCGCGTGACCGTCGTCTCGCGCACCGCGGATGCCGAGGTCGCCACCGCGCTGGACGTGCACGCCGACGAGCTCGGTGAACTCAGCGCGGTCGCCGGGCCGCCGGGCACGCGGGTGGTGGTGCGCGAGCTGTTCGGCAACGTGCCGGTGCGGCGCGAGTACCTGCGCTCGCCCGCGGCGGAATTCGCGCGCATCGCGTCGTGGCTCGCGACGCTCGCGCTCGCCTACCCGCAGGTCGGCTTCTCGCTGGAGCACGACGGCAAGGCGGCGTTCGCGTTCGCGCCGGGCGACGATCTCGCGCCACGGCTGCGGCACGTGTTCGGTGTGTCGTCGTCGGCGATGGTCCCGCTGCGCGCAGGCGACGCGCACGCCGGCGTGAGCGGCTGGGTGAGCTCGCCCGGTGACGACCGGCCCGACCGCCGCAGTCAGATCCTGTTCGTCAACGGACGACTGCTGCGCAGCACGCTGGTGAGCGGCGCGTGGTCCGCGGCGTACCGCACGTTCGCGATGGTCGGTCGGCATCCGTACGGCGTGCTGTATCTGAGCGTACCGCCGGACCAAGTCGACCAGAACGTCCATCCGACCAAGAGCGACGTGCGGCTGCGCCACGGCGACCGCGTGCTGGCGGCGGTGAAGGACGCGATCGGCACGGCACTGCGCCACGGTGCATCGGAGCGGCTGCAGCGCGCGATCTCGTTCGCGCCACCGGAGCACGCGAACGGCGGCGGATCGGCGCAGATCGACTGGGCGGACTCGTTCACGCCCGCCGCTGCCGGCGCCGACGCGCCGAAGAAGACGCTGCGCGTGCTGGCGCAGGTCGACCGCACGTTCATCCTCGCGAGCGACGGCGACGCCGTGGTGCTGATCGATCAGCACGCCGCGCACGAGCGCATCGTGTTCGAGCAGCTGTCGGCGAACGCGCGCGCGCACGCCGCGGCGGAGCCGCTGCTGCTGCCGTACACGTTCGAGGTGCGGCCCGAGGAAGCTGAGCGGCTCGACGCGACGCTGGATGCGCTCGCCGCGGGCGGTTTGCACGTCGAGCACTTCGGCGAGCGCGCGTATCGCGTGACGGCGACGCCCGCGCGGCTGGTGCACGCGGGCCGCACGCGGCCGTTCGACGTCGCGGAGTTCGTCGAGTGCTTGAGCGACGACGTGCGCGGGCTCGACGCCGACCAGCGCGTGTGGGCGTCGCTCGCGTGCCATTCGGTCGTGCGCGCGCACGAGCAGCTGGAGTATGCGGAGATGACGGCGCTCGTCGAGCGGCTGCAGCGCTGCGAGAACCCGATGCACTGCCCGCACGGCCGCCCGACGATCGTGCGGCTCGAAGCCGGCGCGATCGCGCGGCTGTTCAAACGGGTGTGACGCCCGGCGTTCTGATCCTCACGGGGCAGACGGCGTCGGGCAAGAGCGCGCTCGCGCTGCAGCTCGCGGAGCGGTTCGATGCGGAGATCGTGGGCGCCGACTCGCGGCAGATCTACCGCGGGATGCCGGTGGGCACCGCCGCTCCGAGCGAGGCCGAACGTGCGCGCGTGCGGCATCATCTCGTCGGTTTTCTCGATCCGCGCGAGCGGTATTCCGCGGCGCGCTTCGTGGCGGACGCGCTCGCGGCGATCGACGACGTGCACGCGCGCGGCAAGCGCGCGATCGTCACCGGCGGGACGGGATTTTACGTGCGCGCGCTCGCGGGCGACGTCACGCTGTCGCCGGCGTACGATGCGCAGGTGCGCGAGCGGCTCGCGCACGAGGCGCGCGTGCACCCGCCCGGCGTGCTGGCGGACTGGCTGCGCGCGCTCGCGCCGGCGCGGGGCGATGCGATCGCGGCGAACGATCCGTATCGCGTCCTGCGCGCGCTCGAGGTCGCGCTCGTCGAGCGTGCGCCTGCGATCGTCGCGCACACCGCGCAGCACGCGAATTCACGCTCGAAGACGGCGCCGGGTCGGGACGACGAGGTTTCCTCCGGCGAGAATCTTCGCACGCGCGGTATGGAGTACCGCAAGCTTCATCTCGACATCGCGCCCGAGACGCTCGAGCGCCGCATCGCCGCGCGCGTCGATGCCATGCTTGCCGGCGGTTTCATCGAGGAGGCAGAACGCATCGGTGCCGGCGCGGTTGCGGCGGACGCCGTCGGGTATCGCGAGGCGCTCGCGTACCTTGCCGGATTCTCTACGCGTGACGAGCTGCGCGCGCACTTGATTCGCAACACGCGGCGGTACGCGAAGCGGCAGGCGACGTGGTTCCGAACCGAGCCGGGGCTCGTTCGGGTTCCTGCCGCCGATGCGCTCGCATTGGCGGCTGCCTCGGCGGGAGCACTTCCGGGCTGGGCCTAAGCCAACGAGCATGGCGACCCCACGTCCGCAGCCGCTCCAAGACGCGTACCTTGCCGAGGTGAAGCGCCAGGCCGTCCCCGTCACGATCTTCCTCGTCAACGGCTTCCAGCTCAAAGGCGTGGTGAAGGGCTTCGACCCGTTCACGATCGTGCTCGAGTACGAGAAGAAGGCGCACCTGATCTACAAGCACGCCGTCTCGACGATCTCGCCGAACGGCCCCGTGAGCTCGTCGCTGGTGCCCGACGACAGCGAGGCGGTCGCGACGTGACCACCGGCGTCCCGATCGTGAAGACGAACGGGACGGGAAACGAGTTCGTGCTCGTCGACGAGCGCATCGCGCCGCTCGCGGATCCCGTCGCGTTCGCGCGCGAGGTGTGCGATCCGGAACGCGGCGTCGGCGCGGACGGCGTGCTGCTGGTGCAGCCGTCGGAGCGCTACGACGCGCGCCTGCGCATCATCAACGCCGACGGCAGCGACGCGGAGATGTGCGGCAATGGCATGCGCTGCGTGGGGCGTTATCTCGACGAGCACGACGGCCTTGATACAGCGACCGTCGAGACGCTCGCCGGCCCGATCGGCACGCGCGTGCTCTCGCGCGCGCCGTACCGCATCGCCGTCGACATGGGCGAACCTGCGATCGGTGCGCCGCACGACGTCGCCGGCTACCACGCGACGCCGGTGGATCTCGGCAACCCGCACGTGGTGATTCGCGTCGACGACGTGCGCAATGTCGATCTCGCGGCCGACGGCCCGCGCATCGAGCACGATCCGCGCTACGCGAACCGAACCAACGTGCACTTCGTCGCGCCGGATGGCGACGGCTGGCGCGTGCGGCACTGGGAGCGCGGCGCGGGCGCGACCCAAGCGTGCGGGACCGGCGCGGTGGCCGTTGCGGCGGTGCTGATCGAAAGCGGCGATGCAACCTCGCCGGTGGCGCTGCGGGTTCCGGGTGGCGTGCTGGACGTGACATGGCAGAAAGGCGCGCGCGCGACGCTCGCCGGCGACGCGGTGCTGGAGTTCGAGCGCGTCGTCGCATGACGACGCCCGTTTGACATGACCGGGCTCGCGTACACCGACACGCGCGGCCGCATCTACTTCGACGAGACGCGCTCGCCGCTCGCCGACGGCGGCATCGAACGGCCGCCGCGGCGCGAGGAGCTGATCCCGGCGCCGCCGGGCACGGTGTCGACGATGCTGCCGGGCCGCATGCCGCTGCTCGCAGGCGGCGGTGTCGCCGCACGCCGCACCGCGCTTGCGGCGCTCTTGCCCGCGGGTTATACGCGCCTGCTGCTGCCGGCGTACCGCAGCGCAGCCCGGTGCGCCCGCGCTGCCGCTGTTCGGCTATACGTTCGCGTGCGTCGTCGACGACGAGCTGTACGTCGCCGCGATGCGCACCGACGAGAGCGAGGACTGGACGCCGCGCTATTTCGGCGAAGGCGAGCTCGAAGCGCTGCTGCGCGCGCGGCAAGCGGAGGATCCGCGCAACCGCACGCTCGCGCAGCTCGCGGTGTGCTCGCGCGACTACGGCTGCTTCACCGCGCAGAACGTGTTTCTGGAACGCGGCGAAGCGGCGCTGCCGGTATCGCCGAAATGCAACGCAGCTTGCGTCGGCTGCATCTCCGAGCTTGCGCCGGACGCAGGGATGCCGTCGCCGCAGACGCGCGTCGCGTTCGAGGCCGACGCCGACGACGTCGCGCGCATCGCGATCCGCCACCTCGAGCGCGTTCCGGACGGCATCGTGTCGTTCGGCCAGGGTTGCGAGGGCGAGCCGCTGCTGCGCGTGACGACGCTGGAGCGCGTCATCGAGAAGGTACGCGCTGCGCGCGGCAACGGCACGATCAACCTCAACACGAACGGCTCGCTCCCCAAGAGCCTGGGCCGCCTGATCGACGCCGGCCTGCAGGCCGTGCGCATCAGCCTGAACTCGTTCCGCAAGGACGTGTACGCCGCGTACTACTGCCCGACCGGGTACGACCTGGACGACGTGCTCGAATCGATCGCGCTCGCCGTCGATCGCGGGCTGCGCGTGTCGCTGAACCTTCTGACGCATCCGGGCGTGACCGACGAGCGCGCCGAGGTCGAGACGCTGGAGCGCTTCCTCGGCGCGCATCGCGTCGCGATGGTGCAGACGCGCACGCTCAACATCGATCCCGAGCGCTACTTCGCCCAAGTCGGCCGGCCGGCGGAGCCGCTCGGCATGCGCGAGGCGTTGCTACGGATCGAGCGGCTCGGCGTCGGGCTCGGAAACTTCACCCACACACATTGATCGGCGGCGCCGAGGTTCGTGTGTCGCGCTACAATGCCGGATAGGTACCGTGCGCGACCAATCGTCACGCGAGAGGTCGAGCGTTGGGCGGAACGGGTCAACCTGCATTATGGTGGCCCGCCCGATCTGCGGGTGCGGACGGATAAGCATGTGCGATCGCATCGCCGCCCACCGCGATCTCGTGCGCGTGCGTCGTCACGTCGACGCCCTGGCCCGTTCGAGCGCAGCGTGGTCGCGATCGTGCCGCCGCGTGGCGCTGCGCGCGCTGACGAGCAGCGAGCCATCCTGGTTCTCGGACACCGTCTCGCCGCCGGAGAGCGTCGCCGACTCGCCTTTGCCGAGGCGCACCTCGCTGCCGTTGTCGAAGACCGCGAAGGAGCCGTCACGGTTCATCGTCACCGCGTCCTGGTCGAAGTTCGCATGCACCGTCGCGGACTGGTTCCACGTCGACGCCGTTCGCGCCGGGTTGCGTGACCGCCGTGGAGACGCGGTAGCCGCCGTCGATCTGCGTGCTGTGTACGAGGTCGTTCTGCGACGTCATGCTGTCCCAGTGCGCGTCGATCGCAGCTCCACCGCCCGCGACCTTCCCGCGTCCCGACCGCCGCGAGATGCGGATCGCCGGTCGAGCTGACATCGACGTTCTCGAAGCGCTGCTGCGCGCCGGTCCCGCGCACGGTTGCTGCTGCGAGGGAGTTTGGGTCTGATTCTGAGTTAGAAACGAGCCGACGAGCTGCTGCAGCAGGCTGACGAGCCCGGTGAGAATCCCGGCGATCGAGCCGTTCGAGGCGTTCGCTCGCTGAAGAGGCCGCCGACACGGGCTCGGTGGAGTTCCTGTTGGCAGTGCCGCGCCGGCCGTCGACAGTCCACCACGGCCGTGCGACGCCGTCGGGCTGCCTGCGCGCGCGGTAACCCGCCGGCTGCGCCCGAGGTATGCCGTCGTCGCCGCCGAGCGACGCGTCTCGAGCGCGGAGAAGTCGAGGCTGGGCCCGAGCCCGGGCCATTGTGTCTGCATCATCGTGTGCGTCGTCTCCTGAAAGAGTTGTCGCCTACCAATCACGCGCTGCCCCGGCTCGGCAAGGGTCCGTCCGCCGCGCGCACGCAAATTCCGCGAGCATGTTCCATGAAAGACGCGTCGAGCACTGATCGCAGCGCGGAGCGGCACTAGCAGCGCAGAGCCGCACGCCGCGGAAGCCGAGATTAGTGCGGCGCATGCGGAAACCGGCTATCGATATGCGGGAAGCGGCGCCCGGGAGTTCAGAAACCAGTCCAGTCTTCAACGGTATGCAGGCGATCGTCTTCATTGCGGCCACTATGCGAGCCAGCCTCTGCGGATTTTTTGAAACAACATGAAGCCAGGCATACTTGTAACCGCCGCAGTGCGATTCAACGATAATGTCAGACAGAACCAAGTTTTTGCGAAACTCAGTTGCCTTTTGGCCATTTAACGTCACGGACGTCATCGCTGGGTCGCCTGTCAGTGCACCAAGGCGAATATTTGTTCGTCGTGACCCTAAGAAAATTCAGGGTCCTTGTCGATCATAGATTCTTCGATTTCGATTGAAGATCCGTCCTCGAATTCGATTGTGTATACGACTCCGTGCGGATATTTGTCCAGAAAATGCCCCGAGCGCGCAGACTCTTCGTGCACGCCGACAATCCAAGCTCGCTCGCCCGGCCGAAAGTGGGTTGACACGTCCGGACGCGTACGCACGATCTCGTTGTAATAAAATTTCGCCATTATTGATTGATCGGAAGATGAGGGTTACCGTCAGGGGTCGTTATTCCGGGCTGATGGCCGTGCGGTGCCCTCGCTCTAGGGTCTTTACTGTTGGGATGCCCCGTGCCATCGAGGCGTATTCCAGTGGGGTTGCCTGCTGCATCCTTCACTTGTTGATGCTTTCCGCTCGGAGAGGAGTCAATCTTCTCGCCCTCCTTAACTGGAATCGCATTTCCAGGTCCATCAACCGCGGTAACGGGCGTCGTTGAGCCAGATGACGCGGACGAGGTGGAAGGCGATTCCGCCGCGGTTGGTGTGCGGGCTCGCGCCACGGCGGCGCGGCCGGGTTTTCGACGCGAGCGCGTCGAACCGGGTGCTTGTCATTCGGTGGCTTACTCCATCGGGTGACGGACTCGGTCGGTGTTTCTAGCGCCGGCCGAGTCGCTCAATTGTGCGCGTGTGCGCGTAGTAAGATTATAGCATCCGTGAAGGTGGCGAGCAAGCGGGTGTGGGCGGAATGTTTTTTGATGAACACCGTTGCTTTCGGGTGCACAGCGCGGTATATGGACGAGGTCACGCGTGTGTTGGCGTGCGCGGTTGCGTGCTGGGGGCTCTCAGCGTTCGCGTGCGAGGTGCGTTAGCCGCGCGACGGGCGTCGTTCCGGCGTATGTTCCCGATGCGCTCGGGCGGTATGCCCGCGGCCGCGTCCGCGATGCGGCGCTTCCCGCATCCTCGGCTGCCTGTTGCGTGTGGGCTGGAGCCCACGACGCATTCCGCGAATCAGCGTCGCTATTTCGCCGTCCGCCACGCCTCTTTCGTAACGCCAAATTCAAACTTTGCTTGCTCAAACGCGCTGTCCCGATTATCGTGATATGTGTCTGTCATCTCTTCGCCGTGCTCGTCGAGGTAAAGAAGATAATAGCCCGGGTCAGCCCCCCTCTGTGCAATGGCTAGCGAAAAAGGTTTCGGCATAATTTTGTCGCCTCGCCGATGTACGGTTAAGCCGGTCGCTTCGTACCCCGCTAGCGAAACGACGTACAACACGCGACTCGCGGGAACCGGGGATTCAAACGCGCGCTGCAAGGACCGCTCTATCGATTCGGAGGCGTCGTCCATGGCACTCACTTTAGCGTCGACGGATCAACGCCATGCCGGTCCGTCGTTCGTGGCGACCATCGCGCAGCTTGGGCGGTGCGGATCGGTCTCGTGCTCCAGCAGCGCGCCGCACGACTCGCATACTAAATGCAGCCAGCAAACCGGATCGCCGCCCTCAGGCGGCGTCACCCCGGATGATTCCGGAGTCTCGCTCGAGCCGGCGCTAGATTCCAAACGCGAAAACCGAGATCAGCGCCAGCGCCGACGGCAACGCCTGAATCACGAGGATTCGACGCGTCACGGTCACGCCGCCGAACACGCCCGCGACGAGCACACAGCTCGCGAAAAAGATCGCCAACGGCTGCTGCAGCGGCGGCGGCGCGACGATCGCCCAAATCAATCCCGCTACCAGGAAGCCGTTGTACAGCCCCTGGTTCATCGCCAGCTTCTTCGAGCTCTCCGCCACGGCGAGCGTGGTGTTGAAGGCCTTCAGCGTCCGCGGCGCCGTCCACCTGAACATCTCCAGGTACAGAAAATACGCGTGCTCCAGCGCCATCACGCCGAGCAGCACCAGCGTCACGATCCGCATCGTGTCGTCAGCCCACCAGCGCCGAGCACACGTCGTCGCGCGTCTCGCGCTTGATCATCGCGATCACGTCGTCGCCGCGCTGCAGCGTCGTGTCGCCGTTGGGCACGACCACGTCGCCGCCGCCGCGGTCCACCGCCACGATCACGCTGCCGCGCGGCAGCTGGATGTCGGCGATGCGCCGCCCTTTCGAGGGCGAGTCGTCGGCGATCCGCAGCTGCACCAGCTCCAGGTCGCTGTGGCCCACCTTCGCCAGCGGTTCGAGGTGCGCGGCGTTCACGCGCTCGTCGATCATCTCCAGGATGATCTCCGTCGACGAGATCACCGTGACCGGGCGGTCGGAGTCCAGCGACTCGAAGATCAGCTTGTTCTTCGGGTTGTTCACGCGCGCGATGCAGCGCGCGCTCGAGTGCTTCTTCGTGATGATGCACGCAACGAGGTTGTCCTCGTCGTCGCCGGTGTCCGCCACCACCACGTCGGCGCGCTGCACGCCGGCCTGCAGCAGCACGTTGGGGTCGCAGCCGTCGCCGACGATCGCGATGTCGCTTTCGAGCAAGTTCGTCATCATCTGCGCCTTGCGGGCGTCCTTCTCGATGACGACGACCTCGTGCTCTTGCTTGATGAGGCCGCGCGCGAGGTACGTGCCGACCTTGCCGCCGCCGACGATGAGGATGAACATATCGTGCTTACGCGCTCAGCCGCGTCTGCGGGCGTGCCGACGTAAACGCCTTGGCGAAGTCCGACAGCGCGTCGGGCGAGACGATCGCGTTGAGCTCGTCGCCTTCCGTCAGCACGTCACCGGGCGCGGCGACGCTCACGCTGCCGAGCCGGCGGATCGCAGCGATGCGGATCTTTCCGTCGACCTCCACGTCGTACACGCGCTTGCCGGCTTGCGCCGGCGACACCGTCGCGACGAGCGACGACAGCTTGCCGAAGTCGAACGACGGCACCGACGCATACGCGACGTCTTGCAGGCGGTCGCGGATCAGCTGCGCGCCGATCGTGGTCGGGCAGAACGTCTCGATGCCGAGCTCGCGGTAGAGCTGGCCGCGCGGCGGGTCGTAGATGCGCGCGACGATCTTGGGGATGCGGAACATGCGCTGCGCGATCAGCGCCGCCATCACGTTGCGGTTGTCGCCGTCGGTGACCGCCACGAAGCCGTCGGTGCGCTCGGCGCGGGCGCGCTTGAGCACGTCGTAGTCGATCCCGGTACCGACTTCGACTTCGCCGCCGAAGCGGTTGCCCAGCCGTTTGAACGCCGCGGGGTTGTCATCCACCACGACGACGTCGTGCTTGTCGGCGACGAGCAGCTTGGCGAGGGTCGAGCCCACGCGCCCGCAGCCGACGATCAAGTATCTCATGGGGCGCACAACCGATTCGGTACCCCGACGGGCGTTCCCGCGTAGGGAAGGAGAGCCCGTCCGCTATCAGAACCGGGGATTCCGGCCCACTCACGTTGCGGAAAGGCTGACCCGCGTCGTACGCGGGTCATGCCGGGGTTTCGGCAAGCAAAGCGAGCCGAAACCGGCGGGGCGTAGCTCAGCTTGGTAGAGCGCTGCGTTCGGGACGCAGAGGTCACAGGTTCAAATCCTGCCGCCCCGACCACGTCACGAAGCCGGCCCAGCGATGGGCCGGCTTCGTTGTTGGTGCTTGCTTCAGTAGTTGATCCAGAACGGGCGGTGGTACTTCGCGAGGAGATCCTCGACGCGGTGCATCGGGAAGCCGCCGACGCCCGACCCCGCGGGGACCGTATAGCCCGGCGCCGGGATCGGCGCGCACGTGTTGCTGTCGTTCCACGTCGAGTGGAACACCGTTCCCGCGGGCGGGAACTGGCGGACCGGCAAGGCGTCGGTCACCCACAGCCAGGCGTGCGTCGCAGCCACCTGCGGCGGCCAGCCCGACAGCAGCACCATCGCGTAGCGCTTCGCCAGCGGCGGCCACGACAGCATCGCGAACATGGAGTTCCCGCTGCAGTCCGGCGTGGTGAAGAGGGCGATCATGTTGCCGCCCTGCAAGCCGTTGAACGCCTCCGGCGAGACCGCGAGGATGACGGCGTCGCCGCCCTTGACGCGGTAGGCGACGTACGCCCCGAGCACCTGGGAAGAAAAGCGTTCGTCGTAGTCGACGACGTCGCCGATCTCCTGGCCGCGCGCGTCCCAGACCTTGCGCACGCAGCACGGTCCGGTCTTCGGGGGCTGCGGAGCGGGTTCTCGGATGACGCCCGGCACGGCCGCCTTTGCGGGAACCGGCGCGGCGGGCTGGGCGAGAGCGGAGACGGGAAGCGCGACGCCGATGAGCGCGGCAAGCACGGTGAGCTTCATGCTTTCGGCTTGGCTTCCCAGGCGAGAAAGCCTTTGCTCGCCGTGCCGGCGTGGCTGCCGGGGAGGTCCGGCGACGCGCGGAGGCTAACGCGGGCCGCCGTTTGTTTTCACGATTCAGTCCAGCCGCCCGCCGCGTGCTCCGTGCCGCGGAGCAAGAGTGCCGGAACCACAACCATTACTACGTGGGCGCCGAGCACATGCTGTACGCGCTGCTGGAAGAGCACGACGGCACGATCGACG
The DNA here is from genome assembly GCA_963797935.1 of Vulcanimicrobiota bacterium. Lineage (GTDB taxonomy): Bacteria > Vulcanimicrobiota > Vulcanimicrobiia > Vulcanimicrobiales > Vulcanimicrobiaceae > Vulcanimicrobium. The sequence goes on from CAWCRI010000019.1 coordinate 106,456, forward strand.
AGCTCCTCGCGGTGGACCGCGTCGAGCCCGCGCACGTGCACGCCGAAGTCAAGCGCGCGCTCGGTACCGGCGAAGGCCGCACCTGGGAAGGCATCCTGGTGACACCTCGCGTCCGCAAGATCGTAGAGATCGCCGAGGGACTTGCCGGCGACCGTGAGATCGAGCCGGTCGACCTCTTCAACGCGATCCGCGCCGAAGGCGGCGGGCTCGCCGCCGACATCTTGAGGCGCGCATGGAACACCTGAGCCAGATCTTTCACGACCTCGTCGTCCACCTCGGCTACCCGGGGCTGTTCATCGTGATGTTCCTCGGAAACATCGGGACGCCGGTGGGGACCGAGGTCGTGATGCCGACCGCGGGCGCGCTCGCATCGCAGGGCCACTTCCCGTCGCTGGTGTCGCTGCCGGCGTGGATCGTCGTCGCGATCGTCGGCACGGTCGGCGAGATCTGCGGCGCGACGACGCTGTATGAAGTGGGCTACCACGGCGGGCTGCCGTTCGTGCACCGCTACGGGCGCTACGTCGGCTTCAAGGAGCGCGAGCTCGGCCACGTGCAGCGGTTCTTCGCGAAGTTCGGACACTGGGCCGTGTTTCTGGCACGCTTCGTGCCGTTCGTGCGCGGCGTCGCGTCGCTGCCCGCCGGGCTGTCCCGCATGAACCTGCCGCTGTTCCTCGCGTCCACCGCGATCGGCTCCGCGATCTTCTGCTTCGGGCTCGCATATCTCGGGCAGGCCGCCGGCAACCATCTCGACGCGATCACGGCCGTGCTGCACAAGGCGGCGTTGGCGATCGTCATCGTGATCGTCGTGCTGATCGTCGCCGCGGTGTTCGTGATTCGCGCGCGCAGGAAGAAAGATCCGACCGATCTCGCCGCCTGAAGTTCTGTGGCGCCGCGCCGCCGGGGCGAAGCGCCGCGGCCCGCTCATCGTGATCTTGCACGGAAACGGCGCCGACGAGAGCAATCTCTTTCCGCTCGGCGAGCTGTTCCCGGCGGACGCGACGATCGCGGCGCCGCGCGCCCCGATCGCGTCCGAGGGCGGTTTCCGGTGGTACGCGGCGCATGACGCCGGCCGTCCGATCGCGGCATCGCTCACGGAATCGATCGTGCGGCTCGAGACGTGGCTCGACGCGCAGCGGCCCGCGGCCGGCAGCGTCTGGCTGGTGGGATTCTCCGCCGGCGCCGTCATGGCGGGTGCGCTGGCTCTTCGCGCGCCCCACCGTTATGCGGGGATCGCGATGATGCACGGGCCGCTTCCCTTCGAGGCCGGGCTTCCGCTCGAGCGCGACCGCCTTGCGCACTGCGAGATGTTCTACGGTTACGGGAGTACGGACGCCGTGATCCCGCGCGAACTGATGCAGCGCTCCATCGCCTGGGTGCGTGATGAGAGCGGCGCGAACGCCGTCATTCGCGAATATCGCGCCGCGCACGAGATCCCGCTCGCCGAAGCGCGCGACCTCCAGCGCTGGTACGCGTCGCTGACCTGAGCCCCACCGGGGACGACTACCTACGCCTGTTGTGGCGGCCGGCGAAAACTACGTGTTCTCGCGGATGGCGTGCCGCCGGGCCGCGGCCTAGCATGGCGCCATGGACGCCTCACTCCATCATGTAACGCGCGAGCTGCGTGCGCGAGCCGAGCCCGAGCTTTGCGTACGTGTTGGCGAGATGGACTTCCACGGTGCGTTCGCTGAGGAACAGCACCTGCGCGATCTCGCGATTGCGCTTTCCTTCCGCGACCAGCTCCGCGATCTGAAGCTCGCGTGCGGTCAAGCCGCCTTTGCGACGGCGTTGCCCGGCCGGCCCGCTGGGTTGCGACGTGGCGCAACGGAGGGCGAAGCCGGCGAAGAACGGAGCGCCGAGCGACTGGAACTCTTCCGACGCTTCGTGGAGCAGGGCTGTTCCGCCGGCGAGATGCAGCACGGAGCGCGTGTATCCGCGGCTGAACGCATACTGCGCGTGCAGCCATCGCGAGCACGGCGGAATCGTTTCCTCCGCGAGCTCCGCCGCCAGCGCGCGGTCGGCCTTGACCGCGTGGAGTGCGAGCGCGACGGGCGCGAAGCAGACGAGATCGATCGCAAGGAGACGCGCGTGAAACGCCCGCACTTGCCGTGCGACGAGAGACGCGATCTCCGAGGGCACACCGCCGCCGGCGGCGAGCACCCATGCGGCGAGCTGATACGCGCTCGGCCCGATGCCGCGGCGCGAGGCGGTGTCCAGCAACGGTATCGCCTGCGCGAACGTGCTGCTGGGCGTCTCGCCGAGCGCCGCCGCCGCGGCCGCGGCGGCGAGCAGCAGCATCTGCTGCACGCCCGGGAGCCGCTCGAGGTTGACGCGCTCGAGCCGGCCGTGCACGGCTTGCCAGCGCCCGCGTGCGACGTCGCAGACGGCGTGCAGATAATGCCAGTAGCCGAAGATATCCTCGCCGCGCGAGACACGTCCGGCAGCCGTATCGGTGACGCCGAGCGCGCGACAGCCGTGCTCTTGAAAATCGACGAACAAGCCGATGAGCGGCAGCGAGAAATCGAGTCCGGACTGCTGGCTGGTGGAGAACGACTCCGCGACGCGCAGCGCGTCCTGCGCCGCATCGTGCCGCCCCAGACGCGCATGGAGCAAGGCCTCGGATTGGTGCAGCGACGCGATCGCAAGCGGCGTCGCCGCACGATCGCTTCGCAGTTGCGCCGCGACGGCCGCGTGATGCGGCTCGTCGACGATACCGGCATACGTGGCGGCGATCGCGGCTTGCAGTTCGGACACTTCGTCGGGGCCGCCGGCATCGCCGATCGAGCGGTCGAACGTCGCGATCGCGCGCGCGGGATCTTCGAGCTCGGTCTGAATCGCGACGAGCGTCGCGGCGAGCCGGCCGGTTCCGCCGAGCCCCGTCTCCTTGGCGTGGCGCAGCGCGCGCACGATGACCGCTTCGGCTTCGGCGTCGCGCGCAGCCCCGCGCAGCGCCGAAGCGTACGTGCGGAAAAATCCGACGTAGCGCTCGGGCGGCGGCCAGCGCAGCGCGAGCGCGCCGGCGAACGCGCTGACGGCCTGTTCCCAGCGTTTGGACGCGTACGACGCATCGGCGATGCGCACCGAGTAGTCGTAGCCGGCGTCGGCGTCGCCGATCGCCGCTGCCTGGTCGACGATGCGCCGATAGTCCTCGATTCGGCCGCCGTCCGGTTCGACGAGCGCTGCGATGACGTTGCGCCGAAGCGGCAGCTCGAGCACGATCGTCTCGCGGATCGCGGCCGGCATCACGGCGTGCCGGAACGCCAACGAGCCGTCGCGGCCGACGAGGTAGCGCCGCGCGTGCTCGATGAGGCGCGAAAGCTGTGCCGGATCCGGATACAGCGCGCTGAGGGTACGCTGTTCGACCGGCGTCCCGATGAGCGCGCAGTACTGCAAAAAGGCCCGCGCGCCGTCGTCCATCGCAGCGAGCTCCCGCACGACCTTCGCGTGCAGCGTGCTCGATACGTCCGCCGCGGACATCGCTTCGTCGGCACGCGCCTGCGACGCGAGCACGACGACGTCGGCCGCGGAGCCGCGTGCTTGCTCGACGAGCGCGTCGAGCACATCGCGCGGCGCGTCGGGATATTCCGCACGCGCGATCTCATATGCCTCGTCGTTCGCGAGCGGTCCGAGCGCCAGCTCGGCGCTGCACGCCGGCAGATCGGGATGCGGCGGTGTTTCGTCGCGCTGCGCGCAGATCAGGCAGAGCGGCACGTCGCTGAGGTACGCGTACACGTAGCGGATGGCGCGCGCAGTATCCGTCGAGACGGCGTGCGTGTCGTCGATCGCGATCAGCATCCGGTGATCCGCCGCGATCCCCTCGAGCAGGCGGCTCACGACGATCTCCGCCGGTATGGCGGCGACCTCGCCGGTCGCGAGCTCCGGTGCGGGCGCCAGGCGCAGCACGGCGAGCGCGCGGCTGAGCCCGCTCGCGTACGCCACGGCCGCGTCGCCGAGCTCGCGAAACACCGCGGACGTCAGGTCGAGCAGCAGCGCTGTCGCATCGGCTTGCGTGCCCGTGTTGCACGCTACGGACAGCGCGAGCCAGCCCGCGTTGCGCGACGCGGCGACCGCCGCGCGCAACAGCGTCGTCTTGCCGTATCCCGGCGGCGCCGTGACGCGCACGAACCGGTGCTGGCGCAACTCGGCGACGCGGTCCATCTGCCGGCGAATCGCTGCAAGCTCGCGCTCTCTCGACACGGATCGAACGGGTTCACCCAAGATCCCGTGCGTTCGACCTCAGGCTCGGCTTTCTCTGCACCCACCCGTCCGGCACGCCCGGATTTCACAGGAGAACGATAATGTCGGATCCCAAGCCCACGCCGTTTTTCGATTTCATTCAGAAGATCGGCAAAGATCCCGCGGCGCTCAGAGCATTCGTCGCCCATCCGAAGGAGGACCCTGCGGCGATCGCGCTCAGCGACGAGCAGAAAGAGGCGTTGCTGAGCGCGGACTTCAGCCGCATCGATACGCTCGTCAAGGCGGAGAACCCGGCTTTCGAACAGCCCGCGGCGCTGACGCCGGGCGCCCAGATCGGCTGGAACATGTTCCAGATCGATGCCGAGATTCGCGCGGCTCAAAAGGCGCTGGCGAACGAATGAGCCGGCCCCGGCTCGTCGTCGTCGGCACCGGGATTCAGGTCTCGGCGCACGCGACGCCGCTGGCGTGCTCGCACGTCGCTCAGGCCGACAAGGTGCTCTACTTGACCACCGATGCGGTTGCCGCGGCGTGGGTGTTCGCGAACAACGCGACGGCCGAGTCGCTGCAGCGGTTCTACGCGCCGGGCAAGCCCCGTTCCGCGACGTACGAAGAGATGGTCGAGCACGTCATGTCGTTCGTGCGCTCCGGGCTCGCGGTGTGCATGGCGGTGTACGGCCATCCTGGCGTGTTCACGTACGCGACCCACGAGTCGGTGCGCCGCGCGCGCGCCGAAGGCTACGAAGCACGGATGCTGCCGGCGATCTCCGCCGAGGACTGCTTGTTCGCAGACCTCGGCGTCGACCCGGCCGATCACGGCTGCCAGAGCTACGAGGCGACGGACTTTCTCGTCCACGACCGCATCGCGGATCCGACGAGCGCGCTCGTGCTGTGGCAGATCGGCGTCGTGGGCAATTTCGGATACGTCGACGGCACGAGCCGCGACGGTCTCGCGGTGCTGGTCGAAGCGCTCGTCGCGCGGTACGGCGCGGCGCATCCCGTCGTGATCTATCACGCGAGCCCGCACCCCATCGTACCGCCGGCGATCCAGCGCATCGCGCTCGCCGACATGCTGGGCGCCGACGTCGTGCCGATGTCGACGCTCTACGTCCCGCCGCTGCACGCGCCGCGCATCAACGTCGCGATGGCGCACCGGCTGGGGCTGGACCACCATCACCTCTCGACCTAAAAGGACAACGACAATGCCTGCACCAGGCGACAACAACCATCCCGCAAGCGCGGCTATTGAGTTCGGCACCACCGGCCAAGCCGCGACGATCAACTACGACCTCCCGCTGCCGGGGTCCCATACCGGCCGGCGCATCATGCGGCTCGATCTCGGGCTGAAGCCTGACGACTTCACGCCGCTCGCGAGCACATCCGGCGAAGACATCAAGGACATGGTCGGAACGACGACGGCCGGACAGTTCGTCATCGACCAGAACGCTGCATCGACGTTCTTCAAACAACGGCTCGAGGATCTGCAGGTCGGCTACGCGACCCCGGCGGTTTCCTTCGAACCGGGCGTACAACCCGACATCCGGCGTTCGAGCAGCCTCACCGTCGCGGAGGCGACGACCACGACGGCCGCGCCGTTTCTGCCCGCGGTGCTGACCGATCAGGAGCGGCTGAACCTGCAGCGCGTCGACACCGTTTCGCAGAACTTTCATGGATCGCTGGCGACGACCGAAATCTTGGTCCCGGTGTTGACCTGGGGAGGCACGATCAAGAGCGCTCCCTACTACCCGCACCAGAATCCCGCTCCGGCGTTCTTCCTGGTCGAGGTGTGGGGCATCAGCTCGTTTCTCGGCGACTACGGCATGGGCCGCACGGTGAAAACGTTCACGCTGCTGCCGGGCGAATCGACCACGATCAGCATGAAGACGTGGAGATCGAGCGAGAGCACGATAAAAGAAGCGTCCAGCATCGTCGATTCGCACACGCAGGAAGCAGCGGATCGCTTCGCGAGCACGGTAAGTGCGGAGACGACGGACAAAGCGACGCAGCACTCCAAAGACAACTGGCACGTCGACGCCGACGTGAGCTCGCTGTTCGGCATCGGCCCGGAGCTGCACGCGGGCGCGAGCGGCGAGAACGAGGCCAGTCGCGAGGAGTTCTCGCGGGGAGCCAGCTCGAGCGTCGTCGAGCACACCGCGCAAGCTTCCGCGAAGCGGGAGATGTCGGTGACGGCGAGCTCGGAGCTGACCCAGAAGTCGGGCGAAGAAGCGCTCGTCGAACGCGTGATCAAGAACGTCAACGTCCGGCGCGTCCTGAACTTCGTGTTCCGCGAGCTGAATCAAGGATACTCGACCAAGATTCATCTGAAAGACATCCGGATCGTGTTCACCAACGGCCGCCTCAACTCGCAGCGCGAGGTGCCGATCTCGGGTTTGCGCCGGCTGCTCACGGATCTCGTCGTGCCCGGCAAGGTCGACGGCGCCGCGCAGGCGATCCTGAAGCTCGCCGGGACCGTGTTCGACGTGAACGACGCGCCGGTGAAAGTGCTGGAGGCGTTCACGATGAGCGCTGACGGCACGACGATGACGCGCGACCCGAATCCCGCGCTGGTCAACGGCGAGTACCCGCCGCCCACGCCGCAGCACTTCTACCGCTTCAAGCCGGGACCGCTCGGCCAAGCCCTCGTGACGAATCCGGTCGACGGTGTGGTGCTCAAGACCAACGCGATCGTCATGCGCACGGATAGCGTGATCGTGGAAGCGCTGCTTGGCCAAGCCGACGCGCTGGACGCGTACGGGATGGAGGTCCAGGAAACCGCAGCCCACGCCAAGGCGCTCGAGAACGCGCGCGAGCAAATCGTGCAGGACACGCTGACCGGCATCACCGTGCCGGCGGACCGCGCCAAAGCCTTCGCGACGATGCTCAACGAGGAGGACGACGATGCCAATGCCGATGCTGCCTGAGCCGTACGCCGGCGTGCTAGCCGTCGACGCGCTCACGCAGTCGATCGACGACGTCGTGGTTACGGGCGCTAGCGCCGACGCGGCAATACGCAACAGCCGCCCCGCGGCGACCGTCCACGACGACGACGATCGCCGGGTGCGCTCGCCGGATTAAAACCGAACCCGGACGTCGCTCTCGCTAGCGCGCGCTGGCGAGGGCGTCCGCGCCGGCTTTGCACACCGTCGCATCTTGATCGCCCGTGCCGCCGCTGCAACCGACCGCGCCGATCAGCTTGCCGTTCTCGACCAGCGGAAAACCGCCGGGCGACGCGACGAGCGTCGGATCGAGCGTCGCGACGTACTGGTGGCCCGTCTCGAACGCGTTGTAGAACGCGCGCGACTCGCGCCGGAACCGCGCGGCGGTGCGTGCCTTCCCTTCGGAGATGCGGATCGACCCGAGCTGCGCGCCGTCCATCCGGTAGAAGTACACGAGGTCGCCCGACGGGTCGACCACCGAGATCGCGAACTGCCACGTCGGGTGCTTGCGCGCCTCGGCCAGCACCGCGTTCACGATGCGCGCCGCGCGGTCGGCACCGATCGGTGCGCCGTAAGGGATCGCAAACGGCATCTGTTCGGGCGTGCCGCCGGCCGCCGGCTGTGGGGGTAGGGCAGCGGGTGGCGTCTGCGCGAGTGCCTGTCCGCCGATCAGCATGGCGACGCCGAACATCAGCGTCGTCGTCAGGAAACGCATGGGTCGTGCTCCTTCGGGATTCCGCGATCCACTCCGGCCCGGCTTTTCCGCTAGCTAGCTTGCCCAGCCTTCCTTCGGCGGAGAAACGCCCTCGTGACACGGTGGCGGCGGCGTCGTATCATGGGGAGATGGCCCCGGAGCCGACCCGCCTCGAACGCACCCTAGCGCAGCTTCCCGACCTGCCCGGCGTCTATCAGATGATCGCGGCGGACGGCCGTATCCTGTACATCGGGAAGGCCGTCTCGCTGCGCAACCGGGTGCGCTCGTATTTTCAGGACTCGGCCGCGCACCCGTTTCGCACGGTGAAGATGGTCGAGCGCGTCGCCGACGTGCGCACGATCGTCGTGACCAACGAGGTCGAGGCGCTGATCCTCGAAGCGAACCTCATCAAGCGCCACCAGCCGGCATTCAACGTGCGGCTGCGCGACGACAAGCGGTTCCCGTACCTCAAGGTGACCAACGAGAAGTTTCCGCGCGTCGTGTTCACGCGCGTCGTCAAGGACGACGGCGCGCGCTACTTCGGGCCGTACACCAACGCGCACGGGCTGCGCGAGCTCATCGACTTGGTGCGGATCGTGTTTCCGCTGCGCACGTGCCGCGAGCCGATCGACGGCAAGCGCAAGCGCCCGTGCCTGCAATATCACATCAAGCGCTGCCTCGCGCCGTGCGTCGGCTATCAGTCCGAAGAAGACTACGACCGGCTCGTCGACGAGGTCGTGCTCTTCCTCGAAGGGCACTACGACCCGCTGATCCACCGGCTGCAAGGCGAGATGACCGACGCCGCCGCGCACTTCAACTTCGAGGCCGCCGCACGCTTGCGCGACCGCATCATTGCGGTGCGCCGCACCATCGAGGCGCAGAAGGTGGTCGGGCGCTCGCGCATCGACGTCGACTTGATGGCGCTCGCGCGCGCGCAAGGCCAGGCGTGCGTGCAAGTGTTCCTCGTGCGCGACGGCAAGCTGCTCAACCAGGAGTACTTCATCCTCGAAGGCACCAGCGAGCGCAGCGACGCGGAGATCGTGTCGCAGTTCATCAAGCAGTTCTACACCGCGCGCACCGGCAACTTCGGCATGGACGCGTCGCACGAAGCGGAGATGACCGGCTCGCCGCTTGCGCTGCGCGCCGCGCGCGACCAGCAAGTGCCCGTCGCCGAGAAGGCGCGCACGCGCCGCCGCGCCGGCTACGAAGCCGCGGTGCCCAAAGAGATCCTGGTGGAGTCGCGGCCCGAGGACGCGAGCGTGATCGAGGCGTGGCTGACGGAGATCAAGGGCGTGCGTGTGCGCGTGCTCGAGCCGCAGCGCGGCGAGCGCGTCGACTATTTGAAGCTGGTGAAGAAGAACGCCGAGCAGAACCTGCGCTCGTTCCTCGTGCACCAGGAAGCGACGGAGACCGCATCGGCGAGCGCGCTGACGGAGCTCGCCGCAGCGCTCGACTTACCGGAGCCGCCGCACCGCATCGAGTGCTACGACATCTCAAACATCCAAGGCACGAACTCCGTCGCGTCGATGGTCGTGTTCGTCGAAGGCCGCCCGAAGAAAAGCGACTACCGCCACTTCAACATCCAAGCCGTGCAAGGCCCCGACGATTTCGCCTCGATGCAGGAGACGCTGCGGCGGCGGCTGCGTTATCTGCGCCAGGACGCGGACCGCCCGCCGGTCGCGGAGAGCGACGTCGCGACGGCGGCGATCGAGACGCAGGCGCGCAAGCGCGAGCGCTTCCACGAAAAACCCGACCTGCTGCTGATCGACGGCGGCAAAGGCCAGCTCAACGCGGTGGTCGAGGTGATGCGGGAGATGGACATGTGGGGCATCCCCGTCGCGGGCCTCGCCAAAGAGCACGAGTGGCTGTTCGTGCCCGGCAACGGCGAGCCGATCGTGATGCCGCCGAACTCCGCGGGTCTCCACTTGGTGATGCGCATCCGCGACGAGGCGCACCGCTTCGCGATCGCGCACCACCGCAACAAGCGCGGCAAGGCCATGACGCGCTCCGTGCTCGACACGCTGGACGGCGTGGGGCCCGTGCGAAAGAAGCGCTTGATGACGGCCTTCGGCTCCGTGCGCGCGATCAAGAATGCGCCGGTGGACGAGATCGCCGCCGTCAAGGGCATGACGGCGGCGCTGGCGTCGCAGGTGAAAGCAGCGCTCGGCGGTTGAGAGGTGCGGCCGCTAGACGTTCTGCAGCGTGAACGCTTTGAGCGCGTCGATGTCGCCGTTGAACTTATCGCGGTCGATGCTGCTCCCGAGGCCGGCGACCGGCGGCTGCACAGCTGGGATGCTGCCGTCGGAAAATTGCCACATCACCATGCCCGGATGCTTTCCGACCCACGCCGGCGGAACGTTCGACTCGAACGGGTCCGTGTTGTACGCCGCGATCCACACCGGATGCCCGCTGAAGCCCGCGCCGCCGTTCAAGTGGTCGTTCGGAAACGAGAACGACATGTAGATGAGCATGCGCGCGCCGCCGAGATGCGGTTCGACCGCCTGCAGAAAACCCGAGATCTGGTCGATGCAGGCGCTGCTCGACATCCCCGCGGGTACCGCCTCGCAATCCACCGTCGGCGGGATGTCGCCTTTTTTCGGCGTGTAGACCGACAAGAAGTGCGCCGCCTGGGCCGCCGGATCGCTTTGCCACGAAAGAAAATGGTACGCGCCGGCGATCATGCCCGCGTTGCGTATCCCGCTGATGTTGTGCGCAAAGCTGGTCTGCACGTTTCCGGTGCCTTCGGTCGCTTTCGCGATCGCAAAGCTGTAGCCGGCGGCTTTGACCGAGGCCCAATCGATGCTGTTGCCTTGGAAATCCGATACGTCGATGCCGTTGACCATGGTCATCCCGCCTTCTAGCCCATCCTGCCGTCTGCCTGCCTCGCTGCCCCGTCAGATTTGCACCGGGCGGATGGTCCTTCGGTGCGGCGGCGAACGGTGCGGAATGGGATTTTTGATTCGGCTCGTGGTCAACGCGGTCGCGTTGATCGCGGTGACCTACATCGTGCCCGGGATCCACGTTTCGGGGCTCGGCGGCGCGATCATCGCGGCGCTGATCCTGGGCGTCGTGAACGCGATCTTGCGGCCGATCCTCGTCGTGCTCAGCCTGCCGCTGGAGCTGCTCACGCTCGGGCTCTTCACCCTGGTCATCAACGCGCTGCTGTTCTGGCTGGTCGGCGCGCTGCACGTCGGCCTCACCGTCGACGGGTTCTGGCCGGCGTTCTGGGGGGCGCTCGTCATGGCGATCGTCTCGTGGCTGTTGTCGTTCCTGACGCGCGGCCTGGAACAGCCGCGGCGCTGACGGTGGAGAAGACGCAGAAGCTGCTGAGCATCGCGCTGGCGGTGCTCGCGCTCGACGGCTGGGGAGCCGTGTCGGCAGCGCCGGACGGACCCTCGCCGTCGCCGTCGCCGCGGTCGTCGTCGCACGGCGGGTCGCACACGACGTCGAACAGCTCGCATCACTGGTTCCACAGCTCCGCGGCGCACGCCGGCGCGTTCGCAGGCGCGGCGGGCGCGGTCGCGGCGGCGAAGGCGAAGTCCGGGAAGAAGGGCGGCAAGAGCGGCAGCAAGGGCGGCGGTAAGGGCGCCGGCGGACACGGCGGCGGCTTCGGTGGAGCGGGAGCGCACGGCGGCGGCGGCTGAGCCGGTCGCGTTCTGGGAGCGCTTCGAAGGCCATTCCTACGCGCTGCCCGACCCCGTGGTGCTCGCCGCGGCGGACGTCGACGCGATCCGGGCCGCGGCGCGCGACGCGTGGGCGATCTACGCGCGCGTCGCACCATTGCTGCGCGCGCTGCCGGACGAAGGTTTGCACGCGCTCGGAATCCCGGCGGCGGCGCACGACGTCGTGCGCTTGCGCGACGAGCGCGCGGGCGCGACGCTGGTGGCGCGGTTCGATTTCCTGCGTGACGGCGATGCGTACCGCGTCGTCGAGCTGAACGCCGAGACGCCGTTCTTCGTGGTGGAGTCCTTCGTGGAGAACGGCATCCGCGCGCGCGCCGCGGGGTTGCACGATCCGAACGAAGGCGAATACGACCGGCTCGGCGACGCGGTCGCCGCGGCGCTGGAGCCGCTCGGCGCGGACGCGCGCGTCGGAATCGTCGCGACCAACGTGTACCGCGAGGACGTCGGCACGGCGTGCATGCTGCGCGATCTGCTCGCGCCGCGCGTGCGCGCCGAGGTCGTGTTCGTGCCGGTGCACGAGCTCGACGTCGTCGACGGCGAAGTGTTCGACGCGTCCGGGCGGCTCGACGCGTTGTACCGCTGGTATCCGCTCGAGCACTTCGCCGCGGATCCTGGCGGCGCCGCGCTGTTCGATGCGGTCGCACGCGGTGCGTGCAGGCTGCTGAACCCGCCGTCGGCGCTGCTGCTGCAGTCGAAGGCGGCGCAAGCGCTGATCTGGGGCCTGTACGAGCGCGGCGAGTACTTCGATGTTGCCGAGCGCGCGATCATCGCGCGCGCCTTCTTGCCGACGTACCTCGACCCGCCCGACGACGGCGTGGCGTACGTGCGCAAGCCCGTGCTCGGGCGCGAGGGGATCGGCGTCGCGATCCTCGACGCGGCGGGCGTCGAGGTCGCGAGCGGCGAGCGCGACATCCCGTCGATCGCGGAGCAGCCCGTCGTGTTCCAGCGCTACGTGCGCGCGCCGCGGCGCCGCGTGCGGCTCGCAGACGGCAGCGAGATCGACGGCGAGGAGCTGACGACGTGCTTCGTCGTCGCGGGGCGCCCCAGCGCGATCGGGATGCGGATCGGCGGCGCCGTGACCGATTCGTGGAGCCATTTCGCGCCGCTGGGTGTTGCATAGCGCGGTGTTCGATCCGTACACGTACGCGAAGCCCTTCCTGCACATGCTCGATCCCGAGGACGCGCACGAGCTCACCATGCAAGCGCTGGAGCTCAACGTCGTGCCGGGGCAGCCGCGCGGTGACGATCCGGTGCTCGCCACGACGCTGTTCGGCCGCGCGCTGACCAACCCGGTCGGCGTTGCTGCCGGCTTCGACAAGAACGGGCGCGTCTACGAGCGCATGGGCGCGCACGGGTTCGGCTTCGTCGAGATCGGCGGCGTGACGCCGCGCGCGCAGCGCGGCAACCCTCGCCCGCGCGTGTTCCGGCTACCCGACGACGGCGCGGTGATCAACCGCATGGGCTTTCCGAACGAAGGCGCCGCGGCGCTGGAAGCGCGGCTGAAGCGCAAAGGCCGGCCGGAGATCGGTTTCGGCATCAACCTCGCGTCGAACGCGGACAGCGCCGATCCCGCGGCGGATTTCGTGGACCTCGCGCAGCGCTTCGCGCCGTACGCGGATTATCTGACGCTCGACGTGTCGTGCCCGAACACCGCGAACGGGCTCGTGTTTCTGGACCCGCCGCAGCTCGCAGACCTGCTCGCGCGGCTCGCCGCCGTGGCGTGGGTCGCGAGCCCGCCGAAGCTCGTCGCGAAGCTGGCGCCCGACGTCGACGACGCGCTGCTGCAGCGGCTCGTGACGACGCTGCTCGACGCGCGCATCGACGGCATCGTCGTCTCGAACACGACGCGCGCGCGCCCGGCCGGTTTGCACGGTCTGCACGCGAACGAAGCGGGCGGGTTGTCTGGCAAGCCGCTGTTCGGGCCGTCGACCGCGCTGCTCGCGCGCGTGCGCGAGCTCACGGGCGGCAGCGTGCCGCTGATCGGCGTCGGCGGGATCGCGAGCGGCGCGGACGCATACGCGAAGCTGCACGCGGGCGCGACGGTCGTGCAGCTCTACACGGGGCTTATCTACGCCGGCACCGCGCTCGTGACGAAGATCAAGCGCGAGCTGGCGGAGCTGCTGCGGCGGAACGGGCCCGTGCGGCGGTGAAAAGTCCGTTCTCCCGCCGAGGATAGCGCATGCGACCAGACGATTCGAGCTCGAACCTTCCGGCCCACGGCGCGTCGCGCTTGCCGGCGACGGATGGGACCGTCGTCGACGACGACACGAAAGGGATGCCGCGCGTGTCCGTCCCCGGGAACCTCGCGACTGCGGTGCTCGCGCCGCCGGCGGGGACGCCGCCCGAGCTCGCGGGGATGCTGCTGCCAAGCGAAGCGGTGACGTTCGCGAGCTCGCCGCACTGGGTGATCTTCGTGCGCCCGGCAATCCACGCCGTCGTGATCCTCGTGCTGCTCGCGACGGTGCTGGGCTGGCAGCTGCACCCGATCGTGCGCGGCCACCACGTCACGGTGCCGCTGCTGACCGGCCCTGCGCGCACCGCGGTGCTGGTGTTCGCGGCGCTGCTGCTGCTGCGGGAGCTGTTCTCCGTGATCGTTCGGCTCGTGCGGTACTTCGGCTTTCGCGTCGTCACGACGAACCGCCGCGTGTTCGTGGTCGAAGGGCTCTTCGGCCGCCGCGTGACGCCGCTCAGCAACACCGCGCTGGCCGGTACGACGATGTGGCAAGGCGTCTTCGGCCGCATGCTCGGCTACGGCAACCTCATGCTGCCGCCCGCCGCGAGCTGGACGGGCGCGATCCGCGAGATGCGCGATCCCGTGAAGCTGTACCGCGAGTTCGAAGCCGTCGCGCAAGGCGTCGACGGCGACCACTGGACACCCGCTGTGAGGCAGACGCTGATCCCCTGATCCGAGGGAGCATCCGGCGGAAACCCCGCGCTTTGCCGGCGTGTTATACTCCTTGCTGGTCCAGGATGGACTCGCTCGAGGGGCTGAGTAGTCTCGACGGGGAGATCCGAGGCCGACGTAAGCAGGCGGAGTTGTGAGCCCTCCTAAAACGATCACAAGCGTTTATACGCGAACAACAACTACGCAATGGCTGCCTAGACCTAATTTAGGCTAACAGTCACCGTTCGGAGGAGGTCGCCGTTGCCGTCCTCCAAGCGGTCAACAAGTTCGGCTAGGGTGCGGAGAACGTTCCGAGAAGCGCCCGAAACTCAACCGGAACTGCGGCGCGTCTGATTCCTGTACCGAGAAGCTGACGCGCTCAAGACAAAATCGGTGCTGAGCCTGGAGAAAACGGCGGTCCGGCTTTTCGGACCCGGGGGGCGGCTCCCCGGCAGCTCCACCACTTCTAATGCATCCCAACGACTACCGAGATCGCCCAGCGGTCCGTGCGTCGGTGGGATGTTGCATTTTGTCGGTGCCATGCCGATGCGCGTATGCGGCAGATTTTGACTATTCGGCGGATAGGAGGGCGTGAAAGAAAGCTAGAAAGGCTGAAGCAAGGATACCAGTCGGTCGACCTTGTCGCTGACTAAGCGAAGGATTGGTGTGGATGGCGCGTTGGGTCGTGCGCGAGACTTTCAGAAGCTGGTCGGGCCGGTTCGCCCTCTCAAGCGCGCTTGTTGCAATTGCCGTGGTCGCCTCGCCGGCCAGGAGCGGAACCGTTGTCGGCCTCGTGACACACGGCGCCCCGACCGCGTCCCCGAGCCCCGGACCGACATCGTTCTACGCCACCGAGCGTCTCGACAATGGGGGCGGAGAGCTAGGACTTGGCTCGGACATGGAGCACGTGGTGAAGCCGTCGGGGTGGGGGACCAGCGGGAATTTTACCGTCGTCGAGTACGGTAGTCGCGGCGACCTGCCAGTCCACGACAACAGCGCCCACGTCTTGAACACCGACTCACTCGGCAAGAACTTTTTCGCGGGCGGTCCGAAGTCAGATATCTCCATCGCATGGCAAAACGTCCGACTCGACCCCATCGAGTCGGACATCGGCGAGAACCCGCGCGGGACGTCCAAAGTGCGGTTCGTGATTGGCGCGTGGCTGGGTGGGCGTCTGTCCTCGCCCGACTATGCACAGGTTTTCGTGCGTTTCTTCGGCGACCGGCAGAATGAGGGAGGCACGAAGCGATGCGGCCTGCCCTATGAGCCTGAGGCGCCCTGCGCCGTCCTCGGGCCCGTCTCTCGCGAAGAGCGCCAAGATCTGAGCGTCCTCAAGCCGCTGTCGTGTTGGGAAAGCGTGCCGTCCGGCTCGCATTCGGCGAAGATATCGTTGATTGCAACGCGTGTGAGCGGATACGACAACGACGCCTTCTTCGACAATGTTTCGTTCATTTTATACGGTCCGCATCAGACAATCCCTAAACGCGTGCCGAAATGCCGTTCGAGCGCAGCGAACGCTTTTCGCGCCGCGCACGTTCTGAGCTTCGGCAAGCGGTCATTCCAGTGTTTGTGGTGGTCGTTCGGCGGCGTCAAGCTGATGCTCGCGTTCGTCTTTGCCTCCATCGTGCTCATCGGCATGCCGATTGTCGTACTGTGGTGGATCCGCGCCGCAGCGTCGTTGGGAGCGGGTGCGGTCGGCTGGTTCGCGGCGCAGATCGCGCTGCACATGGAAACCGTTTTCCACGCGGGCGACACGGGATGTATCCTCGATCAGTCGTGGGCTACTCCTACGATTGGGTTCGCTTTGCTGGCCGGCTATATCGTCTTCGGAATGGTATACGTCTTCGCGCGCACTCGGCATTTCAAGGTTCGGTGGAAGAACAAGCTGCTCTTCGTCGACGCCTTCCTCGTCGCGTTCGTCGTCGCGCTCGGCGCGATCGGCCACTTTTCGCCGAAGAGCGATGAGCTGGAACGGCTGGATACGGCACTGTTCGTTGTCGCGCTTGGCATGACGTACATGATGATCGCGATCCCAGCCGAGATCGAGAAATTTCCACGCGCGCTAAAGTGGGGGCTGTTCGCACTCCTCCTGGCCCCGATCGTGCAGCCTGCGACCGCGGCGTGGAATCTGCACCAGATCAAGGCCGAGCGAGTCGTTCATGAGAACCAACATCGATTCTTCCGGATTCCCGGGCATTCCAAAGCGGGCGGCGTCCGTTTCCAGGACGTCTTGTTTTTTACGCCGACTTCGCTCGACTACGGGGCGTCGGCTCAAATCGATTTCCGCGCGCACCTGGTGGCGCCAGGAACAACCACGGGATGTATCACGCCCCGACTCGTCGCCCCCGGGTTTTTGCTGCGCGACGTCCTCGTCGACCCAATGCAGATCCCGGCCTCGAAGGCACCCGCGCGCGGCGTTCCGGTTGCGGACTCATATCCGGAGTCGACCGCGGCGCCTACCGAGAACGTCCATTGGGCGTGGATCGCGACGGCACTTCAATCGGGGCGCCAGTACGCTTTTATGCACGTGTTTTTGAGCCCGAAGTGCCGGAGCTTCGCGAAGGCCGGCGACAGCGAGCCCGCGTTCGGAACGGACGCCGCGGCGGTCGCCTCGCGCGCAACTGACGGAAATCCGACGCGGAATGCCTTCACGCCGGTCTTCGATGAGACGGATTCGGTTTGGGTCGCGCGCCAGTTCATTGCGCTGGACGATTTCGCAGGGGCGCTGCCGTGGCTCACCCTTCTGTTCACGATGATCGCCGTCGTCATTGCCGCGTTCGATTTGCGCTCAAAGCGGCTCGCGGAAGAAACTGTACCCCGATCCGAAAGCAACGTGCCGCCTCAAGCCGTGCCGCCGCCCGCGCCTGATCCGCCGGAGCGAGGGCCCATTTTCTATGACGCTTACGGGCGCCCAACGACTCCACCTCGGTGATGCAACAAGCGGCGAATCGGATTTTCGCCGGGATGTTGCTTTTCGCGGGCGGGCGATGCGAGGTATGCCAACTGTCCGTTTTCGTTCGCCATAGCGCCGGGCGCGTTCACCTACAATGACTGGGAGCCGAAACCGTGGAGCGGCACTGTTGTCTACGCGTTAGCGGACTGAGCGCCGCAGAACTCCGTTAGGCGGAGGCCGTCGCGAAACGAAACGTCCATGCGCGCGCAGGCGATCCGAGCGTCGGCTGCACCGTAATAGACGTCGTACCTGCCGTCCGCGCGCACGTCGATGCCGGTCGGGAACACGACGTCGTTGACGATGCCCATGCGTTCCTCGGGCGTTTGCGGCGCGAGCAGCGGCTCTGGGGAGCGGTAGATCACCTGGTCGGGCCGCTCGAGGTCGTGGATCACGAGGCCCGCGCGATAATACAGCGACGTGCCGCTCGCGTGCTCCAGCGCGTCGACGCCGTGAAAGAACGACAGCCAGCCCGCACGCGTCTTGACCGGCGGCGTGCCCGCGCCGTTCTTCAGGATGCCCCACGTTTCGCCGACGGGCAGCACCGGGACGCTCTCGCGGACCGCGCGCAGCGCATCGGTATCGCGAACGACGTCGGCGACCGGAACGTATCCGATGCACGTCACCTCGCGCTGCTCCGGCGGCAGCGACAAGATCACGTCGATCGGCGCCTGTCCGTTGAAGCTTTCGCGCAGCATCGGGCGATGGTACAGCGCGAAGGAGAGAACGCCGCCGGGCGACAGCACGGGTTCGGGGAAGAACGCCGCGTCTTTGTTCGGCACGTGGTTCAGCGCGTCGTCGGCGAACTGCACGAGGCCCAGCCGCTTCCACGCGTACGCGTCGGCGGAGATCGCGATCGCGATCCGCGGCCCGTGCGGTCCGAACGCCGTGTACGCCATGACGTACGCGTCGAGGCGCGGGATGAACGTCACGCGCGGGTCTTCGCAGCCCATGCCGCCCGGGACCGTCCGCCGTTCGTAGTCGGCCTCGGGGCGCAACAGCACCTCGGCGGCTCCGAAGCTCGTGCCGGCTTGCGTTTCGACGGCGCGGCACAAACCGATGCGCGAGACGTTTCCCGCCGCGACCATCCGCGGGTACAGCAGCAGCGCGCCGTCGCGGTCGCGCGTGACGGCCGGATTGAGCACGCCCTCGATGTCGATCGCGGACCCGGTCGACGCGAGCACGAGCCCGAGCCGCTGGTACGCGACCTCGACGGCCTCATCGCCCGCCGCGGGGGCAGCGCGCTCGATCACGGCTTCACCGCCCGCACGCGCGCGATCCCGCCGATCTCGACGCCGGAATCGTCGCCGCTCGCAGCGGTATCCCAGGCGATCTCCACGGTTTGTCCGCCGCGGATGTCGAATGCCGCGTGTCCTTCGGCGGTCAGGCGCCCGCGCAGCGGCACGACGACGTCGCCTGCGCGCGTCGTGACGGTGACGACGAGCGGCTCCATCGCCGGACCTTGCGGAATCACCCGCAGTTCCGCGGTACACCGTGCGTCGCCGCCCGCTCGCCACGTCGCGCGCCGTTTCTTCGCATCCGCGCGAAAGTCGTACATCGGATAGTCGCCGAACGCCAAGCAGCCGGTGTCCGCGAGCGGCTGATAGTGGCGCGTCGTGTACACCAGCGCAAGCCCCGCGCCGTACGCTTCCTGCCCCACCTGGCCGGGCTGTTCCCAGCCTTGGTGCAGGTCTTCGAGCGGAATCGAAAGCGCGCGCTCGATGCGGCCGTTGCGCGGCTTCTCCGCGACGAGGTCGGCGGGCAGCACGTCCGGATAGAAATACCAGCCGCGATCGAGGCTGTAGCGCTGGTACTCCGCGAGCAGCAGGCGCAGCGACGGCCGCACGTCGTCGCCCCCAAGCGGAAGGTAATCGTGAAACTTCGCCTGCGCCTCGAGCTCTTCGTACGCGGCGAGATACGGTGCGTCGTGCAGCGGGAACAGCCCGAAGAACGTGCGGTAGTGGCGCGCGTGGCCGTAGCCGCACTGCCACAGCCACATGTTGTCGAAGAGATTCGCCATGCAGATCTCGCTGAGCTCGAGATACGTGCGGTTCTTCGTTTTCTTCCACAGGCGCATGGCCGCTTCGGCCGCGAAGCCCGTCGTGTTCATCTGATAGCCGAGCGCGAAACCGAGGTCGCGCAGGTGCAGCACGCCGCGCTCGGCCTCGGCGAGGTAGTCCGGTTCGCCGAACAGCTCGTGCGCGTGCAGCATCACCAGGGCGTAGAGCCCGCCGACGTCGTGCTCGCCGCCCTGTCCGGGCGACGACTCCGCGCGAACCACGTCGAGCGTGCGCAGGTTGAAGAAGACGGGCCAGCGGTAGTCGAAGCGCCGCGCGGCGCGGATCGCGAACGGCAACGACCGCTCGAACAGCTCGCGCGCGCGCGCGTCGCCTTCGCTCGCCAGCCGCGAGAGATTGAACAGCGCGTGGTGCAGATACCAGCTGTCCATGTCGTCGTGGTTCATGTTGGCTTCGGACTGCGAGGCGCCGAAGTCGTCGCCCGGCAGCCAGCGCACCACCGAGCCGGCATCAGCGTCGAAGAAGTCGCCCGCCGTGGCGGTCTGCGCGGCGGCGAACGCATCCGCGCCGCCGCCCCAGCGCGCGTACTCGCCGGCGTTCACCGCCAGCGTGAGCTGCACCATGCTCTCGGGCGGCTTCGTGTCGTCGGCGACGTACGGCATCACGTACCGCTTCCCGCGCCGCACGTACGTGCACGCCGGCGAGAAGCTCAGGTCGCGCAGCGTTTGCGCCGCGCGCGCGGGCCAGTCGTGGTACGCGACCGCCGGTCGCGGCAGGCAGAGATACGTGCCGGCGAGCAGGTCGAGATACGCCGCCGCGACCTCCGCGTCGTGCTTCAGCGCGCTATCGGTCACCGTGAGGTACGCATCCGACACGACGACCTCGCGCGCTTGCGGAAGCACGCAGTCTTCGCCGGACGGAGGGGCATACCCCAACTCGGGCCAGCGCCCGCCGACGGTGTCGGACGGCGAACGTTTCGTCGCCTCGAAGTAGTCCGTCAGCGACGAAAAGTTCTGGAAGTAGAACAGCGTGCACGGCGCCGGATCGCTCGTGCCGGCGAACACGATCCCGCTGCGCAGCCCGCGCTGCGCGGTATGAACGGTCCCCGACGGCGCGTCGAGCACGTACAGATCGCGCGGCCAGAACGGCACGGCGACGTCGCGCGCGGGGAGCAGCGACGTCGTGCAGCGCACCATCGCCCGGCCGTCCGCCGGGAACGTCACCTTCGCGCGTATTGCGCCGGCCGCCGATGCGAACTCGAAGACGGCGCCGTCGGTCGAGTCCGTGCGGGTCACGGGCGCCTCGAGGTCGTCGCCGCCGTGGCCGACGCGCAGCGCTGCCGTCTCGCGGCCGTCGAGGCTTGCGACGATCCAGAGATTCCGGCGCCCGCGCCGTGCGTCGAAGGCCACGTTCCCGTGCGACGCCAGCGGCCCGAGGCGTTCGGCATCGCGCACGTCGGTCTCCACGCCCAGTGCGACGGTTGTCGGCACGGCGCTGCGCTCGGTGGCTACGGTCATCGCCGGGGCAGTTACCCCCGTGCGGCGTTCGACGCTCGCTCGCTACCGGGTTCACAAATCGTAGGAAAAAAGCCCCAAAGGTTCGGCATCGTACCGACTATGCGGCAGCCTCGGCGATACGGTACAGTTCAGGCGGCCGGAACGTCGGGGAGGGGCGCAAGCCGGCGCTCACGCGATACGACTGCATCAGGGGGGACGAGCATGGATTATCTCATCGATTGCGAGTGCGGACACGACCTCACGCGCCATGACGAATCGGGATGCCTTGGAAACGACTCCCATTGCGCCTGCGTGCGCACGAAGCTCGACGCGCTGGCCAGCGCGATCGAACGGGCCAGAATCAACCCGTGGGGCGTTTACGTGCGCCGGCCGGCGGGCGGCCTCCGCCGACGACGCCGCATGATCGCTGACGCGGTTGCACGCGAACGCGACGCATGACCGGCTGAGCGGCGGCGCGAACGACAGCGTCCGATGGACGTTCAGTTCGCGGCTACGGCGTTCGCCACGGCGATCACCATCATCGATCCCGTCGGGATGATCCCGCTGACACTCGTCGCGACGGCGAGCGCGCCGCTACGCCGCCAGCGCGTCATCAACGAAGCGGTCGTGGTGGCGGCGGCCGTCATCCTGGTGATGGGATTGATCGGGCGGCCGCTGCTGGGCTACCTCGCGATCACGCTGCCGGCGTTCACGATCGCGGGCGGGATCCTGCTGTTCCTGATCGCCATCGACATGCTGTTCGCGCGCCCGACCGGCGCCAAACAGACGAAGGAGGAGACGCGCGAAGCGCGCGACGCGGACAACCCCGCGGTGTTCCCACTCGCGATCCCGATGATCGCGGGCCCGGGCACCATCGCGACGGTGCTGCTGCTCAGCGGTCTCACGCGCGGCGACGACGTGCGGATCCTGATCGTGTTTCTCGCGTACGCGACGGCGCTCGTGGTGACGTGGCTCTGCATGAGCGCGGCGCCGTACCTGCAGCGCATCATCGGCAAGACCGGCATCCACGTCGTCACGCGGCTGCTCGGGATCATCCTCGCCGCGCTGGCGGTGCAGTTCGTGATCAACGGCTTAGCGGGGACGCCGTTTTTCACGCGCGCATAGCGCGGTTGCGTTCAATCGTGTAAAAACTTCTTCAGCGATGCGTACGGTACCGTACTCGGGGGGGGGGGTCTCAGTGTGATACACTCAGACGTCTCGCTTTGCCGTAACCGACGGCGCAGCTTACCGAAAGCGGTCGCCGATGCCGTCAACATATACCTCGGGAAACCATTTGCTCGACGCACTGTCCGGCAGCGATCGATCTGCGCTCGCCGACGACGTCGAGATCATCACGCTTCCGTCGCGCCACTGGGTAGCGCCGTTCGCGGGGCCCAGGCACCACGTCGATTTTCCGATCGACGCCGTGATATCGATCGTCGCGACGCTGCGCTCCGGCGACGCGATCGAAGTCGGCACGGTCGGCTGTGAAGGCTTCCTCGAAACCGACGCCGCGCTGGAATCCGATACGATTCGCCGCGGTTCGTTCTGCCAAGTGTCCGGCGATGTCGCGCGGATGACGCTCGGACGCTTCCGCGAACGGATGGACGACAGCTCGTCGTTCGCCCGCCTGATGCGGCGCAGCATCACGGCGACGCTGTTCAGCGTGCAGCAGCTGGCGGCGTGCAATGCCAAGCACCGCGTCGAGGCGCAATGCGCGCGGTGGCTGCTCGCGACGCGCGACCGCGTGCGCCGCGACGCGTTTCCGCTCACGCACGACGGGCTCGCCCAGCTCTTGGGCGTGCGGCGCGCAAGCGTCTCGGTCGCGATCCAGTCGTTGGAAGCGGCGGGCGCCATCGTGCACCAGCGCGGGATGGTGACGATCTCCGGGCCGGCATCGTTGCGCGCAGCTTCGTGCGAATGTTACGAGGATTGCAAGGAGACGTCGCGGCAGGCGCTGCTCGACCCGCTGCTCGCGAGGAGCGCCTAACCGGGTACGCCGCGCGCGCTCACTGCGCGTCGCGCTCGGCGCGCGGACGCGCGAGCGCCAGGCGCCGCCCGAGCTCGACGGGTGCGTCATAACATTCGCAGGCGGCTTCGCGGAGCCGGCGTTCGGAGACGATCCGCACGACGTCGCCGGCATAGCGCAGCGCGCCGATCGATTGCAGTGCCGCCATCGGCTCCTCAACGGCGTGCGATTGCAGGCCGAGCATCATCGCGAGGTACTCGGCGCGAAACGGGAACTCCACGCGCCCGACCGCTTCTTGCGTGAGCAGCGTCCAGCGAGCGCAGCGCTCGACAGGGGAGTGCGCGAAGTTGCACGCGATCGTTTGCTGCGCGCGGTACCATTGGAGCATGAGCGCCTGGTACACGGCGGTCGCGAAGGAGGGCGTCCGTGCCACGCACTCCTGGAACGCGTCGCGCGGCATTTCAGCGAAACGTCCTTCGATCTGGCAGATCACCGACCGCGAAGCGAAGTCGGCGCCGAGGAGCAGCTCGGCACCGATGAGGCCTCCGCTGCCCACGGAGTCCACCTCGTAGCAATCGCCACGGCTGAGCTCCACGAGCACCGAGAACACGGCGTCGATCGGAAAGCACGCGGCGGTGACGGGCTCGCCGCGGGAGATGCCGCTGCTCGCCTCACCGGCGGTCATCACCGTCAGCCGCGCGACGACCTCGTCGCGGTCCGCCGGCGGAAGACCGTCGATCAGACGGTTGCCGCCGTCGTACGCAAGCGGGGCTGCTTCATCCATATCCTTGCCTACTGGTCCCTCTGAAAGCTGATCTCGATTGCTGCCCGCTCTTCGCCGTAGCATTCGCACGCTCGGCGGGTGAGCGCGTCGTGGTCGAGGATCTGGATGAGGCCGCGGCGATACGTGATGCACCCGGCGGCTTGCAACGTCGCGGCGGCTTGCGACACCCCGGCGCGGCGTGCGCCGAGCATCATGGCGAGGAACTCGTGCGTCACCTTGAACTCGCTGCGGTGCAGCCGGTCCCGCGTCATGAGCAGCCAGCGAGCGAAACGCTCGATGACGGTGTGCTTGAGGTTGCACGTCGCGAGCTGTTCGGTCAGGAAGGCGCGCGCTCGTACCGCGCGCATCACGAGCGTCCGGAACTCGGCGTTGCTTGCGAGCTCCGCCTGGAACGCGTCGATCGGGATCCGCGCGACGTGACCGGGCACTTGGCAGAACGACGTCCGGTGCGCGATGCGCGACGCGAGCGCCGCGTCGACCTCCACGAACCCCTCGCATCCGATCGTGGCGACCTCGACGGTCGAGCCGTTCGCCAGCGTCGCGACCACCGACATGATCGCGTCGATCGGAAAGTCGACGGTGCGCATCGGCGCGTTGTAGCGGTTCGTGTACTGTTGCCGCTCGAGGGCGACGACGTCTACGACGGTGGCGATCCGCTCTCGCACGGCCCGGGATAATGCGCCAAGCAGACGGTTCCCGAATGGACCGGGTGCACCGGCGTAGGCCGGTTCCGCGGCGCTGTCATTCGCGCGTTCGGTGGCGCCCATGGGTCCCACTATCTTATCGGCCCGCTGTTGGGCCTGTCGGTACGCTGTCGCACATTCAGCTTGCCCGTCTTCTTTCCCGACCAAGAGGGGTCGGCGTGGCCCCCTTAGCGTACGCTATCGTACGCCCGGCCTCTCCGGGCACTGAAAGGCCAGTCGAGGTAGACATGGGTTCGCGACACGGAAACTGGTCCACCGGCGTGGTGCTCGTGCTCATCCACCTCGCCGCGCTGGCGGCGTTCTGGCCCGGGTTCTTCCACTGGTCGTCGGTGATCGTCATGGCGGTGCTGATCTACATGACCGGGGGCGTGGGCATCGCGCTCGGCTTCCACCGCACGCTGACGCACCGCAGCCTGAAGCTATGGAAGCCGCTGGAGTACGCGACGGCGCTGTGCGGCTGCCTCGCGCTGCAGGGTTCGCCGATCGACTGGGTCGCGACGCACCGCGCGCACCACGCGCACACCGACACCGAAGGCGATCCGCACGACGCGAACGCGGGCTTTCGCTGGTCGCATTTCCTGTGGCTGGTGATGCCGAACCCGAACGTCGTGCACGGCGACGAACGGCGGCGCTACGCGCCCGACTTGGAAGACGATCCGTTCTACGTCTTCCTCGACCGTTATCACAACTGGCTCACGGTGCTGCTCGGCGCCGGGCTGTTCGCGTTCGGCGGCGTGTCGTGGGTGGTGTGGGGGATTTTCGTGCGGCTCGCGGTGGTCTACCAGTTCACGTGGCTGGTGAACAGCGCCGCGCACACGACGGGGTACCGATCGTTTCGCACCGGCGACCGTTCGACGAACTGCTGGTGGGTGGCGCTGCTGAGCTGGGGCGAAGGCTGGCACAACAACCACCACGCGTTCCCGTTCTCGGTGCGCCACGGCCTGCGCTGGTACGAGCTCGACGTCACCTGGCTGATGGTGAAGGTGCTCGCGTTCTTCCGGCTCGCGACCGATCTGAAGCTGCCGACGCCGCAGATGATGCGCAGGCTGCGCATCGAATAGCCGCCCCGTGCTCGAACGGTACTTCGGCATCGCGCGCGCCGGTTCGACGATCCCGCGCGAGCTGCGCGCGGGGGTCACGACGTTTCTCACGATGTCGTACGTGCTGTTCGTCAACCCGCAGGTGCTGGGCAGCGCGATCCACGTTCCGAACGGTTTTGCGAAGCTGCTGATCGTCACCGCGCTCGCCGCCGCCATCGGCAGCCTGCTGATGGCGCTGGTCGCGCGCTATCCGTTCGCGCAAGCGCCGGGGATGGGTCTCAACGCGTACTTCGCGTACACGGTCGTGCTCGGGCAGAAGATCCCGTGGGAGACCGCGCTGGGCGCGGTGTTCGTGTCGGGCGCGCTGTTCGTCGCGCTGTCGCTGCTCGGCGTGCGGCAAGCGGTGGTACGCGCCATCCCGAACCCGCTGAAATTCGCCGTGACCGCCGGCATCGGTATGTTCCTCGCGTTTCTCGGGCTGCGCAACGCCGGGGCCGTCGTCGCGAACCCGGCGACGTTCGTTGCGCTGGGCTCGCTCTTCGCGCCGCCCGTGCTCGTCGCGCTGTTCGGCCTCGTCGTCACGGCGGCGCTGCTGGTGCGGCGCGTGCCGGGCGCGATCGTGTACGGCATCGTCGCGGCGACGGTGCTCGGCATCGCGACGCACGCGCCGATCTATCCCGGCCCGCACGGCGCGCTCGTTCCGTTCGGCGGCTTCCCAGACGGCGTCGTGGCGCTGCCGGTGTGGCCGAGCGGACTGATCGGCGCGCTCGACGTGCGCGGCGCGCTCGCGCTCGGTGCGGCGGCCGTCGTGTTCACGTTCTTCTTCGTGGACTTTTTCGACGCCACCGGAACGCTCGTCGGGCTGGCAAGCCGCGCCGGCTACCTCGACGCGAACGGCGACATGCCGCGCGCGCGCCGCACGTTCGCGTCCGACGGGCTCGCGGCGATGGCCGGCGCGGTGCTGGGCACGAGCACGACGACCGCGTACATCGAGAGCGCGAGCGGCATCGAAGAAGGCGGCCGCACCGGCCTCACCGCGCTCACGGTCGCGGGCCTGTTCGCGCTGGCGACGCTCCTGTGGCCGCTGGCGGGCGTCATCCCGGCGGCCGCGACGGCGCCGGCGCTGATCGTCGTCGGCGCGCTGATGCTGTCGGGCTTGCGCGGCGTCGACTGGGACGACTACGCGGTGTCGATCCCGGTGTTCCTGACGATCGTCGCGATGCCGCTGACGTTCTCGATCGCCAACGGCGTGAGCTTCGGCGTGATCTCGTTCGCCGCGATCAAGCTGCTGAGCGGCCGCGGCAAGGAAGTCGATCCGCTGCTGTACGTGGTCGCGGCGCTGCTGGTCGCGCGCTACGTCTGGCTCGCCGGCTAGCTTTCGGACGGAACAGCTCACTTCCCAGCTGCTTTAACGGCGCTCTCACAACGGGCGGGCGCTGGTTCGCGTATTCTCGGAACAGCACTTTATAGGCGTCCTCGGGCGCAGGAGTACCGTCTTGTCCATCTCACGTTTCCTCGGCGGCGCCGCGTTTCTCGCGTCGCTGGCCATCCCCGCGACCGCGCTCGCGCAGCAAACGCCTCCGCCCGCCACGGCGACCTTCGCCCCTGGTGCACCGGCCCATCATGGCCACCGTCACGGCGGCGGACTGCGCAAGGCACTGCGCTCGCTGAATCTCAGCGCCGCGCAGCAAACGCAGATCGATCAGGTCTTCGCGCAGGCGCGTCAGAACCGCAGCACCGACCCGGCGACCCGCAAGGCGAACCGCGCGCAGCTCCGCAGCCGCATCGACGCGATCCTGACGCCGGCGCAGCGCGCTCAGCTCAAGACGATGCTGCAGCGCAACCGCCGCCCGGCCTAACTGCCGGTCGTCACAGCGCCACCGTCGTGCCGCGCGCGGCGACGGCCGCGTCGAACCCGAGCTTCGCGTTCACGAGCGTCGCGAATACTTGGGCCGACGCGGGCTCGCCGTGCACGGCATACAGGCGCGGCTTCGTTTTCAGCGTGCCGAGCCAGCGCAGCAGCTCCGCCTGATCGGCGTGCGCGCTGTAGCCGCTCAAGTTCACCACCGCGGCGTGCACGTCGAGCGTGTCGCCGTAGATGCGCACCGTCTGCGCGCCGTGCACCATCAGGTTGCCGAGCGTGCCGGGCCCTTGGAAGCCGACGAACACGATCGTCGCGGTCGGATCCGGGATGTGGTTGTGCAGGTGGTGCAGGATGCGCCCGCCGCTGGCCATCCCGCTCGACGAGATGATGATCGCGGGGCCGGTCAGCGCGTTGAGCGCTTTCGATTCGTCGGTGGTGACGTGCACCGTGACGTTCGCGCAGCCGAACGGCCGGTCCGGCGTGTCGACGAACGGCTTGTGCGCATCGGGGAAGCGCGCGAACAGCGCGTCCACCTTGATCGCCATCGGGCTGTCGACGTGCACCGGCGTGCGCGCGATCTCCGGGTGCTTCGCTTGCAGCAAGCCGATGGAGTACAGGATGTCCTGCGTGCGCTCCACCGCGAACGCCGGGATCACGATCGGGCCGCCGCGCGCGATGCCGGCGAGCAGCGTCTTCTCGAAATCGCCCAGCGCGTCGGGCGGATGCAGCCGGTCGCCGTACGTCGCTTCGCACAGGAGAACGTCGGCGGTGTCGAGGTCTGCCGGGTCGTAGAGCAGCGGGCGGCCGTACCGGCCGAGGTCGCCGGAGAAGATCACGCGCTTGCCGTCGATGCGCGCGTCGATGAATGCCGAGCCGAGGATGTGCGCGGCGTTGTGGTAGCGCAGCGTTGCACCGAAGATGTCGAAGTCGGTCTCGAGCTCGACCGTTTTGAGCTGCTCGAGCGTCTGCGCGACGTCGTCCTCGTCGTAAAACGGCGGCGGCGCGCCGTGCTCGTGCTGGAAGCCGCGGTTGTGCAGGTGCTGCTGCAAGTGCGCCGCGTCGCCGAGCACGATGTCGATCAAGCCCGCCGTCGCGGGGGTGCAGTAGATCGGCCCGCGGTAGCCGTCCTTGACGATCTTCGGCAGATATCCGACGTGGTCGATGTGCCCGTGCGTGATCACGATCGCGTCGGTTTGCGCCGGCGGGATCGGCAGGGGCGCGTCGTTGAGCGCCTCGGTGGCGTGCGTGCCTTGGAACAGCCCGCAGTCCACGTAGACGTGCTTGCCGTTGGCGAGCGTGAGAAGATGCTTGCTGCCGGTAACGGTACCGGCTGCACCGACGAACGTGAGCTCAGCCACCGGTTTCCTCCGTGACGACTTTGGTGTGCGCGACTTGCGCCGCCATCGCGACGCTGCTGGGACGCTGCTCGAGCTGATATTTCGCCAGGCACGTGTCCACGAGCCGTTCCGGGTCGGCGTCCTCGACGAGCGCCGCACCCGTGGATTTCTGCACCAGCTTCGCGATGTTGCCGAAGTCGTTGGAGATCCCGCCGGAGTCGCGCAGGACGCCGATCAGCTTGCCCTCGTCGTACGCGATGCAGAACTCGCCCAGCGTGCCGCTGCGCCCGCCGGCGAACAGCACGAAGTCGGAGCTGTGGATGTTGTGCGTCTCGCGCCCCATCAGCCCTGAGCCGGTGAACACGATCGCCGAGTACGGATCGAGCGGCGACTCGAACACCTCGACGTGCTCCTCGCGCGACCGCGCGGGCGAGACGCCGAGGCTCTCGCCGCCGGCGTCGTGCGCGCCGAGCACCGCCGCATGCGGCAAGCCGGGGCACGCCCCGGTCACGATCACGCAGCCGAGCTCGGCGATGCGCCGCCCGAGCCGCCGCGCCAACGCCAACTGGTCCTCGGTGATGAGGCCGCCGGCCGAGCCCATCACGCCGATCTGAATTCGCACCGGCCGACGGTTCGCGCCGCGCTGCGCGGCTCCCGGCGCGCGCTTGGGCTCAGGCGGCGCAGTGCCGGCGGCGGTCTACGGGCAGCGCGGCGCTGACGTGCGTGCCGCCGATGGGCGCGCTCACGATGGTGAGCTCACGCGCCAGGGCGCGCACGATCTGGATGCCGCGACCGTCCTCGCGCATCGGGTCGTTGGAGGTCGCGACCGAGCGCACGCCCGGACCCCAGTCGTCGACGAAAAGTGTCGCAGGGCCGTCCATGGGCCATTCGATCCGCACGGAGATGGCGCCGGGCGCATGGCGCACGACGTTGGCGACCGGCTCGCCGAACACGAGCACGGCGCCGTGGACGTCCGACGCGTCATCGGCTTCGGCATCCAAGAAGGCGCGCACCGCGGCACGCATCCGCAAGGCGTCGACCGCATCGTCCGCTCGAAACTGCCATTCGATCGAGCTGCGTACGCTCGACATGCCCCGCCTCCGTCCTTGTGTCGTTGAGGCCTGTGCCCTAACGGCGGGGTGCCAAACGGTTTTCAGCCCAAAACGGTACCATTCCGTACGGACGGGCAGCGCAAGGGCTTCTCGTGGTGGCCGGGGCGGTTCTTCCGAGGTCATCGCGGGACGCGTTGCAGCGCCTCCGGACGCAACTCGGCTCGTGTCCGAAAGCCGTCGACCGCCATGAACAAGTCGGCTTCGGCTAACAGACAGCGAAGCACGTGCACGATGCCTTCCACGCCGCCGAGCGCGAGGCCGTAGGCGTACGGGCGCCCGATACCCACTGCGGCGGCGCCCATCGCCAGCGCTTTGATCACGTCGACTCCCGTGCGCACGCCCGAATCGAAGAGCACGGGCGTCGTGCCGGCCGCTTCGATCACCGCGGGCAGCATGTCGATGGCGGCGATGCCGCCGTTGGCTTGGCGGCCGCCGTGGTTGGAGCAATAGATGCCGTCGACGCCGCCGTCGATCGCGCGCCGCGCGTCCTCGGGGTGACAGATGCCTTTTACAAGCAGCGGGAGTTTCGTGAGCGACCGCAGCCACGGCAGGTCGTCCCAGGTGAGCGGGTTGCCGAAAATTCTCGTCCAAAGCATCGTGGCTGCGATCGGATCATCCGCCGGATCCTTGCCCAGCATGGCGCGGAAGCGGTCGTCCGAAAAATAGTTTGCGAGACAATGGCCTCGCAGTTGCGGGAACGAGCCGGATTTCAGGTCGCGCGGGCGCCACCCGGTCACCCACGTGTCGAGCGTGACGACGATCGCTTTGAAGCCGGCGACTTCAGCGCGCCGTACGATGCTCTGCGCGAGCTCGCGATCCGTCGGCGTGTAGAGCTGGAAAAATCCCGGCGTCGCGCCGAAGTTCGCGGCGACGTCTTCGAGCGGGTCCACCGATAACGTCGAGGCAACCATCGGAACGCCGGTTTGCGCGGCGGCCCGCGCGGTCGCGACGTCGCCGTGCCCGTCCGGCGCGCACAAACCGATCACGCCGATGGGACTCATGAACAGCGGCGTCGGCAGCCGCATCCCGAAGAGCTCGATCGACAGATCGCGCTGCGACGCGCCGACGAACATGCGCGGCACGATGCCCCAGCGGTCGAACGCCGTGACGTTCGCGTCCTGCGTGCGCTCGTTGCCGCATCCGCCGGCGACGTACGACACCAGGTCGGCCGGCATCGCCTCCTGGCCGAGCGCTTCCAATTCCTCGTACCGGATCGGAAATTGCGCGAGCTTGCCGCTCAGGGCAGCAAGATAGATTTCGTTTTGAAAATCGCCGAACTGCGCCATCTACCGCTCCTTGACCGCACTTCTATCACGGTCCCGAGCGGCAAGTCCTTTCGGCGTACGTTCGCGCTACAGAAAGCGAGCCGCGACGATCGCCATGTCGTCGACCTGCCGGCCCGAGCTGAAGGCTTGCGCTTCGTCGAGGACCGACGCGATGAGCCGTTTGAGTTCCCAGCCGGCGTTTTTCCTGACGACATCGATGAACCGGTCCATCCCGAACATCTCGCCTTCAGAATTTCGCGCTTCGGTGACGCCGTCGGTCGTGGCCACGAAAAGGGCGCCGGCGGATAAGGTGACAACGTCTTGCGTGAACAAGTGGTGCTGATCGTCGAATACGCCGATCAGCGGGGCCGTCGGCTGAAGCACTTCGACGGTCCCGTTCGGGTGGACGACGATGACGGGCTCGTGCCCCGCCGAAGCATACGCCATCACTTTGCGCTTCGGATCGACCAGACCGAAGAAGACGGTGGCAAACGACTCGTTCTGCTCGAAGTTGTTGTTCTCGAGGTACAGCCTGTCCAGCGAGCGCAGAGCGCGCTCCGGCGCCAATCCATGGCTGGAGAACGCACGCAACCCGTATTTGATGAGCGCAGCGTGCACGGCAGCGCGAGCGCCTTTGCCCGAGATGTCCGCGATGGACAGCGCGACGGAATTGTTGTCGAAATGGTAGACGTCGACGATGTCGCCCCCGATGAACTCTTCGGCGAGGCGATAGGCAACCGCGTACGAGATCCCCGGGATCCGCGCGTCGGTGTTTGCAAACAAGTGTTCGATGAGGATCTCGGCCGCGTTCTCTCGCGTCGGGGCGCCGTTCGTGCCGATTTGAACCGACGAATCGCCTAACCGTTTGCCGGCGTCGCTCGCGCGAATCGGAGGCATTTCGATACCGGTGGCAATGCTGCTGTTATCGTGCAAAAGGAAACCTCATCGATGGATGGTCAAGCCGTCAGCGACGTTGCGAAGGCTTGCCGGCAGGCCTGATAGCATTCGCACGCCGCACGCTCGAGAACGTCCTTGTCGAGCACCGTCACCAGCCCGCGCGCATACCGGATCGCTCCGCGGCGCGACAGCGCGTCGGCGGCTTCGGAGACGCTGGCGCGGCGAACGCCGAGCATGATCGACAAAAAGTCGTGCGTCAGGGTGAACTCTGCGGTGCCCACCCGGTCGGCGGTCATCGACAGCCAGCGCGCGCAGCGCTGCCGCACCGAATGCTTCGCATTGCACGCGACGAACTGCTGCGCGCTGAACAGCGTAGCGCGGACGTTGTGACGCATGAGCCGCGCGAACGCTGCGCTCGTTTTCATGCGCCCGTCGAAATGCTCGACGCTCATCCGCCCGACGCGGCCTTTCACCTGGCAGAACGACGTTCGCGACGAGATGGACGATTCGAGCGCGGCATCCGCCTCGACGAAGCTTTCGCAGCCTACAGTGCCCACTTCGACACTGTCCCCGTTCATGAGCGTCGCGACGACGGAGAGCACGGCGTCGATCGGAAAATCGACGTGGTGCATCGTTCCACCAATCGCGTGCGTGTACTGGTGTGCCGAAAGGGTCACGATCTCGAGCTCGTGCTCGATGCCGGCGAGCTCCGGCGCCGGCAAGGCGTCGAGCACGCGGTTGCCGGACGAAAAGAACGCGGGTGTGCCGTTTCGTGGAGGGACGCTGAGGCCGGTCTCAGGCGGGACCGCTGGCGAGGGCGTGGCCCTCATGGCGTCTCCCTTCAAAAAACACCGGCGCCGTAACGAGAGCGCCGGTGCGGGGCCTACGAGTATAGCACATTTTTCACAGCTTGGTACGATTCCGTACGAATGTGCGGATCGGGTCGGCCGCGTGCCCCGGGGGCGGGGAGAAGGCGCCCTCGCACGCCCGGCGAGCGAGCGCGTTTACGCACGCGCGTGCACGGTATATTGTCGGCGGAGGCAACTCCATTGAGCTAAGCACCCAAACCCCCAGGACCCCGCTCGGCACCGTTCCGGCGGGGTCCGTGTTTTTCGGCTTTCGCCGGCTCTACGTCAGACGAGCTTCGCCAGATTGCTCGCGAACGCCGCAACCGTTTTCTGGGCGACGGCTTCGATAAGCCGGCCGCCCACCGTTGCGATGATGCCGCTGATCTGCGCGTCGGTGTGCAGGGCGACGTGCGTCTTGCCGTTCGCCTCGGTTGCCGTTGAGACCACGTCCGCCGTTACGCCGCCGCGGCCCCGCGCTTCGTCGCCCTTGACGTGGAATTTCGCGGTGTGCGTCGCGTCGTCGAGCGACTCCACGGTGATCACCGCGCGGTAGCTCACTTCTACGGGGCCGACTTTCACGGACACCTTCGCGCGGTACGTCTTCGGGTCGACGACTTCGGTGATCTCCGCGCGCGGGATGCACGTCGCCACTTTCGGGATATCCTTCAGCAGCGCCCAGACGCGGTCTACCGGCGCTTCGATGTCGAAGCCGTCGTCGATGATCACGGCGCAACCGGGGCGCGGTCGTTGTGCACCGGCAGCGTCCCGTCGCTCAGGCGCGCGCCGCTGCGGTTCTCGCGGAGCGCGATGATCTCGGCGGCGATGGAGATCGCCGTCTCCTCCGGCGTGCGCGCGCCGATGTCCAGGCCGACCGGCGCGCTGATCCGTTCGAGATCCGATTCCGAAATACCGAGGCGGCGCAGCTCCTCGACGCGGTTCGCGTGCGTGCGGCGGCTGCCCATCGCGCCGATGAATCCGGCGTCGGTGCGCAGCGCGACGCGCAGCAGCGGGATGTCGAACTTCACGTCGTGCGTCAGGATGACGAGGGCAGTGCGCTTGTCGACCGGCGCATCTTCCAGGAACGTATCGGGCCAGGCGACGACGACGTCGTCGGCGTCCGGCACACGCGCCTTGGTGGCGAAGACGGGGCGCGCGTCGATCACCGTGACGGTGTAGCCCAGATACTTCCCGATGCGCGCCATCGCGCGCGAGAAGTCGATCGCGCCGAAGATGTACATCACGGGCTTGGTCGCGTGCGCGTTGATGAACAGCCTCACCTCGACGCCGACGGGCTCGCCGTTCTCGCCGAACGTGCGGATGGCCGTTTCGCCGACCGCCAGCAGCGCGCGCGCCTCGCGCTCTCCGGCGAAGTTCAAGCCCGGCGTACCGAGATCGCCGTACGTCTGGTCCTCGAACACCAGCAGCTTCGCGCCCGCATGCGCGCCGTCGAGGCGCGTCACCAGCGCGACGGGGCGGTCGGCGCGCAGCGCGTCCGCCAGCTTCTCGAAGATCACCAGTCGAGCCGCTCGACGAACACGTGGATCGTGCCGCCGCACGTCAGCCCGACGGAGATCGCGTCGGCGTCGCTGATCCCGTACGTCACCAGCCGCGGGCGGCCGGTTGCGATCGCATCCTGCGCTTCCTCGTACACGGCGGACTCCACGCAGCCGCCGCTGACCGAGCCCGCGACGTCGCCGCGCTCGTTCACCGTCATCACCGCGCCAGGATCGCGCGGCGCGGACTGCTCGACGCCGACCACGGTCGCGACGGCGATGCGCTGTCCTTCGGCTCGCCAGCGCTCGATCGTGTCCAGAACTTCGATCATGCTACCTCCTTCGACGGCCGACGAGGAGACCCCATCGCACCCCCGTATCACCGGTCCCATCGAACGAGACACCACGGCCCCGCTCCGCGCGCGCGTCGCGCTCCTCGGCCGGCTCGTCGGCGACGTTCTGCGATCGCATGCGCGACCTGGAACGTTCGAGCGAGTCGAGCGGTTGCGCGCGCTCACGCGCAGACGCCGTGCCGGAGCCGCGCCGCACGACGACGCCGCGATCGGCGTGGTCCTCGACGAGCTCGACACCGACGACGCCGTCGACGTCATTCGCGCATTCAACCTCTATTTTCAGATGGTGAACCTCGCCGAGGAGCTGCACCGGGAGCGCCGCCGCCGCGAGCGCGCGCTGCACGGCGAACCACCGCTGCGCGGTTCGCTCGAAACGCTGTCGCCACGGGCGGCCGCGGCGATCGACCATATCGAGATCGCGCTGGTGTTCACGGCCCATCCCACCGAAGTGCTGCGCCGCACGACCAGCGAGAAGCTGGCGGCGATCGCCGAGCTGCTCCGCACGCTCGACGAGCGCGTCCTCACCGCCGAGGAAACAGCGGCGACCGAGGCCGAGCTGCACGCGCAGATCGTGCTGCTGTGGCAGACCAACGAGCTGTACCGCACGGCGCCGACGGTGCAGGACGAAGTGCGCAACCTGCTCGCGCGCTTTCGCGAAGTCGATCTTCGACGAGGCGGCGCTGCTGTTCGAACGCCTCGAAGCACGGCTCGGGCGAACGGTGCCGGCGTTCTTGTCGTTCGGGAGCTGGATCGGCGCGGACCGCGACGGCAACGCGAACGTCGCGCCGGATGCGATCGTCGCCGCGCACGAGCAAGCGCGCAGCTTCGTGCTCGGGCGTTACGTCGAAACGGTGGAAGCGCTGCAGACGCGGCTGTCGCAGGACGCGTCGCGCGGCGACGTATCGGCCGACGTCATCGCTTCAGTCGAACGCGACACCGTTGCATTGCCGGACGTGCGCTACGCGATCGGGCCGCGCCAAGAGGCCGAGCCGTATCGCCGCAAGCTCGCGTTCGTGCACCGACGGCTGCGGCTCACGCTCGCGGACGCCGACGGCGGATATGCGGATCCCGCCGCGTTGCTGGCGGAGCTGGAACCGATCGCCGCGAGCGTGGGCGCGCACAGCGGCGACGACGTCGCGCGGCCCGTGCGGCGGTTGATCCGCGCCGTCGGCGTCTTCGGATTTCACCTTTGCGCGCTGGAGTGGCGGCAGCATCGCGATCGCGTGGTGAGCGCGCTCGACGAGGTGGTCGCCGCGGTCGAGCCCGGAATGACGCTGCTATCCGCGCGCCCCGACGACGAGCGCTCGGCCTGGTTCGCGCGCGAACTCGACTCCGTGCGCCCGCTCTTGACGCGCACGGCCGAGTTCTCGCCCGAGACGGCTGACGTGATCGCATCGCTCGCCGCCGTCGCCGCGCTGCGCGCGCGGCGTGGGCCCGGTGCCGTACGCTCGTTCATCCTCGCCGGCACCGAGTCGGCGTTCGACGTGTTCAGCCTGCTCGCGCTCGCGCGCGCGTGCGGCGCGCTCGATGCCGGATCCGCGCAGGTGGTGCCGCTGTTCGAGAGCGCGACCTCGCTCGCGAACGCCGCGGCGATCGCGGAGCGCTGCCTTCAGGTCGCGCCGTTTCGCCAGCACGTCGAGCGGTGCGGCGACGTTTGGGAAGTCATGCTCGGCTACTCCGACTCGACGAAGGTCGCTGGCATCGTGGCGAGCGCGTGGGCGATTTATCGCGCGCAGATGCGGCTCGCGCGAGTCGCGGCCGCACGCCGCGTCGCATTGCGCGTGTTTCACGGCCGCGGCGGATCGGCCGGCCGCGGCGCCGCCGACGCGCGGGAAGCGGTCGCCGCCGAACCGCCGGAGGCGCGGAACGGCCGCTTCAAGGTCACGGAGCAAGGTGAGGTGATCGGGGCGCGCTACGGCTTGCCGTCGCTCGCGCGCCGCAACCTCGAGCTGGCGGTGACGTCCGTCGTCGCCAGCATTGCGGAGACACCGTCCCCCATGCCGCCGGCGTTTGCGGACCTGCTCGACCGGCTGGCGGTAACGGCGCAGCGCTCGTACACCGAGCTGGTCGACGAGCCGGAGTTCTTGCGGTTCTTCGCGCTGTGCACGCCGGTCGACGAGATCGGCGACATGCAGATCAGCTCGCGTCCCGGCCGCCGCGGCGACCGCCGCTCCATCGACGACCTGCGCGCGATCCCGTGGGCGTTCGGCTGGGCGCAGACGCGCGCCATGCTGCCGGGCTGGTACGGCTTCGGCTCCGCGGTTGCGAGCGTACCGGGCGAACATGAGACGCTGCGCTCGATGGCGCGCGAGCTCCCGTTCTTCACCGTGCTCGTGCACAGCATCGAGCGCGCGCTCGCAGTCTCCGACCTCACGATCTTCGAGCGCTATACGCACGAACTGGTCCCCGACACAGCGCTGCGCCAGCAGTTCGTACCGCGCATCGCCGAGGAGCACGCGAAGACCGTGGCGGCCGTGCTCAGCATCGCGGAACACGACCGCCTGCTCGCGGCCGACCCGACGCTCGCGCGAAGCATCGAGCTGCGCAACCCCTACGTCGATCCGATCTCGTTCCTGCAGCTGCGACTGCTGCGCGATTATCGTGCGAGCACCGAACACGATCCGAAGCTCCGCGATGCTATTCGCCTGTCGATCAACGGCATCGCGGCGGGCCTGCGCGTGACCGGATAACCGTCGTGCACTCCGAAATCCCGCCCGAACCGGGGATCGCGTTTCGCAAAGCCGTTCCTGGAGATCGCCCCTTCGTCGAACGCGTCTACTTCGCGACGCACCGGCACATCATCGAGGCGCTCTTCGGAAGGCGCGGCGACGACGTCGAGCACCGGAAGTTCGAAGAATTCTACAACGAGGAAAGCTCGGCGATCATCGTGGTCGAAGGCGAGGACATCGGCTGGCTCACCGTTCGGCGGGAAGCGGACCAGATCGAGCTGGACTCGATCTACCTCCGTGGTGAATCGCAGCGGCAAGGAATCGGCACGCGGATCATCCGCGACCTCATCCGTGAGGCGGCGGCCGCGCGCGTGCCGCTACGGCTCAGCGCGGCGAAGATCAATGAGGCACGCCGGCTGTACGAGCGGCTCGGCTTTCGAACCACCCGGGAAGACGACCTCAAAGTCTACATGGAGATCCGCTGAGATCGCTACGCGCTGCGGCGTTCGATCGCGTTGGCTACGGCGTCCAGCGAGCGCAGGCTGTGACCCGACACGAAGGCATCGAGGTACGGCAGCGCCGCCGCCATCCCGCGCGCCAGTGGCTCATACGCCGCGTGGCGCTTGTGCGGGTTCACCCACACGATGCGGCGTGCGAGCCGCCGTAGGCGTTGCATCTCGACGCCGACCAATGCGGGATCGTCGCGCTCCCAGCCGTCCGAGAGGATCACCACCGTACCGCCGCGCGCCGCGCCGCGCTGCGCGTAACGGTCGTTGAACGCGCGCAGCGCCGCGCCGATTCGCGTGCCGCCGCCGTAGTCGCGCACCGCTTCCGCGATCGCGGCCATGACGCGCTCGTCGGTCGCGCGCCGCAGCAGCGGGGTAAGGTCGGTGAGCTGCGTCGCGAATGCGAACGCGCGCACCGCCGGCCGTGCGACCGCGGTGACGCGCGCGTACTGCAGCAACGCGCGCGCGAATGGCGCCATCGATCCCGACACGTCCAGCAAGAACACGAGCGGGCGCAGCCGTTGCCGGCGTCTTGTCGCGCGGCGGCGCACGAGCTCGCCCGCCGTGCGCGCCGCGCCGCGCAGCGTCGCGCGAAAGTCGAACCGGTCGCCGTGCGCGTGCGCGCGCCGCCGCCGTGACCTGCGATACTCGCCCGCCACCCGCACGCGCGCGATCAGCCGCAGCATCGCGGCGCGCTCGTCGTCGTCGAGGTCTTCGAACGCTTTGTCCGTCAGGCGGTGCTCGCTCGACGCGACGATCCACTGCGTCGGTGCGCGCTCGGCGAGCTTTTCGTCCGCAGGCCGTTCCGACGGAGGCGGCGGGATCGACTCGCGCTTCGGGAGATCGCGCGGCGCGCGGCGCGGCGGCGCGTCGACCGTGCGCACGAGCCGCGCCGGCGCATCGGCGTCGCCGAGCGAGCCGAAGAACTCCAGGAACGCCGCATCGAACGCATCGGCGTCGTCGACCGACGGCAGCATCGCGGCGCGCGCGCGCCAGTACATCCCCTGCGTCGAGTCCGCCGGCAGCACTCGCAGCACTTCGGCGAACGTCTGCGCGCGCCGCGTCCCCGCCGCAACGCCGCGTGCCCGCAGCGCCCGATCAAACCCCGCCGCAACCGCCGCTTCGTCGATCATCCAAGGCACGACGTCATCGTGAGCGCCAGTGTCACCCTGAGCCTGTCGAAGGGTGCCGCGCTGCAGCGACAATCGCGGCCGCCGACGCGCGCGCGAGCTCGATGTCCTCGGGATACTTCAACAGGCTTCCGAGCGACGGCGCGAGCACGTCGGCGTTCAGCCGCTCCGCCCCGAGCAGCTGCAGCGTCTGCGCCCAATCAAGTGACTCCGCGATCCCCGGCGCTTTGCGCAGCTCGCGCTCGCGCAGCGCCGCGGACGCGCGCGCGACGTCGCCGGCCAGCGCGGGCGGCACGCCGGGCAGGTGCAGCCGCAAGATCTCGATCTCGCGTTCCACCGACGGGTGCCCGATCCAGTGGTAGAAGCAGCGGCGCTTGAGCGCGTCGTGCAGATCGCGCGTGCGGTTCGACGTGAGCACGACGATCGGCCGGTGCACCGCGGCGATCGTGCCGCGCTCGGGGATCGAGATCGCGAAGTCCGCCAGAAACTCCAGCAGGAACGCTTCGAACTCGTCGTCGGCGCGGTCGATCTCGTCGATCAGCAGCACGATGCCACGCTCGCGCGGTGCGCCGAGCGCCGCGAGCAGAGGCCGGCGAATCAAGAAGTCGTCGCCGTACAGGTCCGGTGTGCGCTCGTGCGTCGCTTCCGCCGCGCGGATGGCCAGCAATTGCTTGCCGTAGTTCCAGTCGTACGCCGCGGCGGCGAGGTCGAGCCCTTCGTAACACTGCAAGCGCAGCAGCTTCGCGTCGAAGACGCTCGCCAGCGCGCGCGCCGCGTCGGTCTTGCCAACGCCGGCGTCGCCTTCGAGCAGAACCGCGCGCTCCAGGCTGACGGCGCACGCCAGCGCCGTCGCCAGCCCGGCGTCGGCGACGTAGCCCGCGCCCATGAGGCGCTCCCGGAGATCGTCCACGTCGACGGGGTGCGGCATGAGCGAGGCGGTTCTGGAACCGGCAAGGAGATTCCGGCGTCGCATCGGTAGCTTCCGGGTCCCCACGCTTCCTCCGGAGACGCGCTTCATGCAGATCGATCTCACCGTCAACGGGAAACGAACGTCCCTCGACGTCGAGCCGCGGTTGCTCCTCGCGCACGCGCTGCGCGACAGCCTCAACTTGACGGGGACGCACATTGGCTGCGACACGTCGAGCTGCGGCGCGTGCACGGTGCTGCTCGACGGCGTTTCCGTCAAGAGCTGCACCGTGTTCGCCGTGCAGGCGAGCGGCCATGAGGTCACCACGATCGAGGGAATCGGCACCGCGGAGTCGCTGCACCCGATGCAGGAGGCGTTCTGGACGGCGCACGGTTTGCAGTGCGGCTACTGCACCACCGGCATGATCGTGAGCGCGGTCGACCTGCTGCAGCGCAACGCCGATCCTAGCGACGACGAGATCC
The DNA here is from genome assembly GCA_963797935.1 of Vulcanimicrobiota bacterium. GTDB lineage: Bacteria > Vulcanimicrobiota > Vulcanimicrobiia > Vulcanimicrobiales > Vulcanimicrobiaceae > Vulcanimicrobium. The sequence goes on from CAWCRI010000019.1 coordinate 146,668, forward strand.
GCGCCGGGCTCGAAGGAAACCTATGCCGCTGCACGGGCTACGAGAACATCGTCAAGTCGGTGCGCGCGGCCGGCAAGGCGATGCGCGACCACACCGAGCGGCACAGCGTGAACGACCTGATGCCGATGCACCCGCCGGCGGAGGAGCCGCCGCCCTCGGGCGAGGGCATCATCCCGCCGTTCCTCCAGGAGGCGCACACCTAATGGCCTTTACTGCGATGGTCGGCGCGCGCATCCGGCGCCGCGAGGATCCCCGCCTCATCACCGGCCGCGCGACGTACGTCGACGACGTGCGCCAGGTCAACACGTGCTACGCGGCGTTCGTGCGCAGCCCGCACGGCCACGCGAAGATCACCAGCATCGACGTCACGGCCGCCAAGGCCGACCCGCACGTCGCGGGCGTCTGGACCGGCGACGACATCCACCACGCGCACAACCTCAAGTCGTCGCTGCCCGTCGCGCACAAGATGGGCGAGCTCGGCCTCAAGACGCCGCCGCACTACATCCTCGCGCTCGACGAGGTGCGTTTCGTCGGTGAAGCGGTCGCCGTGGTGATCGCCGACTCGCCGTACACCGCGCGCGATGCGGCGGAGAAGATCGTCGTCGAGTACGAGCCGCTGGGCGTGGTCGTCGACCCGCTCAAAGCCGAAGCCGGCGCGCCGTTCGTGCACGAGGACCTCGGCACCAACGTCGCGTTCACGATGCCGTTCAAGGCCGGCGACCCCGACGCCGCGTTCGCCGCCGCGGACGTCACCATCAAGCAGCGCATCGTCAACCAGCGCGTCGCGCCGGTGCCGATCGAGCCGCGCTCGATGGTCGCGAACTGGGACGCGGGGATGCAGCAGCTCACCATCTACTCGGCCACGCAGATCCCGCATCTGCTGCGCACGCAGCTCGCGGTCGTGTTGCAGATGCCGGAGAACAAGATCCGCGTCATCGCGCCCGAAGTCGGCGGCGGGTTCGGTGCGAAGCTCAACGTGTATCCCGAAGAGGCGCTGATCAGCTGGGTCGCGATGCAGCTCGGCCGCCCGGTGAAGTACATCGAGACGCGCTCGGAGTGCTTCCAGGCAATGATCCACGGCCGCGACCAAGTCGACGACCTCGAGGTCGCGGCGACCAAAGACGGCACGATCACCGCGCTGCGCCTGAAGATCACCGCGAACTTGGGCGCGTACCACCAACTGCTCACGCCGGTCATCCCGACGCTGACGCTGCTGATGGCGCACGGCTGCTACCGCTTCGAGAACATCGACGCGCAAGTGGTCGGCGTGTTCACCAACACGATGTCGACCGACGCGTACCGCGGCGCGGGCCGCCCCGAGGCGACGTTCTTCATCGAGCGCGCGATCGACATGGTTGCGCTCAGGCTGGGCCTCGATCCCGTGGAAGTACGCCGCAAGAACTTCATCGCGAACACGTCGTTCCCGCACACGACCGCGACCGGGCTGACGTACGACTCGGGCGACTACGAGACAACGATGGACAAAGCGCTGAAGCTGATCGACTACGACGGCTTGCGCAAGCAGCAGGCGGACCTGCGCAAACAGGGCCGCTTCCTTGGGATCGGCGTCTCGACGTACGTCGAGGTGTGCGGCATGGGCCCGTCGGCGGCGATGCCCGCGGCGGGCTGGGACTCCGCGACGATCCGCGTCGAGCCGACCGGCACGATCACGGTCCTCACCGGCGTGTCGCCGCACGGCCAAGGCGAAGAGACGACGTTCGCGCAGATCGTCGCCGACGAGCTCGGCGTGCCGATCGACAACGTCACCGTCGTCCACGGTGACACCGATCGCGTGCAGTACGGCGTCGGCACGTTCGGCTCGCGCGGCACGGCGGTCGGCGGCGCGGCGCTCAAGCTCGCGATCGAAACGATCCAAGCGAAAGCGGTGAAGATCGCCGCGCACCAGTGGGAAGCCAACCCCGACGACGTCGAGTACAAAGAAGGCAAGATCGGCGTCAAGGGCGATCCGTCGAAGTCGATGACGACGCCCGAAGCGGGCTTCCTCGCGTTCATGGGCGACAACTTGCCGCCGGGTCTGGAGCCCGGGCTCGACGCGACGCGCCGCTTCGAGCCGCCCAACTTCGTGTTCCCGTTCGGCACGCACGTCTGCGTCGTCGAAGTCGACGCGCAGAGCGGCGAGGTGAAGGTCGTCAAATACCTCGCGGTCGACGACTGCGGGCGGTTGCTGAACCCGATGATCGTCGAAGGCCAGGTGCACGGCGGCATCGCGCAGGGCCTCGCGCAGGCGCTGTTCGAGGAAGTGATCTACGACGACAACGGCCAGCTGCTCACCGGCACGCTGATGGACTACGCGATCCCGCACGCGGAGCAGGTGCCGCACTACGACCTCGACCACACGGTGACGGGTACGACGGTGAACCCGCTGGGGATCAAGGGCGTCGGCGAAGCCGGCACGATCGGCTCGACGCCGGCCGTGGCGAACGCCGTGATCGACGCGCTCGCGCCGTTCGGCGTCGTGCACATCGACATGCCGCTGCGGCCCGAGAAATTATGGCTCGCGATGCAGCCGAAGAACGGGAGCACGAAATGATTCCGGCAACGTTCGAGTACCACCGCGCGACCAGCGTCGACGACGCGATCCGTCTGCTCGGCGAGCACGGCGACGACGCGAAGCTGCTGGCCGGCGGCCACAGCCTCATCCCGATGATGAAGCTGCGCCTGGCGGCGCCCGCGGTGCTGATCGACATCGCGGGCATCCCGCAGCTCGACACGATCGACGCGAGCGGCGGCCGCATCACGATCGGCGCGCTCGCCAAGCACGCGGCGCTCGCGGCGAGCGACGCGCTGAAGAAAAACGCGCCCGCGCTGTGGGACGCGGCCAACGATCTCGGCGACCCGCAGGTGCGCAACCGCGGCACGATCGGCGGCGCGTCGGCGCACGGCGATCCGTCAGCCGACTACCCCGCGGTGCTGCAAGCGCTCGACGCGACGTTCACGCTGACGGGCAAAGGCGGCACGCGCGACCTGAAAGCGTCCGACTTCTTCCAGGGCATGTTCGAGACGGCGCTCGGCACGAACGAAGTGCTGACGAAGATCGCGTTCGACGCGGCGCCGAACTCCGCGTACGTGAAGTTTCACCACCCCGCGTCGCACTACGCGGTGGTCGGCGTGGCGGCGGTGCTCACGATGAGCGGCGGCACGATCGAATCCGCGCGCATCGCGGTGACGGGCATCGGCGACTCGGCGTTCCGCGCGAGCGGCGTGGAGAGTGCGCTGAAAGGCGTGAAACCGGGCGACGCGGACGCGCTCAAGGCGGCGTGCGCGGGCGTTGCGCGCAGCGTCACGGCTCGCGCCGACACGTTCGCATCGGCCGCCTATCGCACGGCGATGGCGGACGTGTTCGCGGCCCGGGCGATAGCAAAGGCGGCGTCGGGGGCGCGCTGACCTCGGGCGGGCCGTAGTCAACGCGGCAACGGAACGAACTGCGTTACGGCAGGACCGTCGCACGGCAGCGGGCGACTGATCGACACATGACCGCCGACCAGGTGCTCGCGCTTGCACCGGACCCCGCTTCGGCCAAAGCCGGGCAGGGGCTGGCGTCGCCGCGCAAGTGGGTCGCTTCGGGGACCGACGGAACGCTGCTGTGGGGTGAATGTCAGGGCAGCGGCTCGATGCCGTATCAAACGCGCGTCGAGCTTGCGACGATCGCGTACAAATGCTCGTGCCCGAGCCGGAAGTTTCCGTGCAAGCACGTGCTGGGACTGATGCTGCTGCAAGCGGGCGGCGGGGTCGCGAGCAGCGATGCGCCCGAGTGGGCGCGCGCGTGGCACGCCGAGCGCGCCGCGAAAGCCGAGAAGAGCGCCGAATCGGCGGCGAAGGCGCGCGAGCCCAGCGGCGATCCGGCGGCGAACGCGGCGGCGTCCGCAAAGCGCGCGAAGCAGCGCGAGGATCGCGTCGCCGCGGGACTGGCGGAATGCGAGCTGTGGCTGCGCGACGTCGTGCGGCTCGGGCTCGCGCACGCGCAGACGCAGCCGTCGCGCTACTGGTACGACCGCGCGGCGCGGCTGGTCGACGCGCAGTGCGCCGGCGTCGCGCGGCGCGTGCGCTCGCTGGGCTGGATCGTCGCATCCGGCGCCGGCTGGGAAGGCCGGCTGCTCGCCGCCCTCGGCGAGATCGCGCTCCTGTGCTCGGCGTATGCGAGGCTCGCGGATCTGCCGCCGCCGCTGCGCGCTGACGTGCGGCGGCACGTCGGCTGGAATCAGACGCAGGACGAGATCGTCGCGCGCGCGTTCGACGTCGTCGAGGATACGTGGGCCGTCACCGGCACGCGCGTTGAGGAAGACGAGCGGCTCACGGTGCGGCGCACGTGGTTGCGCGGTGAACGGAGCCGGCGCGATGCGCTCATCGTGCAGTTCGCGCCCGCGGGCGCGCCGATCGCCGATCCGCTCGTCGCGGGGACCGACGTCGAAGCAAAGCTGGTGTACCTCGAATCGGCGTCGCCGTTGCGCGCGATCATCGCCGAGCGCGGCGGCATCGCGGACGCCAGCGTGGTTCCGCAGGCCTCGGGATTGGACGACGCGCTCGACGGGTACGCGCGAGCGCTCGCCGGCGATCCGTGGCTCGAACGCTTTCCGTTCGTGCTGCGCGACGTGACGCCGTTGCGTTCCGGCGATGCGTGGTTCGTACGTGGTGCAAACGGACGCGCGCTGCCGATCGCGTCGAATCTGCGCGAGCCGTATGCGCTGCATGCGCTCGCGGGCGGACACGCGCTCACGCTCGCCGGGGAGTGGGACGGGCGCGCGTTTCTGCCACTGGGAGCGTGGTCGCATGCGCGCTTCACGGCGCTCGCATGACCGTGCCCGTTCGATCCACACCGGCATCGTGGGCGGCGCTGGTGCGCACGGCGGTCGTCGGGACGCAGCGCGAAGCCGCGCCGCCGATCCGCATCGGCGACGACGACCTCGACGTGCTGATCGCGGCGCGCGCCGATACGGCCACGGCGGAAGACGCCGTGCTGCGCGCGGCGGCGGTCGCCGGGATCGCACGCCGCGCGGGGACGCGCGCGCTCGACTTGTCGAGCGTCGCGCTCGATCCCGCGCCCGCGGAAACGCTCCCGCGCATCTTACCGGAAGCGGCGAACGATCTGGTGCTGCTGCTCGGCGGCGGGCGCGAGGCGGCGCTGATACCCGAGTGGCTCGCGCTCGCCGCCGAGACGCGCGTGCGCGTCGCCGAGGAACTGCTGCCGCGGCTGCTCGCGCTCGGCGCGCACCGGCGCGATCTGCACGCCGCGATCGCCGCCGTCATCGGCGCGCGGGGCAGCTGGCTCGCCGCGCAAGAGCCGGAATGGTCGTTCGCGCTCGGCGCCGATGACCCCGAACGCGCCTGGCGCGAGGGAGACCGCGTCGCGCGCGTTCGCGCGCTGACGACGCTGCGAGCGAGCGATGCAACCCGTGCGCGCGAGCTGCTCGCGGCCGATTGGGAGCGCGAGCCGCCCGCCGAGCGCGCGGCGTTCGTCGACGCGCTGCGCACCGGGCTCTCGCGCGACGACGAGCCGTTCCTCGAAGCGACCCTCGACGACCGCCGCAAAGACGTGCGCACTGCCGCTGCAGCACTGCTCGCCCGGCTGCCGGACTCGCAGCTGGCGCAGCGCGCGATCGCGCGCGCGGACGCCTGGGTGACCGCGAAACGCGCGATGCTCGGCGCACGCTCGCTCACCGTGGACCTGCCCGCGGAATGCACGCCCGCGATGCAGCGCGACGGCGTCGAGCCGCGGCCGCCCGCGAAGATCGGCGAGCGCGCGTGGTGGCTGCAGCAAACGATCGCGCAAGTGCCGCCGTCGCACTGGACCCTCGCGCGCGGGCTCGCGCCGGCGACGGCGCTCGCGCTCGCACGGAAGACGGACGTCGAAACGGCGCTGCTGAGCGGCTTTGCCACCGCGACCGCGCGCTACGGCGACGATGCGTGGCGCATCGCGTTCATCGAGCTCTCCAACGAAACCCCGGACTTGATGCCGTACACGCTCGAAGCCAACGCCGGCGCAAATGCCACGCCCGCGCGCGTCGCCGTCATCGCGCGCGCGCTCGAAACGCGCGAGCCGCATGCGGGCGAGCTCATAGCGCTGGTGCCCGGCCCGTGGGACGTCGCGTTCTCGCGCGCGTTCGCCGGCTTCATGAAAGCCGAGCTCGCGACGACGGCCGATCCGGCCGCGTGGTGGCGCCGTTACGAGCTGCTGGCGCTCGCGGCGACGCGCATCGCGCCCGACACGCCGGACGTGCTGGAGGGATGGCCGGAAAACACCGCGCAAGAGCCCGTGCGCGGGATCGCCGCATTTTTCGACACCGTACGCTTGCGCGCGGCGATGCGCGAGCACCTGAAGGCGGCCCGATGACGGAGATCACCACTCAGAACGCGCTGCGCGCGCCGGCCGAGATGCAGTACGCCGCCGAGCTCGCTGCGCTCGCGAACGCCGACGCGCACCCGCGGCCGGCGCAGTGGAAGCTTTCGCCGTGGGCCGTCGCGACGTACGTGCTCGGGGGCACGCTCGACGACGGCACGCCGATCGAGCCGAAATACTTCGGCGACCGGCGGCTGGTCGAGATCGCGATCGCGACGCTCGCGACCGATCGCGCGCTGCTGCTGCTCGGGCTTCCCGGCACCGCGAAGAGCTGGCTGTCGGAACATCTCGCCGCCGCGATCTCCGGCGACTCGCGCCTCGTCGTGCAAGGCACCGCGGGCACCAACGAAGAGACGCTGCGCTACGGCTGGAACTACGCGAAGCTGCTCGCCGAGGGGCCGTCGCAGAACGCGATCGTGCCGAGCCCGGTCTTTCGCGGCATGCGCGAGGGCCGCATCGTGCGCGTCGAGGAACTCACCCGCATCCCCGCCGACGTGCAGGACGCGCTGATCTCGATTCTCTCCGAAAAAACGCTGCCGATCCCCGAGCTCGACACGGAGATCGATGCCGTCCAAGGCTTCAACGTGATCGCAACCGCGAACGATCGCGACCGCGGCGTGAACGAGCTGTCGAGCGCGCTCAAGCGGCGCTTCAACGTCGTCGTGCTGCCGCTCCCCGACACGCTGGAAGAAGAAGTGGACATCGTGCAGGCGCGCGTGGCGAGCCTGGGCGCATCGCTCGCGCTGCCCGCGCAGCCGCCCGCGGTCGAAGAGATTCGCCGTTTGCTCGTCGTGTTTCGCGAGCTGCGTTCCGGCGTCACCGCCGACGGCAAGACGAAGCTGAAATCGCCGACGGGCACGCTGTCGACCGGCGAGGCGATCTCGGTGATGAATCAAGGGCTCGCGCTCGCCGGGCACTTCGGCGACGGCACGCTGCGCGCGGCCGACGTCGCGGCCGGACTCGTCGGTGCGGTGGTGAAAGATCCCGTGCAAGACCGCGTCGCGTGGCTCGAATATCTCGAAACCGTCGTCAAGGAGCGCGACGGCTGGAAAGACCTGTACCGCGCGTGCCGCGAGGCGACGGGCTGAGCGTCCACCTCTTCGGCGTCCGCCACCACGGGCCGGGCTCCGCGCGCAGTTTGGTGCACGCGCTCGACGCGCTGGCGCCGGATGTCGTGCTCGTCGAAGGGCCGCCCGACGCCGACGCGATCGTGCCGCTCGCCGCGCACGCCCATATCCGCCCGCCCGTCGCGATCCTCGTGTACGCACCCGACGCGCCGCAACGCGCGGCGTTCTATCCGTTCGCGTCGTTCTCGCCCGAATGGCAAGCGCTGCGCTGGGCGCTCGCGCACGACGTCCCGGTGCGCTTCATGGACATGCCGCAAGCGAACCAGCTCGTGCCGCACGACGAGCCGTCGAGCGACGATGCACCCGCCGAAAATGCAGGCGCTGAAAAACAACCGGACGACGTGCGCGACGATCCGCTCGACGCGGTTGCCGCTGCCGCGGGATTTTCGGACGGCGAGCGCTGGTGGGATCAAATGGTCGAACGCCGCCGCGACGACGCCGACGTGTTCGCCGCGGTCGCCGAGCTGATGACCGGCGTGCGCGAAGCGCTCGGCGAACGCGACGACCCGCACGAACGCCGGCGCGAAGCGGCGATGCGGCAGATCGTGCGCGCCGCGTCGAAGCAGCACGACACCGTCGCGGTCGTGTGCGGCGCATGGCACGTGCCGGCGCTCGCGACGCTGCCGCCCGCGCGCGCCGACGCCGACGTGCTCAAAGGATTGCCGAAAGCGAAGGTCGCCGCGACGTGGATCCCGTGGACGTTCGGACGGCTGACCGCGGCGAGCGGTTACGGCGCCGGGATCGACTCGCCGGGCTGGTACGAGCACCTGTGGGAAACGCCCGAGCGTGTCGTCGCGGCATGGATGACCAAGGCGTCGCGCTGCTTCCGCGACGCGGACTTCGACGTGTCGCCCGCGCACGCGATCGAGGCGACGCGGCTCGCCGATGCGCTCGCTGCGCTGCGCGCCGCGCCGCTGCCGGGTTTGCGCGAGTCGCTCGACGCGATTCGCACCGTGTACTGCTTCGGCGACGCGCGGCCGATGACGCTGCTCGCGGAGCGGCTCGTCGTCGGCGAACGTCTCGGCGAAGTCCCCGACGACGTGCCGCAGGTGCCGCTCGTGGCCGACGTCGCGCGCGAGCAGAAGCGGCTGCGGCTCGCGCCCGACCCGTCGGCGCGCGAGCTCGACCTCGACCTGCGCAAGCCCGGCGATCTCGACCGCAGCCGTTTGCTGCACCGGCTCAACCTGCTGGGCGTCGCGTGGGGCGCGCTGCGCGAAGCGCGCGGCAAGACGGGTACGTTCCACGAGATCTGGGCGCTGCGCTGGCAGCCGGAGTTCGCCGTCACGCTGATCGAAGCCAGCGCGTACGGCAACGCCCTCGGCGACGCGGCCGATGCGTTCGTGCGCGAGCGCACGACGCGCGCGCAGGAGCTCGCCGAGCTGACCGCGCTGCTCGACGCGACGTTCGCCGCGGCGCTCGGCGACGCCGCAGCGTTCGTGCTCGCGCGCGTGCGCGATCTCGCCGCGCGCACGCACGACGCCGGGCTGATGCTCGACGCGCTGCCGCCGCTGATCCGCACGCGGCGCTACGGCGACGTGCGCGGTACGGACGTCGAGCGCGTCGGCGAAACGATCGACGGCCTGCTCACGCGCGCGTGCATCGCACTGCCCGCCGCCGTGCTCGCGCTCGACGACGCCGCCGCCGAGGCGATGGACAAGCGGATCGCCGCGGTCGACGGCGCGCTGCGCGTGCTCGACGACGAAGCGCAGCGCGCCGCGTGGCACGACGCGCTCGCGCGCGTCGCGGCGAACGACCGCGTGCACGGCCTCGTCGCGGGTCGCGCGATGCGCCTGTTGTTCGACGCCGGCGTGCTCACTGCGGACGACGTTCGCACGCGGCTCTCGCGCGCGCTGTCGTTCGGCACGCCGCCTGCGACCGCCGCAGCGTGGATCGACGGCCTCATGCGCGGCAGCGGGCTGCTCGTCGTGCACCATCCCGAGCTGCTCGACGTCGTCGACGGCTGGCTCCTCGCACTCGACCCCGCGGGCTTCGTCGCCGTGCTGCCGCTGGTGCGGCGCGCGTTCGCGGCGTTCGCGCCGCCTGAGCGCCGGGCGATCGGCGAGCGCGTCGCGGCCGGCCGCGGCACGCACGCGCACGCCGCGGTCGCCGCCGCCGCCGCGGACGACATCGACCTCGAGCGCGCGCGGCTGCTGGCGCCGGTGCTGCGCGCGATTCTCGGCGTCGCGGAGATCGCCGAATGAGCACGGCGGACGAACGCGCGCGGCGCTGGCGACTCGTGCTCGGCGGCGACGACGCGGACGGGCTCGGCGTCGCGCTCGCGGGCGACGACGCGCGCATGGACGCCGCGCTCGAAGCGCTCTACGACAGCGAGCGCGGCGCCGGGCTCGGTTCGTCGGCGCCCAACGCCGTGCGCTGGCTCGGCGACATTCGCACGTACTTTCCCAGCTCGGTGGTGCAGGTCGTGCAGACCGACGCGTTCCAGCGCCTGGGTTTGCAGCAGATGCTGCTCGAACCGGAGATGCTCGCCGCCGTCACGCCCGACGTGCGGCTCGTCGCGACGCTGCTCTCGCTCAAGAACGTGATCCCCGCGAAGACGCGCGACACCGCGCGGCGCGTCGTGCGCGGCGTCGTCGAGGACATCGAGAAGCGGCTGCGCAACCCGCTGCGCGCCGCCGTCACGGGCAGCCTCAACCGTGCGGCGCGCAACCGCCGCCCGCGCCACAACGAGATCGACTGGCCGCGCACGATCCGCGCGAACCTCAAGCACTACCAGCCGGAATACCGCACGATCATCGCCGAGCGCCGGATCGGTTTCGGCCGGCGCGGCGCGACGATGCGCGACGTGATCCTGTGCGTCGATCAGAGCGGCTCGATGGCGACGTCGGTGGTGTACTCCGGCATCCTCGGCGCGGCGCTCGCGTCGGTGAAAGCGATCCGCACGTCGATGGTGGTGTTCGACACCGCGGTCGTCGACCTCACCGCGCAGCTCGACGATCCGGTGGAGCTGCTGTTCGGCACGCAGCTCGGCGGCGGCACCGATATCAACCGCGCGCTCGCGTACTGCCAAGGGCTGGTCCGCACGCCGAACGATACCGTTCTCGTGCTGATCAGCGATCTCTTCGAAGGCGGCAACCGCGACGAGATGCTCGCGCGCGCCGCGGCGCTCGCGCGCTCCGGGGTGCGCATGGTGGCGCTGCTCGCCCTCGACGACCGCGGCGCGCCGAGCTACGACCCGCGCAACGCCGCGGAGCTCGCCGCGCTCGGCGTTCCCGCGTTCGCCTGCACCCCCGACCTGTTCCCGGAGCTCATGGCCGCGACGATCGAGCGCCGCGACGTCGCCGCCTGGGCGGCGAGCCGCGACATCGTGGTCGCGACTTGACGTGCGCACGCAGTCTGGCTACGCTCCGTCCAACATGAACGCGCTTTTTCGCCAGGCGTTCGCCGCGCTCGCGTCCTTCGCGATCCTGAAGGCGGGTGCAGCCGTCGCGCAATCGCCGGGACCGCCGCTCGAGTCGCGGCTGCACATGAAGCCGTGCGTCGTCGGGCAGAAGAAGACGCCGGCGCAGTGCGGCACGTTCGACGTCTTCGAGGACCGTGCTGCGCAAAGCGGCCGCACGATCCCGCTCAAGCTCGTCGTCGTTCCCGCGAAAACGCCGTCGGGCCGGGCGATGTTCTGGAATCCCGGCGGTCCGGGTGCGAGCGCGATCGAGCAAGCGGCGCCGATGGTGGACGGCCTCTTCGCCAAGCCGTTCAGAGAGCTGAACGACACGTACGATCTCGTGTTCGTCGACGTGCGCGGTACCGGCGGCTCCGCGCCCCTCACCTGCGATCTGTATCCGCCGGCGCAGCCCGCGGCGTGGTTCGCGCAGATTTGGCCCGACGCCGCGTTGCGCGCGTGCCGCACCGCCCTCGCGAGCAAAGCGAATCTCAATCTCTACACCACCGACATTACCGCCGACGACCTCGAAGACGTCCGCGCCGCGCTGCACGCGGACCGCGTCGTGCTCTTCGGGGGCTCGTACGGAACGATGCTCTACCTCGACTACATCCGGCGCCATCCGGCGCACGTCGAGAGCGCCGTCCTCGAAGGGGTCGCGCCGCCGGGCATCTACGTCATCCCGCGCGACATGGCGCAAGGCTCGCAGTTCGCCCGCAACCAGATCATCGCGGCGTGCGCCGCCGACCGGGACTGTCACGCGCACTTTCCCGCGTTCGGCGCGCACCTCGCCGCGCTCGAGCAGCGTCTCGACCGCGGGCCGATCAGCATGCGCATCCGCAACCTGGCGACGAAGCGGTTTCAGACGGTCGCGCTTTCGAAAGAAGTGTTCGCCGACCGGCTGCGTCAGCTTTCGTACAGCTCGGAAGGTGCGTCCGTCGTGCCGTTCATCGTCGAGCGAGCGTATCGCGGCGATTACGTGCCGCTGGGCGCGCTCATCCAGCTCGTCGCGCAGGACTTCAGCTCGGTCGCGACCGGGCTGAACCTCTCGATGACCTGCGCGGAGGACATCCCGTTCATCACCGAAGCCGACGTCGTGCGCAGCAGTGCCGGCACGTTCATGGGCGCCACGCGCGTGCGCGCGCAACAGCATGCGTGTAGGATCTGGAACGTGCGCACGGTCGCGGGCGCCTTCGCCACCCCCGTACGATCCGGCGCGCCGATCCTGATGCTCTCGGGCGCGGACGATCCGGCCTCACCGCCCCAGTTCGGGCGCGAAGCGCTGCGGTATCTGCCGAACGCGCGGCAGATACTGATCCCGCACGCCTCGCACGAGATCGAGCTGCCGTGCGCGGACAAGCTGATCGTCGAGTTCGTGCGCGCGCGTTCGGCGAAGAACCTGGACACGGCGTCGTGCGCCGCGAGCTACCGCCGGCCGCCGTTCGCGACGACGAAGCTGCCGCCCGGATTCTGAACCCCGCCGCGGCGTAAGCGGGTTGTGCGGAGCGCCATGCCGGTTCGGACGACCCCTGTGGAACGCGCGGTCGAGGCGCTGCGACATCTGCCCGTGGGCGATCTCGCGGCGCGAGATCACGTGCGCACCGTGCGATCCAGCCTCGCGGTCGCTTCGGAGAGCGAGGTGCTGCGCTTCCTGCGCCTGCTCGACGCGCTCGACGTCGACGTGCCGCGCGCCGAGAGCGACCTCGATGCGGCGCGCACGGCCGCCGATCCGGCTGGTGCGCCGCGTCGCGCTGGCCCGGCTGCGCCGCCACCTCGAGCCCGCCCGCGACTGCGTGCTGCGGCACCTTGCCGCTCCGCCCGGCGATCTGCGGCTCGTGGTCGAGCTGCGCGCGCAGTTGCTGGCGTTCTTGGAGAAGCGTCCCGACGTCGCCGACCTCGCTCCGCTCGACGACGATCTGCGCGCGTTCCTCGCCTCGCGCGTCGACCTCGGGCTGCTGGAATTGCGCCGCCTCACCTGGGCCGACTCCGCGGCGCTGCTCGAACGGCTCGCGCGCTCGGAGGCGGTGCACGCCGTGCGCGGCTGGTTCGATTTGAAGGACCGGCTCGACGAAGACCGCCGCGTCTACGCGTTCTTCCACCCGGCGCTGCCCGGCATGCCGGTCGTGTTCACCGAGGTCGCGCTCACCGACGAGATGCCGGCGTCGATCCGCGCGATCCTCAACCCGAACGCGCCGCGCGTCGACGCCGCGCAAGCGCGCTGCGCGACGTTCTACTCCATCTCGAACACCGAGCGCGGCTTGACCGGCATCCCGTTCGGCAACGCGCTGATCAAGCACGCCGTCGAGCAACTGCGCGCCGAGCTGCCGCGGCTGCGCACGTTCGCCACGCTCTCGCCGCTGCCGGGCTTCGCCGCGTGGGTGCGCGCGCTGGGCGAACGCGTCGACGCCGAGGTGCGCGAAGCGCTCGCAACGCCGGGCTGGCACCGCAACGCGGCACCGCTCGCGGCGCTGCGCGAGCCGCTGCTGCGCCTGGCGGCGCGGTATCTGCTTGAAGCGAAACGCGGCGACGGCGCGCCGCGCGACGCGGTGGAGCGCTTCCACCTCGGCAACGGCGCGACGATCGAGCGGCTAGACTGGCTCGCCGATCCGACGCCGCGCGGCCTCGAGCAGTCGTTCGGCGTGATGGTGAACTACCGCTACGCGCTCGACCGCTACGCCGCGAACCAGCTCGCCTACGGCACCACGCACAACGTCGACGCGACGTCGGCGATGAAAGCGCTCGCCGCCGCCGACCCTACGGTGCTCGGCGAACCCGTGCCGACGGTCTCACGGCGCAACGCGCTGCTGGCGGCTGTACGCGGCGTCGTGTCGCGCGCGAAGCGCATCGTGGTCCGCGCGCCCGCCGGCGCTTAGTCGCCCGGGCGGCGACGCGTCGCCGGCGCCGCGCTGCACGTCATTTCAGAATCTTCGCGTAATGCTCCAGCGACTGCTGCATCGCGTCGGCGACGAAAAGCCTAAACGCGCAGGCGTCGCCGCTTTCTTGGCCTGCATCGAGCGCATCGAGGTATGCGCCTCGGTGGTCGGGTTCGATGATGAGCGGCGGGTACCGGCGCTGCAGCAGGTGCGCGTTCATCAGGAGCCGCGCGGTGCGGCCGTTGCCGTCGAAGAACGGGTGCAGCCGCGCAATCTCGTAGTGCAGGTCGGCCGCGACGAGCACGGGATGGTCGCCTTCTTTCCGCGCGGCATACCGTGCGAACGATTCGTCGACGCCGGCCGATGCGGCGTCCGCATCCGGCGGGCGGTACTGAGTCCCGGCGATCGCGACCGCGTCGTTGCGGATGCGCCCGGCCCAGGCATCGTCGATGCCGCGCATCAGCAACCCGTGCAGCTCGAGCATGACGTGCACGGTGATCGCCTCGGCGCCGTCTGCGATCTCGTGCATGCGGCGCGCCGCCGCGGCGTGGTTGACGGCCTCGAGATGATCGCGCATCGACTTGCCCGCGATGGTCGCGCCGTCTTCGAGCACCCGCTGCGTCTCGCGCAGCGTGAGCGTATTGCCTTCGAGCGCGTTGCTGGCCCAGGTGAACCGAACGTCCTCAGCTGCGAACAAACGGGTGAGGCTCGTCCACGTCTTCTCGGGCAGGGGCCGCAGCCGGCTCAGCCGCTCGTCGAGTTCCGCCATGTACCGGCAGCATACCGGGTTCGCGAGGAAAGTCCGTTCAGCGCGTCGCGGTCGTGCCCGGCTTTGCGCCGCAGGCGTTGAGCGGCGGAGGCGGCGGCGGGGTCGCCGTCAGGCCGAAGTACAGCGGCAGGAACGACGTGCCGTCGGTCATGTACGTGCCGGTCACGTTCAGCGTCTGGCCTGGCGCGAGCCCGAAGCCTTTGATGAGATAGCGCTGCGACGGATCGCTCACGCAGCGCACTTGCGTCGGCGCCGCGTCGCCGGTGAACCACATCGTCGTTGTCACGCCGCCGCCGGTTGCGCCCGGCTGCTCGTACAAGTACACGTTCTGCGGCGCGGGCGTCGGGTTCGCGAACTGCAGCGTCACCGCGCGCAGCACGCCGTAGTCGCCGGCGAGCGCGGCCCGTTGTCCGGCGGCCGCGACGTCGCCGGGGCGCAGATTCGGAAACGCCGGCTGCCCGTTCGCGTAGTACCGAACGCCCACTGCGAACGGCGGCGGCTCCGCTGCGCCGGCCGTGTACGACAGCGCGAGCGGCGGCACGCTGGTCAACGAGAACTCGCCGCGCCGGTAGTGCGCGTCCGTCGAATGCTCCGGCTGCGCGAGCAGCGTCGCGGGATCGACGCCGTTGCTCGCCGCGACGACGAGCACGTTCACCGGCGCACCGTCGAGCACGCGCAAGTCGTAGATCGCGTTGACGAGCGTGCCCGGCAGCATCGTTCCGGCGCCGAGCTGCATCGCATACGGTGCGATCGGCAGGATCGGCGTGACGAAGCTTTCCTGCGATGCGCGCTCGAGCATGTACCGCACGGTCGCCGTGTGACCGACGTACGCGAACGCATCCGACGGTCCCGCGACGGCGCCGAGCACCTGCACGCGCGCGGTCGACGTCGTCGGCTGCAGCGCGAGGTACAGCTTGCGGTTCGGCGAGTCGGACACGTGATAGACGTACACGCGCGCGGGACGCGTCGCGTCGATCGTGCCGCGGAACAGCACGCCGTCGTCGAGTGCGCCGAGCCGCTCGGGATCGTCGCTGTAGAACAGCACGGTGGGATCGAGCTGCGGCAGCGCGTCGACGCGCACGTGCACGCTGGTCGTCCCGGTCTGGTCGACGTACGTGTCGTTGCCGTGCACGGTCACGTTCGCGCGCGCTTCGAGCGCCTGACCGGGGCGCAGATCACCGGTGGTGATGCCGCCGGCGTCGAGCGTCGCGCCCGGCTGCAACTGCGCGGATTGCGCGATCGACGCGCGGACGCGCGCTGTGACGAACGCCGCGTTGACGTTCCCCGCGAGCTCGACCGTCGCGTCGGCGGGCACGACGCCCGCCGGCGGCGCGACGAGCACCGAGACGGTCGCGGTGTTGCCGGCCGGATCGGAGAGCACGACGGTGCCGCGCCCGAACGCGCGCCCGGTGACGAACAGCGTCCGCGCGAACGGGTCGTAGCGCACGACGGCGCCATCGAACGACGCCTGCGCGCTGATCGGGCCCGACCCGCCCGAAACGCCGACGGTCACGGTCGCACCGGGCACGACGCCGATGCGCGCGTGATCCACCCGAATCGGCACCGCCGGCAACGCGGACGCGCCGGGCGACGGAGCACCGGACGGCGTCGCGAACGGCGACGGTGTCCCGAACGGCGTGGGCGATCCGGGCGGCGACGGTGATTCGGGCGACGCTGACGGCGACGGTGTGGACGGCCCCGGAACCGGCGGCGGCGGAGGCGGCGGGAGCGACTGCGCGGCGCTCACGACCGGCACGCTCGCCGAGCCGAGCGCGACCACCGCTGCGAAGAGCCACGCCGATTTGCGGTTCGTCATCGCGCGGATGGTGCGTCGGCCCGCAAACGGACACCTCGCTCGCGGGTTGAAGAAGGGCACCGTGCTGAGCGATTTCCATCCGCTCGTCGGCGACTGGTTTTCCAGCCGCTACGGCGAGCCCACCGAGCCGCAAGTCCAAGGCTGGCCGCTGATTCGCGCCGGTCAGGACGTGCTCGTCTCGGCGCCGACCGGCTCGGGGAAGACGCTCGCGGCGTTCACGCTCTGCCTCGACGACCTGATCCGCCGAGCGGCCGGCGACG
Organism: Vulcanimicrobiota bacterium; assembly: GCA_963797935.1. Lineage (GTDB taxonomy): Bacteria > Vulcanimicrobiota > Vulcanimicrobiia > Vulcanimicrobiales > Vulcanimicrobiaceae > Vulcanimicrobium. The sequence goes on from CAWCRI010000019.1 coordinate 163,265, forward strand.
AGCTCCCCGACGAGACGCTCGTCGTCTACGTCTCGCCGCTCAAGGCGCTCACCAACGACGTTCGCAAGAACCTCGAAACGCCGCTCGGCGAGCTGCTCGAAGCCGCGGAAGCGCGCGGGCTGACGCTGGCGCCGATCCGCACCGCCACGCGCACCGGCGACACGACGCAAGCCGAGCGCGCGCGCATGCTGCGCAAGCCGCCGCACGTCCTCGTCACGACGCCGGAGTCGCTCTTCATTTTGCTGACGGCGGAGAAGTCGCGCAAGCTGTTCACCGGCGTGCGCACCGTGATCGTCGACGAGATCCACGCGATGGCCGCCGACAAGCGCGGCTCGCACCTTGCGCTGACGCTCGCGCGCCTCGACGACCTCGTGATGCGCGAGAGCGGCCGCAAGCCGCAGCGCATCGGCTTGTCGGCGACGGTGCGCCCGCTCGAAGACGTCGCGCGCTTTCTCTCGCCGAACGCGCAGATCGTCGACGTCGGCCACCGCCGCGCGATGACGCTCGCGGTGGAAGTGCCCAACGACGAGCTCGGCCCCGTCGCGAGCAACGAGATGTGGGGCGAGATCTACGACCGCGTTGCGGAGCTCGTGCGCACGCACAAGACGACGCTCGTGTTCGTGAGCACGCGCCGCATGAGCGAGCGCGCTGCGTTCAACCTCGCCTCGCGCTTGGGCGAAGGGATCGTGCTGCCGCACCACGGCAGCCTCTCGCGCGACAAGCGCTTCGAAGCCGAAGACCGGCTCAAGAAAGGCGAGCTGCGCGCGGTCGTCGCGACGGCGTCGCTGGAGCTCGGGATCGACATCGGCTCGGTCGACCTCGTCGTGCAGCTCGGCACGCCGCGCTCGATCGCGACCGCGCTGCAGCGCATCGGCCGCTCGGGCCACTGGGTCGGCGCGAAGCCCGAAGGCCGCCTCTTCGCGACCACGCGCGACGAATTGGTCGAATGCGCCGCGATCGTGCGCGGCATCCGCAGCGGCGCGATGGATGCGCTGGTGATCCCCACCGCGCCGCTCGACATCCTCGCGCAGCAGCTCGTCGCGTTCTGCGCCGCGGAAGAAGAGTGGGACGTCGACGCGCTGTACCGCGCCGTGCGCACCGCCTATCCGTATCGCGACCTCGAGCGCAAAGACTTCGACGACGTCGTCACGATGCTGTCCGACGGCGTCGCGACGTCGCGCGGGCGCAGCGGCGCGTTCCTGCACCACGACCGCGTCAACGGCCGGCTGCGCGCGCGGCGCGGCGCGCGCATGGCGACCATCACGTCGGGCGGCGCGATCCCCGAGACCGCGAACTACAACGTCGTCGCCGAACCCGACGGCCACGTCGTCGGCACCGTCGACGAAGACTTCGCCGTTGAAAGCATGGCCGGCGACATCTTCCTGCTCGGCTCGACGTCGTGGCAGATCCGGCGCGTCGAATCGGGCGTGGTTCGGGTGGAGGACGCGCGCGGCGCGCCGCCGTCGATCCCGTTCTGGAACGGCGAGAGCCCCGGCCGCACGATCGAGCTGTCGCACGAAGTCTCCGCGCTGCGCGCAGTCGTCGACGAGCGCGACGATGCGTCCGCGATCGACTGGCTGCTGGCGGAGTGCGGCGTCGAGCGCGCCGGTGCGGAGCAGATCGTCGCGTACATCCGCGCCGGCAAAGCGATCCTCGGCACCGTGCCGACCGGCAAGACCATCGTCGCGGAGCGCTTCTTCGACGAAGCGGGCGGGATGCAGCTGATCCTGCACACGCCGTTCGGCGCGCGCATCAACCGCGCGTGGGGCTTGGCGCTGCGCAAGAAGTTCTGCCGCGCGTTCAACATCGAGCTGCAAGCCGCCGCGACCGACAACGGCCTCGTGCTGTCGCTGAGCGATCAGCACGCGTTCCCGCTGGAGATCGTGTTCGAGTACGTCAAATCCGCGAGCGTGGAAGCGACGCTGACGCAGGCGCTGCTCACCGCGCCGATGTTCGCCGCGCGCTGGCGCTGGAACGCGACGCGCGCGCTCGCGATCCTGCGCATGCGCGGCGGCAAGAAGGTCGCGCCGCAGCTCCAGCGCATGCGCGCGGACGATTTGCTCGCGTCGTGCTTCCCCGACGCGGCCGCGTGCGGCGAGAACCTCACCGGCCCGATCCGCATCCCCGATCACGTGCTCGTGCGCGAGACGATCGGCAACTGCCTCACCGAAGCGATGGACCTCGCGGGCTTGACCACGGTGCTGCGCGCGGTGGAGAGCGGCGAGATCAAGACGGTCGCCGTCGACACGCCCGAGCCGTCGCCGTTCAGCCATGAGATCCTCAACGCCAACCCGTACGCGTACCTCGACGACGCGCCGCTCGAAGAGCGCCGCGCGCGCGCCGTGACGCTGCGCCGCACGATCCGCAGCGACGGCGAGGGCGCGGGCATCCTCGATCCCGCCGCCATCGCGGAGGTGACCGAGTCGGTCTGGCCGGTCGTGCGCGACGCGGACGAGCTGCACGACGCGCTCGACACGCTCGTCGTGCTGCCGCCGGTGGCGGAGTGGACCGCATGGTTCGACGAGCTGGTCGCACAGCGCCGCGCGACGACGCTGGCCGCCGGCGAAGCGCGCTTCTGGACGTGCGCCGAACGCCTCGCGCTCGCGCGCATCGCTTACCCGGACGCAACGATGCAGCCGGAGATCGCGGCGATCGCGCCGTCGCATCCGCTGCCCGAACGGCGCGAAGACGCGATCGCCGAGATCGTGCGCGGCTGGCTGGAATCGAGCGGCCCGGTGACGGTCGCGGAGCTCGCCGAAAAGTTCGCGGTCGACACCGATACGATCGACGTGGCGCTGATTCGCCTGGAAACCGAAGGCCAAGTGCTGCGCGGCCGCTTCCGCGGCGCGGACGAGGAAGAGTTCTGCAACCGCCGCGTGCTCGCGCGCATCCACCGCCTCACGCTCGGGCAATTGCGGCGCGAGATCGAGCCCGTCACGACGGCAGAGTACGTGCGCTTTTTGTACCGCTGGCAGCACGTCACGCCGGCGTCGCGCCTGCACGGCATCGACGGCACGCTGCAGATCATCAAGCAGCTCGAAGGCTACGAGATCCCCGCCGCCGCCTGGGAAGCCTCGATCCTCCCCGCGCGCGTCGCGCGCTACAAGCGCGAGTACCTCGACCAGCTCTGCTATTCCGGCGAAGTGATGTGGGGCCGCCTCTCACCGCACCCCGCACTCACCCCGGTCGAAGCGGACGAGCGCCAGCGCCGCATCCGCCCAACGAAGCTCGCGCCGATCTCGCTGTTCAAGCGCGAGGACGCCGAGGCGCTGATCGTCACGCGCGACGGCGAGCAGAACGCGGCGCTCTCGCACGCGGCGCGCGAAGTGCTCGACGAGATCGGCCGCCGCGGCGCACCGTTCTTCGCCGACATCGTGCGCGGCACCAAACGCCTCCCGGCCGAAGTGGAAGAAGCACTCTGGCAGCTCGTCGCGGCAGGCCTCGTGACTGCGGACGGCTTCGACGCCCTGCGCTCGCTGATCGATTCGAAGCGCCGCCTCGGCGACAAAGGCCTGCGCGCGCGCCCGCGCTCGTCGAGCGGCCGCTGGACGCTGCTGGCATCGGAAACCGAACGCATCGAAGCCGAGACCTTCGCACGCCGTCTGCTCGACCGCTGGGGCGTGGTCTTCCGCGACGTCGTCGCGCGCGAGACATTGGCCCCGCCGTGGCGCGAGCTCCTGGGAGCGCTGCGCCGCCTCGAAGCCCGCGGCGAGATTCGCGGCGGCCGCTTCGTGGCAGGCTACGTGGGCGAACAGTTCGCGCTGCCGGAAGCAATCGAAGCACTGCGCGCCGCGCGCCGCAGCGGTGATGACACCGACGTGGTCGACGTGTCGGACTACGATCCGCTCCGGACGGCGAATGCGCTGCTGCCGAATCCCCCACGTCCGGCTCGCATCGTCGCCGCCTCCTGACCGCGCGATTACGGGTTGCCCCGTCACGCGCTGAACCAATGGGGTGGTCCCGGCACCGCGTACAGCCCATAATAACGCGGGCGCGGGAGCCTATCGGCGAGAAGCCGTATGCGGCGATGATGAACACGCAGTACGAGAATCGCGGCCTTCAATTGCGCTCGCTGGTGAAATCGACGGGCGAGCTCGAGCTCTCCCTCGTGGACGTTGCGACACCGCAGCCGAAAGCGAACGAGGTCGTGCTCCGCATGGAAGCTGCGCCGATCAACCCGTCGGACCTCGGCTTGCTGCTCGCCGGTGCGGATATGACGACGGCTCGGGCGAGCGGAAGCGCGGAGCGCCCGGTGATCACCGCGACGATCCCGCAGCCGTTGCCGAAGGCGATGGCGCCGCGGCTGGATCATGCCATGCCGGTCGGCAACGAGGGCGCCGGCGTCGTGATCGCCGCAGGGGCCGAGGCGCAGCACCTCATCGGAAAGACCGTCGCTGCGTTGGGCGGCGCGATGTATTCGCAATACCGCACCGTCAATGCCGCCGATTGCCTCGTGCTGCCCGAGGGCGCGACGGCCGCGGACGGGGCATCGTGCTTCGTCAACCCGCTCACAGCGCTGGGCATGGTCGAAACCATGCGGTCGGAAGGGCATACCGCTCTGGTTCACACCGCCGCAGCCTCGAATCTCGGTCAGATGCTGAATAAGATCTGCCTCAATGACGGGGTGGGTCTCGTCAACGTCGTTCGCAGTCCCGCGCAAGAAGCGGTACTCCGCGAGCTTGGCGCGGTTCACGTCGTGGACAGCAGCTCGCGAACGTTCACCGACGACTTGACGAAAGCCTTAGCGGCGACCGGCGCGACCCTGGCGTTCGACGCGATCGGCGGCGGCCGCTTGTGCGGGCAGATTCTGTCGTGCATGGAGGCGGCGCTCAGCCAAAACGCCACGACGTATAGCCGATACGGCTCGACCGTCCACAAACAGGTCTATATCTACGGCGGGCTCGATACCCGCCCGACGGAGCTCGATCGAGACTTCGGCATGGCCTGGGGCATCGGCGGCTGGCTGGTGATGGCATTCGTGCAGAAGATCGGGCAGCAGGCAGCGCAAACGTTGCGCGATCGGATCGCGGCGGAACTGAAGACCACCTTCGCCAGTCATTACACGGCGGAGATCTCGCTCGCCGAAGCGCTGCGGCCCGACGTCATCGCCGCGTACGCGAAGCGAGCCACCGGCGAGAAGTATCTGATCAATCCCAACAAGTGATCGGGAAGGACGAATGATGCGCACCGTTCGACTCGGCCGTACCGGCCTGAAGATCTCCGAGATTTGTCTGGGCACGATGACGTTCGGGCTGCAAACCGATCGTGCCGAGTCGTTCGGGATCATGGACGGCGCCGAGGAAGCCGGCATCAACTTTTTCGACGTCGCGGACGTGTACCCGGTCGGCGGTACTCCGGAGACCGCCGGGCGCACCGAGGAGATCGTCGGCGAGTGGATGGCCGCCAAGCGCGATCGCTTCGTGCTCGCGACCAAGGTGTACGGCGCGATGGGGACCGGACCGAACGACACCGGGCTCTCGCGCCGCCACGTCATCTCCGCGTGCGACGCCTCGCTGCGCCGGCTGCGCACCGACTACATCGATCTCTACTACATCCATCGCTGGGACGCCGACACGCCCATCGACGAAACGCTCGCGGCGTTCGACGACCTGCGCAGCGCCGGCAAGATCCGCTACGCGGGCTGCAGCAACGTCGCGGCCTGGCAGATGATGCAGTCGCTCGCGGTGTCGGAACGCCACGAGCTGGTGCGCTTCGACGCCGTGCAGCCGCGCTACAACATCCTGTTTCGCGCGATCGAGAGCGAGCTGTTGCCCGCGGCGCAGGCGAACGGCGTCGGCGCGGTCGTCTTCAACCCGCTCGCGGGCGGCCTGCTGACCGGCAAGTACCGCCGTGGCGAGACGCCGCGCGAGGGCACGCGCTTCACGCTGGGCAACGCGGCGTCGCTCTACCAGCAGCGCTACTGGCAGGACGCGCAGCTCGACGTCGTCGATCGGCTCGCCGAGAACATCTCGTCGCGCGGAAAGATGATCACCCACGTCGCGCTGCGCTGGGTCCTCGAGCAGCCCGGCGTGACCGCCGCGATCGTGGGCGCGAGCCGCGCCGAGCAGCTCCGCGACTCGCTCAAGGCGCTCGACACCCAGCTCGACGACGCCGACCGCCGCGCCTGCGACGAGGCTTGGTACGCGCTGCCGCGAAGGCGTCCTGAAGAGGAGCGCTGAGGCGCTCCCGACAGGAGCGCTGAGATGGTCGGGACGTTCTTTCGCCACGGCAGCAACACGGTATTGGTCGGGCTCGCGTTGGCGCTGTGCGCGCTGTTCGCGGCGCACGTGCTGGCGTTCGCGCCGCTGTCGCTAGCCGCAGTGGCGATCGGCGCGCTCGTGTTCTTCGGCTCCGAGTACACCACGCACCGCTTCATGTTCCACGCGCCACCGCAGCGCAACGCGTTCGTGCTGAATCTGCAGCACCGCTTGCACTACGACCATCACGTCACGCCCGACGAGCTCGGCCTGCTGTTCCTGCCGGTGTGGTTCGTGATCCCCGTCGCATCGCTGACGTTCGCGATCTTCTTCGCGGTCACGCGCGACCTGAGCACCAGCGCCGCGATGCTGATCGGCGCGGTCCTGGGCCTGTTCTACTACGAATGGGTGCACTACGTCGCGCACATCCCCTTCGTGCCCAAGACGCGGTTCGGGCGCTGGATCAAGAAGTACCACCTCTGGCACCACTTCAAGAACGAGCGCATGTGGTTCGGCGTGACGAACCCCAGCATGGATTTCGTCGGGCGGAGCTACGCGCGCGTCGACGAGATCGAGCGCTCCGGCACCACGCGCGTCCTCTTCCCGAAATAACGAGCGCCGATGCGAACGACACTGACGTACGCCGGGATCGTCATCGGCGCCGTGCTCCTCGCGAGCGCGGTGTCGCACACGCCCGCGCCCGCGCGCGGCAGCAGCGTCACGCTCGCCGCGCACGTCGCGGAGCCGTGCCCGAACCCCGCGCCGGTGCCCGACGCGCTGCGCCTGCCGGCCGTGGTCCCGCCGGGCGAGCCGACCGCGATCGAGCAGAAGATGCTGCGCTATCTCTACGGCGACGATCCGGATCACGTTCCCAGCAGCAGCCCGAACCTCTACCCGTACCGCCGGCTCGGCTGGTGCGTCGACAAGTACGTGCGCGACACCGGCCCGTACGTGCACGGCCAGTACTACGGCACGCATCCCGCCGTGCGCATCTACTACTCGCCCGAGGTGATGGCGTGGCTGCGCAACGGCCGCCGCGGCGTGCCCGCCGACGGCGCGGTGATCATCAAGGAACAGTTCAACCCCGCGCCCGCGGCGCGCTATGAAGGGCTCGACGACGCGCACCTGCAGCCGCACGACTGGACGGTGATGATCCGCCGCTCCGGCGCGTCGCACGACGGCTGGTTCTGGGCCGAAGTCTACACGAAGACCGCCGACAACAAGCCGATGACGTTCGGCGGCACGCAGTACCCGAACGCGGGCTTCGGCCTGTACTGCCTGCGCTGCCACGGCTCGGCGAACGACGCCGGCACGTTCGCGGCGCTCGACAACATCAAAGGCTTCCCCGGCGAGCCGCTGACGTTCAAGGTCGACGACACGTGGCGCCCCACGCCGCCGCCGTCGGACACGGAGACGGCCGCGCCGAAGCAGATCGACCGCGAGCACGAGAAGAACGCGCAGCTCCCGGCGCACGTGCGCGCGGTGCCGCCCAACGTGCAGACGTTCCCGGTCGAACCGCTCGACACGATGCTCGCGCACCCCAAAGGCCCGCCGCAGTTCATGACGTCCGATCAGTGCATGGGCTGTCACGGCGCCGCATCGGGCGCGCCATCGGGCCCGCTGATGTGGCTCACGCCGCCGCCCAGCTATACGCCGCCGCCGTCACCGCCGCCGGGAAGCATCGGCGTCAACGTGTCGGAGTACGGCGAGTGGCGCTGGTCGCCGATGGGCCTCGCCGGCCGCGATCCGGTGTTCTTCTCGCAGCTCGAGGGCGAGCAGCGCTTCATCGATTCCATCCCCGACGCCAAGATCGCAGGCGAGCATCCCGGCCAAACGCGCGCGACGCTCAAGCAGCAGGTCGTCGACACGTGCATGCGCTGCCACGGCGTGATGGGCAAGCGCCAGAACGAGATCGATCACGGCAAGACCGCGCACTTCGACGAGAAGTGGGTGTTCGCGGCGGATCCGGCCAAGCCGTCGTTCCACTACGGCGGCCTCGCGCGCGACGGCATCAGCTGCACGGTGTGCCACCACATCGACCAGCCGCCGAACGAGTCGCTCGCGTTCGTGCTCACGCACAAGAACACCGGGCTGTTCGACGTCGGCCCGCCCGACAAGATCCACGGCCCGTTCGAGACCAAGCTCGTCGCCGCGCACCCGATGAAAGAGTCGCTCGGCGCGACGCCGGTGTTCTCGGCGCTCACGAAGTCGGCGCGGCTGTGCGCGAGCTGCCACAGCATCAACCTGCCGGTGGTCGACAGCCCCGACAAGATCCACCCGATCACGCCGATGATGGCGCACGACGTCGAGCAGAACACGTACGTCGAGTGGGTGAACAGCAAGTTCCAGACCGAGTACAAGCCGGGCGCCGGCGCAAAGTCGTGCCAGGACTGCCACATGCAGCCGAGCGTCGTCAACGACCGGCTCGGCGTCACGAACCCCGAGATTCAAACGCGCATCGCGCTCGTCCAGGACGAGACGTATCCCGCCGCGGAGCACCGCGCGCCGCTCGACGGCATCGAGGTGCGCTTCCGCAAGCACGGCTTCCGGCGCCACGAGCTGCTCGGGCTCAACGCGTTCCTGCTGCGCACGTTCCAGACCAAGCCGAACGACGACGTGCTGGGCGTGCGGCTCCCCGACTACATGTCGGGCTCGACGACCGATCTCGACGACGCGATCGGCAACGTCGTGCGCCAAGCGCGCGTGTCGACGGCGAAGGTCGACGTCGCCGCGACGCTCGCGAACGGCACGGTGACCGCGAACGTCGGCGTGCTCAACCTCACCGGCCACCGGCTCCCCAGCGGCGTCGGCTTCCGCCGCGCGTGGATCGACCTGAAGCTCACCGATCCCGGCGGCAAGGTCGTGTGGGAGTCGGGCGCGACGAACCACGACGGCGAGATCGTCGACGACCGCGGCGCGGTGCTGCCGACCGAGTACTTCACGCGCGACGCCAACGGTCACCAGCGGTATCAAGCGCATTTCGACGAGCGCCGGCCGATCACGCGCAGCGACGAGGTGCAGATCTTCGAAGAGCTCGTCCTCGACAAGGCCGGCGACATCACCGACAGCTTCATCCGGCGCTACCATCATCTCAAGGACAACCGGCTGTTGCCGCAGGGCTGGCGCAAGGACGGCCCGCCCGGGATCACGCTTCCGGCGAACTGGCTCGACGCGACCCGGCCCAAAGGCGCGTTCGTGACGAGCGATCCGCGCTATGCCGATGGCAGAGGCCGCGCCGTCGTGACGTACCATATCGCGCTGCCGCAAGGCACGGATGCGTCGCGCCTGCGCGTCGAGGCGACGCTGTGGTCGCAGTCGTGGGAGCCGTCGTTCAAGCGCGAGCGCACGCGCGGCGACGGTCCCGCCGCGACGCGCCTGCGGTTTCTGCTGAGCAATCTCCAGCTCGACGGCACGCCGCTCGCGGATTGGAAGCTGCGCATCGCATCAGCTTCCGCGCAACTGGCGCCGTAGAAAAAGAAGAAGCCCGGGGACGGATCCCCGGGCCTCTCCTCGTGTTCGTGTCGCTAGGTGTTAGCGATACGACTGCCGCTGCGAGAAGCAGTCGCGGCAGTAAACCGGCTTGTCGCCGCGGGGTTGGAACGGGACTTCCGCAACCTTGCCGCATCCGCTGCAGGTGGCTTGGAACATCTCGCGCGCCGGACGGGCTCCGCCGCCGCCGCCGTAGCCGCCGCCCGAATACGAGCTGCCGCCACCGCCGCCGCCACCACCGCGCTGGCTCTTACGAGCGGCGCGACAGTCGGGGCAACGATTGGGTTTGTTGGTGAAGCCCTTCGCGGCGAAGAACTCTTGTTCTCCGGCCGAGAAGGTGAAGGGCGCATTGCAATCAGTGCAATTGAGCGTTTCGTCAGTGTACATCTAAGACTCCGGCGTCGGGGGGTTTGTGAGACGGACGATGTACCTGAACCGGGAGAACGCCTGAGCGCCAGACCACGCGGGACACGACTCGTACTACAGCCGGAAGAATGACGCCTTATGGGTTCTTCCGGCTCGAACACTCTAACACAGGTCGACCCCAAATGGTGCCATCCCCATTCGTAACGTGACGGTCAAGAGATTTGGGCGGCTCTGGACGAGCCGCCCAAGTCCTCCCTGGGCGGGCCGCCCAGGTCCGAAAATGGAGTTGATCGGGGTGCCTTGCGGGCGCGCTGGTGGCTACTTGCCTCGGTTGATCACGTAGTCCCAAGTGAAGCCGGCGGCTACTCCCACCATTCCGAACACGATCGCGCTTGTTATCATAGCCTTGATATAGACCGCGCGCAGTTTCGGGAAGTTGCTTTGCGCGTGCCGGTCGCGCCGGCGGAAGTGGTCTCCAGCCGGCGCGCGGGCGAATCGCGCCCCGAGGGCGAACGCTTGCGCCCGTCACCCTTGAGCCCCCAACTTTTGTCACCCTGAGCTTGTCGAAGGGTGCGCCACACCAGGACCAACCGAAGGAGCTCCCATTCCCCCTCCTCGCAGACGCAAGGGCGGCGGCGGCAAAAAGCGCCGCGAGCCCCTGACCCCCGTCGTCAAAGAAGACACGCTGAGCCTCGTCGGCCGCGTCATCGAGACCTTCCCCAGCTCGACGTTCAAGGTCGAGCTCGAGAACGGCCACACGATCCTCGCGAGCCTCGCGGGACGTCTGCGCCGGTTCCGCATCCGCATCACGCCGGGCGACGACGTCGACGTCGAGCTCTCGCCGTACGACCTCACCCGCGGCCGCATCACCTATCGCCGTCAGGGACGTAACGCGTAAGCGTCGAACGGAAGTCATCCAAGATGCGAGCGTCACGCGCCTTGGTGCTGGTCGTGCTGTTCGCCGCCGCGGTCGCGGCGGCGTGGTGGTACACCCACCGCCTGACGAGCACGCAGCGTCGGCGACGCGATCGACGTGTACTACGCGAAGGCCGACGGCACGACGCTCGTTCCGTGGCGCGTCTCGCTGGGACCGGCGCGCGACCGCGCCAGCGTCGCGTTCTATGCCGCGACGTCGGCCGTCACCGGTCCGCCGCTGGGCGTGGACGCGGTTCGCTTCCCGGTTGGAACGCGCGTGCGGGCCGTCGACGTTCAGGGTTCAACCGCGGACGTCGATCTCTCCAAAGAGATCGCGGCCTCCGCCGAAGGCGGCTTCGCCGAGTCGGCGGAGTTCAAGGCGCTCGTCTGGACGCTCACCCAACCGGCACTCGGGATCACGTCGGTAAACGTGCGGATCGGCGGCGCGCGCGTCGCGACGCTTCCCGGAGGACATCTCGCCCTCGATGAATCGCTCTCGCGTTCGAGTTTCTAGCCTCTTCGCTGCGCTGCTCGCGTTCGGCGCGTGCGCGCTCGGCGCGTCCGCGCAGGACCGCCCGCCCAACTTCTGGTTTCAAGGGACGCGGCTGATCTTCGAGCACCCCGTCGCGTCGGACGGCGACATTGCGGTGAGCACGCGCGATGCGGGGCTGCGCCGTTTCCTCGACAAGCTCGGCGCGACGGTGTCGTACCAGCCGCAGCAGCGGTACGTGGTCATCGCGACCGCGGACCGGCGGACGATCGTCTTCACGCTGGGCGACGCGAGCTACACCGTCGCCGGCGTGCGCGCGCAAGCGCCGTTCGCGCCATTCGCCGACGGCAACAGCGACGTGATGCTGCCGTTCTACACGCTGGCGCGCGCGCTGTACGTCGAGGCGGTCCCCGACGCGAGCGACACGGTGCTGCAGCCGCGGGTCGGCGCGCTCGACGTGCGCACCGACGGCGGCCGTACGACGGTCACGGTGCACGCCGCGATGCCGCTGGTCATCGCGGCGAACGCCGAGGCGCCCGACCGCGTGCAGCTGTCGTTCGCGGGGCTCGGCTCGTCGCTGGCGCCGACGCGCCGCGCGCCGGGGTCCGCCGTCGACGCGATCGACGTCGCGGTGAGCGGCACGGCGAAGGTCCCCGTCACCACGATCACCATCGCCGGCCTGCGCGGCGCGACGCACCGCGTCGTGAACGCCGGCTCGCCCGACGTGTACGCGGTCGTGTTCGAAGCGCGCGGCGTCGCCGCGAACGCGCCGCCGCCGCCGCCGCTGCCCGGCGACACGCAGCAGGCCGGCGCGGTGCCCGTCGTCACGCCGACCGCGGCCCCGCCGCTCGTCGCAGGCCGCGCGACGGTGACCGATCTCGCGATCGAATCGGCCGCAGCGGACGGCGTTGCCGTGCGCGTGACGCTCAGCGGCGCCGCGTCGTACGAATGGCACCGGCTCGCCGACGACCGCTGGTACATCGACTTCCAGAACACGACGCTCAACGGCCCGGGCCGCGACGAGCACCCGTCGTTCGGCAGCGTGCAGTCCGTGCGCGTGCGCCAGGCCGGTTCGACGGACACGCCCACGGTGCGCATCGCGTTCACCATGACGGGCAACCAGCGCGTCGACCTCGCGCCGAGCGAGTCGGGTCTCGTCATCACCGTCGCGGCGCAGCCGGCCACCGATCTCGCGCGCATCGGCACGGGCCGCACCGGCGGCGCCGCCGTGGTCGCGAGCGCGGCGAGCCCCGATCCGAACGCGTCGACTGATGCCGTGCCGGCGTGGAAGCCGGGGACGGCGACGAACCCGAAGCTGATCGTGATCGACCCCGGTCACGGCGGCGCCGATCCCGGCACGCAGCACAACGGCCTGGTGGAAAAGCAGCTCACGCTGGACATCGCGCAGCGTCTGAAGTCGCTGCTCGTCGCGCAGGGCTGGACGGTGCGCATGACGCGCGAGACCGACGTCGACCCGCTGAGCTCCGACATCCTGGCGAAGATGCGCGCCGACGGCAAGCCCAAGGCCGACGACCGTGCGTATCTGCAGACGCGGTGCGACGTCGCCAACAACGCGGGCGCGCGCATGTTCATCAGCATCCACATCAACAGCGCGCCGTCCGAGAGCGCGCACGGCACGACGGTGTATTGGTACAAGCCGCAGGACGCGGCGCTCGCGCAAGCGATCGAGCGCAGCGTCATCCCGCTCGCGGGCACTCAGGACGACGGCACGCGCCACGAGAACTTCTACGTCGTGCGCCATTCCACGATGCCGGCCGTGCTGATCGAGACCGCGTTCGCCACCAATCCGGGCGACGTCGCGCTGCTGCGCCAGCCGTCATTTTTGCAGAACGTCGCGCAGGGCATCGCCAACGGCGTGAAAGCCTACGCCGGCGCGCCCGGGTCCAACGCGCTGAGCCGGCTCCCGTGAAACGCTCGGAACTCCGGCGCTAGTGCTCGGGCTCTACGACTCCGGTCTGGGCGGCTTGACCGTGCTCGCCGCGCTGCGCGCCGCGGGCATCGATCAGGACGTCGTCTACTTCGCCGATCAAGCGCATCTGCCGTACGGCGACAAGACCGACGCGCAGCTGCACGGTTTCCTCACCGAGAACCTCGCGCTGCTGCGCGAGCTCGGCGTCGACGCCGTGGTGACCGCGTGCAACACCACGTGCGCGGTCGCGGAGCGCCTCGGCTGGCCGCGCACGGAGTTCCCGGTGCTGGATCTGATCGCGACGGCGGGCGCGTCGTTCGCCGGCACGGCGTACCGCCGCATCGGCGTCGTCGCAACCGTCGCGACCGTGCGCAGCGGCGCATACGAGCGCGCGATTCGTGCATCCGCGCCGGGCGGCGTCGACGTGGTCGCGCTCGCCGCGCCGGCGCTCGTGCCGCTCGTCGAGCGCGGCGAGACCGACGCCGCATCCGCGCGCGACGCCGTCGCCGCGGTCGTCGCGGAGCTGCCGCGCGACCTCGACGCGCTCGTCTACGGCTGCTCGCACTACCCGCTGCTCGACCGCTGGTTCGCCGCCGCGCTCGCGCCGAACGTGGCGCGCATCGATCCCGCGCACGCGCAAGCCGCTGCCGCGGCGCGCCTCGTCGCCGCACGCAGCCTCGCGCCGGGCACGGCGAGCACGACGTACTACACCAACGGCGACGCCGCGGCGTTCGAAGCGGCCGTGCGCCGGTGGACCGGCGACGCGACGGGCCGCGTCGCCGCGCTGGCGGTCAGCTCGTAAACACCGGCCCGGCGTTCTGCCAGAACAGCGGATCGCCGATGTAGTCGCTGTGGACGAAGGCCCAAAACGGCTTTGGGTGCGCGATGAGGTTGTTCTCGCAGATCTCGTGATCGTGCTTCGCCGCAGTCCACGACGCGAACGACTCGCCCGGCTCGACGTCCGACTTGTACGACACGATCTCGTTCGCGACGATGTCGTGGAAGTACCAGTTGTTCGACCAGAAGATGCCGTGCGTATTGTCCGGCTCCGCGAGCGTTTCGCGGTGGTTGGTGAAGAAGCGCCCGTAGGTGTCGTTCTGCCACTGCTGCTGCGCCGCGCTGATAGTCGGGTTGCGGACGTCGAGCAAGAAGCGCGTTTTCTCCAGCGCGGTGCCGAAGGTCGTGTACGAGCGGATCCGCAGCCAATCCGCTTCGTCGACCGAGCCTTCTTCGACGAGCTGCCGCAACCGGATCAGGACGTCCAGCGAGACGGTCGTGCCGAGGCTGTGACCCGCGACGTGGATCTTTTCGTAGAGCGGCACCTCGCCGTCGGCGGGCGTCGCGGTGCGCTCGATCGCGGTGAGCGCTCCGAGCAGCGCCTTGCCCACGGCGTCGATGATCTGCGAGCGGACCGCGTAGAACGACGAGTTGCAGTCGTGCGTGCAGTACACTTGTACGTCGCCGAGCACGTCTTCCACCACGAAGTCGGCGATGCCGCGCGCGGCTTGGAAGAATCCGACCGCGAGCACGAGCCACATTCCGTGCCACAGGATCCGCAGGAGGTGGTCGGGGTGGTAGCGCTGCAGCATCCACACGTCCCCCACCACGAGCAAGACGACGAAGACCGCCAGCAGCGCGGTCACGAAGTTGTGGAACGATTCCGCCTTGATCGTCTGCGTGTCGAAGCGGCCGCCCTTGCGGCCGTCGCGGCGCAGCTCCGCGGTGCGCGCGCGCGTGGCCAAGCGGGTGCGCGCGACGACGACGAGCTGCACGACGAGGTACGCGAGGCCGACGTCGAACGCGAGCTGCAGCCAGCCGGTCCAGGGCAAAACCTTCATCTGCGCCAGCGGCGCGAAGGCGAACTCCAGGAACGACGGCGCCGTCGCGTCGTTGCTGAACAGCTGCACGAAATGGCTCCAGGAGAACGAGCCGGCGACGAACGCGAGCACGACGAAGAGCGCCGCGGCGAAGAGCGCTGCGAACAGATACCCGACGTCCCAGAAGAGCTTGCCCCAGGTCGCGGGCACGCGCGCGGTGGAGCTGGTGGCCAAGAACGTGCAGCGCAGCAGCCACGTCAGCAGCGATGCGATGTTCGTCTTGCCCTTGCTGAACGGGCTCCAGTAGCCCTCGTACACGTCGTAGACGCGACCGGCCGGCGTCTCGGGATCGCCTTCGTCGTCGCGGTACAGCCGCAGCGCGCTGGGTTTGAGCACCGGGTCCGTCGGTTTCTTCGAAACGCGCGGCCAGTACGTCGCGGACAGCCACGTGTGTCCCGACTTGGCGGCCTGCTCGACGGCGTTGAGGTAGCCGAGCAGCCCTGTCGCGAGCTGATCCTGAAAGCCGTACTGCTGAATCGGGCTTATGCCGTGCACGCCGACGATCGCGATCGGCCGGCGTGATACCGCCGCCGGCGCCGCTGCGCCGGCCGGCGCCGCCGCCGCGACCGGCGCTTGCGCCACACCGGCTTTGAGAAGATCCTCGGTCAGCCCCTGACTCGATCTCACGTTGTCCATGAACCCCCCGGAAATGCGGCGCGCGGAATCGCTAGACGACGTGGAAGATGCGGAAGAACAGCAGCGTGTTGGCCAGCGCGAGCAGCGTGCCGGCGACGACCTGCATCACGGTGTGCGCGCGCAGGTACACGCGCGACCAGCCCAGCAGCGGGATCAAAAGATAGAACGGCAGCGGCCGGTCGCCGAACAGCACCGTGAACGCGACCAGCGGCGCGGTGATTCCCAGCGCGTGCGTCGAGATCTTCCAGTAGCGCGTGATCCACTGGACGATCAGCAGGCTCGCGGCGTAGCCCGCCATCGACGCCGTCATGATCACCGGCGCGTGGATCAGCCACAGGTCGAGCGCGCCCAGCGCGTAGAGGAGCACGAACGCGATGAACACGCGCTCGCGCTCCGACCGTACCGACATGTCCAAATCCGAGATCTTGTCCGTCGCGTACAAGTAGAAGATGAACAGCATGGGCGCGATCGAGGTGAAGAACGCGCTGTTGAAGAGCAGGATCCAGAAGTCGTGCGACCCGTTCGAGCGCACGTCCGCGAGCACCACGAACAGGGTAAGCGAGGTCACGAACGGGTTGAGGACCGTCGAGATGATCTTCGCGACGTCGGTCCACACGCGCTTGCGGACGCGCAGGGGCGTCAGCGCCGCCGGCGGTCGGTCCGTTCCCGGTTCGGGAGCCTGCACGAGGACGGGCCTTCGGGCAGCGTCGTCGAACACCCCGTGATGATCCTCGAGCGCATTGAGTCCCCGGCCGACGTCAAACGGCTCAGCCGGCCCGAACTCGATCGGCTCGCCGCCGAGATTCGCCAGACGCTGATCCGCGTGTGCGCGGCCAACGGCGGCCACCTCGCACCCAACCTCGGCGTGGTCGAGCTCACCATCGCGCTGCACCGCGTGCTCGACCTGCCGCGCGACGTCGTCGTGTGGGACGTGAGCCATCAGAGCTACGTCCACAAGCTGCTGACGGGCCGCGCGGGGCGCTTCGACACGCTGCGCCAGGGCGGCGGCGTCAGCGGCTTCGCGATGCGCAGCGAGTCCGAGTTCGATGCGTTCGGCGCGGGCCACGCGTCCACGTCGATCTCCGCGGCGCTCGGGATGGCGACCGCGCGCGACCTCGCCGGCAAGGACGATACGGTCGTCGCGGTCATCGGCGACGGCGCGCTCACCGGCGGCCTGGCCTATGAGGCGATCAACAACGCGGGCCTGCTCAAGACCAACTTCCTCGTGATCCTCAACGACAACGAGATGTCGATCGCGCCCAACGTCGGGTCGATCGCGTCGTACCTGGGCGTGCTGCGCTCCAAGCCGATGTTCACCAAAGGCCGCGCGATGGTGAAGGGCATGCTCGACCACGTCCCGCTCGGCGACACCGCGCGCAAAGCGCTCTCCACCGCCGAGATGGCGGGCATGCGGTTCGCGCTGCCGGAGCACAAGACGCCGGTCATCTTCGAGGAGATGGGCTTCCGCTACGTCGGCCCGATCGACGGCCACGATCTCGACACGCTGATCGACGTGATCTCGAACGCGCGCAAGATCCCGGGGCCCGTGCTGCTGCACGTGAAGACCGTCAAGGGCAAAGGCTACGAGATCGCCGAGGGCGACAGCCGCACGTTCCACGGCGTCGGCCCCGGCGTGTACCATCCCGACGAAGGCCGGCTCGAAAAAGCCGCGTCGCGCCAGACGTTCGCGCAAGCGTTCGCGGACGCGCTCATCGCCGCGGCGGAGCGCGACGCGCGCGTCATCGGCATCACCGCCGCGATGCCCGACGGCACGGGCCTCGCGAAGTTTGCCAAGAAGTTCCCGCAGCGGTACTTTGACGTCGGCATCGCCGAGGCGCACGCGGTGTGCTTCGCGGCCGGCGCGTCGACGCGCGGGATCAAGCCCGTCTGCGCGATCTACTCCACGTTTCTGCAGCGCGCGTACGACCAAGTCGTGCACGACGTCGCGGTGCAAGGCTTGCCGGTGGTGTTCGCGATCGACCGCGCCGGGTTCGTCGGCGACGACGGGCCCACGCACATGGGCCTGTACGACATCGCGTACCTGCGCACGCTGCCCGGCATCACCATCATGGCGCCGCGCAACGAGCACGAGGTCGGCTCGATGCTCGACCTCGCGCTGTCGCTCGACGCGCCGGCGGCGATCCGCTACCCGCGCGGCTCCACCAGCGGCAAGCACGACGAGCCGCTCGCGCCGCTGGCGCTGGGGCACGCGGAGGTGCTGCGCGCGGGCAGCGACGTCGCGATCCTCGCGCTCGGCAACACCGTCGACGCCGCGCTCGACGCGTTCGATCTGCTGGCAGACTCGGGCGTGCGCCCGACCGTGGTCAACGCGCGCTTCGTCGCACCGCTCGACGAGACGCTGCTGCTGGAGCTCGCCGAGACGCACCGCCGCTTCATCACGCTCGAAGAGCACAGCCTCGCCGGCGGCTTCGGCTCGGCCGTGGTGGAGTTCGTGAACGACCACGGCATGAACGTCGCGGTCGAGCGGATCGGCGTCCCCAACGTGCTCGTCCAGCACGCCAAGCCGGAAGCCCAGCGCGCCCAGTTCGGCCTCTCGGCCGAGAACATAGCCGCCCGCGTGCGAGCGCTGACCGGCGTTTAAAGGCGCTCCGCCCTAGGCTGCGCGCCCCCCACCCGCGCGGGGCCCCGGTCCGAGCTCGCAACAACAATCCGGCGATGCATGTTACGCTGCGCCCGCTCCGTCACCGGACTGACGAAACAGGAAGTTCCGGCTGGCGGGCCAAGCCCCGGCGGTTCTTTTCACGCCAGGAGTCTGACCGATCGTGCTTCCCGTTCTGCTCGCTGCCGCTTCGGCCGCACCCGCTGCCGCGAAAGCGGCCGTCCCCGCCGCCAACGCGAGCCCGCTCCCGCAAGCGATCCAGCAGCAGTTGCAGCAGCAGCTGCCGCTGACGTTCGACAAGCACCAGTCGGGTCTCGCGCTGCACGCGCCGTGGCTCACGCACACGTTCGCGGGATTCTTCCTCGTGCTCGGCGTGCTGCTGGTGGTGCTGCTCGCGATCCAGACCACCAAGCAGGAAGGCTTGAGCGGCACGCTCGGCGGCCGCGTCGAGTCGTCCACGCGGCGGCTGGGGCTCGACGCGCAGATCGCGCGCGTGACGCAGTTCGTCGCGATCGCGTTCGTGTTTTTCGCGACGCTGATCAGCTTGTCCGGGATCTAGCTCTTGGCCCTGCTCGAGGTCAACGACCTCAAGACGACGTTCCGCACCGAAGACGGCACCGTCGCCGCCGTCAACGGCTTGTCGTTCGCCGTCGAACCGGGCTCGACGCTCGGCATCGTCGGCGAGTCCGGTTCCGGCAAATCGGTCACCTCGCTCTCGATCATGCGGCTCCTCGCGCAGAACGGCACGATCGAGCGCGGCACGATCCGCTTCAAGGGCGAGAACCTGCTCGAGAAGAGCGAAGCCGAGATGCGCAAGATCCGCGGGCACGACATCGCGATGATCTTCCAGGACCCGATGACGTCGCTCAACCCCGTGCTGACGATCGGCGAGCAGATCGCGGAAGCGACCCGCCTGCACCTGGGCCTGAACAAGAAAGACGCGCTCGACAAAGCGGTCGAGATGCTCAAGCTCGTCAAGATCCCGGTGCCCGAGAAGCGGCTCAAAGACTATCCGCACCAGTTCTCCGGCGGCATGCGCCAGCGCGTGATGATCGCGATGGCGCTGTCGTGCGATCCCGCCGTGCTGATCGCCGACGAGCCGACGACCGCGCTCGACGTGACCATCCAAGCGCAGATCCTCGAGCTGATGAACGAGATGCAGGAGCGGCTGGGCTCGGCCATCATCCTGATCACGCACGACCTCGGCGTCGTCGCGGAGACGTGCGAGAACGTGCTCGTCATGTACGGCGGCAACATGGTCGAGTACGGTACGGCGAAAGAGATCTTCGAGCAGCCGAAGATGCCGTACACGATGGGGCTGCTGGAGTCGCTGCCGCGGCTCGACCAGGCCGGCTCGCGGCTCGTGCCGATCGAAGGCCAGCCGCCGAACCTCTTGCGCATGCCGTCGGGCTGCGCGTTCGCGCCGCGGTGCCGCTACCGCATGCCGATCTGCGAGGAGCCGGTGCCGCTGTACGACTTCGGCGACGGTCACGTCGCGCGGTGCTTCCTCTACGAAGCGCGCGCCGACGGTCAGAAGCCGATCCCGGCCGAGAACCGTCCGATCATCCCGAACTCGGCCGTCGCGAAGACGCCGCAGGCGCTCGCGAAATGACGGCCCCGGGCTTCAGCGACAACGGCGTCGCGACGCTGCCCAAGGACGATCTCGTGGTCGTCCGCGATCTCCACAAGTACTTCCCGATCACCGCCGGCATCTTCAGCCGGCACGTCGCCGACGTCAAAGCGGTCGACGGCATCGACTTCGAGATCCGCCGCGGTGAGACGCTCGGGCTCGTCGGCGAGTCCGGTTCCGGAAAGACGACCGCGGGCCGCGTGATCCTGCGCCTGACCGAAGCGACGAAGGGCAGCGTGACGTTCGAAGGCCGCGAGCTCGTCGGGCTGTCGCGCGGCGACCTGCGCCCGCTGCGCAAAGAGATGCAGATCATCTTCCAGGATCCGTACGCGTCGCTGAACCCGCGCATGACGGTCGGCTCGATCGTGCGCGAGCCGCTGGAGATCCACGACATCGCCAAGGGCAAGGACGCGGACACGCGCGTCCAGGAGCTGCTGCGGCTCGTCGGCTTGCAGCCGTATCACGCGAACCGCTACCCGCACGAGTTCTCCGGCGGCCAGCGCCAGCGCATCGGCGTCGCGCGCGCGCTCGCGGTCAACCCGAAGTTCATCGTCGCCGACGAGCCCGTCTCCGCGCTCGACGTGTCGATCCAGGCGCAGGTCATCAACCTGCTCCAGGATCTCCAGCAGAAGCTCGGGCTGACGTACCTGTTCATCGCGCACGACCTCTCCGTCGTCCGCCACATCTCCAACCGCGTCGCCGTGATGTACGTCGGCAAGATCGTGGAGATCGCCGACCGCGACCGGCTCTACGACAACCCGCTGCACCCGTACACGCAGGCGCTGCTGTCGGCGATCCCGATCCCCGATCCCGTCGTCGAGCGCCGCCGCAAGCGCATCATCATCTCGGGCGACATCCCGTCGCCCGTCAACCCGCCGTCGGGCTGCCGCTTCCACACGCGCTGCCCCGTCGCGTTCGAGCGCTGCAAGGTGGAGGTGCCGGCGTTCAACGAGTACGAGCCCGGCCATCGCGCGGCGTGTCACTGGGTGGAAGAGCACGGCGGCAAAGCGCCGGATCTCGTCAGCGGCGGCGCGGTCGCCGGATAAAAGCGAGGAGCGGTCCTAACGGACCGCTCCTCTTGATGTTCCGGTCCTTACCGGATTACGTCAGGCCTTTTTCTTGCGAGGACGCCCGACTTTTTTCTTGCGCCCGCCGGCGGCTTTCTTACGCCCGCCCGCGGCCTTCTTGCGTCCGCCTGCGGCTTTCTTGCGTCCGCCTGCGGCCTTCTTGCGCCCGCCGGCTTTCTTCTTGCGCCCGCCCGCGGCTTTCTTACGCCCGCCGGCAGCTTTCTTGCGCCCGCCCGCGGCCTTCTTGCGCCCGCCGGCTTTCTTCTTGCGCCCGCCCGCGGCTTTCTTACGCCCGCCGGCAGCTTTCTTGCGCCCGCCGGCGGCTTTCTTACGGCCACCCGCGGCTTTCTTGCGACCGCCGGCGGCTTTCTTGCGGCCACCCGCGGCTTTCTTACGGCCGCCGGCAGCCTTCTTGCGGCCGGAGCCTTTCTTGCGACCGGCGCCCTTGCGACGGCCACCGCGGCCTGTCGACGTCGGTTCTGCTGAACCGGCTGCGCCGTTCTCTGTATCCGAACTCATTCAACCTCCTCGTCCGCGCGGACGGAGTTGTCTTTTCGCTAATGCGCCGAGCGTCGAAGCACCGACGCAGTTACACGCAGAATACAATTATTTTCGGATTCGTGCAACTCTCTGCCCGAATCGGCTGTTTCGCGCGCGCTCCGCGCGACGGAATTGGAGCCTCTTGACGTCCGGGTTTATACTGTGGCCCGAAGCTCGTCCCCGGCGAGCAGCACCCTCTGGAGACCGTTGTGGCGAAGCCGCTGATCATCGTCGAGTCGCCGACGAAAGCCAAAACCATCAAGAAATTCTTGCCCGCGCGCTTCGTCGTGAAGGCGTCGGTGGGCCACGTCCGCGACCTGCCGAAGTCCACGCTGGGCGTCGACGTCCTCAACGGATTCACGCCGCGCTACCTGACCATCAAAGGGAAGGGCGACATCATCAAAGACCTCAAGGCCGCCGCGAAAGGCGCCTCCGAGGTCTACCTCGCGACCGACCCCGATCGCGAAGGCGAGGCGATCGCGTGGCATCTCGCCGAGTTGCTGAAGCTCGAGAATCCCAAGCGAATCGAGCTGCACGAGATCACCAAGGACGCCGCGCTGGCGGCGCTCAAGGACGCGCACGCCATCGACATGCCGCGCGTCAACGCACAGCAGGCGCGCCGGATTCTTGACCGGCTGGTGGGCTACAAAATCTCGCCGCTGCTGTGGGCGAAGGTGCGCGGCGGGCTGTCCGCCGGGCGCGTGCAGTCGGTCGCGGTGCGGCTGATCGTCGACCGCGAGCGCGAGATCCGCGCCTTCGTTCCCAGGGAATATTGGACGATCACCGCGCAGCTCGCGCAGCTGATCCGCGACCTCGACGCGCCGCCGCCGATGGTGTTCTCCGCCGATCTGCTGCAGATCGACGGCGTGAAGGCGGAGATCACCAACGGCGAGCAGGCCGCCGAGATCATGGCCGCGCTGCAGGGCGCGGCGTTCCGGGTGGAGTCCGTCAAGACGCGCGAGACGCGGCGCAACGCGGCGGCGCCATTCACCACCTCGACGCTCCAGCAAGAGGCGTCCCGCAAGCTGAAGTTCCGC
Source organism: Vulcanimicrobiota bacterium (assembly GCA_963797935.1). GTDB lineage: Bacteria > Vulcanimicrobiota > Vulcanimicrobiia > Vulcanimicrobiales > Vulcanimicrobiaceae > Vulcanimicrobium. Next base: position 186,059 of record CAWCRI010000019.1, read on the forward strand.
GTCCGCAAGACGATGCAGCTCGCGCAGGCGCTGTACGAGGGCGTCGATCTCGGCCGCAGCGAGGGCACGCAGGGGCTCATCACCTACATGCGCACCGACTCGACGCGCATCTCCGACTCGGCGCGCGACGCCGCGCGGGACTACATCACGGGCCGGTTCGGTGCGGAGTACACCAGCGGCGGGCGGCAGTTCAAGATCAAGGAGGGCGCGCAGGACGCGCACGAAGCGATCCGCCCGACGTCCGTGCTCCACACGCCCGAGTCGCTCTCGAAGATCCTCAAGCGCGACGAGCTGCGGCTGTACCAGCTCATCTGGGAGCGCTTCGTGGCGTCGCAGATGGCGCCGGCGGTGTTCGACCAGACCACCGCCGACATCGCCGCCGCGCAGCGGTTCACGTTCCGCGCGACCGGCAGCGTGCTCAAGTTCGCCGGCTTCACCGCCGTGTACGAAGAGGGCACGGACGATTCCGCGCAACCCGAAGGCGGCGCGACGGCGAAGGGCGCGAAGGCGCGCCCGATCCTGCCGAAGCTGAGCGAGAACGAAGATCTCGATCCCAAGTCGATCGACCCGAAGCAGCACTTCACCGAGCCGCCGCCGCGCTTCACCGAAGCCAGCCTGGTGCGCGCGCTCGAGGAGAACGGCATCGGCCGGCCGTCGACGTACAGCGCGATCGTCGAGACGATCCAGGCGCGCGGCTACGCCGAGCAGCTCGAACGCCGCTTCCACCCGACGGAGATCGGCGAGCAAGTGAACGAGCTGCTCGAGAAGCACTTCCCCGACATCGTGGACTTGAAGTTCACCGCGTCGATGGAAGGGCGGCTCGACGAGCTCGCGGAGACCGGCGGCGACTGGGCCGCGACGGCCAAAGTGCTCGGCGCGTTCTACGTCGACTTCGAGAAAGAGCTCGCCGAGGCCGAGCGCGTGCTGCCGAAATTCGAGCAGCGCGACGAGCCGACGGACGAGATCTGCGTCAACTGCGGCAAGCCGATGGTGATCAAGACCGGCCGCTTCGGGAAGTTCATGTCGTGCACGGGCTATCCGGAGTGCAAGACCACGAAGCCCATCCTCAAGGACACCGGCGTGAAGTGCCCCAAGGACGGCGGCATGATCGCCGAGCGCAAGTCGCGCAAGGGCCGCACGTTCTACGGCTGCGCGAACTACCCGGCGTGCGACTTCGTGTCGTGGGACCCCGTCGCGCCGCAGCCGTGCGCCGTGTGCGGGGACTACGTCGTCGAAAAGCGGAAGCGCGGCGGCGGCGTCACCTACGTCTGCCACACCGATCGCACGCACGCGACGGGCCTGGGCGCGCACCCCGACTCCGACGAAGCGGACGCCGACGCGGAGCTGGAACCGGTCTAAGATGGCCGACGTCACGGTCATCGGCGGCGGTTTAGCGGGCAGCGAAGCGGCGTGGCAGGCCGCACGGCGCGGCGCTTCGGTCGTGCTGTACGAGATGCGGCCGCACAAGCGCGGCCCAGCGCACCACACCGGGACGCTCGCCGAGCTCGTGTGCTCGAACTCGCTGCGCGGCGCGGCGCTCGAGAACGCCGTCGGCCTGTTGAAGGAAGAGCTCGCGCGGCTCGACTCGCTGATCGTCACGTCGGCGCGCGATGCGGCGGTACCCGCCGGCGGCGCGCTCGCGGTCGACCGCGAGCGGTTCGGCGCGCTCGTCGAGTCGCGGCTCGCATCGTTGCCCAACGTCGAGATCCGGCGCGAAGAGATCACGGCGATTCCTTCGTCCGGCACGGTGGTCGTCGCATGCGGACCGCTGCCGTCCGATGCGTTGGCGAACGCCGTCGACGAACTGGTCGGCGGGCGGCTGCACTACTACGACGCGGCCGCGCCGATCGTGGCGCTCGACTCCATCGACACGAACGCGATGTACCGCAAGTCGCGCTACGACAAGGGCGCGGGCGACGACTATCTCAACATCCCGCTCGACCGCGAGACCTACGCGCAGTTCATCGCCGACCTGCGCACGCTGCCCAAGCACGACCCGCACGGCTTCGAGGCCGACGCCGCCGCGGGCGACGTGCCCTACTTCGAAGGCTGTCTGCCGATCGAGGAGATGGCCGCGCGCGGCGAGGACGCGCTGCGCTTCGGCCCGCTCAAGCCCGTCGGGCTGCGCGATCCGCGCACCGGCAAGACGCCGCACGCCGTCGTGCAGCTGCGCAACGAGAACGCGGACGGCACGGCGCTCAACCTCGTCGGCTTCCAGACGCGCCTGACGTGGCCCGCGCAAAAAGAAGCGTTCGGCAAGCTGCCGGGGCTCGCGAACGCGGAGTGGCTGCGGCTGGGCGTGATGCACCGCAACACGTTCATCGACTCGCCGCGCCTGCTCACCGCCGAGCTGCGGCTGCGCGCGAACCCGCGCGTGTTCTTCGCGGGCCAGATCACGGGCGCCGAAGGCTACGTCGAAGCCGCCGCGTGCGGCACGATCGCCGGCATCGCGGCCGCGCGCGAACGCCTCGGTCTCGCGCCCGTCGAGGTGCCGTCCGACACCGCGCTGGGAGCCGTCGTCGCGCACCTGCAGAACACGGAGTCGCCGGACTTCCAGCCTGCCAACGTCACCTGGACGTTCTTCTCACCGCTCGCGGAGAACATCCGCGAGAAGCGCGAGCGCCGCGCGCGCATGGCGCAGCGCGCGCTCGCGAAGATCGATGCGTTCGCGGCGGCGGTCGCGCCGCACGCGGCGGTGGCGGCGCATGCATAGCCGCGACAACCGCAAGCGCGCACCGCAGCGCACCGAGGCGAGCGACGTCGACGGCGAAGCGCGCAGCGACGACGAGCGCCCGCTCGACGTGGTCGTCGACGCCGAGCTGCCGGGCTCGCGGCGACGCATCGTCGTGTCGATGCCGGCGCGATTCGTGCGCACCGAAGAACGGACCGTGCAAGCGGTCGTCGCAGACGCGGCGGACGCCGCCTTGATCCCTCCGCCCGCGGGGCCGGGCAACGGCGGCGGCAGCCACTAACGCGTTTGTCACCCTGAGCCTGTCGAAGGGTGCGCCACGATCGCGCCCGGTGCAACCCCGCAGGCGCGGGGCGAGTAGCTAGTCCAGATGCGTATACGATCCACCACGATCTGCGCGGTCCGCCGGGACGGCAAGATCGCGATGGCGGGCGACGGCCAGGTGACCGTCGACAAAACCGTCATGAAGCACGGCGCGCGCAAGGTGCGCACGATCGCCGGCGGCAAGGTGCTGGCCGGTTTCGCGGGCAGCGCCGCCGACGGCATCACGCTGCTCGAGAAGTTCGAGGGCAAGATGAGCGCCTACAAGGACAACGTGCTGCGCGCGGCCGTCGAGCTCGCGAAGGACTGGCGCCAAGACCGCGCGCTGCGCCGGCTCGAAGCGCTGCTGATCGTGGGTACGGCCGACCACCTGTTCGTCCTCAGCGGCACCGGCGACGTGATCGAGCCCGACGAAGGCGTCGCCGCGATCGGCAGCGGGGGCCCGTACGCGCAAGCCGCCGCGATGGCGCTGCTGGAGCACTCGACGCTGGACGCCGCGTCGATCGCCCGCGAAGCGCTGCGCATCGCCGGACGCATCGACATCTACACCAACGACAACGTCGAAGTCTTATCGCTGTGAAAAATCCCCAGGACCTCACCCCGCGCGAGATCGTCGCCGAGCTCGACCGCTACATCGTCGGCCAGGGCGACGCCAAGCGCGCCGTCGCCGTCGCGATGCGCAACCGCTACCGCCGCGAGCGTCTCCCCGAGCACGTCCGCAAGGAAGTCGCGCCCAAGAACATCCTGATGATCGGGCCCACCGGCGTGGGCAAGACCGAGATCGCGCGCCGCCTCGCGACGTTGGCCGGCGCACCGTTCATCAAGGTCGAGGCGACGAAGTACACCGAGGTCGGGTACGTCGGGCGCGACGTCGAGTCGATGGTGCGCGATCTCGCCGAGGCCGCCGTGCGCATGGTGTCCGACGAGCGCCGCACCGACGTGCGCGACGCCGCCGACGCCTCGGCCGTGGAGCGCATCGTCGACATCCTCCACCCGGAGACGACCGCACCGCAGCCGCAGCAGAGCAATCCGTTCGCGGCGTCGTTCGGCTCGATCTTCGGCAACGCGTTCGGCAACCAGCCGCAGCAGGCGCAGACGACCACCGAAACGCCGCCGCGCACGCTGCCCGACGACGAAGCGACACGCGTTCGCGCGACCGCCAAGGCCGACGTCGAGCGCGGGTTCTACGACGTGCGCCTCGTCGAGATCGAAGTCGAAGAAGCCGCGCAGCTGCCGATCGGGATCATGGGCGGCGGCGAGCCCGGCGGGATGGGCGGCGGCGACATGAGCGAGATGCTCGGCGGGCTGCTGCCGAAGAAGCGCGTGAAGAAGAAGGTCACCGTCGCCGACGCGCGCCGGATCTTCGCTCAGCAGGAAGCCGACAAGCTCATCGACATGGACGCCGTCAAGCGCGAGGCGCTGCGCCGCGCCGGCGATCACGGCATCATCTTCATCGACGAGATCGACAAGGTCGCCGGACGCGAGGGCCAGCGCGGCCCCGACGTGTCGCGCGAAGGCGTGCAGCGCGACATCCTGCCGATCGTCGAGGGCAGCACCGTGCAGACCAAACACGGGCCGCTCTCCACGGACCACGTCCTCTTCATCGCGGCGGGAGCGTTTCACGTCTCCAAGCCTTCCGACCTCATCCCGGAATTGCAAGGGCGGTTTCCCGTGCGCGTCGAGCTCGACTCGCTGACCGCCGCGGACTTCGAGATCATCCTCACGCAGCCCGAGAACGCGCTGATCGGCCAGTACAAGGCGCTGCTCGGGGCCGACGGGGTTGCGCTCGACGTCACGGTCGATGCGATCGCCGAGATTGCGAAGATCGCGATGCGGGTGAACGAGCAGACCGAGAACATCGGCGCTCGGCGGCTGCACACCGTTCTCGAACGTGTGCTCGACGAGATCGCCTTCCGCGCGCCCGAGGAGGGTGGCGAGAAAGTGATCGACGCCGCATACGTTCGGGAGCGGCTCGAGGCTATTGCCGGCAATTCTGATTTGTCGAGTTACATTCTGTAGGCGGTGGTCGGGGCGGCGTCCGTGGCGGGCACGTGGTCTTGCCGGGGACGCCCGCGTTTTTCCATCCTTGGAAAAACGCTACTCGCACAAAATTCGCTCTCGCCATCCTGGCTCCGCGAATTTCTGTGACGCCCCGTCAAGACCACGTGCCCGCCACGAACGCAGGCGGGATGTTACTTGCTCAGGGACATTCCTACCAAGAATATTGCGCCCAGTGCGTTGTTCAATGCGTGTAGGATGATTGCTACCCACAGGTTTCCCGTGGCCGCGTAGGCTATTGCGGTGACGAAACCCAGCGCCGCGATCGACGGGAACAGCAGCGGGTCGCCGTGGACTGCTCCAAAGAGGACTGCCGTGATCAGTGCGCTCGCGACGATGCCTAGGCGCGATGCGAGCGCGCCGAACAGCAGGCCGCGGAAGACGATCTCTTCGACGATCGGCGCGACGATCGCCATCGATACGACGGCGGTGACCGCGCTGATCGCCGTCATTCCGGGCAGCCCTGACTTCACGTCGAAGTTTTCGAAGCCCGATTGCACGTGCTTCGTATGGTCGGTGAGGGCCAGCAGCAGTCCCTGTGCGACGCGGGCCAGCAGGATGACGCCCATCCCCGTTAGGATCGCGCGGACGTCGCCCAGGCGCAGCTTGCGGAACGCGCGGGCGTTCATCGTGCGCAGGCGCCACCATGCGAAGGCGCCGGCGGCCGCGTAGAAGAGCACTTCCGCGGCGGCCATCACCGGGTGGCCCGGGTTCGTCGACGGGGTGTTGCCCGTGATGAGGGTTGCCGCGACGAACAGCACGATCATCGCGACGAACATCACCACGAAGCCGATCGCGATCGAGCCGAGCGTCGAGAAGATGCCGTTCAGGATCGGGATCGCGATGCGTTCGCGGCCGTCGTCGCGGGTGAACGCGCGTGGCAGCTTGAGGGTGCGCGTCGCCAAGTCGGGTTAGTGCGTCGTTGCGAGGAGCGGGCGGGGGCAGCGTTGCGTGACGGCGCGGTGTGGCGAGCGGACGGGGGGCGTGCCGGCTATCTCCAAGGCGACCCACGGGGAGGTGCCGTGCGGCGTCCAGGTGTCGCGGACGGATTGGGCGACGGCGCCTGCGCCATCGCCTGCGAAGGCGAGGCGGCCCGTCGGTGACGTCGTGCCGTCGCTGTGCACGAAGCGGTACGCGATGGTGCGCTGCACGGTGGTATCGTACGCGACGATCGTGGCGGTTGTTTCGACGGCGCAGCGGGCCGCGGGGTGCGCGTCCAGCGTCATGGCGAGGCCCGCGGCCGTTCCCGGGAGGGCGGGACCGGTCGCGAGCATCGCGAGGAAGGCGCCGATAACAACGCGCATCGTAGGATCATCCTACCCTCGTCCCATTACGGGGCGCTTACGGAAGGCAATGCGTCGTCTCATGAACATGAAATCATCCGTCTCCCGCGGCCGGGCCCTCAAGGGCTTGGCGGCCATCCCGTTCCTCGCGCTGGGCGTCGGCGCGACGTTGTCGCCCGCTCAGTCGGCGACCGACAACAAGAAGCAGTTCAAGTACCAGGACAAGCCCGGGCCCAAGAATCAGAAGTGCTCGGGCTGCCGGTTCTTCCGCAAGCCCAACGGCTGCACGATCGTCCACGGCAAGATCAGCCCCAACGGCTGGTGCATCGCCTGGGCGAAATAGGCGTCCAAGGAACCCCTTTCTCGTAGTCGACCGGCGGGCGGAACCGTGCGCTTCGCCCGCCGGTTATACTGAAAGCACTCATGGCGTACATCCGCGAGATCATCACCGACGGGCATCCCACGCTGCGCAAGGTCGCGAAGAAGGTCGATCCGGCCGACATCGCCGACCCCATCTTTCAGCAGCTCCTCGACGACATGTTCGCGACGATGTACCACGCGCCGGGCATCGGGCTCGCCGCGCCGCAGATCGGCGTCTCGAAGCGCATTTTCACGATCGACCTCGGCACCGACGATGAGAAGCACGGGCCGTTCGTCGTCATCAACCCGAAGTTCACGCTGACCGAGGGCGAGATCGAGTCCGTCGAAGGCTGTCTGTCGGTGCCGGGGATGGTGGGCGATCTCACCCGCTTCGAGCACGTCGTGTGCACCGGGCTCGACCGTTTCGGCAAGAAGATCACGCTCGACGGCACCGGGCTTTTCGGGCGCTGCATTCAGCACGAGATCGACCATCTCAACGGCGTGCTGTACATCGACAAGGCGAAGGATATCCGCCCCGCCGAGACCGACGAAGAAGTCGCGGAGGCCGAAGCGGTCGCCGCCGGCACGCGCTGAAGCTCGTCGTCTTCGGGACGAGCGAGTTCGCCGTCCCGGTTCTCGAAGCGGTCGCCGCGGCGCACGACGTAGTCGGCGTCGTCACCCAGCCCGACCGGCCGGCCGGGCGCGGCCACAAGCTCACCGCGACACCCGTGAAGCGCGCGGCCGAAGCGCGCGGCTTGCGGGTGCTCACGCCGGCGCGGCTCAAGGAGTTCGTCGACGACGCGCGCGCGCTTGACCCCGATGCGTTCGTCGTCGCGTCCTACGGAAAGATCGTGCCGCAGGCGCTGCTCGACGTCGTGCCGATTGCGTTCAACGTGCATCCCAGCCTGCTGCCGCTGTACCGCGGCGCGACGCCGCTGCAGTCCGTGATCCGCGACGGGCGCACCGAGACCGGCGTGACGATCATCGCGATGGATGCCGGGATGGATACCGGCGACGTGCTGCTGCAAGAGCGGACGCCGCTGGGCGCGGACGAGACGTACGGCACGCTGCACGACCGGCTCGCGGCGCGCGGCGCGCAACTCGCCGTCGACGCGCTGGAACGCTACGCGAACGGCACGCTCGAACGGCGGCCACAGGCCGAGGTCGCGCGCGCGCTGGGGATTTCGGACGACGAGATCGCGGCGACGGCGACGCGTCCGCTGCGCAAGGCCGACCTCGCGATCGATTGGAGCCGTCCGCCGGAGGACGTCGCGCGCCTGGTGCGGTCGCTGTCGCCGGCGCCGCTCGCGCGCACGTCGTACCTCGACGAACCGCTCAAGATCGTCGCCGCGCACGCGGTGTCGATCCCGGAGCTGCAGGCGCTGCTCGCGCCGCACGTGATGTGGCCGGGCGGCGGCGTCATGGTATCCGGGCTCTGGAAGCGCGAGCTGTTCTACGGCGTGCAGGACGCCGATCCACCCGCCGGCGCCGTCGTCATCGACGAGGTGATCTCGCCGAATCGTGGC